>JAHJJX010000027.1 GCA_018822665.1 bacterium
ACCTGATGAGACTTTGATATCACCGGATGCAGCTTTTATCTCATCAGGCTTCGGTGCTTTAACAGTAGAAGCATCCGAGTCAGTCGGCACAAATAGAGAAGCCGCCGCTAATGAGAGTCCGGTCGTTGTCAGTTTGTTGTCGCCTAATACACTAAAAGCATTCGATACCCTTTTTGAGATCCCCTCAAAGAAACCTGTCCCTTTTTTAGCAGAATCAGCAGTTTCGGCTTGTACGTTTTTGCCGTTTTTGTTATAATCATTTATCTTTAAAAAAGAGGGGTTTTTCTTATGATGAACACTATTCTTACTCTTATTCTCGGGGCTGTAGTTGGACTTGCTATTATTGCTGTTGCCGGATTTCTTTGGGGATTGCTCGAAAGAATTGTTGGAAGAAGATTGTGGCGTTGATTTTTCAAACCCTAACGCATCAGCCAATTTATTAAAAGTTGGCTTAACAATCCCATTATTCCATTCGGGACCAAACTTCCTAACCATTCCCTCGGCCGTACCGACACCGGTTACTGTTGCCAAAATAGCGGATCCGGCATTTTCACCAAACATCTGAGACACATAACCTGTTAAACCGACACTCTCACTTCTACCCCGTTTCGTATTTTCACTTGAGTCTACATTAACAAGAGCCTGACCGCTTGTAACATCCCTGTCTTTTTTTACTTCGCTCTCAATGAAATCATCAGCCGAATCAAACTTGCTTACAGTTTGGATATCCGAAGCTGTTTTAGCTCCGGCCATTGTGCCGGCAAGATCACCTGCGGACGAGGCAATGCCGCTCATATTGTCAAAAGACAGTGAGTTTGATTTAGAGTTGGAAAAAGTTATCTCTCAGATTCTTCATTATGAGAATATTGTTATAGAAGTTGTAGGGTCTTGGATATGGTTACAGGGAGATACAAGAGCTATAAAAGAAGTTTGTTTAATACCCCTTTAGAGAGCTTTTGTTTTTCGATATATAAAGCAGTAATTCACCGCTTTTTACAAGATTTGAGATTTTATCATTAACATTACTTACTGATTTTTCAAGTAGTGCATAAAGCATTTCATGAGAAAATATGGACAATGGCAAAGCGTTTCTTAATTCTATTGTTTTCATAGAGATTACTCTACCATAAAATCAATAATATTATATAGATAATCCAATAATTTTGGATTTGACAATACTAACTAATGATGTTTTATTTACAAACTATGTAATGCTTTACATCAAAATACAACATCATTATGCAATAGGCTACATATTAGTTAAAGATTGCGGTATTCCAATTGCAAAACTGCATAACTTGCCAAACTGCAAAAGTATCTTTTGTTCAGTAAAAAGATGTTGATATTGCATAGCAAATCGATATTATTTCGATTTATGAAGATAGTACCAATAAAAAATGTTTGATCTTAAAAATATTAAATTTGAGGTAGTAAAATAATCTTAAATTAATCTAAAATATATACACGTGCCACACAAGAAATTGGCACCTATATTAGTTGTATTTCAAAATTATACAGAACTCTCTCTCTTTGATTTTGTTTTGAACCCACAATCTTTTAAATGACGCTTTTTTATTTCTCGACTTGTTCTATATTTTTAAAGTCTATTAAGCAATTCTATTTTTTTTGAATTATAATCATCATTCGTAAGCGCTCCGGCATCGCGTAACTTAGACAGCTTGTCTATCAGCTGTATGATTGCATCGGCTGATTCGTTTTTTATTATGTTCATTTCCGGCACTACGGGAGAAGGGATTGGATTTGAAAAATTATTTTGTGCAGGTTGTGCAAAATTTGTTTGCGGTGCAGGGGGGATATTTCCTGTTCCAGAAACAATAGGAAGAGTAGAAACTGAAATAGTTCCATACTGGCTGGAAAATGTCAGAGAAGTGTCTCCCCCTTGCTGTTGACTTACCCCGCCAATATTATTATCGAGTGTATCATAAACAGTTATTTGTCCGTTCATTTCAACAGCAAGCCTATGAGGGAAGATTGCATAACGAATGTTGTTTTGAGAGCCACTGCTAAATGGACTGCCAAGGTCAGTTGGCCACCATTGGTTACTCCCTTTTGTCCCCGGTTTTGCAAGAGGAAAAATTTGGGTACTTGCCAATAAATTAGAAATCTCGGAACAAAGGTTATTTACTGTATTTTTAAGACCATAGTTAAACATATCCCCAACCATAGTCATGCCTCCTTGCATCCACTGACCAGAGCCGCCAAGTTCCGGGCAATTAAACTGAGCCATAGTGCCTCCGCCATTGCTAACAGCGACAATCATATGTATTACGGCATCCGCACTTAAATTATATCTACTTGAGAGATCATTAACTATATTTTGGCCTGATGGTGTGAGTTGTTGCATATTAATTCCTTTTTTGGAGACGAGTATTGTTGATTGAATACCGAGTTCTAGGGAGAACTTGTTAAATTTATCTGAGGCAAATAGAACAAAGCGCATACACTTGATATACAAACCAAATACGGCAATGTCTAATACTTTCGAATTATAACATTTAATAGGTACAATGCAGATTTGGAATCCGCAAAGCTGTAAGTACGCAAGAAAAAATAAGATGTTTTCAACGTAAACTACGCTAAAGAATACTGAATGTAAAAATATGTTAAGCATAAAAAAAGATGCTATAAGTTATCCTTATAACTATGAAAAATCAAATAGAAATCATCAAAAAACTATCGGCTGATATGAGTATGTTGTACGTTGAAGACAACTTGGGTCTTCGTGAAAATATGCATAAATTACTGGGTCGGGTAATAAGCAATGTTATAGTCGCTAAAGACGGTGAAGACGGACTGAATCAATATATTAAACATAAACCGGATATTTTGATTACAGACATTGATATGCCGAAAATGAATGGTTTTGATATGATAAAAAAAATCAAAAAGATAGGCTCGGATTCCAAAATTATCGTTTTATCGGCACATGATGAAAAACAACATTTACATATAGCAATCAAACTAGGTGTCTTTCGCTACTTGAGCAAGCCTGCAAAAATTCCAGAATTGATTCAAGCTATCTATGATTCGGTCTTATCGATTCATGAAGAGGAAAACCGTCGCCTTTTCCTCAATCAAATGAAAAGTATTCTTAATTATCAAAACAATATAGTAGCAATGGTTTATGAAGGCAAATTTATTTTTGCAAACCATCGTTTTTTTGAATTTTTCGGTGTGGAGAGCTTAGAAAGTTTTTATCAAAAATACACCGATATTGACACATTGCTGCTTGAACATAAAGAATTTTTATTTTCCACTCCTTCAGCTTCCTGGCTCAATATCATTGAAGAAAATCCTGAAACTCTTTTTCATACAAAAATAAAAAATTATAAAGACGAAAATCGCCATCTTATTTTAAAATCAAGAATAGTACCGGAAAAAAACAATCATACGATTTTTTCTTTTGATGACATCACCGAACTCAATCTCATGCCTTTTTTCGATAGTGAATCCAATTTAAATGATGCAGCACTCCAAGATAAAAAATCCATTATAACTTTTATGAAAATTGTTCAAAGCAACTCTGCAAATGTAAAAATCCACAATTTTTATAAAGGGCTTACCATTGTAAATCCTGCAACAATAGCCGGAATAAGCGATGATGAAATCATCCTCAAAACAGTCAATGCTCAATTAAAAATTGTAGCGTTAGCAAACTTCATGACCATAAGCTCTGAAATATTTCCGCGCAATATAATATGTAAATCTATCAAAGCAACAAATCCTGACAATCAGACTATCGTTATTCATGATATGAGTTATACCTCACGAAGTGCAACAGACAGAAAATATACTCGCTTAGAACCTGAGGATACGCATAGCTTCATACTTTTTTATAAAAATATGGAATTTAGCAGTTACATAAAAATAGTGGATATTTCAGAAGTATCTGTAAAAATAAAAATGAGTGCGCTTCCTGCGGGAATTGCGATAGAAGATAAAGTTAAAATTTCTGTCAATATAGATTATGGTGATAAACATCTTAAGTTTATTACATCGGCTGTTCTTTACAGGATAGAACAATATCCCGAAAGTTATAATGTTGTAATGTTGTTTGAACTTGATAAAAATCATACAGATACAGTGAGAGCCTATCTATCTTTTCGACAAATGGCGCTTATCCGAGAATTTAAAAAAATTGATATTTATTAATTTACTGTTTAATAATGGAGACAATGCTTGACAATACATTCACTTTCGGTTGCCGTAAAACTTGGATTTGCATTTGCTCTTATCACTCTTATAACAGTCGGTGTGGGAGTTTTTTCCATCATTGAATTTAAAAAAGAAACGAAACTCACAGAAAAAATGCACTATTACCCTTATAGTGTCAGCAATGCAATCAAAAGTATACATATAGATATTTTGAGCATTCATTTGCTTATGCATTCCATGATGGAAGATTATACAAAAGATAATCTTGATGATGTATCCAAAAAAATTAAAGAACACGATATCAGTATCAGTAAAAATTTTGAAATCATTTTTGAGAGACATATAGGTTCACGAGATGATGTCAAAAAGGCCTTTGATATATATTTCAGCTCCTATAAACAACGGATGGAACTTATCGAGATTATTAAAACTAACGATATGTCAAAGGCTGAAAATTTCATGCGTATCAATGGAAGCCAGTGCGTTCAGGATATGCAGGAGAAAATCAGCTTCTTAAACGAAATTGCAGACAATAAAGCCAATGAGCTTTTTAATAAAGCCAAAAAACAAGAAGAAAATGCCATTTTATTTTTAACAGTCATAATTTTTTCTTTTGTTATCTTAAGTTTAATAATTGCTGTGATGACTATACGGGGCATCGTTACACCACTGCAAAACCTCATTGAAACCACAAAACAGATAAACAGCGGTGAACTTAGTATGTATGACAATGAAGTGATTCCTAATCTTGCCAAGAGGGAAGATGAAATTGGTCTCTTGTTTAATTCTTTTCACACACTCATGACGTATCTGCTGCTTCCATATAAAGATATTATAAAAAGCAACCGACCTCTGGTAGAAAAAACAGATGAATTAAGAAGGCTTCTCAACTCTTTTGATAAGTACATTATTGCTTCAAAAACAGATATCAATGGGAAAATCATTTATGTAAGTAAAGCTTATGAAAATATTTCCGGTTACTCAAGAGAGGAGCTTATAGGTCACACACAAAACATTACAAGACACCCCGATATGCCAAAAGAAACGTTCAGAAATTTATGGCAAACAATTAAAAGCGGAAAAACTTGGAGCGGAAACATAAAAAACAAAACAAAAGACGGCGGGTATTTTTGGATAAATGTCATTGTTTCGCCCGATGTGGACAGCAAGGGTGAAATTGTGGGCTACAATGCTATCAGTGAAAATGTAACAGCGGCCGTAGCCTACAAAGAACTGTCTCAAACCCTTGAAAATCGTGTAGAAGAAGAGATAAAAAAGAATAACGAAAAAACAACCTACATGCTCCAACAGTCCCGCCTTGCGCAAATGGGAGAGATGATTAGCATGATAGCACATCAGTGGCGACAGCCTCTGGCTTCCATATCTGCTATTTCTGCAACACTTACACTGGACCTTATGATGAAAAACTTTAATGAAAAGTTTTTTAAAGAGCGATTAAAATCAATAAGTGAACTTTCACAGTATCTCTCGCAAACTATAGATGATTTTAGAAGTTTTTTCAAAGAAGATAAAAAAAAGGAATCTTCTTCAATTCAAAAAATAGTCGATGGATGTATGCAAGTTATGGGCTCCGCACTTAAAAGTAAAAATATCCATGTTATCATGAAAATCGAAGATGATATTATCATTCATAGTTATCTCAATGAAATTAAACAAGTAATATTAAATATATGTAAAAATGCCGAAGATGCCCTCATGGAAGCGAACACAGAAGAAGCAACAATATGGGTAAGTGGGTATACAGAAGGCTTCAATGCTTGCATAAGCATTGAAGATAATGCGGGGGGCGTAAACCTTGCATATATTGACAAAATTTTTGACCCCTATTTTAGTACGAAAAAAAATAAAGACGGAACAGGGCTAGGGCTTTATATGTCAAAAACAATCATTGAGGAACATTGTCAAGGGAAATTAATACTGCACAACACAAAGCAAGGTGCATGTTTTACGATTAAACTACCCCTTGAATATGAAAAAGAGATAGGATGAATGAAAAAAAATTTGCTCTCAATGCAAAAGAAACTATACTCATTGTTGATGATTCACTCCACCATAGAACCCTTATAACCAACCTTCTTGAGCATCATAAGTTTAATGTAGTTGAAGCAGCCGATGCCGCCGAAACATTAGAGCTCATACAGTCAAATCAAAACATAAAACTTATCATCGCGGATTATGAATTGCAAAATATGAACGCTTTAGAACTTATCAAAAGTGTTCGAAAAAAATTTAAAATGAATGAACTGCCCATAGTGGTCATCTCTTCGCAAAATACCAAGGCTACAGTTGTCAACTGTCTAAAAAATGGAGCAAATGATTATTTGCATAAACCTTTTAGCCATGAAGAATTTTACAGCCGCATCTATCTCACACTCTCCCATAAAGAAAATCTAGATTTAATTGCAGAAAAAAAAGAAACTTATGAAACACTTTTTTATAAATCTTCCAATGCAATATTGTTACTTGAGAATGGTATTTTTACAGATTGCAATGATGCTGCCGTTGCACTCAATAAACTCAAGTCAAAAAATGACATTATCGGCAAGTCTCCCTATGATTTTTCGCCAAAACTTCAACCTGACGGGGAAGAGTCTGTCGTAAAAAGAGAAAAATTTGTTTTTCAAAATATTACAAAATTTGAATGGCAATATTTTCGAGCAGATGGCATACCTATATGGGTGGATGTATTACGCACTCCTTTAATTATTAACGGGCGGGAAGTGACTCATATTGTTTTAAATGACATTACGGCTACGAAAAAACTGGAATTTGAACTCGAAGCGCTTAACAAATCGCTTGAAAGTCGGGTTGCGCGAGAAATTCAAAAAAATTTAGACCAAACTTCACACATGCTGCAACAATCTAGACTAGCACTCATGGGTGAAATGATTAGCATGATAGCGCACCAGTGGAGACAGCCGCTCGCATCCATCGCCGCAATCTCGAGTACTCTCACGCTAGACGTGATAATGGATGAATACAACAGCGAATTTTTCCGGGAGAAATTGGAATCCATCAATGAACTCTCTCAGCATTTATCTTCGACTATTGATGATTTTAGATGTTTTTTCAAAGACAACAAAGAGCCTCAAGAAGTGACTTTAAAAGAGATAGTCGAGGGGAGCCTTCATGTTATAGGTTCTAGTCTTAAAACAAAATCAATTGCTGTTGAAGTTCAATTTGTCAATGATTTGAAATTTTTTACCTATGCCAACGAACTCAAACAAGTAGTTTTAAATATTTTAAAAAATGCAGAAGATGCGTTGCTGGAAAAAAATCCTTCAACGATGAAAATTACGATTACCGGATATACCGAAAACACTTATGCTTGTCTCAACATAGAAGATAATGCAGGTGGCGTGAATGCCGAACATATTGATAAAATTTTTGACCCCTATTTTAGTACGAAAAAAAATAAAGACGGAACAGGTTTGGGACTGTATATGTCAAAAACGATTATTCATGAGCATTGCGTGGGAAAATTAGAAATAGCAAATACAAAAGATGGGGCAGTTTTTACAATTAAGCTTCCGCTCAAAATGAAGGATAAATAATATGAACAGTTCAATACAGCAGTGTTTGGTGTATTCCAAAGAACTCAAAGTATTATATGTTGAAGATAATGCCGATGCAAGAATGTTTACATTGGAAATGCTTAAGCGTTTTTTCAATCATATCACTGTTGCAAAAGACGGTGAGGAAGGCTTGGAATGTTTTAAAAAAGACACCTTTGACGTAGTTTTAACAGACATCCACATGCCAAAACTCAATGGACTTAAAATGGCAGAGAAGATGAAAAGAATCAGCAATTCCATTATAATTCTCGTCTTGTCTGCACACAATGAATCTGAGTTCTTTATCTCAAGCATAAAAATCGGCATCGACGGTTACTTGCTCAAACCGCTTGAAATACATCAGTTCGTAGATGTGATGAAAAAGGCTATTGAAAAAATCTACTTACAAAATGAAATCAAAAATTATCAAGCAGAATTGGAATCTGCCAACCGCACTCTTGAAAAAAAGGTAAAAGAGCGAACATCAGAACTTGAGTACAGGCTCTATCATGATCATTTAACGGACTTAGGCAATCATGAGGCAATGGTGCGTGAGATAAGCAGTACCCGGTGTAATATATTATTTTTAATAGATATTGACGGATTTCAAAAATTTAATGATATTTATGGGTTGCATGCCGGAAATACAATTTTAAAAAAATTTGCTGTTTTTTTAAATGCATTTAATAATGGAAAAAAATATTCGATGTTCCGTGTTTACGGAGATGGATTTGTCCTTTACAGTGCAGAAAATAATGTTTTACAAACAAGCTTTGAGGAAGAAAAACAAAGACTTCTCACATATTTGGAATCCGTTAAAATTTATCTTACAGAAATTGATGAAGCGGTAGATATTGATGTTACTATCGGGGTTTGCATTGAGAAAGAAAATCCGTTTATTAAAGCCGACATGGCACTCAAATATGCAAAAAAACAGAATAAAAGACTCATATTATACACAGAAGAGATTGACAGTGCTAAACAGTTTTTAGAAGATATGTATTGGAAAGCAGAGATAAAAACAGCTATACAAAATGACAATATTATCCCTGTATTTCAGGCTATCGTTGATAAAAATGCAAAAATAGTGAAATATGAAACACTTATGCGACTTGTGCAATATGAGAATTCAAACGAAAAGTATATTTCACCTGTTTTATTTCTTGAAGCGGCTGTAAAAACACAGCAATACGATAAACTGACAAGAATTATTGTAAAAAAATGCTTTGAAAAAATGAAAGATTATTCGATTGATTTTTCTATTAATTTATCATTGGAAGATTTTTCAGATTCAGCACGGGTTCAATTTTTACATGATGAAATACTTAGATACAAGGTTGGAAAAAGACTTATAATGGAAATCTTGGAGAGTGAAGTAATAAAAGACTATGAGGTAGTTATCGGTGTGCTTGAAGGGTTTAGAAAGCTTGGAGTGCGCATAGCCATAGATGATTTTGGTTCGGGATTTTCAAACTTTGAGCATATTTTAAAGCTGAATCCCGACTATATCAAAATTGACGGCTCCCTTATAAAAAATATTTTAGAAGATGAAAAATCTTTTACGCTGGTGAGGGCAATCTCTGAGTTTTCCAAAGAGCTTGGGATAAAAGTTATTGCTGAATTTGTAAGTTCAAAAGAAATTTTTGAAACATTAAGTGCTATTTCTATCGATCAGTATCAAGGGTATTATTTTTCAATACCCTCCAAAGATTTAGCCACACAAAGGAACAACTAAATGATGCATGAAGTGATACTCAACTATATCGTATTGTTTCTTTTGCTCGAAGCGTATGAAGTGAGTTGGCAAAAAGCACCAAGTCTCATGGGCATGCTCCTTCGGATGAATATATATTACAGAAAAAGCATTTTTTTATTTCTCATTATGCAGCCCACATTTTATTTTAGCATCGGTTTTGTGATGCTGACAGATTACAGCGTAAGTGCGATGATTTTACTTTTTATTAAAACTGTGGATATTGCAACCAAAATACTTCTTCTTGAGCAGGTATTTGTCAAAAGAGAGCTTTCCCAAGAACTTACCTTAGTTCTTTTGGCACCAATAAACGGCTTTTTACCTTATGTAGGATTTTTGATTTATCCACCGCTTATTGCTTTTGCTATTTAGCTTGTATAACCTTTTTTGCTTTGTACTTTTTTTGCCAATATTTGAACACTTTGGGAGATATCTTCTGAAGTGATATGGTAATGTTCATGCAGTTTTTCCAAAGAGCTGTCCACCTTTTGGATTAAAATCATACTTAAAGACTCTATCTCCTCTTTCATTGCCAAAATACGTTCATCTTCTGAGATTTTCAACTCTTTTGAGATTGCTTTAAGCTGAGATTGCGACTTTACATAATCCTCTTTAATGCTTTGCATCTCATGGGTGAGTTCTTTAATCGTTTTATAAAAATTATGCAATCCATTGTTTTGCTCTTCAAGTTCATTCATCTTTTTGGATGACAAAACCATCTGTTTCATTATAATTTCACTCTGGACTCGAATGGCATTCAGCCTGCTATCGCTCTCAGAGAGAGAAGTGCCAATGCCTTCTGCATGAGATTTCAAAGTGCTTACCTGTTTTTCAAATGCTTGCGTAACACCCGAGAGCTGCTGAAGCGTGTGTCTTGTTATAGATTTTGAAATGGATTCTGCAATATTTTGCATACTTCCTAATTTTTCTTTTAACGCATCGATATCTTCAGAAATATCGTACTTATTTTCAAGCGCTTTTTCTAAAGCGATTTTTAAATGATTGTAGTGGTCTTGCTCGGCTATTCTAAGAATATCAATGTGCTTATGGACAACATCATCAAGAGAAGGCATTTGAACAGTTGAAAAATAATCAAATGATTTTGAAACTTCCACATGCCAACCCTCAAGGTCATCAAATTTTTCTAAAAACTTTCCTTGATTGAGCTGTATGGCATCAAGAGCTTTGATGTCGTGTTTAAATTTTTCTCTTATCTCTTCTTGCGCTTTTCTGTCTTCTTGCTGATTTGCACTTATTCTGCTTTCCAACTCAGCAATAAACTCTTTAAGCTGTGTTACCTGAGATACCAATGTTCTTGTAAATTCATCTTCTGTTCTTGCATTTTCGGACTGCTGCGTTTGGTGCAGTATATTCATCACTATATAAAGGAGGAGTCCTACGAGGAGCGGAAAAAAAGACTCTCTAAGAAGCAGTAAAATATTCTCGACTTCAGGATGTACAATAAAATGTACGACGGAACCAATCGCGCCTATACCTACCATAAGCGGAGCATAGTCTATTTTATTTGGCTGTTTTAAAATATATATCTGACGGACAAACAACAAAGCCATAAACAAAAAAGCTACCAATAAATCGTTGTCATACATAGCGTGTCCTATGTGTTAAAATTGAACTATTTTAGCATAGATTTTACAAAACTATATCTAAAATATCTTTGGGCTCGGAAATGACGATATCGTGTATGGCATGTGGAGTAAAACCCCAAGTAGCAAAGATGGAGTTTATTCCTGCATTTTTCGCACTTAAAATATCTTTGGAATTATCTCCGACCATCCACGCCTTGTGCGAACTTTTATCAAAATTATAATGCTTTAAAATCTCTTCAAGCATTTGTGGGTCGGGTTTTGATGCTTTGACTTTATCGGCTCCGATTATCATGTCAAAAAGGTGACTGACTTCCAAATAGCTTAACATTCTTTGTGCAAATTTAGTCGGTGCGTTTGTGGCAACGGAGATTTTAATTCCACATGCCACAAGTTCTTGAAGTGTCTCTTGGATTCCATCGTAGAGATAAGGATTTACAATACACTGCTTTTCATAATGCTCTTCAAAAAGGTCTCTGTCACTTGGCATATAAATTTGTGTATTATAAAAAAGTTCCGGTAAGTTTCTTACCTCTTTGTTTATTGCTTCAACTATAAAATCTTCTGAAAGAGGAGCAAGATTGTAGTTAGATTTTCTTACATAGTTTATGGAAATCGTTATATCTTTTTTTGAATCTAAGAGCGTTCCATCCATGTCAAATATAACTACTTTCATATCTTTTTCCTACTTCATCTTTGTATATATTTCAACTAAGGCATCTACAAAAAGCTCACTGTCGTTTACGCATCTGCAAACTCTGTAGTCTTTAAAGCCAAGTTCGTGTGCAATTTCCCTGTACTCAATCTCAAGCTCAAAATCTGTTTCAGAATTATCTATGGTAAAAGCAATCGGGTAGATAATCACACCTCTGTTTCTTACATTTTTTAGTTTCGTCTCCAAAGATGGCTCAAGCCATTTCATAGGTCCCACTTTTGACTGATACGCCAAGTGCGTCTCATGAAATTCCATTTTTTCTTCTGCTAACATTTTCTTTAGTATTTCCACATGCCGAGTAACATGTTTCTCATAAACATCTCCCGCGTCTACTATCTTTTGAGGAAGTCCGTGCGCAGAAAAGATGATGTCAAAATCTCTGTAATCATCACTTTGCATTTTCTCTTGTATTCTCTGTATGATTGCTTTGTTATAGGTTTCATTTTCAAAATAATGTTTAATCTCCACTAAAATAGCATCTCCGCTGCTTGAATGATAATACTCTTCAAAATCTTCCAATGACGATTTTGTCGTTGTTGTTGAAAACTGCGGATACATAGGAATCAGGTAAATTTTACTTATCTCTTCTTTATTTAATCTCTCTATAACTTCATTGGCAAAAGGGGGTGTATAACGCATTACAAAATCAACGATAATACCCTTTCCTACTCTTGTTTGGAGTTTTTTTACCAAGCTTTTTGTATGCTCCACTATAGGTGATTTTCCCCCTAGCTGTCTGTAAATCTCCTGAGATTTTTCGGTTCTTGTAAAAGTAATCATCCCGCCGATAAACTTGCGTAACAGATTGCTTTTCATCGTTAATATGTTTTTATCATTAAACATATTTGTCAAAAACATCTCAACCTCTTCAAGGTTGTTTGGTCCGCCCATGTTGAGTAAAATGATTGCCTCTTTTTTCAAAACCTAATCCTCTTTCACTTTTAAGCTTATTTCATACATTTTTTGCTGAAGAGGAAGCATATTTTCATATATCTCATACAGCATAGCTATCAATTTTTCACCCTCTTCAATGCATTGAGGGTCTAAAACCTTGTAGGCGGCCATCCCTTTGTAAAGACTCATATCTGCGCTTGGCATGTGGGAATGAAAACCTTTTGGATATCTTTTATATTCATGCGGAAGTATTTGATACCCGTATGACAACATATCTTTTAGAATTGCATCGAGTTCTACCCTCTTCTCTTCATCGAGTATATACTCTCTGTACGCTTCAAGAAGCGGCTTTTCAAACCATCGTATGCCAACCGCAACAAAAAGTTCTTCGGGTGAGAAATGGAGATAAAAACACGAGCTTTGAAGCCTCTTAAGGCCGCCTTGCCAAAAGATGATTCCTATGCGGCTTTTTATAGGCTCTTTATTCACTCCCATGCGGCGAATGTCTCTGTAGATTCTAAAAAGCGAACCGTTGATTTTAGGAACCGCATTGATAGCAGGCTCAAGCGCTTGAAGATGCTCACCCATCTCTATGACAAAAGCCAGGGAAGGCTCCAAGATAAGTTCTCGATACTCTGATTTGTGAGCTTCAAACCACTCTTTGTTGTTATTTGCTCTAATGGCACTTAGAAACGGTAATGTTTTTTTACTAAATCCATTAAATTCCACATGCCGCCTTCGTTATGCCAGTTTTCTGTTTCTATACGCAAGCGCAATAACCAGAAATATTATCAAATATGTTATCGGCACAAAATCAGGGATAGGAACAGGGTCCCCTTTTGCATAAGAGTGAAGTCCTGCAAGGTAATAATTTACCCCGAAATATGTCATGATAACCGATGTAAAGGATAAAAGTGAAATTACACTAAAGTTAAAGTCGCTGTAAATCGGCTTAACAAATCTTAAGTGAAGCACAACTGCATACACCAAAATGGTTACAAGAGCCCAAGTCTCTTTTGGATCCCAGCCCCAGTATCTTCCCCAAGATTCGTTTGCCCAAACGCCTCCCAAAAAGTTTCCAATCGTAAGTAAAACCAAACCAACCATTAAACTCATTTCATTAATGGAGTTTAACTCTTTGATTGAGAGGCTAATATGCCTTTCATTCTTTGGTGTTTTAAGTATAAAAAGTAAAATTGTTATAAAGCCAAGCAGTGCTCCAAGTCCAAGAAAACCGTAACTTGCGGTAATCATAGAAACATGTATGCTCAACCAGTAGGAGTTCAAAACAGGAACCAAATTTGTGACCTGCGGGTCCATCCAATTGAGGTGCGCCACAAATAAAATAAGTCCCGTCAAAATTCCGGTAGAAGCCATTGTCATTGATGAGCGTTTTGAGAAGATGAAGCCTGCTAAAACCGTTGCCCAGCCGATGTATATCATAGATTCATATCCATCCGACCATGGAGCATGCCCTGAGATGTACCATCTGTTTGCAAGTCCGAGTGTATGTGCGGTAAAAAATAATATTAAAAGTGCCAAAGTGGATTTTGTATAGATATCTATTTTGAAATTAGGCTTTAAAATTTTTATGAAACTCAGGATTAAAAGTACAAACCCTACTACCAAATAAAGTGGATAAAGTCTTTCAAAAATTTTAGCTTTATTGTAAAAAACCTCCGCCAAAATTCTTCCTTGACTAGGATAAACTTCCGCACCGTAAAATTCTTGGTATTGTACAATTTTTTCTAAACTTTTGTCAGAATTGCTCCAATCACTGCTGTTTAAAGATGTGTCGATAGAGGTAAAATAATCAACAGCCAAGAGTCTTAATTTTTCACCGTTTTCGGGTGTAAAATTTTGAAGCGCTTCGATAGTTGCAAACCATTTGTTATTTTTATCACTAGGTTTTGGCCAAATCTTTACAAGAGCTCCCGTATAAACCATGTAAGCAATGTTTACCCTTTCATCAATTTTTAGCACTGCTTTGTCAAGTTTATTTCTATGTTTAGGCTCTTTTCTTACCGCCTCTTCCACTTTCTCCGAGAGTTTATAGCCTCTCATATTATCAGGGTCTGCAAAAAATTGAGCAAATGAAGCATAACTTGCATCGGCTTTGGCACCAATGATTTTATTTATATCTTCCTCTTTTGTACGGATAATTTTAATATCTTTGTACATATCGGGACGTGTCATCATTCCAAGAATGACCTGATTCGCATTCAGCTTATAACTGCCTATCTCAAGCAATGAGCCGCCATGCACTTTAGCCAAAATCTCTGTGGAGAGCGTGTCTAAAGGTTTCATTCTTCCGCCGCTGTCTTGAACAATAAGCTCACCAAACTTTTTTGCATGTGCCTTGTCAAAAGAGACTACCGCTTTGAGCATCGGGTTTAACTCATCTGCATACGAGGGAGTTAAACTAAAAAGTAATCCCAATCCGATAAGCGCAGGCAACATTTTTTCTTCACTTGCTTTTTTTGCCTTTTTTGCAAGACTTGCAAATCTATTATTTTTAGAAAACAGTGACCAAAACATACCTAAAGCTAAAAGGAAGTAGCCTATATAAGACGGCAGGGTTCCTGGGTCATTATTGACGGAAAGGACTGTTCCGGACTCATCTTTGTCATAAGATGCCTGAAAAAATCTATACCCGCGGTGTTCTAAAATATTGTTCATGTAGATTCTATAAGGCATTTCAAGATTTTCATCTTTATCTATAAGTACAACCTCACTCGCATAGGATGCCGGTGACATTGAACCCGGATAACGGTCTAACTGAAAATCTTTTAACATAATTTCAAATGGCAAATTCATCTCTTTTGAACCATAAGACAGATGAACATCCACCCCGTTTATCTCATTGTGGTATTCTTTAGCCATAACGCCGCTTTTTCCAAAAATCAAAACTTCTTGTGCTATCTCTTCAACGCTTATTTTAAAGCGAAAGGCATCATAACCGCCGCTTCTTGGCATTGCATTTGGATTTGAAACTATTTGCGTGCTGGCATGTGGAAAAAATTCACGAAGAACAAAGTTGCTCATTCCGGATGTAAAAAGAGTTCTCGTTACAAAAGGCTCTTTTTCATTTGAAGCAAGCTCCCCTTTTGAACCATCATCCATTTTTAAAAAGGAAAGCGGCATCTCATGTTTCATAAAAAAAACATCATTTTCTACAAATAAAGAGACAACCGGTTTTGTAAAACTCTGCTTAGATTCAAAGTCCAACACAAGGTCGTCACTCTCATAAAACTCCCCTCTTTTTAAGGAGACGGGATTGCCCTGTCCGCTGCCTGTCACCATAAAATTTGCAACCGCCTCGCCATTTTCATCCGGAACGTTTTGCTCAATGGCATCGGGGATATATTCTATCATTTCAACACGTACATTTTTTCCCTCAATATTCAAAGAGGAAGAGAGGTCATTTTTCATTCTTTTGGATAAATACACCACTTGTGAATCAGAGACTTTTTTATCACCGACCGTAGCATCCACCGTAAAAAATGTATCAGAACTCGTCATTACGGAAGAACTGGCTCCCTCACGAATATGCATAGAACCTTCAAAACCGACATAACGCGTAATTGCGGCACCTAGAAGAATAACGATAAATGCAATGTGAAAAATAAAAATAGGAGCTTTTTTGAGAGTAAACATCTTGTAAGAATAAATATTTAAAGTGAGATTAAGCGCTAAAAGCCCGAGAAGCACTTCAAACCATCTTGCATTGTATATATCTGCTTTTGCAGTCATCGTTCCATAGTCATTTTCTATAAATGTAGCGTAGCCGACGGCAAAAGCAAAAACAAGCATCAAAACTGCCATCGTTTTCATAGAACTCACAATAGATAAAAATCGTTTCATAAATATAGCCTTTATTCAAAAAAGACATTTTAGTCAAAATAAGCTAATAAAGTATTAAGTGCAACTGCAAGATTCCAAGAGTTTTGTAAAATTCTCTGCACTCATAGGTTTTGCATAATAATAACCTTGAAAATATTGACATCCTTTATCATTTAAAAAAGTATACTGCTCATAATTTTCAATGCCTTCGGCAAGCACTTCCAAATCAAAATTATCCGCAATCGTTAAAATTGTACTAATCAACTCTTTATCATCTGCATCATATTGTATGTCTTGGACAAATGATTTATCAATTTTAAGCGTCGTAAAGGGAAGTTTTTTTAAATACGATAGCGATGAGTAGCCTGTTCCAAAATCATCAATGGAAATACCCACACCCAAATCCCGCAGTTCTTGCATTTTCGCTCGTACGATATTTACATCACTCACTATAATGGACTCTGTCAATTCCAACTCCAGACTATGAGGTTCAATTTCATTTTTTTGGATAGCTTGATTTACCTGCATTAAAAAGTTTGAATTATTAAATTGATGCACACTTACGTTAACAGCTATTTTTTTCAATGTGTTTTTTTGGGGAAATTGTTTTTTCCAAGCTGCGAATTGTTCAACGGCATTGTTTAAAACCCATTCTCCAATACTCAGTATAAGCCCGCTCTCTTCGGCAACGGGGATAAATTCATCAGGAAAAACACTCTCAAAGTCTGGCGTATTCCAACGTAGAAGTGCTTCTGCACCGACTAAATTATTCGTTGAGAATTCCACTATCGGCTGGTAATGTATCTCTAGTTCTGATTTTTGTATTGCCAATCGCAATCCGTTTTCAATTGTAAGACGTCTTCGAATCCATTTATCCATATCTTCTTGATAAAATCGACTCACGCCCCTGCCATCTTTTTTTGCCTGATACATTGCTATATCAGCATGTTTTATCAAATCATCCGAACTTTCATTATTATTTATAAGTGCTATGCCTATGCTCGTGGAAACACGTAAATGATGCCCTTTGATATCAAAGGATGCTTCAAGAACAGCATGTATTTTTTGTGCCGTCGCCTCCGCTTTGCTTGCTGCGTGCTGCTGTGCTTGTGACAAATCAGGAAGTAAAATAACAAATTCATCACCGCCAATGCGTGCTACGGTATCTTCATCTCTAATGACACCTTTAAATCTGAGTGCCGTTTCAACGAGTAATTTGTCCCCTATATCATGCCCTAAAGAATCATTTATATTTTTAAAATGATCCAAATCCAAAAAAAGAACTCCAAAAATAATCTTATGACGCTTATAACGGATAATCTCTTGTTGTATCCGTTGCATCAGCGTGCTTCGGTTGGGTATATCGGTAAGCAAATCATACTTTGCCTGATGTTCGATATCTAACTGAATTTGCATTCTCTGTGTTATATCCGAGAGAATTCCGATAGCCCCTATAATCTGTTGTTTTGAATCTTTCAGAGGCGAAGTATTCATCATAATCCAAAGGTCTTTGGATATATATTGTGTGCGGTACTGCCCTTCATAAAAACCTTGAATATCGTCAAACGGTGCTCTAAGAGAGGGAAGTACCCTTTGATCGGGAATATTCTTTAAATCCAATCCCACTATATAGTCTTTGGGAACCTCAAGAATATTCATAAACTCCTGATTCACCTCACGGATAATAAGATTGCTATCATAAAAGAAAATTCCGGAGGGTGCGCCATGAAATATCGTTTCAAAACGCTCTTGCGTTAATAAAAGTTTTTCTTTCTCATTTTCATACATTTGTCTCGAGGTAATAATATTAAGATAATTTTCATTGAATCGCTTCGCAATAAACAAAAGTGTAATCAAAAATAAGCTGCTTAAAAATGCAATGTAATTATGCAATTGCGTATCTTGCATGAGCAGCGTAAAAATAAGAGGTAAAAGCGTTGTAAATAAAAACAGCTGTATCGCCCTGAGTATGGACGATAAACTGCTGATTCCTCCTGCGCTTAAACCTGCGATGACTATAATGAGCATAGATTGATAAGCGATGTTACCCTCAACAAAAAGCATAAATGAAGCCGTACCCCAAAGTGTTCCGGATATGATGACACCCAATAAAAATAATTGTTCCCACCTTTTAGGGCTCAAAAAATTTTCATTGGCTGTGTAAACTTTTGAAGATATAAAACGCAAAAGGGAAACACTTATCATCAAAAGATACCATACAAGCAGTTGAGTCGTATTGACTTCGTCATACAAAACCAAACTTAAAACTGTTGCATTTACAACAACCACCGAAGAGGACAGTGCTAAATAATCATAAGCAATTTTCACCAACTCACTACGGTATAAACTATCTTTATTCATCAAAAAACCTAATATAAAACTTTGTAATAGTATCTATTTAATCAAAAAAAACCGCTCTATGCAGTTCATCTTTATAAAATTTCTTAGCAAACCTCTTCCTTGATTTTGCTATTTTTTCCTTAGGAGTGAACCATATTGTCTAAATGATTAAACAGTTCTGTTGAAGCTGTTTCAGCTTCTTTGAACAATCTCACTATATTTTCAGAATTTTCATTGCTCTCGCCCCCAATAAGAGAAACTGCTTTGGAAATATTGGAGTGAACCGAACTATGCGGTTTTACAATTTCCCTAAATGCGTTGGTGTGTGAAAATTGCGTTTTCCCTTCACTTGCATACCATTTTCCAAGATTACACGTAGTGTGGTCACCCGAAGTTTTTTCAGATTTGCCTTTAAAAACGCAAGAATATGCATTGTTTTTAAACATCATATGGTCAAGTTTAGCGATATTTGCAAAAAGTTCATGACCGATGACAGCGTTATCTTTTTTGATTTGCTCAACATTGCTTACCATCTCAAAAAGTACATTTTTAAATGCATCCAGTTTTTCTTGGGATGAGATGGTGTGCGATTCAATTTTTTCACTGTTTTCAGCCATGTTTGTAGAGTTTTGCTTCAAGACGCTTATGTTTGCTTCAACCTCGCTTGTCGCTTTTTGCGTTCTCTCTGCAAGTTTTCTTACTTCGTCGGCAACAACGGCAAAGCCACGCCCATGTTCTCCTGCACGTGCGGCTTCAATGGCAGCATTGAGGGCAAGCAGGTTTGTTTGGTCCGAGATATCTTTTATAAGAGAAATAACGCTGAAAATTTCGTTCACATTTGCACTCAGCTGATCAGAGGAGAGTCTCGAATCACTTATCATTTCGGAGATTTCTGCAATAGTACCGATTATCTCGTCCGTCGATTGGGTGACCTTGGTTATAATTTTTCCGGTAGCTTCATTGAGCTCATTTACTTCGTTAATATTTTCTATATTTTTTCGCATACTCACATGAAGATTTGTAGCATTGTCTATTGCTCCATGAATCATCAAATCCGAAAGGAAAAGGGTTGTTTTATTTTTTTGTAAACTTAACTGCACCTCTTTGGATGACTCTTGAGCCATTAAAGCTTGAGAGCGGGCTTCACTTGCAATTTGCTCCACTTTATCTAAAAAGGTATTGAAACTAGCGCTCGCACGGCCGAGCTCGTCGGAGGATTCAACCGGCAGACGTTTAGATAAATCTGCATCGCCGTGGGCTAATTCCTGCGCGACTTTGTCAAGATTGACTATGGGGTCAACAACCCCTTTTTTGATGACAAAAGCTAAAAACAGCAAGATAAAAATATCTATAAATACCATAATCAACACTTGTCGGATGAGTGAGTCTTGAGATTTTGCGATAACTTTCTCAACCACAAAAAGTGGAATACCCACAAGTGAATGTCCTATTGTCTGCTTTGAGAAATCTTTGATAGGCTCAGATACAACAAAATATTTCTCAGTAATATGATACTTTGCAACATCACTAATATCTATATTTTTCATGTCACTCAAAAACTCTTTATTGACAACATCCTCTTTAACGGCCAAGGTAAACTTGCCGATTTTCGGTGCATCCGACAAGGATTTTGCCGTAGCTAAATAATCATTATCCATCACAATAGCCATCTCGTATCCATAACTTTTTTTAGCATCTTTGACGATTGAATTTAAACCCTGTATAAATTCAACAGAACCCAAATACACGCCTTCATCTATAATAGGTGCCAAACCGCGCAATACCAAACCTGCAACACCGAGCTCAATGGCTACTATGGGTTTTTTATTTTTTCTGACATTGACAATGGTTTGTCTGAATGAACTTAAATCATCACCATATTTTTCCGGTTTCCATGTACGTAAAAAACTATGCATATCTGCATCATGAATATGAATTTTAATATTATTGTAATTGGTGTATTCTTTAAACTCTTGAGACACAGAATTAAGCCCTGAAATGGCCAGCTTTCTGTCATCATCTTTTAAGGATTTAACAACATAATAATTTTTTGACAAATTGATGGCATTTGTTATGCCGATACTCTCTTTGTCCGCTATCGCCTCTTTATAGAATGAACGAAGCGATACATCTTCAGAGCCGTAAACATCTTCTCTGATAGATGCAATCGAATAATAGTAATTGACGATAATAATAACAAAACCTAATAAAATGGAAGCAATCACAGGAATGTGAATTTTCTTGCCTATAGATAAATCAAACATAAAAACACCTTGAAAATATTTTGATTGATTCTAACATATTTTTATAAAAATAATCTGCGTTTTACACTACAATTTCGGTATATCCGCCATTTTTAAAATCATTTTTTATAATAGCAAAATCGATTCTGTCTTTTGTTATTTCATACACATTTGCGTATCTGTTTTGAAAGTTTTTTGAACTTTTTTTAATTTTTTCATTTGATTGGACTAAAATATATTTTCTCTTTCCTTTATCTTCTTTATTTAATTCCATTACGGCATGTGCGGTTGTTCCGCTTCCGGCAAAAAAATCTAAAATTATCGCTTCTTTTTTTTCATGCAATACGGACTTAAGTAAGGTTTTTATAAATCCCACGGGTTTGGCTTTGCTAAATGCTTCATAACCGAACAAACCGATAATCTGCGCGGAACCGTCTTCATAGGTTTGAATGCCGTAACTCTCTTTTGTCAAAAGATTGTGCATCATTTTTTTATTTGAATTGCTTTTCATGTAATTCACTCTAAAAGGTATAGTAGAGACGCTCAACACCGCACCCTCTTCTATCAGCACGTCAAGATACTCCTGCGTATATCTCCAGCTTGACTTGAGCCGAAAGGGGTTGATATTGACTCCGTTTTGAATAACAACATCATCCAAAAGAAAACAATCAATACTTGTACTTGACATATCGCACGCTTTGATGAGACCCGCATCCAGCTTGAAGAGGACGCTTTTTTCTTTAAAGCGCAACTCTTTTATAGGGTTGTTTTTAAAATTAAGCGGATATGCTTTTTGTTTTTTCGTATATTTCAAGCTGAGCATAGGGGCTTTTTTTATATTTTTTGCATAACACAAAACATACTCATTCATTCTTGCCACTTTTGCATGCAAAAAGGATGGTTTATTTTTCTTTTGCCAAATAAGCTGAGAGATAAAATTTACTTCACCAAAGACTTCATCACAAACTATTTTGAGTTGTGCCGCTTCATTATCATCAATACTTATAAATATCATTCCCCCTTCACTTAACATTCCACATGCCAGAACCAATCGCGGATACATAAAATTCAGCCAGCCGCTATGTTTATCTGTTTGATTTTTCGTAAAATTGTCTTCATATACAAACTTGTGATTCTTGGTGTTGTAGGGAGGGTCGATGTAGATTACATCAATTTTATCTTTGTACTCACGGCGCATTAATTTTAAAACTTCTAAATTCTCACCGTTTATAAGCAGATTCTCTTGTAAAAATTTTATATTTTCTTTTGCTTCTACTGCTTTAAAAACTTCTTTTTGAGCTTCATCTTTTCCCGACCAATGTAAAGAATAAAGGCTCATCTTGTCTCTTTCTAAAAATTGCTTTTTTTAAAAACAACTCGAACATCACCGCTTTGAAGCTCTTGGGCTTCGTGTGAAAACATCGAACCGATTTTTTCGTACAAAGGGAGCGGTTCATGAAAAAAAATCCCGACAAGCCTGTCATTTTCATTTTTAAGCATTCTTAATCCATTGATAGCATTCACCATCGGCTCCGGCGGAGAGCATTTTGTGGCATCAAATTCATAAAACACGAGGCCGTCTTCTTCATACTTATAAAACTTTAATGTACTCAAAGCAACTTCCACTAACTCTTTTTGCATTTTAAAATCATCCTTTATTTAGCGAGTTTTATTTCAAACCCTTTTCTCGCACCGTGCATAAGCTCAACACCTCCGCCGTGCGCCTCGGCAATCTGGCGAGAGAGAACCAAACCTAAACCGTTGCCTTTGACTTTTGTGCTTTTAAAGGCTTCAAAAAGCTCTTTTTTATTTTCTATGGCTATGCCGCTGTCATAAATAGAAAATTTATGGCAGCTTTCTTCTGACGTATACACAATCTCAACAAGTCCTTCTTCATTTTCATCAAGTTCGATGGCATCGATTGCGTTGATTATAAAGTTTGAAAAGAGCATCTCAAGAAGGTCTTTATCGGCATTGAGTATAAATTTTTGCGTAGGAAAAATAAATGTTATCTCCTTGGAATACGCATAATACCCTATCGCCATGTCAATAGACTCTTTTAAATCGCTCCACATAAAAGGTGTTATGTTCGCCTCAATACCCTTGCTGAACATTAAAGTGGCTTTAATAATTCTGTCAATTCTGTAAACAGACTTTTGTATCTCTTCGACTATGGGAATATTTTCGGGTATGACTCTTTTTTTAAGGGTGGAACTGAGCAAAGAGATGGAGCCGATAGGGTTACGTATCTCATGCGACAAATGCGCGGCCATCTGCCCCATTGTTGCAAGGTTTTCTTTTCTTTTTTGTTCTGTTATATCTGTCGCGCTTAACATATATTTATCTTGATATGTAGAGCTTTTAATGAGATAAGAACGTTTTTTAAAGCTCACCTCGTAATCGTCGTTTTTACTCTCTAAAAGCTCTAAAAGTTTTCCTAATGATTTGGCTTGAGAGTTTTGTAAAAATATTTTCCCCTCTTCATCTAAAATCCAAATAGCGTTTGGCAAAAATTCAACAACTTTTTCAACGGTATTTTGCAGATGGGCGTAAGAAGCTTTGAGTTCATTAAACTCATTTTCCACCTTATACGTCTGCTCAATTAAAAGATTGAGCTCTTTTGCCGTTATTCCGGACATTATTCACTAAAACCTAAAAGAATTTTATACAAAGAGTATGCGTCATCGCTCCCGCAAAGCTCCCGAATAGAGTGCATTGCATAGGTTGGAAGACCGATATCCAAAGTATCGATTCCGAGTCTTGCCGCAGTAATTGGACCTATCGTAGAGCCGCAACCCATGTCGCTTCTTGTGACAAAATTTTGTATCGGTTCATCCAAAGAAGAGGCAATATTCATAAATCTTGAGATAGTTTTTGAGTTTGAAGCGTAACGCTGATTGGCATTTACCTTGATGACTACCCCTTTATTGATGTGAGGCGCATGCTCTTTATCGTGCTTGGAGGGATAATTTGGATGTACGGCATGGGCATTGTCGGCAGAGATTAAAAGCGAGGAGCGAATCATCTGCGTGTACGCTTCATAATCACCAAACATTCGTCTAAGCGTACTCTCCAAAAAAGAACCCCCCGCACCCGAAGTTGAAGCACTTCCAACCTCTTCATGGTCGCTTGCGATAAAGAGCATAGGTTTCTCTTCATCAATGGTGCAAATGCTCAGCATTCCCACATAACAGCTTAAGAGATTATCAAGTCTTGCACTCGCTATAAAATCATTTTCTACTCCGACATAAGAGGCCTTTTGCGTATCGTACAAACTCAGCTCATTCGCATAAAGTTCAACAACATCTTCAACTCCACATGCCAGGAGTTCATCTTTTAAAAATTTATCAAAGTTAAACGAATCTCCACATGCCAAGACAGGAGAGATATCCGTTTGGGCATTGACACTTTTTTTCTCATTTACCTCTCTGTCTAAATGAATCGCCAAAGAGGGAATAATTGCAATCGCTTTTTTCACATCTATCAAAGCATCTTGAATAAGATTTTTAGAATCCAGATAACTCACCCGTCCTGCCAGACTCAAATCTCTGTCAAACCAAGGGTTAAAAAGCAAACCTCCATAAGGTTCCACACCAAACTTCACAACACCGTCATTTTTTAAAATCGGATTAGGTTTGAGTTTGAGGTTCGGCGAATCTGTGTGTGCTCCAACCATCGTGTAGTTGTTGGCATGTGGAAATGTAAAAGCGATGATGGAGGAATCATTACGGGTGACAAAGTATTTTTTGCCATGCTCAAGCTCCCATTTATGCACTTCATCCAGTTTTATGAATCCGGCATTGGCAAACATCATCGCCATATTTTGCGTCGCATGAAAAGGGGTCGGGGAAGCATCTAAAAAGCCTAAAAGTCCTTCATTAAAATCTTGTTTGTTCATTTTTTCTCCTCATAGTTTTATATTTTATCATACATTTAATTCAATCGCTTCAAACTCATCATCTGCATTTTTTCTAAATCTGTAGTACTTTATAAACTCCGGTTTTGAGTAGGTGGGTTCGGGAGTTACAAAAACGATGCCAAAACCTTTGGCATTTGCGAAGGTGCGTAATTTTTCCTGATTGTCGCTGTGAAGTCTTGAAACCTCATCGACTATCAGAAAAAACGGCGTTGTATCTTCTGTAATAAAAAGTTTCAAAATAGAAATCGCTATGGCGATTTTAAGTAGCATACTTCCACCCGTGGAACTCTCGTTTTTGAGCTGTGAAACCTCTGAAATCTGCTTGCCGTTTTCGTTAAACGAAAGACTCAAATCAATAGTGTCCTGTAAGGATATGGAGTTGCCTTTGAGCTCTGATTTTATCTCTTTAAATTTCATCTCAAGTCTGTTTAATTCTACAAGCACTTCTTCTTTTTCATAAAAAAGTGAGCTCTCATTGAGGAGCGAGCTGAGGTTGGAAACATCTACATTAAGCGCATTTAAGAGTTTTGCTATACTTTTTTTATCGCCGATTTTTGTATCTATCTTGATATTTTTTATCACGCCGAAATCTATCTCTGAGAGGTTTTTATTTATTTTTGCCACTTGTGAAAAAAACTTATTTTCACTGTCGTTAAAAATTGACATTTTTTGAGGAAGCAGATTCTTCACAAAGTTTGTAAATTTCTTATGTCCGTTTTGTTTAACCATCTCCAGTTTTTTATTTTTAAAATCTGCTATATCCTCTATTTTATCCAGAATGTCAGGACTTTGCGATATAAAGAGATGGCTGTCGTATTCCTCAAAATTAAAATGAATCTCTATCTCATTTTGTGTATTTTTAAGGCTGTTTATCTTATCGAGTTTCGATTTGAGGTCTATTTTTTTATTTTTATACTCAAGCAAGATAGTATTATATTTCTCTACCAACTCAAATAAATATGCATCGCTCTTTTTTGGAGTGAGGCTGTCCGACTCAAAACGGATTCTCTCAAAATCCTCTGCGCCTTTTTTGAGTAATTTGTCTGTTTTCATAAGAGCTTTTTTCGCCTCTACGAGTTCATCTATGACATGCTCATAATTTTCGATTTTTAATTCAAGCCGTTTTTTAAACTCTGTGTTTTTGAGTTTCATATTTTCCAGTTTGCTCGACTTAAGCGCGAGTGAATTTATCTCCTCTTTGGATTTTTCATATTCACTCAAAAACTCTTTGGCTCTTATGCTCTGAGACAACTCCTCTTTTTTAAGGGCTATCGCATTTTCAAGCTGTTTTACTCTTTCATCTTTGGTTATTTTATGCTTTTCTTGTTCTTTGCGCTGTATCGCCTCACTGAGAGTTTTTTGCTCCAAGCGCAGCCATCCGTCGAGTTCTTTAAAAACCTCAATGCGTTCACTTTTATAATCATTCTGCAACTCCTCTGCAAGCTTAACAACATGCACCCTGTCGGCTCTTATACTTTTATAAATATCATTTATTGCTTCGTTATTATTCTTTATTTCTAAAAGCAGGTTCATTATATTTTGATTGCATTTATTTTCTTTTATCTTATATATTTTGCGAGCTTCATCCCTTTTTTGAAAAAGTTCCTCACTAAGAGATTTTATATCTTCTCTTAACATCGCTATCTCTTCATCTAATCTCTTTGTATCGTTGCGCTCAAAGGCTCTTTTTTCTTCAACATCCTCTTTAGCATTTTTATATTGAAGTTCCACTCTTAACAAAGACTCTTTATAGCTCTCGTTCAAATTCTCTTTTTCTAATTCAAGTGCTTTTATCTTTGTATCTGCCTCATCTTTTGTAAGAATGTGCTTTAAGTTCTCTTTGTCGAGTTCTATGGAAAAAAGAGAGTCACTTCTGAGGAGTTTAGGTTTTAACTCCTCTATACTTTTATCGAGTAAACACTCATCAAGAATCGGATAAAGCATACTCTCCCAGCCGTCCACCTCTTCAGAGAGAAACTCTTTGAAGGAGTTTGGCTTTGAAGTTATCATAGTTTGATATTTTTGTATCTGTGAGAAGAGTCTCTGATGCTCTGTATCGTAACTGCTTTCATTTGTACCAAGTTCTCTTTGCTTGGAGCGTTCTAACTCCTCTAAATCATAAGAGAGATTCTTTATTGTTCTTTCTTTGGTATCTATGGAACTCTGCTTTTCTCGTATCTCTTTGTTTTTTAAATCTTGTTTTTTTTCATAAGTATCACCCAGTTCACTGAGAATTATTTTTTGATTGTGTGTCAAAGTGCTTAAAAGAGCCTCTTGATTCTTCTTGTCTGATTCAAACTGCGCTATCTCCACTTTCATATCATTCACATTCAGCTCTGAAATATTTTTTCTCGTCTCAAAGTCCAGTTCTTCTTTTTCTATCGCTTCTTGAAGTTTATTTTTTAAAAATTGGTCTTGATTAAACTTTTTACCATCCAACTCTCTTAGAAGCTCTGTCTCTTTTTTATACTCAAGAGTTTTTATCTCTTTGTTTATATTGTCAAGTTCATTCTCAAAACCTGACTTGAGTTTGATGTAGCTTTGGTTTAATTCACTTTGATTTTCCAAAATCTCTTCGTATTTGTCGGCTCTGTCTCTCTGGATTACAATATTTTCCTGTGAATACTTCTCTTTTAGAGCACGTGATTTTTGTATTTCCAGCTCTAATTTGTTGGAGCGAACTCTAAACTTCTCTTCGCACTTTGCTTTTGAATTTACTTTTATCTTGTGCATCTCTTTGGACTTGCTAAGTTGCCACTCTATCTCTTTAAATTTTGATTCAGTTTGACTTAAGGTATGAGCCTCTTTTTGTACTCTGTACACTATTTTCTCTTTGAGCTCGCCTATCTCATCTTCGTACACCAAAAGAGTCTCTTTGAGTTTATAGGCATTTTCTATGTTCTCTTTTTGTTTTTCAAACTCTTTAAAAAATTTGTATTGGGATTGAAATTCATATATTTTTTGCAGATACTCTTCATGATTAAAATCTATCACTTTTTTTTCATAATCAAGTGTTGTTTGTATCGCTTGTTTGATGCTTTTTGAATCGATTATAGACTTGTCAATGTTAAATATTTCATTAAAAAGCCCTATAAAAGTCTCACTGTTTCGGATGGAAGTAAACTTAAAATCCAAAAGTTGTTTGTTGTTTCCATAGATGATTTCTCTGTAATCGCTCAGCGACTTTACCGTCTTTTTGAGGTTTGGCTCTTTTGCATATCTTTTAATCACATCTAACTCATAAAGATTACTCGACGCATCCACCACCCGCTCAAGCTCAAACTTCTGCTTAGAGAAGAGTTTAACTATCTCACCGCCGGTTTTATACATAAAAATAAAAAAATCTTCAAAAACATAAATCATATAAGAGTTGGAATATCTAAAATAATACTCTTTAAAACCCTCTTTATCCGTTGGAATACCGAGGTTTCTCACATCCCCGCTAAAAAGATAATGAATAGCCCTGATAACAGTCGTTTTTCCACTGCCGTTATCACCTAAAAAAAAGAGGTCTTTTTCCAGATTTACATCTAAAAAGTTAAAATTTGCAGAGTTTATGAGTATTATATTTTTTATCATTCTTACACCACGCTTTGAACTATTTTTGTATAGTATTCTATGGCACTCAGCACCAGATACTCGTCTTTGGAATCATTCTCTTTTTTCTCTATAATAGAGTTTTTCTCCAGCAAATCAAAAAATTTCTCAACAACATCCATTAAATCTTTTGTCTTAAAAATATACTCAAACTTTTTCTCCAAAAGAGCATCTTCTTTTTGTTTATAATGATGTATAAAATCTGTCTGTTTTAAAATACTGCCTCTGTCCAAGTAGGGAAAAAGCTGCTTTAAAATGGCAATAGAGATTAAAATATTTTTATGATTATTTAAAAAACTACTAAGCTCCGCTTCGTTCATATTTTCTTTTTTTGAGATGTAAAAGTAACCGTTTTCACCATTGAGAGTAAAACCCAGCTTTTTTAATAGAGTAAATAACTCATCAAAATTTTCATCAATCATCAAAAAATTTGCAATGTCAAGATACTTTTGCGAATTGATAGAAATCATCACGCCTTTGCTTAGAACTTTAAAAACTTCATCAATTCCTACCGCCATTTTGCAACCTTTATTCCGTACGCATTAAAATTTTTCTCAAACAGAACTTTTTCATCTGTGATTATCTGTAAATAAAGCTTAAAGGCTTCGTTTATCAGCTCTTTTTCTTTGTACTTCTCTAAAGCACTATGCGACTTTACAAACACAAAGATATCCTCGCTTTTTTTATCTTCCAAATCTCGAAGAATCCTCTCCATATCTATGATATCGAGCTTCTCTTTTGCCTGTGGTTTTATGGAGGATTCTTTTGCAGGTTTTTTAATATCCAAATCTGCAAAGATTGCTTTTAACTCTTTTGCAAGTTTTGTTACATCTTTATCATCGGCAAAAATGTGTATTTTATTTTTTTGACTTTTATTTATGGTGTGGTAAAGTTTTTTGGAATGAAGTCTCAGATGCTCTTCTAGCGCACTGACATCTTCATCCATTATTCTATTGGAGAGTTGTAAAATCTGTTTGTTTTGCAAGCGTCTTTTTTTCGTTTGCACGATAAACTGATTTATCTGCTTAATGTAGGTATCGATGTTTTGAATATACTTTAAAATATTCACACTGATACTCTGCAATAGCTCGTCTATTGTTGTATCTAAACCTCTCAAACCCTCTCTGAAGAAAGCACCTATTTTTTCATTTGCAGTAATGAGTTCATCTACTTTTTCCAAGATGTCCCCTGCGTTTAGTATTAAAATATCTATGTCCAAAGAGGTGTCATTTTCAAGACGAAGCAAAAGTATCTGTATCTCTCTGTCACGGTTGTAAAATTTAAAATAAAGATTTTCTATAAGGCTGATGATGGTAGATTTGTAAAATTCGTTTGCGCTCTCTTGGTATCTTTTTTTGTTTTTAACCAACTCTTTGTACTCACGCTCATAATCGCCGAAAATGATACTGTAATCGACTCTTTGCAAGACAGAATCCACAAAGTTTAAGTAGTTTTTATTGAGTTTATATCGGTCGTTTATTTTGACAAAGAAAGTGGAGTCCACAAGCTCAGGTTCTACATTTTGTATAAACTCTTGTCTGTACGCTCTGTCAATGAGTTCTCTGTTTTCATGGACGAGTTTTAGAAGTTCAATGTGTTTCATGCGTTCTTTTCTATCACTTTAATCTCATCATTACTTAGACCATACAGTGCATAAACCATTTTATCTATTGTATTTTCTAAGTGTTTTGTCTCTTCGCCTTGCTCTTTGAGTTTCATAATTTCGTCTACCAAATCTTCGTATGGTTTTGTGTCTTGTAAATTATCTATTTTTGGGATAGGGAAATCTGATAGACTATCTTTAGTGTAAGTAAAATACCCACCACTAAAAACTGTTCCAGTATTTTTAATATAGAACCATAACAACTTAGAATTTAAAAGAGATAAATAATATTTATAGCTCTCATTAATATATGATTTTTTTATAAAACCAAAACATTTTGTATTTCCATAATATTCGCCATTTTTATCATATGATACTTGGCTACCTAAAGACAAATAAGGTGTGATTAATTTTTCTTTATCAAATAATGTCAGATTCTTTGGATAAATATATTTATACCAAAAATCATCATTCTTAAGTCTTCCTTTTTCTCTGCCTCTTAAAATATCTTCGCACTCTTTAAGATAGTTATATCCATGTGGAAACTTAGCTTTTATTTCACTTTCTGTATATAAAGTAGCTTTATCTTTGCCATTTTCATTTTCTACATAATATGGAAATATCACAACTTTATCTGTTTGAATTTTTTCATACCTATGGACATCATCACCTTTTAGAAGTGGTTTTACAAATTCTTTTTCAATAGTAATTATTTTATTTAATTCTTTAGAAAAACCTTCTATAAAATCAATTTTTTCTATACAATCAAATAAAAAATAAACACTATCTTGACTTGTTTGAAGACCCGTAAATATCTTCTCAAAAATGTCTTTTACTCTAAATGGTTGTGATTTTAATTTTTCTAAAATATCATAAGTTATTTTATTTGTAAATGTCCAGTTTAGAGTTGTTAGTTCACTGTTTTCAATCTTTGTATAATCATTTTCATTTAAACCAAACAGATATTGCTCTAGTTCCTGGTTCGTAGTTAAATTTTTATCTAACTCAGTATATTCCAGATACTTAGTGCTTTTTCTGTTTTGAAACCATACCAAAGAAGTGTAAGTGGATGCATTAAAAACTTGGTAAGCTCCAAAAGAGATAAATTTTGAGACTTTGTCTTTACTTATCTCTCTGAGCCCTTTGCCAAAACTTGCATTTATCCATTTGTGAGGCATGATATAGTTGAGTATTCCGTTTGGAGACAACAGACTCAAAGCTTTTTCAACAAACAAAACATACAAATCATAACTACCCGTTGCACTGTTAAAAAGTTTTTTATATAGCTCAGATGTTTTGGTATCAATCCCCTGCACTCTTAAATACGGCGGATTACCGATTACCAAATCAAAACCGCCGCCTTGCATAACTTCTGCAAAATAGAGTTTATAAAAGAAAAGTTCCGTAGTTGGTCTTTTTAGCACTTTTTCTATCAGGTTTATTTCATCGTTTAACTTCATAATCAGCTTATGCTGCTTGTTATCAAAATCCATAACGCTAAAGTTGTTTACCTGACTTTTTATCTCGTCATTATGTTTTTGTAACTTCTTGTCTAAAACTCTATCTATAATCTCTTCTATGCTTTTTTGAAGAGTGTTTTTTTCATCTTTGTCGTTAGCGTTAAAATACTTATGTAACTTCTCTTGCATCTCCTCTATAATAAACTCGTTATCATCAAAAAGAGAACCACTGTTTTTAGCCAAAGGGTCAAATCCGTTTATAGTTTCAACTAAACTGTTTCCCACCATGATTTTATAAAACAAGTTTGGCAACGGAGTCGGTGTCTCTTCATCTACGACTATACTCAGCCAAAACCTAAGCTTTGCAATCTCAACGGCACTTTGCTCGATGTCTATACCGTAAATGCTGTTTTCAATTATCTCTCTTTTCATTTTAGCCAGTGGCGTTTTGTCGCCTAAATGAACTCTCGCACTTGTTATCTCATGTAAAACGCCCATAGGAAAAGCACCGGAGCCGATGGCAGGGTCTAAGACTTTTATTTTTTTGAGCACTATTATCATCAACTTTTTAAGTTCATCTTGGGGCGTATTTGAGTTACTTAATAGTTTGTTTATAAATTTATTATAATAATTCGTGCTCTCAAAAAGTGCTTTTAAGTCTTGGCTTGTTATACTATTTGCCTTAAAAGAGTTGTAAAACGTGGAAAGTCCTTTTTGGACAACTGCCTGCCGCGGAAGTTCTTCTACCTGAAATAAGGATAGCGGTTCTGTATGGAGGGGACGGCAGTCCTCCTTCAGCTCTTTTATCTTACTAAAAACTTCACTATTAAACGCAAAATTTTCTTCACTCAGTTCTTCTAAATTTTGACCGATTTTTCTAATTTTTCTTTTTATCTCTTTTAAGCGAATCGGAAATATAGTAGCTAATTCTAAATCTCCAAATATATTCGGCATAAATGCAAGTACAAAATAACTCTCTTCTATGAGAATGTACTTTAAAAGAGTTGGGTATTTATATGTGCTTTTCTCTTGTTTGAGCTCTTTGTTTGAGCCAAAATTCACAGCAACTACTCCATACTCTCTTCTAATAATTTTATGCCATATTTCACTACTTACTTCTTTATGCCCTTTTTCATTTTGAATTCTCTGTCCATTTTTATCTAACCATAAACCTCTTAGTTTTGCGACTATGTAAAAATCTATCACTAAGTTTTTATAGGGGTGTAATGTTTGAAAATAATTATCTATCTTTACGAATTTTACAGGGTGGCTTTCGTAAAATTTTAAAACTTCATCATTAGTCAATAATGTTTTTTCTAAAAACTCTTCAACACTAAAATTATAAGCGTGTTGCGTGGTTTGCGTTTGCAAGTAGTTTTCTATAGATTTTTTGCTCATGTAGTGAACTATTTCCCGTGGAGTGTAAAAAGCACCTTTATCTTTTCTATCTTCTAGCAAGTCTTCAAAAACACGACCCAACATCTCTGGGTCTATGGCTATCTCACTGTCGTCAGGACTGTCTTCTATGATTGTAAAATTATAGTTATCAAAGCTGGCAAATACCTTTTTGAAAATATCATTTTCCATGATAATATCACGTTTATCGAACTCATCTTTGTTAAAAAGTCCGCCATTTAAAAATGGCATTTTACAATTGAGCTTAGCAAAATAATCATTTTCTCTTTTTTCATTTAATGCTTCAAAAAAGATAGGGTCTAGTACTTCACTGTAAAAGTCGGCATATTCTATATACTCTTTTTCAAAACATTTTGTTAAAAAATTTTTATCTCCATTTTTCCAGTTCTCATCACTTCTAAGCCAACCTTTTTTCTCTAAAAAGTACAAAAACACTATACGACCTAAAAGTTTTTTAGTAAAGAGTTTTAAGTTATTTTCATTGTCAAAGAGTGCTAATTGAGGTTTTAAATAATCACAAATATTAAAATAAAGTTTTTTATACTCACTAAAAAATTCTTTTGAAACTTTTTCAACACTAAAAGCTTCTTCAACATCTTCTAATTTAGGATGTTTTAAATCTTTTAGCTGAGAATATGCTGTATTTGTAGCTATATTTTTACCCAATACATAGGTATATCTTTTAAGATTTGTTACTTGCTGTTTGTCATTTTCATCGTAGCTAAATCGTATAAATGAGAGTCGCCATACATCCGGTTTGCTTGGGTTGTAAAATACAGCGATAGCCCCATCAAGAAGTTCATCATTGACTTTACTTTTTAATATATTATTTAAAGAAACTCTATTGTTTTCTATCTCCGTATCAGCTTTTGAGACAAATTCAAAAAAGCCTACATCTTTACTGCCGTCTAATTCCACATGCCCTAAAAATTTATATTTTTCTATCTTCTCATTATCTACACTAATATAACCTGCAATATCTGCCGTAAAATTAAATACACTAAAAAGAAATTCTTTATAATTCTCTTGATTATAACTTGATTGTAAAAAGTTTTTGATATTCACTATTTTCCTTTACTAAACAAATGTTTCACTCAATATAATCTCTATATCATTTTTAATACTTTTACGATTTTCATCCTTTTCAACGAGACTAAACTCAACTTGAAGCTTTTGAAGTTCTTTTACTCTTTGGCTTGATGCCGGATGATTTTTAGCTATTTTCACAATCTCTTTACTTAAGTTTTGAAGTCTACCCTCTTCTATGGTTTTTGTAAATATAAAGAACATCTCTTTGCTTATAAACTGTTTTTCATTCCAAGATTTTAGAAGCGTTATCGCTTGTCTATCGGTTTTATGTGCTACTTTTATATTTGCAGTTTGATAAACAATAGTACTTAACTCATTTTCATAAAACTCCATAGCTCTTTGTATCTGTGTATAATGATATTCCACTATCGGCAGCATCGCTTTTTCATTTTTATCTGCTTTTAAGTTTGTTGCCATTTGAACAAAGTTTATGGCTTCACACTCTGCGCCTATTACTTTATAATAATTTTTACTTGTGTCATTTTTTATAAACACAAAAGAGGTCTCTTCACTTGCATCTTTATCTCTTTGCACTCTTACCTTTTGCGGTAAATTCTTAAGTGTTTTAAAGTTCATCGGATACATCTCTTTGTATGCCCGTATCTCTTCTAAAAACTTCAACTCATCATCAGGTTTTTCCAAATCATTATCGTATAAAGATACAGAGCCTACTTGTTCGTTAGTTGAGTATATCTGGCTGTCTTCTCCGACTGTATGGTGGAATGTTTGGAGTTTTATAAATGCTTTTTTTGACAACTCTATAAGTGCTTCACTTTGTGCGGTTGGTTTAAAGTTGTAAATGTAAATTTCATCATGCTTTGTTCCTATGCGATTTATTCTGCCAATTCTCTGCATAAGTCTTGTAGAATTCCAAGGAATATCATAATTGTATATGATGTTGCTTCGGTGCATGTTGACACCTTCACTAAGAGTATCTGTAGAGATTATGACATTAAAATCATCTTTTTGATTTGTATAATTTGCATCAAAATTTTCCCTTATAATATCTTTGAGTTTATCTCTATTTTCACCATGAACCGTTAAAACTTTTTTGTACTCTTTGAGTTGTTCTTCCAAGTAGAGTGCCGTCTGTTTTGACTCGGTAAACACAACTATCTTTTCATCTCTATGAGTATCTAAAATAGTTTTAAATTTTTCTAATTTCGGGTCATAATCAATATCTTCCCACAAATGAACCAAGTCTTCTAAAATTATGTAGTCACTTTTTAGCTGCTCTAAATACTTAGCTTCAAAATCACTCATTTGAAACAATTTCATCTTTTCGTTTTCTAAATACTCTTCAATTTTATCTGTAAAATTATCTTCATCTTTTTCAATCAACTCATAGAGATTGAAATGTTTTGAGGGAATATATATAACATCATCCTCAAACATGTCAATTAATCGTTTTAAATTTCTCTTCTGTTTTCCTATAGTTGATTTAAAAGCGGTAAATGAGCTCTCAAGCCTTTTAATGAGCATTGTTTGCATAAGTTTTGCAAGGGCTTCAGAACTTAGTTCTATGAAGCCCTTTTGGACTTTACCGTATTTTTTTTGACCTTCATTGTTTAAGTTTACCAGTATTTTGTATCTGTGATACTGTAACCCTGTTTTATCATCAGTTAAAAGGCTGATAGTCTTATCAAATATTTTCACTAAATTATCGTCAAGTTTATATTCAAGTTCTTTTATGGGGGTGATTTTTGGTATCTTAAGACCTTGCTCTTCTATATCTTTTTTATATGTGTCACTTTGAACATCGGTTCTTGTTCTTCTCACCATCACTTCTCTTAAAATATCATCTCTTACTTTTCTAGATAGTGATTCAAGCTCTTTAAGCTCATCTGCGTTTAAGTCACTTGAATTCTCTTTTTTACCAATAATATCTTTGTATCTCTTGTCGATTCCTGCAAAAAAATTCTCTAAATTCGGATAGGAATCTATAGTTGATTTTCGTTTATCTTGAAATAGATACAGCTGATTTGCAATATCTTGAGGCTTGTTGTTTAACGGCGTAGCGGAGAGGAGTAATATCTTTTTTTTATATTTTATTTGCTCTTTACATATTCTCTCTAACTCTTTATATCTTGATGTTAAAAAGTTTTTAAACTTATGTGACTCGTCTATTATTACAATCTCATATTTTTGAGTATCTTTTATCTTTTCTAATGCTCCAAAAGATTTAAACTCAAATTTTCTGTAGTCACCTATTTGAAATCTTTCAAATGTCTCTATCCACTCTTTTTCTATAGATGGCGGTGCAATGATAAGTATTTGCCCTTTAGTTACAGTACATAATTTTTTTACAATCATGGCGCATGTGATAGTTTTTCCTAAGCCAACTACATCTGATAGAAAAAATCCACTATGTTTCTTTATTTTTGAAATCCCCTCATTCACCGCATCTATCTGATAAGCCAACTTCATAAACCCTTTAGGTAAATCATCTGCTACTGAAGGGTCGAAATTTACCCTTTCATCGAAATGCTCTATTAAAAACTTTATATATAATTCATAAGGAGTAACCTCTTTTAAATAACTCTTCTGCTTGACATTATCTATATCATCTACCGTTATTTCAACAGAATCAAGCCATAAACTCTCAAACTCATTTAATGCAAAAGCTACATCATCGCTATCTTTTAACTCTACATTAAATTCATAATTTTTTGATAAGCCATTTTCTGTAAGATTTGAGCTTCCTGTTATCACAGAGCCTTTTTGTTCAAGTTTTCCATCATGTTTTATAAACTCTTTTTCTCTAAAAATATATATTTTTGAATGCGTATTTTTTGATTTTGATATTCTTATTTCTAGTTTATTTGTAGCTATAAGGTTTATAAACTGCAAGACTCCCTCATCGGTCTCTTTTGAGTAATATGCCTGTTTTAGGTTTTCATTTTGGTTGTCTTGAAACTCTTTTATAAATTGTTCTGAATCAAAAAGATTTAACTCCTTGCCTCTATTTTTTGCTTCTTGTGTAAGCTTATCAACATTTATACCGACAAGTATTCTTATTTTATCAACACCATCAAGCAAAGAAGCAATTTTTTTAAAACCGCTTATTCTAAAATAACCTATAAGAAATTCTAAATTTTTAATATTATAGTGCGTTAAAATATCTTTTAGTCTATTTTCTAAAGTGTTTTCATCTCTATTTGTAAAAAATTTTGAACTCATTTTTATCCTAAATATTCAATTTTATGTGTTTCATATACTATCTCTTGCCAAATTCATTGGTCGATTTACTTTGCCTAGTTTGTTTATTATGTACTTCTACTAATTTTGACATTATTTCATTCTCCCTAAAATCTCTAAGGCGTTTATCTCAAACTTTGAAAATGCAAACCACTTCACTTTTTGCACTTTTTAACAAATCATTTACAAAAGCATAGGCATCATAAATCTGTCCGTCGTAAAATATACCTTGTGAGGGTTTAAGAGAACTCTCTTTGATGAGACTTGAGATGTTTTCTATTTTTGATTTTAAAACCTCTACATCATTTTCAAGTTCTTTAAATCTATCATGTGTGATTTTTTCGGAGTTGATTACATAACCATCTGTTATGTAGCTTCCTAGTACTGATGTTGCCCACTGTCTAAATTTTGTCGCTTTTTTTGAGTTAACTCTGTAACCAACAGATATAACAACATCGAGATTATAATGTTCAACTTCTCTTTTAACTTGCCTTTTCCCCTCTTGTTGAACTATTAAGTATTTCTGAATAGTTCGATTTTCAAAAAGCTCTTCATCTTTATATATCGCCTTAATGTGCATATTAATATTAGGAACCGATACTTCAAAAAGCTCCGCTATCTGTTTTTGGGTAAGCCAAAGAGTATCTTGTGTAACTGAAACATTAAGCTCTAGCTCACCGTCGTTGTAAATTACCATATCTGATTTGTTTAGCTTGTTCATTGTTCAAAGTTCCAAATGTTCATTTTATCCATAATACAAAAAGAATTTATTTTCATTGAAAAGTATGTCATTTTGTAATATTTTTGTCTTTAATAATTTTCTTTTCATTTAATGAATTCTGTAATTCTGCAAGTTTTTGTGATGTCATAAACTCTTGGATTCTTAAGTTTTCACTTTGTTTATCAATACCAATTGCACTACTTATATCACTTTGTAATTTTTGATATACCTTTGTTAAATCTTCAAGTGTTTGCTTTTTTTCAAAATTATTATTTCCCCATCGTTTCTGATAAGCTTCTTCTATCTCTCTTTTTTTCTTATCATCCATCTATTTACTCTCACTTTTAATCATCTCTTCATACATCTTAAAGAGGTATTCAGGGCGTTCTTCAGCATACAGTATCTCTTGTTCAACTACGGTATTGTATTCTTTTATAAGCTTTATTATCGGCATGACATCTTGTGAATAGTCACTTTTCATTCTTACTCTTTGTTTTTTGTACAATGCAACATTATTATATTTTTTATCTGAAAAATAACTCTGTATGTTTTTAGGAATATGCAATTTTTTAGCTTTACATGTAAAACTCTCATAAATATTCATCCCCTCGATGTCAAAATCAAGAAAAAAATGTACGTATTTTGTTTTTAAAAAAGTTCTTGTAAGCGTATTTGCATACCCCGCCAAATATACAAAATACTCTTCATCAAAGTTATCTGCGAATTGTTCAATATTTAAAAAAGTCTCCCCATTTTCTATGGCCAAAAAACTCTCTATCTTTTCAAGTTCACTCAAATCATCACTTTGGTAAAGTTTAGCAACTTCACCTCTTCTTTTAACAACTACCACATTGTCAAAAACTTTCACTATATTTGTTTTAGAGTCACCGCTGTAACGAATATTTTCACTTCGTGTTTCGGCATTTAAAATGTTCACTATATCTTCAAAATTTTTCACATCAATATCTTGCGTTTGCGATATAAATCTAAAAAACTCTTTTTCATTTTTTATAAAAGTTTTTTCTCTTCTTTTGGCTTGTAAAAAATAAATATTGTTCTCATCCTGATAAACAACTGCCAATTCACACAACTCTTTTACATTTGAATACACGGGAGTCTCATTTTCAAATAAAAGAGCTTGTCTTAAGATTGATTTATTCATCTGCTTAAACTTATTTTTTTATACAACACAACGCAACCCTTCTTCCCTTTTCTCAAAAAGAAAACATTGTACTCCATTAAGTTTTATAGAGTATTAAAACTCAGAAACGATGTCCACATGTTCATTATTTTCCAATGCCGCGATAATTTTACCGTCCACTCGGATGGCTGAATCTATTACAACATTATGGAGTTTGGAAACCACCGTAATCTTTAGGGCTCTGTTCCCGGGATTTTGTCTTATCAGCAAATACAAATCTTCCAAAACTCTCATATCCGTGTCAAGTCGTACACTAAGGTTTAGAGGCTCTTGCGGTGTCTCTCTAATCTCTGTTTTTGTTTTTTTACTCTCTTTTTTCGCTTCTTTGAGCGTCATGATTTTTGTCACGCCGATACGGGTAAACATCTCTGTATGGGTGATTTTTACTTTAAAAGCGATGGGTTCGTTTAAGTCCATCTCTTTGAGCTCTTCGAGCTTATCTGAAAAAAGCATAATCTCTATATTTCCATGAAAGTCCATCAAACTTACGATTCCAAACGCATTTCCTTTTTTAGAGGTTTTTTTCACTATCTCTTCAACTTTTCCTATAAAAATTGCACTTGAGCCGTCTTTTATATTTTCTATCTCTGAAGAGAGCGTGTATGTCAGTTCATCTAAAATCGGTCTGTATTCATCAAGCGGATGTCCTGAAACATAAAAACCTAAAGTGTCTTTTTCAAATTCCAAAATCTCTTTTAAAGTATATTCATCCGAATTTTTGAGCGAAAGTTTAACGGTTGTTATTTCCGTATCATCACCAAAAAGGCTTCCTACTGCATTTTTTCTGGCAGTTGAAGCATCTTTTGCGGTTTCAACAATAAGTTCGAGTTGGTCCAAAAGTGCTTTTCTGGAAAATCCAAATCTATCAAAACCGCCTGATTTAATGCTTGATTCTATAAATCTTTTATTTACTTTAGAAGGGTCTATGCGGTTTACAAAATCTTCAAAAGATGTAAACGCACCCCCCTTTTCTCTTGTCTCTATAATGGAAAAAACAGCAGATTCTCCCACCCCTTTTATGGCGCCTAGCCCAAAAAGAATGATATCTTTATCATCTTTAGTTATTGCGGAAAATTCCAAGTAGGAGTCATTGACATCGGGAGGGGAGAGTTCTATCCCCATTCTCCTTACCTCATCGATATACTTGACAACTTTGTCCGTATTGTCTTTTTCGCTTGAGAGAAGTGCCGCCATAAACTCGTTTGGATAATAGCTTTTGAGCCATGCCGTTTGAAAGGTAATCATGGCATACGCGGCAGAGTGGGATTTGTTAAAACCGTAACCCGCAAATTTTTCTATCAAATCAAAAAGTTTGGAAGCTTTGGCATAATCATACCCCTGCTTTTGCGCTCCCGTACTAAACTCATCGTTATAAACGCTCATATCTTTTTTCTTACCCATCGCACGGCGGATAATATCGGAATAGCCAAGAGAAAAACCGCCTATGGTTTGAACTATCTGCATAACCTGTTCTTGATAAACGATGACCCCGTAAGTGTTTCCAAGGATAGGTTCCATCGTGTCAAAAGTGTACTCGATTGCTTCACGTCCATGCTTCCTCTCGATGAAGCTCTCAAGCATTCCCGATTCCATCGGACCTGGGCGGTAGAGTGCAAGAACGGCGATTAAATCCTCAAAGTTATCCGGTTTGAGTCTTTTGTTGAGGTCCTGCATTCCCGAACTCTCTATCTGGAACATCCCTATCGTATCGCCGCTTCTGATAACATCATACACCTTCGAATCATTCTCATCTATGGTGTGCCAGTCTATATCTCTGTCATAAATTCTTTTTACAAGCTTTATGGCGTTGTCGATTACGTCAAGTGTTTTGAGTCCCAAAAAGTCAAATTTAATCAAATCCACGTCTTCAAGATAGTTGAGTGAATACTGCGTTACAAAAGTTGTCTCGCCTGAGGGTTTGTAGATGGGTGTTTTATGCCAAAGTTCTTCGTTGGAGATAACAACACCCGCGGCATGCATCCCTGAGTTTCGTTTTAAGCCTTCGAGTTTTTTTGCAAATTCCCAAACTCTTGAAGCATTTTCATCCCCTTCTATAAGTTCGCGGAGTTTTGGCTCTTTTTGAAAAGCTCCGTCTATCAGCTCACCGTTTTTGGTTTTCCCGTTGAGGGTAATACCAAGCTCATCGGGAATAAGTTTTGCCATTTTGTCGGCTTGAGAGAGGGGCATGTCCAAAACACGGGCAACATCGCGTATAACCCCTTTTGCCAAAAGTGAACCGAAGGTGATAATCTGCGCCACCTGATTACGCCCGTATTTTTCAACAACATAGTCGATAATCTCTCCGCGGCGCGCCTGCATAAAGTCCATATCGATATCGGGCATGCTCACACGTTCAGGATTTAAAAACCGCTCAAAAAGCAGGTCGTATTTCATCGGGTCGATGTCGGTGATGTCGAGCGAATACGCAACAAGACTTCCCGCAGCAGAACCGCGTCCCGGTCCCACAGCGATTCCCATCTCTTTGGCAACTTTCACAAAATCCCAAACAATGAGCATATATCCCGGAAACTTCATATCGTTAATAATTTTCATCTCAAACTCAAGTCTTTCTCTGTACGCATCATGCTTGGCATGTGGAACATGTTTGAGTCTGTTTTCAAGCCCGCGTCTGCAACAAAATATAAAATACTCCGCATCATTTTTATCGATGGCGCTTTTCCAGATTCTTTTTTCATCTTTTGAAGCATCTCCAAGTAAAGGAGCGTCATCTTCATGGTTTATATCAAGCCCGTCTTTGTTCGCATACTCGGGGGTAAACTTGAAGTTTGGAGGAGTCGGATCGCCTAGTTTTAACTTTAAATTACATTTATCTACAATCTCTTGGGTATGCTGCAGAGCTTCGGGTATATCGGCAAAAAGTCTCGCCATCTGCTGGGGTGATTTGAGGTAAAACTCATGTACGGAGTGACGCATGCGGTTTGGGTCATCATAGAGTTTATTCATCCCTATGCACATAAACGCTTCATGGTACTGAGCATCTCCCGGGTACGTGTAGTGCGTGTCGTTTGTTGCGACTACTTTGATGTTTGTCTCTCTCGCAATTTTAAGGACTTGGTCATCAATGAAGAGTTGGTCGCCTATTCCGTGGCGCATAAGTTCCAAATAAAAATCATCTCCAAAAATCTCTTTATATTCCAAGGCGGCTTTGAGCGCCCCTTCATACCCTAGAGCGCCATTTTTTACATTTCTGTCATTGGATAGATTGAGGTGCCAGTTCACTTCACCCTGCAAACATGCAGAGGTACAGATGAGCCCCTCAGAGTGTTCGCGAAGCTCTTGCTTGTTGATGCGCGGAAAATAATAAAAACCGTCGATAAAGGCTTTGGATGAAAGGTACATCAGGTTCTCATACCCCTTTTGATTTTTAGCATACAAACAGATGTGAAATCTCTGTTTTGTGCTTTTATCGTCCAGAGTGATTCCGTTATGGATATACCCTTCCATCCCGATAATTGGTTTAATTCCGGCATTTGTCATTTGTTGGTAAAAGTCTATCGCTCCAAACATATTTCCATGGTCCGTCATCGCCACGGAAGTCATGCCAAGTTCTTTCACCCGACTCACAAGATTTGAAATTTTATTGGCGCCGTCGAGAAGTGAATATTCCGTATGAAGATGTAAATGGGTAAAGGGTTGAATGCTCATAATGATTGCCTATGGATAATATGGATAAAAAGTTTTTTATTTAAATTGATTTTTGATTATAGTAAAAATCACTTGAGGGGGAGTTTATGGAATTTATTTATATTCCACATGCAAAGCTCTCGGCATGTGGAAATACAATTACTTTTTAGAAATTACACAATTTCTTCCGGAATTTTTTGCGATATAAAGCATATCGTCACACTTTTTCGTCAGGCTCTCAAGCGTGTCGTTCTCATGAAATTGCGCAACTCCGAAACTGCATGTAACTTTATTGACGCCGCTGAAAATATATTCATGAATTATTTTACGAAGTTTTTCGGCAAAAGCTTCCGTTTGGAGGAGGTCTGTGTGGGAAATAATCATAAACTCTTCCCCTCCCCATCTTGCAAACACATCCACATCCCGTACATGCACACTTACAAGAGAGCTAAGTTCTTTTAGCACCAAATCTCCTACATCGTGTCCATAATTATCGTTAATATTCTTAAAATGGTCAATATCAAACATTATGAGAGAAAACACCTCTTTATACCGTGAAGAGCGTTCTATCTCTTTTTTTAAAAAGAAATTAAAACTGCCGCGGTTATAAATATGCGTCAGCTCATCATAATTTGCACGTTCGGAAAGTGTTTCCTGCTCTTTTAATTCATCCGTAATATCTCTAAAGATAATAAAGCTGTATCCGTTGTCTTTAAATTTTTCTATGGAGAGTCCAAAAATTTTTACGCTGTTTTGGGCAGAGTCGAACATTTTCACTTTGTGTTTTTTATCCGGATTTTTTTGCATATATACCGCCCAGTTATACCCTTGAACTTCTCTGGAGAGGTATCCCTCTTCTTCAATAAAATAATCACACACACAATCATGTCGGGAAGTAAAATCTTTGAAGCTTTTATAGCCAAAAAATTTCAGCAAAGCATCATTTGCGTCTTTTATTTTAACTCCATCGGTTACGATAAGCATCTCTCTTTGAATGTTTATCAGTCCGCGGGCATAAGATTTTTGACGGATTTGTCTAATGGTAAAGATATAAACAAAAAGACTCAAAAGTGAAGCAAGAAAAATTTCTGTAATGAGCTCTTCCCTGAAATGGCTTATGGGCGTGTTTGTGATATCTGCTAGCAAATAACTGACATGTTTGCCCTCAATGTCATAAACAGGTTTTATAACGACGGCATAACTCTCCCCTTTATACTGATAATCCAAAACTTTTTCTGCATCCTCCCGCAATGCCCTGCCAAACTCTTGTAGTTTTACAATATATTCTAAACGCCTCTCATCCATACTGTCGTGTTTCAATGATTTTATATAATAAAAAGGCTGCTTTGCTATTGAAATTTTGCTATAACGTTTTGTTATCACATCCGGTTTTACAACATCTTCGATGTATTTTGCTTTCAACACCAACATATATTTATTGCCGTAAAACTTTTTCATTTGCTTGATTAAGGCATCAAAACCTATGCTGTACTCATAGCTTCCTACAAAATCTCCCTCATAAAAAAGAGGATATTGAAAACGAAAAGATTCTTTGTAGGCTCCAATCTCCAAGCCTTTTTGATACAAAAATTCTTCTTTCATTTTTTGTAAAGAGTAACGAAATTTATAAATAGGGTCATCATGTTTTGAGATTTGATGAAACCTTAAAAGAGAATATCCCTCTTTATCAAAGATATGAAAACCCTCCAAAGATTCCAGCTTTTTATTATTATAAAAATTTATAAAAGATTCTAATAGGTTTTCTCTAATCTCATCTCTTTTCTCAATACTTGCACCGTTACTTTGCTTCACAAGTTCTGCAAGTTTGTCCGCATACTGGGCATGAAAATTATCATTTGCCAACTCGTAGGTCTCAAGAGAAGTAAAATAGGAGTTTTGAACTAAAGTAAGTGTATTTTGATGATAAATATCTACCTTATCCACATGCAGTCCATAAAAATAAAATCCTATGATTACTTCATATATAATAAAAAATATCAGGTAGTAACGCATACTGCTCCTTCTCTGTTAAAGAACTTTACAGATATTTACTTTACTTTAACATAAAACAGTTTATTATTTACAGATGAAAGCAATTATATTAATCCTTTTTTTACTGTTACAGTTGAGCGCCTCAGAGAAGCTGGTTTTTGGTGTGATTTCTACCGTCCAAAGTAAGATTATGCACAAAAATCTCCAACCGCTTTTAGTATACCTTGAAAATGTTACGGGAAAAACCATAGAATTTCAAACAGGGTATGACTACAAAGATACTATCAATAAATTTGCAGACGGCACCTTTGATTTTGGCTACATCGGCCCCTCCCCTTACATACTGGCAAAGGAAATAAATCCACATGCCCTCAAAATTCTTGCAGGGATTAAAAATAAAGAGGGTGAATACTTTCAAAGTGTTATCGTAAGTAAAAAAGGCTCCTCTCTTGTAAAACTGAGCGATTTAAAAAATCGCAGTTTTGCTTTTGGTTCTCCCAACTCTACCCTTTCTTATTATATTCCTATGGATATGCTTCTGCAAAACGGTGTTCTCAAAGAACTCAAACGATACGATTTTCTTGGCAGACATGACAAGGTTGCGCAGTATGTGATTATGGGAAAATATGACGCAGGTGCAATCAAACATTCAGTAGCCGACGAATATTCAAGATACCTTCAAGTTATTGAAAAAAGTAAACCCTTTGCAGATTTTATGATTGTTGCAAATACAGCCATGGACAAAGACCTGACAAAGAAAATACAAAATGCACTTCTTGAATTAAAAGACCCGGATATTCTTAGAAGCATGAAAAGTTCAGCCATTGGATTTGAGTTAAGACAAGAGAGTGATTATGATGAATTAAAACGTATCATGCAAAATGTTTCTTCTCATAAATATTATGAAGGCGGTAGTTTTGAATAAAATTATTAATGCATCCGACATTATGAATACACATATAGTTTGTATAGAGCCGGAAGCTCCTTTGCAAAGGGTTGCGCTTAAGATGCAAAATAATAGCATCAGCTCCATTTTAATCTGCCAAGACAATCTTCCCATGGGGATAATTACACAAAGAGATATGCTGAATTTCATTCTTCATCAAGAAGAAGGCACTTGCGGTGAAACAGCGCGTGACATTATGAGTTCGCCTCTGCATAGCTTAAACACAAATACAGATTATAAAGATGTCTATGCCTACATGCTAGAGCATACGATACGCCATCTTTTGATAGTTGACAAAAACGGCACCGCGGCGGGAGTAATTACGGAGAGTGATTTTTTACAGCACTTATCTCCCGAACAGCTTCTTGCGATTAAAGAGATTTCAAATGTGATGACAACGAATGCTTTTACCTGCTCCTCTGAAGAAAGCGTGAAATTTGCTTTTGACATTATGAAAAAAAATCGTATTGAGAGTCTGATTATAGAAAAAGATTCCAAACCTGTGGGGATTATAAGTGAAAGTGACTCGCTCAAACTGATTCAACAAGGCAGCGACATTCTTCATCAACCGATAAAAAACTTTATGAGCACACCTGTTATAAGCATTCATTACAGACAAACAGTGATTAATGCACAAACAATCATGGCCGAAAATCAGATAAGAAGAATAGTCGTAGTGGATAATGAGGGGAAAATCAAAGGGATGGCAACGCGTCATGATTTGATTAAAAATATACCCGATTATTATGTAGAATTATTGCACGATATGCTTAAACATCAAAAAAAAGTTATCACAAAAACTCAAAAAAAACTTGATGAAAAACTTATCTTTGAAAATGCCGTATTTTCACTTCCACATGCCGTTATTTTTGTAACCGACAGAGAAGGTATGATTCAGTTTGTAAATATAAAACACAATAATCTCTCCACTCCTTTGGAGCTTCAAGAGGGTGATGACGTCACTTCACTGACACATCCTCTTTTTAGCTTGTTTGAAGAGAGCTCTTGGAAAGAAAAGGTTGAGAAGGAGAAAACGCTTACTCAAATCTTAAAACTGCCAAGCACAATCGGGGAGAATAACTCTTATTTTGAAACAAGTATCTCCGGAATCTATGCCAACAAAGAATTGGCTGATGGCTATATCTTTATTGCCAGAGATATCTCATCGACACAAAAGATGCAGGATGAACTGCGACATATAGGTGAAAAGCTCAACGATGCCTATAAGGCAGCCAATATAGGAAACTGGGAGCTTGATGCCAAGACTCTGGAAGCTTTTTGGTCGGATGAGGTTTGTGATATTTTTGGTATTGAACGCGAAACATTGGGCAGTCCAAGATTTTTAAGCAATCTGGTGCGTCCGGAGGACTTTGCGGTGATAGAAAAATCACTCATGTCTGCCATCAAAAAAGGGACAAAGCATCATATGGTGTATGAAATTCATCGTCCAAGTGATAATCAGACCCGTTGGGTTGAATGCAGGGCAAACAGAGAGCTTGATGAAAACGGCAACCCAAAATCACTCATCGGAACCATCCAAGATGTAAGCACTCGAGAAAAATCGGAAAAAAATATTATCCATCTTAATGACCTTCTTAAATCTATTCGAAACATTAGTCAGCTCATGATAAAAGAGAGTAAACAAGAGACTCTGCTTCAAAAAATATGTGATGAGATAGTTCATGTCAGCCATTTTCATGGAGCTTGGGTATTGCTTCACGGCAATGATACTCAAGAGTTTTACAGTGCAGGTTTTACAGATGCGCAAGTAAGTGAAGTAAAAAACAATCTTCAAAAAAACATCATTCCGCATTGTTGTCTTTTAGAAGACAATTTCCTAAGCATACATGAAAATCAAAGTGAAGATTGCCGTAGCTGTCCTTTGGCACTCAACGATGAAAGCAAAATTGCTATCACTTCACCGCTTCTTTATAATAATATACGGTTTGGACATTTTGGGTTGGCTGTTCCTTCGCAAATCATAGATAACGATGAACACCGGCAGCTTATTAAAGAGCTCGCGAACGACATATCTTTTAGTCTTTTTAACATTTACAAAAATAGCAGCTACGAGAAAACCCAAAGGCGTTATCGTTCCCTCATAGAAAATTCAAATGATTGTATCTATATTCATACTCTAGAGGGTATTATAATAGATGTAAATCCAGCCCTTGAAAAGCTTCACGGCATCTCCAGAGAGCACCTTATCGGTCAAAATATAAAGAATTTTTATAAACCCCAACAGCTTGAAATGGCAAACTTGCATTTTGCAGAGATACAAAAAACAGGTCACATTAGTTTTGAGATGGAACTTTTAAAAATGGACGGTACTCCGTTTAATGCCGAATTAGTCGCAAACCTTGTTGAACTTGACGGTGAAAACGTAATTCAAGGCTCTTTGCGAGATGTAACAAAACGGTATGAAGCGGAAAACAAGGCCAGAGAAAGTGAGAATTCAATGGTGATGGCTTTAGAGGGTGCCGGTCATGGCATGTGGGATTGGAACTATCAAACCGGAAAAACATTCTTTTCACACCAGTATAAGGCTATGCTTGGTTACAAAGATGATGAATTATCCGATGATTATGATTCTTGGCTGCATTTGCTTCATCCTCAAGACAGGCAAAATACTTTAAATATACTCAGCGAATTTTTAAAAAACAAAGAACAGACTCTGAGTGTAGTCTTTAGAATGTATTGCAAAAATGGCAGTTATAAGTGGATATTATCCAAAGGAAATATTGTTAGTTATGATAATAACTCTCAACCGCTTCGCATCATAGGAACCCATACGGATATTACCGAGCAAAAAAAAGTAGAAAATGCTTTACAAGAAAATGAACGCCTGCTGAGGCAATCGGCTACAGTATTTGAAAACACTTCAGAAGGGGTGATAATTTCCAATGCGCATAACATTATCATTGACGTGAATGATGCATTTTATACGATTACAGGAAGAACGAAAGAGGAAGTTATAGGAAAAAACCCATCCATTCTTCAATCCCAAAGGCATGATAAAACATTTTATCAAGCCATGTGGGAGAGCATCCAGCTTAAGGGGCAATGGAGCGGCGAAATATGGAATCGCCGCAAAAACGGAGAAATTTATCCTGAATGGCTCAACATCAGCAGCGTAAAAAATAAACTTGGAGAAATTGAGAGTTATATTGGAGTATTTTCAGACATCACTACACTCAAAGAATCTGAAAATAAACTGGATTTTATGGCACATCACGATTATCTTACAGAGCTTCCCAACCGTGTTTTACTTAAAGCAAGACTTGAACACACTCTTAATGTAAGCAAACGCAATCATTCATTGACTGCGGTCATGTTTATGGATCTTGATAATTTTAAAAATATCAATGACAGCTTCGGGCATACGGTAGGAGATGATTTATTAGTCTGCGTCTCTAAAAGAATCTTGACTATCATCCGTGAGGATGACACTCTTGCCCGCATTGGCGGGGATGAATTTGTGATTGTGATGAACAACTTTAAATCGATGGACGATGTCAACAGAATCGTTCAAAAAATAATCTATTTATTCACACAACCCTTCAAGATAAACAATAAAGACTTTTGGACCACTGCAAGTATCGGTATCAGCATATCTCCCGATGACGGACAGACACCGGAAATTCTTATCAAAAATGCCGACACTGCCATGTACGAGGCTAAAGGTGATGGCAAAAATATATTTAAATATTACAATGACAAAATGAGTGCCCAATCGTTTGAGCGTGTATTATTTGAAAATGCATTAAAAACTGCCGTTGCAAACAATGAGTTTGAAGTGTATTATCAGCCCCAGGAAAATCTTCAGACAGATGCCCTTGTTGGTTTTGAAGCGCTCGTTCGATGGAAACATCCGACTCTTGGTATGATTGCACCGGATAAATTCATACCAATTGCGGAAGAAACAAAAATGATTTTACAAATCGGTGAGTTTGTTCTTGAAAAAGCATGTCACGACATAGCAAAATGGAATAAAGAGGGATTATGCAAGGGTCGGGTTGCCGTAAATGTTTCAGGTATTCAGATTGAGCATTCTGATTTTGCAGATATCTTGAAAAGCTGCCTGCATCGCCATAGAATTGATTCTTCTAAGTTAGAAATAGAAGTGACAGAGTCCATCGTTATGAAAACACCTGAGCTTTGGATTAATTTGCTGCAAGAAATTAAACGCATCGGTGTAGATATCAGCATAGATGATTTTGGAACAGGCTATTCATCTCTTAGCTATTTGCGCCGTTTACCCGTGGATACTCTAAAAATCGACATCAGTTTTGTGCAAGATTTACCACATGAAAAAGATGCATGCGCCATTGCAAATGCAATTATCGCAATGGCTAAAAGTCTTGGTTTAACGACACTTGCCGAGGGTGTTGAAACACAGGAACAACGCGATTATCTAAAAAAAGTAGGTTGTAATCTTGCTCAAGGTTTTTTACTCTCAAGACCTATGCACTCCGAGGACACCTACAATTGGCTTGTGCAGTACAAAAAAAAGGGAGCTATGCCTGATGTGGTATGAGTTATCTCAAAAATTTATCTATAACTTTGTTGGGCTCGAAGGAAAATTGGCAGATGCCGGTCATTTTTTCATCTATGACACGATAAAGATATGGTTTTTACTTATAACAATTATTTTTGCGGTTTCATTCTTGCGAACATGGGTAAATACCGAGTATGTTCGTGCGCACTTGCAAGGAAAGTCAACGCTGTACGGGCATGTGGCGGCAGCTGGTTTTGGAATTATAACCCCCTTTTGTTCATGCAGTGCCATCCCTCTTTTTTTAGGATTTATTCAAGCACGCATCCCCATAGGTGTCACTTTTAGCTACCTTATTTCCGCACCCATGAACAACGAAATTGCCATTGCAATGCTTTTTGGACTCTTTGGATGGAAAGTCACATCTCTTTACATCGGTTTTGGTCTTACAGTAGCAGTGCTTGGCGGCTGGTTCATAGGAAAACTTAAGCTCGAAAAAGAGATTTTAATGGATGTAAAACCTCTTGATACGGAACTTCAGGCTACGCTTGTACACTTAACGTTTCAAGAGAGAGTCAAAGAAGCATGGTCTTACAGCTTTGATATTTTTAAAAAAATTTATCTTTACGTTCTGCTCGGCGTGGGTATCGGAGCATGGATACACGGCTATATTCCAACAGATTTTATAGCCCGCTATACCGGAGAGGGAAATCCCTTTGCCGTCATTATCGCAGTGCTTATGGGAATACCAATGTATTCCAATGCTGCGGGAGTTATGCCCTTAGTTGAAGTGCTTACGGCCAAGGGCATGCTTTTAGGGACTGCACTCAGTTTTATGATGGCGGTCACGGCGCTTAGTTTGCCCGAAGCCTTGATACTTAAAAAAATTATTTCATTGAAGCTCATTGGTATCTTTTTTGCCATTGTAGGCAGTGGGATTATAACAATCGGGTATGTATTTAATTTTATATTATAGGAGAGAAAATGAAAATAGAAATTTTAGGCACAGGCTGTGCAAAATGCACAAGCTTAGAAAATGCGGTCAAACAGGCTGTTGCAAAAAGCGGAAAATTTATTCAAATTGAAAAAGTGGATGATATTATGAAGATTATGGAGTATCAGGTTGTGAGTACTCCCGGTCTAGTCATAGACTCCAAGGTCGTAAGTACGGGTAAAGTTCTTAGCGTGGATGAAGTTTTAGCTTTTATAAACGCTTAAGAAGCTCTTTAGTCAAACTTGTAGATTCTCTATAGAATCCAAAAGTTTGCAAGAGAGGTTTACTTCACTTTTTCCAAGTATTCGCAATCTACCGTATTGACTTTAATTGTATCGCCCTCAAGAACGTGGTAAGGCACTTGAACAACTGCTCCGGTTTCAAGAGTTGCAGGTTTTCTGCTTCCGCTTGAGGTGTCGCCTTTGAAGTTTGGCGGTGTATCCGTAATAACAAGTTCCATAGTCTCAGGAGCACTTACGGAGATAGCATCGCCCTTGTAAAAAATAATATCTACATTGATTCCGTCTTTAAACCATTTTGAAGCATCATCACATTGCTCATACGAAAGAGCCAGCTGCTCATACGATTCATTGTCCATAAACTGGTACATTTCGCCATCATCATAAAGATACTGCATCGTTGTATAAGTAATTTCAGGAACTTCAAATTTATCTCCGGCATGAACAGTTTTTTCAACGACTTTTCCATTTAAAAAACTTTTCATCTTCATACGAACGAATGCCGCACCTTTTCCCGGTTTAACATGTTGGAATTCTATTACTTTGTATGGTACTTCACCTACAATTAGACGAATATTTTTCTTGATATCACTCATGCCTACAGTTGCCATAAACACACCTTTTTTTTAAATATAATTTCGGGATTTTACACTAAGTGGACTTAGAATGTTATAATGCCGCACAATTTATAAACTCTAGGAAATGAATAATTATGGAATTTACCCTCGAAGCCACTTCAAAAAATGCTCGCGCCTGCACAATAAAGACAGCACACTCAACAATAAAAACTCCCGTGTTTATGCCTGTTGGAACACTAGGAAGTGTCAAGTCACTCGATATGGAAGATGTATTGGACTTGCTTGGTGCCGAAATAATTTTAGCAAACACCTACCATATGTACTTGCGCCCCGGAGATACGACTGTTGCCAAAATGGGAAAACTTCACGGCTTTACAACGTATCCGAAAAGCTTTTTAACAGACAGCGGCGGTTTTCAGGCTTTTAGCCTGAGCGATATCTCCAAAGCATCAGAAAACGGCATAGAGTTTCGCAGCCATATAGACGGCTCCAAACACTTCTTTACACCTACAAAAGTTATCGACATTCAGCACAATCTCGGCTCCGACATTATGATGATTTTAGATGATTTGGTTGCGCTTCCCGCAACGCAGGAGAGAATCGCCCTTTCAATTGAAAGAACAACGGCTTGGGCCAAAGAGTCTATTGAGTATTTCAGAGCTAAACAAAAAGAGGGTATCGGCGTAGAGCAAAATATCTTTGCCATTATTCAAGGGGGAACGGACAAAGCTTTTAGAACCAAGAGTGCGACCGAACTCTGCGCGCTGGATTATGACGGTTTTGCGATAGGCGGACTTTCTGTGGGTGAGCTAAATAATGAGATGTACGACACGGTCGAGCATACGACCCGGTACATGCCAAAAGATAAACCGCGCTATCTGATGGGTGTCGGAACGCCTGAAGATTTGATAGAAAACATTGAAAGAGGCATAGACATGTTTGACTGCGTCATGCCTACGCGTAATGCCAGAAACGGTACTCTCTTTACCTCTTTTGGACGTTTAAACATTAAGGGTGCGAAGTTCAAAGAAGATGAAGCACCCATAGATTCCGAATGTGAATGTTTAACATGTAAAAGATACACAAGAGCGTATCTCAACCATTTGTTTCGCTCCCGCGAAATCACATATTTCAGACTTGCAACAATCCATAATCTACACTACTATTTGAACCTTATGAGAAAAGTTCGAGAAGCTATACTTGAAGATAGATTTGCAGAATTCAAAGCAGAATTTTATAAAAAGAGAAACTGATTAATCATCTTAAAAGAAAAAAATTTTTATTTTTTTTAGAGAAGAATTATGCTAGCATATATAATATAAAATAATATTACAATAGAAAAACTAAAAGGAGATGGGGTGAAGTATCTAAAAAAAACTTTCATTTCAATTGGAATCTTTGCCCTCCTTTTTTTTATTATTAATGAGATTTCATCTTATCTTGTGGGCTATAGCAAAGCAAAAATTCAAAGTTACAACAATGACAAACTTATATTTAATAATCTTATTTATTCACAGGAAGAAAATTTAAAGATTTTATCTAATATTTTAATCCTTGATGAAAATGTAAAAGAAGCGTACAGAACCAATAATCCTGAAATAATTAAACAACACATAACCCCCTTATGGGAAAAAGTAAGAAACGATAAGCTTACCTACGAGATTCATTTTTTCAAACCGCCTGCAACCTCTTTTGTAAATTTTTCAAATTTTAAATCCATTCATACAGATGTTTCTGATGTTAGAACAGATATTGTGTGGATTACAACATCTTTTCAACCAAGTTTCCACCCCTTTATGTGTAAAACATACGCGGGCTACAGAGCTACTCTTCCCATCATCGACGATGACGGAACTATGCTTGGAGGAGTTTCTCTTGGAAAAAAGATTGATTGGATTCCCGAAATTATAAAACAAAGTACAAAACACGATTCCTTTTTAGTGTACAACAAAGAATCCACCAACTCTCTTATAGACAAATATTTCAAAGAATTTATTCAAGACAAAGAGATAATAGGCGAATATATTCTGGCAAATCAAACAAAAAAAATAGATTCAAATTTACTCAAAAGCATAAATTTTTCACTCACAAGCCAAGATATTATCCTCGATAACAAAAAATATTTGCTTCATATCTATCCAATCATTGATTTTAATAAAAAAACAATGGCCTATCTCTGTACGGTAGATGATTTAGATAGTTTCTTTAAAGATTATTATGAAAAGCTTTTATACAATTTAATACTTATATTTATCACGGCAATTATAATTTTTTTATTGTCTAGAAAAAAGAGCATCGAGCTTCTTCAAGAGATTGATTACATAGCAAAGATAAGTGAAAATATTAAAAAAAGAGATTTTACGACCTTGCACAAAATTATAAATCAAAAATCAAAAAAGCAAAGTGATACGAGTCTGTGCATACTCGAAGAAGATATTCTTGATATGGGCTTAGAAATAGAGAAAAAGTATAAAACGCTAGAACTTGAAAATCAACACAAAACAAAATTGCTTGTGAGTCAGTTATATACGGACAAGCTTACAAAACTACTCAACAGAAGCGCCTTATTTAGAGATTTGGATATATATGAAAACGCTTATTTAGCCATTTTTAATATTCAGTCATTTAAACGGATAAATGACGTGTTCGGCTTTGATACGGGCAATCTTATCTTGCAGCAAGTTGCATATCATCTTAAAAAACTGCATATTGAAGAGGAGTTTTCCATTTATAGAGTTGGAAATGATGAATTTGTAATTATAAATCACGACAATATAACCCAAGAAGATTTTGAATCACACGTTCAATTGATTATAAAAACAATCGAGAAAGAAAGCTTTTATTTTAATAACGAAGAATCCAATATCTCCATAAATCTCTATAGCGGCATCTCTTTTTGTAAAGATAAAAAGCTTACAACATCTAATATTGCTCTGAGCATAGCAAAACAAAGAAATAAAGACTATATTATTTACAGTGAAGATAAAAATGTAAAAACAAAACAGCTCGATAATATACAAACGATAAAAAAGATAAAAAATGCTCTGCAAAATGATGATATCTTAGTTTACTTTCAACCAATAGTCAATAACGAAGGTCTTATTATCAAGTATGAAGCATTGGTAAGGATGAGAGACGGCGATACGATTTTAACCCCTTTTCACTTCTTGGAAATATCTCAAAGAACAAAATATTATCATGATATCTCAAAACATGTTATTTTAAAAACTTTTGATACTTTTAAAAATAGAGATGAAATGTTTTCAATCAATCTCATTGCCCAAGATATGATGGATGATGATATAGTGGCACTTATTTACAAAGAATTGCAAAGGACCAAAGATGCCGGCAAGGTTGTATTTGAAATAGTGGAATCGGAAGATATTTATAATATCAAAGAGGTAAGCGACTTTATTTATAAGGTAAAAAGCATGGGAGGAAAAATAGCCATAGATGATTTTGGAACCGGTTTTTCTAATTTTTCATATATTTTGCAAATACGTCCGGACTATATTAAAATAGACGGTTCCATTATTAAAAATATCGACAAAGACCCCTCTGCAAAAAAAATAACTCAAGCTATCGCTACCTTTGCAAAAGAATTAAATATTAAAACAGTTGCGGAATTTGTGCATTCAGAAGAGGTATACAAACTTTGCAAAGAACTCGGCCTTGATGAATATCAAGGTTATTATTTTAGTGAACCGCTTATGCTTTGAGCGAAAATATTTTTTTAGCATCAAAAGCCATAAGAACTTCTCCGCTTAATTCTTCTCCCTCATAAAGTGATTGCTTATTATTTACAATTCCTTTGGCATGTGGATTAAACAATAGCGCATTCACTTTTTGCCCTACCTCTATAATTCCGGCTTCAAAACCTATACTTTTTGCAGGATTTTTTACGCTAAGTTTTACAAGCTCACTCATGCTGATTAGCCCCGATTTTACAAGCTTTGTATAGTAAAGAGGCAAGGCATCGCTTAACGCTTCACAGCCGTAATGGGCATCATAAAAAGCTACCTCTTTATTTACGGGAGAGCTCGGCTGATGAAGCGTTGTGAGCATATCTATTTGATGATTTTTTAAGGCAAGCTGTAAAAGTTCAACATCTCCTGCGCATGCCAAAGGAGGATTCAGCTTTGCCGTAGTATTAAAGTTTTCACATGCCGCATCTGAATGTACAAGGTGATGAAGAGAAACCTCACAGCGAACATCCACCCCCTCTTTTTTTGCTTTGTCTATAAGGTAGATAGAGCGTGGAGAAGCGATGGATTTAAAAAGGATTTTTATTTTAAAATGTCTTGCTATCTCAATCATACGAGAAACATGAAGCACTTCACTTAAATCAGGGATGCCTGCGAGTCCAAGTTTTGAGCTGACATCGCTCTCTAACATCACCCCGCTGTTTATTAAAGAGTTGTCCTCCGCTTTACAAAAAAGCGTTACCCCGTACATTTGCACATATTGGGCTATTTTTATCGCCAAATTATTTTTTGCTATGGTGCTCATATAAGGTGCAACAGCTCCTTTTTTGAGCAGTATTGCAATATTGCTCAGCGTGGCATCCTCTTTGAGAGTATTTAACATCAAATCAACTTTTGCACCGTTTAAATCTGACAAACCGCTTTGAGCAAATTCTAAAACAATTTCATTATCGACAGCCGGAGTAGAATCGGCATTTAATACCACATGCCCCACCCCGCCTTGAAGTGCTTCTTTTGAAATCACTTTAATATTTTTAGAGTTTAAAATCCCGTCTTGAAGCCTTATGTTGGTATCTACTAAAAGTGGCATAAAGTATGCGCCGTGCGCTTCTATGATTTGTGTATCTTTTAAGTTTGAACCTATCTCTGTTATAACCCCGTCTTCAATACGGACATCACCACTCTTTTCACCATGAGCATCGCAAACAATTACATTTGATACTACCATTTCAGACCACCTTAGATATAATGCTGTTATTATAATTTATCAAGGCTTAGAGTTGCGTTTTTTAATCATTTTTTTATTTTTATTCCCTTTCTTACATGCGGAAAATTCTTATGATTCGGGGAAGCGTCTTTACATGCAAAAGGGCTGTTACAGCTGTCACGGAAATAATGCAGAGGGGATGCATACCTATCCAAGACTTGCAAACCGTGCGAGAGGTTTTCTAACGTATAAGCTTGAGCGCTTTCGAAATAAAATTTCAGACAATCAGCAACAAGAGATGATGATACCCTTTGCAGTCGGTTTAAGTGATAATGATATAAAAGATATAACACACTATTTGTATGAGTTTGTGGAAGAAAAGCATGGTGAAAAATATGATGACAGTTATAAAACGCATGGAGATGGCGGTTCATGAAAATTTTAGTTAGCGCCTTGGAACACTCGGCAAATATACACTTAAAGTCCTTAAAAAAAGAGCTGAGTGATGATGTTGAATTTATAGGAATCTTTGACAGTGAACTTGGAAATTCCATCGTAGATTTACGCTCTCTTGCCATTATGGGTTTTGTGGATGCTATAAAAAAATTACGATTTTTCTTCAAACTCAATTCGATTATGGCGAACTTGGCAAAAGATGCCGATAAGGTTTTGCTTATTGACTCCTCAGGTTTTAACTTGCCTTTGGCTAAAAAAATCAAAAAAAAGTACCCTCAAAAAGAGATAATTTATTACATCCTGCCTCAAGCTTGGGCATGGAAGAAAAAACGCATTTCCGTTTTAGAAAAAACGATTGACCATTTGGCTTCCATCTTGCCTTTTGAAAAAAATTACTACTCAAAAAGCGCACCGATTACTTATGTCGGGCACCCGCTTCTTGACATCATTACAAAATTTAAAGAAGAATTAAATCCTCAAGTGAAGCATATAGCCTTTATGCCGGGAAGTCGCAAAGGTGAGATAAAAAAACTTATGCCTGTTTTTAAAGAGGTGAGAGAAAAACTTGCTCTTGAGGCAACAATTATTATCCCAAAACACTTTACTAAAGAAGATATAAATGAACTTTACGGTAACCTTTCAGGTTTTAAAATTGCCCACAATGCATATGAAACTCTCCATGAGGCAGATTTTGCATTCATTTGTAGTGGTACAGCAACACTAGAAGCAGCACTCATTGGTATTCCCTTTGTACTGAGCTATATTGCAAAACCATTCGATTATTTTATTGCGAGCAAACTTGTCAAACTAAGTCATATTGGACTTAGCAACATCATGTTTACTCAATTTAACAAGAGAGATTTACACCCTGAGTTTATTCAGCAAGATGTAACAGCGGAGAATCTCATCCAAGCCTATAAAGAGTTAGACAGAAGTACCTTCTTGGATGATTCCAAGAGTCTCAGAGCCTACCTAAAACACGGTAGTTCAAAAAACGTAGCAAAAATATTACAAAGTTAACTTAGGGGAAAATATGAAAATAAATTTTATAGACTTACAAGCGCAATACTTGGCATACCAAAGAGAGATAGACAGTGAAGTTTTAGAAGTTTTCAGTTCGGCACAGTTTATCGGCGGCGAGAAATTAAACAAACTTGAAAATTCACTCTCAACCTATACCGGAGCCAAACATGCCATAGGCTGTAGCAGTGGAACCGATGCTCTTTTGCTTGCACTTATGGCTTTAGATATTGGAGCGGGTGATGAGGTTATCACAACTCCTTTTACATTTATTGCAACTGCTGAAGTTATAGCTCTTTTAGGTGCCAAATCTGTTTTTGTAGATATCCAAAACGATACGTATAACATAGACCCAAGCAAAATTGAAAATGTTATCACGGAAAAAACCAAGGCGATTATTCCTGTTTCTCTTTATGGGCAATGTGCGGACATGGATGCCATCAATGCTATTGCCAAAAAGCACAATCTTCCTGTTATTGAAGATGCTTGTCAAAGCTTCGGAGCAACATATAAGGGTAAAAAATCTTGTAATCTTTCAACGATAGGCTGTACAAGCTTTTTCCCATCAAAACCGCTTGGAGCGTATGGAGACGGTGGAGCTATTTTCACTAACGATGATGACTTGGCAACTAAAATGAGAATGCTCTTAAATCATGGACAAAATGAAAGATATAAACACAAATATATAGGAATAAACGGCCGTCTAGACGCTGTTCAGGCAGCAATTTTAAATGTGAAACTCAAGCATTTTGAAAAAGAAGTTCAAGCAAGAGAAGAAATAGGCGCAAGATACAGCGATATTCTTGAAGACTCCGGCGTTACTACTCCAAAAATAAGAGAAGAAAATACCAGCGTATATGCCCAATATTCCATCAGGGTAAAAGACAGAGACGCAATGGTCGCAAAACTAAGTGCAAAAGAGATTCCAACCGCAGTCCATTATCCCGTTCCTTTGCATCTGCAAGAAGCCTTCGCAAACTTAGGCTACAAAGCGGGAGATTTTCCTATCAGCGAAGCAGTGGCAACACAGATTATGTCATTGCCGATGAGCCCTTATTTAACTGAAGCCCAACAAGATTACATAGCAGATGCTATCAAAGGCAGCGAATGCATAAAATAGCTATCGTTGGTTTAGGTGCTATGGGGAAAAACCATTACCGTATTTTAAAAAACATCAAAAATGTAAAGATTGTCGCCCTTTGCGATGTAGTTAAAAACGGTGATTTTGAAGAACCTTTTTATACAGGTCTGGACCTTATGCTCGATGAAGCAAAACCGGAAGCCGTCATCATCGTGACACCTACCTTCTTGCACAAAAATATTGCTCTGGATTGCGCAAACAGAAATATACATATATTTATAGAAAAACCTGCCGCTTCAAATGTAAAAGATGCGATAGAGATGAGAGATGTGATAGAAGCCAAAGGGATAAAAAGTTGTGTAGGGCATATCGAGAGGTTTAACCCTGTCGTGAAAGCACTTATGAAAGAGATTGACACGCATGAAATACTCTCTATCTCTATTACACGAAGCGGAGCATTTCCGGAGCGTATTGCGGATGTTGGAATTTTGACGGATTTATCCGTCCATGACAGTGACCTCATCCGATTTATAACTAAAAAAGAGATTTTAAGAAGCGCTGTCTTTAAATCTCAAAAAATCCATAAAACGCATGAGGACAATGCCATCTTGGCATTTGAACTTGAGGGTGAAATTGTAGGCGATATCACAACCAACTGGTTCACCCCTTACAGAAAAAGAAGTATCGTTATTGCATGCAGAGAAAACAAAAATTCTAAAATAAAATACTTTGAAGCAGACCTGATATCGCAAACGCTCAAAGAATATATTGGAATGAGTGCAAATTCATATACAACAAGAGAGTGTTTTATACAAAGAAGCGATGCGCTTCATGATGAACTTTCAGCTTTTGTGTCTTACCTTCAGACGAACGACAGAGGTTCATTGGCATCCATCCAAGATAGCATCATCACCCTAGACATTGCGAGTAAATAAAATGAAACAAGCTATCTCAATGATACATGAATCCGTAGTGGTTGAAGAGGGTGCGGTAATAGCCGACGATGTTGTTATCGGGCCTTTTTGTTATATCGGCAAAGATGTTGTCTTGGCATGTGGATGCAAACTCGAGTCCAATATCATCCTCAAGGGGAAGCTTAGAGTAGATGAGAATGTAAAAATATTCAGTTTTACCACCATTGGAAATGAAAATTCCGATATCAGCATAGGCAAAAAAACACATGTTCGGGAATTCGTGCAGATAGGTTCCCAAGAAGATGACAATGAAATACCTAAAAAAATACGCATCGGTGATAATAATTTCATCATGGGTTATGTTCAAATACTCAGCGGTGTTGAACTTGGTGAGTTTTGTATACTTACAAATGCTGTCAGACTTTATGAAAACGTCAAGTGCGAAGAGAGAGTTATCGTTGGCGGGATGAGCACGATTGAAGCCAACAACACTCTTGGAACAGGAGTGATGATAGGCGGAGCTTCGTATGTAAATCATGATATGCCTCCCTTTACTTTAGTTGAAGGCAACAAAGCAAATGTCAAAGGATTAAATGTTATCGGGCTTCGAAGAAGACTTGAGAACAAAGATGACATTGAAGACATTAAAGCTATATTTAAAAGAATTTTAGGAAACAGCGTCAATAAAGAGCTAGCCCAAGAGATAGCTCAAACGCATGAAAATGAGTACGTAAAAAGATTTGCTTCTTTCGTTGCTAGCAGCAACATGTAGATTTTAAATCACGCATCAACTTTGTTTCCACATGCCGGATTATCTCCGGCATGTGGAACGTGCAAAATACACTAGAACTGCGGTTGTAAAAAAGGTATAACTTGTTTTTTACGGCTTAAAACACCTTCAAGCCAAGCCTGATTGTTTTCAAGCTTTGTCTTAAAGGCAGTTTCAATCTTGCTGACATCATCACTCAAAGTTAAAAGTCTTGAACCCTCTTTCATAATGTCCGTTAAAAGAATAACAATGGTATGGAGAGAATTCTCATCTTTCATACGCTGCATATCTTCAAAAAGCTCATCAATTCTACTCTCTAAAACAGATATATCCACCATCTCAAGCTGTCCGACACCGACTCGTGTTCCATTCATATCAAACTCTTTGTAATCTCTTGTATTGAGGTTACGAGCCGACGCACCCTCTACTGCCGATTTTGCTATAAACATCTCCATAGCAAGTGCTTTATAATCTTCCACACCGCAAATAGCGGCAAGCTCTTTGACAGCTTTTGTATCTACTTTCGTACAAGTAGGTGATTTAAAAATTACAGTATCGCTTAAAATGGCACACATCATCATTCCGGCTATATCTTTTGGAATTTCCACTTTATGATAATCGTACATCTCTTTGATAACCGTATTGGAACATCCGATTGGTCTTATCCAGCACTCAAGAGGAGTATCGGTCGTCAAGTCACCAAGCTTATGATGGTCTACAATCCCCAATATAGTTGCTTGTTTTATATCTTTAGGGGCTTGAGCCAAATCAGAAAAATCGACTAAATAAACTTTTTCACCTGCATAAGATGTCTTAAGTTCAGGAACTTTCCCTCCGAATTTGCTTAAAATAAATTCAGTTTCATTTGAAATCTCGCCTTGACGCGTTGGAATACAATCTTCCCCGAGTTTATTTTTCAAATAAGATAAAGAAATAGCTCCAACAATTGAGTCACTATCCGGGCTAGTGTGTCCAAAAACATATATTGACATTTTAATAACCTTTAATTTTTTCGTATTATACTAAAGTTTATTTAGAAACTTTCCACATGCCAAACTTGATCGCATTGTAAAACAAAATTTTAAAAGATGATATAATTTATTTGAGGGTTAAAAATGGATACAGATGTAACAAATATCATTTTATACTATAGTTTCATTCTCGTGGGTGAGCTTTTAATTATCTTGGTGGTGGCGCACATGCTTTACAAAAGACGTGCGCCCGCAAGCATGACGGCATGGCTTTTGTTTATGATTTTGGTACCTTATATTGCGGTTGTGCTGTATTTTATTTTCGGATTTAGAAAACGAAAAAACAGATATAAAAAGGAACATATCAAACTGCAAAAGCGCAGACAAAGTTATCAGACACAAAATCCTATAAATGAAGTTTTAAGAAGTTACGGCATTGCAGATGCAAGCGCAAACGAGAATTTCGAGCTTTATACAGATGCACCGAGTGCCTATAAAAAGTTTATGCACTACATCGGGGAAGCAAAAAAATCCATCTACATAAGCACCTACATTTTCAAATACGATGATGTCACAAAAAAAATCATAGAAGCACTTATACAAAAAGCAAACGAAGGTGTAGATATCAAAATACTGATAGATTCTCTCGGTTCTTGGGAACTTTATTTATTTCAGGGCAAGCTAAAAGAGTTACGAGCTTCAGGCGCAAAGCTTGAATTTTTTATGCCTATCTTTGAAATGCCCTTGAGAAACTACATTAATCTTAGAAATCATCGAAAAATCTATATCTTTGACAACAAAAAAGTTATGAGCGGCGGTATGAATTTATCTCATGAATACTTGGGAGAAACAAGGGAAAAATCAAGATGGGAAGATATACTTTTTTTCACACAAGGCTCATCTGCGGAGCTCTTTTTTGAGATATTTGCATCGGACTGGTTTTATGCTTCATCACAAAAACTGAGTTTTGAAAGAGATGAAATCATAATCAGAGGAGATACCTTCATACAAGTCGTGCCATCAGGACCGGACATGGACAAAGACACCCTTTATGAAGCAATTTTATGCGGCATTTACGGTGCCAAAAAGCGAATATGGATTGTCACGCCCTATTTTGTGCCTGACGTATCTTTAATCCAAGCACTCATCATTGCCAAACATAAAGGAATAGACGTGAAGCTCATCACTCCCAAAGAGGCAAATTTTCTCTCTGATTTAACACGAAGTTCCTACATGAGAGAACTTGAGGAGGTTGGTGTCTATGTTGCCCTTCATAACGGCACTATGCTCCATGCAAAAGCCATCCTCTTTGATGACACGAGTGTAATGCTCGGAAGTGTAAACATTGACAACAGAAGCCTGTTTTTAAACTATGAAGTTGCTACTTTTGTTTACTCCAAAAAGGTAATCAACGAAATTGAGTTATGGATGAGAGGGCTCTTGTCAAACTCTTCAACAGGGGTAAAAGAGGTTTCTGCCTTAAGAAGAATCATAGAAAATTTTATGAGAATGATAGCTCCACAATTATAGAGAGAAAAATGTTTGTACCGAAAAAATCTATCAAATCTTTAAAACATCAAGAGCTATTCTGCAAGGACAGCTTTAATGTTTTATGCTGGAATGTAGCAAAATTGACACTCAAGAGTTCCTATAAAGAGTATCTGCACTCTCTTGTAGAAAATGAAAAGATAGATATTTTACTCCTCCAAGAAGTCAAACAACAGATATCCGCTTCATTTGACATGTACGACTACTCTTATATTTTGTCACCAAACATTCAAACAAAAAAGTATCTCTTTGGCGTACTAAGCGCATTTAAAATATCCTGCGAAGATGCACTTTCACTTTTAACAAAAAAAAGAGAATTGACTTATGCCACGCATAAGGTAGCATTGGTCACGGAACATAAAATGTGCAAGGGTCAGAAACTGCTCATTGTAAATCTGCATGCGATAAACTTTGTAAGAAATATTGATTTTTACAATGAGTTGCACACCATTAAAACAAGCGTTCAAGCACATAAAGGTTCTATGATAATCGCGGGCGATTTCAACACATGGAACTTGCAAAGAGTAAAATTTTTAAATGAATTTGCTTCTGAATTGTCGCTCAAGGAAGTAAGGTTTAGTGATGATTCAAATCTTAAAAAAATTTTTACAAACTCTTTGGATTATATTTTTTACAGGGATTTAGAGCTTATAAGCTCTCAGGTCATCGACAGTAAAAAAATCTCCGACCATAATCCTATCCTTGCAACTTTTAAATGCATCACTTTATAAATTCAACAACTTCTTCATAATCTAATCGTAACTGTTTGGACTGCTCTTGTATTCTGTATCCAAAAGGCAAAACCAAGGAAAGCTGATATTTCTTAATATCTAGACCTAGTATTTCTTCGATTTTACCCTTGTCAAATCCCTCTATAGGGCAAGAGTCTATCCCTAAAACTGCCGCTGCACTCATCATATTGCCCGCGGCAATATAGGTTTGCTTTGATGTCCATGCATAAATATTTTCATCACTACTTAAAGTTTGCTCCAAATGCTTGGCGTATAAATCCAGATAAAAATCAAGCTTATCTTGCGGCATTTCTCTTCTTAAAAATCTTTTTTTCGGTATGCCTGACTCTGGTTTGACAGACTCGATTCCGGCTAAAATTACAACTAAATGCGAACATGAAGTCACTTGAACCTGATTCCAGCAAGCAGGTCTCAATTTTGCTTTTAATTCTTCATTGCTTATAACCAAAAATTTCCATGCTTCCATGCCAAAAGAAGACGGCGATTTTCGCCCTGCTTCTAAAATATATTTTATTTCTTCATCGGAGATTTTTTTACTCTCCTCAAACACTTTGCACGCATGTCTAAAATCCACTGCTTCTTCAAAACTTTTATTCATTATTTTTCCTCCTATAATACAAAAAATTATATACTTGCAAACTTAATCGTAGAAAAGGAACTTTTTAATCAAATAATGGAAAATTTTGCTTTAATATTTGTGGCGATATTTGTTGGATATATAGTCAATCAATTACAATTATTGCCAAAAGATGCTCCTAACATACTCAATCAATTTGTCATATATATTTCATTACCCGCAATGGTCTTGCTTCAAATACCGAAACTCTCTTTTTCTTCAGAAGTTTTTATTCCTATCGTTTTGGCTTGGATTGTTATGAGCATAAGCGCCCTGCTGATATTTTTTATATCTAAGAAATTAGAGTTCTCCCGAGAGGTTACGGGCGCTTTAATGCTCGTAGGTGTCCTTGGCAATACCTCTTTTTTGGGCATCCCCATAGTACATGCTTATTTTGGAGAAACAGCCATTCCCCATGTTTTGATGTATGACCAGCTAGGTGCATTTATTGCACTTGCTACGTACGGAACTTTTATCGCCTCATATTACTCAAATACGAGTGAAATAAATATCAAAATTATCACATTTAAAATACTTACATTCCCTCCGATGATAGCACTTGCAGTCGCACTCATGCTGATGGGAACGACCTTTCATCCTGCCGTTATCAGTGTGCTCTCATCCTTTGCCGACACAATAGTTCCCATTGCTTTGGTCGCCGTCGGTTTACAACTTCAATTCAAACTCCCCAACCAATATGTGAAGCCTTTTAGTATTTCACTTTTTGTAAAGCTTGTACTTGCGCCTTTGGTTGCGTATGGTGTCTGTTTTGTATTTTCATGGGATAATCAGGCTTCATTGGTGTCCATCATGGAATCAGGGATGGGTCCTATGATAACAGCCGGAGTAGTAGCTTCTATGGCAGGTCTTGCGCCAAGGTTAAGCTCTGCTATTGTAGGGTATGGAACATTATTGTCATTTCTTACAACGGCAGTTTTATTTAAACTCATAGTATAAAAAATGAGGGGAAGCTTCTCTTAGTTCAATAAGAGAAGCTCTATTGTATTATCTAACTATTCTTTAGATGTAACCGGTTCATTTTCATTCTTTACTACTTCAGACTCCGGAACAGCCGGTTCATTTTCATTATTGACTACTTCAGACTCAGGAACAACCGGTTCATTTTCATTCTTTACTACTTCAGATTCAGGAACAACCGCCTCGGGTGCACTTGATTCTGCTACAACTGCATTAGACACTTCGTTAACTACTTGCGTAGGTTCAACATTTTGCGTTTCCACCGAGCTATCGCCACATCCAACTAAAAACAACGCCGCTAACACTATCGAAATTACTATTTTCACGTACTATCCTTATGGGCCTTTAAACTAGGCGCGGAATTATACACAGTTTGGCTCAGATTTGCATTTTATTTTTTCAAGATATTAAAACATGCTCTCAATGCCCTATCTAAAGGCAATTAAACGCATATAAAAATATTTTCCCATTTGTTGTTTACATTGGAAATACTGAAAAACAATCAAGTTGAAGCAATAGTTATTTCAACGGATGAGTATGAAAGGTTAAAAGAGATTGAGGAGATGTTTGAATGAAAGATATGGCTAAACAATTTGATATAGATTTAAAACTCTTTAATATATTTTTACAGAAAAAATCTTTCCACATGCCAGAGCTTGTGAAAAGATTTTATAGCTTATTGATGCAGGGCCAACTCTTTTTTCAGATATTTTCCTGTATAACTGCCTGTTTTTTCATACGTTCTTGCCAGCTCTTCGGGTGGGCCCTCGGCTATAATGAGACCGCCTCCCGAACCGCCTTCTGGTCCCATATCTATAACGTAATCTGCATTTTTTATCATGTCGAGATTATGCTCGATTATGAGAACGCTGTTTCCTAGTTCAACAAAATGATGCAGTACTTTTGTAAGTCTATCAACATCTGCAAAGTGAAGCCCTGTTGTCGGCTCATCCAAGATATAGAGCGTTTGTCCTGTATCTTTACGACTTAATTCTTTGCTTAGTTTTATTCTTTGTGCTTCACCGCCCGAGAGTGTTACCGCATTTTGCCCTAAAGTAATATAGCCAAGTCCTACATCCACGAGTGTCTGCATTTTTTGATGTATTTTAGGAATAGAATTGAAAAATTCATAGGCTTCATTAACACTCATATTTAACACATCCGATATACTTTTTCCTTTGTAAAAAACTTCTAAGGTTTGATTATTGTATCTGCGGCCTCTGCAAGAGTCACACTTCACCATGATATCTGGCAGGAAGTGCATTTCTATTTTTATTTCGCCCTCCCCCTGACATTTCTCGCATCTGCCGCCTTTGACATTAAAACTAAATCTAGAACTTGTATAGCCTCGAATTTGCGACTCTTTTGTTTGAGAAAACAGATTTCTAATCTCATCCATTACACCGGTATATGTTGCGGGATTACTTCTTGGGGTTCTTCCTATGGGGCTTTGGTCCAAGTAAATCACTTTATCCACATGCTCAAGACCTGTTATCTCCACACCTGCAACTTTGTTAACTTTTCTGGCATGATTGAGTAATTCTCTTGCTGTTGGAAGAAGTGTTTGAAGCATAAGAGAACTTTTCCCGCTTCCGCTTACCCCGGTTATACATACAAAATTATTGAGTGGAATTCTTGCACTCAAGTTACTGATATTGTTTATAGTGACATTTTTTATCTCTATAAACTTCTCTTGCTCTCTTCTGTAAAAATATTCTATCTTTTTTCTACCATAGAGATAATCCGCCGTAAGTGTTTTAGCTTTTTTCAATTTGTCTAAAGTACCGCTAAAAACAACTTCTCCGCCAAATTTTCCGGCACCGGGACCTATGTCGACAATAAAATCAGCATTTTCTATGGTTTCTTTATCATGTTCAACTACTATGACGCTATTGCCTTTTTCTTGCAAACTTCTCAGCGTTCGGATGAGCTTGAGCGTGTCTCTTTCATGAAGCCCGATACTCGGCTCATCCAGAACATACATTACACCCGTTAAACCACTGCCGATTTGGGAGGCTATTCTTATTCTTTGAGCCTCACCGCCGCTAATGCTTCTCGCATCACGCCCCAAAGTGATATAACCGAGTCCAACATCAAACAAGAAGTATAATCGTTCCCTTATTTCATTTAAAATTGGTGCCGCGATTTGTGTATTTTGAAGATTTAAATAAGTGAAATTATCTTTATTTTCAAACCACTCATACGTTTTTGCTATAGGCATATTTAAAAGTTCAGATATCCCTTTTTGCCCAACTTTCACAGCCAAAGATTCCCTTTTTAATCTATGAGAATTACAGATATTGCAAACTTTTTCACTCATATAGTCAGCCAATTCTTTTTCATCTTTAAACATGTCGTAGGCTATTTTAATGATTCCGGGCCACATTCTTTTGACTTCGTGGTTTTTCCACATAAAAGAAACTTCATCTATTCCGCCATGTAAAATAGCCTTTTTTTTGTAATCCGGCAAATCCGAATAGGGTATTGTTACATCGATGTCGTTATGTGCGCAAAAACCTTTTAAAAATGTAAAAAAATATCCCTTATTAAAACCATAAACAATTTTAACGGCACCCTTGTCCACGCTTAAATCTTGGTCTATAATTTTCTCATGGTCTAGCGCATATCGCAGTCCCAAACCGTCACACTCTTTACAAGCACCTTTTGGCGAGTTAAATGAAAAAGAGAGCGGCTCAAGCGGGTCAAAACTTATCTTACAATCAAAACAGGCATTATGCTCACTATAATGGATACTCGCATTTTTCAATCCAAGTTCTTCATGATTGAGTATCTCTATCTCCAACTCACCGTAACTCTCTTGCAGTGCTTTTTCAACATCCGCCGCAATGCGCTCTTTGTTTTCTTCTTTAACAACAACTCTGTCTATAACAACTTTTATAGTATGTTTTTTAGTTTTACTAAGCTCAATCTCTTCATCGAGTCTGACCATAACACCGTCTATCATCGCCCTTACATACCCTTTGTGTACGAGCGACTCAATCATGTCGGCATAAGAGCCTTTTTTTTCATTCACAAGGGGAGCCAAAAGAATCAGCTTTGCGCCCTCAGGAAGTTTAGCCACCTCTGCTATAATATCTGAAGCACTCATTTGTGAGATGACTTTGCCGCATTTATGACAATGCTGAATCCCTACACGCGCATAAAGAAGTCTGAAATAATCATAGATTTCGGTTATAGTTCCGACGGTTGAACGAGGATTTTTAGAAGTTGTTTTTTGATCTATTGCTATGGCTGGTGTCAGTCCTTCTATTTTATCGACATCGGGTTTTCCCACACGATCAAGGAACTGTCTGGCATAAGAAGACAAAGATTCCATATAGCGCCTCTGCCCTTCTGCGTATAAAGTATCAAAAGCTAAAGTTGATTTTCCGCTTCCGCTTAATCCTGTAAAAACAACCAACTTATTTTTTGGAATTTCGAGTGAAATATTCTTTAAATTATTTTCTCTTGCACCTGTTATTTTAATAACATCTTTTTTCATCTAAAACCTTCTAAAAAAATATTCTTTGTATTAAATATGTAACCACTATAATATAAAAAGCAACTAACAATCTTCTTTGCAATGTTACTTCAACCCTGTCTTTGAGCAGTATGCCGATATAAACGCCGAGCAATGATGCAAAGCCGATTATAAGACCGCTCTTGAAGTCCACATGCCCGAGTGCGGCATGCGAAATAAAACCTGCGATTGATGAAAATACTACAAAAAACAAACCTGCCGATATAGCTTTTTTGAGTGGAACATGTAAAAATCCAACCAAAATAGGTACCAAAATAATACTTCCGCCAACACCGATAGCCATACTCATGGCACCTAAAAAAAGACCGATAATAAAAAGTATAATTTTACTTACTTTTCTTTGGTCTTTATGCTCCTTTGTTTTAAAAAAAAGTCTTAAAAGTGCAAAAAGTGCAAAACTTAAAAAAATAATTTCAAGTGTGGCATCTTCAATATTTGATGTTATTTGACCACTTAAAAGTGCTCCGATAAAACCACCAATGCCAATCACGCCAATCATAGCGACATCAAGCGTACCTTTTTTGTTGTTTAAATAACTTCCGTAAATAGAACTAAAGACCATTTGAACAACAGATATTCCTATAGCTACTTTTGTCTCAAATCCAAACATAAGTAAAAGAGGAACTAAGATAGTCCCGCCCCCAATGCCGAAAAATCCAGATAAAAGACCAACGCCAACTCCGAGCAAAATCAGTTCTAGCATTCAATTACCACATATTTTTTCCCTGCATTATACTCAAGGAAGCCTTTATAGTAGTTTTATAGATTATTAATCCTTTGTATTTAATTTTGCTTTGAGATTCAATCAAGTATAATCAAAGATTAACTAATTCTAGCAAGGTACACAATGTTAAAAACCATAACCGAAGCTTCTGAAAATTTTTGCATACACCAAATTCGTCTTCCTTACGAAATAAGTGGTGATGTGCACCAAAAGAGAACGCTTATTGCTTATATTGATATAAATGTGCATGCAAATAAAAAGTATAGGGTTTATGTTGCCTATGAGCAAAATTTTATACAAAGAATTTCAAAGCTTTTTTTAGAAGAAGATGAAAGTGACGAAGAGACTTTGATTGACATGGCATTGGAAACAACAAATTTGATTGTTGGAAGTGCTAAAGTGATTGCAGAAAAAGAAAATCAGGACGCATACACTATCAATACTCCGCATTTTCTTAAGATAGATATGTTTGATTTTCAGTATGATGAGGCAAAAACAATCAAAATTGAGAATGACATTATGATTATTGCTATCAAGGAATTAAATGAATAAGAGAAAAAAACATACTTATGGAGAAAAAGAGATTCCATTTGATGCAGACAAAGAGTTGTCATGGATGAACTATTCTGGACTTTTGGATATGGAAGTGGAATTCGTCTCTGATTTAGGTGAAACAGAACTGAGTGTTGCCGAAATTTTACAACTTGAAAAAGGTTCAATAATAGACTTGAAAAAACCTGCGGGAGAAAGTGTTGAGTCTTATGTCAACGGTCGTATTCTAGGCAAAGGAGAGGTTATGGTTTATGAAAAAAATCTTGCAATAAGAATTAACGAAGTTTTAGATTCCAGCGCTGTTATATATCACCTCTCAAAAGAAAGACTATGATTCGGCTATTATTGATTTTTCTTCTTCCTCTTATGCTTCATGCGTCAAAAATACTGAGTTATAATATTTATGACAGAACAGACAGGGTAGATGTTATGATTACCTTTGACACCCCGTATGACGGAGTGATAAAACAAAATTCAAGCCAATCAAAAATTATTATAAAACTTGAAGATGCCACTATAGAATCATCAAAATTAAAACAGTTGTCATCAAAATTTTTATATTCTCTCAGCATTACTCCTATGTCAAACTATATACAAATCGTTGCGACCACACCTCCATCCATCAAACTAACAGCATCTAAAACATCCGATTCCTACGGCTTAAGATTAAGATTTACAGATCAAACGCCAAAGAGCTTAAACCAAACGGCAGAATCACCCCAAGTCAACACCTTAGAAGCTCTTCCAACAAAAAATGATGACGACATAACTCAAAGTTATTATATAGTTATAGCAATACTAATTATCGGGATTTTAATTTTATTTTTTATCAAGAAAAAAGTAGCTCCAAAAAATAAGGTAAACACTCCAAGCTCTTCATGGCTTTTTAAAACAAATGCCGAGCCAACAAAAACAACAGGTAAAAATGATGTCAGTATTAGATTTCAAAAAACTATAAATCAGGCAAGCAGTGTGGTGATGTTAGATTTTGCCGATCAAAGCTACCTTGTTCTCATGGGAAATCATAATATTTTGCTTGATAAATTCATAGATAATAAACCTACAACACAAGATGATTTTGAAACAATTTTGCAAAATAGACATAAAGAGTTGGATGAATTTTTAAAAGTGGATAATGGTTCCAAAGAGCCTTTTCAAGCTTATACGGAAAAAGCAGCTTCTATCCGTTATGAGGTTTAAATAGATATTCTCTATTCTTCCTCATCGGAAGCTTTATTACTAAATTGCTCTCTTAAAAGCTTTTTAATTGTTTGTATATTGCCTTCATGTAGTTCGTAGCTCTCATCCATCATTTTGTTTATATGATAAACCTCTGTAACGGTAATACCGTAAGGATCTTTTTTTTCTCTGCTCATAACACCATTATCGCTAAATGAGTACAGATAAAGGCTTTTACGGGTGTGTTGAATATAATAGGTCAATACAATTTCATCGGAATGTTTTTTTTCTATAGCTACTATGACTCTTTGATTTTCTGCATGCTTCGTGTCTAATTGCAGGATTTTTTTTGCTTCATCGATATTCATATACCCAACATAAAATTTTGCATAGAGGTCATGATATCTTTGTGTTTTAGCGTTCATCAAAAAATACATATCGATTATAAATTTTTTATGGGATCTGAGTGTTCTTGTTATCCAAGAAATTGTGTTGTAGTATTTAAAATGATAAAGCTTAAGATTATGAGCTTCTATCATTTTGGGTGACTTGATTTTTTGTTTTGCATTAAGCACTCTTGAGCTTGGCTTTTTGATATATTCTAAAACATCATTAGCCAAAAACTCGTCTGTAATCCATACGCTACAGTAAGAAGGCAGTTGTTTTGTTCCCGTTGCACCTTCATTCAATATAATGAGTGATTTTATTTCATAATCCGGAAATATAATCTCTAGAAGAGCTTTTTTCTTTCTAAGTCTTTTTTTTAATTTCAAAATAGATTTTACTAGTGTCATTTCTACAAAATATAACTCATTTTTTGTAAAAATTAAAGCATCAAACTCGTTTATTTCTCTGCTTTTGGTTCTATACACTATTTGTTCTTTTTCGCTTATTGACAGCGTATTGGCATGTGACTTATGCCGACCTTGATGAAAACCTTTTAATACAAATTTTTCTATTTCTTCATTTTTTTCAACATAACGTAAAAGTTTCTCATAAATAAAGTTCTCAAACACCTCGCCCTCAAAAGAGCGATAAGAGCTAAGATACGCTGGGTCTTCTTTGTCAATCCCTTTTGCTATTAAAGACAAGAGATGTTTAACATTATATTTATAGTGCAAAATATTATCAGATATGTCACTATCATCTAATGTTTTAATTGAATTACTTATCTCCAGCATATACCATCCATATTTTTATGTGACTAACTCGCTATTTTTAAAAAAGTCATCAATTATATTACGAGATTCTTGCACATCATCTATGCGATTCACATCGTTTCTTAACATTGAAGCACCACGATAACCTTTAGAATAGGTATGTGTATGCTTTCTAAACATTGCAACACCTCTTGGTCCATAAAACTCTATCATTTTGTCGTAATGCTCCATAATAATTGCATGCTTAATATTTTTATCTATATCTTGTGACCCACTGCGAAGTTGATGAAAAATCCAAGGGGCTCCGACTGCACCACGCCCAATCATTACTCCATCGGCACCTGTATGCTCCAGCACCCATTTAGCTTTTTCGTACGAATCAATATCGCCGTTGGCTATTACAGGGATAGAAACACTCTGCTTAATTTCAGCAATCGCATCGTAGTCAACTTCTGCTTTAAATTTTCCCGCACGGGTTCTTCCGTGAACTGCTATAAAGTCAGCTCCACTGTCTTGCACTATTTTTGCAATTTCCAAATGATTTTTCTTTTCAAAACCCAGTCTTATCTTTACGCTTGTTAAACTCTTGTTCGATGTATCTTTTATAGTTCTAATTATTTCACCCATGAGTGGTAAATTTAAAAGCAGAGAACTTCCACTTCCGTGGCCAACAATCTTTGGAACAGGACATCCGCAATTTAAATCTATTATATCGATTCCTGTTTTTTCATTTAAAATTTCAACTGCTTTTTTTACAACGTTTACATCTGCACCTGCAATCTGAACTGAATAAGGGTCTTCGTTCACACTTTTTTGCAACATGTGCAGTGTTTTTTCTGAACCATGTGCAAGTGCATTTGAACTAAGCATCTCACTAACGGTTAAATCAGCTCCAAACTTTTTTACAACACTTCTAAATGGTAAATCAGTATAGCCTGCAAGAGGAGCTAATACATAAATAGGTTTATCAAAGGAAAGATTTTTTAACATTACGGTTGTCCCCACTTAAATTTACACACTAAAATTAAGCGTTGTAAATGCCAAATTATTTTTGATATATAAATACTATATGAATAAATTTATATTAAAGTTTTTATTGCGCTCTTTTAATGCGCGGTATGCTTTAAATTTTACATACTCTGAAGATTGTGAATTTTCTAATATTTCATCTGCAGGTGCTAACATTTCTAAGTCAAACAATGTGAATAAATATGCTTCCATCGCTTCTTCTTTGCTTGAACTAAGAATTTCAAATAACTTCATTCTATGCTCAGGAATCATTTTATAAGATAAAATAGTTGACATTTTTATATAATCTTTTGTGTCAAATTCCAATCCACTCATAAGATTGATTAATGACTCATTTGAAATATCTAAAATATTTTCACTCGAATTGATTCGAGACAAAAGTTCAAAAAGTGCATCTTTTGTTAAATATGTTTTATATTTTTCTATTGCATATAAAGGCGCTTTTTTTACAAAATCAACATATACTTCTTGCGATAATTTTCTATCATATTTATTAGGATGCGTTAAGATATCTTCAGCACTTATCATCCCTTTTTTATAACGATTTTTATCATTTTGAATAACAAATGGATTACTAGATTGCAGTGAATATTTTTTTAAATCAACAACTTCTCCATTTTTAATATTCTCCACAATATTTATAACGGCATTAATCTTCTCATTTTCTGTATCAGCTTTTAAGTTTTGACTTGGAAAAAGAGTTGTTTTATCTACAAGTGAGCCTAAAAGTGTATATCTTGGTGTTTTAAAAGTATGGTTTCTGTTTTCTTTACCAAGATAAGCGTCAACAAAAGCATCAATAAGCTTTTCATAATCTTTTTCATATTTGCGTAGTTTAAAGTTTCCCATTAATGAATAAAAAGACATATGAACTATACTGCCTACATAGAGTAATATCACAGGAACAATTGCCCACAAAGCGATAGAAAGCGACGGTAACGGAACACCGAAAAAGTCTATACTTATGCTACCTTGAGTTATAAAAGAGTAAACATACCATCCTATTAAAACAACAAAGATTAATGTTGCAATTGTATAACGCTTTATATACATTATAATTCCTTATCTATTTGATTTTTCAACTATTTCTCTACAGTCTATGCAATATATAGCATGTGGCTTTACTTTTAAACGTTGAAAACCGATAAGATCTTCACACATCTCACATACGCCATAATCACGATTAGCAATTTTAGCTAAAGCAACATGAATCTCCTGCAACTCTTTTGTTTGTTGAGAGATTATAGCGCTCTCAATCATCGAGTTGTTATTTGCAGCGGCATGATCACCCTCATCATTTAACTCTAATGAATTTAATTCGTCAAGCTCCCTATTGACGCCAGAAATATTTTTCATAATCTGAATCTTACGACCTTCTAAAATTTCTTTGAAGTATTTCAATTCACTTTGTTGCACTTATCTTCCTTGTTCATTATATGCTTTATTTATGATAGGGGTGATTACTTAATAGAGAAAAACCTCTATAAATCTGCTCCAGCAAAACAGCTTTCGCTATTTTATGACTCATAGTAATATTTCCTAGGCTTATAACAATATTACTTTTTTTTAAAAAGCTATCTTCAAAGCCATAAGCTCCACCTATAAAAAATTTCACGGACATTCTATCATTTAATAGCTTACTAAATTCAAAACTATCGATTAATTTTCCAGCAGGGTGCAAAGAAATAGAAAAACATTCACTTAAATACGGCTCTAAAACCTTTGTATAGGCCTGCTGGGAGGCCTCCGGTGAAATAGTGTGTGATTTTGCTACATCTTTTGGAAAAAGTTCAATACTGTCCACTTTTGCAAAACGAGATATCATTTTTTCTAATTCTTTATAAAGAGGGTCATACACTCCTCTTTCTTTTTTAGCTATCGAGATAATCTCTATTTTCATTCCAAAAGTCCGCTACCTATTACATGATACGTTATATTTTCAAAACAATCACTTTTTTTAACTCCGCCAATAGCAGCAACAAGATGCTTTGACTGAGATGCAATTGCATCCATAGAGTCACCCAATACATTTTTAATATCTTTTTTTGTAGAAGTGTCTCGATACGCACCTAAGCCAATATAGTTTAAATCAAGTTCATTTGCTTGTAAAACTTCTACTTCATTATGAGTAGATATACCTAAAATTTTATCTGACTTAATAAGAGTTCTGAGTACTTTTACAGCATTTTTTATATCAGCATCAATAATCTTTAAATCTTCTTGACCGACATGTACGCCATCACAAAATTCAATCAACTCATAAGAATCATTTATAATTAAATAGCCGCTAAAAAGTTTTCTAATTTTAATTAATTGTTGCTTTTTAAAAGCAAGATTTGCATTTTTATTTCTATATTGAATAATTTCTGCGCCACTTTTTATAGCAATCTCTATGAATTTTTCCAAAGATATGCCTCTGCTTTCTAAAAGTTCTTGGTCGCAAAGGGCATATAGGCGCATTGATAGAAAATTAGACTTTTAAAAGTGTTAATATATCGCTTAGTGTTTTTTTAAGCTCATTTCTATTTACAACCATGTCAATAGAACCTTTTTCAAGTAAAAATTCTGCTCGCTGGAATCCGTCTGGCAAATCAGAGCCTATGGTTTGCTTGATAACTCTCTGCCCTGCGAAACCAATAAGTGCTCCCGGCTCTGCTATGATGACATCTCCCAAGGTAGCAAAGGATGCGCTTACTCCGCCCATTGTCGGATCTGTTAAAACAGAGATATAAGCTAATTTATGTTTTGCAAGTTTTGCCAATGCTGCGGAAGTTTTGCTCATTTGCATTAATGAAAATGTGCTCTCCTGCATTCTCGCGCCACCGCTTGCACTTATTATTATTAAACCTTGCTTGTTTTCTATAGCACGATTTACGGCACGAACAATTTTTTCACCTTCAACCGAACCCAAAGAACCGCCCATAAACGCAAAGTCAAAGATAACCAACTGAACGGGTACTTCATTAATCTTACATTCACCGCTCACAACCGATGAACTTCTGCCCGTCTTTTGCTGCCCCTCTTCTATTCTCTTAGCATAAGACTTTTTATCTACAAATTTAAGCGGGTCAATTGGCTTTAAATTGTCATCAAATTCTACAAATGTTCCATCGTCCACTAGAAGTTTAATTCTTTCTTTAACACCTATTCTAAGATGATAACCACACTTAGGACATACGTAATTCTGGTTTTCAATTTCTTTGTAATACATTAAAGATTGGCAAGATTGGCATTTAATCCAATGTGCAGGAGCCTCACTTTTTGTTGGTTGTTGTTTTGTAATTGAATTTCTAGAAAAAAGGTTTAATAAGTTCAATAAGATATCCTTAATATATAAATGGCGATTATTATACCAAATTTATACTTAGTATGTAAAATTATCCAAGACAATAAACTTACCCAGCGAATGTGGATAAGTTTTTATCTTCTTAAGATAATAATGATTTAGTTATGCTTCTTGCCGCTTCACGACCGTCAAATGCTGCTGTTACCACCAAATCTGCACCTCTAAAACAGTCTCCTCCGGCATAGATTCCTGCAGTTGTTGTTTCATAAGTTTTTTCATCTATTATAATTCCGCCCCAGCTGTTCGTATCTATTCCATTTTCAGCTAAAAAAGATGGAATACTAGGGTCAAAACCTAAAGACATAATGATAATATCGGCATTGACTCTAAATTCACTGCCTTTAATCTCTTCCATTTTTTGTCGGCCTGTGGCATCTTTAGCACCAAGAGTAGTTTTTATAACTTCCACAGCTACGGCGACACCAGATTCATTCAATATGATTTCTTTTGGAGCAACAAAGAAAGTAAAGTCAACACCCTCTTCCATTGCATTTTTATATTCTTTTTGACTTCCAGGCATATTATAGGCATCACGGCGATATAAACAGGTTACACTTTTTGCACCTTCTCTTTTTGCCGTTCGAAGACAATCCATTGCAGTATCACCACCTCCTACAACAACAACATTTAAATCTTTAAAATCGAATTTTTTATCATAAGATAATTTAAAATGCTTTTTCTGAATCGCTGTTAAATAATCCATGGCGGCATACACGTTACGAGCATTCTCACCTAAGAGTGAAGCTTTTTTAGCTTTTGTGGCACCTACACCGATAAACATTGCATCATGTTCATTTGCTATCTCTTCAAATGGAATATCTTTTCCAACTTCACAATTTAAAATAAGTTTTAGTCCGCCCTCTTGAAGTAGCTTCACCCTTCTTTCAACTATTTTTTTATCTAATTTAAAATTTGGAATACCATAGGTCAAGAGGCCGCCCGCTCTATCGCTTCTTTCATACATAGTTACAGAAATGCCTGAACGAAGAAGGTATGTAGCCGCGGAGAGTCCGGCAGGTCCGCTTCCTATGACTGCTACCTTTTTATTTGTAGTAATCCCCGGAAAATAAGGTTTAAAACCATGCTTAAAACCTTCCTCCGTAATATGCGTTTCAACGGAACCGATAGTAATGGCGCCATGACCATCATTTAAAGTACAATCTCCCTCACACAACCTATCGTGAGGGCAAACTCTGCCCATTACTTCGGGAAAAGGAGACGGTTCATTGGACAGCTTAAATGCAAATTCTAAATCTTTTTCAGCAACAGCTTTTAACCATTGGGGAATATAGTTATGCAATGGACATTTATTAAGACAAAATGGATCACCGCACTGAATACAACGCTCACTCTGAGAAGCTGCATCATTAATACTAAATACTTCATAAATTTCACCAAAATCTTTTGTTCTTTCTACTACTAATCTTTTAACTGGTTCAATTCTTTCTGTTGATAAATATTCTCTCATAATTATTAATCTCCTTTCTCTAGATTTAGAGGTAGTTTTGTTAAATTTTTAGGACTAATTAACCAAAAATTTCTTATCTCAACTCTAAAATTATCAAGCAACTCTTTAGCCTGCTTGCTTCCTGTCTCAACTACATAATCTTTGAGTAGTCTTTTTAAAAAGTGTCTAGCTTCATCGCCCTCGTCTGTATCGATACGAATAGCTTCGACTAATTCTCGGTTTACATTTTCCACAAAAGTATGATTACTGTCATAAACAAAAGCAACTCCTCCTGTCATGCCTGCTCCAAAATTAATACCCGTACGTCCAAGGATAACAACAATACCGCCCGTCATATACTCACAGGCATTATCTCCGGTTCCCTCAACTATAGCTAAGGCTCCTGAATTACGAACAGCAAATCTCTCTCCGACACATCCGGAAATATACAATTTACCGCCCGTTGCGCCATAAAGACAAGTATTCCCTCCGGCGCTAAAACCTTCACCTTCATTTTTAGAAGTAATAACTATCTTGCCTCCGTGCATCCCTTTGCCAATATAATCATTTGCAACACCATTAAGATATATAGACACTCCCGGTACTAAAAATGCCCCTAAAGCCTGCCCTGAAATGCCGGTAAGATTTATTTTAATAGTATCTGTTTTTAATCCGTTGTCTCCATAGTATTGTGCAATTTCACCGCTTATTAACGCACCGAAACTTCTATTCGTATTCGTTATAGTTCTACTGATTCTAATCGGATGTTCCGGATGTTTAATAGCACTCATAGCCTCTTTTAAAACATCTTTTTCAAAAGCATTATCATCAAATGGAGGATTTGATTTTTGTTGATGTGTATTTACTCCATGCTCTTGATGAAGTACATTTGAAAAATCAAATTTTTGTGCAAACTTATCATCTACAACTTTCAATATATCACTTCTTCCAACCATCTCTTCAATGGTTTTAAAGCCAAGTTCAGCCATTATGGAACGAACATCTTCCGCCAAAAGTGTAAAAAAGTTTATTAACTGGTTAACATGCCCTTTAAAAAATTCTTGACGAAGTTTTTCATTTTGAGTAGCAATACCAACAGTACATTTATTAACGTGGCAGATACGAAGCATTTTACATCCGACTATTGTTAAAACACCCGTACCAAATGCATAACTCTCAGCACCGAGTAAAGCGGCTTTGACAACGTCAAGACCTGTTTTCATGCCGCCGTCTGTCTGAAGCTCTACAAGTCCGCGCAAATTATTTGCTTTTAAAGCATTATGCGCCTCACTTAAGCCAAGTTCCCATGGATTACCTGCAAACTTAATAGACGTAAGAGGAGCAGCTCCCGTACCGCCATCTCCGCCGGAGATAATAATTTTATCTGCATACGCTTTGGCAACACCTGCTGCAATTGTTCCAACACCTATTGTTGAAACCAATTTGACAGCAACTCTTGCATTGGGATTAACCTGTTTCATATCAAAAATCAACTGAGCCAAGTCTTCTATAGAATAGATATCATGATGCGGAGGAGGTGAAATAAGCGTAACACCCGGCACCGTATGACGAAGTTTGGCAATAAGCGGTGACACTTTATGACCAGAAAGCTGACCACCTTCACCAGGTTTTGCACCTTGCGCAACTTTAATTTGAATCTCTTCTGCCGAACGAAGATAAGCCGGTGTCACGCCGAATCTTCCAGATGCCACTTGCTTGATTTTTGAATTTCTTTCAGTATCAAAACGTGCAGAATCTTCTCCACCCTCACCCGAATTAGACTGCGCACCGATTCTGTTCATCGCCATAGCAATCGTTTCATGTGCCTCCGGAGAGATAGAACCGAGACTCATAGCCGCAGAAGCAAATCTTTTGAAAATTGCTTCTTTTGGTTCAACCTCAGAAATATTAATTGGTTTTCTGTCTGAATTAAATTGTAAAAAATCACGAATAAACTTTAAGCCTCTGTTGTTTACCACGGCTTTAAGCTTATCAAAATCTTTTTTATTTCCGCTTGCTGCGACTGCATGAATAGCATGAATCACATCAGGACCAAAATCATGATGTTCTTGGTCATTGTAAAACTTATAAAATCCGCCAACATTCAGTGGAAATATTTTATTAAATCCATTTTCTTTGTATGCATCTGCGTGATACCGTTCAAGTCTTTCATCTATATCATCATAATCAAGACCGCTCAATGCAGAGTTTGAACTCTCAAAACAATCTTTCACAATCGTATTATTTAATCCTATGACATCAAAAAGTCCGGCATTTCTATATGAAGCTATAGTAGCAATACCCATTTTGGACATTATTTTTAATAAGCCTGCATTGAGAGCGCCATGAACAGATTTAAGTGCTTCTTGACACGTAATTTTTATTGCTTTAGATTTTTCCAGCTGATCAACAACCGTTGTAAAAAGTAAATTTGGGTACACAGCGCTTGCGCCATATCCGATAAGCACAGCTGCTCCATGAGAATCCACAACTTCTCCGGTCACACAAATCATCGAAACCAAATGACGAATTTTAGCTTCGAGCAATGCAATATTAAGACGACCCACAACAATGGCCATTGGGATAATTTTTTTACTTGCCCCAAATTCATAATCATCTAAAATAATAATTCTTGCACCCTTATTATTTACAGAATCAATTACATGCGCGACCAAAGCTTCAAGTGCATTTTTTAAATTTCCGCTGTATGCTGTTGAAAAAATTTCGTTATGGTAAAAAGCTTGATAACGAGGTGATTTTTTATCTCCAAAAGATTTTAAGACTTCAAGTTTCTCATCCGTTATAATCGGGGAAATAGCTTTTAAACGATGTGCATGAGAGGGAATCTCATCCAACATATTATGAATTTCACCAAAACCCGTATTGAGGCTCATTACAACTTTTTCGCGAATCGGATCAATCGGCGGATTTGTAACTTGAGCAAATTTTTGTTTAAAATAATCAGAAAATGAGCGTTGTTTATTTGAAAATGCAGCTAAAGGGGTATCGTCTCCCATAGAACCGACAGCTTCTTTACCGTCTATCATCATAGGTTCAATAACTTGCTCAACTACTTCTTGAGTAATATTAAAATATCTTTGTCTTTTAATAAGATTTTCTTTATCAAAATCACATTGGGTAATATACTGCTCTTCCACATGCTCTTGCAGGTAAATCATATGTTCGTTCAACCATTTCATATATGGATTTGAACCTTTTAAGTAATCGTTAATCTGGCTGTTTTTAAGCAATTTTCCATATTTTAGGTCAAGACCAAGCATCTCACCGGACTGCAAACGACCTCTTTCTTTAATATTTTCTTCTGCTATATCGATTACGCCATATTCGCTGGCAATGAGAAGATTATCATCATGTGTCACTATATATTTTGATGGGCGGAGTCCGTTTCTATCAAGAACACAACCGATATAACGGCCATCAGTTACAGAGAATGCTGCCGGACCATCCCATGCTTCAAAAACAGTAGAATGGTACTCATAAAATGCACGAAGCTCGGGATCCATGTGAGGAGCATTTTGCCATGCCCCCGGAATAACTCCGCGAACGGCTTTAAAAAAGTCCATTCCGTTTACAAGCAGGAATTCAAGGAAATTGTCTGCGCTGGCGCTATCAGATGATTTTAATTGCAATATAGGAAGGATTCTTTTAATCTCTTTATCTGTAAAAACTTCACTTTTAATCGACTCTGATTTTATCTCAACATTAAAACGGTTCCCCTCAACAGAGTTGATTTCACCGTTATGCGCTACTGCACGAAACGGCTGTGCAAGTCTCCATTCAGGAAGTGTATTTGTAGAAAACCTTTGGTGAAAGAGTGAAAAAGATATTTTAAAATTTTCGTCTTGAAGATCTTTATAAAATTCTTTGATATGCGTAGGCATAACAAGTCCCTTATAGGAAAGAACTTTTGATGACATTGAAGCAATATAAAAATTTCTATCCTCAACAAGCTTATGCTCACTCTCTTTGCGGCTTAAATATAAAAGCGCATCAAATCTGTTCGTAGCCATAATAGAATTTGGAGTAATAAAAAGCTGAACAATAGAAGGTAATGATGCAAGCGCCTGCTCTCCGAGTGCTTTCGTATTTACAGGCACATTACGACGAAGAACCACTTTTAAATCATTCTTTTTACAAAATTTTTCAACTACATCTAAATGAGTGATATCTTTTGTAAATACTGTTGCTACGGCAAATTGCTTAGGTAACTCAACCCCGTTGTTAAGTGCTTCTTTGCGGAGAAACTCTGTGGGCATAGACAATAACAAACCGCTACCGTCACCTGTTTTGCCATCAGCGGCAACCGCACCGCGGTGCATCATTCTCTCTAATGCAGTTATTGCATTTTCTAAAACTTGATGAGATGCTTTGTTTTTAATATTGGCAATAAGGCCAAAGCCACAATTGTCCTTAAACGATCTCAATAAATCATGATATTCAACCATTTTGACTCCCAAATGTAATAAATTTATAGTTATTTTTGATAAATTTAATCTCTTTTTAAAGAAACTTAGTCTATTTAAAGACAAGGTGGTATATTTTACTATTTAAAGGTTTAAAAAAGTATAATACTGAAAATATTTTAAGTATAAATTTTAATTTTGTGTATATAAGAAACTAGGAAAGAACAAAAAATGCAGGGCTACATCATCAACCTTAATAAAGTCAAAGATGAAGATTTAATCGTCACAATAGTATCACGTGATAGCTTAGACACTCTTTATAGATTTTATGGTGCAAGGCATGGAGTGATAAATCTTGCTTTTAAAATTGATTATGAAAAAGAATTCTCTTCCAAGTCCGGCATCGCCAGATTAAAAGATGTCATTCATATTGGCTTTAGATGGATAAATGATTATAAACTCTTAAGACTTTGGCAAGATTTTCTGGCTCTTTTTTTCAAACATCTCAAAGATGCCCATGAACTCGATGCATTTTACTTTGAGCTTATCGATAATGCTTCAATAGAGTGGAGTAAACAAAATCCAAAAAGAGTTGCCATAGAATCTTATGTTAAATTATTGCATCATGAAGGAAGACTTCATAATGAATTTAACTGTTTTTTATGTTCAAAACAAATTATGGAGGATGAGATATCAATCATCCGAGCATTTTTGCCGACACATAAAGAATGCTCTCACACACTAAGCATAAACAAACACGCACTTGAAGAGTTGTTTGAAAATAAATCCAGCTTATTTTTGGATGATAAAGAGGTAAATCGACTTTGGTATACTCTACTTGAAGGTTTATAAAATTTGAGTGCTTTTTCACCTTGGCATGTGGAAATTCAACATGCCAAACAATAAACTACAATTTTTTGGCAACGATTGAAGCTATTTTAACTCTCTCTCCTTTTAAATTTGTATCTATTTTTTCTTCGTAGTAAATAACATCCAAGCCTATAAAAGAGTGTAAAAGCTCATTTTTTCTCAATAAATAGTCTAAATTCATAGTTTCATGCTGAAAATCACCGTGTGCCAATATAAAAGTTTCAAAAATTAAAACTCCGCCGCTTTTGAGTCCATCTTTTATTTGTGACATTAAACGACGACTTAAATAGTTGGTGTTGACAATAAGGTCATACTTGCCCGGAGCAATATTGTACTTATCTAAATCTGAATCAATTTTAGTAATCGTTGAGCTTTTTTTTACTTTACTCAGTGCATAATCAGAAATATCAACCGCATCTACCAAGAAACCTAAATCTGCTAAAAAATGGGTATTTCTTCCGGTTCCACATGCCACGTCAAGAGCTTGACCGATATTTGCATGATTTACATATTTTTCAACTATTTTCGAAACCTCGACAGGCATCGGATTTTCTTCTAAATATTTTTTATTCCATCTGCTTTTATCTTCTAGCATTTTGTATTTCCTCAGGAGAGTTTATTTTTATAATCTTTATATCCAAATTCTTTCACTACATCTAAAGTTCCATTTTTTCTATAAATGGCCAGTGATGGCAATTTAATACCGTTGAATGTTGTATTTTTAACAAAAGTATAGTGTATTTGGTCTTCAAAAATCACTTTATCTCCAATCTTTAAGGGTTCATCAAAAGAATAGTCTCCCATAATATCACCGGCAAGACATGTATTTCCGCCAAATCTATATGTATATTTTTTCTCTCCGGCTTCACCGGAATTTCTAACTGCGGCACGATAAGGCATAGCCAAAGTATCCGGCATGTGGGCTTCTGCAGAAGTATCAAGTATAGCTACGTTTATTCCATTTTTAAAGATATCAAGAACGCTTGCAATTAAAAAACCTGTTTCCCAACCTACTGCTTCACCCGGCTCTAAATAAACATCTACATTATACTTCGCTCTAAAATCTTTTATAATTTGAATGAGTTTTTCAACATCATAACCTTTTCTGGTAATATGATGTCCTCCTCCAAAGTTTATATATTTCAAACCTGTAAAGTATTTTGAAAATTTCTCTTCAAAGGCTATTAAAACTTCTTCCAGAGCATCCACATTCTGCTCGCAAAGCGCATGAAAATTCAATCCGTCTACATATTCCAAAACTTTTTCATCAAAATTTTCAAGCGTTGTACCTAAGCGACTATAAATTCCGCATGGATTATAGATATCTTTTGGGGAGGAAGAGACTTCCGGATTTATTCTTAAAGAAAGTTCGGCATGTGGATTTATCTCTTTGACCCTCTCTTTAAATTTAAACAGCTGGTTTGGGGAATTAAAAACAATATGATCTGAAATTTTAGCTATTTCATCAATATCTTCATCTTTAAATGCCGGAGAATAGGTGTGAACTTCGGCATGTGGATTAAACTTGCAAAACTCTTCTCTCGCCAAAAGTGCTTCGTGAAGTCCGCTTGATGTACACCCTTTGAGGTATTGGGAGACGAGGGGAAAAGTACTCCACATTGCAAAACCTTTGAGAGCCAAAATAACTTTAGCTCCACTTTGTTTTTGCACATATTCAAGCAGTTTGAGGTTGTTTTCCAGAAATTCCTCTTCACATATATAACACGGTGTATTTACTTCGCTGAAATCTTGCATATTTTTAGAGCTCTTTTATTTGCCAAGGAAGCCCTTGTGTCATCATTTCATCCATAAACGGATCAGGATCCATTTGTTCCATATTGAACACGCCTTGCCCGCTCCAAATCCCTTTTAACATCAGTTTTGCGCCAATCATAGCAGGAACCCCTGTTGTGTAGGAAACACCTTGCGAGTTTGTTTCTTTATAACACTCTTCATGGTCTTTTACTTGATAAATATAGATTTTTTTCTTTTTGCCGTCTTTTATACCCTCGGCAACAATACCGATATTTGTTTTGCCTTTCGTTCTAGGACCAAGTGAAGCGGGGTCAGGAAGAAGTGTTTTCAAAAATTCCATAGGAACAATTTTCATACCCTTATGTTCAATAGGCTCAATTCCCAACATTCCAACATTTTCCAAGCACTTCATGTGCGTTAAATAGCTTTGACCGAACGTCATAAAAAATCGAATACGCTTAAGACCTTTTATATTGAGAACAAGAGATTCCATCTCTTCATGGTAAAGTAAATAAGAATCTTTTGGTCCCACTTCAGGATAATCCCACACCATTTTAATTTCCATAGGCTCAGTCTCAATCCACTTTCCATTTTCCCAGTAACGCCCCTTTGAAGAAACTTCTCTCAGGTTAATCTCAGGGTTGAAGTTGGTTGCAAATGCGTAACCGTGGTCACCTGCGTTACAGTCTAAAATATCGATTGTGTGAATCTCGTCAAAGTAATGTTTTTGAGCATAGGCACAAAATATATTTGTAGCGCCCGGGTCAAAACCTGAGCCCAAAAGTCCCATTATTCCGGCTTCTTTAAATTTATCGTTTCTTTCCCACTGAAGTTTATACTCAAATTTTGCTTCATCCGGATGCTCATAGTTTGCAGTGTCCAGATAAGGTGTTTTTGTTGCGATACATGCGTCCATTATTGTCAAATCCTGGTAAGGAAGTGCAACATTGATAACTATGTCCGGCTTGCACGAGTTGATAAGCTTTATCAACGCATCCGTATTATCGGCATCGACAGTAGTTATTTCTATCTCGGCATATGGAAGTTCACTCTTAATACTTTCACATCTTCCTATACTTCTGCTCGCTAGTACAATCTTTCCAAATACATCCGCATTTTGTACACACTTATGCACAACTACTCTACTTACTCCGCCCGCACCAATAATCAATGTTGTTTTCATTAAAACTTTTCTCCTAAATATAAATAACCCGTATGTTCGCCCGCTTCTGAAAATCCATAAGCCAAATAAAATGGCCCCAGAACTGTATCAGCCGCTACATAAATTGTTCCTGATTTTTTCATTATATCATAATTAAAATTATCATCTTTTGTCCAAGTATTCCCAACTTCTGCGCTAAACCCCGCATACAGAGGAGTATTTAACGCACCGAAGAAACCTCCGTTTTTAATTTCATAACGGTATTTTAGAAGCCCTAAAAACATATTTTCCCCTATTAAAGAATAGGGAGCATAACCGGACATGTTAAAAAGTCCGCCAAGAGTAAAACTTCCTGCTAAGGCTGCTATGTTGTTTCGATATGTATTTCCGTACTTCAAAAAGGCAGTTATATTATGATATCCGAACACAAACGGTTTTTCTATATCCAAATATATCTGTTCATAATCATAGTCGCTTCCAAGCTCCTGTGTTTCTTTTGTCCAAAGAATTTTCGAGCGGATTCCCTCGTTTGGAAAATTGAGATTATCCAAATCATCAGACTTTATTGAAGCATAGAGCGGTCTTGCTCTAAAATTTTCTTTTCTGTCTAAAAGAGCTACCTCTAAATTATCATGGTACAGCGAATACCCTACTTCAAAATCATAATCCGTTGTGATATGCGTACCCACAGCGAAAGTTCCTCCGTATCTTTCCACGTCCAATTCTACCGTACCATTGTTACCAAAACTAAGCTGGCTCGCAGGCATGAGATTTATCCAGTTTCCATACACCAAAGAGGGTTTAAAGTAGTACTGATTTGTACAATCTGAAGGTTGGAAAATTTCCGTATAGGCTCTTTTTCTTTTTCCGATTTCAAAATCATTTTTCCATTCGCCGCCATACTCGTTTAAGCCAAACATTGTATAACCGAACTTCAAAGAATAGCTTGAGTGCCCGCGAAAGTCATCTTCAAGCCCTAAAGCAAAACGAATTTCACCGTGAGTATCCCAGCTTGGTGTTGTTGTAATAACTAAGATATTACGCCCATTGACATTTTTCACACTGTAATCGACACTGTCAAATATCATCATGTTGTATATATGGAGCAAATCGGCTCTTAATACTTCTTCATCGAGTTTGGTTCCTAAACCGACATGCAATTTATCTAAAATTGCCCGGTCCCCCAAATAGGTCGGATTATTTATTCGTATTTCATCTATAATAGGCGCTTTAAATTCTTGTTTTGCCCTATGCTTTTTTTTATATTGGGCATATTCTTCATTGCTTAGAGATAATTTTTTTAATTTATTTTCATATTGAGCTCTTGTGACATCTACTCCCGTTTGAATAATAGAAGCATATTTATCCGCATCCAAGCCTGAAAAACCGCTTAAATCCGGTGTTAATAAAATATCTTCGCCTGTTAATTTTAAAATTGATTTGTTTACATTTTTTCGCATTAAAATATCTACGAGCTGACCCATAATTACAAAATACGAATCTACTTTTAATTCTTTATTAAAATCCTCGCTTACATCCACCGCTATGACGATGTCGGCACCCATCTCTTTTGCCAAATCAATAGGCATATTTTCACTCACACCGCCATCTACCAAGTCTATGCCGTTAATATTGATAGGCTGTAATCCCCCAGGAATAGAACTCGAAGCATAAATAGCTCTTGCAAGTGAACCTGATTTTAAAACAACGGCTTCACCGTTTTTTATATTTGTAGCTACCGCTCTAAAGGGAATCGGAAATTTATCAAAATCTTTTATACTTTGCGCATGCTGGGTTTCACGCAAAAACTTAAATAATAAAGGCTGTCTTTTAAGCACTCCCGTCGGTAAAGCAATGTTATTTTCAACATCAATTCCCAACCCGAGTTTACCTTGATAATAGTACTCTAGCTCTTTTTTACGAATCGGTATATCTCTTCGGTTAAAATCCGTACGAATATAATCTTTCCAATCAGACGACACAAGCATAGACTCAATCTCTTGAGGCGTTTTTCCTGAAGCATACAGTCCCCCTACAAAGGAACCCATGCTTGTACCGACTATCATATCGATAGGAATATTTTTTTCTTCCAAGACCTTAAGTATACCGACATGGGCACCGCCACGAGCACCGCCTCCACTAAGAACAAGTCCTATTTTAGGTCTATCGGCGAATAAAACGGAACCGACTAAAAAAATTAAGATTAAAAAAACTTTCATTTTTTCCTAAACTAATTCAAATGCTACCAAAACAACGGCTATCCAAATAAGTCCCGTGAGTATCAAACTCAGTAAAACCAAAGTAGCTCCGGCATCTTTTGCCCGTTTTGCAAGCAGATGATAATCGGTGGTGACCAAGTCCACGACTCTCTCAATAGAACTGTTCGCAACCTCTGCCATGATAGGGATAAACAAAGATAAAAACAAGATACTCGCGTATCCAAAACTTACAGGCAATATCCATGCAACAATACTCATAACAAAAAATAAAAGCAGTTGCAATTTAAACGAACTCTCATTTTGAATGATATCTATAAAGCCTTCTAAGGCATAACGGCCATTTTTAAAAAGTGAATATTTTGGTTTATTGAGTTTCATATTTATCCTTTAAGCTTGTGACTATATCTCGAAGTTCATCTGCTTTTATTTCTTTAGAAACGGGAGATGAAAAATAAATATTAATCTCCCTTTTTTCAAAAAATCTTTTTTTGCTTTTTGGTTTATGTTTTGAAAAAATACTTCCAAAAACTCCATCTATAAAATATGGCACAATCACCCCGTCATAATTTTGGGGAATGAGCTCATAGCCTCTGTAAAACTTTCCAACTTCACCGTTTTTGCTTATCTCACCCTCGGGATACAGTGCAACCAAATTACCTGCTTCCAACCTTTTATAGGCTTCTTTAAACGCATCTTTTGAAGCTTTTGGAGAAACCGGAATCACTTCTCCTCGTTTAAAAATCGAATGAAAAAATTTCCAATGATAAATATCTTTATCCATTAAAAAATGAATTCGTTTTTGAATTGGAAATTGTAAAAGAATCCAGTCTATCCAGCTTACATGATTGCCTAAAAATAAAACAGCCTCGGCATGTGGAATATTTTCCAAACCAATATAGTTGTATCGGTGGCGGCTTCTAAAAATAAGTTCAATCAAAGCCCAAAATGTCATAACGACATGTCTCTTATAAATCATATAACTCATATAAATTCCGACAAAACCCATAAGATAAAAAAGCACCTCGGCATCCATTCCAAAAAAGGCAAAAACGGTTGTCAAAATTAAAAAAACAAACATAAAAATATTTTGAATAAAATTACTTCCTGCTAGCACTGTTCCCAAATGCACTCTTGGTGAGAGAAACTGAATGTAAGCATTAAGAGGAACCATCAAAAATGCGGCAAATACACCAAAAAGCATAAACATAAGTGCAATGAGACTCATAGATGTGCAAAACGGAACCAGAAAAACAATAATACTCACGCCGATGGAACCGATAGTTACGAGTCCTGTATTGATGTAGTATTTTGAAAAATTTGAAACTAAAAGAGAACCTACGACTATACCGACTCCCGCCAATGCCATAACGCCCTGAACAAAAATTGTGTTGGTAACTCCAAGTTCACTCTTCGCATATTCGCCAAAAATGGCTAAAACAACCTGAGAAACAGACCAAAAAAGACTCAGTGCCAAAATAGATTCAAATATCTCTTTTTTTCTAAAAATAATTTTGAGATTTTTTCGTAAATAAGCACCTTGAAGATACCTTTTTGCTTTAAATTGACGTTTACTGGCTTCAATCATTTTATTCGGCAATCTGGATGCTAAATACCATTCTATTACAGAACCTATAACCAAAAGCCAGCCAAGAGGTGCAATTGCAACTAAAATATCCTCTTTCGTAGCAAGTGTATCGTTAAACATCCCTTCAAACAAGACTGTGTAGAAAATGATTCCGCTTAAAATTGCAACCGTCGTTGTTGCTTGAACCGCACCGTTACCTGCGGTTATATACTTCATGCCGACAAGTTCTTTTATGTATCCGTACTTTGCAGGTCCGTATATAGCACTCTGAAGTGCTAACAAAAAAGTAAGTCCAAATGCCCAATAAAACATTCCGTTATAATAAGAATATGTAATACAAAGTGTAATCAGCACTGCAAAAACTGATGAATACTCCATAATTTTATTTTTAGGAAATTTGTCGGCTAAAAAGCCCGAAGGTGAGAACATCAAAATAAAAGGAAGTAAAATAAGCGCATTCACAATAGCAGTTAGAATGATTTGTACATCACCCTCATAAACTTTAAAAATAGTGTTTTGAATGATAATTTTATGCCCCAAGTCTGTGAAAGCATTTAAAAAAACAACTAAAAGATAGTTTATAACCCCGACAATTGCAAACATTTTATTCATATTAGATATTTTCTTCTTTTTCTATTAAAATTGTACTCCAGCCCTCATAAAAGCCTCTCTCTTTTTTGATTTCTGCAAAAAGTTCTTCAACAACTTTTTTAACCTCTTCTTGCGTCGGCATGTGGACTTTTACAACAACAACACCATGGTCATATTCTTCAGTGGAGATTTCATCTTTAAACTCAAATCCAATCTTTTGTGCATTGTCTACAAATCTGTCTCTTTGCGTCGCTGTGTCAAACACGGCATAATGTTCAACTTCCCGTGGAGAATTTATCTCATCCTCTTCTTCTTCCAAAAGAGAAATGATTTTCTCGCTTTGTATGTGATGAAACTCCAACTCACTCGGCAGAAGCTGCACTTCATAAAAATTCCACTTCGTATCTTTTACAACATTGCTTTCATGTTTGTAACTCGTTTGTCCTAACATTTTGGACACTATCAAATCAAGCTCTTTAGAAGACGGAGCATAAAAATACAATTCACTCCAGCCATCCACAACTCTCATTCCGGCATATTTCGCTTTTTTGCCATGTTCGAGTGCAATAATGAGTGACTCTTTCGTTTCTAAAAACTCTTCATAGTCATTCATTTCTTCATTAAAAGCATCATATTTTATAAAAACGCTAAACAACCAAGGACTTGTTTTTTTTAATGCCGAAGCATCCAAATCGACTTCAATTCGCACCAAAACACCATCTTCTAATTTTCTATAAATTTCTCTCATAAACTCTTCTATGTATTTTTGTTTAATTATAGCCAATTTTTAAGATTTAATTGAGCAAAGCAATTCATACTTACAAATTGATAATGATTACTAAAACTATTGACATTCTAAAAATATTAATATACAATTCTGCAAATATTAAATGATTCTGATAACAGATATCATAATAAAAGGATGCGTTATGAAAACAAAAAAAATATCGTTAGGTTTATTTACCGCTTTGGCAATTTCAAGTGCAATGTATGCAAATGATTCTTTAGAGATTCAGGATTTAAAAAAAGAGATACAAGAACTTCGTGACATCACACAAACTCTGATTGATGAAACAAGCGACCTAAAAACAGGCTTTAATTATACAACCGTGGATGTTTCAAAATCTCACAGCGGTTTAGGAAGTGCAGCTTCAAAAGTTTACTATTCAAAATCGCCTCTTTCTATCGGCGGTTATGGTGAGATGTATTTTGCAAATGAAGTTAAAAACACGGGAAGTGCCAAATCAACTTTAGATGTTTATAGATTTGTTCCCTATATAGGGTATAAATTTACCGACAATATTATCTTAAATGTTGAACTGGAATTTGAACACGGCGGCGTTGCAAACAATGGAGGAACGTCTGAGGGCGGAGAAGTTATTGTAGAGTTTATGTATCTTGACTTTCTGCTCAATCCACATGCCAACATTAGAGTCGGTAACTTTTTGGTTCCGATGGGTCTAATCAATGAAAGGCATGAACCTACGCTTTTTACAACCGTTCAAAGACCAAACACTTCAAAACTGATTCTTCCCTCCACTTGGCATGAAAGCGGTTTAATGGTATATGGAAATATAGTTGATAATCTTTCCTATAAATTTGCGGCTTTAAGTGCTCTGCAAACAGGAGTCAATGGTGAAAAATGGCTTCGAGACGCTCGCGGAGGCTCATTCAAACAAACAGATGCGGCACTTGGGTTTGTAGCACGTCTTGACTATACGGGTATTAACGGTCTTTTCATTGGTGCATCCTCGTATTATGCCCCGTCTGTCAATGGAACGGACTCTACTACAAATATTAACGATGTACATCTTGATTATAAAAACAGCGGCATAAGAGTTTATGGCACCTATGCCTTCGCAAACCGTTCAAATGCATCAGATATAGCGACAAATGCGGTTGAGAGTGCCAAAGGCGGCTATGTGAACCTGAGCTACGATTTACTCTCGCGCACATCGTCAAAAAACTCTTTACCGATTTTTGTGCAGTTTGAGAGTGTAAATCCGGAGGATAAAAAAGCAGATACAACATCGGGAGATTCAATCGACACGACAACTCTTGGCATAAACTATTTTCCGCATGAGCAAGTTGTATTAAAATTAGATTACACTCTGTATGCTAAAGGCTTGAGCGAAAGTGACACGACAAGCGTATCGATGGGTTTTATATTTTAAAAGAGAAATTATGAAAAAGATTCTAACACTCAGTATTTTACTTTTTGCGCTCTCTTTGAGTGCAAAGGTGATGACATCCCCCGTGGATGCCATGAAATATACCTACGGAGCAGAAAGTGAAATAAGTAAAAAAAATATTTTACTCTCTGCAAAGCAGGCAAGCACGATAGAAAAAGAGGCTCAAGTTCAATTAGATACAAAAATTTTTAGAGTTTTTAAGGCTCAAAAAAATCAAAAAACTTTGGGCTTCGGAATTTTGATAAATAAAAAAGTTCGTTCTAAAAATGCCGTAGTACTTTATTTTATATCTGCCGAGTCTCTCCTAAAAGGTATAGAAATTATCGCTTTTAATGAACCTCCGGAATACTTGCCCTCCGATAATTGGAACAAACAGTTTATAAATATATCGACACATCAGATGTTAAAACTCTCAAAAGACATTTCTACGATTACGGGAGCCACACTCAGTGCAAGAAGCATAACAGACGGCTCAAGAGTAGCCTTTGCTTTTTATAATGAGATACTAAAGGATACAGAATGAGATTTACACTTATTAAAGATTTAAGGCAAGACGCAACAATGAAACCGATTTTAGCCGGTTTATTGCTCTTTATATTCTTGTTTCTTCTTTCTGACATCTTTGTGAAATACTCCAATTTTGGAATCTTTCCACATGCCCTGAAACTTACGCTCTTTGGAGATGAAGAGCAGTTTTTAGACCCGCTAAGTCAATCATCTTTCTTAGAATTCTGGCATGTGGAAATATTTTTTATGATGATGATTCTACTAACTTTGAATGCTGTTTTTATCAGGCTGACTCCGCCCGATACTTCCCAAATTATTGTTATAAATCTAGTCATGATTTCAGCGATACTCTCACTCATATCGCTGCCCCTCTCTTTTTTTCTCTCAGATAGTTTTATAGAGCTGTATGTCGTTTGTTTTTTTACATGGCATCTTTTTGCCCTTTATATGGCTCTTTATTCATTTTGGAATTTATACTATGAAAAAAGCATATAAACACTCCATTTTGTATTTTCTTTTGTTTTCTCTCTTGCTGCTTAGCAGCGGGCTGATGCTCTTTGAGCATAAGATTGGTTTGAACGTCAACAGCGTTTTAGATTACTATTTAGGCAATCAAGACAAATACACGGCTGCTAAAAGTATGGATGGAGTTTTAAAGATAGTATTACCTCATATCTTTGCTTTTGGACTTTTTTCCATGGTGATTTTGCATTTTCTCCTCTTTACAAGTTCAAGGAATAAAGCAGAAATAAAGATTATCGTTTATTTGACATTTACAAGTGCCCTGCTGGAGATTGCAGCTCCATTTTTCATCATTTTGGGTGCAGGTTTCTTTGCTTATTTAAAAATTGGCTCTTTTGTTTTGTTTGAGAGTTTAATCATTTACATCTCTTGGTTACTCTTTAAGAGTATTATTCATGATTAAATTTTTTGTATAAAAAGAGATATTGGCACTTAATTTCAACGCTCCATCGCTTTGCATAACAATATATCCCAAGTCCATACTCTCTAAAAAGGCATAGGCTTTTTGTGAAGGCATAACACTAGCAGCTGTTGCATAAGCATCTAAGTCACTGCTAGGCAAAGAAGAAATAAGCGTTATTGAGAGAAACTTGTCCTGAGAAATTTTAGATTTTGGATTTATAAGGTGATTGTGTTTTGTGGATTTTACATATCTGTTGTAGTTTCCGCTTGTGCTTATGCCCATCTCTTTTCCCAAGGTTTCAAAAGAGAGGAGTATGCCTTCACCCAAAGGATTTTGCACATCTATTTTACATCGACCCAAACAACGTATATCCCCGCTTGCGGAGATAATGGCTTGTTTGACTTCTTTATGTTTTAAATAAGCACTTACTTTATCCACTCCAAAGCCCTTACCCATCCCGCCAAAATCTAAGCTTATATTTTTTCCTATCGATGCCTCTTTTTTATTAAAATGGATAGCTTTAAAATTCAGATATGCATCTTGCAGCTCTTTGGCATGTGGAACTTTTTCATCTTCTCCGAATCTGTATAAATCTTTTGTAATGGAACCTATAGTGATATCAAAATAACCATCACTTTGCTTGTAATATTTTTCACACAACTGCAAAGCTTCGTATGTATAGCGGTTTATCTTGGTTGTTTTATTTTTATTGAGTTGATAAATCTGTGCATTTGGATTATAAGAGGAGAGGGAAAGTTCAACATCATTGAAAATCCCAAAACCCTCTTCTATGGAGTGAATATCTTTTTCATCAAGAGATATGCTGATAAAAGTGCCCATCCCCACTTTTGTTCTACTTGTCATTTGGGCAGACAAAGAGAGGCATAAGAGTAAAACGAAAACGAAAACTCTCATCACAAATTTATCTTTTGTACATTAAATATCTATCACTTCGTTTACTTCTAGTCCAAATCCGCTTAAACCTACAAAGTCTGTTTGCTTCAACGAAGAGAGAAGATTCATTTTAGATACACCAAAAGATTTGAGTATCTGCGCACCAATTCCAAACTCTTTCATAGCAGCATTGTCATGATGATTTGGTTTGTTTATAAAAATCAAAACACCGCTGTTTTGTTTTAAATATTCTATGGAGTCCACTAAATTATTATATTTTTTTTGATTTAAAAGAAGTTCCATATCTGAAATAACATTATGCACTCTTACGTTTGCGATTGTGCCCGCTTTATAAAAAACTATTGCCGTATGCTCTATCTTATCATGGTCTCTAAAGGTGTGTTTTTTAACTTTAACACCAAAAAACTCTATCTCTTGCACTTCTGTCTCATTCACCAATCTTTCATTAGCCAAACGATACTCAACCAAATCAGAAATAAATACAGTTTTGATGTTATGAGTTTCACCAAAAATATCCAAGTCATCGCGTCTTGCCATCTCTCCGTCTTCTTTAATTATCTCACAGATAACAGCAGAAGCACTCAAACCGGCTAAAGTACAAAGGTCAACAGAACCCTCTGTGTGCCCTGTTCTTACAAGAGTGCCGCCATCTTTGGCAATCAAAGGAAATATATGTCCAGGTTTTGCAAGCTCATTTGCGTGGCTGATAGGATTTGCCAAAATTTTGATAGTCATATCTCTCTCTATTGCCGAGATACCAGTCGTAGCAGCTGTTGCATCTACTGAAACCGTAAAAGCTGTTTCATGCATAGATGTGTTTGAGCTAACCATAGGATTTAAATCCAATCTCGTAGCAATTTTTTTACTTATAGCTACACAAATCAAACCCCTTGCATGTGTAGCCATAAAATTTACGTGTTGAGGAGTTGAAAATGTGGAGGCATAAACCAAGTCGCCTTCGTTTTCTCTATCTTCATCATCTATCATGATGACCATTTTTCCTTTTTTAATCTCTTCAATCGCTTCTAATACTCTCTGAATCGGTGTCATATTTTCTCTTTGTAATAAATTGGTTTTAATTATATATAAATCTTAATTAAAAACACTTCAAACACTTTTTATAAATTTAACTTGCAAATGCTTGACAAAGAAGAGTTATTTACCTATAATTTCGCTCCAACAAACAAGTGACACGCTTTGTTTTGTTTGTTCAAGTATCGCGGAATAGAGCAGTTCGGTAGCTCGTCGGGCTCATAACCCGAAGGTCATAGGTTCAAATCCTATTTCCGCAACCAATTCTTTTTTCAAATTTTGGGGTGTCGCCAAGCGGTAAGGCCTCGGTTTTTGGTACCGATATTCGGGGGTTCGAATCCCTCCACCCCATCCACAATTTTAAACGTCGCGGAATAGAGCAGTTCGGTAGCTCGTCGGGCTCATAACCCGAAGGTCATAGGTTCAAATCCTATTTCCGCAACCAAAAACCCCATAAACGCAGACTTTTCAACCTCTTTTAAATTCTCTTCAAAAAAAGCAATCGGCAATAACTCGGCATTTTATTTCGTCATAGCTCTTTACGCCAATTCAAATATACATTTTAAAAAGTAACAAAAAGTAGCAATATCTCAATTATTTCTTCGTTTTTATACAAAGCAAAATGTTTAATATTTCCACATGTCAAAAACAGAAGAAACACTCCTTTACGTAAAAACTCACTGTATTAAGAAATAATTCCGAGCCGTGTTAAGTAACTTCTAAGGCTTTTTATTTTAAAATTCCGTCCGTTTTTAAAGGATAATATCTCATAAATCATCTGTCTTTTAAAAAATATTTTGGGGTGTCGCCAAGCGGTAAGGCCTCGGTTTTTGGTACCGATATTCGGGGGTTCGAATCCCTCCACCCCATCCACTTCAACTTTCAATATACTTTAAAACTTCTTTACACAAGGCAACAAAATGGAAAATGATTTATTAACAAACAGCATAAGCACTTTAGTTCTTTTAGTAATTTTTGCAGTGTTCTTTTTTGTACTTACCAGAAAAAAAGAGGAAAAAAAGTAAAACGCTTTATATTTTAGTGATTTACTCCCCTTTTTAGAACTTTCTCCACAGATTCTATCTTCGTTTTCAGCCTATTTTTACAATTTTTTCTAATGTCAAATTTAAGTGAAGAATAAACTCTCTCACAATCTTCCAACTGTTCATAGGCTAATGCCACTATATCCAGTGCTTCGCGCATGCTAGAAGCTTCTATGACAGTTCCCATGGGCGTTAATTGGTATGCAACTCCCGACCTGTCAATCGCATCAACAATTTTACTTACTTGCTTGGATACAGAAGCGCCCTCTCTGCACTCGTCTGAAGTTGGAAACATAGAGAACTCTAATAATACACTTAACATTCAATTTCCTTATCTAAAACTATTTTAACGCACCGTTACCGTAATGTTCAAAAAGATAGTTGGTTGTTATTTCTACATCTTCTTTTGAGATAGGTGCTTTAAAGTGCACTATCATTTTTACAACTTTTTTGTGCCAAAAATCTTTCGATTGAGGACCTTGGTTTATAATATATCCAAAAGAGTGGCACATTAAACAGTTTGCATTCACAGCATCAAAACCTTTACCCATTTTAATCTCATAAGAGATATATGGAACTTCCACCGCTTCATTAACCTGAGCAAAAAGAGCAGATATACTTAATATGGTTAGTATTATTATTTTTTTCATCATTTAACCCTTTATACCACTTCTATAGTTACAACATCTATACCGTTGTATTTATATCCGCCATGATTCCACTTGATATCTTGCGCAAGCGGCTGCTCGGCACCAAGGCGATTTATTGCCTTTGCCATGATGCTCACTTTTCCATAAGCCGTAGGCTTAAAAGCAAATCTAAACGCTCTAAACGCATAGCGGCCGGCATCTTTATCGAGAATCGCTTCCTTCCACGTTTTTCCGCCGTCCGTAGAAATGACGACATCTTTAATACCGTGGCCATCATCAAAAGCAACACCGCGGACAACGACATGAGAGTTATGATACACAACCGTATTGTTTGTTGGGTACCCTATAACAGACTTGACATTCATCGTTGTAATGGGCTTTGTTGTCTTAAACTTGTTTTCCGGAGTTTCACATTCACAATCATTATCAGGAATACGATACGCAACGTCCATAAAGAAAAGTGATTTGTACTCATTTGTAACAGTAATATTACTAAGCATTTTTACCCAGCTATCAGAGTAATGGCCAGGAATTACAAGACGAACAGGATAACCGTTTAAGTATGGCAAATCCTCACCGTTCATCTCATAGGCTACGATAACATGGTCATCAAGTTCATCAATTCTCATCTCACGAATAAAAGTTGGAGTTTCATAGTACGCGGCATTATCAAGTCCGTTAAATCCAATCCACACCGCATCTTTTTTAAGTCCTGCGCGGTTTAAAATATCGCTGAGTCTTACACCTTTCCATTTAGCACAACCCATCGCGCCGCTGCCCCACTGAATACCGCCTGCAACCGGATTAAAAGCAGAACGGCTGTTTCCGCCGCACTGAAGGACTGAAGTGACTTCCACTTGCTCAAAGGCAGTTTTAAGTTCATTGAGTGAAATATGCAGCTCTTTGTTTACCAAGCCGTTGATATTTATTTTATACGTATCGGGGTCTATATGCGTCGGTATCTCCGGCATGTGCCATCGAACAAAAAACTCATCGTTTGATGTTATAGCTTTTGTAAAACTGTCTCTTGGTGTCTCAAGCAAAGGCGGTCTGTCAGAATACGTAATAAGTGGTCTTTTTTCCGGAAATGCTATCTTTGAAACTTTACGAGAATCTACAGGCTGTCCGGTTACACCTGCAGAAGCCGAACTACCAAGCGCAACGGCCGATGCTGCAAGTGATGCTTTTAAAAAATCTCTTCTTTGCATGATTTATACCTTATTATTTTTTTATGTGATTTTATCCTAATATGTTTTTCATACTAGTTAAGCCTCTATATACCGGGAAATTAAATTCTTGATTTTCTTATAAACTTTTTCAAAATCCGCAGAATAAACTCTTGTCTGCGCTATCGAGGTTATAAAATTTGTATCTCTTTCCCATCGGGGAACCAAGTGCATGTGAATGTGTTCTGCTATCCCTGCTCCGCCGGCTTTGCCCAAATTCATCCCGATATTCACGCCTTGCGCATTTAAACCCTCTTTTAAAAGGCGAACACCCTTTTGCGCTAGGGCACTCATGTGTAGCCAAACTTCACTCTGTAAATCTTCAAGCTTATCGGTGTGAAGATGCGGAATAATCATAAAATGCCCAGGAGTGTACGGGTAGCGGTTCATAACGATAAAACAATGCTCATCTCTGTAAAGCACATGCAAGTTTTCATCTTCTTGCGCGTTGAGGCTGATGTGACAAAAAACACAACCCTGTATTTTTTTATTTGTAATATACTCGTTTCGCCACGGTGCATATAAAATATCTTCCATCATTTTTCCTTTATAAAAATGCAAAAACCAAGTCTGGAAAAAGTATAACCAAACCAAGTCCTAAAAGCTGTAAAAATATAAAAGGAATAACGCCTTTATATATTTCTATTGTTTTTATACTCTCCCCTGCGGCTCCCTTTAAGAAAAAAAGAGAAAGCCCAAAAGGAGGTGTTAAAAAAGAGGCTTGCAAGTTCAGGGCAATGAGTACCGCAAACCATACAGGGTCTATCCCAAATGTATGCATAATCGGTACTAAAATAGGAACAATGATAAAAGAGATTTCTATAAAGTCTATAAAAAAACCCAATATAAAGATACCGAGCATTGCTACGGCTATAAAAACCCAGACATCTCCTATATCTTCACTGAAAAATTCCAGTATCAAGTCGCTTCCTCCAAGCTCATTAAAAACGAGGGAAAAAGCTGTTGCGCCGATAAGAATCATAAAAATCATACCGCTTAGTTTTACAGTCTCAAGAGAAGAGTAGCGTATCATTTCAAAGTTGAGCGAATTATTTAACAACGCAAGTAAAAGAGCCCCGATGACGCCAAAGGCGGCCGATTCTGTCGGCGACGCAATCCCAAGAAAGATACTTCCTAAAACGGACATCATTAAAAGCATAGGAGGAATAATGGAGACAATAATCTCTTTGAAACTCACCTCCTGTATATCTTTTGAAATGGGTGCCATTTGAGGAGAGAAATAGGAGCGGATTAAAATATAGGCCATATACAGAGCTACGAGAAGAAGTCCTGGCAAAACTGCACCCATAAAAAGTTCGCCGACACTCACGCTCATCACATCTCCGAGAATGATGAGTATGATGGAAGGAGGAATAATCTGACCTAAAGTTCCGCTTGCCGCAACAGTTCCCGAAGCCAGCCCCTTGTCGTAGCCTGCTTGTAACATCAGGGGCAAGGCGATAACGCTCATCATCACGACAGAAGCGGAGACTATGCCCGTCGAAGCGGCCAAAATTGCACCGACCAAAACAACGCTAAGAGCCAACCCGCCTCGGACACCGCGAAACAAAGCACTCATTGACATTAAAAGTCTGTGTGCCATTTGTGATTTTTCCAAGACCAGACCCATTGCAATGAAAAGAGGAACTGCCATAAGCGTTGTATTGGACATAATTCCATAAATTCTAAAAGGCAAAACGGAAAAAACCTCAAAACCGAGTTCAGGAATAAGAAAAGCAAAAGCGATGGAAACGGCTCCAAAAACAAAGGCCACAGGAATTCCGACTAGAAGTAGCGCTAAAACCACAATGAACATAAACATTGCAATCATAAGGATTTCCACATGCCAAGATTTGTTTTAAAATCTCTCACGGCCTGAAGTGATAAAAAGACAAACGATAAAGGAAGAAGCGCCTTTACTAAGTAGCGATATTCTAATCCTCCCGGGTCAGATGAAGTCTCATTTTGTACAAAACTCATGCTTACAAAATCAATTCCAAGATAAATGATTAAAAAGGAAAAAGGGAGGATGAAAAAGAGCGAAGAGATGAGATTGATGAATGCTTTTGTTTTAGGAGAATAATGCGCGTAAAAAATATCGACTCTCACATGCGCATCTTCTCTTAGAGTATAGGCAATACCAAAAAGAATAATCAAATCAAAAAGATGCCATTCCAACTCTTGAAGTGCAGTTGAGCCTTCGGAAAACAAATATCTTGCAGTTGCATCATACACAACCAAAAGAACCAAGACAGCGACGATACATGCTGTAAAATAGCCTAAATATTTTATGGTTTTATCTAGCATTTTACATTTATCTCTTTTAGTTTTTGATTACATCTTTTTGAGAGAACATCTGTCACTCCTTTATATAAAATTCGGTGCATCATTTGCAAAGAGTATGATGTCTCCTGCCCTTGTTTGATTTGCCAGAACTTCTACCAAAGATGATTTGTCGGCTAACATAATTTTCGTTTTTACTTTTAGATTTTTATCAAAAAGCTCCGCATTTAGGGCTCCCGTTACGATTACAATGTCAAAAACAGAGTTTATAGCTTCGATAAGCTTTAAGTTTAATGCATCGCTGCTCTCAACCAAACCGGGCGTGACGATTACTTTTCTGCCCTCATGAAGGGAACAAAGTCTTACCCCCTCGAGCATTCCGTCTATATTGCCATTGTAACCGTCATCCAGAATTATTTTTCCGCCTGCTTTTATCAATTGAAGTCTATGTTCTACCGGCGTCAGCTCTTTTACGGCTTGAATGATTTCATCATTTTGCATTGCGAAATTTTTAGCAATGCGAACTGCCACGGCTATATTCATAGTCTGAAATTCACCCAATATATTTGTATGCAAAGAAAGGGTTTCATCACCCATTTGCAATTCAAAATCTATCCCTTCCAAAGTAGCGCTTACCTTGTGGCACTCATTTCCAAAAAAAGTAACTTTATTATGAGGTTCATCCGTAACGGATGTATGCACAAATGCACGTTCGAGTCTAGGCGACTGCATGATTTCCAATTTTGCAGCGATGATATTTTTGAGAGTTTTAAAGTACTCTATATGCGCCATGCCCACTTTTGCGACTACTACAGTCTGGGGTTCTAAAAAAGTTGTGATTTCATAAATATCTCCACTCTCTCTCGCACCTGCTTCACAAATATAAATCTCTGTATCACTTGGCAGAGAATTATTGACATCGGCAATAATTCCGCCGATTGTATTGACACTTCTGGGTGTTGCATAGGTTTTATATTTTTTACTTAAAATCTGTGCAACAAAATTTTTGATGCTCGTCTTTCCATAGCTTCCCGTTATACAAATAATTTGCAGTTTTTTCATCTCGTCAAGTTTCTTTTTTGCCGATTTTTTAAAAGCATTAAACAAAAATTTCTCTATAAAAAAACTGCCTATATAGGCTATTGCCAAAGGCATAAACACACCATAAGTTCCACATGCCGACTTAAGGGTGCAAAGTACATCCTGAAATAAAACCAGAGAAACCAAAAGAATTAAAAATCTTTTCACCCTCCATGTCAAAACCAGTTTTTTATCTAATTTTTTATGCCAGACAATCAAGGAGGGAACAATCGCAAAATAGAAAAAAATTATAAAAAATTGTCCTGTCGTATAATACGCAATGAAGGGTATAAAAAAATATAAAAGATGCCATTGCGGCTTGTGATGTTTTAGAATCACACGTGAGAGTTTATAGTCATACCATTGTAAATTCGTTATCAGGTACCAACCCAAAACAGTTACAAAAAGTACATTGGTAACAAAAGCAGCCAAAACTTCATAATTTTCCATACTAATGCTCCAAAGTCTTTAAAAATGTTGCTTCAATCTTTTTAGAAATATCTTCAGCATTGTTTATAAAAAAGTAGTGGTCACCCTCATAAACTTCTAAAACACAATCCGCTATCAGCTCTTTTATTTTCTTTGCCGAACTCAGCGGAGTGGCTGTATCTTCTTTTCCCCAGCAAAGAAGTGCTTTTCCCTCATAATCCGAAAACTGTTTGGAAAAATCTTCATTTACGACATTTTTAAAAGTTTGATACATAGGTTCGCTCAAAGTTTTTGCATCCTCTGCAATAAAAAGTTTTCTCAGTTTGGCAAGTCCAAAAATTTTAAACATTTTAAAAAGGGCTATTTTCATTAAAACTTTTAAAGATTTTTGTACATAAATTCCTGCGCTTGCCACTAAAACCAATACTTTTGGTTCAAGAATCAGTGCGACTTTACCGCCAAAGGAATGTCCAAGGATGATATCTTTGGATGCGTTTAAATGCACCATAAGAAGCTCAACTATTCTTGCATAATCTTTCGTTTTAAGGGTTAGATTACATGTGCTATTTCCAAAACCCGGCAAATCTATATATATATGACGAAAATTATCCATATAAGGTGAAAAAGCATTTTTCATCAAGCTTTTATTACTGCCCCAACCATGCAATATTATTAAATCCACCTTGGCATGTGGATTTAATATTTCATAACTTATCTCTAAAGTATGCTGATTGTATTGGATAGACTTTATCGCCATTATTTACCTTTTGCTTTTGAAATTAAATGAATATAATCGTAAGACACTTTTGCCCTTTTGGCATGTGGAAGTGAATTGGCTAATAATTCTATGGAAGCCTCAAAGTCTTCAAAGAGGTAATTTGCCATGGAACCGGGGATAGGATTTATCTCATTTAAGTACACTTCACCCTCTATAACAAAAAAGTCACATCGAATCAGTGCTCCCTCAAACATCCCTTTATAAGCTTTTTCAAAATTTGCTTTGAGTTTTGAAACAAGTTTGTCAGTCAAATCTGCTTTTGAAACTTTTTCACTTCTTGAAAAATCCATATATTTTTTCTCAAAATTCAAAAATTCCTCTTTTTGCGGCTCTTCGACAATGGAAAAATACATCTTGCCATTGGCCATAAATCCGGCGAGATTATATTCTTTGACACCCTGCATAAAAGGTTCTACTATGACGGTCGTATCAAATTCAAAAGCGGTATCAAGCGCATAATCGAGTTCGCTTTCATCTTTAACTATGCTCACACCTATAGAACTTCCAAGACGCGCCGGTTTAATAATAACAGGATATGACAAAGCGATATCTTTATGTTCATTCGATTTAACAACTTCGTATTTTAGACTTTTAATATCTTTTGCTTCACACAACCATTTTGTATATCGTTTATCATAAGAAAATATGCAGGCATCTACTCTTGGACCGATATATTTGATAGAAAAAAAGTCTAAAAGTGCCGCAAGCGTTCCGTCTTCTCCATCCGCTCCGTGAATAAGATTGAGAATCGTGCATTTGTGTTCTATTGTCGAGAGCAAACTCTTTTGAATAAAAGCACCATGCCCTATACTCAATTTAGGCATTTTTTTATATTCACCCTTTGAAAATGTCTTCGCTTTCATTTTTGATGGTTCTATTAAATAAAAGGAATGGTCCTGATCGCAAAATATAAAACTTAAATCAATTGCACTGAGCTTTGCTTTTACGGTTATAGCGCTTACAATGCTTATCTCATGCTCAAAACTGGCACCACCGAACAAAATTGTTAATTTCAAATTTTTTCCTTATAGAGTTTGTAATAATTTCAAAGCTTCTTTTACAAGAGAAGCCGTATCGTCGCTTTTACATGTTCCAAGAGCTTTTATTATTTTGTCTTTTTTAAATCCCAAAGATTCCAAGGCTTCACAGGCTTCACTGAAAGCTCTGTTTTGAGGCGTAGCCACAGAAATCAATTCCATATCAAAACCATTTAATTCAACTAAAATACGTCCCGCATTTTTGGGTCCGATTCCCGGAACTTTTTTTACGCCGTTTATATCTTTATTGTTGATAACTGCTGCAAATTGCGATGGAGTATAGGTTGAACAAATCGCCATCGCGACTTTGGGTCCAACTCCATTTATTTTCACAAGCCGCTCAAAAAGCTTCTTTTCACTTACATCCAAAAATCCATATAAAAGCTGTGCATCTTCTCTTATGATATGTGAAGTAAAAAGTTTTACTTCATTATTTGAAAGAGCCGAAAATGTTTGGAGTGAAATAAATACCTCATACACTACACCGCTTACTTCAACATGGACAAATGCCGGCTCTTTATATTCTATCTTTCCTTTTAATCCTACTATCATATTAATTCAACTTTCACTCTTTCACTGCCCTTATTTCAAACTTTCCATCTTCAACTTCTACAAGACCAAAAACTTTATCAAATGAACCTTCACGAGGACAAAAAACAATTTCAACAGGTGGATTCACCAATCTGAATTTCAATTCATTATGTCCCAACCAAGCACCTCGGTTTATAATTCTTGCATCAAAAATATCATCCTGAAAGGATGCTGTTCTCGTTGTTAAAAGGGTAAGCTGATCACTCATCTGTTCATGTTCACTTTTAATAGTGCTTAAATGTTCTTGCATTTTTTGGAATTGTTTATACTGTTTTACAAAAGATTCCGGCATTTTTACACCATTTTTTTTATAATGCACAAGTCTTTTTTTAACGTCATTAAATGCAGATGTATTATCTGTGATAAGTTTGCTGTATTTTATTATCTCTTTTTTTACATTTTTGATATTTTGCTCAAGTTCTTTAATATTGTGTTCATTTTCATCAAGCCCCTCTTGCGCATCTTTTTTAAGAAGAGGGTCTATGGTAAAAATATTTTCACTTCCATGGAGTTTTTTAATATCTATAAGTCTTGAAGCAGTGGCTTTCACATAAGAGCCGCAAAGCTCTATTGTAATCTCTTTGGCCCTTACGCTGCCCCCCAGTGCTTGAGATATTTCAACAATATCCCCATCAATGGTTCCATGCTCAAGTCGTGTTACGTGTATATTTTTCCCGTAAGCTGTACCCTTATGAATATTAATATTTAAATTATCTGCTCTGATTTGTGAAGTTTTATGTGTTTGTCCCTGAACTGTTGCGGTTATTGCATTGATTTTTGCATTGGAACCAACATTTCCATCAATATTAATCTCGCTGACTTCAACCTCCATGCCCATTCCGATGGCATCTTTTACGGAATCTTTTTCTTTAACGCTTATGGTAACATCGGAGTCCAATCCAGTTGAAATGGAACCTGTTGTTTTAAAACTTATCTCACCGATATCTACATCTGTTTTAATTAAATAAACATTCCCCTCAAGTGAGATATAGCCGTTTTCAACTGCCCTGTATTCTATGCTTGAGGGTGTATCAATTGCCTTGATACTCTCATCTGTTTGAAATGTCGGCTCATTTTTAACTATCGGCTCTTTTGGGCTCATAAACTCACCGCGGCAATTTCTACCGGGCTTGCCTACTTGAGCTTTAATATATTCTATAAGAAGTTCATCCCGATGAACACTATGAATAAAACCTCGCTTTGCATAATCTACCTTTGTATGATCATCAACAATCTCTTTTTTATCATAATGAAAAATCAACGCATCGTTTTGCGTGAGTGTCGGCTCATAACTTTCTGCAATTAAAATTGTTTCGCTTTTAGCGTAGATTGCATGTTCTTGAACTCGAACATAAGCAGAAATTTTAGATATTGCATCTTCAAGCATCTCATCAAAAATATTAATCAGTATATTTGCACGAATTTTTCTTTTGTTTATGAGCAGAAGAAGCTCTTTTTCAAATCTTGAATTATAGCTGACCCTCGAGCCCTCTTTTATGCTTAAATACACTTTGCATTTTGTTGCATTTGCCCCTACGGCCAAGTTGAAATTCTGGTACGGGTCATCAGGGTCTTTAGAATAAATTTCTACCTCATACATCTGTTTAATTTGAAAATTTGGGTTTAAGAGAGTAAGTTTTTCATCGAGTTGGTAGAGTTCATCCGCTGCTATCTCTTCCCAGTCCGTTTCTTTGGTTCCATCATTCATTCTGGTATAGGTCTGAACTTCCAGTATATTAAAGTCCAGCGTATCTGCATTGATATCATAAGACTGCGCTATTTTTATCAATTCTTTCGGCACATTTTGCGTTCTAACAACCGTTGGACGAATTTTTTTTGATGTTATATTTGTACTTTTATTCGAACCAAATAGTGCCATTTTTTCTCATTGTGTTTTATTTTATAAAAATTAAAGACTCCATTTTAATAGATTATTTGTTAAAATATCGTAAAAGTATCTCATTTTTAAATCTATCTCCTAAAAGAAGCCTATGTTTAAAGCCATTTTCACCAATAGTTTTGGTATTTTAATCTCAAGAATTTTAGGATTTATCAGAGACTTGCTTACAGCCTCCGCTCTAGGTGCAAACATCTACAGCGATATCTTTTTCATAGCTTTTAAGCTTCCCAATCTCTTTCGTCGCATCTTTGCAGAGGGTGCTTTTACGCAAGCCTTTATGCCTGCCTTTGCACGTTCTTTGCATAAATCTGTTTTTTCTGCAAATATTTTTATCGTTTTTTTATCCATTATTCTTATTATTACTCTTCTGGTAAACCTTTTGCCGTCTCTAGCGACAAAGCTCATTGCGGTTGGACTTAATGAAAAAACAATAGAAATAGCCGCACCCTACGTGGCCATCAATTTTTGGTATCTTCCCCTTATTTTTATAGTTACTTTTTTAAGTACGCTCCTTCAGTATAAACACCATTTTGCAACGTCGGCATTTTCAACGGCGCTTCTTAATATCTCACTTATTGCCGCCATTTATCTCTCAGAAGATAAAAGCAACGGCGAGATAGTCTACTATATGAGCTGGGGCGTTGTAGCAGGTGGTATTTTACAGCTGATAGTGCATGTCATGGCTATACAAAAAATGGGACTCTGCAAACTCTTGTTTGGCGGATTTAAATATCTTAGGGTGAAGTCAAAAATCATCCAAAAAGAGACCAGAAAATTTCGTTCACAATTTTTTCCTGCCGTATGGGGGAATTCCACCGCACAGGTGAGCGGATTTTTAGACACATTTTTTGCCTCGTTTTTAATCACCGGCTCCATTAGTTATCTTTATTATGCAAATCGGATTTTTCAGCTTCCCTTAGCACTCTTTGCCATCGCAACTTCCATAGCCCTGTTTCCGCGCGTAGCGAGATATTTAAAAAATTCCGATGAAAAAAAAGCAATGGCGTATATGCAAAAAGCTTTTTGGTTTTTGGCATTTTTACTCTCGGCTAGTACGGTAATGGGTTTTATTCTGGCGCACGAGATAACCTGGCTTTTGTTTGAAAGAGGTGCCTTCGATACGACCGATACGCAAAACACAACGCTGATTTTACAGATGTATATAATAGGATTGCTTCCCTTTGGGCTTCAAAAACTGCTTTTACTTTGGCTTTATGCCAAAGAGATGCAAATGCGTGCTGCAAAAATTGCAACATTTTCTCTCCTTGCCTATATTCTTTTTTCTCTGTCATTTATCATCCCCATGGGTGCGAGCGGTTTGGCCTTGGCGAGCACCATCAGCGGTTTTGTGAGCTTTTATTTGACTATTCAAGCTTTTGGTTTGGATAATTTTTTAAAGATTATCAAATCCAAAAAGATGATTTATCTACTTTTTGGTACCATTTTACTGAGTATTTTATTGATAATTATAAAAAACTTTCTCCATAGTTTTATTATCTAAGGGGTGTACATGGCATGGATTTATCTGGTATTGGCAGGTTTGTTTGAGATTGGCTGGAACTTCTTATGCCGTTTGGACAGGAATAGGTGCGGCCGGAACTTTTATAGTAGGTATTCTTTTTTATGGATACACTCACGTACAAAAAAAACAATTTTGAGGATTTTTTTAGATGACTTTATTTGACTCTGTTCAAAAAACAAAACGACTTTTCATCCCCTTGCAAGAAGGAAAAGTTTCACTCTATGTTTGCGGGCCAACAGTGTATGATGATGCCCATTTGGGACATGCTAAAAGTGCTTTGGTCTTTGACCTGCTCACAAAAGTTCTCAAAGCCGATGGCTACGATGTGACTTATGCGCGAAATATCACGGACATTGATGATAAAATTATTCTCAAAGCACAAGAGCAAAAGAAGAGCATCCAAGAGATTACAGATTTTTACACGGATGCATTTCACAAAGAGATGCAAGCCATCGGTGTATCTCGTCCCGATATCGAGCCAAAAGCAACCGAGAGTCTTGATGCAATATACCAGCTAATCCAAAGTTTGATAGATTCGCAACACGCGTACAAAACGCTTGAGGGTGATGTTTATTTTGATACTTCAAGCGACAGTGCGTATCTCAGTCTTTCCAAAAGAGTGCAGGATGAAGATGATAAACTTCAAAGGGTTGAGAGTTCCTCCAATAAAAAAAATAGCGCCGACTTTGCTTTATGGAAAAGCGTAAAAGACGGCTCTGTTACATTTGAATCTCCTTTTGGTTCGGGTCGTCCCGGTTGGCATGTGGAATGTTCTGCAATGATTGAAAAACACATGGCATGTGGAAATAAAAAATATGCTCTGGATATTCATGGCGGCGGGGCTGATTTGCTTTTTCCCCATCATGAAAACGAAGCTGCTCAGACTAGATGCGCAACAAATCATGATTTAGCCAACTACTGGATGCATAACGGGTTTGTAAACATAGACGGTCAGAAGATGTCAAAGAGTCTTGGAAACAGTTTCTTTTTAAAAGATGCCCTCAAAGTGTATGATGGAGAAGTGCTTCGCTTTTATCTTCTGAGTACCCATTACAGAAGCAATTTTAATTTTAATGAAGAGGATTTGCTTTCCTCCAAAAAACGTCTTGACAAAATATACAGACTCAAAAAAAGACTTTTCGGCTTGTCGCATGAAGAAAAGACAACTCCTTTTCAAGATGAACTTTTAAAAGCTTTAAACGACGACTTAAATATCTCCAGCTCTTTGGCACTCATTGATGAGATGCTAAGCAAAGCAAACGAAATTCTCGACACAACGGGAAAACATAAAGAGCTCAAGCGTGACACCCTCTCCAATCTTGCTTACATAGAAAAGCTTTTAGGTTTTGGCGTTAAAAATCCATTTGAGTATTTCCAGTTTGGAGTGGATGAAGATACAAAAACAAAAATCGCTGAGCTGATACTCCAAAGAGACGAAGCGAAAAAGGCAAAAGACTTTGCGCTTTCTGACAAAATTCGTGATGAAATCCTGGCATGTGGAGTAAACATTATGGACACTCCGCAGGGAACTTTTTGGGAAAAGGTGTAAAGATGGCAGATATAAAATTTTCAAAAGAAGAAACAGAAAATATTGTGTATAAAATCAAACAATATTTCCAAAATGAACTCGATGAAGAGATAGGTCAATTCGAGGCGGAATTTCTTTTAGACTTTTTTTCTAAAGAGATTGGCAGCTATTTTTACAATGAGGGCGTACGGGATGCACAAGCTGTGATGTCAAGCCAATTTGACACCATAACGCAGTCTCTGTATGAAATTGAAAAAATAACCGACTTTAAAAAATAATTCTATGAATATCCCTGAAATACAAACTCTTTTACAAGAGAATTCCAAAGATACGACGAATGAGTTTAAAAGGCTGTTTCACGGTCGCGGAGGACTTTATGAGGGTTGGAATTTTTTAACTGTCGACTCTATGGATAGAGTCTTGAGTGTTGCCCTTTACAGCCAAATGCAAGATGCTCTTGAAGCAAAACTCATTGAGATGTTGAAAAATTTCATTGTTAAAAGCAGATATGCGGTTCTCGTTTTACAACGAAGATATTTGCAAGGCACTCCAAGTGAAATTATCGTAGGGGAATTGGAAAAAGAGTTGTTTGTCGTAGAAAACGGTCTCAAAATTAAGCTCAATCTGCTTTCAAATCAAAACAGCGGATATTTTCCCGATATGAAAAATGGAAGAAAATTTATAAAAGAAAATGCCCAAGAAAAAAATGTTCTGAATCTTTTTTCCTATACCTGTGCTTTTTCTCTTTTTGCCATTGAAGGAGGCGCTCTAAGCGTTCTCAATGTAGATATGAATAAAAGTGCTCTCACAAGGGGGAGAGAGAATCATAGACTCAATAACCTTGACACAAAAAAAGTAAGCTTTCTGCCCTACAATATTCTCAAATCATTTTCCGGCATAAGAAAAAAAGGTCCCTTTGATTTAATTATAATCGACCCGCCCACATTTCAAAAGGGAAGTTTTGAAGCAAGCAAAGATTACACGAAAATTATACAAAAACTCCCGCAGCTCGCAAGCGAAAATGCCATCATTCTTGCTTGTTTAAATGCTCCTGATTTGGACGCGCATTTTTTAATAGAACTTTTTAAAGAGTTTGCTCCGGATTTTAAGTTTCTCGATAGATTGGATAACGTAGCCGAATTCGCAAGTGCCGATGAAGACAAATCTCTCAAGAATCTGGTTTTTAAAAGAGATATATAAAACCGCCCCGGCTATACAGGAGAAGAAATAGCCGGGAAGTCTACCGGGTAAACTATGCTAGAATGTAAATACATACCTCACGATAGTTTCCATTGCTGTATCATTTTCTTTCATTGCAAAAACTGATGAAAGATTGAACGAGTCATACTCAGAAAAAATACCTCGGTAAATAACATCAAATCCATAAATTGGGTCTATACTGGACATATACGCAGCGGCCTCCGTATCTGCATCAAGTGAAGTGTTTTTATTAGTAAAGTCGGTTACATTTAAAGCTAAAAATGTAGACAATCCGCCAAACATTGTTATACCAAAATTATTAACGGGATAGAAAGTACCACTCAAGACTGTACTTGGTTTTAAACCTATACCGTAACTTGTTTCATCATAAGCATAATCAGGACCATTATTATTGTTTACTGAAAAATCACCGCTCATAGTATATAAAACTGCATGAAGCGATGTTGCATTTTTTATTTTAAACATATCAGATTCATAAAGATTTACGCTAAATGAAGGTCTTATACCGACATAAAATCCATTTTTGCTATATGTATTGTTATAAATATTTCCGCCATCTGTGAATACTTTATCTTTTAGTTCGCTGTTTATCACACCTAATGTATAAGATAATTCAAACATCTTGCCTATGATAGTTTCCGTATTTGCAGGCAAGGTGATAATAATCCCTTGATTTTTGTACTCTGCATCACCGATTTTATCGCCATAGTATTCATCTTCAAGGGAAAGATTTACATTAAACTGCATAAAACCTACACCTATTTGATTTTCTTGCATCTCAAATACATCAATCGGAACAGAAGACGGCAATTCCATACTCTTGTCCTGGGCCATCAAAGCAGTAAGCAATAATGCACAAGCACCTAATATTTTTACTAATTTATCCATACAAATTCCTCTTAAATCTCTTTATCGGTATCCTAACAAAAGCGTGTCACATTTGGTGTCACATTTTATAGATATTTGTTTAAAGTAAATCATGCTAGTGTTGCATAATGAAAAAATATTTTTATACACTTTTTATAATTTTTGCTAATCTCCACCTTTATGCGATAGAGATAGATGACAAAACTTCAAAATTTTCTATTTTGGAGAAGTCATCTCTTTTTGTAGATACAACAAATCTTCTCTCAAGAGAACAGCTTCGAGACGATTTCTTTGTTAAAAACACAAAAGCGACTCTAGGTTTGGGTTTTGTTGCACAGAGTAGTCTGTGGATAAAATTCACACTCAAAAACACTTCGCCCAAGCCGATACAAAAAGTTTTGGAATATGCCAATGTCGTAACCGAAAATATACAACTTTACTATGACGATACGGTTATTTATGATGGCATGTGGAACATCCATCCCCAAAGAGAAAGTTTACGTCCATCTTTTGTAATTGATTTAGATTCCTATGAAGAAAAAACTTTCTATATACAAGCGCATTCAAAGATATCCACCCTTATAGCCAAACTTGTTTTGTGGGAAAAAGATGATTTTGTAAAACATGACTACAAACATAAAACTTATATTTTTATATTTTTCTCCGTCATTGCAACGCTTCTGGTTTACAACTTTATGTTGCTTGTATTTACAAAAGACAGAGCCTATTTATATTATGTTTTGTATCTTGCCAGTGTCATATTTTTTCAACTAAACTATCTTGGAGTCTCACAATTTTATCTTTTCTCAAGTACGCTTTCAATTTTAATCTCAAAAGCAAGTATGATTTATATCTCTTTTTTAATCATGACAATCGTACTTTTTACAAGAGAGTTTTTAAATACGGCACAATTCAAAAAGATAGATTTTGTTTTAAAATTTTATCTTTACATTACTCCCGTTATTGCCCTTTTAAGTTATGATAATTTTTTATTCGATTTAAACATCATAGCTTTTTTTATTCCTCTGGGCATTTTTACGGTAATGAGTGCTTTTTATGCACTCTTTCATGGTGTAAAACAAGCAAAATACTATGTCATTGGCTGGAGTTTTGTCATATTCTCGCTTCTCTTAATGAACCTAAGAACCATAGGTGTCTTTGATATTTCCAAATATTTTTCTTATGTCAACGAGTTTGCATTTGTGCTTGAAGCCTTACTCTTTTCCATAGCACTCGCGCATAGAATCAAAGTGCTTACCGAAGAAAAAAATAAGGCGGATAAAGAGTTAATAGAGATTCAAAAGAATGAAAAAAACAGGCTTGAAGAAGTTGTGAATGAAAAAACAAAAGATTTAAAATCTGCTTTGCAAGAAAAAGATATTTTGTATAAAGAGTTAAACCATAGAGTAAAAAATAACCTTCAAATGATACTCTCCTTAATCAAACTGCAAATCGGAAAAAGCAAATCGGAAAACACTAAAGATGAGCTTGGTATAACAAAAAGCAGAATCAACTCCATTTCGAGCCTCTATGAATCGCTGAATTTGCAAAACAAAGAGTCCAAAGCAGATACTTTAGCTTATTTTACAAATATAATACAAGATATCCAAATTGGATTTGAGAAAAAAGTGAAGATTGCTTATGACATACGATATAACCTTAGCATCAATCAGATGCTCTATTGCGGACTTATTCTCAATGAGCTTGTCGTCAATTCATTTAAATACGCTTTTAAAAAAGAGGGTGAGATTTACATCGGCCTCTTCAAAAAAGATGCACTGATATATTTTACGATTGAAGATAACGGAAGAGGCTTTAAGCAAGAAGAGAGCCAGTCGCTAGGACTTATCATTGTCAAAACGCTCGCGCAAAAACAACTGTTTGGAACATTAGATATTGACTCGGGCAAGGGAACAAAAACAACTATAATATGGGAAGAAAATGAATAATTTAAAAATATTAATCATAGAAGATGAGAGTTTAGTCGCTCTGGAATTATCAAGCACTATATCCGCTCTCGGATACAATGTAGTGGAGTATGCAACAAACATTAAAACGGCTGTACAACTAATGAACGAATATGAGGTAAATCTCATTTTAATGGATATAAATTTAAACGATACTATGGACGGTATTGAACTCTACAAAAGCTTCAATACAAAGATTTCTCTTATCTATCTTACTGCCTATAAAGATGAAATAACTCTATCCAGAGCAATAGAAACGGAGCCTTTGGGATACCTCATAAAGCCGCACGATGAATATGAACTCAAGGCATTATTGAAGTTAGCTTCATATAAGATGCAAAACAACACTTTCAAGTCGGTGCAAAATCAAGAGCTGTTAAAGATAGGCAACGGGTATGTTTTTAATAAAAAAGAAAATAAACTTTTTTTTAATGACATTTTCATATCTCTTAGCTCAAAAGAGTTGCAGCTCCTTAAGCTCCTAATAAATGCAAGAGGAAATGTTGTAACTTTTCAAACAATCGAAGATGAAATTTGGTCTGAAAAAATCGTTAGCGCTTCAGCACTCAGAACTCTTATTTACAGATTGAGAGGAAAGTTTGAATACAAACTCATTCAAAGCGAATTCAATTTTGGAATAAAATTACAGCCGGAATAGTTCGGCATGTGTAAACATAAATACTTTCCACATGCCGGGAATTTTACTCACAATACGCAGCTAACAGTCCGTCTTTAATCTTCAAATACGTCTCTTCGCCTCTGAGCTTTTTAACGATAGCAAGCGCAAAACATATAGCCGTTGCGGGTCCTCGTGAGGTCATCACATTTGCATCTTCAACAACCATCGCTGTATCGCCTTGGTAGCCTTGTGTTCGTATCTGCTCTTGTGCCGATGGATAACATGTAAAGTTTTGCTTTAAAACTCCGGCCTTGTGAAGTGCAAAAGGGGCCGCACAAATCGCACCGATATTTTTCCCTTTTGCGTCCATCTCTTTTAAAATGTTTTGTACATAATCATCCTCGGCAAGAGTATATGTTCCATCCCAGCCACCTGGCAAAACAATCATATCTATCGCATCTACGTATACATCTTTTACATGTATATCACTCAAAATACTAATGCCGTTTGCTCCCTTTACGGCGCTGTTTTCATCCAGTGAAGCTACTAAAACTTCTATCTGGGCACGTCGGAGAACATCGATGATACTTACGGCTTCTATCTCTTCAAATCCACATGCCAAAGGCACTAAAACTGTTATTTTAGACATCATTTATCCCTTATTTATAAAAACTAAGTTCTATTAACTTAGCAAAACTTTACCATTATTTTAGTATAATCGCGTAATTTTTAAAAGTGGGAAATAACAGATATGATAAATTATGAGTCCATAAAACCTTTACTTTTCAAACTTCAGCCTGAGTCTGCCCACCATTTGGCAGAGTGCGTATTACGACTTCCAAATATTTGTCAGATACCTTTCAACTCATTTTTAGAGTCTCATTTTATCCATGAAGACATCTTAACGCAAGAGCTTTTTGGACGCACTTTTTTCAACCCGATAGGACTTGGCGCAGGATTTGACAAAAATGCAACGATGATAAAAGGGATGCAAATTCTGGGTTTCGGTTTTACTGAAATAGGTACGATTACCCCTAAACCCCAAGCCGGAAATCCAAAACCCAGAATGTTTCGGCATGTGGAAGAACAAAGCATCCAAAATGCTATGGGCTTTAACAATGACGGTTTATTGCAGATACAAAAAAGACTCCGACAAATTTATCCCTTTACGACTCCCGTGGGTGTCAATATAGGCAAAAATAAAGTAACTCCCGAAAAAGAAGCTATTGATGACTATACAACGCTCATTAAAGCTCTGCACACTTTAGGAGATTATTTAGTTATCAACATCTCTTCACCCAATACACCCGGTTTAAGAGATTTGCAAAATGAAGAATTTATAACCAGACTTTTTGCACAAGCCAAAGCAATCACAAACAAACCGATTTTATTAAAAATTGCTCCTGATATGACTCCCGAAGATGCTGTCGCACTTACAACTATGGCAGTAGAAAAAGGAGCGGACGGCATCATTGCGACCAACACAACAATTGATTATTCGCTTGTTAAAAATCCTAAAAATATAGGAGGACTCAGCGGAGCGGTTTTAAAAGAGAAAAGTTTTAAAATCTTTGATGCCGTTGCGGCGGAGCTTTATGGAAAAACTACACTTATTTCTGTCGGGGGAATCGATTCTGCCGAAGAAGCGTACAAGCGTATCAAGGCCGGAGCTTCACTCGTGCAGATATACAGCGGAATTATTTTTCATGGTCCGGATATGATTATGAACATAAACAAAAACCTCATAGAACTTTTAAAAGCGGACGGATATACAAATATCACTCAAGCCATAGGCGCTGATAGAAAATGAAACTTTTCTTAAGCCTCATACTAATTTTAGGAACATTAATGTCATCATCTTTACCGAAATACGAAACAAAAACTCTCGAAAATGGACTTCAAATAGTTGTAATTCCGCTTCACAACAATACAAATGTTGTAAGTACCGATATATTTTATAAAGTCGGAAGCAGAAATGAAATTATGGGTAAAACGGGCATAGCGCACATGCTCGAACATATGAATTTCAAATCTACAAAAAATTTACAAGCGGGTGAGTTTGACAAAGAGGTAAAAAGTATCGGAGGGGTGAACAATGCTTCAACAGGCTTTGATTACACACACTACTACATAAAATCAAGCACCGACAATCTTGGCAAATCACTCAGTCTTTATGCCGAACTTATGCAAAATCTCAACCTTAAAGACAAAGAATTTCAGCCCGAACGCGATGTTGTCACCGAAGAAAGACTATGGAGAACAGACAACTCTCCTCTTGGATTCCTTTACTTCAAACTCTTCAACAATGCCTATGTTTACCATCCGTATCATTGGACTCCGATAGGTTTTATGAACGACATTAAAACATGGTCAATCAAAGATATCAGAGATTTTCACAAAACATACTATCAGCCAAGCAATGCCATATTATTGGTAAGCGGTGACGTTGACCCTGAAAAGGTGTTTAAAAAAGCAAAAAAAGAGTTTGGTGCGATTAAAAATACCAGAAAAATTCCTGAGTTTAAATTTGTTGAGCCTGAGCAAGACGGAGCCAAAAGAGTTATTATTCATAAAGAGAGCGAAGTTGAAATGCTGGCAATCACTTTTCATATTCCTGACTTTAAACATCCAGACCAAGTAACACTGAGTGTACTCTCAGAAATTCTTCACTCCGGAAAAAGCTCGAGACTTTATAAAGAATTGATAGATAAAAAACGTCTTGTAAATCAGATATATGCCTACAATATGGAAAATATCAATCCGGGTCTTTTTATATTTTTGGCCGTTTGTAATCCGGACATAAAAGCTGAAGATGTTGAAAAAGAGCTCGTAGCGCAGATAGAGCTTATCAAAAAAGAAAAGGTAACGAAAGAAGAGTTGCAAAAGGTAAAAATAAATACAAAATCCGACTTTATTTTCTCACTAGAAAGCTCAACTTCTGTGGCAAACTTATTTGGAAGCTACTTGGTAAGAGGAGATTTAACACCTCTTTTAACGCATGAAGAGAGTGTAAACAAAGTCACAGAAGAAAAAATCCAAGAAGTTGCAAATAAATATTTTAACTTTGACAAATCAACAACACTTATATTAAAAAAAGGTAAATAGATGAATATTGTAACAGGTTCAACAACGGCACTCATAACTCCATTTAGAAATGGAAAATTAGATGAGCAAGCATACGCTAACCTTATTAAAAGACAAATCAATAACGGAATAGATGCAGTTTGTCCGGTTGGAACAACCGGAGAGAGTGCCACACTCACCTATGATGAAGACAAAAGATGTATTGAAATAGCAGTTGAAGTATGCCGCAATACAAATACTAAAGTCTTAGCAGGTGCAGGCAGTAACTCTACATCAGAAGCTATCGAAGCTGCAAAAACCGCACAAAAATGCGGTGTTGATGCTATCTTTTCTGTAGCACCTTACTACAATAAACCTTCACAAGAAGGACTTTATCAACACTATAAAGCGATTGCGGAGTCAGTAAGCGACCTGCCTTTTATGCTTTACAATGTTCCGGGGCGAACAGTTGTCGACATAGAAGCAGATACTGTTATAAGACTCTTTGATGATATTAAAAATATCTATGGCATCAAAGAAGCAACCGGAAGTTTGGATAGAACGATAGAGCTTTTATCTCGTCGGCCGGAACTCAAAGTATTCTCAGGTGATGATGCGATTGATTATCCGATTCTCGCAAACGGGGGAGCCGGCATAACTTCTGTTACCTCAAACTTGCTGCCTGATTTAAAAAGTCAATTAGTAAAATATGCTTTAGCAGGCAACTTTACAGCTTCTAAAGCATTAAATGACAAACTCTATCCTATCAATAAAGTGCTTTTCGTAGAATCCAACCCCGTGATGATTAAAGCTGCAATGTACATAGCCGGCTTAATTGACACACTGGAATACAGACTGCCTCTTATTCATCCAAGTGCAGAAAATATGAGAAAATTAGAACTCGTTATGAAAAACTATGAAATTAAAGGACTTTAATATGCAAGGCAAAACTCTTTTTGTAAGTGGCGGAACTCGCGGAATCGGAAAAGCAATTGTTTATGCTTTTGCCCAAAAAGCTTGTAATGTAGCATTTACGTATGCTTCAAATGCAGACACTGCTAACGAAATCATAGCAGATGTAGAATCCAAATATGGTGTGAAATGCAGAGCGTACAAGTTAGATATTTTAGAGCCTTTGACATATCAGGACGTATATAAACTTTTCGATGAAGATTTTGACAGACTTGACTTTTTCATCTCCAATGCAATCATCTCGGGTCGTGCCGTTGTTGGTGGATTTGGTCCATTTATGAGACTCAAACCAAAAGGTTTAAACAACATCTACACTGCAACCGTAGATGCCTTTGTCGTCGGTGCGCAAGAAGCTGCCAAGAGAATGGAAAAAGTCGGAGGAGGAAGCATCATCTCTATGAGTTCAACCGGCAATTTGGTTTATACTCCAAACTATGCAGGTCATGGTACGAATAAAGCTGCCGTTGAAGCAATGGTAAGGTATGCCGCGGCAGAACTTGGTGAGAAAAATATCCGCGTGAATGTAGTAAGCGGCGGTCCGATTGATACAGACGCACTCAAAGCATTTCCTAACTATGAAGAGGTAAAAGCTGAAGTTGTTCGTCGTTCACCGCTAAGCCGTATGGGTAAAGCTACAGATTTAACCGGAGCCTGTATGTTTTTGTGCTCAGATGAATCTTCATGGCTTACAGGTCAGACTATCGTCATCGACGGCGGAACAACTTTTCAATAAATCTTTATTTGCACATGCCGACTTCTTTGGCATGTACAAATCAACAAACTATCCACTCCCCTCTTCGAATCAGCTTCAGCATACTAACAAACCGCTTACATAATTTTGTTAAAATTTTCCTATCCAAAAACGAAGGAGTAACATGAAGAAATTGAAAGTTACATTACTAATATTAGCGGCTTTAGCATTGAATGCTTCTGCGCATCACCCTTCCCCGTCGGAAAGTGCGGGTGGAAATATGTCATCGAATTCGGGTCATCTAACCAATAGTCTGCCTGCTTCGATTTACTAAAATTTCAGGGATTTATTCATCTTTACGCAACCCTTTTTACGGAAAAGGCCTTACACCTTTTCCGTACCCTTTATTTAAGAGATGCTTCACTTAATTACTCAGGGTGATAAGTCTTTTTTCAATCTTAACATCAGAAAATCCAAGCTCGTTTTTTATCCATTCAAGAGTCTTTAAATGATAAAAAAATACATGCGTCGGATCATTTTTGTAATACCATGAACTAAAATCAATCTTTTCACTATATATATCAGTCATACAATACAATTTTGCATTTGGTTTTAATAGTTTTTTTAGCAATAAAAAATCTTTTTTTGGATGGTAAAAATGCTCTATCACTTCACAGCAGGCTATATAATCATATCTTTCTTCCAATAATTGCGGAAAGTTATGAAAAAATGGGTCGTATTGTTTTACGAAAAAACCATTATCTTGTAATATTTTAGAGATAACGGGTCCTGTTCCCGCACCAAAATCTAGTCCTTGACTCTCAGGGGTATAATCTCTCATAATTGCTGAAGTTATAGGTGATACAAATTTTTGGTATCCTTGATTTTCAACATCATTTTCATGAATTTCATATCGCATTTTTTCTGATTTTTCATCCAATCTTTTTATTTTATCAACAAATATACCCAAACAATTTTCACATTGATAAAAAACAATATCATTTTTTTTGTAAAAAACGGAACCTAGACCATCGCAAAGCGGACAACTGTGTGTCATGTTTAACTCTTTTTTGTATTTGGCAATATTCTGCCATTTTATAGCTTTAAATTGGTGTTTTGTATTTAAAAACGAAAGTTTATTTTATGTTTTATTGGAAAAAAATATAAAATTATTTCATGGTATCGAGGAATTGTAGTTTAATCTGTAAGGGATAAATTTATTTTTAAAGAGAATCGGAGGAATGTTTTTGTCTTAAAAACGAATGAGAACCTTGCTTCAAATACTTAAATTTGAAGCAAGACAAAGAAACTATTTACCGACTTTCTCAGCAATAGCAGTAATATCTGCATCAGTTAATGAAGCAACTTGACCTTTCATAAGACCTTTCATTGGTCCACCGTAAGTACCGTCTTTGTAACCATGAATTGCTGCAACTATTTCAGCTTTCGTCATGTCAGACATAATCTTACTTTTGTTAAGTGCAGATTTCTCACCGTTAGCACCGTGACAACTAACACATTTTGTGTAAGCGTCAGCCATTGCCATTGAGCTTAAACCTAAAATAGCAACTAATGCGATTATTTTTTTCATATTATTCTCCTAAATTGAATGACTAATTATATATTCTTTGGCTGAAATTAGTTTGATATATGTCAATTATTCTATGAAAAAAACTAATCCACCCTTCAATGTTTACTTTTTGTAAAATAAATCCAAAAATAAAAGACGAAAACACCAACACTCTAGAGAGCCAAATTACAGAAAAATTGCCAAAGTTTCCACATGCCGACTATTTGGCATGTGGAAACTTTTTCATGGCTTCTTTTACGACACCGTTGATATATTCCATCCTTCTTTGAGGAGAGTCAAACTCTTTTAACCTGTCTGTTGACACGGACTGCCAAACCAAACTTTTAGTTTTTGCATCCATCACATCTATGACAAGTTTTCCCTCTTCATAGTCATAACTTTTGCTAGTGGCGACACCCATCCCCACTCCTCTATAAGGAAAAAATCCTCCAATCTGATAATCCGTATATACTTGAGTCTTATTTTTGACATTGATACGATACATGACGTGCAAACTGGCATCTTTTTCTTCACCCAAGGCATACGATTTAAGTTTTAGCTCTTGGATAATGGCCTTATCTATCCTTTTTTCATCTAAAGAGTCTATCCCCTGTTTATTCGATTTAATGATTGCAAAAGATTTTTTTGCTTCAAACGAATAAGACGGGTCAAAATCTGTTTGAACCTTGAGAGTAGAGCAACCTGCAAAAACAAGCGTCAATAAGACTAAACTATAAAGAAATTTCACGGCAAACCTTTAAGTCAATTTCATAGCATCCATTCTACATCTTTTTTATTTATAAAAGAATTTTAACTCTTAAATACACTAAAAAAACTAAGAAAATCAAAAACACCCCTACAACTATAAAAAAATCTTGTACACCAAAATAACTTACAAGCGGATGAAAAACTATCGGAGAAAAAAACTGTCCTAAAAACAGCGAACTTGTTAAATATCCTGATGATTTCACTCTTTTAGTATGATGTGCACGGCTCAGCATCCAAGCGGCTATATTTGTCATGAGAATTCCACCGCCAAAACCAAGTATGGGTGAAGTAAAGAAAAAAAGATTCACATTCCTCACCAAACCTATTAAAATAAATCCGACACTTATAATTGCCATTCCAATCAGGTAGAGCGTTGCAAAAGAGTATTTTTTCTTTAATTTTGAAAATGTTAATGCCCCCAATGCATTTGAAACAAAGGCCAGTGAGATAATTCCGCCTGCTATCGTTGAACTTGCTCCGAAATGGTTTATAATCAAAAAAGGTATCTGGGTCGGCAAAATATAAAAAATCAACATAAGAAAAAAAGCTAAAAAATAGATTCCCAATAAGTTTGAGTTAAAATTATCTTCCCTTTCTTCGTGTACGATTTTTGTTTTATCATCCAAAAATTTTACGACAAAGGGGATAAGAATAAAACCTATGAGATAAATCCCAAAGGAATAACGCCAATAGATATCTGAAAGCAAACCGCCGCCTAAAACAAAGAAAACTCCACCTACTGCGACAAAAGCACTTTGCAAGCCCATAAATTTATGTCTTGCTTCTCCATGAAAATAATCACCCACTAAGGATGTTGACACTATCATCAAAATAGCAACCGTGATTCCAAATACAAATCTTGAAAATAAGAGCAGTTCTATTGTTTGCAAATAGAGCCCTGCACTTCCTGTAATGGAAAAAAACAAGAGTGCAAAAATTGCAGCTTTCTTTTTTCCTGCTTTATGAATAAGATGCCCTAAAAACGGCGCTAATATTGCAATTGCCAAAGAGGGAAGCGTAATCATCATTCGTGAGAAAAATTCTATATTGTCTATGTTTGTGAAATATTCTTTCAAATGAGGCAAGGTTGTGACGATTGCAACATTGGACATCATTGTCGTCATTGCGATAAGAAGAAGCGTAAGAATGGTTAGTTTGCTGATTGCGTGCATTTATTTTACTTTCTGGGTTTATCCGCCATTTTATCATAGACTTTCTTTCTTATGAAAGAAACATCCAAAATTAAATAAAGTCTAAGTAAGTAATAAATAGCTAGAATTCGTCATTAAAAAATCAAGGACTGTTTTTGTTCAACCTCCCGAATATATTAGCTTCTTTACGCATACTTATAGCTCCACTTATGTTTTGGATTATTCTTAATCCGGAATTCTTTACAGACAACGGCTACCATGTCACTTGGAATTATTACTTTGCTTCGCTCTTTTTCGTGCTTGCTTCAGTTACTGATTTTTTTGATGGATACATAGCAAGAGAATGGAATCAATCCACGATGCTTGGAGCCATACTTGACCCTTTAGCTGACAAAATGCTAACGCTGGCTGCATTTTTAGGTCTTATGATGATTGGCGAGGCCTCTGCTTGGGCTATCTACATCATTATAGTTCGTGAACTTTTCATCACAGGCATACGAACACTCGGTGTAAGCGAAGGAATAAGCGTCAAAGCTTCATGGGCAGGAAAAATAAAAACAGTGTCGCAAATGATAGCTATTGGATTTTTACTTATGCATTGGCCTTTTGGAAATGAGATGCTGTGGATTGCGACAGCCTTAACAGTGTATTCAGGGCTCGAATATTTATGGGGTTTTAAAGAAGCTTTATTGAAGGAAAGTAAATAATGAGTTGGTTAGTATCTCTTTTAGTTTTATCCGCACTTATATTTTTTCATGAGCTTGGGCATTACGCTGCGGCGAGACTTATGGGTGTTTATGTAGAAGTTTTCAGCATTGGCTTTGGAAAAAGACTCTTTACTTTTCGTGCGTGGAGTACGGAGTGGAGTATCTCTGCCATACCGCTTGGCGGATATGTAAGAATGAAAGGGCAAGATGACAGCGACCCCGGCAAAAAAAGTTTTGATGCGGATAGCTATAATGTAAAAACTCCTACACAAAAAATATTTATACTTCTAGCAGGTCCTGCAGCAAATTTTATTTTGGCATTTGTTCTCTACTTTGTGATTGCTCTTGGAGGACCTAATATCCTCTCTCCGGTTATAGGTGATGTTGTAAAAGATTCGCCCGCCTTTATTGCAGGCTTAGAATCAAAAGACACGATTCGTTCCATAAACGGAGTTGCGATTGCAACTTGGAAAGAGATGGCAGAGATTATCTCAGAAGCGGAAGGTTCTTTAAGCATTGAAATACAAAGGGGTGGTTTTATAGAGTTTAAAATACTTACTCCAAAGTTTACAGAGACTATCAACATGTACGGAGAAACCATACAAAGAAAAATGATAGGCATAGGCAGTGCAGGCGTTTCTCATAAATTGGAATTAACTCCTCTTGAGACATTATCGTATGCATCACAGCAGACTGTTTTTGCATCAACGCTCATCTTTACAGGCGTGAAAAAACTCCTCCTTGGCGAAGTGCCTGCCAAAGAGCTTGGAGGCGTTATAAGCATAGTTAAACTCACTTCCGATGCAACGGATGCCGGATGGATGAGCGTACTCTTTTTTGCGGCTCTCATCTCCGTAAACCTAGGGGTTTTAAACCTTCTTCCAATCCCGGCACTTGATGGAGGGCACATTATGTTTAATCTTTATGAGCTCATCTCCAGAAGAATTCCGAGCGAAGCTGTGATTATCAAGCTTACAATTGCCGGATGGGTCGTGCTTTTTTCTCTTATGGGACTTGGTCTTTACAATGACATTAACAGATTGATAGGATAATTACAATGACAGAAATTGAATATAAGATATACATCGATGATGTAATAAGAAGAGTTGAGACAGCAAGACTCAAAGTGAGCGACCATCATATAGTAAAAATTGTTGCAATCAGCAAATATTCCACTGCAAAGGAGATAGAAAAACTATATAAAATAGGACAAAGAGCGTATGGTGAAAATAAAATTCAAGACCTCAAAGCTAAAAAACAAGAACTTGAAGAATATCCCTTAGAGTGGCATTTTGTAGGAAATCTGCAAAAAAACAAGATTAATAATTTTCTTGACATTCACCCTGCTCTTTTTCATTCCCTTGATTCTCTGGAATTAGCACAAGAACTTCAAAAAAAACTTGAAGCCAGAGGAATATCTTTAGATGCCCTGCTTCAAATCAACTCTGCAAAAGAGGAAAGTAAACACGGTGTTATGCCGGAGTCGGCATGTGGAATCTATGCGCAGATAACAAAAGAGTGCCCAAATATCCATCTTAAAGGTGTAATGAGCATCGGTGCTCACAGTGAAGACAAAACGATTATTAAAAAAAGTTTTGATACGACCTATGAAATTTACAAGTCCCTCAAAGGGGCAACAATTTGTTCTATGGGTATGAGCGGAGATTTTGAGCTTGCTATTGAATGCGGGTCAAATATGGTTCGTCTTGGCTCGGTAATGTTTAACAAATAATTCCCTCGAAAGGGAATTGAAGTTACTGTATTACTTTTCTTGCGTTAATGCCTTGAATATAATTATCTCAGAAAAATTATTTAAAGCGTACAGAATTACACACACTGCTGTCTATACGTGCTAACTGATACTCTATCATTTTATTAAAAGGGTTTAAAAACATATCTAAATCATTTTGCTCAATATTTTCCACATGCCAAGCATTTAAAAGCGCAATAACTTCTAAAGTTGATTCTATGGTAGATAAACAATATTCTGCCGGTTGTTCTTTTATCTTAAACTGAGACAGTTTTGTACTCTCAAAGCTGAGATGTTTCAATGAATGCAAATTTTTACTTTCTCTTAAGATTTTAACAGAGCATGCCCAAGTGGAGTCTATAATAAAAATTGCTCTGTTTTTCTTGGCATGTGTAAATGTGTCAAAAGTTGCGCTGCTTAAATTAACTGCATTTTTAGATGGATAAAGTACAAAACTTTCATATTCTGAAATAATCTCATTTATCTGCTTATGATGCGTAAAGTCTATACCCACAAAAAGTTCTGAATTTTCAAGCGCCAAGTTTGTTAGATGTCCGGTGCCGTTTTTCACTTTTTTAAACTCTTTTGGATGCATCAGTATGACAAATTTTGTATTTGTTTTGATGGTATGCACATATTCGCACATGCAGGAACTTTTAGGTCTATAACAGGTGTAACACTTTTTTCTGTCGCAATAAAGTGTTTTCATAGACAAACCTGCTTATTAAATTATGCAAATTATACTAAAATTACAAAAAAAACAAGGACACCCTTGATAAATAGATATGATCTTATAGTTGTCGGTTCAGGCGCTGCTGGAATGATGTCCGCCATAGTGAGTGCAAGAAAAGGTAACAAAGTTCTTCTTTTGGAAAAGCTCCCCCGCATTGCTTCAAAACTCAAAGCTACCGGCGGCGGTCGCTGCAACCTCAGCAATACACTCTCAAACGAAGACTTTATGGCTCGTTTCGGGCGTGATGGAAGGTTTATGCAAGACGCACTTCAAGTCCTTAATTACAAAGCCTTGACACAATTTTTCAAAGAGATTGGTGTTGAAACACATGCTCCCGACGGGTATAGAATTTTTCCAACCTCCCACAGCTCCGCCACTATCATAGAAGCTCTTGAAAAAGAGATAAACAAAATCGGTGTTACGCTTATCTGTTCACAAAAAGTTGAGCACATCTTAGAGGAAAACGGACAAGTTACAGGGGTAAAAACAAGCGATGCAGCATATCACGCACCTCATGTCGTCGTAGCAACAGGAGGTCTTGGCTACCCGACTTTAGGGGCGGAGGGGGATGGTTATCATCTAGCCGCCGAACTTGGACATAAAATTACCCAGCTGCATCCTGCCATGATGCCTTTAAAAACAAAAGAAGAGTGGGTGAAAAACTGCCGTGCCGACACTCTGGCAAAAGTGGAACTTCGCGTAGATTTGCCAAAACACAAAAAACTTCGTGCCACAGGTGATTTAATCTTTACAAACAACGGTATTCGGGGTCCTGTTATACTAGATTTTGCAAGAGAAGTGACTCCGCTTCTAAAAAAATATGGGGAGGTGCCTTTACTTTTAAACCTTACAAAAGGGATGAATGAGGATGAAATTTTCAAGCATTTGAAAAATGAAGCTTTTAAGAATCCACATGCCAAAACAATTGAGCATATTGCCACTCTGCTTCCACATGCCATTTCACAAGAGTTATGCTTGTTGGCCGGCATCTCTCCTGATGAAGATTATGGAAAAATTGCAGGTGCTTCTCGAGATAAACTTGTTAAACTTTTAGCATGGACACCGCTTAGAGTTATTGGGCACGACGGTTTTAAAATGGCAATGATAACCCGCGGCGGAATCGATTTAAAAGAGATAAATCCTAAAACGATGCAAAGTAAAATTGTAAATGGTTTGTATTTTTGCGGCGAGGTTATGAATCTTGATGGTCCGTGCGGAGGCTATAATCTTCAATGGTCTTTTGCAAGCGGGGCTTTGGCCGGAGAGCTTCACTGAAATAACGGATAGAAGCAAAACCATACACTCCCACTTCTTCCACCGCTTCCACATGCCAAGGCTCCACAATGCCCCCAAGGGCAAATACTTTTATATTGCACTTTGCTAAAAGAGCCTTCAAGTCTTCTATTCCTTTTGGTTTTCCCTTGTTTGGAGAAACAAAAATCGGACTGTATGCAACAGCATCTGCTCCGAGTTTTTGGGCTTTTAAAACTTCTTCATGCGTGTGTGTACTGATGATAACTTCAAGCCCCGCTCTCTTGGCATGTGGAATTTCATCCAACTGAGTTGAAGTGAGATGAACACCGCTTGCCTTTAAACGAAGCGCTAGTTCCACATGCCGATGCAGAAAACTTTTCATCCCTTCAAACCCACTGCAAATCTCCACAAAAAGTGAAGCCTGCTTCTCATAGTCCGGATTTGTTTTATCTCGATATAGAGCGAAATCCGGCATGTGGACTTTCAGCGATTCACGTAGTTTTTGGTTAAACGTATCCAAATCCTGCGTATACAAATCACTTGAAGTTATCAGATATTTTTTCACTTATTTTCTTAATAATGGATTTTCAAAATCGATATGTTTTATATTCACATTTTCTTTATAGCGAACGGCCATAGCATTTACATGGTATTGCAATCTTTCCAGCAGGTAGAGTTCACTTTTGGTGTATTTTAATTTTGACTCTAAAATGTAGTTTTGCAAAAATTCTAGTTTTTGAAGTTCATCATCAAAAGATATTCCCTCTATAAGGGCTTTTACCTCATCATATTCAGTTCCGCATGCAGATAAAAAATCATAAGATAAATCCATAGTTTTTAAATTTGCAAGAGCCTTAGAAAATTTAAAATGGTTGTAAAGCATACAGCCTATAAAATATTCTATATCGGAACTCTCAAATTCCGAATACTGATTTTCTTCATTTTCAAAATGTTTATGCCAAATCGCTAAAGCTTGTTCTAAGTCATTATTCATTATTTACTCTATTATTAAATTAACTGTAATTATACATAAAGGGGTTAAAAATTTCCATTTTCATAAGTATTAATTTATATCTATTGGGCTACCATAATAAAAATTTGAGAGGGGAGAGGTACGAGTGCCGAGAGACAACTGCCAAAGACTAGATACTGTGCATATAGATGAAGTTCCTATTTCTCCTGATGAATATAACAATATTTTAAAAATGCAACATGCGGTGCTGGAGATGATGGCATTGCAGAATACAACAAAAGATATTCTCGCTCGTTTGTGCACTCTTGCCGAGTCACTTCTTCCAAATTCTGTTGCTTCTATTATGCTTCTGGATAATAAAACGGGGCTAATGAGCATAATATCTGCTCCATCGGTACCAAAGCTTGGACATGATGCACTCTCACATTTAAAACCGGGACCCGGTGGCGGTTCCTGCGGGAATGCCGTATATAAAAATGAGCCACAATTTATACAAGATGCTTTTCAAGATAATAGATGGTCGGACCTTCGTCAAATCGCCTATGATTTTAACTTGTGTTCATGCTGGTCCATGCCGGTGAGAAATAAAGAAAAAAAAGCTATCGGCACTTTTGCCTTGTCTTCATTTGAACACCGTTCACCGGCTCTTTTTCACAAAAAGCTTCTTGAAAATGCGGCTTCACTCGTCAATATTGTTCTTAAAAATGAAGAAAACGAAAAAAGGATTCAACTCTTTTCTTCTGCTATGCAAAATGCTTCCGAGGGCATGATTATCACCGATGCAAACAATAAAATAATTGAAGTAAATCAAGCTTTTTTAAAAATTTACGGTTATCAGGAAAAAGATTTACTCAATCAAAATCCAAAAATTTTTTCTTCTGGTCTCTACGGTACAGATTTTTATACACGGATGTGGCAGTCGATTAGTCATGATTTTAAGTGGAGCGGAGAGATTGTCAATAAACACGCAGATGGAAGTGAAATCATACAATGGCTGAGCATCAGTGCTTTATATAATGAAGATAATAGTTCCAACAATTATCTGGCAATTTTTAGTGATTTGACAGAACTCAAAAATACGCAGCAACAGATTAAATTTATGGCTTACCACGACTCTCTTACGGGACTTCACAATAAATCCTATTTGGAAAAGCTGTTCTCTTTAAAGAAGACATATACGCTTATTTTACTCAATGTTAATAACTTTAGCTACATCAATACGGCCTATGGTTATGAAATTGGTGATAAACTCTTAATTTTGCTGGCTAATATACTGAAAAATAATTTTAATATAGATAACACGTGCAGGATTAATTCGGATGAATTTGCACTCTTGTACGGCAAAAAAATTTCCATCAAAGAAGAAGTTGCAAAAATTCAAAGTTATTTTTATACCCATGAAGTTCAAGTTGACAATATAACTTTAAATATCTCCTTTAGTTACGGCGGGGCTTGCGGAAATAAAAATCTGCTCAGAAACAGTGCCCTCGCTTTAAAGCAAGCCAAAGAAAATGGAAAAAACAACTTATATATTTTTAACCAAGATCACGACAACATTGACCATTTGCAAAGAGAATTATTTATAGAATCCAATAATCTGCTACATAATGCACTGAGTGAAAATAAACTGATTCCCTATTTTCAGGGAATCATGAATAATAAAACAAAAAAGATACTAAAGTTTGAAGTTTTAGCAAGAATTGAGAAAGATGGAGAAATTATTTCCCCTAACAAATTTATAGAGCCGGCCCGTTTATCAGGACTTTTGCCTGAAATAACAAAAGTCATGATTGACAAAAGTTTTAAAATAATGCAAATGAACACATTTATATTTTCAATAAACATAACCGAAGATGATTTGAGCAGAAATTATCTGGTAGATTATTTAAAGCAAAAATCTTTAGAGTACAACATCAATCCCAATCGCGTAATTTTAGAAATTTTAGAAGGGGTAAGTGCTACGGGGAAGAAAAATCATACGCGTCAACTCAATACACTCAAAGAGAAAGGATATGCATTAGCAATCGATGACTTTGGTTCAGAATATTCCAATTTTGAAAGAATTCTCAATTTGGACATTAATTTTTTAAAAATTGATTCCAAATATATCAAAGATATTGACACAAATCCTAAAAGTTATGAGATTGCACAAGCCATAGTATTTTTTGCAAAAAATGCAAAAATTCCTTGCATTGCAGAATTTGTACACAATAAATCTGTTCAAAAAATTGTAAAAAAACTAAAAATAGACTTTTCGCAAGGCTACTATTTTTCGGAACCAAATCCACTTCCAATAGCCTGAGAGACACTCTTTCTCACCCTATTTTAAGCTGTTTTGTGACAAAGAAGTGACACTTTTTGTTATAGCCATTTAATCCATCTTTGTATAAACTACACAAAAGATTTAAGGATGCAGAGATGGTTGAAAATATTTTAAAAAGAGATGGTTCACATAAAGAGTTTATGGCTTTTAAAATAGAAGATGCCATTAAAAAAGCTTTTGCAAGTGAAAATGTCAAATATGATAATAGAGTTTTTTTTAACGTACTCGTCAAGTTAGAGTCAAAAAGAGTAGTGGCAGTTGAAGATATTCAAGACCTTATAGAACAAGAACTTTACAAAGAAAGATATTTTGAGGTTATGCGTTCATTTATTCTTTATCGTCATACACATAAGATGCAAAGAGATTCATTTATACAAAACGATACAACATATATCAACTCAAGCCAAACCATTGAAGAATATATTAACGGAAGCGACTGGAGAATCAAGGCAAATTCAAACACCGGGTATTCAAATGCAGGACTTGTCAATAACACGGCAGGAAAAGTAATCGCAAACTATTGGCTTGATAAAATTTACTCAAAAGAGGAAGGATACGCCCATAGAAACGGAGACTATCATATCCACGATCTTGACTGCTTAACTGGCTATTGCGCAGGATGGAGCTTAAGGGTTCTTCTCAATGAAGGATTCAACGGTGTCAGAGGCAGAGTTGAAAGTGATGCCCCTCAACATTTCCGTGAAGCGCTTGGTCAAATGGCAAATTTTTTAGGAATACTTCAAAGCGAGTGGGCCGGAGCGCAAGCTTTTTCATCCTTCGACACCTACTTGGCACCCTATGTTTTTAAAGATAAACTCGCTTACAAAGATATCAAAAAAGCCGTAAGAAGTTTTGTATATAACCTCAATGTTCCTGCTCGCTGGGGACAATCACCTTTTACGAATATCACCATCGACTGGACTGTTCCGGATGATTTAAAAACTCAAATTCCAACAAGAGAGCATTTGCATCTCTTTAAAGGTGTTCTTGATAGCGAACTTATAAAAAAGGCAAATGAGCGCGGATGTAATAGACTTGAAGATATGACCTATAAACATTTTCAAAAAGAAATGAACCTGATAAACAAAGCTTATTATGAAATTATGACAGAAGGCGATAAAACAGGTCAACCTTTTACCTTTCCTATTCCTACCGTAAACATAACAGAAGATTTTGACTGGTATGGAGAAAATACAGACATATTGTTTGAAAATACGGCAAAAGTCGGTTCTTCGTATTTTCAAAACTTTATCGGAAGTCAGTATAAAAGAGAAGAAAACGGCAATCTCGTTCCAAACGAAGAAGCATATAAACCAGGGCATGTAAGAAGTATGTGCTGTAGATTACAACTTGACCTGAGAGAGCTACTCAAACGCGGAGGCGGTCTTTTTGGCAGTGCTGAGATGACGGGAAGTATCGGTGTCGTTACACTCAATATGGCAAGATTGGGATTTTTATACAAAGGTGATAAAGAAGCACTTATGCTTCGCATTGACCAATTGATGCAGCATGCAAAATCTACTTTGGAGAAAAAAAGAGTTTTTATCCAAGATATGTATGACAGAGGTCTTTTTCCTTACACAAAAAGATATCTTCCAGGTTTTAAAAACCACTTCTCGACTATCGGGGTCAATGGAATGAATGAGATGATAAGAAATTTCTCTAGTGATGATTATGATATCAGTTCTGCAAAAGGGATAGCATTTGCGACTGAGATTCTTAATCATATGAGAAATAAAATGGTTGAATTTCAAGAAGAAAGCGGAAATCTTTATAACCTTGAAGCAACTCCGGCAGAGGGAACCACCTATAGATTTGCAAAAGAAGACAAAAAAAGATATGCAGATTCTATCATACAAGCAGGAATGGATGAGAATATCTACTATACAAACTCTTCACAAATCCCTGTTGATTTTACAAATGACCCGTTTGAAGCGCTCACATTACAAGATGACCTTCAATGCAAATACACAGGGGGAACTGTTTTACATCTCTATATGCAAGAACAGGTAAGCTCAACAGAAGCTTGCCGCAAGCTTGTGAAGAATGTAATTTCCAATTTCAGACTTCCTTATATTACGGTTACGCCGCTCTTTTCTGTTTGTCCAAAACATGGATATATTACAGGCGAACATGAATTCTGTCCTCAATGTGACGAGGAGATTCTTGCAGGGCATGTGGACTTGGAACTTGAAGTTTCATAAATTTAAATTTAAAGGATAAAAAATGAGTAAAAACGAAATCTTAGAAGCACTAAAAAATAAAAGACAAAAGTGCACTGTTTATACAAGAGTTATGGGTTATCATAGACCTGTTGAGAGTTTTAATGTAGGAAAAACAGGTGAACATAAACAGCGATTACAGTTCACAGAACATTAAAGTCATTTATGACTTAACGAAATTCACACACTTGGATTATGCTGGGCATCTGGCTTGCATCGTTTGGTTTACAGGGTGCAATATGCGGTGTGATTTTTGTTACAACAAGGAGATTGTTTTTTCTAAAAACGGCTCTTACAGTTACGAGGACATCTTATCTTTTTTAAAAACCAGAGTAAATCTTCTTGATGGAGTTGTACTCTCGGGAGGGGAAGCTAGTTCTCATGACTTGGTCGAGTTTTGTACTCAAATAAAAAAGTTAGGTTTTTTAATTAAACTAGATACAAACGGGACAAACTACCCCTCCATTAAAGAGTTGCTTGAGTTGAAACTGCTTGACTTTGTGGCACTGGACTATAAAGCACCCAAAGATAAATTTACGGCTATCACCCATTCAAATAAGTATGGAGAGTTTTCAAATACGCTTGATTTACTTCTAAAGAGTGAGATTGACTATGAAGTAAGAACTACTCTTCATAATGATTTACTCAGCGAAAATGATATTAACAGCATTCTAAGTGACCTTCAACAAAGAGGTTATGACAAAAAGTATTACTTGCAAAAGTTTCTTGACACAGGAACCAATATAGGCAATATTTCAGCACCTTCAAAAAGTTTCGATGAATCAAAATTACTCAAAGAGATACAAGTGGTTTTTAGATAGCCAAACTTTAAAAACTTGATATATGTCATAATTCCTTTGTATCTCTTTAGGTAAAATTCACCTTAATAAGCCATTGGGAGTATTCATGCAAGACTTAGATAACAAAGTAAATAAACGGGAACAATACAAGGCTCGTTTGCGCCCATTTGATTATTTTGAACAGTTTGAAACTCTTGATTTTGAAAATCTATGCGAGGGAGACAGATACTACCTCCAAGATTTCGGCATCTTCACCACTGACTTTTTAGAAGATGAATTTACAATGCGTCTTCGTGTTCCGGCAGGCAGATTGAGTGCAAAACAATTTTCACACATAGCAGATGTTGCAACAAAATATAATCTTCATATCATCCTTACCGCAAGAGGCGGTATTCAGCTCCACGGACTTGAGGCTGAAGATATTTTAGAGATTTTTAATCAAATAAATTCTCTTGGCCTGACTTCATGGCAAAGCTTTGGCGACAATATCCGTAATATTGTCACAGATGTCTATGATGGCTGCGGAAAGTATAGTGAAATTGAGACATATCCAATTATTATGAAAATGCAGGAATATATCTTGAAAAATCCCCGTTATGTCGGGATGTTGCCAAGAAGAGTATCTATCGGTATCTCCGGCAATCGGGCAAATGTTACATCTTTCTTTGCCAACGACATCTATTTTGCATTGGCGCAAAAGAATGATACATTTGGTTTTAATGTTTACATGGGTGGAAAAAATACAGATGTAGCGCAAAATTCTGATATTTTTTTACAAGAGGATGAAGTATTTGATTTTTTCAAAGCTTTCGTTGAAGCTTTTTATCTTCACGGTTCACGTTTTTCACGTTCTAAAACTCGCCTACTCTATCTGATTGAAGAGATTGGTATGGACGGGCTCAAAGGACATATCCAAACTGAGTATAAAAACAAATTCCAAAGTGCCGGCAAATTACTCCTTGATAAAAAAGAATTTTCTCAAAATGAGAAACTAAAAGATGGGACGTACTCCTATTGTTATCAGACTGATTTTGCAAGAGTAAACGCAAATGAAATAAAACAGATATCAGAGTATGCAACAAAACACAATGCAGAAATTCGTATAGGAATTGATCAAAACATCTATTTACTTGGTCTTCAAGACAATACAATACCTTTTCAATCACAAAAAGAGAGTGCCACGGTAATCGCTTGTGCGGGTAATCTTTGCCCTTATTCATTTTGGAATATAAAAAATGAAACCTCTTTCCTGCCACTGGGTAAAATTCATGAACATTCTATTCAAGTCGGCTTTTCTGGATGTACAAAAGGGTGCGGAAGACACCACCATACAGACATAGGTCTTATAGGTCTTAAAACGAATAATTTCGGTGACACGGAGGGCGGCGCAAGAGTATTTATAGGAGCGGAGCATTCAGAGGGAACTTCAGTCGGAAGAATGTTGTTTTCTATGGTTCCGCTTGAACACCTGCATGAAGTTTTAACACTCATTATTAGCATTTTTGAACATAGCGGATATAAAAATTTTGAAGATTTCTCACGTGATATTTTAAATAAATATTCCCATGAGTTTTTAGCCATGTGGTTTTTGGCAAATTTGCAAACATCTCAGAGTCTTCGATTACACCCTAATGAAAATGTAAATACATCTCCTGAAGAAATATTTGAATACGAAAAACAGCTACTTCAAAAATATTTTCCTCAGGCAGATTTTTTTGATTTAATTGATGAAAGTTTTTTTCACGCAATCAGCATTCTAAGTAAAAAGCTGTGGACCATAGAAGGGAAAGATCCAAACTATGTGCCGCCTATAAAACGAGTTGTTTTCCGCTAATTCCTGCTCTTTTCATCCCAATATCTTCTTTAAAAACAAGACACACGCATACACTATTATCATAACATGATATTATCATCAAAATAAGAATATAAAATAAAACTTAGACGAAAATACTAATAAATTTAAGAGTATGCAATCAAAAGTTAAATCGGATAAAATTTGTCCGATTTAAAATTCTAGAGCATAATTTGTTCTTACCAAAGGAAACACAATGAAAAAAATAATCTTAGCAATGGCTTTAATACTCGGTTCTCTTCAAGCAGGTGACGTAGTTCACTACGATACAAAAGAGACTAAAAAACCGGAAATAACTAAACCGAATCATCCAAATTCTGATATTTACACTCAAAAGTAAAAAATACCATAACTATGGCAAAGATATTTTTACCATAGTTATGCGTTATTGTAGTTGTAAAAAACTTTTTCCTACAATCATTTAAGCAAGAATTATCTCGTAACCCTGCCCCTTGATATTTGAAATCAATCCCTTTGATGTTTTTGCTCTTACTCTTCGTACAAAGGTTCGAAGTTTTTCATCACTCACTTCTTCATTCATCCAAAGAGTATTTTTAATGGTTGCATCTTCCACTATATTTTTTTGATTTTCATGTTGTTCAAGAAGCAGTTGTATAAACTTGCTTTCATTTTTTGTGAGAGCCACATATCTGCCCTCTTTATATAAACTTTTACTTGTTTTATTAAATGAAAATCCATCAACGAGAGAAATAAGTCTGCTTCCGAGTGTTTGACTCAGAGATGAGATATATTCTAAAAGTTCATCAGTGTCAAACGGTTTTATAAAATATTTCACAACACCCACGTCAATAGCATCTAAAAATTTGTCGGTTTCGCTAAATGCGCTTAATATGATTATGGGTACGCTAGGGTCTATCTTTTTTATCTCTTTTGCCATCTCAAGACCAGTAACTTCCGGCATCATAATGTCTGTTATCACAACGTCTGGAGAAAGTTTTAAGAATTTATCCATCCCCTCTTTTCCATTGTTTGCAATATAAAAAGCATAAAAGTTATCTCCAATAGCTTTTTTTAGCAAACTGGATAATTTCTCTTCATCTTCAACTAATAGAACTTTTAATTCTTTAAGAATCTTATTTTTTATCCCTATGGTGCTTATTTTAGTGTGCATTTTTTTTCTTCTAATGGAATTTTTATACTAAAGGTGGTTGTCCCTTTTTTACTTTTAACTTCTATGCTGCCGTTTAATCCCTGTTCACAAATCATCTTGGACATAAAAAGTCCCAGACCGGTTCCCTGACTTGTATGCTTGGTTGTGAAGTACGGTTCAAAAATTCTGTCTATATTTTTACTCTCTCTGCTTTTACTGCTTATCTCCTCTTTTATGCCGCCTGCATTATCTTGCAACTCTATAATGGCAAACCCTTTTTCTTTTTTTGTCTGTATCTGTATCTCTCTTATTAAAATTCCATTTTGAACAAAAGCATCTTTAGAATTTTTAATTAGGTTGATAATTACCTGAGAAAGTTCGTTTGTACTTCCAAGTACCTCTATGCTTTGAAAGTCTGTTTTAACATGTATCATTTCTGATTTGAGAAGTTTTTCTAAAATTTGAATAGACTCATTAATGCTATCACTCAAATAAAAATAGTGTTTTTCTTTGTCCGGCTTAAAAAAATTTGTAAAATCATCTATGGTATTTGACATATTTTTGATTATTTTCTTACTCTCATCATAGAATGTCAGCACGTCCTCGTTATCATCATTCAACGCCGATTTTTTCATATTAAAAACGGTAAGACTAAGCTCTGTTAAAGGCTGTCTCCATTGATGGGCAATATTTGCGAGCATTTGACCGAGACTTGCATGTCTTGACTGCCAAAACATAACTTTTTGTTTCTCTTCATTTTTTGCAATCTCTTCTTTTACCCGAAGCTCAAGTGTTTGATTCAGCTCTTGTAGCTGTTTTGTCTGTTCTAAAACCCTTTTTTCCAAAGTTTTGTTTAATTCTTCAAGCTCTGTTTCTTTTTTTTCAAGCTCTTGCTTATAAAACATCTCTTTTGTTACATCATAGCGAATAGCAATATATTCAACGATATTGTCATTTTTATCAAGAAGCGGCACCACTGTTGTATTGACATAAAAAGTAGAACCGTCTTTTGCGAGATTCTTTACAGTAGCTTTATATACATTTTTAGAAGTTATCGTATCCCAAAGAAGTTTGAAGTTTGAAGAAGCAACATCAGGATGTCTTACGATGTTGTGGTTCACACCGATAAGCTCTTCTCTTGTATAACCCGATATCTTGCAAAACTCATCATTGACAAAAGTAATCATCCCTTTTGCATCTGTTCGAGAGATGATATTACTTTTTTCTATCGCTTCTTTATACTGTTTTAGCATTGTATTTCTGCTTTAACCCATAGGATATAAAATTTCATTGTGAACTCTGTCGCATGCTTGTAATATATCTGCGCTTAACTCCAAATCCATTGCAGCCAAAGATGCGTCTAGCTGCTCATGTGTGGTTGCGCCGATAATAGTAGAAGCTACAAAATCAAACTGCTTTGACCAGGCTATTGCCATCGTTACAGGATTTAAATCATGTTCTTGTGCTATTGTTAAATACTTTTGCGTAGAAGAGAGTGTTCTCTCATTCATAAATCTATCTGCCATGACACGCAGACGTTTGTTGCTTGAATTTATATAGTCGCTAAAACGGCCGCTTGATATATTCGCTTGATTATACTTTCCGCTCAAAACACCGCCTGCAAGTGGGGAATAAGGGAGTAAGGATATCTTCTCTTTTTTTGCCATGTTAGCGAGTTCATCTAAAAATCTTCTGTTTAAAAGTGAAAAATTATTTTGAATGGACTCAAATCTGCAATTGTTATTAAACTCTGAAGTCATCAGCGCTTTTGTCGTTCCATACGCAGTGTCGTTTGATGTGCCAACGTAACGCACTTTTCCGCTTTGAACCAATCTGTCAAATGCTTTAAGACTCTCTTCAATCGGCACAACAGAATCAGGCCAGTGCATCTGATAAAGGTCTATATAATCGGTTCCAAGTTTTTTCAGACTTCCTTCTATCGCGCGTTCAATATGAAAACTGTCTATTGCAGTCAGACCATGGCGAATCGGCGGGACAAACCAGCCATTTGCCGCACCTGCCACTTTGGTGGCCAGAATGATACTCTCACGCGGTTTTGTTTTTAGCCAGCGTCCTACTATCTCTTCTGTTATTCCTGCTTTATCGGCACTTGGAGGAACAGGGTAAAGTTCAGCCGTATCATAAAAATTCACACCTGCATCATACGCTTTATCCATGATTTTAAAAGCTTCTCTCTCGTCACACTGCGTACCGAAAGTCATAGTACCCATACAAATTGGGCTTACTCTCAAACCACTTTTCCCGATATATCTGTATGTCATTCTCTCACCTCGCATTTACTTATTATCATTCTTAGCTGTTGTATTTGCACATGCCATGGCATGTGCAAACTACTTCAACTCTCCCCAATTATTGCCAATGTTCAGGCTCGCTTTTAAAGGGACATTGAGCTCCATTATATTTTCCATGATGGATTGAAACCTTTTTCCCAAAACCTCAGCCTCTTCCTCGTTGACTTCAAAAATCAACTCATCATGAATTTGTAAGAGCATTTTTGCATTAAGTTTTTCATCTCGTATCACTTGATATATCTTGTTCATAGAAAGTTTAATCAAATCCGATGCGCTTCCTTGAAACACAGAGTTTACCGATTCTCTCTCATAGGCGGCTTTAAACATCGGGGTTGCATTTTCATAGTCGAAATATCTGCGTCGTTTGAGCAGGGTTTCAACAAAACCGTATTCTTTGGAGCTCTCAACGATAGAGCGAAAATAATTTCTTACAGTTGCAAAGCTGAGAAAATATTTCTCTATAATCTCTTTTGCTTCTTTAGTTGTGATGCCTAAAGTTTCTGATAACTTTTTTTGTCCCATTCCATACAATAATCCAAAATTCACTGTCTTTGCCACATTTCTTTTACCCGGAGCTTCCTCTTCACCAAAAAGTGCAATGGCAGTTTGCATGTGGATATCTTTGTTGTTTTTAAAAGCGTCTAAGAGAACTTTATCTTTTGAAAAATGGGCAAGAAGCCGAAGTTCGATTTGTGAGTAGTCAATCCCTATGAGTTTTTTACCCTCTTCGGCTACAAAAGCTTCCCTAATCCTCAGTCCTAATTCACTTCTAGCGGGTATGTTTTGTAAGTTTGGATTTTTTGAGCTCAATCTTCCTGTTGCGGTTCCAGTTTGCACAAATGAGGTGTGTATACGACTGTGCACATCCTCTTTACTTAATTTTAATAGCGGTTCTATGTAGGTTGAATAAAGCTTGTAAACCTCACGGTACTCCAAAAGCATAGGAATAATCTCATGGCTTTGTTTTAAAGAACTTAAAACTTTCTCATCCGTAGAATATCCTGTTTTTGTTTTTTTGCCCACAGGAAGCCCTAGCTGCTCAAATAAGACGACTCCCAGTTGTTGTGTGGAGTTAATGTTGAATTCGCTTCCGGCTTTTTCGTAAATAGTCTTGGTTAAAGTAGTTAAAGTATCTTTTACTTCAACTAAAAACTTCTCTAAAAATCTACTGTCTACTTTTATACCCTCTTTTTCCATACTTAAAAGTGTTTTTATAAAAGGAACTTCCACATGCCGAGCTTCTTCTATAAGATGTGTCGCACTTTGAAGTTCAAGCTTATGGCTTAGAAGATGAAAAAGTTTTAAAGTTATGTAAGCATCTTCAGCCGCATAAATACAGGCATCTTCTATATCAACACTTGCAAAGGTGTCCCCTTTTTTCACCGTGTCTTTAAAAGCAACCATAGTGTGATTTAAGAGTTTATCCGAAAGCTTGTCAAGGCTGAGTGCACTCTCCGGATTTATGAGCCAAGCGAGTATCATGCTATCTGCGTATATGTCTAATGTGTCATCTTTTAAAAATCTGCTCACAAAATGCAAATCAAACTTTATATTGTGTCCGACAACACGCGAGTTAAATATTTTTTTAATGGCATTTGCAGCCTCATCTTCGCTTATTTGCTCCGGCACACCCAAATAAAAATGAGCAAAGGGAACATAAAAAGCCTCTTTATCATTCAAACTAAAACTAAATCCGACAAGAGAATCTTTTTCATAATCAAGCCCGGTTGTCTCTGTGTCAAAAGCAACTATTGTATTTTCATCTAAGGTATTTAAAACTTTTTGCAGTGCCTTTGCATCCGTTATCAGTATTGTTTTAAAATCTAACTTTTTATTCTCTTGAATTTCAACTTCAACTTTTTTAATTGCCTCTTGCTGCGTCTCTTGGCTCACCATATTTTTAGCATGAAGTGTTCTTAAAATTGCATTTTGCTCATATTTTACGAGCTCATCATAGATATTTAAAAAGGGATGTTCAATATCCATTCTATACTCTTCAAAATCAAAATGCTCCAGAACGTCATCTCTGAGTGTGACAAGTTCTTTTGACATATAAGCATTTTCTTTGGATTCTGTAAGTTTTTTTTGTATTCCAGCCGGTTTCACATTATCTATATTGGCATAAATATTGTCTAAGGTTCCAAACTCCACAAGTAGTTTTTCTGCCCCAACCTTGCCTATTCCCTTGACTCCGGGAATGTTATCTGCGCTATCACCTAAAATAGATTGATAATCTATAAACTGTCTTGGAGTGACTCCATACTTTTTAAAGCAGGCATCTTCATCAACAGTTACCCTTTTTATAGCATCCACAAGAACTATCTTACCATCGTCAATGAGCTGATACAGGTCTTTATCGTGCGAAACAACACGAACATTATAATTTTCTTCTTTTGCAAATTTTACAACTGTCGCTATGATGTCATCCGCTTCAAAGCCGACATGCCCCAGAGTTTTATAACCCATTTTATCTATCCATTCTATTGCTATGGGCAATTGCATGGTAAGCTCCTCCGGCGGAGCCTGACGGTGCGCTTTATAATTAGAATCTATCTCATTTCTGAATGTCGGACCTTTAGAATCTATGGCGAAGACGATGTAGTCACTATCATGCTGTTTTTGCAAAGTTGCTATAAAGTTTGTAAAACCTGTTAAAAGTCCCGTAGGAAAGCCATCTTTATTTTTAAGATGTTGGGGAAGCGCATAAAAACTACGAAAGAAAAAACCGAATGTATCTATGACCGTAACTGTTTTGCTCATTCCTTACCTTTTCAGATTTTCTAGAATATTGTGTATAGAATTTTCTAAGAGTTGATGATTGTATCCTGCCTCAGCCGCTTGTCTGAGACCGATATTTATTGCTACCTCAGAGAAGGGTTTGTTAATTGGAACAATCGTTTTTACAATATGTAAAGCCATGCTATATTCTTGTACCTCCTCCGGTGCGGCAGATGGATTGTCTGCATATTTAATCATCTCTATAAACTCTTTGTCGAAGCCCCAGTGGCTAAAAACAGCAGCAGTAACATCCGCCGTTGTAACATCAACATAAGACTTTTCAACCATAGCCAAATCATTGGATGTTTCTATTTCAGAATAAAAACTAATACTTTCATCTTCTTGAATAATTTCACTGGATATAACTATCTTTCCTGTTTCTTGCAAGAATGCGGCAAGATATAATTTATCGGACTTTTCTTTATTGATTTGTTTATACCAATTCAGCATAAGCATCGCTTGTATATGTGAAACTTCTGCAAATCTTTCAGGGGTAATGCCATAAGGCTGCATATCTACATTTAACAATTTTCTAATAGAATTTCCTAATGCGATAGAGCGAGTCATACTCATGCCGAATAAACTCACGGCATGTGCAACACTTCTTATCTCTCTTCCAAAACTGTAAAGCGGAGAATTAGCGGCTTTTAAAAGATTTGCTACAATCATAGGGTCATGTTCAATAATCTTTGCCAAATCGTGAATAGAAGAATTTTCATTTGCATAAATCATATTAATGTCTAAAATAGTTTTTGAGAGCGGAGGAAGTGATTTTATACTATCAATTATAGAGCTTTTCATTCACAAGCCTTTTTTTGACTTATTATAGCAGTTTAAAAATAAATAGATTTTAATCTCATAAATTCATTATCTCTTTTTTACTTATGACAATCCGTTAAGGTTTTTAAAGGGTTGGAGATATAATCGTATCCGTTATAAATGGTATATGCACCATAAAGGATAACAGCAATAGAAGATAAACTCATCATCATATTTCTAAAACTTGTTTGATTAAATAATGATGTTAAAAATCCAAGCATAAACATCGCAGGAATGGTACTGACTCCAAAAATAAACATAACTAATGCTCCATAAAACGGGTCTGCTGTGCTAGCGGCGGTTATGGCAAAAAAATAAACAAATCCGCAGGGTAAAAGACCATTAAGCATCCCAAGAACAAAAAAACTAAGATTAGATTTTGAATTTAATACTTTTTTAAAGGCGTTTTTGTACATATTTGAAGATGAAAAAGAGTGTTCGATAATGGTTAAAAATTTTATTTTACCCATGAGTGAAAGACCGGCCAGTATCATAACAACACCTGCAAAAATCAAAAGTGCTCCATTTGCATTATTGCTAAAGGTTGCAACACCGCCAAGGGCACCAAAAATTGCGCCCAAAACCGTATATGTTAAAACTCTGCCAAAAGAATAAAGCAAATGAGACATGCTTTGAGTCATTTTTGAGCTTTTTTGATCTATTTTTATGGTTGAATACGCAACAACAATACCTCCACACATCCCTATACAGTGTCCAAATGACCCTAAAAATGCAATACTGATGAGAGTGAGAATATTGATAGTTTCCATTTATCTACCCAATAACTGTTGTTTTATATATGGATTGTTTAAAGTTTCACCTCTCAGCATTTTGAGCTTCATTGTCTCATAATCCACATACTCTTTGCCTTGTTTTTCATAAGCTCCAAAACCATAGCCCATTGGAGTTTTATCTGTTAAGCTGTAATACGCTTTCTTCCCGTTTATCCATTTTTTTGTATCTTTGCTCATCACCCAGATTATTGCTTCATTTTCAAAGTTTTTATCTTTGAACCAATGGATGAAGCCGCCATGGTCATGAAAGAACCAAGTTTTGCCATTTTTTGCAACCACTTGAGAAGCATAGGTTAAATCTTCTATAACCATCCCGCAATCACTGTCTTGATATTTATTTGGAACCATTTCAAGAGGCAATCTTTGAAGATTTCCTTCCTTAATCGTCGTCATATTTTGCTTTGAAGCTAAGGATAAAAATATAAAAACAATAATAAAAACAATGATAAGAACGATAAAAAAAGGCGTAAGTTTTTTAAGCATATTAAAATAAGACTCCATTTTTAAAATAAAATTAGCAACCGACTCTATAATAATACAAACTTAGTATTAAAAGAGTGGTGATTCGATAAAACTATTACATTTATCTTCTTTTTTTTCCTTTTCCCAAATCATCATACAATAAAAATATTTCTAAGTCATTTTGCATATCTTGACTTAAAGAATCCCAAATGGATTTTTTAACTTCGTATCTGGAAAAGTTTTCTTTTTTACTTTTTTTTATATCTCTTACGAGATAGTGGTAACGGACAATAGTTTTTGTATACTCACTAATAAAAAACCAATTTTTAATAATTTGATAACTTTTCTCTTCATGATCCGTAAAACTATACTCACCATATTTTATATCTTCAACCTTTTGATGCGCAACAGCCGGCTTACCGATATCGTGCAGAATTGCCGCAGTAATAAATTTATATTCCCTTGCTTTGAAACAATGATACACAACACGCATAGTATGTACAAGCACACCGTGTTGATGCCAATTGTTTTGAATAAAAAACAAAGAGTTCAAATATGGTTTGGAAAAAAAAGAATTATTCACTTCACTTATCATATTGTTAACTCAATCATAAAAATTCTAATGGCTCTTATTCACTGTCATTTTGTGGCTTAAGTGATTTAATATTTATTTTTCTTCCTGTATTTTTAGGAGCTGAATCATTGACTTTTCCATAAGAAGCATCTCTTCTTGAACCGTCTTTGTTAGGTTTTTTCATATCTTTGTCATAAGGTTTTGATTTGTATGGTTTTTTGTCTTTTGAGCCCTCTTTATCATAAGGCTTAGAAGCAAACGATTTCTTAGAATCAAATGCACCAGATTTTGCAAACTCCGGTTTAGTCTTTGTACTCGTTCCTGCAGTATTATCTAAATTTTCTCTGCGAGAGCCGTCATATTTATGGTTTCTTTCTTTGCTTTTAGCAGAAAAAATAGCTTTTCCATTTTCATCTTTGCCTAAATAATTAGAGTTTTCTCGCTTATCTTTTGAATCTGCGTATGCAGATTTTCTAGGTGCTCTTGTATCTTCTTTTTTGGCACTATCTCTCGTGTTTGATTTATAACTATTTTTTCGAGGTCTCTCATCACTTCTTGGATCCCTTGGTTTAAAAGTTTTTTCCTCTTTTTTATCCGCCGCAATCACTTTAGGTTCAAATCCTTCAATGTACTCTTGCAGAAGAGTCCGCCCAAGTAAAGTTTCAATTGGATACAATTTTTTTTCTTCTTCTTTGTCAAGCAAGACAAGAGCCGTTGTTTTTACATGCATGAGGCGTTTTAAATATGCTTCTGGCGTATCTGGAAGGTCATAACTAATAAGAAGGTCAGCCTTAAAATCACTCAGATTCGCGAGTTCTTCATCATTAACAACTCTAATATTATCACCGTTGACTCTATCTTTTAGCGCTTGAGAATTATTTTGTGTAACGATTAAAATACTCATCGTAGTATTACGAGATAAAAGCACGTCTAGTAATTCATTTTTACGCTTGAGTTTACAAGGGTGTGTGCGGTGATGCTGTCGTTTAAGTGTAATTGCGGTAGATGACATAAATAGTCCTTTAATGTATAACCCTCTAATGCGGAAAAAATAGACACTCACGAAGAAATGCTATAGCGAAAATGAGGGCAATTGTAAGTGAAATTATACCCTAATTTTACAAGTTTCTTTATGTTCTTTAAGCTAAGACATAGGATGACAAACTTCTACAGTCTCTTTTAAATTATGTTTTTGAATATGGGTGTAAATTTGAGTCGTTAAGAGGGAAGCGTGTCCAAGTAATTCTTGGACTACTCTCAGGTCTGCACCTCCAACAAGAAGAGCCGTGGCATAAGAGTGTCTTAGGACGTGGGGTGACACGCCTAAATACTTTTGTGTAATTTTGTATGCGGATATCCTGCTTAAATTACTTCCTTGATAATTGCACCAAACAAATTCTTTTTCATATTTTGATTTATTTAAATATGCATTGATCGCTCTTATAGAAACTTTCGCAATAGGTACTATTCTCTCTTTATCACCTTTAGCATGCCTTATATGGAGCCATTCTTCTTCGATGTCATCTCTTCTTAGAGCCAGACATTCACTTATTCTGGCTCCTGTTGCATATAAAAATAATATTAAAGCATAATCCCTTAAGCCAATCCACGTACTCGTGTCTATCTGTTGAAGTGCATTTTGTATTTCTTTGTACGACAAGAATTTTGGAAGAAGTTTTGGAATTTTTGCAAATTTAAGCTTTGTTTTTTCATTCTTAAATTGACTTTTATAACAAAAATCAAAAAAAGAATTTACAGAAGAAAGTTTCCTGTTGAGTGTTCGTTTATTTTCATATTTTGCCAAAAGAGCTAAAAGCGTGCTTGAATCAAGAGTTATCAAAGATTTTTTCAGCTGGCTTTCTATGGATTCTAAATCACTTTTATAAGCTTGAACACTTTTTTTACTAAGTGCCTTGGTAACACGAATATATTCTAAAAAAGCTTCTAATTCCTTAGACATTACTCTACTGAGATATACTCGTCATTGATATAAAACTTTTTATTTGCCGTAAAGATATAGCCATCGGATATATCTACTTCATAAACTTTATATTCCAATAAATCTTTGCCAATCTCAATTATATAACCCTCTTTTTCCAGAAGGTATAATTTATTTTTATGCGCTATTATTCCTAAGAAATGGGCAAATGGAAATTTTATTTTTGCATTGACCTGTAAATCAGGAGTAAGTGAAATTACTTCACCCTGTTTTGTTGTAATAAATATATCTTTTTCTGCATAAGCAATATTGCGTATCTCATAACTTACTCTAATCTCTTTAGATGCCAAAGAGAGCATTTTATGTCCGGTAGCAGCTATTAACTTGCTGTCTACAACATTAAAATTGATTATATTGTTAAAAAAATCTTCTGAACTCACGATGATTGTTCTAAGTTTCTTTTTTAACTTCGTATTAATAATAACTACTTTTCCGTCAAGAGTCAAAAAGAGAGCCAAATCATTCATAAAGTATGGATTGACTATTCTCGAATCAACAATAATCGATGAATTGCCCTGCTCTTTTAAAAGTAACTCTTTTGTAGAAATAGAGTACAACGCCATTTCATTATCGGTAAAGAGAACTGCCAAAATATCATCTTTGACACTTGCGCTTGCTATAGTTTTTTTAAGTTCAAATTTTTCAACTAAAGATAAATCTGCCACAAACTGAACCAGCAATTCACCATCAATATTCGCACTCAAAATCCAACCGTCACTTTTTCCGATTAATCTATGTGATTCTTGAATACGTACATCTGAAATTCCATCTTTGGAAAGAACTTTACGGTTTTTTAAAAGTGCAACATCCGAAGTTACATCAACAATGCTCTCTTTTGTTTTTCCATATTTACGCCAGCTGTCTTCAACATTTTCCGGCTCATACACTTTTTTTGTACTGCAGGCAGTAAAAACAAGAGTAAAAAGCAGAATAAAAAATAAAAAAAAACTTTTCAAAATACTACTTTACACCATAATGCATTAATGCTCTGGCTAGCTTGCCAAGGGAAGATTGTTCTGAAACTTTTGAAAGTTCCTGATGCGCTTGCTCAGTTTTTCCATCATTCATCAGTATAACTGCGCTTTGAATATGCGCCAACTCTCTGTAGATAGAATTTTGTTTGGAGGCATATTCATTTAACGCTTTTAAATCTTTTGAAGTTTGTGCTAATTCATAACTTGCCAAATCACCTACAATCAAGGCCTTTGAATTTTTCAACTCATTTAAAGTTGCCGTATCTTTGTCTGCAATCGCTTTAGAGAAAAGCCAGACATCATACAATTCAGGGCTTAGGGATTTTAAATTCGTTAATGCCGAAGTATTTTTAGCATCTTTACTTAATTCCAATAATGCTTCATTTGCAGCATCTATTTTATTTTGCTTATTCACTTCATAAGCTATATTTGTGCCTACGATTACTATAACCGCCACTACAGATGCTATAATCGCATTTTTGTATTTCTTTACGAATCTTTCAGTTATAACAGCTTTTTCAAAAAACTTCTCTTCTGAATTCAACTCTTCTTTTACCATATCAATATTGCTTTTTAAACTCAAAAAAAATCCTTACTTATGTATATATTTCAAAAAGTTTAAAATAGTATCGCATACTTTGTTAAAGTTTCATCAAATACATAAGCAATATAAGTTATTTTTGTTACAATCTTATCTAAAATATTTTTAGAGGACTGAGTATATGCAAGTAGATAACGCACTTTTAACAAGATTGGAAAAATTATCTTTTTTAAAAGTTTCAGACGACAAAAGAGAAGAGATTATAAGCCAACTATCGGAAATTGTCAGTTTTGTTGATAATTTAAGTGAGCTAAATACCGAGGGAGTAGATGATTCCTTTGCCATGAGTGATGCATCCACTCTCCTACGAGAAGATATATCCGCTTGTAATACAAATGTGAATGACGACATTCTAAAACATGCTCCTCAAAGTGCTGAACACTTTTTTATAGTTCCAAAAATTATAGAGTAGCTTATGGTTAAAGTTTATGGCATAAAAAATTGTGATAGTGTAAAAAAGGCTTTGTCATTTTTTAAAGCACATCATATAGAACATGAACTTCATGATTTTAAAACAAAAAGTGTTTCCTGCGATGAAGTATCAAGATGGCTTGGGCATGTGGAGATAAAAACTCTTTTTAACTCCCGAAGCACTACCTATAGAGAACTTCAATTAAAAGAGTTGAACCTTGATGAAAAAAATAAAATACAATGGCTTTGTAAAGAAAATATGCTTATTAAAAGACCTGTTATAGAGTTTGAAAAAGCTGTCATAGTGGGCTTTGATGAAGATTATTATAGAGGAGTGTTTTTATGAGTGAAACGCCAGACAAAATAGAAACAAGAAAAACAATTGATATTAAAAAACTGCTTAAAAGTGTTTTGGCCTACGGCTCTTCTGATTTACACCTTGTTGTTGGCAGTGAACCGCAAATTAGAATAGACAAAGAATTAAGACCGCTTAATCTATCCGTACTTACTTCAAAAGATATAGAAGATATGGCTTATTCTCTGATTGAAGATAAACAAAAAAGGATTTTTGAAGATAAAAATGAGCTTGACTTTTCTTTTGAGCTTGAGAACATAGGTCGTTTTAGAGCAAACTATTATAGAACTATCCATGGGGTAGCCTGTGCATTTCGTATGATTCCCATTGAAATTCCAACCCTTGATCAATACAACAACAATCCTATATTTAAAGAGCTCATCAAAAAAGAAAAAGGCTTAATCCTTGTAACAGGTCCTACGGGCAGCGGAAAATCAACCACGCTTGCATCCATGCTTCATGAAATAAATCTTACGGAACGAAGACATATCATAACAGTTGAAGACCCGGTTGAATTTGTGCACAAAAACATAAAATCCTTATTTTCTCAAAGAGATGTTGGAAGTAGTACGGCATCCTTTGCCACTGCATTAAAATATTCGCTTCGACAAGACCCCGATGTAATCCTTATAGGGGAGATGAGAGATGCTGAAACTATCGGAGCGGCACTGACGGCAGCGGAAACCGGTCACTTGGTTTTTGGGACATTACATACAAATTCTGCACCCGGAACGATTAACCGTATCATAGATGTTTTTGACGGGGATGAGCAAGCACAAGTAAGAGCGCAACTTTCAGGTTCTCTCATTGCTGTTATCTCGCAATCTCTCATACCAAAAATTGGCGGCGGAAAAGTTGCGACTCAAGAAATTCTTATTACCAATCCCGCTGTATCCAATCTTATAAGAGAAGATAAAGTACACCAAATCTATTCTCAAATGCAGTTAAACCAAAACCAGACACACATGAGCACCCAAACTCAAGAACTAATAGATTTGCTGCAAAAAAATATGATCAGCAAAGAAAATGCTATAAAAAATTCAAACAGACCTGAAGAGCTTATCAAAATGATAGAAGGTCTCTAAAGATATCTTGGCATGTGGAAATACTTTATTTTGTGTTTCCACATGCCAAGGATAATTAAACTCTCTAAAGCAATCATTAAAATTTTCTTATTTATTTAACTTAACAATAAATTAACAATTTACTATTAAAATTCCTGCCTTAACTATTAATTTGTAGGGGGATAAGGAATGAATAAAAATATATATTTATCTGTAATATGCGCGTTGGCTATCCATGCAACGGCATCAGATTTGGGGACTATACAGGTTGAATCGTCCACAATTGATGATAAATTTGATACTAAAGCATTTGAAATATCAAGTACAGCGACAATGCAGGGCAGTGAAGTGGAGACATTTCATGCAGAAAATATAGCCGATGTTTTAAACAGCATTCCCGGTGTCACTGCTAGAAAAAATGAGGGCGACTCTAACAAAATACATATCCGCGGTATAGCAACTGAGATGTATATGGGTGAAAAACCAGGCGTGGCAATAGTAATAGACGGGGTGCCTGTGCAAGAAAGAGCAGGAAGCGTCAATATTGATATTGACAATATTGAATCTCTCAAAGTAATCAAAGGAGGTGCTTCTTACCTCTATGGAAATGATGCACTTGCAGGTGCCATTATCATTACAACCAAAAGACCAAAAAATAAAAATGAATTACTTGTCACTACGGAACAGGCAAGTTACGGGTATCAAAAATATTTGGCAAATTACAATGCAGGTACGGAAAATTTTGCCCTTAATGTACAGGGAAGCTATAAAAAAAGCGATGGGTACTGGGAAAATTCCGATTATTGGGCAAAATCTTTAAATGGAAAATTACAATACTACATAGACGATAGCAGCGATATAACAATCGGTGTAGACAAATCTACACGATACGAAAATGATACAGGTTCAATCACGCACAGCACCTACAATAAAACAACAGGGCTCTATACAAATAATATAGAAACAAATCCAACAAGTGCCGGTGAGGTCGGCTTTGCTACTAATTACGATATCACTTTGGATAAATATTTTATTACCTACTCCAACGATTTAAGTAACAACTCAAATCTCATGGCTCAAGTTTACAAGTATGAAGATACTACAAAAAACAGAACCAATCCTTATGACAGCAACACAGATGGCGTTAAAGACGACCATACTTATAATGCATATGCAAATACAGACCAGCTTGGCTTAAAATCTGAATTTAGACGAGACGGCGAAGAGGTTGCTTCCATGCTGGGAGTTGATATTGCTAGAAATAATGAAAACAAAAATACAAAATACAGAGTAGATGTGCAAGATTATGATCGCAATGGGCTTCCCACAACATTTCATCCTACGGGAGAAATTGCCAGCGACACAAGTTCAAAAGAAAATATAAATGCAATCTATGGAGAATTAAAACATCAGCTCATTGAGGATTTTGTCGTGACAATCAATGCGAGGTATGACAAAATCGCTTACGACTACACAAATAATCTTAACTCCCTCAATTGGAAAAAAGATTTCTTTGAACAATCTTACAGAGCCGGTGCAACGTATGAGCTCGCAGACAAGCAAATCATTTTTGCAAACATTTCAACAGGTTTTAGAGTACCGACTCTTGACCAACTCTATGCCGGTGATATGATAACTTCTACCTACAGCGGAACATACGTAAATAATACAGATATCAAAACAGAAAAAACATACAACTTTGAGATTGGTTTTCGATACAAAACTGATTTACTCTCTTACGAAGCATCTGTTTTTCAACTTGAGAGAAAAGATGTTATTGGTAAAAGCAGTGGAAACTATGCCTCTACGAGAGGTGTGAATGTTTATTATGACAATATGGCAGATATTCAAAACAGAGGTTTGGAGTTCAGCGTAAACAGTGATAAAAGTAGAGAACTATCCTTTGTATTTGCATATACGTATTTGCATTCAAAATATACAAGATATGATGCATTTACTTTAATTCTAAATGACCAAACGACAGGAAGAGACTATGTAGAGGGTGTCTATAATTTAGCTGAAAATGTAGTGCCTAGAACATCAAACCATACAGTTTATCTTGAGGGAAATTACAGAGTAATTCCAAAATTAATGTTAACTGCGGATGTAAACTACAGATCTGCCCAGTTTGCAGATGAGTTAAATGAAATTAAGGTGGATGGATATTCAGTAGTTAATTTAAGAGCCAACTACAATACTCAAATATCCGACTTTAATATAGAAGTTTTTGCAAAAATTGAAAATGTGCTAGATGAAAAATACTACATGATGCCGCGAGCGACGGGTGATAGAAATGATGATGGACTCTATGACATAAGAGACATGGGCTTAACCGTAAATCCCGGCAGAGTTTATCTTGCCGGGCTTTGTGCTAAGTTTTAACGCTAAAGGATACGCACATGGTTGAGCATAAACAAAATAAAGACAAAAATGACATTTTCAATATCCCTCTTCTTGGATTTATGTTTAAAAACCAAAAGTTTATAATGTCAGTCAGAATTATCGTTCTTGTTATTTTCGCTTATGGTATTTACCTCGGATTCGCCATCCCTCAAAAAGAGAATATCTTTACAAAAGAGCTCTTTTGGGGGCTTTTTTGGTCACTCTTCATGATAGTAACACTTACTACTTTTGGGAGAATTTTTTGCGGAATTTGTCCACACGGATTTCTCGGTAAATACATAACAAAATACGGACTCAAAAGGGAGATGCCCGCATGGCTTAAGAATCCTTGGTGGGGTCTTAGCCTCATCATCATTGGTTGGTGGGCAATCACATACTCTTTTCCCGGGTTTTACCGTATACCTCTTGTAACGGCTATACTTTTTACAGCCGTTACACTCGTAGCTTTTATTTTGTATTATGTTTACAAAGATATGAGTTATTGCAAATATGTTTGCCCTATCGGGAGCTTAACAAAGGCATATCATAGAATCTCCTTTACATGGCTTGGAAGCTATAAAGAAGATTGCAGCGATTGTAAAACTTTTGATTGTGCCACTGCGTGTCCATACAACCTAAAACCATTTACTTTTAACAACAAAAATTCTATGGAAGATTGCAGTTTATGTATGGAGTGCAGCAGTGCCTGCGATGCCATTAGTTTTAAAATTGTAAAACCGGCTGAATCACTCTATAAAAAATTCAAATTCGACAAAATAGAAGTTTGGGCCTATATTCTTATCACCGCGGCTATCAGTATAACGATGAGCTTTCATCACGGTCTTGGTCGAAGCGCAGTTGCGGATGCTATGCCATGGACACAAACAGCCGAATATTTTAAAAGTTTTATAAATTTTGGAAGCTTGGATGCAGTTGGATTCTTTGCATTTTTCTATGCGATTGTTCTCAGTGTTGCTCTTGTTTATGCAGGAATGTTCATCGCTTCAAAAATTCTCAAAGCACCCTTTTCTAAAACATTTTATACACTAGGCTATGCTTTTGCCCCTCTATTTATCATAGGTGGACTATCACATCTTTTACACAGTTTTTTTACGCATACCTATGCAGACATTGCAAATGGATTTATTTATGGGCTTGGATTAGATGCAGAGGAAGTTAAAAATTTAGCTTCAAGAAAAGATACATGGCTGAGTGTTTTTGAAGCATTTAAATATATTGCCGTCATTTGGGCATTTATCATTATGTACAATAGAATTCATCTCTTTGAAGCAAATAAAAAAGCAAAAACCGCAGCTTTCTTTTTTGCTTCATCCCTCATCTTCTTTTTTCTCTTTATAAATCTTTACAGGGTTTATGTAGTAAAAACCTATGGAACACCTGTGCACTCAAGCCACATGCACCATGGAGCAGAAAATGATTTTACGAAGTGATATCGGAGAATGATGAATAGATATCTATCCTCTTTTATAATCAGCGCAAGCATTTACTTTGCAGTAATGGCAACTCTTTTTTATTTTATAACAAATAACAGTTGCAGTGCAGATAGTAAAATGGAAGATACAAAAATCATGAAAATTTCCTTGTTAAACCTTGAAAAACGAATGATAGCCCCGGTACAAAAACCAGAGGTAAAACACTCTCTTAAGCCAAAAGCAAAAATCATACAGAAAATAAAACCAAAACCTCTTGTAAAAAATATACCGCTTGTGGGGCCAAAGAGTATTCCTTTGGTTCATCCCGTGCCTAAAGAAACAAAAGAAGAAGTAAAACAAGAACCAATACTAGAGCAAGCAGTTTTTGAAGATTCTGCTGTATATATTTCTCAACCAAATAAACAAAATACAAGTAATATGCAAAATAATAAGCTTGCTGCCAAAGAATTAGAAAACAAGCAGATAGAATTCTTTACAAAATTAAAAGAGTTAATAAATAAAAATAAATCCTACCCTAACAGCGCAAGACGAAGAGCGATTCAAGGGGATGTGGAGGTTAGATTTTATTTGTTAGAAGATGGGAATGTAAAAAATATAGAACTTCTCTCCGGAAAATCAATTTTTGAAAAATCTGTTCAACAAGCCATAGAAAAAAGTTTTCCGGTAAAAATAGACAAAGAGCTTTTTAATTTTCCCAAAGAGTTTAAAATCACAATTGCGTATATACTAAAATAATTGAGCTAAACAATTATTTAATCAGCCGTTTTAAAACTCTCATAAAAAATTTGAAATCCACAGTTACTTCTCTTTTGCCTAACCAAAACTCGACCATCTGCTGTTGAATATATTTATTTTGATATAAACGCATCATGATGGATATCATAAAATTGTTTCGCAAAAAAATATTTTGAAGTAATGCAAGTGTATGGAATTTTTTATAGTACTTTTTGTTCCATCTTTTTTCATATTCTGAAGGTTCTTGATTTTCAATTAAAACATCTGCTAATATTTTTGCGGAACTCATAGCATAATAAATCCCTTCATAAGTAAAAGGAAGAACTTCCGAAGCACTGTCACCAACAAAAAAGACTCTATTTTTATAGAAAATATTATTTTTAAAATGTGGGATTTTATAGCCTAATATTATTGTAGTTTCGTCTATTTCAAGATTTACTTTTAATCTTTTGATGTAATTTTGATTACTCGCCGCCAATGTTCCTATATTGGAACCATCGGCATGTGGAAATGCCCAGGCATAATATTTATCCGCCACCTCTTCTCCAAAATGAAACTCACAATTTGTATATTGCTTTGAATGGATATCTGTGTAATGGGTGAGACTGGAATATACTTCATCACCGTTAACTATCCTTCGTATTTTTGAATTGACGCCATCAGCCGCAATAAGATATCTGGATTTAATTTTAAAATATTTGCCCTCTTTTTTCATAGTGGAAATCACATACGTATCAAAAATCTCAACACTCACGAAAGTAGCTTCATATAAAACAGTTCCGCTCTCTTTTGCTTTATTTCTTAAATGGGTATCAAACTCAACTCTCTCAACAATCGCGATAGGCGTACCGGAAATATCCACTTCAATTCTTTGCGACTTAAAGACAAGCACAATTGTATCGACATTTTTTTTAATAATTTTCTTGTCAATTTCAAACTCATCAAAAGTGTCAAGGCGAATTCCTCCGCCACATGGTTTATTAAAGCTAAGATTTCTCTGTAGTATTATATTGCTTATGTGAGATGCTGAAAGATATGTAGCCAATGTCGCGCCTGCCGGGCCACCTCCGACAATGAGTATGTCAGTTTCTATCATGGGCTTGACTTTCTAAATCTAATCATTTTAAATCTCTCCCCTAAAAAATTCGGAAGAATTAAAATTTTTACTTTTTCTAACTCTTGTTTGTATATTTTCTCTTCAACTTTTTCTTTGAGAATCTCTAAAAGGTCTAAGATGCCCATATTTACAAGAGCAACCATTTGAGCTTTTAATTCTATAAATTCCACTCCTGCTTCATGAAAAGCATCTTTTACATGCGCAAAGGTAACATCATACGTTATATCAGATTTTGCAAAAAGCTCATTTGTTTGAATAGTCTCATCGAAGAATGGGATAACTTTATGTTTTTCATACACTCTTATCGAAAAATCAGGCCTTGCTCCCATCTCACCGTAATCAAAACTCATAAACTCAAACTTTCCACATGCCATAGCCATCTCTTTTGCGAACTCTTCATAACCAAGGGCTATCTCACCTCTGTCTTTGTGATACTTTTCAGCTTTTTGCTTCACCCATTCATCATCTGCATTGAACTCAACTTTATGCGCATGAACACTTGCTGTTTTACCCTTGTAATACAGTTCACAAGGGAAGGCATCAAATATCTCATTTGCAACAAAAAAAGCATTTTTGCATTTTAATTCACTCAAAGATTTATAATGGATTAAGGAAATAGCATCCCCGAAACTCTCTTTAAAATAATTTGATTGGAACGCTTGAAGATTCTCAAACCTCTCTATAATTACAAACTTTAAACTCTCAAGCAATTTCGGTCTTAGTGTGTAAATAAACTCTATAACATCCGCTAAAAAATAACCGTGATGCGCACCTATCTCACAAACAACACCATCCTCATCTAAGAAACCTTCATCAACCAAAGAAACGATGTGTTTAGCGATTGTTCCGCCAAAAAATTTACTTGTACTTACCGCAGTATAAAAATCACCCTCTTTACCTATATTTTTATAGCTTGCATAATAGCCGTCTTGTCCATAAAGCCAGTCGGCCATATATGCACTAAATTTCATTTACATACATCTCATAGAGAGTGAGAAGTTCGAGTTGTCTATCTATTTCAAAAGCTTTCGAATCAAGTTCCTGAATTTGCACAGAATTGGATAAAATCTCAACATCGTACTGGGTTTTATACCCTGCCTTATACAATTTTTTTGTATCTTTTAAAAGTTTTACATAGATATCTTTGTTCTGCGCACTCAGAACTTTCTTTTTTTCGAAGTTTTCTATATTTTGCATCACTTGTTCAAACAAAGCAATCAGTTCTCTTTTTTTATCTTCTATAACAAGTTTTGACTTTAAATAATCCACTCTTGAAGACTCTACATCCACAAAAGTATTCACATCAAACGGCATGGATGCTTTTATTCCATAATCATAATAATCTTTTTCAGTTGAACCAAACTGAAACGGGCTGTCACTTTTGCTCCAGTTGTATCCTGCTGTTGCGCTTATGCGGGGTAAATATTTTGCAGTAGTCACATTTTTAGCATACCGACTCTTCTCAATCTGACTATCTGCCATAGCTAAAACTATATTATGTGATAAAAAGCTCTCTTTATCTAAAAGTGTTAAATGAGGGATGGGTGCTTCTTTATAAGAAATATCACTTATCGCATTAAACTTTGAAACCAGCCTCTCTTTATTTGTTTCTATGTCATAGAGTGCCTGAATAACAAAGTTTCTTTCAATAATGGCGTTATCTAAAAAGCCTGAATCAAGTTGTCCGTTGAGATACTGCTCTTTTTTTAATTCTAAATTTATTTCTGAATTTTTTATCTGCAAATTCTGTTTTTCAATCTTCATGTCCATCTGTTTTATCTGCATCAAAAGGGAGATGGCATCTTTTATCAATTTTCTCTTTGCAACATCAACAGAATAATTTGAGTAAAGTTTTGAAGCTTCTGCAAACTTAATTCCATAATAAATTCCGCCGCTTTGAAAGATTGGCTGATCCATTTTAAGAGCGGCATTCTCCGATGTTTGGTCACTGCCGTATGGATTGCTTTTTGAATAACTATAATTCAGGTTCAGCGGAGCAATCCATGAATCACGGAGTTTAGAACTCTCCGCTTCATTTTTTTGGTAATCATAGGAAAATTGTGTTTGTTTATTTTTGGATATATAATCTTCTAAAGACTCATCTGTATCTTTAGCAACGGCTAAAGAACTACAAAGAAGCGATAGCGCGATTAAGAGATTTGAAACCTTCATCTATTTCCTCTTTTGTAATTGTTAGGGCAGGTAAAAATCTGAGTGTATTTCTGCCTGCTTTTAAAACCATAACACCCTCTTCTCTTGCATTAGATATCACCTTAGCCAGTGTATCGGCATCTTTTGTGCGAAGTCCGCACATCATGCCTATTCCAACTTTGAGTGTAAATATCTCCTTGTGTGCATTGTAAAATTTCTCTAATTCACTATCAAAATATTCTACGATTTTTGCAACTGAACCACTTTCATACAACTCTTTCAAAATATCCAAGACCTCGCATGCGGCCGTAGAACTTAAATAATTTCCGCCAAAAGTTGAACCATGATCACCTGCACTAAAAACATCTTTTAAACTTGTCATCACGACACCTATTGGAACTCCGCCGCCAAGACCTTTGGCCAAAGTTACAACATCAGGCTCTATCTCATAATAATTAGAGGCTAAAAATTCACCTGTTCTATATACTCCTGTTTGAACTTCATCAACTATGAGCAGAATATTTTTAGACTTTAAAAGTTTTGCCAAATCATGTACCGCTTGTTTGTCTTGGGGCTGAACTCCGCCTTCACCTTGAACAAGTTCAATCATAACCGCACAGGTATGATTATCAAGTAAACGTTCAACATCTGCGATACTATCGGCATAAACAAATCCATCAGGATACGGACCGAAATAGTTATGCATTGCTGCTTGACCTGTTGCCTTTACCGTCGTAATCGTTCTGCCATGAAAAGAGTGTTGCAAAGTGATAATCTTATATCTTTTTACTTCTCCATCTTTTTCACCAAACTTTCTTGCTATTTTTATAGCACCTTCATTTGCCTCCGCACCGCTGTTTCCAAAGAAACATTTCATATCATAGCCGCTAGCTTCTACTATTTTTTGTGCCGCACGCGCCTGTGGAGCCGTATAATAAAGATTCGAGATATGTGTTATATTGGATATCTGCTTATATATCGCATCATTTACTCTTTTGTTTGCATGACCAACACTGACAACACCTATACCTGAAGTAAAGTCAATATATTTTTTACCATTTGCATCCACTAATCTCGCATTATCACCGCTTACAAACTCTACATCTGCTCTTGCATACGTAGGTAAAACATATTTTTTATCTAATTCAACTGTATTACTCATATACTAACCTCTACTTTATTTTCTTGAAATATTGCACTTTTTCCATCGTAGGAGTGCTTTGAACTTGTTAAATTATTCACGCCTTTAGTACCGCTGTAAATCAAAACACAATCTTTTCTTAAACCATCATTGTATCTAACTCTCAATCTTACACTGCCGTTTATAGAAGAAATTGTAAGCTCTTCATCCTCTTTATACCCAAATTCACTGTGAAGATACACATTATTTTCTCTATCAAACTGTGAATTTAAACTTTTATGGCTCTTTGGAGTCAATAAAAAGAGCTTTTCATTCATATTAAATTCCATCTCAAACTCTTCTAAAAAACAAAACTCGCCATTGTCTGTGTCAAAGCCGTCTTCATAAGGGATATCGTCTCTGTTTTGCACATGCCAAGATCCATCCATTTTTAAAACTGCAAAATTTTTAAAATGTTTTAAATAAAATTCTTCTGTTTGTATCTCCACGGAAAATTCTTTACACAGATAAGCACTCAAATCATATTCACTTATCCCATTTTCACACTCTGCTACCTTAGGCATAAACATCATTGCATTGTGAGAGTAAGAAGTTCTCACATCTTCTTTATATAAAAAACTTTTAGCCGGAATTATCAAATCTGCCATCTCGGATGTTTCGTTTTCATAAAGACCAAAATATACAAGATTTTGGACTTCGAAAAGAGACTTTTTAACTTTCAAACTGTTTGGCATTTGAGAAAGCGGATTGGAGCCTTGAATAAAAACAGTTTTAAAATGACTGAAATCTACATTTACTTTTGATACTTTTTTTGCTTTTGTATAAAACGGAGAGCTGATTTTATCTTTTGAATTACCCAGATAACTCACACCGCAGCCCTCTTTGCCAAAAAGTCCAAGGAAGGCAGCAAATGCGTCGATTGCCCGCATTACATCGGCCCCATCACTGTATTTTTGAATTCCCACACCGCAGACTATCGCAACTTTTTTGCCTCGCACTAACTCGAGCACCCTTCCTATTTGTCCTAAAGTCACATCTATTTCATCTAAAGTTGCTTTTATTCTCACGTTTTGTGTAAGCTCATAATACTCTTTGCATTCGCTCGCATGATTTTTTAAAAACTCTTCATCACAACCGTTTTCTATATGTAAAAAACGACTCATTAACATTGCAAGATGCATATCTCCATGTGGCTTTAGCTGAATATGCAAATCAGCAATTTTTGCAATTTTTGTTTTTATAGGATCGATGACTATAATTTTTTTACCTTTTATCAAAGGCAGCAGATGACTCGAAGTGGTATGAGGGTTTCTTCCCCAGATAATTACAACTTCGGACTTTTCAATCTCTGAGAGCGGCATATTTACATTACTTCCTCTCCCTTCAAGTATCCCGGCTTCTCCCGCGCCATCACATAAACTTCCTTCCGTCATAGTTGCACCAAATGAAGCAAAAAAATGGTCGCTCACCTCCTGCATAAGTCCAAAATTTCCATTGCCGCGATAATGTAAAATTTCATTTTTTTCGCAAGAAACCAACATCTCTTTGAGTCGAAGAAGGGCCTCATCCAAACCTATCTCCTGACCTTTGTATCTTGGCATGTGGATTTGTTTGTATTTTTGATAATGATTTAGATGTGGACACAAAAAGCCTTTCGTATGCCCGTTCTTGACACCTTTTAAAACACCATCCTCATAAACAATTCCGCATGCGTCATAACAATCAAGCGGGCATGCCGTGAGTTTATTCATCTCTTAACTCTACCTTTACAAGTTTAGAAAAAAGTTTTGGAGATTTTATTATGATTTGTGCCATATATTTTGAGATATTTTTGCTATCGGCAATATTTAAAAGCCGAGATACTTTATAGGAAGTTTTTTCTTCATCCAGATAAATAACCTTTTGCTTTGCATTTTTCACATCTTCTTCGTCCAGATAAACAGTCAAAATTGCACTTGATGTATCGGCAACTTTTGCAAGCGGTGTTGCAACTCCTACAACCTGACCCACTTTTACCGAAATCTCATAAAGAACAAAATCTTTTGCATTGAGATTTTTATCGCTAATACTTCTTTGTAATTGTGCTATTCGTAGCTTTAAATCCACAATTTGAACTTTCAAATTTTGTATCTCTTTTTGAGTATTTAAGAACTGATTTTCACTAGCAATTAAATCATGAAATTCTTTATCTTTTTCTACGACAGATTTTATCTGCAAAGATTCAATTTTTTTATAATTTTCTTTTTTTTTGCTCAAAGATGCTTTAAGATTATTTAAGATGCTTTCATTGCTGATGAGTATATTGCTTAAATACTCCAGCTTATCTTTTGCAAACTCCAGTTCTTTGTTGTCAAGTTCTGAATCAATACGTATATATGAATCAGAAGTCAATATCTTGCCTATTGAATTTTCGTCCGTGAACAAAACAAGTCCGGAAACATTCGATGCTATATTTCTAAGTTCGTAAGGTTCAACTTTTGCATAGTAAACTTTTGAAAACGAAAGCGTATACATAAAAAACAGGGCTAGTAGAATTTTCACTTTATGTGCCTTTTTAAAAAATAAGAGTCATTTTACCAATACATCACTTATAATTCATTTTATTTTAGATATTATTATGAAAGTTTCAATCAAAGGGTGCGCATGTCTGTTTTAGATAAAGTGGATGCAGCTACAAACTTAGCAAAAAATAACGAACTTCAACTTTTGGTTTTCAGAGTCAGTAACAGCAAAGATTCCGCATATTATGCCATCAATGTTTTTAAAACAAGAGAAGTTGTTGAATCAAAAAATCACTATCTAACTCAAATACCCTCTGCACATGTATTGCTTGAGGGAACCATAATACTTCGCGGTCTGCAAATACCTGTACTCAATCTTCCCTTATGGCTGGATGTTCATCTAATGAAAGATGAAAAGAAAAAATCCAACATACTCATTTGTGATTTTAATGGAATAATCATTGGCTTGAGAATTATGTCAGCCTACAGAGTTATAAAGAAAAATTGGAATCAAATGCATGCGCCAGACAGCTATAGATTAAAAAAAGACGGCTTGGTTATGAATGACACTAGACTTGAAGACGGCAGTTTATGTCTCATTTTAGATTATGAAAAACTTTTATCGGATGTTATTCCTCAAGCCATGGTAAATATACTTGAATCACAGGAAAATATAAAAAATTTAGAAATTCCAAAAAAATTAAAAAATGGTACCGTACTTATAGCAGAAGATTCCAAAACTGCACAAAGAGCATTAACTCAAATATTTAGCAATGCCAACATCAATATGAAATTATTTGACAATGGCAAAAAACTTGTTGATTATGTTTTAGCTTTAGAAGACACTTCCATAATTCCAGCCATAATAACAGATATAGAGATGCCTGAAATGTCCGGATTTACTGTTATAAAAATACTTAAAGAAAATCTTCATAGTAAAAAAATACCCATAATTGTAAACAGTTCCATGACCGGCGACAATAACAAAAGAGAAGCTGAAATGTTGGGAGCAAACGGATTTATAGACAAAACTAAAAGTCATAATGTTATACCGTTAATTATATCTGTTATGGATGCTTAGCTTAACATTAAATAAGAATAAGCGAAGAGTGCCGAATATGCTTGGCTTATGCTACATTCAAAAAAAATAGAGTTTTTAGAACAACTTTTCATCCATATCACGTTAATTGCAATGTGATATAATCACTTATTCATTGGAGAAAACATGTCTGAAAAAAAGATTGTTGGTACGATAGAAATAATTTCTATCCTAGATTTAGAACTCTATGAGCTAGATGCTAAAATTGACACAGGGGCGGATTCAAATGCTTTGCATTGTGATGATATATACATAGACGAGAGTAATTTTGTTCATTTTAAATTACTGGATGAAGTTCATGCCTCCTACCACGGCAAACAAATGAAAATGCCTTTATATAAGATAAAGAAAGTTAAAAGTTCTAATGGTCAAATTGAACTAAGACCATCCATAAAAGTGTCTGTCAGTTTTTTTGGAAAAAAATATAAAACAGTTATTTCTCTAACCAACCGTTCAGATATGAAATATCCTATGCTTATAGGTAGACAATTTTTGGCAAATAAATTTTTAGTTGATGTTTCAAAAGAATATCTTTCAAAACACACTAAGTAAAGTTTTACAGAAAACAACGTAATAAGGAAAATTATGAGAGTATATATATTATCAAGAAACAGCAGACTTTATTCTACAAAAAGGTTGCTTGAGGCTGGCATCCAAAGAGGTTGGGACATCAGGGTTATCGACTATCTTGAATGCAGCATTGAGATTATGAAAGATCATTTACAAATTGTTTATCATGGAGAAATATTGCCGGTTCCAGATGCTATTATTCCAAGAATCGGAGCTAGCAGAACATTTTACGGAACGGCTATGGTCAGACACTTTGAAATGATGGAGACTTTTAGTGTTGCCGGGAATTTGGCTATTGCAAGAAGTAGAGATAAACTAAGAAGTTTACAAATTTTATCAAAAAATGGCGTAGATATGCCAAAAACTGTTTTTGCTTCAAACAAATCAAATGCAAAAGATGTTATTGAGCTAAGCGGTGGGGCACCTTTGGTTCTAAAAATATTAGAAGGAACACAGGGAGTCGGCGTTGTCCTTGTTGATAGTGAAAAAGCTGCAAAATCAGTACTTGACGCCTTTTATGGCATGGATGTCAACCTGCTTGTCCAAGAGTATATTGAAGAGGCAGGCGGAGCAGACATAAGAGTACTTGTAGTTGGAGGGGAAGTTGTAGGGGCTATGAAAAGGCAAGGTGCCGAGGGCGATTTTAGATCAAACTTACATCAAGGCGGAAGCGCAGCCAAACACATACTTACAAGAAAAGAAAAGTCTACTGCTCTTGCGGCCGCAAAAGCGATGGGGCTTGGAGTTTGCGGAGTAGATATGATTCCTTCGGCTCGTGGTCCGCTTGTGATGGAAGTTAATTCTTCTCCTGGACTTGAAGGAATTGAAAAATCAACAAATATAGATATTGCAGGAAAAATCATGGACTATATTCAAAGAAATGTGACTCCAAAATCTGCGGTGAGTTCAACAAAAAGAAAAATAAAAAAAGATAGTATCGGAGCCTAAATGCCTAGTGCAAAGTTTTTTTTGGGAGGAATAGAAATACCAAGAGATGTTAATATCACTATTAATCTTGAATTACCAAAACTTTACAATACTCCTACTCAATTACCCGTGCGTGTCATTCGTGGGAAAAAAGATGGTCCTACCGTGTTTATCAGCGCCGCAATTCATGGCGATGAATTAAACGGCATAGAAATTATAAGACGGTTTAGAAAATTAGAAATCTTAAAGAAACTTAGAGGCACCCTCATATTGGTTCCTATTGTAAATGTTTATGGAATTATGACTCTCTCAAGATATCTTCCAGATAGAAGAGATTTAAACAGAAGTTTTCCGGGGAGTACAAAAGGTTCACTTGCAGGCAGAGTGGCAAATATTTTTTTTAATGAAATAGTACGCAAATGTGATTTAGGCATAGACCTTCATACCGCATCCATACACAAATCAAATCTTCCGCAAGTAAGAACAAATATAAAAGATGCGTACACCTTTAACTTGGCAAAAATTTTTGGAGCACCGGTCGTCTTGCACTCTGAACTTAGAGATGGCTCACTCAGAGCTGTTGCTCAAGAGCAAGGTGTTCCGATTCTCTTGTACGAAGCGGGTGAAGCTTTAAGATTTGATGAAATTTGCATCAGAATCGGAGTGAAGGGGATAGTAAATGTACTAAGAGAAAATAATATGCTGCCCAAAGTACTACGAAAAAGAACTATCAAGACTCCCATTGTAACAAAGACAAGTCAATGGGTGCGTTCAAGTGAAAGTGGTATTCTTAGAACCATAAAAGCGCTTGGAGACACTGTAAAAAAGAATGAAACTATTGCATTTATAGATGAACCGCTTGGAGATGAAAGTTTTGAAATTTCAGCACCATTTGACGGAGTCATTATCGGCAAGTCTGAAATACCATTAGTTCAAGAGGGTGATGCTATTTTTCACATAGCACACTTTAGTAATCTTGAAGCGGCAGATGATAAAATAGAATATTTTAATGATGGTGCAATCGAGTTAAGCGAATTTCATGAACTTAATGATGAAGACAACATAGAGTAATGTTCAATATAAAAATGCCCTTAAGCTAATAAAAATACAAGGCAATACAATGGAATTATTTTACGATATATTAAAACAGCTCATCCGAATACCTAGTGTAGTTGGAGCCGAACACTCTTTTTTTATGTTTATTAAAAGAGAACTTGAAGAGATTGGGGTGAAGGTTGAATATTATGACGGAGTACTGATTGCAAAAGGGCAGGATGAAACCTGCGGATATATTTCTGCGCATTGTGATAGGCACGGACTTATATGTACCGGTCATAATGAATTTCAGTATGCTGCTTTTATTGCAAAAAATAGAGCCGATTTAACAGGCACTTCAAATTCAGAGCAACTTCTAAACAACTTTACATCCAGATTTGTAGATGAAAAAGTTCAGGCTTATGAGCCTTGGTCTGGAAGTTATTTAGGGCTTGGTTCCATAAGAGATGCTTTTTTGTGTACAAGAAGAAACAATATAATCTTTAAAGTTGAAGGTTTTGATTATTTATTTCCAGGCACACCTATAGCTTTTATGGATAAACTTGAATTTCAAGACGACTTAATCTCAGCGCAATTAGATAACGTCATATCGGTAGCCCTTATCATTTATATGTATAATATCGGTTATCAGGGAACATCTTTTTTTACAGCTTCTGAAGAAGCTGGTAAAAGCTGGAGATTTTTACTTGAATGGTTTAGAAGATTTGATATTAAAACAAATGAACTGCTTGTTCTTGATACAAGTCCGTATGAAACTATTCAGGATATAAATAATCTTGACATCGTACTTAGAAATCGTGATTCAAATGCAGTTTTCAGGTCACCGTTAAAAAATAAAATCAAAAAAATTGCTATAGAGAACAAGATAAAGTACCATTTTAAAGATGCTTATTTGAAAAATAGAATGCTAAGCAGAGGAACAAAAAGTTCACTCGGAACAACCGAACTTGGAAGATTGATTTATGCTACAAAAGGTGAAATTCAAGGAACTACATTACAAATTCCTACTATAGGCTACCACACCGTAAATGAGACTACATCAAAGCGTTCTGTAGAAAGTATGATAAAAGTTTTGAGTGAATTATATGTAAAATAAATATAAAGCTTTTTTAGCTTTATATTTATGCTCTTCCTAACTGCTTGTAGAGAGTATTTAAATCTCCAAGAACCCAAATATCAATAATTTTTCCATCTTTGATATTAAAAAAAGATGCCCCATTGTATGAAATACGATTATTCGTAGGCTCAATATCTAAAAGTTTACCTTGATGCGTCCCGTTATAAATAGCTCGAGCAGCAACCAAATTATTTTCGCTCACCATGATTTCTACGCCATGATAAAGGTTTGGAATAGCATTTAATATCATATCAAAATACTCTTCAAACTCTTTTTTTCCTCTTGTTGAAATATGAAGAGAACCTCTAAAAACAATATTATCATGAAGTAGCTTATCTATATAAGATTTGTCTTTATTATTCCATAAATTTTCATAATAAGAAGCTACGATTTGTTTGTTTGTTTTCATTTTATTCCCATAGTAGATTTTTTGGGATTATACACAAATATATAAAATATTGTATAATCAAGTTAAAATAACAAGGGTTAATAAATGGATAATAATATATTCTTTAGCATTATTTTAATTATAGGAACACTGTTAAGTTTGAATGTATCTAAATATTTTTTAACGAAAATAGGTTCAATAAAAAAAGTTACGGAAAGGCGAATATACTATGTAGCAAGAAGTATTCAAGTTATTATTTTAATAGTTTCTTTTTTTATTTTAGCAATAATATGGAGTGTTAGCTTAAGCACCGTATTGGTGGTGGCTTCATCCATTTTTACAATTATTGGTGTAGCTTTATTCGCACAATGGTCAATTTTGAGCAATATAACTTCTAGCATTATTATATTTTTCACTTTTCCAACTCGCATTGGTGACACAATAAAAATAATTGATGGAGATAATTCTGTTACAGGGGTGATTGTAGAAATTACGTTATTTCAAATAGAACTTCTAGATACTGAAGGAAATACTATTTCTTATCCAAATAATTTATTTATCCAAAGACCTATTAAAAAAATAAATAACATACAAAATATTTCTCAAGAAGAAGTAGAAATAAAAAAGGATGATTAATGTTAGGTATTATTGTATCCACCTTATTTATTTCCCTCATTTCTAATGTAATTTTAAAAAAATTTGGTTTGCCGACTCTCATAGGCTATATTCTTACAGGTACCGCTATCTCTTATCTATTTGGTCTTCATGATGCGGTAAACAACCATGAGTTAAAAGAAGTAGCAGAGTTTGGTATCGTCTTTTTAATGTTTACGATTGGCTTGGAATTTTCTTTAAAACACTTAAAAGAGATGAAATATGAAGTCTTTATAGTGGGCAGTATGCAAATTATAATTACGTCTCTTGTGGTTTACGCACTGGCGTATTTAGTATTTGGATTAGATAAAAACAGTTCTTTAGTTATCGGTATGGCTGTCGCCATGTCTTCAACAGCCATTATCCTCAAAACATTCAATGAAACGGGAGAAATAAATAAACAGTATGGAAAAAATGCACTCGGAATATTAATTATGCAAGATATTGCTGTTATTCCTATATTGATTCTTTTGAGTATTCTCAGTTCTCAGGGGAGCAGTATCAGCACCGTCATCTTAAAAATTCTCCTCGGAGTTGCTATTTTACTTATTACGCTCTATATAATTGGAAAATATTTACTTGAGCCTTTTTTTACGCAAATTGTTAAAACACGCTCTGAAGAACTTTTTGTAGGGTCCATTTTATTTTTGGCAATAGGAGCTTCTTACGGGGCGCATCTACTTGGATTTTCTTACTCACTTGGTGCATTTGTAGCTGGCATGCTTATTGCAGAAACTAAATATAAACATCAAGCTGAAGCAGACTTGGTTCCTTTTAGAGATTTGCTTTTAGGCATATTTTTCATTACTGTCGGAATGCAAATTAAATTTGATATCATAACTGACTATCTCTTTGTAATTTTACTTTTATTGGCAGCAATAATGTTAGTTAAATTTTTAATAATTTATATCATTGTTAAATTTAATAAAGACAATAATAAAAGAACTAGAATTAAGACAGCCCTATCATTGGTACAAGTAGGAGAGTTTTCACTTGCTATTTTAGAACTTGCCCGTGGCAATTCACTTATCCAAACGCCTTATGTACAGATTTTGATTATAACAATTGTATTATCAATGATTTTGACACCATTTATTTTAAAGAATTTAAGCAAAATCGCTGATACGATGATAAAACATACAAACGAGGGGGAAGAAGCCTTTATCCAAAAATCAGAGTTCAATGAGCATGTAGTTGTTCTTGGATATGGTGAATTTGGTAGAAATGTTTCTTCAAAATTAAAAAATGATGGTGAGCAATATATAATTGTTGAAAATAATATCGATCAGTTTCACATTGCAATTGATAATAATGAATCTGTTATATTTGGGAATGCGGCCAATAAAGAGATTTTAAAAAAGGCAAATATAGAAAAAGCAAAAAAAGTTATCGTTGCAATTGATAATCCAAAAAAGCTTTATTATGTTTGTCATGAATTACATAAAATGATTCACTCAGATAAAATTATCGTAAAAATACATTCAATAAAAGAAAAAAATTTATTAAAACCCCTTGGATTAAAATATATCATCGTTGAAAATGAAGAAACAAGTAAAGCAATGATTAATTTATTATATGAGGATGTTAAATGATTAATATCGAAGCTATTCTCAACGAAATACAAGAAGAGATACAGCCCTATTTATATCAAGGTAATATTGCTAATTATATTCCTGCCTTGGCCAAAGTTAATCCGGATCAGTTTGCAATGAGTATAATACTATTTGACGGGAGTAGCTATAATATTGGTTGTTGCGATACAAAATTTTCTATTCAAAGTATCTCAAAAGTTTTCACATTTACAAAATCCTTAAATATATACAGCAAAGAACTTTATAAACGTGTCGGCAAAGAGCCATCGGGAAATCCTTTTAATTCACTTGTCCAGCTCGAATATGAAAAAGGTATTCCGAGAAACCCTTTTATTAATGCTGGAGCTATTGTTGTGACGGACACCCTGCTCTCTCACTATAAAAGTAAAGATAACACTTTTGACAATGTACTAAATTTTATAAAAAATATTTCTGATAATCAAAATATTTCTTTTGATAAAGAAGTGTGTGAATCTGAATATGAACATGGTTTCAGAAATCTTGCCCTTGCCAATCTTATGAAAAGTTTTGGAAATATTGATAATTGTGTTGAAGATGTTGTAAAAACATATTTTAAAAATTGTTCTATTGCCATGAGTACAAAAGAGCTTGCTCGGGCAATGTTATTTTTAGCAAATCATGGGGTTGACCCTATTACGAATCATCAATATATAACATCCAGTCAGGCTAAAAGAGTCAATTCAGTGATGTTAACATGCGGGCATTATGATGCATCGGGAGAATTTGCTTTTCATGTTGGGCTTCCGGGAAAAAGCGGTGTTGGTGGCGGCATTGTTGCAGTGGTTCCAAAAATAATGAGTATTGCCGTATTTTCACCAAGATTAAATAGTTGGGGAAATTCGCTTGCAGGAACAAAAGCACTCGAACTTTTTACTACAAAAAGTGGTCTATCTATTTTTTAAACTTGTGATGAGTACCAGATATCGGCATGTGGAACTTTTAAAGCAAGCGAAACCAAAATAGGCTTCGCTAAAGTTTCTTTCAGTGTATAAGAGAGTGTATGTACTTATTTAAAAAGAGAAATAAGTACACCTGCTGCTACGGCCGAACCGATAACACCCGCAACATTTGGTCCCATAGCATGCATTAAAAGCATGTTGGAGCGATCATATTCCATACCAACTTTGTTTGATACACGAGCAGCCATAGGAACAGCGGAAACTCCTGCTGAACCTATGAGTGGATTTATCTTATGCCCTGGAAAAAGATTCATTATTTTAGCCATAATTACACCCGCCGCCGTACCAACAGAGAAAGCAACTATACCTAAAGCTAATATAGCCAAAGTATCGGGAACAAGGAACTGGTCGGCTGCTAATTTTGAACCAACTGCTAAACCTAAAAATATTGTTACAATATTTATCAAAGCATTTTGCATAGTATCGGATAAACGATCAACAACACCTGTTTCTTTTAAAAAGTTACCAAACATAAACGCACCGATTAGCGGTGTTGATTCTGGTAAAACTAAAATTGCCAAAACAAGAACTAATATAGGAAAAACAAGTTTTTCTAAACGAGAAACATGACGTAGCGTAGTCATTTTAATTCTTCTCTCAGCATTTGTTGTTAAGACTTTCATAATTGGTGGTTGAATAATCGGAACCATCGCCATATATGAATACGATGCAACAGCAATTGCTCCAAGTAATTCGGGAGCCAAGTTAGTTGCTATAAAAATAGAGGTTGGACCGTCTGCTCCACCTATTATTGAGATTGCTGATGCTTGTTTGAGCGTAAAATCAAATATCGTTGTATACTCAGACAGAGCAACCGCACCAACAAGAGTTCCAAAAATACCAAACTGAGCAGCCCCGCCAAGGAGTGCCGTTTTTGGATTCGATAGAAGCGGACCGAAGTCAGTCATAGCTCCAACACCCATAAAAATTAAAATTGGGAATAGCTGATTTGACAATCCCATATGGTAAATAATTCCCAAAAAGCCATTATCGCCTGCAATACCTGCAACGGGAATATTAGCTAAAAGACCTCCAAAGCCTATTGGAAGAAGGAGTAAAGGCTCAAATCCTTTTGCAACTGCAAGATAAAAAAGTAAAAAAGTTATTATAATCATAATAACTCTTCCCCAAGATTTATGAAAATCGCTAATCTTTTCTCCGTGAGAATTAAGTTCATCTGGATTTGGATACATAAGCGCAACAATTCCCGTTGATTCTAAAAATCCACTCATCATTTCTGACAACGGCTTAGTCTTGTATGTTTCCTCTTGATGAGTAGACATTTTTTCAGGTGCTGAGGCACTTTCATTTGCACTAATACTGCCCATTCCCATTAGCATAAGCAGCGCTAGTAATTTTAATATAAATACCTTCATCAAGTTATCCTAGTACAGCGACGACTTGACCTTCTACTACCTTGTCGTTAGTTGCTACATTGATACTTTTAATAACCCCACCTTTTGGTGCAATAACATCTATTTCCATTTTCATAGACTCTAAAATCATAATTGTTTCGCCTTCCGCAACACTTTGCCCTGGATTCGCAACTATTTTCCATACACTTCCCGGTAAAAGCGCCTTGATAGAAATATCATTTCCTGAAGCTTTTGGAGCAGAAGTTTGAATACTTTCTCCGTTGACTGCCGTAACTTGAATATCTGCATTTCCTTCTGCAACTTGAACACTAAACTTTTGACCATCTACTACTACTGTATAATTTCCGCTACCCATATTTTTGCTTCCTTCTTCTTGCATTTCTGATATTTTACGAACATTTACTTCTGCCTCACCTTTTAGGAAAGTGATACCTTTTTCTCCACATGCCGCAGCTATGAAGATATTTTCATCTGTTGTTTCAATATTTTCTTCTTTAAGTTTATTACTCCAATAAGCCAAAGACTTCGTCTCATCCGCCTCAGTAAGGTCAAGAACTTTTTCTGTTGTTGGTTTTAAATTTAATTTCTCCGAAGCAATTCTTACAACTTCAGGATCTGGTGCAACCGGAGTTTTGCCAAAGTAACCTAAAACCATTTTTCCGTATCCAGGAGCTATCGCATTCCACGGGCCTTGCATAACATTATTGAGTGCTTGTTGGAAATAAAACTGAGAAACCGGAGTTACAGATGTTCCGTAACCTCCTTTTTCAACAACTTCTCTCATGGCATCAATAACATCCGGAAATCTTTCTAGAATGTTGTTATCTCTCATCATTTGCGTATTAGCCGTTAGTGCTCCGCCGGGCATTGGTGAAAATGGAATCAAAGGAGAAACCATAGTTGCCTCAGGCGGCATAAAATAATCTTCAAGACAAGATGCAACAACTTTTTCATATTTTAAAATTTTGTCAATTTCTAATCCGCCAAGGTCATAGTCCATGCCTTTAGTGGCATGAAGCATGGTTAAAATATCAGGTTGACTTGTTCCGCCAGAAACAGGGGCAGCTGCCATATCTATACCATCTATGCCAGCATCAAGGGCAGCCATATATGCGGCTACCGAAACGCCTGCTGTTTCATGTGTATGTAGGCGTAAATGGGTACCTTCAGGAACTAATTTACGAGCCATCTTAATAGTATCATAAACTTTTTTAGGACTTGAGGTACCGCTGGCATCTTTAAAGCAGATACTGCTGTAAGGGATACCGCTGTCTAATATTTCTCTAAGAGTTTTTTCATAAAATGCAACATCATGTGCACCATGACATCCCGGAGGCAAATCCATCATTGTTACAACAACTTCATGTTTTAATCCATGATGAACAATTCTCTCACCCGAGTATTTTAAATTTTCGACATCATTCAACGCATCAAAGTTTCTAATTGTTGTAGTTCCATGTTTTTTAAACATTTTTGCATGTAAATCTATTAAATCTTTTGAGCCTGTATCTAGCATTACCGTGTTTACGCCGCGAGCAAGTGTTTGGAGGTTTGCATCAGGACCTACGATAGCACGAAATCTATCCATCATCGTAAATGCATCTTCATTTAAATAAAAGTAAAGTGATTGAAATCTTGCCCCGCCACCAAATTCAAAGTGAGTTATGCCGGCATGCTTCGCTGCTTCAACTGCCGGAAAAAAATCATTCATTAATACACGGCCGCCAAATACTGACTGGAAGCCATCTCTAAAAGTCGTATCCATTATATCTATAAATTTCTTAGCCATATTTATCCTTAACTTCGTCTGTGATGCGCTATTGCAGCTGTAATTGCCGCTACTATTCTTTTATTGTTGTTTTGTGAATCGCTTTGTGCAGAAGCACTAGGTTTTGGTTCTGGAAAAAGTCTATGAATAACAGCCGACATAATATTCATCATAACTATCAGTATTATTAAAAATAAAAAAACCGTTCCCATTCCTAGAGCCATAAACTTAAAACCTTCTATTACGAGGTTTGTATCCATTCATCCGCCTTTATTTCTTATTTGCCGGAAAGTATAGTATAAAGATGTTTAAAAGTCTTTTTAACACTTTGTATATTTTTAAAAGAATCCAGATTGTTACTTTTTGATTATATAATGTTGAAAATTTTTAAGAAAGATAAATATGATTGAAGATAGTGTAAAAAAGTTCAGGATTATGGGTATTATAGAAGGGTATTCATATATAATTTTACTTTTTATTGCAATGCCTATGAAATACATTTTAGGCTACTCGATAGCCGTAAAAATTGTTGGTATGACACATGGAATACTATTTATTGCATTTTGCATCCTGCTAATCGCAGCTTGGAAAAAAACAAACTGGTCATTAAGGGAGAGTGCACTATTTTTCATCGCTTCACTTCTCCCCTTTGGAACTTTTTTCACTGATAAAAAAGTGAAGGCCTATGAGTAAAAAAATATACAAGTAATTTTTAGTTAAAATATCACACTTTTTTTAAATGAAGGACAGTTTAAATGATAGCAGGAATGCACGAACAGGATTTGATGGCTTATATAATTTTTGGAATAATTTTAAACTTTCTTTTTTCCATAGTTTTTGGTGTTTACCTCAGTAAAAATATCGGTATGCAGGAAATGATAGAAACAAAAGGGGACAAAGAACAATCTCTTCTCGTGAGTCTTAGCCTTTTTATTCCTTATGCGAAGATGATGATAACATTATATCGAGTGGCTATATTGCAAATTTACTTTCTCAATAAAGGTTATACACACAAAGAGTTTTGGGTGTATATGACCAATTCTCAAGACTGATTAAAAGAGTTTTTTAACTCTTTTAAAATTCGTCTCTCTATTGTAAAAGATACTACAAACATTATAAAATAGCTTGATACAAGAGCGATAATCACAGAAATTACACTTTGAGAATAAAAATAATAAATGCTATAAAAAACTGTTATTAAAGATACTATTCCTAATAACCGTATCAATAAAGCACTCATAAATGCCCCGCTTGCTTTTATAAATGCAACTTGATATGAATTTATAATTAGAAATATAAAGAAAAATGAGAGATGTTCAATCATAAGAGAAGCATTGGAATATTCTTCTGGAAACAAAAAGAGAACCAGTGGTTTTGAATACAGCAGGGAAACGAATATGAAAATCCCGCTAACGATGAAAGCATATCTTAATATCCAATTTTTCAAATCAGAAATCTCAGAAAGTTTTTGCTCATTGATAAGCTTTGATAACTCCGGTAGTACAAATCTAAATATTGGAAAAACAAAAAGCATAACCATATATGAAAAGATAGGTTTGGTTACAACTTGAAAATCACCAAGTTCATCCACACTGAAATACTTTAACATCAAAAAAACAACCATATACAGCAATACAATTCCCGAACCAAACTCTATAGTCGATATCACAGAATTTTTTATAAATTTGATTGCTTTATCATCAAATACAGGTTGCTTTAAAGAAACGGCAGGAAAGTATTTTTTACTCATTCGGTAAATATAAAAACTAACAATAAATGAACTCATAATCGTTCCTATAAAGAGCGGCTGAACTCCATGAAGATTAAATGCAAAATAAGCTAAAGCAAACCAAAACAAAAGTGCCAATGGTTCTAAAATAGTCACAAAATTTATAATATTATACAGACGGTACATAGCAATTATATTTGAAAAATAAAGACTTAGACTCACGCTTAAAACTGTTGCGACCAAATACCAGTAATGAATATCTACCCCTATCTTGTGTTTTAAAAATGGGATAACAAATGCCCAGACAGCGAGAACAATAACTATTAAAAATCCTCTAAAAATATTTACAATCATTAGTGCATTTTTCATTTGAGCAAAGGCCACAACCATAGAGGAACGAAATCCTACTAAAACCAAAAGGGTAAGCGTAAAAATATCTATGGCAGTAAAATAAAGTGTTAATGAAGATTTTTCTATGGCATGCGAAGCAAGTATTTTAAAAGAAAAATTCAACATAATACTCACTAAACTTACCAATATCCCGCTATAAAATGCTTTTTTCATCTCTTATTCCTGATACAAGGCTTCCATACAATTTCTAAGTATATCTTCATTCCACATCCCTCTTTTTTCATTTTTTGCTTCTAATTGAGCTTTAAAAAAAAGATATTCGTACACATCATCTTTCAATCCTGGTTTCATAAGCGCCAATCCATTTTCCAATAAAAGTTCTGAAAGGGTTACTTCTCCTCTTACAAACAAAAGGCACTCCTGGTCTTTGTGCTCCACATGGTACAGCTGTTTTAACATTAAAATATTATCAGTAAATTGTTTTGCATTTGGATCTCTTTTATAGAGTCTCTGTATACTGTCTTGGCATGTGGAACTTAAACTGGTATGACTATATAATTTTTCAAGAGTGACGATTCCATAGTGTTTGCAATAAAAATGAGAATTACCGATGCTGAACTTTTGGATTTCATTCGATATCACACGAACCGATAGCGCCAATCTCGGCTCTTTTGCAATTAAAAATGTACTTAAAAAAATATGAAAATTAAAAAAAAATATAAGCTTATACATATAACATTTTAACATGTTATAATTAATCAAATAAATTTTATTGGGTGAAAAATGGATGACTTTAAACTAAAACTTGTTCTTAGCATATTGGGCGGAATTATTTTTTCGTTCGTTTTTATTTTACTCGCTTTTGCGCTTCCGCTTGAAAAAGATGAGCTTATTGTAAAGCCTAAGGGCTTGTTGGAAGAAGTTTCCCACTCGGCAAAAAAGGGAGCCATTCCTTAAGTGAGAAATTGTGTGAGACTAAACTAATAAAGCATTTTTAATCTTTATTAGTTTTAAAGTATCATAAGCGCATTGTGGTTTAAGTGCAATTGCTCTTGCTTCTAAAACTTCCAGACACAGTTCAAGATAGTTCAAATCATCTTTTTTCATTAATTCATTTAAAAGTTTTTCAGCGTCTCTAATACGAAGATTTTTTGCAACTCCCAAATTTTTATGAGTCAATTCTCTTAAGGGTATGTAGTTTAACTCTTTATTTTCTTTTTGTAATTCTTTTAATTTTTGTATATGTTCATAAAATAAAGTTTTTGACTTTAATATTTGAATAACATAGTCTTCAATTAATTGCTGAACCAGCTCATAATCAAGACCGAGTTCTTCAACCGCCTCATCCGAATTATAAATGTAATTACACAGTCCTGAATCAATCACTTTATAATCAATACTTTTACTACACACTTCTGTCGCATTATCAAGAAGGATTTTAACCCCTTCTTCTTTTGATAATTTTCTATTAAATTCAAATATATTAAGCATGTAGAAAAAGTAACATGATTTTTTAAGATTTGTACAAAAAATGTGATAAAGAAGGAGAAGAATGATATGAGTGCTACAAATGCACTCATATATAAAAAATTATAATGCTTTAGAAATAATTCTATTAAGTCTTGAGATAAAATCTGCGGTATCTCCAAGTTCTTGACCATCAAATAATTTTGCTTGGTCAAGGAGAACATGCGCCGCATCATTAATAAGGTTTTGGTCCACTGATTCTTTTAGTTTAACAATCAACTCATGCTTAGGATTAATCAAAAGAATTGGAGCCGGTGCAGGAACATCTCCTCCCTGTCCCATCTGTTTCATCATCTGAGCCATCATGTAAGAAGGGTCTTCTTTGTCTATTTTAATGGCAACCGGAGAGTCAGTTAAATCAAAAGTTGTTTCAACAGATTTTACACTATCTCCAAGCGCATCTTTGAACTCTTTTGCTAAACCTTCATACGTTTTTGCAACCTCTTCTTCCGCCTTTTTTTCTTCCGCGCTTTCTTCAAATTTTGCATCTGCAACAGGAATGAGTTTGTATTCTTTATACTCAGTTACCATCGGGAAAATGATAGTGTCCACTTCTTCGTTAAGAACTAAAACATCGATACCGCGAGCCTTGAATCTTTCGAGTGACGGAGAATTTTTCAGCATAGCCAAAGAAGTTTTGCCGGCGATATAATAAATCTCTTTTTTTTCTGTATCTACATTTTTAACAAACTCTTCTATGTTCGTTTTTTCAGTTGATTTAAGTGTGTTGAAAAGCATTAGTTCTAAAATCTTCTCACGGTTTGCATAGTCATTATACAGACCTTCTTTTAAAACATTTCCAAATTCCGCATAAAATTTACTATATTTTTCTGCATCATTCTTCGCTATTTTTCCAAGCTCTGAGAGAACTTTTTTCACAGATGCATTTTTGATTTTTGCCATAACTGCATTGGATTGTAAAATCTCTCTAGAAACATTCAGAGGCAAGTCTTTAGAATCAATGACACCACGTAAAAATCTTAAGTACGTTGGCATCAACTCTTTTTCATCATCTGTGATAAATACGCGGTTGATGTAAAGTTTGATACCTGTTTGATAATCCACTCTGTACATATCCATAGGCGCTTTACTCGGGATGTAAAAGAGTGTAGTATACTCAATAGCGCCCTCCGCTTTATGGTGCATCCAAGCCAACGGCTCTTCAGAAGAGTGTGCTATAGAACTGTAAAAATCTTTGTACTCTTCATCTTTAATCTCTCCTTTAGAGATTGTCCAAAGTGCGTTTGCACGGTTGATTTGCTTATTTTCTATCTCTGTTCTTGAAGGTTGCGTCTCTTTGCCCTCTTCATCCTTCACAGCGGGAACAAACTTCTCTTTATCCATAAAAATTGGAAACGGTATGTGATTTGAATATTTTTTAATGATACTTTCTATTCTATAAGATTCTAAAAACTCATCTTCTTCATCTTTCAAATGCATGACGATTGCAGTTCCGTGACCTTCCATGTTTGTGTTCTCTATCTCAAACTCGCCATCACCCATACTCGTCCATAAATACGCCTGCTCTTCACCTGCTTTTTTAGTTGTCACTTCTACTTTATCTGCAACCATAAAACAAGCATAAAAACCAACACCGAATTGACCGATTAGATTAGAATCTTTTTTCTGATCACCCGTAAGATTTTCCAAAAATGCCTTTGTACCTGATTTGGCTATAGTACCAAGATGACTCATTAAGTCCTCTTCATTCATACCGATACCCGTATCTCTAATCGTTAATGTTTTTGCCTCTTTGTCAGCCACGATATCAATACGGGGTGCAAAAGACACTCCCTTGTATTTTTCATCCGTAAGAACCAGCATATTTAATTTATCAAGTGCGTCCGAAGCATTCGAAACAAGCTCACGTATGAAAATCTCTTTATTTGAATAGAGTGAGTGAATCATTAAATTTAATATCTGATTTGCTTCCGTTTGAAACTGATGTTTTGCCATTTTTAATTCCTTGAAAATAATTTATGGTATTGTATCTAAAAAAGTTAATAATTTCAAATTGTATCAAGAAAGCTTAGTGTATATGACTAAATATACCTTAGTCGTGAGAATGCATTATAATCTATTTTTTGCAAGATTTGAAATAATTATATTGATTGATTTAGTTCCACATGCCAAGAAATTTTGTAAATGTTAAACAATGAATATATACAAGCCCCTCTTCATCCTCTTGTAATATTAAGATTTTTTTACATATAATGTGCGGTAATGCGTGTTTATTTCTAGTCTGATGCATGATAGAAACGAAAGGAGATACAATGAAAACAAATGCTTTATCCAAATACGATATGAGGGATAATCCAACAAACTGTTGTCCTCGGTTTAGTACTGCCGGTGGGATGTACAAGAGATGCGAGAGCTTATGAAAAGTAAAGACAAAGAAACAAAAAAAACATATTATTTCTACGCTACATGCCAAAAATGTGCAAAATATTACGGTAAAAACTATATAGTTGCCGTATCTGAAATAGCTTAATGATTAACAGATGCAGACAAACTATATAGATTTAATAGAACCAACACCTAAGCTTCATTCCAAGAAATGCAGACTGCTCTCTTATATGATTAAAATATTTCTCCAATATACTATTTTTATCGTAACTTTGCTTACTTGGTATCTTTTTGACTTTTTTATAGCCATGCTCGCACTCGTTTTAACTTTTATAATTATGGGTATAATTCGTTCAAAATTACGAAATAGTGTCATTCCTCCAAATCAAAGAGAGTATAACTATAACGACGAAGCTATAGCCGATTGGTATAGTGCAAAAGAGATATGTTATGAAGAATAAAATGTAAACTCCGAATTTTATAAAACTATATTTTGACACCCATTTTTACTTTATATTTGAAATCATTTTACATACGGAGACGCACAAGTGAGTGCAATATTTGAGCCTAAATTTTTTAGTTTATTAAAAGCAGGGATAAGCAAAGAACAAATATCTGCTGATATTTTTGCTGGAATTGTTGTCGGTATTGTTGCGCTGCCTCTTTCTATTGCCTTTGCTGTTGCCTCGGGAGTTTCACCTGAAAAAGGAATTATAACAGCCATTGTTGCCGGTTTTTTGATTGCCGTATTTGGTGGAAGCAGAGTTCAAATCGGTGGTCCTACCGGAGCATTTATAGTTATTGTTTATGCAATTGTTGAACAGTATGGAATAAACGGGTTGATTATTTCAACGGTGATGTCTGGAATCATCTTGGTAATCTTTGGACTCTTAAAATTAGGCGCATTGCTAAAATATTTTCCCCATCCCCTGATTGTCGGATTCACAAGCGGCATTGCCCTTATTATATTTTCAACACAAGTAAAAGATGCATTAGGTTTAAATATCGAAAAATTGCCCTCAGAGTTTTTAGATAAATGGATAATGTATTTTACACACCTTCATGATGTCAATTTCTATGCTCTTGGAGTTACGCTGGCAACTATATTTATCATCATTCTTTGCAGCAAATTTATAAAAAAAGTACCTGGCTCATTTATCGCTATTATTGTAATTACCCTCATCGTACAAGCATCCGGATTGCCTGTAACGACAATAGAATCATTCTTTGGTGAAATTAACAGCGATATCACTTTTACTTTACCCTCTTTTGACTTTAACCATTTATCTATGTACATAGCCCCAGCTTTAACCATAGCACTTTTAGGAGGAATAGAATCTCTTCTCTCAGCAGTTGTATCAGACGGGATGATAGGTGCAAATCACCGCTCAAATACTGAACTTATCGGCCAAGGCATAGCAAATATCGTGACTCCTTTTTTTGGTGGTATTCCCGCGACCGGAGCCATTGCAAGAACGGCAACAAATGTAAAAAATGGAGGAAGAACACCTATTGCCGCAATAGTGCATGCTATCACTTTACTTTTAATTATGTTATTTTTTGCAAATTATGCAAAGCTGATACCTATGGCATGTCTTGCAGGAATTTTGATTGTTGTTGCCTATAATATGAGTGAATGGCGCTCATTTGCGTCTATTCTTAGAGCATCTCCTTTTGACATCATCGTTTTATTAAGCACTTTTTTCTTGACTGTTTTTGTTGATTTAACCATGGCAATACAAATCGGAATTGTTTTGTCGTCTCTTCTTTTTATGAAAAGAATGGCCGACATCGGAGTTGTAATACCCTCAGAAATAGACAGCGATTTAATTGAAGATTATGCAGATTTACCTGAGGGCATCTCCATCTATGAGATAAGCGGTCCACTCTTTTTTGCCTCGGCAAAACAATATTCGGGAGTTATAAAAGAGATTGGATTAAAAAGCAAGGTTTTAATTATAAGAATGCGGCATGTGCCTTTTGTAGATTCAACAGCTTTGCATAATTTGCAAGAGATGATAAAAACATTGCAAAATGCTGATGTAAAACTTATTTTATCCGGAGTAAATCACTCTGTATTTCAAGATTTAAAAAAAAATAAAATAACTACACTCGTCGGAGAGTTAAATATACTGAATTCTTTTGATCAGGCAGTTAGGCATGCCAAGCATGTACTTAAATCGGTAGATTTACAAGAGCAACAAGCTGTATAGACTAAAGTTATTGGTATAATTCGCATAAAACTAAGAAGAAAATATAAATGGCACTCATAGACTTACAAAAACTGTCTATTAGTCAACTTTATACACCCCTATTTTACTAACTTTCGGAGCACTTTGTTTTCAATTTTCGTGGCTATTATTTATAATAGATAATACTGCGTATTATTTATTCGCTTTTTCTCTTTAATTCTATTTTTCATAAAAGGAAAATGGAATGCAAGTAACTGTAAGAAATTGTGATTGGATAAGAGGATCTTTATATTTTAGAAAAAGAATCTCTCATAAGAATTTAGTTAGTGGCAAAAAAAATGCTGAAATTAAAAAAGCATTAAAACCTATTACATAAAAGTACTATCATGTTTTATTAAATAATCACAAAGAGTTGGCTAAACTAACTTCTTATTTAAATGACAGAGTAGATATATTTTTTATAGAATATATTAATGATCTATGCCACGATTATTATAAACAAGCAATAGTTGAAAACTCGAGCTTGGAAATCAAAAGAGTCGAAGAACTTGAATATATAAATGAAAATGGCATTCAACAAGGTTATTCTATTCAGGCTCTAGCAAGAGAATATAAAATAATTGTAACTCAATACGACAATCTTGACAACACTCAAAAAACTATAGATCTCGGATCTAAAATTGTTAAGCGAAGCAATATAACAAAAGATCAATTATTAGAAATAAATCCGAGTCAATTAGTTTCTTTTTATGAAATGCTCATTAAAGCAGAAAAAGCTGTTTTAGAGAGTGATATAAAACTATATATATCAAGAAATTTACACCAGTTCATATCTTTAATATCAGATATGTCGCAGGATAATTTTTCTAAAACTGAAGAAGCTTATTATGAAACACTTAAAATTATTAGAGAAAATGAACTTCAAATAGATTATCTTAATTTTATTTACAAAAAGAAGAAAGATATGAGTGGTGTTTTTGGGGGACTCAGTAGTTACCAATAAAGCTTTGGAATCTTGTGAATTTAAAAGAGCTTACTCTTACTAATAACAACTTATCTAAACTTCCGAATGAAATAGGAAATCTTGTGAATTTGATAAAACTTGATCTTGCACGCAATGAATTGTTAATATTAAATGAAAATCAAAACGAGTGGATAACTAAACTTGAAAAAAAAGGTTGTATCGTTGTGATAGATGGAAAATGTCCAAAAAATAAAATTCCTGTAATTGATGTCGACGAAGATGAAACCGTTTTAATGAATACCAAGTACAGAATGTAGACAAACAAATATATATCTCTCACTTCAAAAGATGAAACAAAGCTTCGTATCAAAACCACAAAAGAGCTTTACAGCTTTGAAGTGGCAAAAGATGGCTTTGCGGACAGCTTAACTTTGGTGGAAAAAGATGCGAACAATAAAAAGCTTTTGAAAAAAGAGTGCTCGTGCGTGGAACTTGTTGATATTGAGACTTTGGCATAATGATTTATTTTATAAGGTTAATCCAATATATGTTTTGTAACACATCAATTTTTAAAACAAGTAGAGATAGAGGCTAAACTTATTCGTGAACACACTGTTGCGGGATTAAATGTTGCTTGGCGTATATAGTAATGTTCAAATGTGGCACAGTAGCGAATTAAAAGTTTTAGTGATTGAGGAGATGCTTAGGTTATGATGCTTGAAGCGGTGTGATTTAAAAATATAGCAAAAAAAATGAACTATTTTGACAATGGTATCAAAGCAGGAGTTATCAGGTACGAACACTTTCTAAGCAAAGAGTTGGTGAGAAGATTAGAAAACTGACGAATGATGAATACGAACAAATAATCAAATCCTTTTGCAAACATTTAGCTAGAAAAACTTATGCCTATGTAAAAGTAGATAAAATTAATGACTAAAAATATTCCTTAAACCATGCATTTACAATATCCCTATCTTTATGGGAGAGTTCTTCATTGTATTTAGAACGAGCTTGGAAAATTTGATTATGCTGAATCTCTACTGCAAACTCAATGATATTTTCTTTTAAAAAGCCATACACGGTACTCTTATTGTTTTTTATAGCTCCGGCATAGCTTGAGAGACAATTGTTGAGTGTGCTTGACCATGCGTATAGCTCCGCACCATTCATAGGCAATTTCACAGTGTAGAGCTCCATAGTTGCGCATTTCTTTAAATCTTGTGTTGCATAACTAAAATTGACAGAGAGGATTTGATCACGAAAAGCCATTTGATGATAACGTGCAAGCTCATCATGTAAAGTTTTATGATCGCAGGCTACTTTTTGAAAATTATCTCTCATAGTTTCATCGAGCTGATTGAGAAGAGTGAGCGTGTGTAATATGTAAAATGGTTCATTAGCCTCATAGTTTTCAAAGAGCTTTTCTATCTGTTTTTCAGTGTAGCGTTTTATAAGAAATTCCATAAGGACATCCAAATCCCTAGCCTCATCAAAGTGTTCAAAGTGATCTTGAAAATCTAACGCAATCATCCTAGTGGCAATATTAATATCCTTGATATATTTACAGACTGATTTGTGATAGAGATAGAAATATTGCTCGTATTTTCTACGTTGGCGTTTGTAGCTTGCATAAAGGGCTTTTTTGAGAGATTTTTCTGTTCTGCCATTTGCTATAAAACCCATCGCTTCATCGAGATTTAGCGTTTTGTTATGAGGAAGCAAATCAAGATCTTTCCAGTAATGTAGCTCATAAGATTTCAGATGGGGATGCTTAAGGAAAAAAGCAATCTCTTCTAGGTTTTTGCACTCAAGCTTTGAACCTTTGATAGTATGAAAATAGTCTGTGTTTTGAATAAATGCTAAAACTTGATTTTTTAAAACGCTCAAGCGTGGGTGCATATTGATGAGTTCACTTTGTGTTGGGTACTTGTCAAAGTAGTACTTATCCGCAATAAAGAACCTTTCTAACTTTTCTAACTCGAAATTTGCATGTAAAATCTCTTGTATTTCACCATCTTCATTAAGAGTAAATTCATAAAGCTTTTTAGAAAATAAACCAACTTTATCACGTATGAGACTTACTGAATGAGGGATGGAAATACTCCAAGAAGCTAAAAGTGACTTTGTGTTACTGTCATAATAAATATCAAACGATAGCCCTTCTAGCTCTTCTTCATTAAAGATTTTAGAAAGTGGATCATACCATGGAGTGTTTGTGCTAAATAGGTTTGCATCATAAAAATGTTTATTGCCGCACGTTTCACAGATATAAGCGCTCGCAAGACTTTCATCTTGAACTATAATTATTTTTTGTTCTAAACACGAGCATATAAAAGCTTCTACTGTGTAAGGAAGTGTTTGGGCACTAAAGAGTGTTTGAATATCATTGATATCTGATTGGTAGAACCAAGGGATGTTTTGTGCCAATATATTTGATTTTGATTGCATGGTCATATTGTAGTATAAAAACCTATCCTTCTAAAAATTATCAGCCTATCTAGCGTGTTCGCGCCTTACACTAAAGTAAAATGTAAAAATAAATTTAATGTGAATGACCTTTGTAAAAAAATCTACCTCTTGTTACAAGAGGTAAGGCTGACTTTAAAATAATAGAAGAATTATTGGTCGCATTTTGTCTATCTACTAATCATTTAAAGTAGACAAAATATGTCCACTTTATAGATTAAAATACCTAAATAATTTAAAAAAGGAGTTCGTCATGTATCAAGCAACAATCACAAGAAACTTTAGGGATGCCTATACGACTACACCAAAGGTATTGCTACTAAATGTTATAGATGAAAACGGAAGACTTTTTAGAGATCATTGTTGGGTAGTGATTTCTGATGCACTGGAAAGGTTTATCCCTCAAGACAATCATGTAAAAAATGTCATCACTTTTCATGGAAGAGTCAAAGAGTATCACTCGTTTGACTCCATGAGTACCATCAAAAAGACATTTAGTTCTTTGAAGAAAATAGACTTACTAAGACAGATAAAAAGTATGTCGAAGTAAGGTGCAGTAAAAATCAAATAAAGTGAACTTTCGCTAGAATGAAACAATATTTAAATTTAGGATTTATGATGCAGTGGAAAAAAGAGACAATCACATTAGAAAATAACACGCAAGTAGAGGCGCAAGCCCCGGTCATTATCTCCGCAAGCCGTGCTACGGATATACCGACATTTTATGCTGATTGGTTTATCTCTCGCTGGGAAGCGGGTTATCTAAAATGGACAAATCCTTTCAATAATCAACCTCTATATGTCTCTTTTAAAAATGTCCTTGCTGTAGTGTTCTGGACAAAAAACCCACGCCCTATGTTTAAGTACTTGGATTACATGGACAAAAACATACCAAATTACTACTTTCAATATACGCTCAACGACTATGACAAAGAACTCTTTGAAGCAAAGGTGCCAAGTGTTGCAAGCAGGATAGAGAGCTTCAAACAACTCTCACAAAGACTAGGAAAGAATAGAGTCGTTTGGAGGTTTGATCCGCTCATGCTTACAGATACTATAGACGTCACAGAACTTTTACGAAGAGTAAAAAACATTGGTGACCAACTTAAAAACCACACGCAAAAACTCGTTATTAGTTTTGCGGATATCGGAAGTTATAAAAAAGTTGAGAATAACTTTAAAAAAGAGCATGTCAACTACATAGAATTTACTGATGAGAGCATGGAAGAACTAGCAAAAGGACTCCAAGAGCTAAATAAAGAGTGGAATTTTGAAATAGGTACATGTTCAGAGAAGATAGACCTTGAAAAATACGCCATTGTCCATAATAAATGCGTAGATGATGACTTGATGGTAGAACTCTTTAGTCATGACAAAGAGCTCATGGAGTTTTTGGGTGTAGAAGTGCAGCAAGCAGACCTTTTTAGTGATGGGAAAATAGTAAAAAAAAGAAACCTCAAAGATAAAGGGCAAAGAGAAGATTGTGGCTGTGTCATGAGCAAGGACATAGGACAATATAACACATGTCCACATGAGTGCAACTACTGCTATGCTAACACCTCAAAAGAGCTGGCAAAGAAAAACTACCAAAAGCATAAAGAGCATCCAAATGGTGAGAGCATCTTATTTTAAGTAGTAAATCTATGGTTACAACCATAATTTTAAGCTATAATTTTACAGACCCATCAATAAAAGGAATAAAATGCTGCAAAATCTTAAAGAGTATCAGGTCAATTATCTTCGAGTATTGCAAAGCGATTATAAAAGATATATACACTACGCAGTAGATTTCAACCAAAAACTCATCGGTATCATAGGTGCTAGAGGGGTTGGAAAAACAACTTTTTTACTCCAATATTTAAAAGAAAATGATTTACCCCTTTCAAAAAAGCTCTATTTTAGTGCAGATGCCATAGATTTAGATTCACTCTTTGAGATAGCATTTGAGTTTGCTAAAGAGGGAGGAGAACTTCTCATCATAGACGAAATCCACAAATATAAAAACTTTGAGAGTGAACTAAAAAAGATATATGACATGCTTAGTCTCAAAGTGATATTTAGCGGCAGTAGCGCTATACGGCTTGACCACTCAAAAGGAGACCTTAGCAGAAGAGCGTTGCTTTACCACATGAAAGGTTTATCTTTTAGAGAGTTTGTAGAGCTTAAGAAATCGATAAAACTACCTACTTTTACCACAGAAGAGATATTTAGTAACCATATCGATATAGCTTATGAACTGGGTAATGATTTTAAACCTTTTGAGTTTTTTCAAGAGTACCTAAAGTTTGGATACTATCCATTTTATTTTGAAAATGAGCAAAGCTATCTGCTCAAGCTCCAAGAGACCATAAACACTGTCATAGAGGTAGATATTCCATCCATCTTCCCCATAGAATACGACAAAATCATAAACTTAAAAAAACTTGTCCGTTTAGTGTGCCAATCAAAGCCTTTTAAAGTCAACATAAAAGAGTTATCTACAAAAATAGGCATAAGCGACTACCAAACACTTTATAAATACCTAGAATATCTTAAAAGAGGAAAAATTTTAAATCTCTTAAGAGCTAAAAGCAAAGGAGACTCCATCTTTGTAAAGCCCGATAAAATTTATCTTGCCAACACAAATCTGCACTACAGCTACTGTGATCAAGTGGAAATTGGCACTATTAGAGAAGTATTTTTTATGAGCATGTTTGATGAAAAAGATATAACACTATCATCAAAGGGCGACTTTAGTGTAAAAGATACTTATATAGTAGAAGTCGGCGGTAAAACCAAAAGCTATAAGCAGATAAAAGACTTACCAAATAGCTTCATAGTATCTGATGACATAGAAATAGGCAGCGGTAATAAAATCCCGCTCTGGCTGTTTGGGTTTTTGTATTGAAAAAAGATTTTAAGGACAGAATGTGGGTAGAGAGTTTGATATGATTTTAAGAAATAAGGGAAAATATGGAGCCAATAACAAATTTTCTAAAAAATATAGATGAGTTTATAACAAACGAAACCATAGATTTAAACAACTATGAAATATTTTATCGTGGTGAAAATAAATTTTATGGCTCTCAATGGTGAAAGTCGCAAACACAGTTCCTAGGAGAGGGTTTTATTGTGAGATGGAACTCTATAAGAGACGTGAGCTTGAAAACGATGAAATACCATTGATTGCCATACCCTATTGAATGTCATTGCAAAAGTAATGAATAAGTTCACAAAACAAAAGATGCTAAAATGAACGAAAAGAAAAAACTAAAAATTGCAGTTGTATGAATTGGTCGTGCCGGATACGCAACTATAGACCTACTCAGGAAAGAAAAGCTTAGTCCAGAGATTTATACAATCAAATTTAATAAAAATACTGACTCAACTAGAATTGTGGGCGCAGAAGAGCTAGAGAAAACTAGGCTTGTAAATACAAATGGTAAGAATATTGCATTTGGGTATATACACGATGAATGGGAAAAGATGAAAGATGGAGATTATCTTGTAGAATTTAAATCATCCCCTAGTAGCTGGAGCAACTTAGTAGGTAGCGCAGGCATTAGACTCATGAGAGGAGAAGAAGTTATAAACACAATGATAACACGTATGAATTGAAATTATTCATTATTCAGGGATACTTGCGTCAGATGCGTTAGAGCAGAACAGTAATTTTGTCCTAGGCAGAATCGATATTAGCAGTTTTGTGGATAAGCAAGCCCTTCTTTTAGGCTTTTTTCATTGCAAATCATACTGATTTTTGCTCCGACGTTGACTGCTGTCATCGGCGGAGTTAAAATAGGCAGTATGAAAAGCCTTTAAAAGTGGTGGCTCCTGAATCTCAAGGAAGATATGAAATGATACTCAACAAGCTTGCAAAAGATGCAAAAATAGAAAAACACTATGAAACAAGAAAAAAGAAGTGGTATAGCTTTTTTGCTCTTAAAGATATGTTTGTAGATGTAAAATATACCTATGCTTCAACTATCCACAAAGTTCAAGGTAGCACTTATGAGACAGTGTATATTGACCTAACAGAGATAGAAAATATGAGAGACAAAGATATGATGTACAGACTTTTGTATGTAGCACTAACAAGGGCTAGTAAAGATGTAAAAATACTCTTGCCAAATAGCACAAACATGCTATTGGCAAAAATGCAGGATGCTATTTTAAACTCTCTGGATGAGGAGTTTAAAAATCTTGGGATAGGTTTATGATAAACAAAATACTGGTGTTGATAGTTATATGATGTGGTTTAATAAGTGAATTTTAGGTAGAATGACTAGAATATAACATATAAAGGATTTATTATAGCTGCTGCTGTTTTCCCATCATTAGAAAATATAAATAGATTGAAAGTAAAACCAACAGAAGGTGAGTTATACCTTATTGAAAAACTTATAGAACATTTTGCTAACGATGAAATAGAAATTTATTTTCAACCTTTTTTTAATGGTGATAGACCTGATATAGTTTTAATGAAGAAAAATGTTGGGATAACGGTCATTGAAGTCAAAGATTGGAATTTGTCAAAATATTATGTAAATCAAGATAACAAATGGCATCTAAACAATGGAACGAAAATTTTATCTCCATTTCAGCAAGTTTTTAATTATAAAGATAGTTTTTTTAATTTACATATTAATGGGCTTTTAGAAAAAAAGATACAAAATTTTTACTTTTATGGAAGAGTGAATGTGTTTGTTTATTTTCATAAAGCAAATCGAGAAGATATAAAAAAATTTTATGCAGAGCAAATTTCATATTGGCGAGAGAAAAAAAGGCAATTAGCCTTAAATAGAGCTAATCCAGATGATTTTAATCAACAAGTAGATTTAATTTCTAAAAAACAACAACGAATAGAAAGAGATATGAAGCTTTCAATTGGATATGACACTATACAAAATATAAAGTTACCGCAAGAAGATAATACTGGACTTTTTTCTGATTCAATTTTTATAGAATTTCGACGCTATTTACAACCTCCATACCATACACTTGAACAAGGTAAAGAGATAAGCTATACCCCTACACAAAAACAATATTTCAATAGCAAGTCTGTTCATGAGAAAATAAGAGGAGTGGCTGGTTCAGGCAAAACTGTTCTGTTAGCAAAAAGAGCTGTAAACGCACATATGAGACATGGAGGTAGAGTATTAATACTAACATACAATCTTACTTTGATGAGCTATATTCATGATAAGATAAGCGATGTGAGGGAAGGTTTTCATTGGAATAATTTTTATATTATCAATTATCATGAATTTTTTGCACAAAGAGCGAATGAAGTTGGATTTGATATTATTCTCTCTGATGAAATAAAGAAAAAATTAGAAAAAATTCATTCTTTAGAAGAGAAGAACAGAATCAAAGATGAATATTATGAAAAGCAATATTATTCAAATTTAAATTTTTTCGATGGTTGCGAAGATATAACAGAGAAATACACCTCTATTTTTATCGATGAAGTTCAAGATTATAAACCAGAGTGGATAAAAATAATTCGTAAATATTTTGCTCATGAGAATACAGAATTAGTTTTATTTGGAGATGAAAAGCAAAATATTTATGAGAGGAGTCTTGATGAAGAAAAAAGATTTACTACTCCACAAGGTTTTGGGAAATGGAAAAACTTATCTCAAAGTATTAGACAAAAAGAGAGTGGTAGCAGAGTATTGCAATTATTGAAAAATTTTCAAGAGGCTTTTTTTTCTTCAAAATATGTACTTGATGAATATGATAATAGTTTACAACAGACATATCTTGATCTTGAGTTATTTAAATCTAAAACATATGAAAATTTAAATGACAATAAAAAAGAAATTGTTGATAAAATTTATGAAGAGATTAGAAAAAATAATTTTCATCCTAATGATGTTTGCATTCTTGCATCAAAGATAAAAATTTTACAAGAAATTGATGAAATCATTAGAAAAGATTTTAATGAAAAAACAATAACTACATTTGAACCATTGGAAAATAGAGTTGATATATCTCTTAGAAAAAATAAAAAAGTAGCTTTTAATCTCAATAGTGGAGTAATTAAGCTTTCTACTATTCATAGTTTTAAAGGGTTTGAGTCAAAAATTATTTTCCTGATAGTTAATGACAGTGACAGTGAAGAAGTAATCTACACAGGTATATCACGTACTAAATCTGACCTTATGATTTTTTCATCTATAAACAGTAGATATAATGAATTTTTTAGTGCTAAAATGCAAGTAGAAAACAATGATGATCAACAAGACATTTTTGAGATATTAAAAGAGTGTGTCTCAAAGGCAACAATGATAGATTTGCATTATGATGTACACGGTAAAATAATAAATCAAATGAATGTAAAACCATACAAGATATTATTTATGAATGAAAATTTTTATTTGGCATGTGAAGTTGACAATGAATATAAGTTTACAATGTTTAGAATTGGTAAGATTCAAAAAGTTCAAAAACATGATATAACATTTTACAAAGACCTAGATATAGTAGATTTTATAAATAATATTCAAACGCCATTTGCAAAATACAAACCAAATTACAAAAACCATCTAATAGACATAAAAGTAGAAGTACTTAAGCAAAAGGCAGAATTTTTTAAAGCAAAGAAGTTCATGCCTTCTCAAAATATCATTGAAACAAGAGATAATGGAAATCTCATCATAACATTCCAAGTAACACAAGAATTGGAAATCGAAGAATTGATAAAAAGATGGTTGCCATACCTAAAAGTTCTAGAGCCTTTGACTCTCGATGAAAAAATTAAAAATGATATAAAGCTTTATTTAAATTAAAATAAAACTTTACAATTGTACTAATTAAAAATTTTAGTAAAACTATTTACAAAACAAAAAAGGAAATAAATTATGAAACTTAACTCAAAATTGATTACAAATAACTATTTTTTTGTAGGGTTTATTATTGTCTTAGTTGGAATATTAACGGGTATTAATAATTATTATTTTTATGATCATGTTAAGAGTACTGTAGAGAGAAATGCATTTCAGTTAGAGTCAATTTTAAAAGATGAGATTGAATTTTGTAGAAACAACAGAATTAGTGGTAAGAGATATAGAGAAAATATAGAAATCATAGTAAGAAATTTTGCAAAAAATGCCTATTATAATAATGAATTAGTTTTAAGGCATGAGGAAGAGGGAGTTCTTTGGGAGAGACCTATTCCTGATTGGGACAATGTCACTAGTTCAAAGATAGAGATAGTTTTACCTAAACTAAAAAGTGATCATCCTTTGTATTATAATGTAAATGTTGAGTTTGATATAGGTCAATATTTTATTTCTGTCATTAGAAGTATGACTCTATCTGTATTTGATAAAGGTGAAAAATTTTTTAATAGTTTCTTTGTTGTTAGTAATGAAGATAAACAAGAGTTTAAGGAATTGGAAGAAAAATTAGAAGCAGGAAAAAAGAAAAAAGAAGATATTAATTTTCGTTTGAAAGAAGAATACAAAAAAAAGATAAAAGATGATGAACAATTGGCGAAACTTAACAGTGAGTTATCGCGAAAAATATTATCAGCCATTGAATATGAAAATTATAAGAAATTAAAAGAAAAAATAATAAATAGTTCTGACGCTGAAGTTATTTGGAAGAGAAGTAGACCAGCATTAGGTTTTACTATATTTGCAATTATTTTAGCATGGTTTTTCAGACGTAGAGAGATACAGAGAATAGAGTTAGAAATAGAGTTAGAAAAAGAAAAAAAGAATAGGGAGATTTTAGATACTTTTCGAACTCCTGAACAAAATGATGACATGGATTTGTATGATGCAGTTATGAAAAACGATATTTCAAAACTTAAAAATATAAAATCTGCTAATCCTACTATGAATATAATAAAATTTAATGCGATGGTTGATCATACAGAAGAAGAGAAACTAAGAATTTTAGAGGTGTTGATAGAAAAAGGTATAGATTTAAATTTTCATGATGAAGATGGCATGACAGCTTTAATGTATTATGCAATTGGAAATGTAAATCATGAAAATGATTCTAAAATAATAGAAACATTAATAAAAAATGGAATCGATATAAATGCCCAAAATAAATCTGGTATGACAGCTTTAATGCTCTGTTCTGTAAAAAACAGACCTGCTTCTGTTGATATTCTGATAAAAAATGGTGCAGATATAAATATTAGACATAATTTAACTGCTAAAGAGTTAGCAGCTACAAAAGAGATAGAAGACAGAATAAGAGAAGCTGAAAATCATACTCCACAAAAACTTGTAAAGCTCCTCTCAAACTTTACGATAGATACTCCATTTAAACTCACTACGCATCTGTGGGAAAATAAAAACGATATAGTTGAAAAATATGGTGATTTTGATGGCTACATGTGTGCAGTCAAAAAACAGTTTGAGGGTATGAAGAGCGAACTAGAAGAGCTCTCCTCAAATCTTTCTAAAAAAATCCATGCATTTTTGGTAGAAGAAAATCCAGATTCAAACTACAGTTGGTGCAGCAAAACGGATATAAATATCGGTTGGTCAAGCGTAAAAGGACTCAAAGAGCATTGCGATAGCGGCAAACTTCCAAAAGATTTTAGACTCTCAAAACCTATCTTTATAGGGCGAGGACAAATAGCAACTTTTGGCGAAATAGTAGATCTCTTTAAGCAAGAGATAGAAATCAGAGCAGGCTATCAGCTCAAGAGCGTGCCAAATATTGAGTTTTCACGAAGAGATTTTTATACAGATACACAAAATTTTGCAACAGTCATCGCTAAAATTTTCGATGAGATGCACAAACGCAAAGAATTTGAACAGATAGAAGTAAGCAACAAAGAGTTAGAAGACAGAAGCATAGAGATAAAAATAACCCAAATTGGTTCCTTTGGAGGCAAAAATGCTAGCGATATGCTTCAAGAGATACATGATGGGGATTTTGCAGATATCAAAAAAGCGCTTACAAACTTATGCGACTGGAGCATAGAGAGTGCTTTTGAGGGTGAATACTTTAGAGTAAATTTTCTCCATAGCAACAATGTCAAAGATGTAGAGATGCTTCAAACAAAGCCAAACGGTTTTACTCATATTTTGAGGTTTTACAAATAGTTCCTTGAGGTGTTATGATAAAATACATTAGTACTTGTAGGCATATTTAATCAAAACCTTTGGGATTAAAACATATGAAAAAAATAGCACTTATAGAAGATAGATACGTAAGGCAACTCGGTTTTTTAGAACAAAATAAGATAGAGCTTGATGCGTATGAAGATGTTTTGAGTAATTTTGTAGAAGATGATGCGCAAAATCTCATCGAGCAAATCGTTCATGACACTTTTGATTTGCAGGAGTATGCAATCATCATTTGTCATAAATCGGTTGTGTATGAAAATAAAAATACCACAATACTCAGCAACCTAAGACACTACTGCAAAAAACATGGCAAAACACTCATCCTTTTTTCAGGCGGGATTTCTGTAAACTATTATGATACTACTGAATTTGAACTGCTAGAGCTCAACTCTGAAACCTTTTATAGTAAGAATTTAGTGCTCTTTTTACAGGCGGTTCAAAATGGTGCTGAAGATATATTGATGCTCTCTTACGGCGAGCATTGGAAGCAAAACATAGTTGCAAATGTTTTGGAGAAAACAAATCTTTTTATTTTTGATCTGCAAAATGGTGCTGAAGAGCCATCTAGTTTTCGCATGGATGCGAAACTCAAAAAAACAAAGTACCAATTTTATGAACCAAAAGAAAAAACAATTGACGAGATTATAAGATTTAAAGAGAGCTTGGAAGAGTATTTTAATTTGCAAGTGGCTACAAATAACTTAAATCAATCAGTTATCATCCACCATGACAATGTATGTGATTTGCGAATATTTAATAATCATATAAAATTTATCCAAAGTAGTGAAGATATCGATACATATATATCAGACGGTATTATCATCAAAGAGCTAGTTTCAAAAGAGTTTGACACAATATTTATCAAAGATAATCTTTCTTCAAATTATCTTGAACTTTATGGATTGAGAGTAGCTTATCATATCAGACTATCAAGTGAACTAGAAAATAAAAGATTTGCCCCTATTGTGATAATTAGTGATTTTGATGAGGCTGCTTTAAATAGATTTACTCATGAAGCAAATATACTTTTTACGCAAGGGATTTACCTTTGCAAAAATACAAAAGAGGATATACAAAAGTACCAATCTTTAGAGCTACAAGGGGTTACAAACTATGATGAGTTCTTATCAAGTATCGAAGTTGCACCACCAAAAGACACCTCAGGAACTCATGGAATAGCAAATAAGTGGAGTATTTATAGATGGGCTAAGTTTTTGGGTGCAGAAGGTGAAGCGATTGATAAAAATAAAAGTGAAGTAGAAAATCAGCTCTATTTCAAATATCTCAAAGCAAAGAATCCTATCGTTAAAAAAAAGGGGTTGTCAATCGTTCCAAAAGCTCCACAGTCTGAAGGTAATATTTTATATATTGATGATGAATGGGATAAAGGATGGAAAGATATATTTGAGAAATATTTTTCAAAAAGTCAAAATATAAATTTTCATTTCGTTGAACATCAATACAAAGATACAAGTTATGAATCTATTGAAAATTTAGTAAAAGAATTTTTAACTTCAAAGTCAATAGATACAGTATTGCTTGATATGAGACTCATAAAAGAAGACCATGAACAAAAAGAGGCAAAAGAGTTATCTGGTATCAAATTACTAACTTTTATAAAAGCTTTTAATCCTGGAATTCAAGTGATACTTTTAACAGCGTCTGAAAAAAGCACAATACTGGATGAAGCAAATAAATATAATATTTTGGGTTACATTAAAAAAGAAAATTCTTCTGATGATAATACCTATACAAAAGAAGTTTTTAAAAAGATAACTAATTTGATTGATTTAGGATTTGAAAGAAAATATCTAAAAGATATTTGGAATATTCAAAAAGAAATTTTAGGATTAAGTTTTTTTGAAAAAGACAAACATCCAGAAATTAAAATTGAGATAGAGTCTGTTTTTGAAATATTACAAACAGATATGGAAAATAAATTTATTTATGCAATGTTTGCGTTATTTAAAACTATCGAAATTAGTATAGATTTATATATTGAAGAGAGAAGAGAAAATGGTAGAAGATTTGCTTACTGGAAAAGCAACAACACAAAAATTAACTTTGTTGATAGAGATGAATATTTTCCAAAAGAATTGCCTCATAATTCACAAATATCAAATGACGCAACCATAAACAAAATAAGAGTATTGTGCTATGAAAAATTGCAATTGAATCTTAAAGAAATGCACGACTCACTTAAAATATTTGTTCAAACTAGAAACGAAACAATTCATATTCCTAGAGGTAAAATACTTTTAAAACCTACAAAAGGTAATATCGAAGAATGGTTTAAAACCATTCAAACAATATTGAGTAAATTAAATTGAAAAAGAGGCAGATCAGAAGCTTATAGATAAATTTAAGTCTTAGACAAAATATGACCAAATAAAGCAATAAAATTGCGAAAAATATTTGGAGAACACTATGACAAAAATAACCATCAAAGTCCCAAAACTCAAATCAAGAGTTGTTTGGGGATTCAGTCCTGCTTCAAGAGTTAAAGCAAGTAAAAAAGTTTATAGTAGAAAAAATGTAAAAATTCTTATAGAATAAAATCAAGCACTCCACTAAGTACCCCTTCTTATTTTAAAATCTATTCACCCTTTGACAAAATACGACCATCTAAACATCTATAATCTCGCAACCAAAAAAAGGATCACACTCATGGTAAAAAATAAAACTTTCAAAACAGATAGAAATTTATAGACAAAATACGACCATAAATACTTGTAAACTTTCTTTATGGAAAATTTAACACACAATAAACTTACAAATCATCAAGCTACTGTTTATAAAGCTCTAAACTCTAAGATAGAGAGCATTTTGGAGAGTAAAATTCTTATGTCTTATAATGTGAGTGATTACATGTTATCTCTTATGGGTGCTGCTGGAACGGGAAAAACTTACCTTACAACTGAGATAGTGAAATTTCTAAAAAACTCTAAAATCGACTTTACCATAACTGCACCGACACATAAAGCTGTAAATGTTTTGGCACGAAGTCTTGAAAAAAACAATGTTGAAGCTCCATGCAAAACTATCCACTCATTTTTGGGAATTAAGCCATTTAAAGATTACGATACCGGGATAGAGAAATTCGTAATTGACAAAGCTACCAAACAAGACCAAAGAACAACTGTGCTTATTGTAGATGAAAGCTCTATGATTGGTGATGAGCTTTATGGGTATATCGCTGAAAAAATAAAAGAAAATAAAATAAGCTGTGTATTATTTGTAGGAGACCCATACCAACTTCTTCCTATTAGCGGCGACAACCATCAAATTTACCGGCTAAAATATCAGTACGAACTCCAAGAGATAGTAAGACAGGCTAAAGACAGCAGTATCATAAAAATGTCAACACAAATACGAGACATGATTGCGCGCAAAACCTTTATTGATTTAAAAAAGTTTATTGAGCTTAATCAATATGCAGACATCACATACTTTCATAATGACAAAGATTTTTTAGAAGATTTTTATAAAAATGAAAGATGGTTTGAAGAAGATAAAATCATAGCTACTTATAAAAACAAAGATGTAGATGCTCTCAACAAAATAGTGAGAAATAAATACTGGGAACAAAAAAATGTTTCATTTTCTGACACACTTAGAGCCGGTGACAAACTGAGATTTGTAGATGCCTATAGTGCAAGAGAGATAACAATATATCATAATGGACAAATCGTAGAACTAGAGTATGCGCAAAAAGAGTATCATGAAGCATTAAACATCCAATACTGGGACTGTAAGGCAGTAAACGCCATGCAGCAACAAGTATTTAGAGTAGTTGACCCAGCCAGCATGTCAAAGTTTAACGACAAACTAAAAGCTCTGTCCGAAATTGCTAAGAGAGCGCCTCAAGCTGAAAAGAGCAAACTTTGGTATACATTTTTCACAACAAGAGATATGTTCGCAAATGTCCAGTACATTCACGCTTCAACCATACACAAACTCCAAGGGAGCACCTACGAGTCTTGCTATGTCGATATATTTCAACTTATTGACAACCCATACATGAGCATCGAGGAAAAGTACCGATTGTTTTATGTTGCCATCACAAGAGCCTCGAAAAATTTGAAATTATTTGTGTCAGATTTTAATAAAGCAAACACTCTCTCAAACACTTTGACCGTTAAAAAGATGCAACTAGATTTGCAACAAATTCATCAAGAAGTAGATGACATGCTAGAGGGTATTTTTAAATGATAGACAAACTTTGACTAAGTAAATATGTATAATTTTGTAATAGTTCGTTAAAGATGTAAAATATAGTATTTGAATAGAAAGCAAAAATGCTAAATCTATCTTATTAGGAAATATATATGAGTGAAATCAGAATCCAATCAAAGGTAATTGAAAGAAGTAAAAACGTTACCTTTACAGCAGTTTTAGATAAAAAAATACAAGTGGAGGTTTTTATGTCGAGAAAACTTTTTGAAGAGATTGGTGGTTCCAATAATAACAACCCAAACAAAATATTAAGTGGTAATTTGTGGACTTTTGAGTGCTTAGTTGAAGATAAAATAAATGAAATGGAGCGCGCAGGAACAGCAATACCTGCAGAGTTAGAGATAGATGCGGAAGATATAAGGAGATACTTTCAAAATGAAAATTTTACAGATAGATAACTTCATATTTGACAGTGCTACACATATAATTAAAAATGGTGATAGAGTTTTTCATTTTAAGGGTTATAATTTTCAAGCAAACGAATTTACTTTATCAAATGAAATATCCACTTCAAAAGAGTTTGAGTTATCATTGTCCGCATTTATATCTTCAAAGGAAAAACAAAAGATTTTTTTAGATTGGCTAGAAAGAAACTATCCAGAGTGTTACCTCTAAGTTAGTGCATAAAATACAAATTAATACTAGGATAATTATTGTAGACAAAATATGACTACAGATGAATATATAATACTCAATAACAGACTTACAATCTAACTAAAAAATGCAAAGAAGAAACAACAGAAAAACTTTACATTTAGTCAAACCATATCTATATGATTACTTTGGAAAATTTAAACTACTTTCTAATAAATATTAAATTTACATAAAAAATACATTATATACATAATATTGTAAATTTATCATTTTTTATGTTATTATAAGTTTATGAAAGCAAAAAAAGAAATATTAGAATATCTTCAAAACAGTACTAATTGGCAAATCGTATCAAAGAAAGTCGATGTAAATGTTCCTCTTTATATGAAAGCAGGATATGAACTTTGGGGTGCTCAGATACAGGGCATAAGTGTTGTATTTGCAAGGGTTAAAGATACCAACACTGACATAAGAGTTCATCAAAACGCTATCAAGCGACTAGCTGAGATTACTTCATGCAATGCTGTTCTGGTTTTTGAAAAGCTTGATGCCAGAAGTGTTGATAGTTTAATTAAGAAGCATAGTGCATTTGTTATCAAAGATAAACAAATCTATATGCCTTTTGCATTGCTTCAAATACAAACCCAAAACTTTAAAAAAGTTCCCAAGAGAGAAGTACCCTTAAATAGTGATGCAGATATGATCTTAATTGGCTATTTAGACAATAAAATAGGTAATGGCTTGATGATAAAAGAGATTGCGCAAGTGATTGACAGAGAACTACGTGCCTCCTCACAAGCTTTAAAGATTTTAGAGAACTTGGGATATCTTCAAATAGAAGTAAAAGGTCGAAGTAGATATATATATTTTATCTCACAAACCGAAGTTTATGAGCGTTTAAAAGAGGATGCTAAATCACCAATAAAATATACTTTTTTTGCTAAAAATTTTGCAAATAAAATAGTATATAGCGGATATACTGCATTATCAAAATATTCTACATTAGTCGAGGAAAAGATAAAAACAGTTGCAATTTCTCATAAGCAGCTTACAGCACAGCAGCTAGAGGCTTTGCAATGTGACGAGGATGAAGCTACACTAAAGATTGAAGTTTGGAATAGAGATCCATCTGTTTTCTCTCATGATAATACAATTAGCCCTTTATATGTACTACGGTTTTTTCAAAACGATGAAGATGAGAGAGTGCAAGAAGCAATTGAACACATAGAAGCAAAAATAGTAGAAAAATTGAAGGGTAAAGATGAAAGAGACTGATTACGCAGGTTTGAGCCATTTTCAAGATTACTGTAAAGATTTAGATGATTATTATGTAGTTGTTGGAGGTTTTGCGACTTTGATGCTCCTAGATAGTGAACTTGAAAATCATGGAAAGGCAACTTTTGATATTGACCTGGTCCTTTTGACAACAAACTCAGTAGAGATGACAAAAAGAATAAAAGAGTATGTCAAAGAGGGAGGCTATAAGATTCAAATTGGTTCAAAAGACCAATACCAATACTATCGATTTATAGAACCTCAAAAAGAAAATTTTGCAAAAGAGATAGAGCTATTTGCATCAAATGAAAATAGCTTAGAACTTGATGATGAACAAAGAATTATCCCAATTGATGCTGAAGATGGATTATATTCGCTGTCGGCCATTATGCTTGACCCAGAATATTTTGAGATGATTAAAAATAATGTCGAGAAAAAGCATAGAGCACCTTGTACAAATACTCAAGCAACTATTATGCTAAAGATGTCAGCATTTTATGATTTGAAAAACCGTGATGATAAAAAGTGGAAAAAACATCGTAAAGATATACTAAAACTAGCACTTCTTTTAAGAGGTGATGAGAAGATAAATTTAGTTGGCAGAATGCAGCAAGATTTTGATGCATTTATAGAACACCTAAAACAAGATATTGACAAAAAAATGCTCAAAGCTATCGTAGATAAACTGCCTATCGAGAAAGAGCTGGTTATAGAAATATTGCAAAAAGTATTTCAAAAATACGAATGAATACAAAAATTTACATTTAGCCAAAATATGTCTATAATTAAAACTACAATACTCCCACAAAAGCAAAAAGCATTTGAAAAGGAGAGTTTATGTACAAAAAATTAACATTAGCAAGTTTAGTAGCCATTGCAAGTGTTGTGTCGGTAAATGCCGATGGCTATAGAAACAGTGATGGCAGTTATGGTAATCGTGTTGGCAATAGCATGTATCACAGCGACGGCAGTTCCAGCACAAAAAGTGGCAATAATGTTTATCATAGTGATGGAAGCTATAGTAACCGTGTAGGCAATAGTACATACAATAGCGATGGTTCTTCTAGCAACAAAGTAGGCAACAGTATCTACAATAGTGATGGCTCTTCTAGTAACAAAGTCGGTAACACCTACTACCATAGTGACGGAACCTCCACAACCGTAGATTAGTAAAAAAGAGAAGGGAAAAACAAATATGACAAACCAAACAGCAAGAGTCTTAGAACTTTTAAAACGATTTAATGACGGGAAGAAAGTATGCATTGAAGCTTTGCAGAACGAAGTTTTATGGGAAGGCAAAAGCGAGAGGACGATTCGCAGAGATTTGGATGTTATCAAACTTGTTTTTCCTGAATCATTTGAACTCATTCGGGGTGACAAGGGATGCTATAAAGCCATCACCAAAGGGGCATTTGAAAACTTTTTGACGCCAGAGACTATCTCCATGATGGCACAGGTTTATAATGTTGCGCAAAAGAGCAATCTTTTTGCAAACATCGACCTTTGTGAATCAGATAAAAAACTCTTAGAGTCACAGCTCAAAAAATCCAAAGATTGCTATATGTTTATAGATAAACCTTATGAGAACAAAAAGAGCGACTATCAACTCTTCAAAGAGATGGAAAATGCTATCTATCATCAGCAACATCTCATGGTTAAATATACCATAAATGATAAAACAGAGGTAATGGATATTAAACCCTATAAAATCCTCTTTATCAACCAAAACTTCTATCTTGTGTGTGAAGTCGTAGATAGCCAATACGAACTTACGCAACTAAGAATCTCAAATATCACCCAGGCGCAGATGCTCTCAAAACAGTTTCATAAAAACTATGAAATAGAAGATTTTATCAAAGAGATTCAAACGCCGTTTTCTACCTATACAAGCGGCTATAAAAAGTATATGATAGAGGTCATCGTAGAGGTCAAAAACGAGAAAGCTCGTTTTTTCAAAGCAAAAAACTTTCTCCCATCGCAGCGAATTGTAGAACAAAAGGCAGATGGGAGTTTGGTTTTATCTTTTAAAGTGACACAGGAGCTTGAGATAGAAGAGCTTATAAAGAAATGGCTGCCGCACATGAGAGTCATAGAGCCGCTATCACTCAAAGAGAAGATTGAAAATGAGTTAAGAGAGTATCTTCTTCTTGCATAATTTATCAAAAGTGATAACAAATAAATCTTTCATACTTCTTGATATGTGCCAAAGTGGCGCAATTATTGATAAGCTTATTGACGAGAAGGCAATTATGCCTATTTCGGAAAATAAAAAGAGCTTACAGTTACAAATTTGACTAAATTATCTTGAAACAGAAGTTCCAAAAATCACTCAAGAGATATTTCATTTTGAGCAAACTCCACAAAAATACTTAAATGGTGATACTTTTTCAATAAGCACTAAATAAAGCATCTCTTCCCTAAACTATCCACTAAATACTTTTGTAAATACATGAGTAGTTAGACTACATATCTGCACCTTTAATTAATCAAGTCTTCAAAGCAAATCATCTATATTATGGACAGAACTTGTCTATTTAAGCCTTTATAATACCCCCCATACAAATTAAAGGATTTATTATGGGCGACTGGGATTATGACAGAAACATGGACTTTGGGGCAACGATGCAAGATATTAAAATAAACAGCACTGTTTTACTCAGTGCAGAACAAGACCAGTTTCAAGTGCGTGATACGGAGATTTATTTTCAAGATGCTTTGAGTGCCCAAGAGTATGCGAAGAATAACCCGGGGGCCATAGTCGTACGCAAAACGACGCAACCACAAGCTCCTATTGAGTACTCTGCTGTGAAAGAGCTTCTGGTTAAAAAAACGCCGAGTATGATTTTGGAGCATTTAAGCAAACATATTATTTCTCAAGATGAGGCTAAAAAAGAGATTGCACTGGCTATGTACTATCATAGCCTAAAATCAAAATTTTCAACCAACGAAGATATTGGCACTAATGGTCCCATCATGATGGTTGGTCCTACGGGCTCCGGAAAAACATTTATTGTGCAGAAAGCTTGTGAGTTTATTGATACTGTTTATATCCATGTTGATACTTCAAGCATGGTACCAGAGGGGATTGTAGGGTATGCTATTGGGGATTTGGCAAAAGAAATTTTAAGAGTATCAAATTACAACATCCATAAAGCAACTCATTGTGTAGTATTTTTTGATGAGATGGATAAATTATTTAGTAGTGATAGTGAATCAAGTTATGGGGACAGAATCGCAAACCAGTTACTTAGGCTTGTAGAAGGCTCAATCATAAAAATATCATATACACATACTGAAAGAGAACGTCTGCCCCATGCAATTGAAACACTTGACAGCTCAAATATGCAGTTCATATTAGGCGGTGCATTTCAATGGATACTTGATGAAAAAGCAGAGGCTAAATCAACAGTTGGATTTGCAAGATCAATTACACAAGAAAAAAATCATTCAATCACTTTGGAAGATCTTTATGAGCAAGGGATACCAAAAGAGCTTTTAGGGAGAATGAACACTATTGTAAATCTGCATCCACTAACCGAGCATGATTACTACAAAATCCTCACCCAAAGCGAGAGCTCCCCGCTCAAAGAGTTTATCAAAAAAATAGAGTTTCATGGAGACAAAGTAGAGATACAAGAGGATACTTTAAAACAAATATCTAAGATTGCAGCCAGTAGCAAACTCGGCGTCAGGTCAATCAAGCAAACTCTCAAAGCTATGTTTAAAGATGTACTGTTTAGTACTCCGGAGGGAGCGTGTAAAACACATTATATAGAGTGCAAAGAATATCCTAGTTGACATAATATGTCCACCAAACATCCTACTATACCAACAATTGAAACAACAAAAACTCTGCCCCATATAAGGAAAAAAAGATGATGCAAATACCCATAGAAGATCTGCTTGAGGGCCTCAAACATGATGCTCAAAGCATACATCCAAAAAGAGATGCCCTCACCTACTCCAATCGAGCTTGATGATTTTGAGGAGCCGCCGTTTTGAGATACTAACACAAAGGATGAGGAATGTAGAAGAAGGGATTTATCTAAAAAATAGACAAACAATCAAAAATACAAGGAAAAAAGATATGAAAAAGATCGTTTTAACGACTGCGTCTGTATTGACGCTTGCTCTGCTCTCAGGATGTTCATCACATGATGTAACCATAGCCCCAAAACAACCTCAAAACTATGAAGTTCTCGGCAAGGCAGAAGGAAGTGCGACCGGCTCTTTGGGTTTACTCGCTACTGCGTATAACTTTGTACCGATGGGACTCAATACCAGAACGCAAAAAGCTTATGCTAATGCTTTGGAGAGTGTACCTGGTTCAACCGGGCTTATTAATGTCACTTACCAAGAGGATTGGGTGTGGTGGGTTTTAGGTACGGCAAGAACCGTTACCATCAAAGGTGATGCAATCAAGGAGATTAAACAATGAAAAAATCACAAAAATTATTAGGTATGGCAGCGGCGACTCTTATTGCGTTTTCCATGGTGGGATGTTCAGGAGTTCCTGTTTATATTGAGAGCACCGCTCCAAAACTTTATGAAAACAACAAAGACAAAGGAAGAGAGATTACTGCTTCAGCCAGCGGTTTTCAATTGCTTTTATTTATCCCTATTGATGTTAATGAGCGTCAAAACACCGCTTATGAGTCACTAAAATCACAAGCAGGCGGCGGATATATAACCGATGTAAAAATCAAAGAGTCTTGGACTTATGCATTTATAGGTACTTCTTACAAGACTACTATGACGGCTACGGTCTATCCTAGAAACTAAAGCAATATATAACTATACAGGTTTGCATGTCATAAACGACTTCAAACTTGCATGGCTTACCTTATAGAAAGGTATTTTAGTATTTTTACTGTCATAGGCAGAGTAAATTTTGGCAGCTTTTTTATTGTTAGCCCTAATCTCAGGTTATTTATCGAATTAATTGTGCCGATTTCAGCTCCGCCTTTGACAACTCATACTGCTTATTGCTAATAATCTCAAGCTGTTTTAATTAAAACTACCAGCATAAAAACATACTCAAGAAACTCAACGAAGCAAATTAGACAATAAAGAGGATCTAAACCTTTTTCTTAAAAATTTAATTAAGAGAAAGAGAAAACACCTCTTCAAATCTAACAAAGCAAATTTAACAGGAAGAACAAAATGGCAAATAACATAACACAAGACAAAATGAATGAGATAGTTCAAAAAGTGATTACTAGTATTGATAAGAACGAAACAGGAATCTGGAATAAATGCTGGATAGGCTCAAATTTACCTCAAAATTTTAAAACACAGATAGCTTATAGCGGCTTTAACACTTTAACATTAATGTTTATGCAGTCAGAAATGGGATTTAGCTCAAATCAATGGCTCACATTTAATCAAGTAAAATTCATAAAAGGAGCGAAATTAAAAAAAGGCAGTACAAGCACACCTATATTTTTTTTCAAAATGCTTGAAAGAGAGGAAATTGTAGAAGGCAAAAAAGAGAAAAAAAGTATTCCTCTTCTAAAATTCTATTACGTTTTTAACACGGATCAAGAAGAAGGAATTAACATCAGCACCGAGAAGCCTCAGAACGTCGAATTAAATAAATTCGTATCCAACTGTAACGTAGAGATTAAAACAAATCATACAGCATTTTACACTCCAAAAAATGACTATATTGGAATGCCAGATTTAAAACTATTTAAATCTTCAGAAGCTTATGCTGCAACACTTTTACACGAGTTAGCTCACTCAACTGGACATAGTTCAAGACTTGACAGAGATATGACTGGCGAATTCGCAAGCGAAGCTTATTCCTTTGAAGAGTGTGTTGCAGAATTATCTTCAATGTTCCTCATGTCTCATTTAAATATTCAAAATGAAACTAAGAACTCAGAAGCGTATATAAAGGGGTGGTTAGTTGACGGACTCAAAGCTGATACAAAATTATTATGGCGAATAGCTTCTAAAGCTAACAAAGCTTTTCAATATATATTAGAACAACAGGAGCAAGCAGCATAGAAACTGCTTGAAAAACAACATAAATTTAGAAAACATAGCAATAGCAATAGACATCTATAGATCCAAAAACGGAAGAAACTGGAAATCAAAATTCAATGAACTGTATTCTTCTGGCAAAAATACTTCAACAGAACTTCAACAATTCAAAAATAAATTCAATTTTGAGACATTAGACAAGATCAAATATCACACAACAAAATCTGAGATACAAAAAATAGTAGAAAATAATTAAAAATATAAAGCAATTACTTGAAAAATTTAATAAAGTTTTTCGATCTTTTGTTTGAACTTAGAATTAATTCTTGTAAAATCTTTTTGATACTTAGATTTTTGTGAAAAATAGTTGATTGATTATGTGATATATATGAAAAGAAATCTTCTGATAAAATTGTTTTTAACTTAAAATTTCAAGAGAAATTTATGAGATTTTTGTTTTTGTGCTGATACTTGTTTTGACATGTTTTTTAAAAAACAACAATAAGCTTCCATTAACGACACACCCGATACAATGCCACTTAATAAATAGAATTAAATTACGAAAAAAACTAATAGACATGTAGAAATGATACGCACAAAATCGACTACCACACAGCACTGCGTATCATTTTGATTAAGTGATCGCTCTTTTAGTTTAATTTAAGCGATTAGGTGTCAAAACAAAAGCTTAGTAAAGCCCATAAAATAGGGAAAGAGAAAAACATATATGGCACTCATAGACTTACTCAATATTTCCAAACACTACTCATCGCAAAAGATTCTAACCGATATTAATTTTCATGTTGATGAGGGTGAGAGAATCGTTATAATTGGGAAAAACGGAAGTGGCAAATCAACTCTCATGCAAATCATCAACGGCACGCTCGACCAAGATGCAGGGGAAAGAATCATACGACAAAATTTGGAAATAAAGATGCTTTCCCAGAAACCTGACTTTAAAGAGGGTGATACGGTAAGGGAAGCTGTTGAAGCCGGTTTGGATGAGCTTAACAAGGCAAAAAAAAGATACAATGAACTCTCTCTGCTCTTAGCGGATGACTTTGAAAATAAAAATTATATCGATGAACATGAGAGACTCTCAAATTATCTAGAACATCATAATGCTTGGAATTTGGATGATAAAATAGAGAGAATTATCCAGCATTTTGATTTAAAACAGTACGAGGACAAGCCTATAACGCTCTTAAGCGGAGGAGAGCAAAGAAGAGTTGCTCTCGCCTCGCTACTTTTACAAAAACCGGATATTTTACTTCTTGATGAACCTACCAACCACCTTGATGTTTATATGGTTGAGTTTTTAGAAGAGCTTATACTCAAAGAAAAGTTTACACTTGTTTTCATCTCCCACGATAGATATTTTATAGATAGAATTGCTACAAAATCTGTCGAAGTCGAAGATTGTGTATTAAGAGAATACAGCGGTGGCTATAGCAACTATCTGACTCAAAAAGAGGAGTGGATTAGAACTTTGCAAAAGCAACATGATAATCTGCTCGGGGTTTTAAAAAGAGAAAATGAATGGTTTGCAAGGGGTGTTCGAGCAAGGCTTAAACGAAATGAAGGCCGAAAAGAGCGACTGATGGAGATTAGGGAAAATGCAAAAACAAATCCTGCCAAGATTAGACAAATGTCCATTGAGCTCCAACGTGAGGCAAAACATTTTAACCGTGACAAAAGTATCAACAAACAAAAAATGCTTTTTGAAGTTGAAGATTTATCTCTTACTCTTGGAAACAAAGAACTTCTTAAAAACTTCACAACCCGCATACTTCAAAAAGATGTTATAGCTATTGTTGGACCCAATGGAAGCGGAAAATCAACTCTGCTCAAAGCACTTTTGGGTCGAATAAAGCCGACAAGCGGAAAGATAAAGCAAGGGGAACTGAAGATAGGCTACTTTGACCAACATAGAGAAATGTTGGATGATGATAAAAACCTTATAGAGACTTTTTGTCCAAACGGAGGAGACAGAGTCAATGTTCGCGGCGTAGATATGCATGTTTACGGATATTTAAAAAACTTCCTTTTTCCAAGAGAGTTTTTAGAAAAAAAGATAGGTATTTTAAGTGGTGGAGAAAAAAATCGTATAGCGCTTGCACTGCTTTTTACTAAAAATGTTGATATTTTGATTCTAGATGAGCCTACGAATGACTTGGATATCCCGACTATCAATATTTTAGAAGAACAATTAAGCAATTTTCCGGGGGCTGTTATAATCGTCAGCCATGATAGATATTTTGTAGATAAAATAGCTAAAAAACTTTTTATCTTTAAAAAAGACAAACATATAGAAGAATCGCATCAGCAATATTCTGAATATTTGGAGCTTGAAAAAGAGTTAGAAGAACTTGCAGAAATAGAAGCAAATGCGCAAGTTATAAAACCTAAAGAAAAAACTTTTCAAAAAGAAAAAACTCTTAAACTCACTTTTAAAGAAAAAATTTCCTTAGAAAAGCTGCCGCTTGAAATAGATAAGCTAGAAAGAGAAATTCAAGAAAAAAATAAATGTTTAGCCAATCCGAAATGTTACGAGAAAAGTGGAATCATTCAATTGGCAAAAGAGTTGGAAGATTTGGAAAACCTTTATGAGCAAAAAGTTGAAGAACTCTTAACGCTTCAAGAAAAAGAAGAGGAAATCAACAGCATATAAAAGTTCCACATGCCAAGCAATGATTCGGCATGTGCAAAGCGCAATGATTATTTGCGGGCATCTTTTAAAGTGTCTGCAATTAAAAATGCCAATTCTAAGGCCTGGTCCGCGTTGAGACGTGGATCACAGTGTGTATGGTAACGGGAAGATAAATCCTCTTCAGTCACCACAAAAGAACCGCCAATACATTCAGTAACATTTTTACCTGTCATCTCCAAATGTACACCCCCGGCAAAAGTCCCCTCCGCTTTATGAATTTGGAAAAACTGTTTCATCTCTGTCAAAATAGAATCTACCGGACGTGTTTTAAAGTTATTGGATGATTTTATCGTGTTACCGTGCATAGGGTCACAACTCCATACAACTTTCAAACCTTCTTTTTCGACTGCACGAATAAGTCTTGACATACCCGTTTTTTCATCAGCAACTTTATCAGCGCCCATTCTTATGATAATATTTAATCGTCCAGCTTCATTTTCAGGATTTAATCTATGCGCAAGTCTTAGCAAATCATCTGTATCCATTGTTGGACCGGCTTTAACACCGATAGGATTTTTAATGCCTCTCATATATTCAACATGCGCATCATTTAATCCACGGGTTCTATCCCCTATCCATAACATGTGAGCAGAAGTATCATACCACTCACCTGTTAAAGAATCTTTTCTAGTAAAGGCTTCCTCATAAGGAAGCAAGAGTGCTTCATGGGAAGTGTAAAAATCTGTCTCTCTTAATGTTCTATATGTTTTGGAATTAATTCCGCATGCTTCCATAAATTTCAAAGATTTACCGATATCTTCTGCCAAATCTTCAAACTTTTGACTAATTTCACTTTTATGTGCAAAATCCAGAGTCCATTTGTGCACTTGGTGTAAATCTGCCAAACCGCCTGATGCAAAAGCACGAAGCAAATTCAATGTTGCAGCTGATTGGTTATATGCTTTTATCATTCTTTTGGGATCAGGAGTACGTGATTCTTTGGTAAAATCTACACCGTTGATAATATCGCCGCGGTAGGAGTCAAGGGTTATTCCGTCTATGGTCTCTGTATCGGATGAGCGAGGCTTCGCAAATTGTCCTCCCAAGCGACCTACTTTAACAACGGGAAGTTCTCCTGCATACGTCATAACAACCGACATTTGAAGAATAGCTTTAAATGTATCACGAATGTTAATTGCATGAAATTCACTAAAGCTCTCAGCACAATCTCCACCTTGAAGTAAAAAAGCCTTACCTTCTGCAACATTTGCCAATTGTTCCTTTAAAGAACGGGCTTCACCCGCAAAAACAAGTGGCGGATAATTTTTTAATTCTGATAAAACATTATTTAACTCATCTTGATTTGGATAAATCGGTTGTTGCGATACAGGCTTTTCTTTCCAGCTTGACGGGCTCCAAATACTCATAATAAAACCTTAAATTAATATATTTCGCAATTTTACATAAAAATACTTAAAATCGCTCTGATTTACTCTCCTGTCATAAAAATTTAACTTTAAACATAGCAGTAAAATATAAAAGAAAGAGTACTATGAAAGCTTTTTTTATGCTTAAAAATGTATAATGGCGCAACAATATTTGGGATGAATACTATGCAAAAAAATGAACTTAAAGTACTTGCAAAAGAAATATACGAAAAGTTATTAGATTCAATTGACAAAGAAAATAATGCTACAAAAGAGCAGCTTGTAAATTATTTGATAGAAACTGCGAATATAATTTCTAATTTAGATGATGACCATTTAGACAAATTACATCATGCCAATTCTCTATTTACAAATTTACATCAAAATATTGCGGATAAAAGTTTATCTTCTTATAAAGATACAAATTCAAAATTTCAAGAGTTAACACAGATTAATGAAGAAGCCTTAAATAATTTTAACGCCAAACATATAGATGTACTTTCGTTAACTAAGAAATTTAATGAGATTCAAGGTCAGATGACGGATGAGATTCATAAAGCCAACAGTGTAATTTCTCAGCTTACTGAACAAATTAAAACCTTGGAAACTGAATCAAATCTTGATTCTCTCACAAAAGTATTTAACAGAAGAGCCTTAACCGCATATCTTTCAGATATATGTTCAAATCAAAATATAACACATGAGTTGCATCTTCTCATCTTAGATATAGATGACTTTAAAATCATCAATGACAAATATGGACATATTGCAGGAGATAAAATACTTATTTTTATTGCCAACATCTTAAGAAAAACACTCAGAGACGGAGATAAAATATTTAGATACGGCGGAGAAGAATTCATTATCGTCCTTAATAGAATAGATAATTTTAGATGTAAATCCATTACGACAAGACTCTTGCATTTAGTAAGTGACAACAAACTTATATACAAGGGTGAGAATTTAAATGTAACTATGAGCATAGGGACTACTAAATTCATAAAAAATGATACACCGGATTCTTTAGTTGCAAGGGCAGATAAAGCTCTATATTTAGCAAAGAAAAACGGAAAAAATCAAATGGTCTCGGAGATGTAAATGGATATTAGTTATTTTGACATCATTGCTTCAGTAATTATTCTTCTTTTAGGATTAAAGGGGATTATAAACGGATTTTTTAAAGAAGTTTTTGGTCTTTTAGGAATAGTGGGCGGTATTTTTGTTGCCTCTCGAGTCGGTGATGATGTAGGCAATTATATAAGCGATATGGTTTTTAAATTTGAAAACCATGCAGCGATAAGCTTTACCGGCTTTTTGGCTACATTAGCTCTCTTTTGGCTCATCATGCTTGGGGTGGGATTTGCATTTAAAAAATTAAGCAATTTAAGCGGTTTGGGTCCTGTTGATAAAACTCTTGGTTTTGTTTTTGGCGCAAGCAAGTTTTTTCTTATTGCCGCTGTTATAGCACATGCAACTTACAATATCAAGGCTATCAAGTCAAGCATTGAGCCGAGTATGCAAAAGAGTATTTTATTTCCTATCTTAGTTGAAACAGGCAGTTTTATTATGAAACTCGACCCTATCGAAATAGCAGATGACATCAATAGCACAATGAGTGAAAATGCAAAAATCATGCAAGATAAAATAGAAAATACTGTAAATAATTCAACACTCGACATCGTAAACAAAGCAAAAGAACAGATTAAACAAAGCATGCCTGACATTCCTCTTCCTGAAAAAATAAAGGAAAATTAGAATATGCGAAAAGTATCCACAGATTTTAATGATAAAACTATTGAATATGAACAACTGCTAAGTGATTTCAAAACTTTATTAAAAAAGAATAATCTGAAGTTCACTATTCAAAGAGAAGTTATCTTGGAATCTTTGTATAACTCAGATGAACATTTAACTCCGGAGTCACTTCATCATCTCATTCAAGATAAATTTCCAAATTTAAATACCGGGATTGCAACGGTATACAGAACTTTAGCTCTTTTAGAAGATTCCAATATGGTGACATCTCTCTCTTTTGGTGCGCAGGGCAAAAAATATGAACTTGGAGCAAAAGAGCATCATGACCACATGATATGTACGGAGTGCGGAAGCATTACGGAATTTGTAGATGAAGAGATAGAAAAAAGACAACATCAGATAGCAGATGCTCTTGGATTTTATATGTCTGACCATTCAATGCAGATTTACGGTATCTGTAAAAACTGTAAAAAATAATTAAAGGAAAACTATTGGCTTTTGAAAACAAGTTTATACAACAAAGAATAGAAAAAGCAGAGATACTGAGAAAAGTTGGAATCAACCCATACTCAAACGACGCTCAAAGAAATACGACGATTGCAAAATATTTAAATGTAAATTCTGATGTTGCAGACAAAGAAAACGCAAGAGATGAAAACAGACACTATATAGTGAGTGGGCGCATAAAACTTCTTCGCATCATGGGCAAAGCGAGTTTTTTACAAATAGAAGACGAAAGTGGTGTACTTCAAATTTATCTAGCAAGAGATAACCTTCCTGAAGGTTTTTATAATGATATTTTTAAGAAGCTTATTGAAGTCGGTGATATTATTGAAGTTGCAGGATACCCTTTTGTAACTGGGCAAGGCGAGTTATCGCTTCATGCCGATGCACTCAAACTTTTAACAAAAGCCATTTCTCCATTACCTGAAAAATTTCATGGAGTAACAGACAAAGAGATTCGATACAGAAAAAGATATCTTGACCTTATCATGAATGCAGATGTTCGAAAAACATTTAAAATTCGTTCAAAAGTTATTTCATTGACTAGACGCTTTTTTGAAGACAAGGGATTCTTAGAAGTTGAAACACCTATGATGCACCCTATTGCCGGCGGAGCAAATGCAAAGCCTTTTGTTACGCATCACAATGCACTTGGTATTGACAGATATTTAAGAATCGCACCGGAACTTTATTTAAAAAGACTTATAGTCGGCGGTTTTGAAGCCGTATTTGAGATAAACAGAAATTTTAGAAACGAAGGTATGGATGCTACTCACAATCCTGAGTTTACATCTATAGAATTTTACTGGGCTTACAAAACATACAAAGATTTGATTGTAATTACCAAAGAGTATTTTGAATATCTTTTTGACCATCTGGATTTGCCTACACAGCTTCCTTATGGCGATTTTGAGGTAGATTTTAGTAAATTTAGCGAGATTCCTCTTATAGAATCACTTTCTACTATTGGCGGGGTCCCTTCTGAAATAGTGAATAACAAAGAAAAAATAGCAGATTTTTTAAAGAGCAAAAATATTACACTCAAGCCCGGACTAACCTTAGGTCAACTTCAAGGTGAACTTTTTGATGCGTTTGTTGAGAAAAAATTAATTAATCCAACTTTTATAACTGAATATCCTGTTGAAATATCCCCGCTCGCAAGAAGAAGTGATGAGAATCCGGATATTACTGAAAGATTTGAACTTTTTATTGCAGGTCGAGAGATAGCAAATGCCTTTAGCGAGTTAAATGACCCTGTAGATCAGCTGAATCGCTTTGAAGGACAGATGGCAGCAAAAGAGAGCGGAGATGATGAAGCGCATGAGATGGATGAAGATTTCATAGAAGCACTAAGCTACGGGATGGCTCCTACGGCCGGACAAGGTATAGGAATAGACAGACTTGTTATGCTTTTAACAAATGAGCATTCTATTCGCGATGTTTTACTGTTTCCTGCAATGAAACCAATACATAATGAAGAATTAAATCAAGAAGAAGAGGTATAAATAAAATGAGTTTTTTAAAAGAATTTGACAGCGAAATTTTTGAATTATGTGAAAAAGAGTTAGAGCGCCAAACAGATCATTTAGAGATGATTGCATCGGAGAACTTTACACTTCCTGCTGTTATGGAAGCTATGGGTTCGGTATTTACTAACAAATATGCAGAAGGGTATCCTGCGAAACGTTATTATGGTGGTTGTGAGTATGCGGATGGTGTTGAACAATTAGCCATAGACAGAGCATGCGAGCTTTTTGGATGTAGCTATGCAAATGTGCAGCCTCATTCAGGCTCTCAGGCAAATGCTGCCGTATATGCAGGTTTACTCAAAGCGGGTGATAAACTTCTTGGTATGGATTTGAGTCACGGCGGTCACTTAACACATGGTTCCAAACCAAGCTTTTCAGGTCAAAATTATTCTAGTTTTACATACGGTGTGGAGCTTGATGGTCGCATTAATTATGAGAGAGTTTTAGATATAGCAAAAATTACTCAGCCAAAAATCATAGTTTGCGGGGCATCTGCCTATGCAAGAGAAATTGACTTTAAAAAATTCCGTGAAATTGCTGACGCAGTTGGAGCAATTTTATTCGCCGACATCGCGCACATTGCGGGTCTTGTTGCAGCCGGTGAACACCCTAGCCCATTTCCACATGCCCACGTTGTAACAACAACAACTCATAAAACTCTTGCAGGTCCAAGAGGCGGTATGATTATGACAAATGATGAAGATATAGCAAAAAAAATGAACTCTGCTATCTTCCCTGCACTTCAAGGCGGTCCGCTTGTTCATGTAATCGCCGCAAAAGCTGTTGGATTCAAATACAACCTTTCCCCTGCATGGAAAGATTATGCTAAACAGGTAAAAGCAAATGCGAAAGTATTAGCCGAAGTACTTATAAAAAGAGGCTATGATGTAGTAAGCGGAGGAACCGATAATCACTTGGTTTTAGTGTCTTTTGTCGGCCGTGAATTCTCTGGTAAAGATGCGGACGCTGCACTTGGAAATGCCGGAATAACCATCAATAAAAATACAGTTCCAGGTGAGACAAGAAGTCCTTTTGTTACTTCAGGTATTCGTGTCGGTTCTCCTGCACTTACCTCAAGAGGTATGAAAGAAAAAGAGTTTGAATTTATAGCAAACAAAATGGCTGATGTTCTAGATGATATCAACAATACACAGCTGCAAGAATCTATTAAAAAAGAGTTAAAAGAACTAGCGCAAAACTTTGTAATTTACAATCAATCAACATACTAAGGCAGATATTATGACGAGCATGGATTTAAAACTTATTAAAATGGTTACTGACCATTACTGGAAAAAAAGTGATACCGTAATAGATAAACTCACTTTCAAAGGTCGTACTTTTTACAATAAATTTGAAAAAATAAATGCTCCTCTGAGTCAGGCTCTTATTAATCAACACTTAAAAGGGGAAGTCACTTTGGCGCACTCTTTAGTAAATAAACACAATAAAGTTGAGAATATAGTCATTGATTACAATGGAAGAGACCCTGAGCGATTCTACCACAAAGCACAGCTTTTGCTTCGTGAAGAGGGATACATAAATTTTACTGCTTATACAACAAAAACAGAGGGTCATCTTCATGTTTATATTCATAAAGGGCATACTACCCTACAAGAGGCTATTGCTCTTGGTAAAATGATTTCTATGAAACTTGCCGCCAAACAGCCTAAGCAATGGAGAATGTTTCCAAATGATGAAATGCCGGATGAATACAATATTTTGACTCTTCCTTATGAGGTTTACTCCAAAGAGCGCGGAGCTTCATGGTCGAAGCACATGTAGTGTTTATTTTAGAAGAGTTATATGTTTATTTGCACAAAATTAGGTATGATTAGAAAATACAATCTGGGGGTAGCGTTATGGAAGACAAAAATGAATTAAATGATATCATATTAAATCGTGGCAGTTCTGCAAACAACAATAAGAAGATTATTTTGGCTGTTGCCACATTGGGAGTAATTTTAATCATTGTTGTAATGTTGATGAATACTCTTACTTCAAACGGTACAGATAATTTACCTCAAGCAGTTTTACCACCTGAACCAACAATCCAAGCAGTGCCGGCTGTGCAGGATGAACCTTTATTCGAAGAGGTTGTAGTGGTTGAAGAAAATGACAGCAATAATGACAATTTAGATAAAATTGCTCAAAGACTCAAACAAGAAAGTCAAGCACAGACGGGAACTCCTCAGATCCAAGATGAACGAGAAACACAAGAGAGTCTTCCTGCTCTCACACAACAAAAAGCTGTTCCTGCAAAAGTTGTAAGCAAGGCTAAAGAAACTCCTAAGGAATACGCAACTTCATCAAGACAATACTACGTTCAAGTCGGCTCTTTTTCAAAATATGAACCAGATAAAAAATTCCTAACATCTATTACAAACAAAGGTTTTGAATATAAATACCACAAGGTAGCAAATGGTTCAAAAACTATCAATAAAGTTTTAGTAGGTCCATTTGAAAGTGAAAAAGAAGCAAGAAAAGCTCTTAAAACTATCAGAAGCAGTATTGAACCAGGTGCTTTTTTAACTAAAATATAACTCTTAAATGCTCCTTTTGGAGCAAATAATCCATAAGGTTTTACTTTGATATACTCAAGACAGTTTATACTTGACCAATTAGCTCCTATTGCTGTTTATTCTAAACTAAAAGCTATGTTTAAAAATGAAATTTCATACCTTTTTGAAAGTGCTGGACAATCTGAAGGAAATTACAGTTTTATTTGCATCGGAGCAAGGGAAAGACTTCAATACCTTCATGGCAAAACTCTCTATACTGATGCGAATCAGAAACTCCATATTAAAGAAGAAAATCCGTTTGCCTTTTTAAAAGAATACTATAAAAACAGAGATACGGCTGCCTATAAACAAGCAACAAAAGAATTGAAAGTTGGCTATGTAGACGGATTTATCGGTTATATCGGTTACGATATGGTCAAAGTATTTGAGCCAAAATTACACGCTTCGATGGACAATTTAATTGATGAATTAAATACTCCGGATTTAGATTTGATACTGCCTAAAATAATTTTAGTTTATTCTCATAAAAATCATCAAATTACTCTTATAAGCACCCTTGAAGAATTCAGCAATACATTTGATAGTATTGAAAATGAACTCAAAAGCACCTACGAATATGTTCACATGAAAAAGAATAAGGGTAATGATAAAGGAAGCTTTGCGCATTCAAAAGAAAAATTCTTTAAGATGATTGATGATTCCAAAGAGATGATACGAAGCGGTGATGTTTTTCAAATTCTTATGACAAACCGTTTTACAAGAAATATTCAAGTGGACCCTTTTAGTTTTTACAGAATATTAAGAACAAAAAATCCATCTCCTTATATGTTTTTATTGGAATATGAAGATTGTAATATCGTCGGGAGCTCACCGGAGGTTATGGTGAGGCTTACAAACGGGGAACTTCTTCTTCGACCAATTGCAGGAACAAGAAAAAGAGGAAACACCAAAGAAAGAGACAAAGAGCTGGAAATTGAGCTTTTAAATGATCCAAAAGAGTTAGCAGAACATCTGATGCTGATAGACTTAGGTCGCAATGACATAGGAAGAGTTGCTAAAACAGGAAGTGTAAAAGTTGAAAATATGATGCATATTGAGAGATTTTCTCATGTTATGCACATAGTCACCGATGTTGTTGCACAGCTTGATGAGAATAAAGATATGTTTGATTTGTTTATGGCAACATTCACGGCCGGCACGATGACAGGTGCTCCTAAAATCAGGGCGATGGAACTTATCGCTGCTTATGAAGGCATAAAAAGAGGTTTTTATAGCGGAAGTATCGGTTATTTTGGTTTTGATGGAAATATGGACAGCGCAATCACGATAAGAACCGCTATGGTAAAAAAGGACAAAGTGGTTCTTCAAGCCGGTGCAGGTGTTGTTGCAGACAGCCAAAACGAATTAGAATATCTTGAGGTCAATAACAAACTTGGCGCGCTCATACATTCACTCGAAGATTTAGACTAAAGGCAGATTTTGGAACTTTTTGCTATTTTTGGCGACCCGGTAGAGCACTCTCGCTCTCCGCTAATGCACAACAGTGTATTTAAACACTTACATTATCCTGCCTGCTACACAAGAGTACATTTAAAAGAGGGTTCAAAACTAAAAGAAACTTTTTTCAATCTTGCTCTTAGCGGTGCAAATGTAACTGTTCCGCATAAAGAAGATGCTTTTAATGCCTGTGATGAAGTGAGAGGTTTTGCAAAAAATATAGGCGTTGTCAATACGCTGCTAAATGAAAATGGCCGTCTTATCGGTTACAACACAGATGCGGATGGTTTTATGTATGCAATAGAAGAGTTTGGGCATGTGGAAAATATTTTGCTTATTGGGGCTGGCGGGACTGCAAAGGCTTTAGCTTCAAGATTTATTCAAGATAACATCAATGTAACAGTTTTAAATAGAAGTGAAAAAAGGCTCTCTTATTTTAAAGAGATAGCCTGCTTAGCCTTTACATGGGATGACTTTGAGGTAAAAAAATATGATTTAGTTGTCAATACGACAAGTGCAGGACTCAAAGATGAAGAACTTCCTGCTCCACTAGAAATGATAGAAGATATTTTAAACAACACCTCTTTTGCAGCGGATGCAATTTACGGTAAACTAACACCATTTTTAAAGTTGGCAAAAGAAAAAAACATTACCTTCAAAGACGGTGCAGACATGCTTTTAGGTCAAGGTGTTTTGGCAAATGAACTTTTTACCAAGGGTGATTTAACGCTTAAAGATATTAAAACCCACATGCAAAAAAGTTTTAAACTCTAAGCCCCTTCTTATCTATATTTTTTATGAGACAACTTACTGTCTATAAACCTTTTTATCTCAACTACAAAAAGTATACAAAAAGAGATGCTCAATATCTGCAACCATGTAATAAGGTCTAGTTTTTCACTTTTAAACATTGTATTCATAAAACTTGCATGCGTAAACGTAATCTGAGCCAAACTCATCATTGCCACACCTAAAAGCAGCAACTTGTTATTCATGATATTCGTCTTAAATACAGATTTGTGTAACTCTTTACAGGAAAACAGATAAAACAACTCAACAAAAACAAATATATTTACCGCTACCGTTCTTGCGTATTCTACACTATGTCCCATTGAGATAGAATAGTTAAACATAAAATAAGAAGCTATAAGCATATAGAACCCAACCACCAACATCTGTGTTACTATTACCTTCGTCAGTATTGGTTCTTTAGGATTCCGTGGAGGACGACTCATAATATTGTCTTCTTGTGGCTCAAATACAAGCATCAGTCCCAATAAAATTGCCGTTGACATATTTATCCACAAAATTTGCACCGGCAATATTGGAAGTGTTAATCCCAACATAATTGCTACTAAAATTACAAGCCCTTCTCCAAGATTTGTCGGAAGTGTCCATGTAATAAATTTAATTAAGTTATCAAAAACATTTCTTCCCTCTTTGATGGCATGTGCAATGGAGCTAAAATTATCATCACTTAAAATCATATCTGCGGCTTCTTTTGCAACCTCGGTACCGCCTTTACCCATAGCTATGCCGATATCAGCCTGTTTTAATGCAGGAGCATCATTTACACCGTCTCCCGTCATCGCTACAATCTCACCTCTTGCCTGAAGGGCATCGACTATTCGCAGTTTTTGTTCCGGCTCAACCCTTGCAAATACTTTTATATTTGCAACTTTTTCAATAAGTTCACTGTCGCTAAGAGCAAAAAGATCTTTTCCTTGTAGCACAGAGTCCTTAAATTTTGCGTCCTTATCTACAATCGACATCATTTTAGAAATTGAAAAAGCGGTAAGTGCATGGTCTCCCGTTATCATCATAACTTTTATACCTGCGCCAAGAGATTCTTTTACCGCTTCAATCGCTTCGGGACGCGGGGGATCCATCATCGCCTGAAGACCGATAAAAATAAAATCATCTCTAAACATTTCATAATCTATCAACTCTTGATTTGTCAGCTTTTTAGCAAAAGCGAGTACCCGTAAACCACTCCCTGCATACAATTCTGATTGTAATATAATCTTCTCTTTTTCTATGGCTTGAACTTTTCCATCGGCGAGTTCATATTTACAGATGTCTAAAGTTCTTTCTATGGAGCCTTTTAAATAAATAGTATTTTGCGAATTTTGAATATCTTTATTGATTGTAGCCATGAACTGTCTGTCTGATTCAAAAGGCAAGATATCCAGTCTCGGATATTTTTTGTTGATTGTGTATTCATCCACCCCTCCTTTTAATGCACTCACTATCAAGGAACCTTCGGTAGGGTCACCGTTTATGCTGTATTCACCCTCTTTTTGGACTAAATAAGACTCATTACAAAGATATCCAACCTTGAGAATCTCAGAGATATCACCATTTATGGATGTTAATTTTTCTCCATCATAGATAAAATCACCTTTTGGCTCGTAACCGTTTGCGCTTATCTCATACGATTTGCCGGAACAAAATATATTGACGACGCTCATCTTATTTTGCGTGAGGGTTCCTGTTTTATCGGAACATATCGTGGTAACACTGCCAAGGGTTTCAACGGCAGGAAGTTTTCTTATAATGGCATTTTTTTTCGCCATTCTATGTACACCAATCGCCAGAGTAATGGTAACAGCAGCAGGCAAGCCCTCAGGAATCGCTCCGACTGCTAAAGCGACAGAGGCCATAAAGGTCTCGACAGCACTGTAGTCTCTAAGTAAACCCATAATAAAAGTAATTGCGGCCAAAACCAAAATGACATACAGAAGTATTTTACTAAAAGCTGAGATTTTTTTTGTAAGCGGAGTATCCATTGACGAAGTTTCTTCAATCAAATGGGCAATTTTTCCAAGCTCCGTAAAAGAAGCTGTGGCTACAACTATCCCCCTTGCTCTTCCATATGTTACATACGTACCGGAATATGCCATATTTTTTCTGTCATTGAGTGTAATATCTTGATTGTATTGAGAGATATTTTTAGATACAGGCAAGGATTCTCCTGTGAGCATAGATTCATCCACTTTCAAATCTTTACACTCTAAGAGTCTCATATCTGCCGGTACTTTTGAGCCGGATTCTAAAAGAATTATATCTCCGGGAACTAAATCAACCGAAGATATATTAAGCTTTTTTCCATCCCTGATAACGACAGCTTCGGTAATCATCATCTGCTTAAGTGATTCAATAGCTTCTTGGGCTTTAAGTTCTTGTATGAATCCAACTATTACATTTATGATAACAACTGCAAAAATAACTCCGCTGTCAACCCATTCATGTAAAGCAGCAGTTACGATGGAAGCTCCTAGAAGGATGTAGATAAGAGCATTGTGAAACTGCATAAAGAATTTTTTTAGTTTTGAGTCTTGTTTTTTCTCTTTGAGGGCATTTTTACCGAAGTACTCTTCTCTATGTTTAATACTAAGCGGTCCAAGACCGTCATTTACATCACTCTCAAAAAGTTCAACAACACTATCGCCCTCTATACTGTGCCAGCTCTTTCCTATTAAATGTTGCATATACAGCCCTTTCTTGCAATAGAATAAAATGTCTACTATTTTAACCATTATTTACTAACAATATATACAATATATTTCAAAAAAGTGCTTTGCCTACTCTTCTTTTTTTAATTTTTCAAGCACAAACCAATCCTCATTCACCTTGTCGCTTTTAATAGCGATTGAAGGTTTTTTATTGCTCTGCCAAAGGGCCTCATCTGGTTTTGGACAGGCTCTGACACATTCACCGCAATAAATGCAAAGATAGGGATTGTAGTGATATTGAAGCCCTTTCTTATTTTTCTCATTCTCTGGAGGATTCTCTACCGGCACAAATAAAATACTACCGGGAGGACAAGCTTTTTCACATTTCAAACAGTAGATACACGACGCTTCGCCATACTCTATCAAACCCCTATACTCTTTGTCCTTCAGGATAGGGGTGAGCGGATAATCTATGGTTTGCGGTTTTTTAAAAAGATTTGTAAACGCTTTTATCAATGATGTAAACATCTCAACAGCCTATTTTGCGGTGCATGAAAGGCAAGGGTCAAAAGATGCCAAAATAGCAGGAGCATCTGCATAATTTTCACCTACAAAGATATGAGAAAATGCGGGTATGCAGGAAAATGTGGGTGTTTTAATTCTCACCCTCTCAAGCATAGCCGTCCCATTACCCTTAACATAATACATCAACTCTCCCCTTGGAGCTTCAAATCGTATGACAGCTTCCCCTTTTGGTTTGCCTTTGAGTTTTGTAAAGATTGCACCCTCGGGAAGCCCCTCGAGTATATTATTGCACATCTCAATAGAGTTTATTATCTCATTGAGTCTTACAAGATTTCTCGCATTGATATCTCCGTCTCTATGGGTTTGCATCTTAAAGCCTACCTCATCGAAGGGAAGATACTCTATCTCGTTTCTTACGTCTATATTGAGCCCTGAAGCACGAGCCAATGGTCCTATCGCATTCAACATGTAAGCATCATCAAGACTTAATGCTCCTATACCTTTGAACTTTAAAGAGAGACTCCAGTTATTTGTAAACTCATCCATATAGCCAAGAGCTCTTTGCTTGACCTCATAAAGATTGGCTATAATTTTTTTACTTATTTCACTGCTGATATCTCTATTGACTCCGCCGATAGAGATATAATCAAACTGAATTCTGTTTCCAGTCAAAAGTTCTTGTATCTCCATCACAAGTTCTCTATCGCCCATAATTCTCATAAACATTGCTTCAAAGCCTGCGTTTTCACAAGTGTGGGAGAGGCAGAGCATGTGGGAGTGGATTCTGTCGAGCTCCAAAAGTAAAATTCTTAAATATTTTGATTTTGCAGTAATCTCACCGCCTAAAAGTTTTTCTATTGCAGCCGTATAGGAGAGTGAATGTGTAATGGCGCAAAGTCCGCATACTCTTGCGACGACATACCCTATGGCATCAAACTTAAACTTTGTAGTACACGCTCTTTCGATGCCTCTGTGCACAAAACCAACGTCTGAATCAACAGTTATAATTTTCTCATTTTCACATTCAAACTTAAACCTTACAGGTTCTAAAAGAGAAATATGTTGTGAACCAAGTGGAATATTGATGGTTTTCTTACTCATATTGAACACCCGCTTAAAGGAGCTTGCAGAGAATCTTCATCCAAATAAAGTCCCTTGGAGCTTCCTTCTACCTGCACACCGAACATATCCACAAGCTCACGTTGAGAGATGATAGCGGAGGGGATAATATCTACAATAGACGCAATAATATCTTTGTACTCAATCTCTGCATAATAGATAACTATCTCATCGAGTGCCTCATACTTTGAAAATATCCACTGAACTTCCAGCTTGTTATCTTCAAGGGCAAGACCATTGAGAGTCAGAAAATGCCATTTTTTATAATCATAAAAACCTTGAATCTCATTTGTTATATCTTCAAGTGAAACTTTAATTTTTTTCATCAATTTTTCCTACTTTTAGTGCAGTATCTCTTCTGTTTACTATGCCCTCTTCGCAAGTGGACTCTTTAAAGAGCTTCAAGGGTTTTTCCATCTCTTTTGTCTTTTGTTCTAAAATTTCCAAACCTTGAACCAACCCGTCTATTATCAGCTCAGGAGAAACTGCGCACCCAGGGATGTAAACATCTACGGGAATATATCTGTCTACTCCGTCTTCAACATTGTACATATCTCTAAACACGCCTCCTGTGCAACTGCAACTCCCAACTGCCACCACGACTTTTGGTTCGGGCATCTGCATGTAAAGCTCTACAAGCCTCTCCCTGCTCCTTAAAGTAACCGGACCTGTGACTAAAAAGATATCTGATTGCTTTGGATTTCCCGTGTTTACAACCCCAAACCTCTCCAAATCATATTTAGGTGCAAGAGAAGCAAGTATCTCTATATCGCAGCCGTTGCAGCTTCCTGCATTGTAGTGAAGTATCCAAGGTGATTTTTTTCTATACTTTTTTAGATTAAACATAAGAGAGTCCTATCAAGTTGCACATGCCAAGCGTTAAGCCGATACCTAAAACTATTTTCAGAAGATGGCTCATTTTAATTCTCGCTGTTGCGTTATCTACTAAATTTACCAAAAAGAAAACTATGGCGAATAAACCCGTTCCAAGTAAAATATTATCACCCGCAAACAACATAAGCAAGAGATAAATAAAGATATATTCAAGCCATTTTGCCATATATAAAAATTCAAAAAAAACCCCGCTAAACTCAATCTCCACACCGCCTACTATCTCCTGATGCGCCTCACTCGCATCAAAAGGGGATTTTTTCAGTTTTATAGGAATGAGCATTAAAAATGCTAAAAAAAGTAAAAAAAGTGAAGCAAGTGCCGGAGAATTTTCCCGTATAACCGAGATGTCAAAACTTCCGTTTAAGATAAAAAAACCTACGCCAAGCATAATTAAAATCGGCTCATACGCAAGGATTGCAAGGAGTTCTCTGTTGGAGCCGATATGGGAGTAAATAGACTTTACACTAAAACCTGCAAGGATTAAAAAGATGCTTGAGAGAAGATGTAAAAAAATCACATAAAGTAAATTCTCTCCCAAGATTATAAAAGCAACCACCATCCACAGCGATATAAAATGCATCATTCCCAAAATAGTATGATAAGGATTTATTATAAAAGCCTGTTTGTCTATAAGTTTCCACATGTCATAAAAAGGTTGTAAAAGCGGAGGACCTTGACGGTTTTGCATTCTCGCTCTCATTTTTCTCTCCAAACCATATATCAAACCTCCAATGAGAGGAGCACAAACTATCAACAAGATTTCTATCATACTATAGTTCCCAAAAGAAGTATCCACATGCCAAGCGTTGCTAAAATTGTTAGAGTGATTTGAACACGTCTTGGCATGTGGAAATAATACATACTCAGTTGTATATCATCTTTTTCACCGCAGTTGTATTCTTTGACTCTATGTGCTTTTTTGAAGAGCAGAAGTGAAAAAAGTGCGGGAATAAGAGCGATGAGAACTAAGGGCACAACAATCTCCAAAGAGCTTAAAAACGCTCTCTCAAAACTTATATACATCCCGATTAAAAGTAAAAATACGAGTAAAAAGGAGGGAATGGTGTAAAACTTTGAGATTTCCACATGCCGAGATTTTACGTCGGCATCTTTTGCAAAAAGTTTTGTCACTACTTTGAAATACAGCAAGGTTAAAAATACACTTCCAAGGGCTAAAAATATCAGAGCAAAGGCATAAAGCGGGTTATGGATTATCTCCCCTGCAATAGATTCTATTGCCATAAATTTTGCTATAAAGGCTCCAAAAGGGGGAAGTGTGAGCGAAGCGAAACCAATAACGATAAAAAAAACTACAAGCGGTGCGTGATTGACTAAGCCGTTTATATCATCCACATACTTCAAATGAAAATTTTTCTCCAATATTCCCGCTTGTAAAAAAAGGAGGGCTTTGGAGATTGCATGAAAAACTATAAGAACCAAACATGCCGTGACGGCTTCAGGTGTTCCTATTGCCGCAAGAGCCATCATCAAGCCAAGAAGTGCTATCGTGGAGAGACCGAGTATCTCTTTAAAATAATCTTTGCTAAGCGCAAGCAGTGAGGCCGAAAAAAATACAAATGTACCTATTAAAGTAATAGTAAGTGAGACAAATCCGCTCATCGCAGGTGCGAGTTTCAACATCAGATAAGGAGCTATTTTCACCATTGTTGCACTGTGAAGTATGGCACTTACCGGTGTAGGCGCCACCATTGCACCAAGCAGCCATTTATCAAACGGGATGCTTGCACCCTTGACAAATGCCGCAATCGCTAAAAGAACGATAGGCAGAAGATAAAGAGGATTGCTGTTTGCTATTAGCACATCAAAGTAAACAGTGTCATATTGAAGTATTGAAAAAATCAAAGCCGCTAAAATAGCAATTCCCCCTATCTGATTCATCCAAAGTGCTTGAAGCGCATTTTTTCGTGAGAGCGCATCCCCGCGATAAGCTATGAGAATATAAGAGCAAAGTGTGGTAAGTTCAAAAAGTAAAAAGAAAATTTCGATGTTATTCGTACAGACAATGAAATTCATCACAGCCAAAAAGAAAAATAACATTGCGATAAAACCGTTTTTCTTCAAGCTTGTAAACTCTTCATTTTCTATGTACTCCAAGGCATAAACAATGATAATCCCCCCTACGATATTTATAACAAGCAACATGACAGCAGAAATATCATCTACGAAGATATCGCCGGAGACAATGCTTGGTGATAAAAACATCACAGCACCATAAAGAAGAATTTGCACAAGAGCAAAGAAAATCACATAAGCGTGTTTTAAGAGTGCGCCCTGCCAGAGAAAATACGCAAGAACGGCTACATCAATAAGAATAAACAAAACATGAAACGTCTCAGGCAAGCTCATTTCTAAAGGTGCATTGAATGAAAAGATATTACTAAGGCTCAAAGCACCTAAAATCACTATAAAAATAGCACTCAATACATCTCTCACTCTCCTTGTACCGACGAAGACAAGTACTGCAAAAAGCAAAGGTGCTGCAATCAATGTACTGTAAATACTCATAAAGTTTTTATCCTGTATCTGCTCAGTTCTTTGCCCTTCGTATCTATGATGTGCACCGCACATGCCAAACAGGGATCAAAAGAATGAAGGACCCGCAAAACTTCTAGCGGCTTAGAGGTGTCTTCTATTTTTATACCCACAAGAGCTTCTTCATAAGCTCCCCTGACACCGTCAAAGTTTTTAGGAGTGGCATTCCATGTTGTTGGTGCTATCACGGAAAAATTGTCTATCTTTTGATTTTTTATATTCACAAAATGAGACAAAACGCCACGGGGAACTTCTAAAAAAGCTCTCCCTTTGGCATCTTTTTCTAAAGTATTAAAATCAAATCGCACCCAAGTGTCTGTGTCATAGTATTTTATATTTTGAATAAGACGTGAAACAAGTTTAAAAATGTACTCACAAATGTAACTCGTTTCTATAGCTCTTGCACAGTTTCTCCCCACCGTAGTGGATAAATCAATAAGCTCCAATTCTGTTTCTTGCAAAAACTCATCTACAAAAGATTTTATCAGCGTATTGTCTTTTGCGTAACTCACCAACACTCTTGCAAGCGGTCCCGTCTCCATAGGTTTTCCATCGTATCTTGGAGCTTTGACCCAAGAGTATTTATCATCATTTTTGGCAGTTTTTAAAGAGCCGTCTGCGTTCAAATCCGTATAACATACTTCATTTTCTTTGGCATCGCCGCTGTACCAAGCACGGTCAATCTCTTCGGTCACCTTTGTTTCATCAAACTCTTCAATGTTCTCAAAATCATGTGCATAAATCACGCCATTGCAAAAAAGTCTTTGTTCCCCCTCAAATTCATAACCGCCAACCGATAAAAAATTACCGTTTGCGCGCCCTGCTCCGGCTTTGATTTCCGCTTTGTATGCACTAGTTATCAGTTTCATATCGGGCAAATAAGCACGGTCTATAAACTCTTTGGCTTCTTTGATAATAAAAAGATAATCATTCAGCCTTTGAGGGTTCAGCATATCGGCTACGCTTGTTACGCCTCCCACAACAATACTTTGCGGATGTGGAGTCTTTCCTCCAAAAATTGCCACCGCTTTACTTATCTTTGTCTGAAATTTCAGTGCTTCAAGATAGTGGGAAATAACTATCAGATTTTGTTCAGGTGTAAGTTTGTAATCTACATGCCCCCAATAACCGTTGCTAAAGGGTCCGAGTTTTCCCGCTTTAACAAAGTTTTGCAGTTTCGCAAGCACTTCTTCATAATGCGTATTTGAATTTCTAAACGGATTTTTAGAGTATTTATGCGCCTCTTTAGAAGTGAGTTTTGGATTTGCGTTTAAAGCGCTTGTGACATCCACAAAATCCAAAGAGTGAAGATGATAAAAATGTACGACATGGTCTTGAATAAAAAGTGCCATCGCCATCAAATCTCTTACAATCTCCGCATTTTTTGGAATTTTTAATGCGTAGGCATCTTCCACGCAAGAAACTGCCCCTCGAAAATGGGAGTTTGTGCAGACTCCGCAAATTCTCCCCGCGAGAAGTCCTGCATCTCGCGGATCGCGCCCTTTTAAGATAATTTCAATACCCCGAAAAAGCTGTCCGCTTACATACGCTTCTTGAACAACTCCATTCTTATCCACTTCAACTTCAGCCCTTAAATGCCCTTCAATTCTTGCGATTGGGTCGATTACAACTTTACGCATTATTTTTTTCCTCTACATATTTTCTCTCATTTGCAAACTTGTCAAAAAAGCCTATCTCCGTGCATCCCATGCATCCGTGTCCCGCTTGCACAGGCCAGCTTGTTCCGGAGTTAAACTTCATGGTTGGGCAGTTTACATTTGCATAAGGACCTTTGCACCCCATTTCAAAAAGGCAAAACCCTTTTTTAGCTCCAGAGTCTCCCCACTCTTTGACAAATTCTCCAAGTTCATAATGCCCCCGTCTTTCACAATTATCATGCACCCTTCCCTCATACGCCCATAAAGGACGATTGAACTTGTCAAGGGCAGGCAACTCTTCAAACATGATGTAAGAAAGAAGTGTTCCCACTATATTTGTCGGATTTGTCGGGCAACCGGGAATATTGATAATATCCTTACGTCCGAGCGCCTGCGCAACACCTACTGCGCCGGTTGGATTTGGATATGCCGCTACAACGCCGCCATCAAGCGCACAGCTTCCAACAGCTATCACAAGCGCTGCATCCTGTGCACATTTTTTTAGAAGCTCTATTCCCGTTTCACCTTTTGGTCCTATGCGAAGGTATTTTCCCTCCATCGCAAGGGGAACGGCACCCTCAACTATCAGAACATATTCCCCTTTTTGATGCTGAATGATATCTTCTAAAATCGTCTCACTCTGATCCCCGCTCGCACTCATCAAAAGCTCATGATAATCAAGAGAAATATAATCAAAAATCAAATCTTCTATGGCGGGGTTTGTTGATTTTATAAAAGCTTCGGAATTTCCACTGCAATCTGAGAGTTCCAACCAAATAATAGGCACTTTATTGAGAGATTTTACACTCTCTTGCACAACTTCTTCAAAATTTGGATGCAGTTGCATATCTGCCGTCACCATAGAAATCCAGCTGTTAATCTCATGTTTTGCTATATCTAAAGATTCCATCGCAGAATCAAGATTTTCTGTTGTAAGATTATTTCTCGGATGCAGGGTGTTGAATTTGTCTATCCGTTTTCGAACGGCTGCTATCTCTTTTTCATTTTGAATATCTTGCACGCTTTTTCTTGGCATCTTCGGGTCTATGAATTGCTGTGCGTCTTTGATGACATCCGCCACCATTATTTTACATCTGCCGCACACTCTTCCTGCTTGCGAAAAATCGGAGAGTTCCCCAAAAGAAGAGATACCTGTCTGCGTGACTATATCTACCAAATCCTGATGATACATGTGCTCACAGCTACAGATAAGTCTTCCTCTCTCGCCTATAAGTCTATTTTCGTAGAGATAGTTTATGTCTACGGCTTCACCGCTATTGATGAGCCCTTCTATGTACCCTACATCTACATTGGAATTTATCCCTATAAACCGAACTAACTTATCTTCATGCATAAAATACTCATCTATGCGTTTGTTCTCTTTTGAAGAAATAAGTATCTTTTCATAGTCATCCGTGAATTGTGCCGAGTTTACTTCCACCAAATCAAACTCACCCACTTTGAGCATGTCGATGCTCACTTCTTGTTTAAACGCTTTGATATCCGTTTGAAGCAAATGCGAGATGGCACAATCAGCCTGCAGAGTGCATTCTTTTACATGCCCCGCAATAAAACCGAGTTCCTTTACCTCGGCACACTCTCCCACTGCATAGATATTTTCATCCTCTGTCTGCATATACAGGTTGGTTAAAACACCCTTGTTGCATTCTAATGTGTCTCTAAAATTTTCTATGTTTGGTTTGATGCCCGTGCCAAAAACTAAAAAAGGATTTTTAATCTCAAGTTTTTTTGTTTTAAGAAGCTTTATTACACCCTCTTGCACTACGGTATCAACAATCTCATCTTCATAAGAAATTTTAATTTTTCCACTTTGGAGGTAGCATTGTTCGATAGTTTTAATGGAGTCGATGGAAAGGTTTTTATCATAAAGATGTGTTCCTCGAATAAGAAGCGTAATGTCTGAAACATAAGGCATTTCATTGAGTGTTTCCAAAAGTTCCAGCCCAATCGGACCGCTTCCCACCACAACAACCTCTCTGTTTTTCACACCCTTTTTGATGATTTCACAATCCTTTGCACTTCTAAATACAGCCGCATTTTTTATCCCCTCTATGTTAAAAAGAGATACGGGAAGCGAACCTGTTGCTAGAATGAGTTTGTCGTAACTAAAGACAGAATTATTTGAAAATATTCTCTTGCTTTGCTTGTCAATTTTCTCTATTTTTTGACCCAGTTCAAGCTTGACACTCGGGTCAAGTACAAGAGAAATTCTGCTTGTATCCTCGGAAGAATCCACCAAACGGCACAGATGAATCCTGTCATAGGGCGGATATTCTTCATCGCTCACTATTGTAACTTCTAAAGAACTATCGTGCTTTTTAAGATTGTTTGCCAAATAAACCGCGGCTATTCCGCCTCCGACAATTACCACTCGCATTCGTTCTCCTTTTCTCTATAAACTTCACAGATTATGACTATATTATATAACTATTTTATTACATTTAGATTATGCGTTATGCTTGGCATGTGGAAGTACTTTGGCATGTGGAATGTTTTGCACATGCCAAGAAGAAAGAGTAAAAGGGGAACATTTTACTCTTAGAGTAGTGGTTTGCTTTTTGTCTCTTTAGTTTACAAGTTACTATCTTGAAAAACTAAAACCTATTGCAAATTTTGTTATGTAGTTATTATAGTCTATAAGACTTTCCCCGTACCCGCTAAAAATTTTTGCGTATAAAAAAACATCATCCACGAGAGGATAGGAATATGTTGTTTCTAGCGCACCGTTTGCGGTGATGAAATTCATTCTTCCCATTAAAGTAAAAAGATGTTTGTTATGAAAATATCTGAATCTTATACTGCTAAAGCCTGTATAGTCCATTATATCCGGATTATCACTCAGGTCACCGTTTGCCGTAAAAGGCATCCATATTTTCAAATCTGTTATAAGCGCATCATGCTGAAATCGAATTGTGGAGGAGAGATAGTTAATGCTTCTTGAGCGATTTATAACATAGGGCTGTAATTCAGCCGGAATGGTTGAAGTATTTGAATCAATACTCTCTTCTATATTCCCTTGTCCGTTTGAAAGGTGGGAAAATCCAAAGGTAACAGACCTGAGTCCAAAATCCGAATTATCATCAATCGGGAAAAGGGCAAATATTTCAGGATTATAGTTTGTTTCTCTAAAGGGGGAAGATTTTGCGTACACTTGCCAAAACGAGAGGTGGGAATACGCCATATAATACATCTCGTTTAAACCAAAAAGATTATTTCCGACATTAATTTTCAAACTCACCTGCAACTCGGCTTCTGACTTTTTATATTCCGACTCAGGAGAATAAGATTTGTAAGCGCCGTCCCTATACCCGTAAGGCAGTATATAATTCTCCTTATACGGTTTGAGTCCAAACCCGCCATCCAGCCAATTTTGCACATGTTTTTTAGTTTCATTGTTTTGTATCTTATTGATATCACACGTGAAAACATCCGAACTATCACTTGGATTTTGAGCAAATAAGACCAAAACGCACAAAAATAAAAGTAAAACCTTTTTCATCTAAACTTTAACCCTGTCTACCAATGCTCTTGTAAGAGACAATACATCTATATTTTCCAGACTCACTCCGGTTGGAACGCCTTGCGCTATTTTTGAAAAGTTCACATGATACGCGGTGAGTTTATCTTCTATATAAAGAATGACCGCATCATTTGCAATGGATGGAGTCAGGGCGAAAACAACCTCGCTAATCCCATTCTTAACCATGTTTTGCAAGTGTGAGATACTCAACTCTTCTAAAGATTCAAGAACAAAATATTTACCGTCAAAAAGTCTATTTTCTTCCAAGAGTAAAATATCTTTTGCATTTTCTACAATGCAAAGCAAAGCGTTGTCACGACTCTCATCACAGCACACGAAGCAAAGTTCATCCTCGCTCATTCCGCCGCAAGAACTGCATTTTCTCAAACTTCCCAGAGCATCTTCTATGGTGTGAGAAATTTTCATTCCCACATAACTGTCTTTCATTATCATGTGATAAGCAAGCCGTGTCGCAGATTTTTTACCGATTGTCGGAAGCTCTTGCAAAGCATCTACCAAGCGATTAAATTTTTCTAATGAGCCTCTCATATATTGCTTGTCTCTTTTGGCAGTAATATCCATAATTTAAGAGGCGCTTTCAACTCTCCCGCTATATGCATCGCTTCTTCTCCATAACCTAAAAAAAGGTCAGCTCTAATTGCGCCTACAATTGCTCCACCCGTATCTTGCGCAAGCACAATAGAATTCATCTCTCTCTCTTTAAAACTCGCATTCAAATAAAGCATGCTCCCTAGGGGAATATATCTTCTATCTACTGCTATGGACCTTTTTGCAGTCAATCGTATACCAAGCGAGCCCGTTGCAGAATGTTCTTTTTGTTTGAAATATACCACGGATTTGTTGTAATTAAGAACCTCATCGATTCTTGATGGATTTTTATAAAGCCAAGCTTTAATATTCTGAAGCGAAACATCTTCTATTTTCATCTCATTTTGAAGAACCAAATATTTTCCAATGGCTCTATATGCATGTCCGTTTTGATTCGCATAACCGATGAAAATAGTTTCTCCATTATCCAATTCAACCCTTCCAGAACCTTGAATCTCTAAAAAAAATCTATCAATTTTTGAATCAGTATAGCAGATAACATCTGCATTTATATGCGATGACTTTGTTTCTTTTCTTGTATAGTAAGGAACCAGCTTGTTTCCTTCAAGCCTGCCCCTCAACCTATAATCTTTAAGCTTTGGATAGATTGAACCTAAATCTACAACAATCAAATCATCAGGAGTTTTATAGATAGGATAGATATAAGACTCTTTTTTTGTTAATGAACCTCTTAATCGCGGTTCATAATAACCCGTTAGCAAACCTTTGTCATTCCCGTCTTCCGTATTTATCAAATAAGGTTTAAATCTATTTTGCAAAAACTCTTTTGCATCCGGAGTATATTTTGCTTCTTCACATAAATCTTTATAAAGTATTTGCGTGTTTTTACTACGGCAACTCTCTATGAACGAATTTAATGCAAAAAGATAATTTTCTTGTTCCCAATTTGGGAGCTGTTCAAATTCATTTTTTAAAAGATATGTTTTGGGTAAATCATCGAAAAGTATTTTTGCGGCGCTCACTCTTTGAGTTGAAATATTTTTATCTGCTATATTCTCAACTTTGCCAATTTTTGGCTCGATGGAACAGCCCCAAAATGATACTAAGATGATAAAAATATAAATTATTGATTTCATAAAAGTTATTATACTTAAAATTAAACCACAAAAACGGTATAATTGCGAAAAATTTTTATATTTATGTGGGAAAAGATGGAAGAATTAAGCTATTATGAAATATTAGAAGTCTCGCAAAGTGCGGACTCTGCAACAATAAAAAAAGCGTATAGACAAATGGCAAAGATTTATCATCCGGATAAAAATCCCGGAGATTCAGAAGCTGAACACAAGTTTAAACTGTGTAATGAAGCGTACCAATGCTTAAGTGATGAAAAACAAAGAAGTATCTACGACAGATACGGTAAAGAAGGTCTTCAAGGCGGAGGCGCTCGCGGATCCAGAGGGGGCGGATTTGATGATTTGGGTTCTATGTTTGAAGAGATGTTCAGCGGTTTCGCAGGGGGTGGCTCCCGTCGCCGCCAAAATCCTGCGGAGATGGAAAAATATGCTCTTGACATGAACGTAGAGATGTATCTTAGTTTTCATGAAGCGATATTTGGCTGTGAAAAAGAGATTGAATTTACTTATAAAAATGCATGTAAAAGCTGTAAAGGCACGGGTGCAAAAGATGGTAAATTATCTACCTGTAAACAGTGTAAAGGTCAAGGTCAAGTTTATATAAAACAAGGTTTTATGACTTTTTCTCAAACCTGTCCCGCTTGTCACGGCGCGGGAAATGCCCCAACCGACACATGCAACAACTGTCATGGTGCAAGCTACAATGAAGTAAGAGAAAAAGTAACTATAAAAGTGCCTAAAGGTATTGATTCCGACAACCGTTTAAGAGTTTCCGGAAAAGGAAATATAGGCAAACGCGGAACTCGCGGTGACTTATATGTAACATTTACCGTAAAACCGGACAAACATTTTCAAAGAAACGGTAACGATGTTTACATCTCTATTCCTGTCTTTTTCACACAGGCAGTTTCAGGTGACACTTTTAAAATCCCATCATTAACCGGTGAACTTGACCTTAAACTTGATGTTGGAACAAAAGACAAACAACACTTCACTTTTAGAGGTGAAGGAATAGAAGATGTTCACGGACACGGCAAAGGTGATTTAATCGCGCAGGTGGACATTACTTACCCAAAAAAACTCAATGATGCACAAAAAGAACTTCTCTCTAAATTACAAGAGTCTTTTGGAATCGAGTCAAAGCCGCATGAAAGCGTTTTAGATTCTGCAATAGAAAAAATGAAAAACTGGTTTAAATAAACCGGTTTTACTCTTTCTTTGCAGTCGCATTGGAGTGCGCTCTCAAAAAGCTGATTTACACTACCAATCCGATTAAATCCTCACATTCAAAAATCAATATCCAAACTATATCTTCTGTCACTTTTAGTCCTGCACTAGACTATTTCTCTTCAAACTCAAACTTACATATGTTTGAGCTATTACTATTTAGATAAGTGTTTGCTATGACACTATTGCCATCTATACTGTAATCCATAGCAAAATTCTCTGAGCCATTCACTCTTGTAAAAGTTTTTGTAAAAATATATTTTCCAAGATTAGCATCATATTTATATGAAGCCGGATACTCTGAAGCTCCATTAGGATTTGATAGTTTAGGACTTGGGAAAGTACTAATCAATAAGATTTTGCACCAAATCCTCGATCGGCGTTACTCAGAGCACATATCAGATTAAAGCGTAAACCGAATCGTTTTCTACGGTTACGGTATTTTTCACCGAGTATTTTAACGTTTTAATTTTAGCATTGACATGTTCAACGCAAATCCATGCGGATGCTTTGGCTTTATTGGCAAGTTTATCTTCTTTTGTAAGGGGATGAAGTTTTGTTTTTTTCTTTGGCTGTGTGTCGCTTTTTCTTTCCGCTGTAGCATCGGTGCTGCCTTTTTTTGGGCGCTGCACTGGGCATTCAGTCGCATCGATAACGATATATTCAAGTTCAATCCCTGTATCTTCATGCAAAGCCTTTTTTCCCGGTAGCGAAAACTTGCCCGATTGTATCAGCACGCTTTCCATCTCTTGAATGACCCTTGAAACGGTTGCTTCGCTCACACCGTAATCAAATGCAATATGTGCCATCTTCAATCATCAATTCGAAGGTCTCTTTTTTTACACCTACCAGCCGTTTAAAATAAGCAGGCTTTAATTTCTTTAATCGTTCAAACTTTTCCATACTCCTCAAAAGCAACTTTTGAACCGCTTTTTGGGTTATGCAAGAAGTCTAATATTTATCTCATAAATATATATAGGTTGTAAAGTGTGAAGTTGTTCCTAAAAGAACAGCTTTAGACAATAGTGTTTACCTAAAAAAAGTTACATTATTTATACTATGATATAATTTTTACACATCAAATAATAGTAAGGCAAAGGGTAATGAAACAAAATATCATTATTAGTATAGTTATATTTTGTCTTGCAAGTGTGAATGTATTTGCACTTAACAACTTTGTAAAAGAACAAAAAATTCATCATCATGACTTTTGTTCGGTTCTTGCACATGAGCATAGTCATATGCATCATGGAGTTCAACATTCTCATGGACATGTCCATAAAGTTAATCTTGTAGATTTTCAGACTGCTGATACGCAGTTTATTCTCACATATAATTTTGACAATGATAGACCTCTTGTTCTCAAGCAATGGCGCATAGAGTCTCACCCCACTCAAGTATTCAGACCCCCAATCTCTTAATTAATATTCTCAACAATCAGTCATAAAACAAAAAATTCAGAAGGATATTTAATGAAGACACTCCTAATAATGGGTGTTTTACTTCTGCTAAATGGTGTAGCGTATGCACATGGAATTTCAGCAGAGGATAAACAAGCAATGCTTGATGGAGGCAATTTACGCTACATTTGGCTAGGTGCAACACATATGCTCACAGGATACGACCATTTACTTTTTCTATTTGGTGTAGTGTTCTTTCTTAAAACACTCAAAGATATTGTAAAGTTTGTCTCAATATTTACACTTGGGCATAGTATTACTCTTATCTTTGCAACTTTTATGGGTATCAATGCAAACTATTATCTTATCGATGCAGTGATTGCTCTGAGTGTTATTTACAAAGCATTTGACAATAACAAAGGGTTTGAGAACTATTTACATATGAAGTCTCCAAACTTGCTATGGATGGTATTGATTTTTGGTCTTATCCATGGATTTGGTCTTTCAACAAGACTACAGCAGCTTCCATTGGGAGAAGATAGTTTTGAGATGCTGATGCGTATCATCTCATTTAATATAGGTGTAGAAGTTGGACAAGTTCTTGCACTTATTCCAATGTTATTTATACTTGCTATATGGCGTAATACAAAATCATTTATGCAACATAGTAAAGTTGCCAATCATGCATTGATATTTGTAGGTTTTATGTTGCTGTTAATGCAACTACATGGATATTTACATACAACAAACGAAGAAGAGTTTGGGTTTAATAAAGATGCCCACACACATATCCATATGGATATGGAAGCCCAAAAAGCTAAACAATATACACACGGTTCATTATAAACAAGGAGAACAAAATGAGAAAAATTATTACAAGTGTTGCAATGGCAACTTTTTTAGCATTAGGAATTAACCCTCTATATGCGGGTTCAGGACATAGTCATGAAGACCATGGGCATAGTCATGGAAACTCAAAGGTTAATGAAGCACAAGCAAAGCAAATTGCTACACAACAATTAAACAGTTATGTAGCTCACGGGAAATTAGATAAGAGCTGGAAAAATATTCCTGTTCATAATATAGAACAGAAGAAATTTCATGGAAATCCTGAATGGGTTTTTACATTTAATAACCCTAATGAAGTAAAAGCAAACCAAAAAAATCTCTATATTTTTGTAAATCAGTATGGAGAGATGACAGGCGTTAATTTTACAGGCAACTAGAACCCTAGATGGATTCTAACTGCTCCATCGCTAATTTCAAAAAGAATCAAAAAAGTAGATCAGTTTTCAGTCAAAAAATTCATAGCTCAAGCGCCTATGCCAATCATGCAATTCATTATTCATACAAGGTCTGTTACGTGCGGATGCCATCACTACTTGAAGAGATACGACTTGCTCGAATTGATGGAACCTATATCAATGTTCTTAAAAAATATTCACGATTCCAACTACTGGTACTTGATGATTTCGGCGTTATACCTATGGCAGATAATGATGCAACAAACTTATTTGAAATTATTGAAGATAGAACTTCTATAAATTCAACTATCATCACTTCACAACTTCCTGTAAGTGAATGGTACAGCTATCTCAATAATAATACAGTTGCAGATGCAATTTTAGATAGGATTGTTCACTCATCTCATAGGATACAACTCAGTGGCCCATCTATGAGAAAAATCAACTCATTAGCCGAAAATGTAGAGTACTGAAAATCAACATCCGGCCACTTTATGTTAAAATGATGCTACAGAAAATATCTTCTCAGAGGGTGGCCGGATGTCTCCGCGATTGGTGGCCCGTTTGAGCGTCATGCGCAAAATAGAGCAAGATTAAAAAATGTTTGCTTAGGGTGTGATTGATATATTCTCTTTAAAGAGTACTTAATTCTGATTTACCGTGCACATGCCAAGCTTACTGCATACTATTTATGCTAAAATTCCATACTTGTTAGTTTAATTTTCTCCTTATCGCTTAACTGGATAAAGCAGTCCCCTCCTAAGGGATAGCTCTAGGTTCGATTCCTGGTGGGGAGACCATCTAAAGTACGGACTTTCAAGCTCGTTTCAAATCCCCAAAACTACATACTCTCATTCATTAATTTACTTTGCCAATTTTACATATAAATATACATCCAAAAAAACAATTATTATTTCCACATGCCAAGATATTTTCTTTTTTCTTGTGTTTTGTATATTATTCAGTTATACTGCCGCCAATGAAAGATGATTCGAGTTACATCTTTAGACTGCTTTATATTGACGACTTCTGTTACCAGTACATTCTGCCTAAAATAAAACTTCATATTAGATTTTCAACCACCGGAGAAATTTGGTGTATTCAAACATAAAGGTATTACAATGGCAGCATTAGTAAACGGAACAGTTAAATGGTTCAACAGTGAAAAAGGCTTCGGATTTATCGAACAAGAAAATGGTGGTAAAGATGTATTCGTACACTTCCGTCAGATTAACAGCACAGGATACGGTCGTGTATCACTAGACGAAGGTCAAAAAGTAACTTTCGAAATCGGTGAAGGCGAAAAAGGTCCTCAAGCAGAAAACGTTACAGGTCTGTAATTTTTCTTTGAGCGGGTTTTCCGCTCATTCTATCTCACCCTTCTTCTTTATTTTAAACTTTTCAAAACTCTTTCAACGCATATTATAAAAATCTTTTTTAAAAGACAAATTATGATAAAATCCAAAAATATTTACATTATAGAGGCTCTTGATGAATAGAGATAAACTTAAAAGTCAACTATCTAGTCTTGCTTTATCTATGTTTAGAAAAGATTTTTTTGGAATATATCACGGTTCAATCTCTGCGAAAACTGAATCAAATCGTTTTATCATTAATACAAAAGAAGCCGTTTTTGACGCTTTAGACGAACATAGTCTTATACAATTGTATTTCAAAAGAGATTATCGATGGAATCAGGCTAGCATCGATGCTAAAATACATTTCAGCATTTACTCACAAATCTCTGACGCAAAGTTCATCTGTTTTACCATGCCCCCTTTTACTACAGCCTATTCGCTGGACCATAATATTATAACTCCAAAAGATTATTTCGGACACAAAGAGTTAGGTTCTATCGCCATTGTCGACCCTAAACAATTTGATGACTGGTACGATAGAGTTCAGAGTGAAATCACCTACTACTTTCAAACCAACGATACAGACCTGATGGTTATTAGAGGCTATGGCGTTTATGCCTTCAACAGGGATTTGCATGAGATGGCAAAAAAACTCTCTATTTTAGAAAAAAGTTGCCGACTTCTTATGCTCGATAACAACAGTAAAGACCATCTTTTTGATTAATCGAGAAGTTTTATAGCCTCATAAGCCGTATCCATCATCGTATCAATCTCTTCGGATGTTATGATATAGGGAGGCATAAAGTAGATAACATCTCCAAGTGGTCTTAATAAAACTCCATTTTTCAGACAATGCCGATAAATATTCAGTCCTATTCTACGCTCTGGGCTATAACCTTTAAGCTTCACTGCACAAATCATCCCTGTTTGTCTTATGGACTCAACATTCTCAAGTTCTCTAAACTTTTGTAGTTTTTCACTCATATACTTTATAATAATTCTGTTTTTTTCTATCACATTATCATTTTCGAATATATCAAGTGTTGCATTTGCAGCCGCACAGGCAAGAGCATTTCCTGTATAGCTGTGTGAGTGCAAAAAGGCTTTATGCTCGCTATAATCACAATAAAACTTTGTATAAATAGTATTTGTTGTGAGCACCACGGAAAGGGGAAGATATCCTCCGGTTAAACCCTTGGAAAGTACTAAAAAATCGGGTGTAATATCGGCTTTTTGACATGCAAACAATTCTCCCGTCCTACCAAAACCAACCATAACCTCATCCGCAATCAAATGCACATCATACTTGTTGCACGTATTGCGAACAAACCTTAAAAATTCCGGATGATACATGTGCATAGAACCTGCACCCTGAACCAAAGGTTCTAGGATAATTGCACTGATTTCTCCCGCTCTTTTTTTACATAACTCTTCAAATCCACATGCCGCAATGTGCGCTGCTTCAATACTCATATCTTTTGGCACAGGAGTTTGGATTGAATGGATAAGAAGCGGTTTGTACGTTTGCTTATAAAGTTCGACATCACCTACACTCAGAGCGCCTATGGTTTCACCGTGATAAGAGTTTGTTAGCGAAACAAACAGCGATTTAGTTTTACCGTCATTTCTATGCGCATGAAAACTCATTTTCAGAGCCACTTCTACCGCGCTTGAGCCATTGTCTGAATAAAAACACTTTTCCAAACCTGCTGGGCTTAGTTTTACAAGTCGTTCCGAGAGTCGCACCACTTGCTCATGCGTAAATCCAGCAAGAATTACATGTTCCAAAGTATCTAATTGTTCTTTGATTTTTTCATTGATATACACATTTGTATGCCCAAAAAGATTAACCCACCAGCTACTGATGGCATCAATGTAGCGATTACCTTCAAAATCCTCCAAATAAACACCATGCGCTTGTTTTATAGGAATAAGCGGCAAAGTTTCATGATCTTTCATCTGCGTACACGGATGCCATAAAACATCTAAATCTCTGTTTTTCAACTCTAAATTGTTCATATATGTTACCTTGCATGATGTAATTCAAATATAAATTAATTTTATATTTGAAATCAATATTCAAATTAATAAAATAAAGTTTATTTTAGCATTATAACTATAAACTGCGTACATAATTGGCGCTTGGAATTTTGCTTACAATTATTTTTATATAAGCCATTTGAAAGTATAGGTTATGCGATTCTTAAAAAATATATTTTTATTAGTTTTTTTTACTTTCTCTTTGTTCGCCACAGAGAAAACAAGCGTGTTTGTGCTTCACTCCTATTCACAAGAATACTCTTGGACGGATAAACAACACTCTTCTTTTGTATCGACTTTAAATAAAAGTGATAAAAAATTCGAATTTTACACTGAGTATTTAGATACAAAAAGATTCAGATTAACATATACATATCAAAATAATTTTCTTACATTTTTACAAAAAAAATATGCAGATATTCATCCGGACTTAATTTATGTTACCGATGATAATGCCTTAAATTTTATCTTTAGCAATTATAAAAAAATATTTAGCGATACAAAACCCATACCAATATTTTTTTCAGGCATAAACAACTTGGATATGTATTCTCTCCTTCCCAAAGACTCTTTTACGGGAGTCTATGAAATAAAAGAGATAAAACAAAATATAGAACTCATTAAGCAGTTTTCTCCGCAAACAAGAGAAATATACTTTATTGGCGATGACTCAAACACATACCATTCAATAGAAAAAAAGATTCACTCACAAGAAGAAGAATTTTCAAATTTAAATTTTCATTATATTAATGATGAAAATATTTCCAAAGTTCAAAGTCAGTTGCCAGACGCGCCAAGAAGTTTTCTAATTTTAACAACGATTGGCAATTTCAAAGACAATAATAACAATACGCTCTCGCCTGAAGAATCAATTAAAAAAATAACAGAAAATAAAAATCTTATTCTCTTAAGCATGGAAGATGCCTATATGCATCAGGGTGTTGTCGGCGGCTATGTTACGAGCGGAACCAAACAAGGGGAGACTGCCGCGAACTTAGTCTTGGAGTATGTAAAGAACAAATCACTTAAGAATTTAAAACCTGTAATAAAAAGCCCAAATGTATATATTTTTAACGCAAAAGAATTGGTAAATTCAAGACTTATCTTATCCCAATACATTGCAAGGGAGGCTATTATCATTGGTAAGGACAAGGACTTTCTAGAAAGAAACAAGTCTATACTCTTAGATATTTCCATGCTTTGTTTAGTGCTATTAATTTTTACAATTATTTCGCTCTATGCTATTCAAAGAAAAAAATATATGATTCAATCAGATAAACTACAAAAATTAGAGTTTATAAGAAAAAAACTATTCATAAAAACCCAATTTATTGACAATACTTTTGTTTTGGGTGATTTAGGATATTGGAGATTAAATACGCAAACAAACGAATTGATTGCATCACAAGAATTATTAAGTATTTTAGAAATGAAAGATACTATTTATAAAGAAGAGTCGGAGATGTTGTCTTATTTTATACATCCGAATGATAAAAAGCTTTTTAATGAGAAATTTGCAAATGTAAAAATATTAAACAAAACCGTGAGATTCAATCATAAAGTAGTAACCGCAAAGAAAACCATTTTAAATGCAACACATATCATTTACATAGAAGATACAATTCTTGCAAGCCCTTTGATAATAGTTGGAATCATAAGATTTGAAAAACAGTAAATATAAACGAATAACTTTAATTGCAGTTTTTGTATTTTTTATGACTGTTCCATTTTTACAATCTATATTTTTTAGTAATACTATCGGAGGAGTTATGAAGGTTAATAAAAAGATACAGGCAGATTATATTGATAGTGATAAAAAAGTATTGCTGCTATTTTTCGGATATTTTGGGTGTAAAGAGGTCTGCACACCCGTGTTGCATGAACTTAGTAATTTATATGAATCAGAAGAATTTAAAGATATTAAAAGCAGTGTGGATATTTTCTTTATAAACCTTACGCCTGAAGTTGAAGAACATCAGCCGAATTTATTTGCAAAGTATTTTAACAAAGATTTTAAGGGGATTTATTTGTCAAGAAAAAATGTACTGAACATTGACAGAAATTTTGATGTATTTTTTGCAAGCAGTTTAAATGACCAAGCAGAACTAAATCATACAGACCATATTTATCTGTTGCAAAACAACTTAGATTCCAAGATTTTAAAATATATATATTCTACACATCCATTAAAAACAAAAAAGTTAATTCATGATATCATACAAATCAATATAAAAAGTTTGGAGGAAATGAATGAAAAATATAATTAATTATATTTTTTCATACCCGAAAATACCAGACTTTGCCAGTAAAAATTTTCAACTTTTTCATATACAATCTGACAAGACAATGGTAGTTTTGCTCATTGTTCAATGGCTGATAGCTACATTTATTACGTCCATTTTATACAATACTCACTTTTACGGATTCTTTGGTGGTGCCCTCATCGTTTTACCTATAATATTTTTATATCCATATTTAAAAGGGGAGAGTTATTACAGATATTTTATTGCAATTGCGATGATGCTGTTTTCTGTCATATTTATACAACAATATTTAGGTCGTATAGAGATGCATTTTCATGTATTTATAGTTATGGCCATCTTAACCCTTTATAAAGACATCATGCCTTTGATTGTTGCAGCCATAACAACAATTTTGCATCATATAGTTTTTAATTATTTACAATTCTATGAAGTATCACTTTTTGATATGCCTGTCATGGTATTTAACTATGGCTGTGGTTTTGACATTGTTATCTTCCATGCGATATTTGTTGTAAGTGAACTTACTGTTCTAGGCTATATTATAAGATTTCAAATTGAGCACAGCGTCAGTTTAAATAATACACAAAATAAAGTGAATCAATTAAATAAAGAGCTAGAACACACCTCTTTACATGACAATCTCACAGGACTTCCCAATAGGCTCTATTTAAATCAGCAAATAGACTCCCTCAAGCAAGAAGCGCTCAAAAATGATACAAAATTGGCCATTATCTTTTTAGATTTGGACCACTTTAAAAATATAAATGATACTTTGGGACATCATATAGGTGATGAGCTTTTGCAAATCGTAGCAAAAATTTTAATAAAATGCGTATCACAGAACAGTTTTATCACAAGAATAGGCGGTGATGAATTTATCATCATAGAATCAGGATTTCAAAATGAAGATGAGCTATTGCCTATTATTAGTAGTTTATTGGAAGATTTTCGAAAAGAATTTCTTATCAAAGGACATTCTCTCAGACTTTCGGCAAGCATTGGCATTTCGTTATTCCCAGATGATTCATCCAATATAAGTGAACTTATGAAATATGCTGATATCGCCATGTATAAAGTAAAAGCCGATGGACGCAACAATTTTAGTTTTTTTACACAATCATTAAACAATAAAATACATGATGAAGTTAATATTATCAACGATATGCAAAGGGCCTTTTACGAGGGTGAATTTGTATTGTATTATCAACCTAAAATTAATGCCAAAACCGGACAAATTATTGGAGCTGAAACTCTGCTAAGATGGAAACATTGTCAACATGGCTATATTGGACCAAATATTTTTATTCCTCTTGCTGAGAGTACTGGCTTTATCCTTAATTTGGGTGAATTTGTAATTCAAGAGAGTACAAAAACCATTAAACAATTAAACGAATTGGGTTATCATGATTTAATCCTCTCAATCAATGTATCTACAAGACAGTTTCAAAATGGAAATTTATATCAAAATTTACAAGAAAAAATATCTGAAAATAACATAAATCCAAAGCAGCTTGGGATAGAAATAACCGAAAGTATAATGATGAAATATGTTGATAAGACTTTATCCACTCTGCAAAAGATTAAAAAACTTGGCATACTAATTTATATTGATGATTTTGGAACAGGATATTCATCTTTATCTTATTTAAAAAAGTTTCCAATAGACGTACTTAAAATAGATAAAAACTTTATCGATGACATAAGTGAAAATAATACGAATGACAGATTGTTACTCAATACGATTTTAGCTATGGGAAAAAGTCTTGGGCTAAAAGTCATAGCCGAAGGGGTGGAACATGAATATCAATTTCACTATTTGAGAAAAAAAGATTGCGACATGATTCAAGGATATTACTTTGCAAAACCAATGAATAAAGAAGATTTTATTGCATTGCTGAAAAGTTCCAAATAATTCCACATGCCAAATACAATATTACTCTCTATTTATCAAGGTTTAATGCGAATTTACATAGAATTACAAAAATATCACACTTAAGGTTTTTTACTAATGATTACATGGATGCAAAAACATAAAAAATATTTGATAGTTACAATATGGATTTCTACTATCGCTTTCGTAGGAGCTGGGTTTGTCGGCTGGGGGCAGTATAGCTATGGAGATAAGGCTGGTGCTGTTGCAAAAGTTGGAAATGTAGAAATAACTATGGGTGAATTGCAAAAAAGCTATTCTAACCTGTATAACCAATACAACCAAATGTTTCAAGGAGAATTTGATGAAGAAAAAGCAAAGAGTTTCGGTCTTCAACAACAAGCACTTCAACAACTTACACAACAAGCTTTAATCCTTAATTTGGCTGCTTCGTACGATTTGCAAATTAATGATGCAGAACTTTTGTCAGAAATAAAAACTCAGAACTATTTTTTTAAAGACGGTGTTTTCGATAAAGAAGTTTATAAACAAGTTCTTTCTAAAAATAATTTAAACCTTAATGAGTATGAAGCTGATGTGAAAAAACAGCTTTTAATCCAAAAAACTCTTCAATTACTTCCCGTAAATACGAATCAAAATGAGTCAGAAATTTTAAACACTGTAATGAATATTGCAGACAAAATAAACTACAAAGTTCTCAATGAAGAGCAAATCAGCGTTGATGCTTCAGATAAAAATTTAAAATCATTTTGGGAAGACAGACAACAAAATTTTATGAGTGAAGTCAGTTATGATGTAAAATACATTAAACAGGAAAAAGTATCTCTTACGCATGATGAAGCCAAAATAACTGAATATTACAATGAAAATAAAACACATTTTAAAGACAGTGATGGAAAAATTATCCCTTTAGAAGATGCAAAAGAAGCCGTAATTTCAGAATTAAATGAAAAATTTACAAAAGATTCAGCCCTTAGAAACTATATCGCTTACAAAAAAAATCAACTGGCGGAAGATATAAAAATTCAAGCTTTGAGCATCTCTGCCTTAAATAATCCATTCAATGAAGAAACTTTAGAAAGTATTTCAAAATTATCTCCAACTTCTCCTTTTATGAAACCAGTTTTAGTACTTGGAGATTATTATACTTTTGAATTGGTAAGAATCAATCCGTCCAAGTCAAAAACTTATGAAGAAGCTAAAAAAGATGTTTTACCTTTATTTGTGCAAGAACAAAAAAAGGCTAAATTGCTGGAGCTTGCTCAAAATTCTTTAGCTACATTCAACGGTACAATTACTGAATTTATTACAAGTTCCGATGCTGATAAATTAAGTGAGTTGAATGATAATGAAGCAAACAGTTTTCTGATGCAATTATTTGCACAACAAAATAAAAGAGGCTACCTTATTTTAGATAGTGGAAAAATTGTTTTATACAATATTTTGGAACAAAAGTTGCTTCAAAATAAAAATAATAATCAAGACAGTTCAATTGTAAAATTGAAAAGTGCTATGTTCAATGAAGGTTTAATTAAAAACTTGCAAAACAAGTACAAAACTGAGATATTCATCCAAGGATTATAAGTTGAGCAAAACTATTTTAGCAATCGATGTTGGTTCCACAAAGATATGTGCAATAATCGCTCAAATACATGATGATAATTCAATACAAATAATTGGTGCTGGAACAACGAAGGCGCAAGGCTTAAAAAAAGGAAGTATCACAAATATTGAACTAGCTTCCAAATCTATAAAATCGGCTGTCTCCGATGCTAAAAGAGTTGCGGGAAGCGATATCAAAAGTGCTATTGTTTCAATCTCTGGCGCTTATACCAAAAGCTTAAACTCGAATGGAATTGTAAATATACCGCATAAAGAAATAACAATAAAAGAGATAGAGAGGGTAATGCACACCTCTTTATATAATGCAAATATACCCAATGAATATGAAATACTGCATGCTCTTCCTTTTAATTTCAAAGTGGATGACCAAGATTTTATAGAAGACCCCCTTGGCATGAATGCCTCAAGACTAGAGGTTGAAACACATATTATAACAACACAGAAATCAAATCTTAACAACCTTAAAAAAGCAGTTCGAGGGGCTGGAATAGAAGTTGAAAATGTTGTACTAAGCGGATATGCATCTTCCATTGCAACTTTAAACAGTGATGAAAAAGAGTTAGGTGTCGCAGTTATAGATATGGGTGGAAATACCAGTAATATTATTATACATTCTGGAAATTCTCTCCGATACGATGACTTCTTAGGGGTAGGTTCAAACCATGTAACAAGTGATTTATCAATGGCTCTTCACACCCCGTTGAATGTTGCTGATTCAGTAAAACTTAACTATGGTTCACTTTTAAAGCCAAGCAACGATTTAATTGAACTTCCAGTAATAGGTGATGAAAAAACAACGCATGAAGTATCTTTAGAAGTAGTTCACAATGTTATTTTTGCCAGAGTAGAAGAAACGTTGATGATTTTAGCCCAGTTTATCGAAAACAGCGGGCTTAAAGATCAAATCGGCGCAGGTGTTGTTTTAACCGGTGGCTTTTCAAAAATGGAGGGTATAAGAGATTTGGCAGTTGCAACTTTTGGCTCTATTCCTGTTCGTTTAGCCCGTCCAAAAGAGATGAATGGTTTGTTTGACAATCTTAGAAGTCCTGAATATTCAAGTGCTGTAGGTCTTGTTCTGTACAGCGCTTCTGCATATACTCCTTATGAAATAGATGTAAACAAAAGAGTAAGACATTCAAATGAGTCTCCGGCTTCACAAAGCAGTGTAGACTTTAAGAATAATCCTGAAATTCCAATTGCGCCATCACAAGAAGACTTACCAAGAGAAACCATGGTGACTCTTCCATCAAAAAGCAATAAAAAAAGTGATGAAGCTGGAGCTTTTAGTAAATTTTGGAACTGGGCGACCCAGTTATTTTAAAGGAGTGAGATAATGGAACCATTTTTAGTAAAAGAATCACGGAATATAAGCGGAGCAAGAATCATTGCTGTTGGTGTTGGTGGCGGTGGTGGAAACATGATTGGTCACATGCTCAAAGAAGGGGTTACTGGCATTGAAATGATGGTCATTAATACAGATGCCCAAGTTTTGTCAGAAACCAGCGGTGCTTCAAAAATTCAGATTGGTACCAAACTTACAAAAGGGCTTGGCGCGGGAATGAAACCTTCGGTAGGTAAAGATTCTGCATTAGAGAGCTATGATGAAATAAGAGCTGCCCTAGAAGGTGCGGATATAGTATTCATATCTGCTGGTCTTGGCGGAGGAACCGGTACTGGTGCTGCTCCTATTATTGCACAAATCGCTAAAGAAGTTGGAGCTTTAACAATATCAGTTGTTACTAAACCTTTTATGTTTGAAGGTAAAAAGAGATTAAAACTTGCAGAAGCCGGTCTTGAAGAGCTAAAGAAAGAGAGTGACTCAATAGTTGTGATTCCAAATGACAAGCTATTGTCTATAATAGATAGAAGACTTGGGCTAAAAGACAGTTTTAAAATTGTTGATAGCGTTTTAGCGCAGGCAGTTAGCGGAACATCAGGCGTCATCCTTTCAAGCGGTGAAAATGACATAAACCTTGACTTTGCCGACTTGCAAACGGTTATGAGCCATAAAGGTATGGCGCTTATGGGTGTTGGTGAATTTGAAGGGGAGAATGCAGCGTATGAAGCTATCAAATCCGCAATAGAATCTCCTCTTCTTGACAACATGTCCATCAACGGTGCAATGGGTGTTTTAGTACACTTTAAGATGAATCCTAATTTTCCTATGATGGAAATATCTGAAGCAATGATTGTAGTGCAGGAGAGTGCTCATGAAGATGCAGAAGTTATCTTTGGAACATCCACTGATGCTAGCATTCCTGAGAATTATGTAAAAATCACCATTGTTGCAACCGGTTTTGAAAAAGAATTAAATCTAAGTGAAAACAATAAAGATTTTATTAGCGAAACTGCTAGTGCTCCAAAAGCAAAACTTCGTCCAAGGCTTGTAGTTGGCGGTGATTTTGATAGTGACTTTTTAGATATTCCTGCTTACATGAGACAACAACAAGACTAAGAACTATTCTTGTACTCCTTTGAACAACTCATGAAGTCCAAAACACTACTTGGGCTTCGTGAAAAATCCACTTTAAAAGAAATCAAACTAAAATATAAAAATCTTATGAAAAAATGGCATCCCGACAAACATAAAGATGATGTAGAAAAAGCAACAAAAATGAGCGCTAAAATTAATGAGGCATATAGTATTATCTTAGATTACTGTAACAATTATGAATATACTTTTGATGAAGATAGTATAAAAAAAAGCTCTTTCACACCAGAAGAATGGTGGCACGATAAATTTGGACAAAGATAGCTTAGATAGCTTATTGATTAATATCAAATTTTTACTTTAACTACTTCTGTATAATCTTCTCTAAATTAAATACGAGAGATGAGCATGCACCTTTTAACAGCCATACCTAAAATTAAAAATATATTATTAATACTGTCATTAAGTCAATTTGCCTATTGTGCGGATATATTACAAAATACGAATGATTTTCCACAAAAAGAACTTCAGTCTCAAAATCGAGATTTTGTTAAATTAGTAGTTGATGAAATTTCAAAATCTCTACCACAAACTATCGATAAATATACATCTTTTGTAAAGATAGAAAATAAAGATTTAACACTCTTTTATACTTTTGCAATAAACACGGGGACAAAGAGTGATGAATCTATAAAAAATGAAGATAAAACAAGGATGCAAGAAGCGGTAACCAGAGGTGTGTGCAAATCTTCTAAAAAGTTTTTAGAAGCTCAAATCAACATATCCTATGTATATATAAATGCTCAAACAAAAGCAAAGTTGTTTCAATTTGACATTACACAAAAAAATTGCCTTGAGTTGCTGAACTAGGTTTATTTTGTCTATCAAAACCGTTATAAAATCTTTGGATTTTTTCAAGACTTTAAATGATTCACAAATAGATACGTTAGTATCTATTTCTTCCATAAGTTCCTATGAAAAAGATTATATTTTACATTATGAAGAAAAGAGGGGCAACACTCTTCTATTTTTAGCAAGTGGTTTGGCTAAAGCATATAAAATAGATAAAAATGATAATGAAATATTCTTATATTATATTTATAAAAATAGCCTTTTATCAGAAATATCGGATGTTAACAGTGACAATCTTTACTCTTTTTCAAATATAGAGCTTCTTGAAGAATCTGAAATTTTAAGTATCAATTACCCGCAATTTAAAAATCTTTTTTTAAACAACAATATTTTATGTATGCAATTTGTAAATGAAATAATTTCAAGATCAAAAAAATTACAGTCTCTTGTCAACAGAGAATTTCTTTTTGATTCTGTATCAAAAGTTGCTATGATGTTATCTTCTGATTTAGATATGTTTAACAAATTAAAAAGACATGATATATCCCTAATATTGCATATCCAACCTGCAACATTATCCAGAGTTCTCAATAGATTAAAACGCAACAAGATTATTGATATAATCCATGGTGATGTAACTGTAGTGGACTCAAAAAATTTAGAAGCAATATACAAGGAAAATCAAAATGACTAAGATTAAGATAACCGGTATACTTATTTTTTCTATATCCATTATTTTAGCGGTTTTATCTAGCTATATTAGCAATCAAAATAAGATTCAAAACGATTTGCTAAATAGCATAAATGAGAAAAAAGCCTTTACTCAAGAGATTTCAAAGAATATTTTTTATATTTATAAAAATCAAAATATATCTACTAAACAAATAGATGACTTAATCGAAAAATTTATCATAACTATCAATAAACAAAATGAAACTTTAGATGAAATATCCGGTTCTGCTTTAGGAGAGGATGGTAGTGAAATCATTAATCTGTGGAACCGTTTTTATCTATCTGTACAAAAATTTCGAGATAACAGCAAAATAACTACTACTTATTCCAAAATAATTTTAGAAGATGTAATTAAAGAAATTTATAATACGAACTTTATGCTTATTGTTGAGTTCAATAAGCTTATTCAAAAGAAACAGATAGATTTTCAAGATGCTTTAGAAAATTATAAAAACTTACAATATTCTCTTTTTTTCACTTTGGTTTTACTTCTGATATATCTTTTTACACAGGTGAAGACCGTTATTGCTTTTATACAAAAATTTTTAATTATTTCAAAAAACATTATTACAGACTCAAGTATTAAAAAATTAAAACCTATCGAAATCACAAATACGCATAGCGATATATTAGAGGCAATAAATAATTTTAATTACCTTGTTAACAAACTTAACCAATCGATAGTACATTCAAGCAATTCCATAGAACATTCCGTAAAATCTTTAGAAACAATAGAAAGCGATATTGAAGATTTACTGGAATTACTTAATATTATGGAAAATAATAATGTCAGCAATAAAGAGTTAACAAAAAAAGAAGATGTAATCATACAATCATTAGAAGAGCTCAGCAATTGTGCTTTAAATCTGCATAATCTAAAAGCAGATTTGAAAAGTTTACTCTCTGAATACAATGAAAATAAATCTTAAATAAAAAAATTAATAATTTATTTTGACCTTAGTCAAATTATTTACCTAAAAAGTCTACTACCATAACAAATCATTTGAGTATAAAAAAGGGTAGTTTCAAATACTTTATACTTAAAAGAAGAATAATAAGGAGTAGAAAATGGATAAGCACTTCAATAAGCTCTCTTCACTTATTTTAGGAACTTCATTAATTGCAACAGTAGCGTCTGCTGGCGATGGTGAGTTACAAAAAGTAATGAAAGCAAGAGGTTTAACGGAAAATGATGTAATTCGTGCTGCAAAAACTTATAATCCTACCGGCGGTAGAGATGAGTTTATTGTATTTAGTTCAGGTGGACAAAGTGGACAAGTAATTGTTTATGGTGTTCCATCAATGAGAATTTTAAAATATATTGCTGTATTCACACCTGAACCATGGCAAGGCTACGGTTTTGATGAAGATTCATTAGCCGTATTAAGACAAGGGAATATTAGAGGCAGAGAGATTAACTGGGGAGATACACACCACCCTGCTCTTTCTGAAAAAGACGGTAAATATGATGGTAAGTGGCTGGCAATTAACGATAAAGCAAATCCTCGTATTGCTATTATTGACTTAGAAGATTTTGAAACGAAGCAAATTGTTGTGAATCCAGTTTTTAAATCGGCTCATGGTGGTGCTTTTTATACACAAAATTCTGAGTATATCATTGAAGCTGCACAATATGCTGCTCCATTTGATAACGACTATCACCCAATCGAAGAATATAAAGAAACTTACCGCGGTGGTGTAACCATGTGGAAGTTTGACAATAAAAAAGGTCGTATTCAAGAAAAAGAATCTTTCACGATTGAAATGCCTCCATATATGCAAGATTTAAGTGATGCAGGAAAAGGTGTTTCTGATGGTTGGGGTTTTACAAACTCATTTAATACAGAAATGTACACAGGTGGAATCGAAGTTGGTATGCCACCAAACGAAGCCGGTATGAGTAGAAATGATACTGACTTTTTGCATATTTATGACTGGAAAACACTGGCAAAACTTGCAGAAGATAAAAAAAATGTAAAAATTGTCAACGGACATAAAATCATCCCTATGGATGTTGCGGTTAAACATAATGCTTTATTTTTAATTCCAGAACCAAAATCACCACACGGTGTTGACGTTTCTCCTGATGGTGAATATATCACGGTCTGCGGTAAACTAGATACACATGCTTCTGTTTTTAAATGGAGTAAAATTAAAGAGCTGATTAAAAATAAAAAATATGCAGGGAAAGACCCTTACGGTATCCCTATCTTAGATATGAAATCATCTTTACACGGACAAGTTGAGCTAGGACTTGGGCCATTACACAATCAATACTCAAATGTAGATGGTGAAATTTATACATCTTTATATGTTGATAGTCAGATTGTTAAGTGGAACTATAAAACTTTAAAAGTTTTAGATAAAGAAAATGTTCACTATAACGTTGGTCACTTGTGCGGTATGGAAGGTAAATCTGCCGATCCTCAAGGGAAGTATATTATTTCACTTAATAAACTTGCAATTGACAGATTCCAAAATGTCGGTCCACTTCATCCTCAAAATCACCAGCTAATCGATATTAGCGGTAAAACAATGGATTTATTGGTAGATATGCCTTTGCCACTGGGTGAACCTCACCAAGCAGTTGCAATTAGAGCTGAAAAATTACATCCACATGTAAGATATCCAATGGGTACAAACTCTAAAACTGGTGAACAACATATTGGTAAAACTTTAGCTGGCCAAGAAAAAATTGTAAGAAAAGGGAACCAAGTTACAGTGTATGGAACTATGGTTAGATCTCACATCAATCCTGAGAGAATCACTGTTAATAAAGGTGACGTTGTTACAATGCACTTAACAAACCTTGAAAGAGCTCAAGATGAAACACATGGTTTTACGGTTGACCATTATAATGTGCACATGTCATTAGAGCCGGGTGAAACTTCAACAATTAAGTTTACTGCCGATATTGAAGGTGTTTTCCCTTACTATTGTACAGAGTTTTGTTCTGCGCTTCACTTAGAAATGATGGGTTACCTCATGGTAAAAGACCCTAATAAAAAATATGTGAGTGCTCAAAAATTAAAAATGCAAACAATGACTCAAGCAGAACTCAAAGCTGAGTACGACAAAACTGTTGCTGTAAACGCTGCGACTGATGCAGTTATTCAAAGTGTTGTTGCTTTCTTAAAAGAAAATAAATTTGGTGATCACAAAGTTGTTGCTGCTCTAGTAACAGATGCGTTTGACCAATATGGACAAATTCCGGCACAGAAAAAACTAGCTGATGAAGCTGTTAAAGCTGGTGATTTGGAAAAAGCTATTCTTTTTGAAAATATGATTTGGCAACTTATGGTAAAAACTGCAGACGTTGGAATCAGAGCTAAAGATGCACTAGTAAGACTTATCGCGACGAAGCAATCACCTGCAGCAAGCTCTGGAGAAAGAGCGTTTAATGAAGGTGGATGTAGCGGATGTCACGTAATCGGTAAAGTATCTTCAGGTCCAGACCTTACGGGTGCACTGCAAAGACATGAAAATGCTGAAAAATGGGTTAGAAACTTCATCATGGAACCGGAAAAAATGTATGATGATCCATACGTTAAAAGTATGATTGATTACTTTAACCTAAAAATGCCTAATCAGCATATGAGTGAAAAAGAAACAAAAGATATTATCGAATATCTTAAATGGATAGACGAAAATGCGAATTTATTCTAAAAATTAGAATAAATTCTCAACGAGGGGAGGAGAGCTGCAAATGCATTCTCCCTCCCTTCTTTTATCAAACTACACACCTTTTATAATGAATTGATTGAACTTTTCAGTCCTTTTCAACGCATAGTTCTTTCATTATCAACAAGCAAAATTAATCTTTATGAATTCATATCTAAATTGATATAAATCAATCTTATAAAAAAATTATTCTATTATAATAATTAAAATTTATTCTCTGCAAGAATTAAATAAAATTTTAAGGGTTTTTCTAATCTTTAAATTTTTATTTTCAATAAGGACTGTCTATGCACCCAAGTTTCACAAAAGCAAAAATTTTCGCCACGCTTGCTTTAATTATTTTAACACTGTCTTTTACCTTTCCGATGCTCACTTTTCACGGAACACTCAACAAAATTGATGATGGAAAAGCTGCAGAAGTATCTTCTTTAAGTAAATTTGTTTGGGACATTTATAGTCAAGGCAGATATAAAAGTGTAACAACAGATAAAAAAGCACATAATAGTTTAGAAAAAATGATAGAGACTCAAGCTGAATTTGGACCGTCTTCATTACCAATCTGGGCAGTTTCCCTTGAAGCACCGAATTATCCAAAAGAAGCATTTCCAGAAGGTATTCCTGTCTTTTTTCATTTTGACGGGTACAGCGGAGAAGTTCATGAGATGAATACAATCAATCACTATGTTGGGATGGACCCGATGTGGGTTGGTGGTACAATAGAAAGAGAAATTGGTATTTATGCACTTTTAGCTTTATCCTTAGGAATAATCTATTTTATTGCCTACAACAATAAAATTTTAAACTATCTTATGCTTGTTCCGGCATCACTTCCGCTGCTGTTTATAGCTGATTATTCGTATTGGCTATACTGGTTCGGACACAATTTACATGATTGGGGCGCCTTTAAGATAAAACCTTTTATGCCTACAGTTTTTGGTGATGGCAAGATTGCTCAGTTTACAACGCATTCTTATCCAACAATCGGTTTTTATATGATACTTGCAATTAGTATTTTAAGTTTACTTGCTTTTTTTGCGAAACAAAAAGCATTTAAAGAAATTCAAGAATAAATCATATATCAAGGTCTTAGATGTTAAGAATTTTCTTTATATTTCATGTATTCATATTAAGCTTACTCAGTGCGAATACATTGCAGAATGCAATTGACAATGCCCCGGAAGGTTCTATTTTAAAACTCTCAGCTGGTATTTATAAAGGAAATATTCTTATAAACAAGCCGATAACCATTATTGGCATAGAAGACGGGGTAATCATTGACGGAGAAGGCAAAGGCACCGTCATAACAACAAAAGGTTCCTATATTACCTTAAAAAATTTAAAAATTATTGGCAGTGGTGACAGGCATGAAAATCTTGATTCTGCTATTACAATGCAAGAGGGCAAACAATGTGAAATAAGCAATTGTGTTATAGAAGATTGTCTCTTTGGTATTGATGCTCAAATGATAAACAATTCTATTATTTCAAATAATAAAATAACTTCAAAAGATTTAGACTTAGGTCTTCGAGGTGATGGATTAAGACTTTGGTATAGCAATGATAATATTATAAAAAACAACTCTTTGATAAAATCTCGGGATATGGTAATATGGTATTCTCATGGTAACGAAATTGTAGAAAACTATGGAGAATATTGCAGATATTCTCTACATTTTATGTATGCAGGTAAAAACATAATAAAAAACAATCACTATAAATTCAATAGTGTCGGTATCTTTTTTATGTATTCAAAAGACAGTATTGCAATTGGAAATGTTGTCAAAAGCTCTCTAGGGGCTACGGGTATGGGAATAGGCTTAAAAGATGTTTCAAATTTTACTCTACAAGACAACACTGTTATTTACTGCGCACAAGGAATGTATATTGACCGGTCTCCGTTTGAACCGGACACAAAAAATTGGATTACGGGAAATAAGTTCCTCTATAATGCAGAAGCGTTGCATTTTCACTCACTGAGTGAAAATAACGTTATTAAAAATAATACGATAATGGGCAATATAGAAGATATTGTCAATGATAGCAGGGGAAGCAAAACCAATGAAAATGAAATTGTTGGAAACTACTGGGACAATTACGTAGGATTTGATAGAAACGGTGACAATATCGGTGATACTACTCATAGAGTGTACCAGTACGCTGATCAACTTTGGATTTATAATCCTGACGTAAAGTTTTTTTATGGTTCACCGGTTATTTCGCTGCTTAATTTTTTAGCCAAACTAGCTCCCTTTACAAAACCGCTTTTTTTGCTAGAAGATGAAAAACCAAAAGTTAGGATAGAAGGATAAATATGGCAACGGTACAAACAGACAGAAGAAAATTTGTTCAATACTCAACACTTGGGATATTGGGGCTAGTACTTGGCGGAGGAATGCTATTTTCCCCTTACCCGCTAAGAGCAGAAAATAGATTAAGACCCCCCGGTGCAGTGGCTGAAGATAGATTTTTGGCTTTATGCATTAAATGTGGTCAATGCTTGCAGGTCTGCCCTTATCACTCTATAAAATTAGCAGATTTTGCACATGGACACGGTGTTGGCACACCTTATATTGATGCAAACGAAAGGGGATGTTATGCATGTAGTGCGGTTCCTTGCGTTTTGGCATGCCCTAGTGGCGCTTTAGACCACCATTGTGAAAAACCCGCTGACATACACATGGGTATAGCAGTATTGGAATTTCCTGATACCTGCATCGCCATGAGTAATACACCTATCCCAAAAGGATACAATAATAAAATGCATAGTTTTACTGATTCTGCGAGAAATGTGACAGAATTAGAAACTAAACTTCTCACAAAACTAGATGAGTTTGAAGCAAAACAGTGTACCTTATGTGCTGATATGTGTCCGCTTGAGAACCCGCTGAGTGCCATTGCAATGGTGCCGGATGCTAAAGGCGGAAATCGTCCTGAAATCTATGATGGTTGTATAGGTTGCGGAGTATGTCAAGAAGTTTGCCTAACGAGCATCCCTTCAATCGTAGTGAAGCCAAGAGTAACCTACGAGCAATATTATGCAAATAAAAATTAGGAAATTAAAATGAAATTAAATAATTCAAAATTAAGTGTTCACAGCCTGCTTCTTGCTTCTAGCTTTTTACTTTATGTTTCCATTACAGGATGCAGTGACGATAATGGCGCGAACAAAGAGAGTTCTTTACCAAAAGAGCAAACGACTCCAAAGATTGAAGTTGTTAAAAATGAAAATGCAAAAGAGATAAAAGTAAAAGCTAAAGAGACTGATGCCAATCAAAGTAAATCCTATTATTATGACTACAATATAAAAAGTGAATATAACGTAAATTCTCAACCGGCCAATGAAGATGCTGCGGTGAGAGTGAAGCCAAGAAGCAGCATAGATGCAAATATGCATGTAAGAAGTCCTTACGAAAAAATACAAGTATCCTTACTCGTAAATAAACTAAGTAAAGAATTTATCGTCAAATGTTCCGCTTGTCACAATGACTATGCAAATGGGATCATTGGACCTTCTCTTCTTTCCAAAGACGCTGATTATATTTTTGATAAAATTGAACAATATAAAAATGGTAAAAAAGAAAATGTACTCATGAATGATCTCGTTAAAATGATGAGCAAAGAAGAAATTCGAAAATTAGCTGATGAAATATATGAATTCAACAAACAAATAAACACTCTAAGGAAATAAAATGAAAAATATAATTGTAGCTTTTTTTACACTGCTTGTCCTTGCACTCATGGCCTGGACAGCTTCGGGTGGCCGTGCTTATCATGGTGGTGAACATGCAAAAGTCATTGAAGATTTTGGCGATACTATGACAAACGCAGCCTCAACAACAAAACCTGAAGAAAAATCAGACAGAGAAAAAGAAAATGAAGCACTCGGTGCGCTAAGAGATAAAGCAGGCAATGCCGGGGCTTTTAAAGTAAGCCAAGAATATAAAAGCAAATGTGCCTCTTGTCACGGTGTAAACGGTTCTGGTGAACAAAATGGCAAAAAGCTCATGGGACCTAAACTCTTTGGACAAAGCAGTGAAGCAATTTATAAAAATTTAGTAGACTTTAAAGATGGCAGAAAAGAAAATATGATTATGAAAGGTCTCCTGATTCAGCTTAATGAAGATGATTTAAAAAGATTTTCCGATGAAATTGGAGAGTTTCCAGACAGAGCCAAAGAGATACAAGAAAATAACTAAAACTCAAGGAAACGGGATTTAAAATGGATAAGTATAACAATAGAGAAACTATAGAAAAAACAACATTTTGGTCAACATTCTTCGATACAACAAGAGAAGGGAAATCAAAATTCAGCTACAGAATGAAGAGATGGATTTTAGTTATATCTATTCATCTTCTATTTTTCCTGTCATTTTTTATAGATTTGCAGATGTTAGAAGGCACTCTTAACGGTTCCAGATTTTTGGGATTTCATTTGATTGATCCTTTTACCACGCTTGAGGTTTTTTTAGCAACTTTCCACATGCCAATCAATATAGTGATTGGCACGCTCACCATAGTAGTTATCTATCTACTCGTTGGAGGACGAACGTATTGTGCTTGGGTATGTCCTTATGGAATTCTCAGTGAAATAGGTGAAAAACTGCATAATACTTTGGTAGCAAAAAAAATAATCAAAAGCAGAAAATTCGACCATAGAGTGAGACATTTCTTTTGGGCGATTTTCTTAATTCTATCTTTTACAAGCGGTTACTTAGTCTTTGAGACTTTTAATGTAGTCGGTATTTTAAGCAGAATGATTGCTTATGGCTGGAGTGTCGCTTTTATTTGGGTGCTAAGTGTCTTTTTAATTGAAGTATTTTACTCCCGTCGCGCATGGTGTACATATATCTGCCCTATAGGAACGACGTATGGCTATCTTGGAAAAATAAGTGCCTTAAGAATTGAGTGGAATGACAACTGTGACCACTGTATGGTATGCCATGATGTATGTTTTGAAAATCAAGTTCTAGAGATTGTAAAAGCGAAGTACGATAAGCAAAGGGAAGAAAAAGGGATTACCAAAGAGTATATTACGGGAAATGACTGTACTCTCTGCGGTAGATGTATAGATGTTTGTCATACAGATGCTCTCAACTTCGACTTTAGACTAAAAAGTTTGGTATAAAACATGATAAAAGTATCACAGTTAACAAAAAAATTTGGTTCTCATCTATCATTAGACAACGTAAGTTGTGAATTTAAAAAAAATGAGTCTATAGCTTTAATGGGTGCGAATGGTGCCGGAAAAACGACACTCATACGTTCAATACTTGGATATTACCATCCAAATTACGGTGAAGTGCTTATCAATGGATTAAACCCTGTTAAAGAGCGTGTGAAAGTTTTAGAGAGCATCAGTTTTGTTCCCCAGCTGCCGCCTCCAATAAAATTAAACCTTGATGAGCTGATGCAGTACATCAGCATAAGTGCAAAAGTTGATAAAGATTTAATTATGCATTATGCTAACGAGATGAAGCTTGATGTAAAAGAAAACCTTTATAAATCATTTTTCAAACTCAGCGGGGGAATGAAACAAAAAATGCTTATTGCTATCAGTTTGGCAAAAAACAGCAGTATCATTATTTATGATGAGCCGACGGCAAATCTTGACCCTAAGGCACGCGATGATTTTTACAGATTGTTAAAGCAAAATGAGGATGAAAAAATACTTCTGTTTGTGACGCATAGACTTGAAGAAGTAAAAGACTTAGTCAATAGACAAATTTATATGGATCTTGGAAAAGTGGTCTCGGATGAAAGATTATAAATATTTTTTCTTTATTTGCAGTTTTACACTGCTAATATTTTTAAGTGCCTGTAACTCTTCGAATGCTTCAGTGCAAAGCAGTAAAGAAGATTTAAAAATCTGTCCTCAGTGTCATATGGAAGTAACACATACAAACCTTCATACCGCCATTCTTAAGCAGGATAATCGTCTGCACTATTTTGATGATGTAGGATGTATGGTGATATGGCTGAGTAAAAATAATATTGATATCGAAGAAGTCACTATAAAAGTCTTTTCAAACGACACCAATAAATATGTAGAAGCCTCAGGTGCTTACTATAAAATAAACGAAAAAACTCCAATGTTATATGGATTTTCTGCGTATGAAAATTATCAAGAAAACTCCATACCTTTAAATGAGGTAATACTTAAAATGCTCAGAGGTGAGCATATGGCAAATCCAAAAATCAGAAAACAGATACTTGGGTATTAAGGACAAATATGAAGAATTTAATTTTAATCGCCTATTTAGATTTGAAAGAATCCATTAGAGCGAAGTGGTTTGTGGTTTATTCTCTGGTGTTTGGAGGTCTTATTGCCCTCTTTTTTATTGCAGGTGTTACTGAATCTCAAGTTATGGGATTCAGCGGCTTAAGCAGACTTCTCTTAATGTATATTCAAATTACAATAGTAATCTTACCTATTTTTATACTCATAACAACCGTGAGGTCCATCTCTGGTGACAGGGACAATCATATTTTAGAATATATGCTTTCTTTTCCTATCTCACTCAAACAGTACTACTGGGGGAAAGTAATAGGTCGTTTTATTACCGTATATATTCCGGTGGTTTTTGCCATGATTATTGCTATAGTTTATGGGGCGTTTAAGGGTGCGATAATTCCGTGGAGTATTTTCTTTTTATATACGGGGCTTCTTTTTGCCCTCTCGAGTGCATTCTTGGGAATTGCTTTTTTTGTATCTTCTTTTGTTAAATCCTCGGAAGTTGCACTTGGAATTGCATTTTTTATATGGATTTTTTTACTTGCATTTATAGATATTGCGCTTATCTCTTTAATGATGCAACAAAGGTTTAATGAAGAGCTCATCATTTTAATCGCCATGCTCAACCCAATGGAGATTTTCAGAGTGGCCGCTATTTCACTTTTTGACCCAGAGCTTACGGTTATGGGACCGGTAGCATTTTATATACTTGATTCTATGAGTCAAAGTGTATTTATACTTGTGTCCATCGGCTATCCCTTAACAATCGGATTAGTTTTTGCGTTCCTCGGATTTAAGATATTTGAGAAAAAAGATTTAGTTTAACAGGAGTTATTATGCGTAAAATAGTTATCGGAATGATTTTAGTATCCACATTTTTATTTGGATTTTCAATGGAATATAATAAAGAAACAGCCTGCTTGGTTAGAAACTTTAAAGTCCATAAAGGGCCTCAATGGGTAGCGAAGATAGAGCTTACAAATGAAAAAGAGGTATTTTTTTCAAGCCCAAAATCTATGTTTGAATTTTATTTTGTACCCGGTAAATGGTTTGATGTCGGTGTTAAAAGTGAAAAAGATTTCAAAGAAATTCTTGTTACTGATTTTAATACGCTCAAACCAATCAAGGCCAAAAGTGCTTTTTTTGTTTATGGAAGCAATGTCACGTCTCCTGCGGGTGATGACTTGGTCCCATTTGATTCCTATAAAGACGCTCAGAATTTTGCTAAAAAACATAACGGGAAAAGAGTGTTTAGCTTCAAAGAAGTGAGCGACCCTCTCATTCGACTACTCAACGGAAGGATATAAAATGTCTAAACCTGCACCAATAAACGAAGAAATAAAGCTCGACCCAAAAAGATATATAGTAAGTGAAACGGATGAGAAAGGTAAAATCACCTATTGCAATGACTATTTTATAGAAGTTTGCGGCTATTCAAAAGAAGAATTAATCGGCAAACCACATAGTATTATTCGTCATCCTGATATGCCAAAAGTTGTATTTAAACTCTTATGGCAGACTATTTCTCAAGGGAAAAATATTAATGCGGTTGTAAAAAATCTAGCAAAAGATGGAAGATACTACTGGATATTTACCGAATTTGAATCCAGAACGGATACAGATACAGGAAAGATAATCGGTTATACAGCTTCAAGAAAATCAATCTCCAAACATGTGATAGAAATAATTGCCGACTTATATGCAAAACTTTTAGAGATAGAGAAAAATCAAAGCGTTGAAGCGAGTGAAAAATTTCTTATTGATTTTTTAAAAGAAAAAGGTGATGATATCGAGTTTAAAGATATCATGGAAGAGATTCATAAATTTTACTAAAAGATATTTTATGCTTCAAATAATTACAGTGGTATTGAAACTCATGCTTCCTCTTTGCATTGAGTAGATTTGTTATGAATTGTGAGGATATCTTGAGCTTGAGAGATACAAGCTATTGAAAAAATAATTGATATGAATCTTGATGTTCTTACCAGTTCTTATAGGGAAGAAGAACTCAGTAAATTTTTATCTTTATCAAAATTTGAAAAAACTATTTTATCGGGGCTAAAAAAATTCAATTCGTATGTATAAATTTTAATTGCACTACTATCATTTTTATTATTTTCCTATTTGCACAACTCTTTTTACAACCTCGTGAAAATCAACAACTTCTTCCCCTTCTTTAATCGTACTTTTTGTTTTATGTGCACTAAAACCGTATGCCATTGAAGTGATGTTTTGTGTATCATAGAATGCTTTTCTTGCATCTATCCATTCACCGTTATTAACATCTGTTATCCATATAACCGCTTTATCTTTCCATTCAATATTCTCATCGATGAACCAAAGAGCCATACAGCCTATGTCATCAAACATATATTTTTTACCGTTTTGCGGATTTCTAACCTGTACTGTATTTTTTCTGTCACTTACAACCATAACGCACCTCGCGCACATGTCTCTGTCCCAGTGAACTTCGCCCACTGCAACCTTAGACCTTTCTTCGCAACCCGTAAAAAGTGATACAAAAACTAAAGAAGAAAAAATGGAAAACACAAGCCCTGACAATCTCATACAATAACCCCGCTTTATATAAATTTATAAATATTTTAAAGCCATACGCCATTTTTCAAATAATAAAAAAGCGGATATGCGCTGAGCAATATAACATAAAGAAAATTAAACACCAATGACATCCTGTAACTTACATTTCTATCTTTTTGAGATGCTTCAATAAAGCCTACAATCAGCCCGTAAAATGTGCCGATAAAAAGAGATGTATAGATTAAATAGCCGACATAATAGTAATCTTTTTGCAAGAAACAAAACGGGCAGTGATGTGTCGGAAGTTCATAGATATAGGTTCCAAAAAATGCTATGAGTGCGATAATTCCCACAATAATAAAAACTATGTTGCTTATCGCAAAAAGATATCTGTTTTTTAGGAAATAAAAGAGAAGCAAAAGTGCAAAATTACCATAGAACAGAGCTAACAAGACAGGTGTTTGTATGGAAAAAATATTAGATACATAAGAGGTAGCGGAGCTTGAATACAAGGTTCCGCAGCAGCTGACCATCTTGTCGATGTCAATGGAGCTAAACATAACACCCTCAAGGAGAAGTTCCGATATAAAAAGAAAAAATGCCAAAATAAAAATACCGAATTTAACTTTTGTATAGGGTTGATTCTCATGTTTAATATCTTCATTATGCAAAACAAGCCAAAAAGCAAAAAGATATAAATTGATTATTTTAAGTATAAAAAGAGGTGTGCCGTATTCTGTGGCGTCCACGACACCTGCCCCGCACATAGCACCCGTAAGCAAATGAGATATTTTATCAAGGGTAAAAATAAAAAATAAAAAAAGAGGCACTTTTATAACAAAAATATATTTGATAATCGTTGCCGTTAAAAAACTCTGTTTTTCAAGTTCGTATTGTGTCTGGCATGTGGAATTCAAATCCCATTTCAGAAATATTTTAACACTTAAAACAAAAGCTATGACAGCAAAAAATATAAAAAGTACATTTAATATAAAAAGGGTGAGAACTTCGGGAATAAAAATCATCTGAGTATTTTTCCATTGTGAATTTCTATCTCTCTATCTACAAAATCAAGATTAAAAAAGAGTGGGTCATGCGTTGCTATTATAATTGTTTTATTTAATAATTTGAGTTCCCTTAACATCTCAATAAAATGCAGAGAAAGTTTTTCATCAAGATTCGCCGTAGGTTCATCCGCAATGATGATTTTAGGGTCGTTTACATAAGAGCGAGCGATAGCGACGCGCTGCTGTTCTCCGCCGGAAAGGTTGCGAACCAAAACATCTTTTTTGTGCGCAATGTTAAATCTTTGCATCACTTTTTGCAGTTTTTCATCCACTAAATCGGCATGTGGATTTAAAGGTATCAAAGGCAGCAACACATTGTCTTTCACGCTGAGCGTAGGTATGAGATTATATTTTTGAAAGATAAAACCTATGTTATCACGTCTGTATATGGATGCAAAATAATCAGGAAGTTTTGATATCTTTTTAGAGTCTACAATCACCTCCCCGTTTGTCGGTTTGCTCAAAGCGGCAATAAGTGAAAGAATAGTGCTTTTACCACTTCCGCTAGCGCCCTTTAGCACAACTAACTCACCTTCTTGTATGGTAAGATTAATCGCATCTAAAGCGATAAGCTTCTCATTTTTGTTCACGTCATATATTTTGCTTATATTTTTAAGTTCTATCATTATCTTATCACTTCGTCTGCTTCAAGTGTTGCTACTTTCCAGGATGGAATGATTGTCGCAGCTATATAGATTGGAACACTTAATAAAAATACTAAAAACAGTGTTTGAAAATCAAAAACAAAAGGAAGTTCAAACCTTGTTTTCAACTGAGAATAACCAACAAAGACATCTCTAAGCAAGGGAGCCTGAAATAGATATACATAGGCCAATGCCAGCCCTACTCCAAGCGTGTATGCAAAAAATGAGATTATAAATGATTCATAGAACTTCTCTTTAAGGACATCATCCACAGTCCAGCCGACTGCTTTGAGTATCCCTATCTCTCTTTTTTCTTCATTGCTGAGTCCACTTGATTTATCATATATTATGATGAAAAAAGTAAAAAGAGACACAATAAAAAGTGCCAAAAAAATTCCACTTTTATAATCAAAAATATTTTGGTAACTTACTTTCAAGTCTTGGTTTGTAACGATTCTGGTATCTGGATACATCAATTTTATTTTCGATGCTACCGTTTGTATCTCCTGAGGATTTTCAACCCTGACAACAATATCGGTCGCTTTTGACTCAGGGATATCAAATATTTCCCTGAGTGTTTCTTTTGAGAGAACTATCATATCGTTGGATTCTAAATTTGTATCCGAGTCAAATACTCCTGCTAAATTTACTTTTTTTAAAGTTCCGTCGGGTTTAATAAAATTAAAATACTCTTTATAATAATTTTGTTGCATTGTTTGATAAACTCCCTCCCCCGCAACCATAAAAGAGTCATCTTCATTGTGTGTCAAATCAAACTTTTCTACAATACTCTCAAAACTGTTTTTATACTGTTTTTCGTACTGCTCAATCCCCACAAGACTAAAATTTACCCCTGCATTTTCAAAATAATAATATCCCCAGACCCGGGCAACGGCATCGCTGACTCCGGCTATTTCAAGGATTCCGTCTACCGAACTAACATCAATGTCATAATGTCTTCCTGCTTTAATCTTTTGTACAATAATCTGAGGAAGTGCATCTACCGTAGACTCCAGCTCATGCTTAATAGAATTTGTAATAAAAAAGACAGAAGTTAAAAGAAAGGTGAGAAGCATAAAAACACTCACTATAAAAAAACTTTTGTATTTTTGTCTTAGCACCGCATTGATTGCATACTCGATAAGATATACATTTATTTTATTTTTCATTCATCTATCTCTTGCATTTATTTATTTATAATGTGGGAATGTGATATTGTATACGTTGATGGAAAATATTCTCTCAAACTGCCGTCATCTTTATAGATAGAAAAAATATCACTCAAACTTCTATGTCGAATGTATGTTGCTTCTGTTGATATTGCCAAATCAGGCAGACCCGACAAGGCAACAAAAGCCATTTTTTTCTCAAGCATCTTGGTGTTTATACCCTTTTGGCTGCTTAAATACAACCCTTGCAAAACAACACCGGTCAATAAAGTTAAAAATATAAATCCAAGGGTTCTTGTTTTTTGAGTGTAATTACTTTTTTTATTCATCGAGTTTAGAAACTTCTTGCGGTGTTATCTCTTCAAACTTTATAAGTTTTGAACCCCTGTGATCCTTATAAAAAGTTTGTGCATCATTCTCATTTTCAAAAGGAATAAGTTCATTTCCCATCGGACCGTACACATCACTTCCAAGGACAAAATATGCCTTTTTTGCTTCTATGGCTTTTTGTGAATAATAATCCGTAACTAAAATTTTTGTAATGTCACCTTTTGTTTTCACTTCATAATTTCCCCACTCCGCAGGATTAAAGTAAAACTTCATTAAATCTTTAACTCCGTCAAATGAATAGCGGTGTTCTTTTTTATTTATCTCATAAAAAATTTGTGCGGCCCATTTTGGATATTTATATATAAACATGCCGCAAACCGGGCATTTTTCTTCCTCTGTTACTTGAATTTTCCCATTCGTCTTCTCCAAGTCGCCGAATCTTTTGAGTTCCCAAAGGTAAAGCGCTACGGCTTGAAGCTGTTGTTCTTTTAAAGGCTTGCATAATTTCTTATTTTGCAGTGCCGATTTTAATTCATTTATTGCACCGTATTTATTTATATCGATATCTAAAAGGCACATTTTTTCAAATATAGTTTGCCCCATAGGATATATTTTTTTTGTTTTTTTTGCAGTTATCATCTCTGTATCGGAGACTAAGGATTCTTTTGCATTTTTTAAAGCAGATTCAAAATCGACTATCTGCCCTTTATATTCTTTTACAAAGTTTTTAGCATCGGATTGACTTGCAAAGGCAAATTTACTAACTTTACTCATAGTGCCCTCCACCGTAGAGCCAAGTACGTAAAAAGCTGTTTTTGCTTTGATAAGTTTTTGTGTAGAAGCATCGACAACCTGAATCTCATTCACGTCTATGGGATGCGTATCCATATCTACCGCAAGACATCGCATTGAGCAGTATTGCCTGTGCGTATCATCATCTGATTTTGAGGCATGAGAAGTTTTATAAAACATTTTAAGATTCATTCCGCAAACACAGCACCAATGCTTTTCATCACCTTTTTGAACGAGAACGGGCTCGGATGAGGCTGATTTTGTAAAAGTGCCTGCACTTAAAGAAAGAGAGGCAAAAAGAAGAATTGTGATGAAGATAACTATTTTTTTTATGAACATAAAACTTCCTAACTAATAAAAATTATTAGTTATAATTCTATCTTAAATTGTTTATATTTTATTGAAAACGACCAAAGAATAGGGCTTATAACGCAAGAAACAGCCTCAAAGTAAACTTCAGGCTCTTCGAAGAAGCATTAATCTTCTTACAAATAAAACCAGCAAAGCAATCGCTAAAATTTTAAAATCTATTTCACTTGCTATATGTATATTTTCAAAGGTGTTACTTTGAGTAGCTTCAATTCCCAAGGCCTGCATGGAAAGAATTTTTGGTGCATACACGGCGCTAAACATGAGTGAGGCAAAAACAACAACAACGGAGCTTGCAAAAACTATGGAGTCTCTTTGTCCCGTTTTATACCAAGATGCTTCATAAATAAACACTAAAATAGATACAACATAAAGCCAATAGCTGAATCTATGAAAAACCTCTCCCATGATGATTCCGGCATTATAACGGTCAAGGAAAACATCGATTAGAATTTTATCTGAGTGAAATACAACCGGTGCAACTACGGCACCCAAAACGATAACAGCACCAAAAGTAGCCGCTAGCATAATCAAATAGCTAAAATCAAAATAAATCTTTTTACTCAATCTTGTATCCTTAATGTAAACCCTCTATCAAACCCACTCAAGTCTTTGTAAAACGCCAGTTTTTCAAATTTTTCATTTTGCAAATAGTTTGTTATTCTATCTTGTTGGTCATAACCTATCTCGCAGGTAAATAAGTTAATACGAAGCCTTAATACATCATTAAGAAGCTCTTGGATTATCTCATCTCCTATGTTTCCTCCAAAAAGTGCATTTTGGGGTTCATACGACAAATTGGACTCCAGCTGTGCATCCTTTGCTATATAAGGAGGATTAGATACCAAATAATCTATTTGTTCAGTTACAGGCTCTAAAAGTGAGCCTAAACGCAACTCGATTCTCTCTTGTAGGGAAAACTTTTTAATATTTATCTTTGCTACTTCCAGAGCGGCAGGTGAAATATCCACCGCGATGAACTTGGCATGTGGAAAGTGAAGGGCAAGCATAATGGAGATGATTCCGCTTCCGACTCCAACTTCTGCAAAAGTCATCTCGGCATGTGGATTCGAAACATTTTTAATCACTTCATCTATAAGAATTTCTGTCTCAGGACGGGGGATAAGCGCACCCTTTGTTATGTAAAACTCCCGACTGTAAAAACTCACTCTGTTCGTAATGTATTCAAAAGGCTCATTTTCAGCCCTGCGCTTCACCCATTCACAAAGCTTTTCAAGCTCTTTAACTTCGGTATTTTGATTTGTAATAAGCCAAAGTTCGTCACATTGCAAATGGGCCATTAAAAGAAGCTGGGCTTCTCTTGAAGCTCTTGGAATGACAGGGTTTAAAATAGCCGTAATTTCTTTGAGTACATTTTTTACTAAAGAACCGCTTGACATGTTCCCTCTAAAGCACTCTTATCACTCGCTCCAACGTCTACGCCTAAAACTTTTAATCTCTCCAAAACAGGAGGATGCGTGTAATGAAAAAAGATAAATAAAGGGTGTGAAAGCGGAAAACTTTTATTTTCAGTCACCAACTTTTTCAGAGCATTAGCTAACTCTATGGAGCCCGAAGCACCGCCTAATTCACTTCCCATTTTATCTGCCGCATATTCATTATGACGACTGACTATACCCATTAAAGGCATCATTATAAACCCTAAAACAGGCATAAAAAGCATAAGCAATATCATGACAAGATAAGGAGATTCACGCAAACCAAGCTCAAGATATAAGCTCTCCGGCAAATTGCCAAAAATGCCCAACATCGCAAAAAGCATAACCCCCACCATCGCAATATTCTTATAAATATCGCCATGCGCATAATGCCCAAGCTCATGTCCTAAAACGGCTAAAAGCTCTTTTGTGCTTAATTTTTGTATAAGAGTGTCAAATAAAACAACCCTTTTCGTCTTGCCCAAACCGCCAAAATAAGCATTAAGCCTTGCATCTCTTTTACTCGCATCACTTATAAATACTCCGGAGCTTACAAAACCTGTTTTATCCATAAGCGTTTTAATTTCACCGCTCAATTCCTCATTTTCAAGAGGAGTAAGTTTGTCAAAAAACAAAGCTCTGAATGTCGGAAAAAGCATATTAATTAAAATTACAATCCCAAAAATAAATACAAAACTCCACAGCCACCATAAGGAAAAGTTTGACATAATCAGGTGAATGCCCCATATCACCAAGGAACCAATCACGATTGTCAAAAGAAATGCAATAAGTGTGTCTTTTATATACAAAGCTTTTGTAGATTTGTTAAATCCGAATTTCTCATCTAAAACAAATTTTTCATAATAAGAAAAAGGTAAAGCGATAAGGGAGTTTATGAGAATAAATCCTAAAACGACTGCTATACTCATCAATGCATCATTTTGAAAAAACATAGTTTTTTCTAAAAATAAGATGCCAAAACCTATCCATGCTATAAAAACAAAATAATCTACAAATGCGTTCACAATTTTCATTTTTTCTTTAGCAACTGCATAACTTCCTGCTTTTAAAAATTCACTCGCACTCAAAAGAACTGCAGGTTTTCGTTTTGCCTGATTTATATAACCTATCTGCATGACACTTACATAAATGAAGACAAGCACATAAAGGGTATAAATACCTATAATAGTCATTAACATCTCATTACCTTAACTTTTTTCGTAATTTTAGCATTATTTATTATTTCATAGGTATTGTTCGTAAAGTTTTCTCAACCGGTATCGCATCTTCTTTGTTATCATACAGACTGTACGCAACAGAGTAGATTACTCCCATAAGAAGCCCTGCAAGAATCACGGCCCAAACAACTCTTTTCTTTTCACCTTTTAATGTATTGTAATCTTCTATATTTTCTAATCTTGGCTCATTCATACTGTATCCTTTCATTCAACTTTCAACATAATATCAGACCGATTATAACAAGAAGTATGCATGATAAAAACTAATACGGTGAGTTAAGTCTTTTTTTTATATTGTTAATCCGTCAATTTATTTATTATATTTTTTTGATATAATCAATCAAAATTTAATTGAAAGGGGAACACGAAATGAAAATATTGAGTGTTAAAAATTCACTGCTAGCGGCACTTATGCTGAGTTCAACTCTTTTTGGTGCGGATGGTTATGAGGTTTATAAAAAAAACTGCATCTCCTGCCATGTCGAAAGTATGAAAAAAAGTGAGGTTTTAAAAAAATTTAAAACTCTTAAAGCTCCGCCTATGGTTGAAGTGTCCAATCGCTTAAAAGATAATATTATCATTAAAGACGATGACGACGATGTTCACCGCCATCTGTTTATTTTATTTGTAAAAGATTATATTCAAAATCCAAAACTAGATAACAGTATGTGTCATCCCGGTGCGCTGGAGAGGTTTGGCGTGATGCCTTCGTTAAAAGGAAAATTAACGGATGATGAAAAAGAAGCCGTTGCACAATGGCTTTACGACAGATATGAAAATATAAAGTTTGATTAAAATTTGTTTCCACATGCCAAGATGATTCTTGGCATGTGGAAATCTTGCCGTTACTCTAAGATGTAATCCACAACTTTTGATTCTGTTGTCACTTCTTTTATAAGCTCAACCACTTTTAAATGCTCCTCATGATTCGCATATTCTTCTAAATCTTCGAGTGTCTCAAAAGTGCTATAAAGAGATAAATCAAAGGCTCTCTCACTTTCATTAAAGTTTATGCCCACTTCCATAGATTTTAAACAGGATATCTGCGATTCTAATTTCATAAGTTTATTTTGAACTTTCGCCATATTTAAAATTTTATTCTCATCTTTGAATTTAAACATCACTATGTGAACTATCATAATTGCACCTTTTTAAAATATGGTGAAATTCTATCAATATTAATCTAATAATGAGATAATACCCCCATGAAAGATTTATATGGCAGTTCAATACTCTTTTTTTACTTTTTAAAGTGGCCTTATTCTTTTGGTTATCCAATCCTTTACATGAACGGACTCAATCAAAACGACATTCTCAACCTCTTATGGTTCTTATGTTTGGCACTTATAGCAAAAGACTTTATCGGCATGTGGAAAAACAAAAAAACAAAAAATTAAAGTATCCCCTTCCAAAAAAACTCAGCTATCATCACTATCAAAAAAACACCGGCCAAATTAAGAACCAAACCGTATTTCATCATCGTTTTCACATCAACAACGCCGCTGCTCATGGCGATTGCATTTGGAGGAGTGGCAATGGGGAGCATAAAAGCATAACTCGCACAAATCGTTGCAACCATCATAAACAAAGTCGTGTTGATTCCTGTTTGCTCAGCCACGGAGTAAATAACAGGAAGCATGATTGAAATAAGTGCCGTATTTGATGTTATCTCTGTTGTAAAAGTGATGAGCATTGCAACACCAAAAAGTAAAAGTATCGGAGGCAAGGTTGTCATTGTTATAAGGTAAGAAGCAACTGTATCTGCCAGCCCTGTTGCACTAAAAGCTGTTGCAATCGAAAAACCTGCACCAAATAAAAACATAATTCTATATGGTATTTTTCCCTTATCTTCCATCCAATCTAGCACATTAAAGGGAGGCAGAAAAAGAATCAAACCCGCTGCCAAAAGTATTCCTGTTTCATCAAGCCCCAAACCGTTCCAAAAAGGCTGCATAGGCGCATTGAGAAGTAAAAGCAAAACAAGTGCGCCCATGCCGTATAAAATCTTTTTTTGATTTGTATCTAAAGCCTTTTTCTCTTTTTTACTTTGAATCTCTTCATTTTCCAAACCAAGGCTTAAGAGATAGCTCACAACGATAAGCATCACAAAAGCTAAAGGGGCAAGCATCCAAATCCATTGAAAGAAAGGGATAACTTCCATCCCTTTGTTTTGCATCACACCAAGGAGTATAAGGTTTGGAGGAGTTCCTATGGGTGTAATTATTCCGCCGACACTCGCGCCATAAGCGATTGCCAGAGCAAATCTCATTTTCATTCTTACATCATCGGTAATAAATAAAGCAATCGACATCAGCAAAAGAGTCGTTGTCGTGTTGGAGAGGATGGAGCTGAGAAGTCCGGAGGTGATTGTTAATGAAAAAATCATTCCTCTGAGTGTATTTGGAAAAAGCCCCAACATCTTGTCTGCTATCCAGACATGCAGATTCGTTTTCTCAACAGCAATAGCAAGCAAAAAACCGCCTAAAAATAAAAATATTATAGGATGCGCATAATTTACAGAGGTATCTTTTGTAGAGAGAATGGAAAAAGCAGGAAACAAAATGATAGGCAAGAGGGAAACAACCGCCAAGGGCAAACCCTCGTTTGTCCATAAAACAACTAAAAGTGTAATCAGCCCCAAAAGAGAAGCCTGCGTTTGCTCAAAAACACTCAAAGAAATCAAAAATACAAAAAAACCCGCCACTACCGCAAAAGTTATCTTTTTTAATTGTTGCGTTTGTTCACTCATCTTTTTTCCTTCTGTAAATTATGCGCATAAAGGTCACCGTGTATTAACCCTTAAGGCTACCTCTTTGCCTAAATCTTTTGAGTAGCCTTTGAAAATTTCCCCCGAAGCACCTTCTCCTGAAAAAGCCAGCCAAGAAAGCTTTGAAAGTTTTAAGAGCCATGAAGGTATCTCGCAGAGTTCATTGGCTGAGAGACGAAGAAGCTCGATGTTTACACATGCCGCCATAGAATCGCAGAGAGATGAAAGAGAATTATCGCTCAAAGTTGTTCCGATGTGTGCATCCGCTGCCTTTTTTTCATATAAAATCTAAACGATTATACATGAACTTTTATTGCAAATCAAATAGGATGCAATAATTAAGATATTCGATATAATATTTTTTTATCTTTTAAAGGGTTTGTATGCGTCTACTTCTTCTTATTTTACTCCTCAGTGTCTTATGCGATGCCGAAGTTCCACATGCCATGCAGGTAAATTCAGATGAGGATTTGAAATATGCACTTTTTTTAAAAAATCCAATCCTTTATAAAGAGCAGATACATCAAGAAGGAAAAGCGCTTTTTTTAAAAAGATGCTCCTATTGTCATGGAAAAGATGGTTCAGGACAAGGCGGTTTTGCTGCTGATTTGAGAAGAAGAATCTCCAAAGAGAGCGCATATTACACAATTAAAAATGGTGGAAATAACTTTAGAGGCAGCTTTGCAGGCGGTATGCCTCCCATGATAAAAGATAACTCCAAAGCACAAAGTGTTGCACAATATATCTCTTTAGGGATGCCAAAATCACACCCGGGAGCTCTTGTATATCAACAAACAAACTGTGCGAGATGTCATGGGGAGAGTGGTCATGGAAGAAAATATCTGGCTCCAAATATCCATAACTTTGATTTAAAAACAATTACTATGATTTTAAAAAACGGAAAAAACGGATATATCGGACTTATGCAGTCCTTTAATTATTTATCAGACGAAGAGATTCAAATCATCGCTATCTATACACTGAGTTTGTCCCATTCACACTTAGTTGGAGAGTAAGTCCTGTAAAGAAATATGTGGGTTTTTACCCTCAAGCAACTCATATACCTCTCTTGCTATGGGAAGATATAAATTTTTTTGTTTTGCTATATCATGCAGAGCGTAAGCTGTTCCTATCCCCTCGGCAACTTCTCCCAACTCCTCAAGAATCTCTTTTTTACTTTTTCCACATGCCAAGCCCAGTCCTACGCGAAAATTTCTTGACATTGTTGATGAAGCCGTTAAAAATAAATCTCCTGCTCCGCTTAACCCGACAAAGCTTTCCTCTTTTGCGCCGTACACTTTGCCAAATCTTTGCATCTCAACCAAACCTCTCGAAATAAGCGATGCTGCCGCATTTTTGCCTAAAGCCAATCCTTCACAAATCCCTGCGGCAATTGCTATTACATTTTTATAGGCTCCTGCAACTTCAGCACCCATAACATCCGTAGAAGTGTAGGTTTTGATAAAATCCGGAAAAAAAGAAGCAAATTTCTTACTCAACTCTTCATTATGCGAATTTACTACAAGCGCCGTCGGCAAAGACTGCATAACTTCCGTGGCAAAAGACGGACCTGATAAAAACGCTATATTTGAATCTGGAACATACTCTCCATATATCTCATTTAAAAATTTTCCGCTTGAAGCTTCTATCCCTTTTGCGGCAACCAAAATTTTTTGGTTATTAAACACAAAATGCTCGTCAAGCCATGAGGACACCTGTTGTGCAGGTATGGCTATCACTAAATATTCCAACTTTAATATTTCTTCTAAAGTAACAAAATTCTTTAAATCCCTCGGAGTCCTTGAGTGTATATATACCTCATTTTTTTTCGACAAAGCAAAAGCTAAGGCCGAACCCCATTTACCTGCTCCAATTATCCCAATCGACATCACATCTGCTCCCAATTGATTTTTCAAACTCTTTTATCTCATTTTCATAACCGACAACAACAAAAATATCACCATTTTTTATCACATGGTGCTGTACTTTTGAGGAGTAAATAAATTCACTGCTCATATCTTCGTGCATGATGGAGAGCACAATTATCCCATGTTCCCTGCTCCACTCTATATCGGCAGGATATTTTCCATCAAAGAAATTGTCTTTTTCAACCTGTATCTGCGCAATCTTCAAATCACTTTTTTCATAAAGAATATCATGCAAAACTTCGGTAACTACAGGTTTTTTCAGCATATCTGCAATGATGCTCGCAGTAGTCTGAACAACAGGTATCACTTTATTTGCCCCCGCCATACTCAGCTTGTTCGCACTCTCTTTATTTTTCGATAAAGCAATGATAGATAAATCTTTAAACGAAGACCTTAAAGATATAGTCAAAAATATGTTTTCCGCATCATCCTCAAGCACACAAAACGCTATGGATTTTTGCATATCAAAAGTATTTTTAAGCTCATCCCATTCATCGCTGAAATCAAAATTCTTTATCTTATAATTTTTCTTTTGTAAAGTTGCTTCGTCTGAATTTAACTTAAATATGCAAATATCCCGATATTTATGTTCAATATTTTTAGCAATTTCAAAGGCATAATCATTATATCCAAATATTAAAGCGGTAATTTTTTTCATTGACTAATCTTTTGATGCAGATATTTGTTAAACTCTCTAATAAACATAGAATTACCTATTACAAGCAAATAATCACCTTGCTCTAAAAGAGTGGTGTCTATAGGATTAAAAAGGAATCTTTTATTTTTTTGCTTATAGATGCCAAGAAGCACCACTCTATATTTTGAGTTATGCAACTCTGCCACGCAGTAAAAACTTTCCAACATTCTTTCGTTGACGACAATCTCTTCAATATCAATATTCGAATAATCCGAACGAAGGGCGTGTATCACCTCAAAAGCAACCGGTTTGCCGACAAATTCTTTGGCAATCATACCAACCAATTCTTTGGCATAAAGTATCTCATTGACACCTGCAAAATTGAGCTTATTTCTATGTATGTCATTCATGAGTATAGACAAAATAAATACATCTTTATTTATAGAGCGGACAGTCAAGGCCGTATAAACATTTTCAACATCGCTCTCCCGCAAACAAAGAATCGCTTTGACCTGCGTATCGATATCTATTCTTAGTTTTTTGTAACTCTCCACGCTTCCAGGGTCATAATTCAGGGCAATAAGTCCATCTTTTTTTGCATTTTCTATTCTTTTTACATCTTCATCCAAAACTATCACATTGGAGTGGCTAAGAAGTTTTTTAGCCACTTCTTCTGCAACATTTTCATATCCGCATATAAGATAAAACTGTTTTAATTTACTGACATCATCAACTATTTTTGTTTCTTTAATTTCGTCGAGTTTTTCCGTAAATGCGGACACAACGATGGAAGTCGTAAAAGCCAAAACCGCAATACCCGCAATGATTACAAGCATAGCTACAAATCTTCCTGCATCCGTAACCGGAGTAATATCTCCGTAGCCAACTGTTGATATAGTTACTATTGACCAGTAAACAGCTTCATAAAGAGTATCAATGGGTGAATCCGGGTTATTCGCTTCCATGACGTATATGAGGACGGATGAAACAAAAATAACGATACCTGAGAACATTAAAAGGGTTATAAACTCAAACTTTTTAGTTGCTAAAACAGATGTAAATGTTTGGAAGCTTCTTGCATATCTAAATAACTTAAATACGCGAAAAAGTATAAAAATACGAAGAAGTCTCAGCTGATGAAAGAACGGGATAATAGCCAGCAAATCGATGATTGCCCTCGCGGATACAATATATCTTATTTTCACTTTCAATATATCCAGCAAGGCTATGGAGAGGTTGAATTTTGTATTGAGCATTGCATCATATTCACTGCGTTTGATTATTATCTCTGTGATACTGCTGTTTACCCAAAGGCGCAATAAATATTCGGTAAGAAAAATTATGGAGATGATATAGTTGTTAAAATAAAGCAAATAATCAGATACATGGGATTTAACTTCACGAATCAAAATAGCAACACTCATAAAAATGAGTGTTATCATAAAAAGGTCAAAATATTTTTTATATTGAAAAGTGTCGTTTTCTAAAAGGTTATAAAAGAAGTGCTTTGTTTTCTGATATGTTTTAGATGCGTTTAAAGAATATGAAAAATCAACAATCAAACGCTTCATCAAGTTCCGTTACCCTAGTTTTGCTTTTAATAGCTCGTTTACGGTTTGAGGATTCGCACTTCCTTTGGATTCTTTCATTGTTTGACCGACAAAAAAGCCAAACAACTTATCTTTGCCGCCTTTATATTGCTCAACCTTTTCTGGATTTGCGATTAAAATAGCATCTATGATAGCTTCTATCGCACCGGTGTCGCTTACTTGTTTTAAGCCGAGTTTTTCAATTACTTCATCAATATTTTCGTCATTTTCCATCAAATAATCAAGTACCTCTTTAGCCGCTTTTCCGCTAATCGTGCCGTCTTCTATGCGCTTCACCAAAAAGCCGAGTTTATTTGCATTCACAGGAGAATTCGTAATATTCATCTCCCCTTTGAGGCGACCTTGAAGTTCGGTTGTGAGCCAAGTCAGTGCATTTTTAGCACTGATTCCTGCTTGCATCATCTCCTCAAAAAAGTGTGCCATCTCCACCGACGAAGTGAGAACACTTGCACTGTAATCATTCATACCGTAATCTTTTACAAATCTTTCCATTTTTTGGTCTGGAAGCTCTGGAATGATACTGAATTCTGCCATCATTTCATCACTCACAACCGCTTTTAGCAAGTCAGGTTCCGGAAAATAACGATAATCAGCCGCTTCTTCTTTGCCCCGCATAGAGCGGGTTTCTTGTTTTACCTGATCAAAGAGTCTTGTTTCTTGGCAAATTTCTTTGTCGTACACTCCATCTTCCCAGGCTTCAATTTGACGGGCAACTTCAAGCTCGATAGCTTTTTGGATAAATTTAAAACTGTTTATATTTTTTATCTCGACACGTGTATAAAGTTTTTCTTCCCCTTTTGGACGAATAGAAACATTCACATCCACACGAAAAGACCCTTCTTGCATATTTGCATCGCCGATATCTAAATAGCGGATGATAGAATGGAGTTTTTTAAGATAAAGAATAACTTCTTCTGCATTTCTCATATCCGGTTCGGATACAATTTCCAAAAGAGGAGTTCCCGCACGGTTTAAATCCACTTTAGAGATCTCTCCCTCATGTATATTTTTTCCTGCATCCGCCTCAATATGGGCACGGTTAATACGGATGATTTTATGGCTGCCATCTTCAAAATCTATCTTCAACTCGCCATGTTCAACAATAGGTGTATAAAGTTGAGTAATCTGATATGCACTTGGACTATCCGGATAAAAATAGCTTTTTCTATCAAAATAAGATGTTTTATTTATACTTGCATGAATCGCCGTTCCAAGCATAACGGCTTTATGAAGAACTTCTTTGTTTAACACAGGCAAAGCACCCGGAAGCGCTAGACAAGTCGGACATGTATTTGTATTTTGTTTATGATTAAAACTCGTTGGACAAGAGCAAAAAAGTTTTGTTTTTGTATTGAGTTGTACATGGACTTCAAGTCCGATAACTACTTCAAACATAAGTTTCCTTAAATAAATAATAATTTGGAGGTTTATGTTATCAAAATTATCTTTTAAATCTACTAAAAGATACTTGGCATGTGGAAATTTCCACATGCCAAGCGTTAATCTCATTTTACAGACTTTTTCAAATAAATCTCATTGAAGTGTTTCGGGAAGGAACGAAAGAAACTCAATTAACACTCTTTACTTTTGTAAAATATATAGCTACACTTATGTAAATTACATTATTAGGTAAAATTATGTATAAAAGATCAGCAGAAACTATTTTAAAAGAAGCGCTTAAAATTTCCCCTTGCGTATTACTTTGCGGTGCGAGGCAGGTTGGAAAATCTACGCTTTGTCTCTCTTTGGAAAATGAATACAGAGTGTTTGACAATCTCACACAAAGAGAAGCTGCCTTGCATGACCCTATCGGGTATATCGCCTCACTGACAAAGCCAATCACATTGGATGAGATACAAAAAGTGCCAGAGGTTCTTGAGGGGATTAAAATAGATATTGACAAAAACAGAGTCAATGGAAATTTTTTACTTACGGGTTCGGCAAATGTACTCGATATGAAAAAAGCAAAAGATACACTTGCAGGCAGAATCATAGAGATACCGATGTGGCCGCTCTCTCAAAAAGAGATACATGGTAAAACAGAAGAAAACATCATTGACATACTTTTTAGTAAAGGAGTTGAGAAATTAAAAAGTATTAATATCTCCTATGAGAAAATTTTAACCTCCATCATTGATGGCGGCTATCCTGAGATTTTAAAAATTGACTCTGCGAGAGGAAAATCACTTTGGTTTAACTCCTATATTAGCACTTATGTTGAGAGAGACATAAGAGATGTTGGAGAACTTAGAGACATCTCTGCATTTATACGTTTTTTCAACATAATTGCTCCTAGAAGTTGTGGGCTGCTCAACAAATCAGATTTAGCTTCAGATGCAAATTTGTCTGAACCTACAATCAATAACTATTTAAGTATGTTAGAGATGATTTATCAGATATCTCTTTTGCAGCCTTACAGCTCAAATATATCTAAACGATTTATAAAATCACAAAAACTTTTTATGACAGACAGCGGAATCTTTTGTCATCTGCTTGGTATAAACAGTGCAGATGAATTAATAAACTCTAGCCGCAAAGGTGATGTAGTCGAAACCTTCGTATACAGTGAGTTACTTAAACATATCGGTTACAGCACGACTCAACCAAAGATATACCACTACAGAACAAATGATAAAAAAGAGATAGACTTTATACTCCAAAGAGGAGATAAAATTTTTGCCATAGAGGTCAAATCCTCACAAACTATAAAAATGGATGCATTCAAACATATAATAGATTTTCAAGATAAATCATCTCAAAAGGTTGTCGGAGTTGTTTTTTATGGAGGTGAGACTATACTCTCATTCGGTAATCAAGAGCAACAAAGATATGCGGTGCCTTTAAATGTATTGTTCTAAGGATATCCAAAGCTTTGATTCAATGTCTAGTATCATCCGGTATAGGTAAATCTGAAAATATAAAAACTATCTAGATAAAGCATATCTTATTACTTTATGTAACTCTATGCATTCAACCTTTGGAGAGAATGGAAATAGTTTATTTACTATGTTTAGCGTAGATTTTTTCTAGAAGTTTAGTTTGTTTTTTTGCTTCTTCCAATCGCGCTTTATTGACGGAAAAAGCATCAAGTGTCAAAATAGCAAAGAGTGAACTTACGACATAAACGACAGTGATAAAGAAGGCTAATTTTATACCTAAAAAAAGAAAGAGGCCAAAAGTGATAAGAGCACCGAAGAGAACTATTGCCGACGATGCTCCAAGCAAAAAGCCTATTATCTTGTCGAATATATCTTTTTGCATTTTGAAGATCTAGTGGTCGTCAACAGCGATTGCACCGCCAAGATAAACATAAGTAAGCATCATGAAAATAAAGGCCTGTAACAATGCCATAAATGAAAGCAGAGCGAATGGAATCATCGGTAAAATCCATGGAGCAAGCATCAAGATTACCATCAAGAACATATCATCACCTTTTACATTTCCAAAAAGACGGAAGCTCAGTGACACTAAACGAGAGAAGTGAGATACGATTTCAATTGGAAACATCAACCAAGCCAACCACCAAACCGGACCGAAAAAGTGTTTAAAATATTTGAAAAAACCTTGACGACGGATACCTTCAAAGTTATAATAAACGAATACGGTAACGGCCAAAGTGAGTGCAAATTCTAAAAATGCGGTTGGAGCTTCAAAACCAGGAATAACACCGATAAAGTTGGCTATACCAACGAATAAACCGATAGTTGCAACAAGAGGAAGATAACGACGGGCATTTTCCTGTCCCATAACATCGCTTCCCATTTTAAGAACACCTGATATGTATGCTTCCATAACATTTTGTGTTCCTCTTGGAACGATTTGAAGATTTGACATAGCCATTTTCACCAACATTAAAGCGATACCCGCAGATAGCAACATGTGTGTGATATATATAACTGTTTTGTATGTTTCTGGATCTCCGTGATGAGATAGTCCAAAAATAGCACCTATAAAAGTAAATAACTCAGGCATAAAAGCACTCCCTAGTCTAAAAAAGTTGCGTGATTATAGTCTAAGTTGCATTAAATTTTTATAATATCTCATAAAATTTATGAAATATTTACCTTCGCATCCAAGGCACTAAAGTTTTTGTTTGCTATTGCTTCTAAAAATACGGTAGCATAGGAACCTTTTGGAAGAGTAAAGGAGATATTTAAAACAGAATTTTGTTTATTGTATTTACATTTGATGGCATGTGGAAATATCAAAGCTTCCCTTCTTAAGCCCTTCTCATGTAAAAATTCATCATCATATTTTTTCTCAATTTCTCTCGCCGCATCACGTGCGCGATACACATCTCTTCCGCATAAAAGTCCCGTTGGCACAACTTTTTTCTCTAAGAAATCTTTGAGCGGTTTTGTACTAGGAGTAAAAAGCTTGCCCTCGCTTGAGAGATAAATATCGCCCTCTAAAAGTATAAATTTGGATTCCTCTTGTGACATAGTAACTCTCTCTTTGAGCCAATCATTAAACAAAACGCTTTGATACACTGAAATCAGAAATTTTTTTACTTTTGTATCTTCTATGAAAAGCTCGCCGCTTATCATCTCTTTGGCTTGTTCTATACTGTCGTTGTCTCTGCCAAATCTCTGGTACCCAAAATAATTAGGCAAGCCGTTTTTCTCTATTTTATATGCTGTTTTTTCAATGCGTCCCGCTTTTGTATCGTCTACATTGTAGAGATTGATGCTAAAATGGTTTCCTGCTAAATCTCCCATTCGTATGGAGTGTGTATGTTTTGTCCAACTTAATATCTGGATTTGGTTATGTTTAAATTTTTTTAAAGCTCTCTCGTACTTTAATTCAAATGAAAGATACTGCGTTGTTGTCGCGTGTTTATCTTTAAGACCTGCATAACCGATTTTTTCGGCCGGTATATTTAAAAACTCCGCAAAAGCTGCCACCATATCCCAAGTCGTAAGTTCAACTTTTTTTACGCGGAGTATTAAAAAATTTCCTTTGCCTTTAAACACGGCATGTGGAACCTCATCAACGATAAAATCTTTTGGGGTTTGAAAGAACTTAAAATCTATCTCATTATTGTGTTGCAGATATACTCTATCCATTTTTTTCCTTTTTAGAGTTGCAATAGTTTTAATTCTCTCGATGCTATGGCTATATCTTTTCTGATAGCCTTTTTAAGCTCTTCGAGTGTCTCAAACTTTTCATTATTTCGTATAAAATCTATAAAACTTATACTTGCCTTTTCTTTACAAAACACTTCACCATCAAGAATATGGCTCTCAACAGCGAAACTTCCATCCGTTGTTACACGGTGACCGACGAATGAAACCGATGGGTGATAATGCTCTTCCTCGTCAATTCTGGTTAAACTTACATAAACGCCCTCTTTAGGGGTCAAAAATCCACTTGCTTCTATATTGATAGTCGCAACAAGCTCTTTTTTCCCTATCCCCTGACCTTGAACCAAAACACCTCTTAATGTGTAATTATGCCCTAAAAATGCATTGGCACCCTTAATGTCGCCTATTTGTAATTTTGCTCTAATCTTATGCGAATGCACGGAGTCTCCCTTGTGGCTCACTTCGTCAATTACAACGACTTCCCCATCAAAAAGAGTTTTCAAATCTGCATAAGAATACTTTCTGTTTTTTCCAAAATGAAAATCGTAACCTACAACTATTTTGGAGAGTTTTGGAAATCTTTCTTTTAAAAGAGATATAAAACTTTCTCCATCAAGATGACGAATATCGTCCAGACTGATATACATAATAGGGTAATGGGAGAAATTTTCTCTCTCTTTTTGAGGTGTCAAATTTGCATAACCTGTTTCAATCACTACAATAGTTCCATGTTCACCCAAGGCGTTAAAAAGGTGCTGATGCCCGATGTGCATCCCGTCAAAGCCGCCTATGGCAATGGAGTCGCTATTTTGTAAAGCAGTAACAGTATTCAAGGTTGCCCTCCTTTCCCGTTAGTTTTGATGGTGATTTTAAAATCAATTTCCACCCTTTGATAGTACAGCTGTCTTCAAATATTATCATGGCTTTGAGTATCGCTTTTTCATCTGTAACAACACCGTTTTTATCTCTTTTCGCCTCGCGCCCTACTTCAAACTGCGGCTTAAATAAAAGTATAATCGTTCCACATGCCAGCCTGTCAATATCATCTAAAATATTGAGTAAAGAGATAAAAGCAACATCGCTTACAACGAGTTCAAACTGTGTATCACTCTTAAAATCCCGAATGTCACAACTCTCAAATGACACAACCCTCGCATCATTTTTCAAAGATTCATGCAGCTGTTCTCTTCCTACATCCACAGCGCTTACCCGTGCAACACCGTATTGTAAAAGAACCTGAGTAAATCCGCCTGTGGATGCGCCGATATCCAAAGCCACTTTTGAGTGTATGTCGAGTTGCAATTCGTCCAAAAACGCACTCAGTTTATAAGCTGAACGAGATACGTAATTATTATGCTCCCTTACAAGCACCTTGTCTTTTGCATTAATTTTGAGTGAACTTTTGAGCATCACCTCGCCGTTGACGCTGACAAGCCCATCTTTTATAAGACTCTGCGCTTTGTTTCTGCTTTGAACAATATTGTTATCAACCAAGTAGTTATCAAGTCTAATCAAAATTGCACCTCTATTGCACTGTATATATAATCTATATGCATATCGTATTTCATTTTATTATTTACATCACTTTCATCATCATAGTTAAAATTGTACATATCATAGGCTACTTTCATACTGAGCCATTCATTGAATCTCACGCCGACACCCGTACCGATTATCATCGTAAAACCATTGTCGCTGAGTCCGCTCATGCTCATCTCGCCGGCACCAAATTTTGCGTAAAAATCTAAAACATCATCAAAAAAAGCATAATGCGCCAAGGTGCTGATGCTTAAGGCTCCAAAACCAAGAGCTTGTACGGTGTCTGTTTCATATCCTCTTTGCACATGCCAAGCATCAAAACTAACATAGCCGAGTTCAACCGATAAATGTTTATTTATATATGCACCGCCGTAAATCACCGCAGAGCCCGAAGTATCGGATTTGAGCTGGCTATACAAACCGTCATCATTATATTTGGAGCTACCGTACCCGACACCGATATAGGGGCCGCCGTCTCTGTCTGCATACAAAAAACTCAAAAAAAGCAATAAAAAGACAACTGCCTTCATCTATAAAATCTCAACCGTCATTTTTTTCATCTCGTCTTCAGTTAAACATTTTACACTCAAATCCATAGCCTTGTCGTATTTGCTTCCGGCATCTTCACCGTAAATCAAATAGTCTGTTTTTTTAGATACGCTAGAAGAAATTTTAGCTCCAAGTTCTTCAAGCATCTCTTTAATCTCCGAGCGGGATTGACTCATCGTCCCTGTCAAAACAACCGTTTTTGCTTTAAAAGGATTCTCTTTAGCTTCTATTTTTTGTAAAGGTTCTTTGGGCTGTAAAATCCCTTGAAGTTTGAGAACTGTCTCTTTATTTACTCTCACAAATTCTAAAACAGATTCCGCCATCTCTTCGCCTATCCCCTCACATGCAACTAGCTGTTCTTTTGAAACATCTACAAAACCGCTGCCAAAATTTTCACTTAGAGTTTTCGACGCAACTTCTCCGATATGTTCAATTCCCAAAGAGTTTATAAAACGCCAATATTCGCACCCTTTTGCATTTTCTAAAGAGTTTAAAAGATTTTGGGATTTTTTCTCTTTAAAACCCTCCAGTGCCAAAAGTTTATCTAACGTTAAATCAAACAAATCAACTACGCTTTTTACAAGCCCTGCATGAAACAGCGCTTCTACTATTTTATTTCCAAGCCCGTCAATATTGAGACAGGGTTTTGAAGCAAAATAAATAATAGAATTTACAACTCTCGCGTTACATTCCAGATTTTGACATTTTAAAAGCACACCCTCATCCAGAAGCTCGCTTGAACAAACGGGACAGTGCGTCGGTCTTGTAAAGGGCACCTGTGTTGCGTCTCTTTCGTGTGTTAATACTTTGATGATTTTAGGGATAACATCGCCGCTTCTTAAAATAATAACCTTGTCATTTAATCGAATATCTTTTCTGTCTATCTCATCAAAATTATGCAAGGTGGCGCGCTCCACGACAACACCGTCAATGTCCGTCGGTTCAACGAGGGCAACGGGAGTTACAACACCGCTTCTGCCCACTTGAAGTACGATATTTTTTACAGTTGTTATTTTCTCCACTGCGGGAAATTTGTAAGCAACGCTAAAACGGGGATTTTTAACCGTGTAGCCCATATCTATCTGCGCGGATATTTCATTGACCTTAATTACCATCCCATCTAGCATCATGGAGTAGCCGTCTCTGTCTCTTTTCATAACCTCGTAAATGGCTTCTATCTGCTCGAAATCTTGGCATGTGGAACTGTTTGGAGGACGTCTGAATCCTAGAGAATAAATATATTCCATGGCCTCACTGAGCAACTTATATTCTAAGGCATTGATTCCTATTCCATAAGGTAAAAATACCAAATTTCTTGAAGCTGTTACAGAAGAATCCAGCTGTCTTAAACTGCCCGCTGCCGCATTTCTAGGATTGGCAAAAACCGCTTCACCCTCTTTGAGTCTTTTCTTATTTATCTTCTCAAATTCATCTTTAAAGATAACAACCTCACCGCGAATTTCTATGGTTTGCTTATGCTCTATGCTTAAAGGAACAGAACGAATTGTTTTGACATTTTGGGTAATAAGTTCGCCAACCTCTCCATCGCCTCTGGTGATGCCTTGAGTTAACTCTCCGTTTTTATATATGAGATTTAAGCTTGCCCCGTCAAATTTCGGTTCACAGTAAAAAGAAATATTTTTATCTAATTTATATGTTTTAGTAAGCCATTTTTGCAAGCCATCCGCGTCAAATATGTCTTCTAAACTCCACATGCGCGAAAGATGTGAGGCTTTGGCAAAACCTTCGCTTATAAATTCTCCCACTCTTTGCGTTGGAGAATTTTTTAAGATTTCATTTTTATGATTATGTTCATACTCTAAGACTTCATGATAAAGTTTGTCATACACCTCATCCGTCGTAAGCGGGTTATCCATTACGTAGTAGTGGTATGAATACAGATTTAACTGCGCAACTGCTGTTTTATATTCTTGTACGTTCATCCATTTTCCCATCACTATATTATTGATTTAAAAGATCAAGAGGACGACTAAAATAGTATCCTTGAAATTCATCCACGCCGTACTCTTTAAGTATTTCAAAAATTTCTATATTCTCGACAAATTCGGCTATTATTTTTATATTTAATTCTTTGGCAAATTTGATAATGCTTGTAACCAAAATTCTTGAATTGCTGTCGGTTAAAATATTTTTTATCAATGAACCGTCAATTTTAATATAATCAGGTTCCATCTTCAAAATATTCATATAGTTCGCATAACCGCTGCCAAAGTCATCAATGGCAATCATTACACCCAGATTTTTCAGCATTTTAATCATCTTTACGGTTCTCTCAAAATCTTCAACACCCTCTTGTTCCGTAATCTCTACGATTATTCTTTTGGCTGCGTCATATTTTTTAATTTGACTCAGCAATGTATCCATAATAAAAGGATTAAAAAGGTCATTCGGAAGAAGGTTGATAGAAATCTGTTCCTTTTTTTTAAGAAAATACGATAAGCTCCGCTCAATCATTATTTTTTCTATATTGAAATAAAGACCGCTTTTCATGGAAGTTTCTAAAAAAACATCCGGTGTCAGAACTTTTTTTATACCATTTTCAAATTCAACAATCCGAATCAAAGCCTCATATTTTACAATTTTTCCGCTTCTGTCCATAATAGGCTGAAAGTACGGAACAACATTATTATGCTCAAGTGCATGGCGAATTGTACGTTTGACTTGTATGATTGAACCTGAACGTTTTTTCGTGTCCACATGTTCAGAATATGCTAAATACGGAACACCTCTCTCTTTGGCTTTTTTAAGTGCCATTTGGGATTCTTCGAGTACATGGGAATGATCAAAAGACAAACCTGAATATATTTCAATAGAAATAGCATGGTCTAAACCTTCAATCCATATCTCAAGCGAGTTTATTGAACGGTGCAAATTCTGAATAAGTTCATTAAAATAATTGACATCATAAATATCATTTTCCTTCAGTAAAACATACTCATCCGAGGATATGCGAAAAATATCAAGTTTATGCTCAAGCGCAAACTTTTCAAAAGCTTTTCCTGTTTCTATAAGAATTTGGTTCCCTACATCTATCCCGTAGAGTTCATTCAAAAGACTAAATTCTTTAATGTTACTTAAGATGAGCGTATGCGTTTTAGGAGTATAGATTCGCATGTTGAGCGCTTGTCTGTTTTTCAATCCGGTTAAATGGTCTGTATAAACCTCTTCGCTGAACTGTTTCAAAATTCGCTCAAAACCCTGATGAAGAATAATTCCTAAGAGTAAAATTAGCAAAGCAATCATAAAAAATAAATTAATCATAAAATCTTTATCTCTTTGCACTACTTCTGATGCATCAAATCCTACAACCAAATAACCCAAAGTCTCAGAGAGATGATTTTTCAAAGGAATATCCATCTTCACTTTAAACAAGTCGGACATCGCATCCTTATCTGTTGTGAAATACTCTTTTAATTTTTCACTTCCGGATAAAAGGACATAATTTTGATTAATGGAAACAACAGAGGAATCTAACATGATACTCACAAGTGCTTTATCTATTGCGACGCCGATATCAATTTTAAAAATTGAATTAAAGTCTTTTATGTAACTTGTAGGATCCATTCCGAGTTCAACATTTCCGACATATTTATTTTTGTAAAAAATCGGTTTTGTAATACGATACGTCATCTCAAGTTTACCCACTTCAAATCCACTAAAAGAGCTTTGCTGCCTGTTGGTATCCATGATAAGTTTTCTTTTTTCATCCACTTTATCACCGTAGAATTCAGGCTTATGTGCACGGTAAAGAGTGACTCCATCGGATGAGCGAAAGGTAAGAATTTTAATATTGTTATTGACCGATTTTAATCGTTCATAGTACACAGAGACGATAGATTTTAATTCTTTGTAATCACGATTGGCAACCGCTTTTGATAAATCAGGCGCAGAGATGATATTGTTGAGCTTAAATTCAAATCCTTTTTTTTGATTTTCCAAATTTAAATTAAAAAGTTTTTCCGTATTCGCAGATAATGCTATAAACTGCTCGTCCACTGCATGTTTAAATTGATATCCCAAAAACATATACCCCACAACCCACGACACGATAAGGACAAGAGTGGTAAGAATTAATGTGTTACGCTTCGTTTTGTTAGGTATATTCATAGATTCTCAATCGTATTTTAGTTTTTTCATAAAAAGCGCTGTATTATATCATTTTCAACTAAATCTTTGTTTCCAGCCACTCTTTTTTTTGATAAATATAATAAAAAATCAGACCTTTGAGGAGAGTTTCTATATTCATAATTATAAAAATAGAAATGATGCCAAAGCCTGACTTGTAAGCAATGTAGGAGGGGATAACTCTCAAGAACCATAAAGACAAAACATTGACCTTGAGTGTTATTTTAGTTGCTCCTGCCCCTCTTAAAGCTGCCGAATAAACAAAAACAATGGCTAATGGGATTTGGGCCAAACCTACAAGTATCAGATACAGCGAAGCAACTTTAATAGTTTCGCTGTCTTTTGTGAAAAAGCTGACTAAAAATTCCGGAAACAGTATAAGAAAAACACCGACACTGCCCATAAAAACATAAGCGATTCTTCCGCTGATAACACCCATAGCATAAGCTTTTTCTTTATCATTTGCTCCCAGATTTTGACCGACCAAAGCCATAGCCGCTATTGCAAAACCAAAACCCGGCATAAAAGCGATTCCTTCTATTCGAAGACCCACTTGATACCCTGCCAGCTCTGCCGTTCCGTACGCTGCAATAATGGCTACAAAAACCAAAAATGAGAGACTGGAAATTCCTCTATCAAGGGCAGCGCTCCATCCCACATGCCAAGCTCTTATCATATCTTTCACACGTATAACGGGGATGAAACTAAGCTTGGCATGTGGAAGTTTTAAAAGAACCGAATAGGCCGCGATATTAAATGTATAGGCAATCACTGTTGCATACGCTGCCCCTTCAATCCCCATCGCTTCAAAACCGTAATGACCAAAGATAAAAACATAGTTTAAAAAAGCATTGAGCGCCGCGGAAAACAGTTTGATGTAAAGTGAATTTTTTGTATCGCCCGCGGCGGAGAGCGCATTGTAAAGAAGTGTGTCAATAAAAATAACCACAATTGCACATGCCAGAATTTTGAAATAAAGTGAACCTTGATGCACCACCTCAGGTTCTGCGCCCATCATGCTGTAGATAAATTCGCTTCCGTAATACCCGCCAATACTTACAAATACAGACAAAACAACTGCAAAAATTCCAAGCGAAAACAGCAGAGCAGATGCTCTTTTTTTTCTTCTTTGACCGATAAATCTGGAGATAAGCGCATTCCCGCCAACCACATAAAGTGTCATCAAAACATTAATAATCATCATAAACTGCATACTCATGCCAACCGCTGCAAGCGCATAAATGCTCACCATACCGACCATTATCATATCGATGAGAATTTGAAGAATATCTACGAGATGTTTTAACGCAGCGGGGATGGCAAGTTGAAACACTTTTTTTGTGTCGCGGGAAATCAATCTTGAAAAAATTGTGCTACCTCTGCCATTGTTTGGATAAGCTCCTCTTTCGTTTCATAAGAAAGTGTAATTTTTTTCTTCACCTCTTCATTCAAAGGGGTAAAGTCAAAAACGAGAATATAAGAAACAAGCTTCACCTTATCGCCGTAAAGCTCCACCCATTCCAGACTCATTTCGGCAACTTCTCCTTGCATATCTACTATGACAGCCGGATACAGTCTGGTAATTTGAGTGAGGTCCAAATCGCCCTCTTTTGATTTGTAAATCATATTTTTCATTATTAAACTTTTTAGTATTGTTATTTTTTCGTATGGTAGCCAATGATGCTTGATAATTGGCTTGTTAAAGTATAATTATTTCCACATGCCAACCATCCTTTTATCTGCGCTTAGCTATAATCCGTCCTCACTCCACAAGGAATCAAACAATATGTCCAAACAGACCCATCAAGCTATCAAAAAAAAATATTACGATTATGTAAGTGTCGGAAGTCGTACAAAGCAAATAGTTCATCTTGTAGCACAGCACGACAAAGCCGCTATGCTTGAACAGATTATTAAAAAAAGTGACCCGCAACAAACTGTAATTATCACAAAAAGCAAGCGTAAAGCCGATGCACTTCGTACATACCTTCAAACAAAAGAGATACAAGCTTTCGCCATACACGGAAACCATAGAGCCTTAGAATACGAAGCAACGCGAGTAGCTTTCAATACTTCTGAGATAAACATACTTATCACTACGGACAAGATTTTACAATCGCTTCTTTTAAGCAATATACAGCAAATCATAAGTTATGACCTTCCAATCCAAGCCGATGACTATTTTACCCGTCTTGCTTATGTGGACGAAATAGGAGAAGTTATCTCTCTTGTAAGTCCGGACGAACAGGGAACACTCAACATTATAGAGATAAAAATGAAGCTCGATATTCCTCAAGAAGAAATCAAAGAGTTCCTACCTACACCTCTCACAGCAGCTGATGAAACACCGCAAGCGCCTAAGGACAAAAAGAAGAAACCGCGCCACCGTACACAAAAAGTAAAAAAAGCAAGTAAACCTAAAAAGCAATAACTCTCTATGTGCAATACAACGCTTTATTTATCTGTTGCAATTCTTTGCAGTGGCGGGCATATAAAACTTTTTCTTATATTTTGATTACAATTTTTTGCTTGCATTGTGATTATTTTGTGATATAATGAAACTCCGAAAAATTATATGGCGGTGAAGTAAATGGGCAATAGTCAAAAAGAAATACTGGCAAATATCTTAGAACATCAACACTCCTTAATACTTGATAGTTGGAAAGAGAAAGAACTTGTTCAATCTCTTTTGCTCCAAAGAGATATACACCCTGATTTTTTTATTACCCACTTTGGCTCGCGTGTTCTAGATTATTTTATTAGCGTTTTGCGTAGCAAAAACGCTCCTGGGCAATGTCCTGTCATATCCGTCATGCTTCACTTCTTTCAAAGACGCGGCATCAAGCTTGATGAAGTCTTTCATATATGCTCCGGAATGCGCAATACGATTGTCGATATTCTTCTTGAACTCGGCATCAAACACTCGGATGAAACGTATCAGATAACTATAGAGTTGTTTGAATTAAACTTTGCGGGTGTCATCAGAGAGTATATAGAAGTCACCTGCCCCAACAAAGCAAAAAACAAAAAAATCAGCGCCCAAAAAGCACCTGTCGTATGCTCAGCCGGCACTTCCAAAACAGAGTTCGTCCCTCAAATAAAAACCCCGGTTAAAAATGAAGTTCTTCAAGAATATTTCGCCAAAGATACGGATGACGGCGTTACAAAGGTTCTCTTTATGTCTGATGACGCAGATGACATGATGGAGTATTTTGCGGAAGTACCGGAGCTGCTCTCGCAGGCAATCATCGACTCTGACATGACAAAAATTGCAGATGTGGCCAAAATATTTGCCAAAACAGGCTCTATTCTCCTGCGCTATTCACCTTATCTCGACTCGCTCGCACTCAGTATGCAAGAACTCTCAGCAGCATTGCATGAGCATCCAGCTCAGTTTATGGAGGTTTTGGCTGAGAACGGCGATGACATGCTCAAGCTTTTTGACGCGGTGAGCATAGATATGGACCGTTATATTCAGCGCTTTAGTGTTGAAAACATTGCCATGAAAAACGCACACCATATTCATGAACCGACCACTTTAAGCATTTTGCAAATCATCTCCATGTTTGTCCCGCAAGAGTTTGAAGAGGGTGAAATAGAGTTTTTTTAAACCAAGGTTATTGAGAAGGAAAGAGTTATGGCAATATTAAAAACACATACAAAACAGACGCTCGAAGCGTATCCGATTTTTTCGACGCTCGAAGAGGCTATAGATTTTTTTAACTCAAATACAGAGTTTGAAAAAAAATCTTACGCCATCTGCAATATCGCCAAATTTAAAGGAGGCATGGACTTCCTTATCAGCGCTCTCGCAAACGAAACCACTAACAAAGAGATCTCTACGGTTATAGCAACTACAATCTCAAATGCAGATCCGCAAGATGTGCCCATAGAAGCACTTATGAATTTACTAAAATTGAAAAATGCGTACATCAGGAACCTTGCTATGTCTACACTGAGTTATTTTGGCACTGCCATGAAAGAGCATTTATTCACTTTTCTCAAAGGAAACGATTCGAACTTGAGAATATACGCCATCAATATTTTGGGCGATGTTAATTTCCCCGAATCCAGAAAGATGTTGACCCAGCTTTTGCAAAAAGAAGAAAACCTCAATGTCTCCATGACGGCTGTTGATTACTTAAGAGAGATTGGAGAGCTGGAGGATATTCCTCTTTTGGAATCCTTGAAAAAAAGATTTTCCGGCGATGTCTATGCAGAGTTTGCACTCCAGCAAGCCATTGACTCGATTAAAGGCTAAATAAGATGTCTCATCTTTTATCAAATGAAAATTTTTCCAAAGTAAGCGAATTTATTTACAGAAAGAGCGGGATTTTTCTTGCCGAAGACAAACATTTTAAAAAACTGGCAAAATACATCGACGCTCATGCAAAAAATTTTGGTTACGACAGTTTTAGAAAATATTTTTACAAGCTGCGTTTTGATGACAAAGAGGGGAGAGAATTTCAGAATCTCATGAACGCCATGACCATCAACGAAACCTACTTTTTTAGAGAAAATGACCAGTTTGAAGTTTTAGCCAACAAAGTTATACCCGAACTTCACGAAACTATGCAAAGCTCAAGACCTATAAGAATTTTATCTTCACCCTGCTCTAGCGGAGAAGAGGCCTACTCCATCGTATTGCACATACTAGAAGAAGCTCAAGTTGTTGCGAAACGAGACATCGAAGTAGTGGGTATCGACATTAATTCCACGGTGATAGAAAAAGGCAAAAGAGCCCTCTACAACGAAAGATCGGTGCATGCCATTCCAAAAAATATTTTGATGAAATGGTTTAAAAAAAACACCTTGGGATATGAGCTAATAGAAGATTTGCACGGAACCGTCGATTTTAAAATCGTCAACGTTTTTGATAGTGTCCAAATGAGAAAACTAGGGAAGTTCGATGTCATCTTTTCAAGAAATATGCTCATATATTTTGATGACGCATCCCGAAAAAAAGTTGCCATGACCTTTTATGATATGCTCAATACAGGTGGCTATATCTTTTTGGGACATGCCGAATATATGAGTCGTATCGTTTCGGTTTTTAACGCAAAAAAAATAGACTCGACTTTAATTTATCAAAAATAGGAGAAATAAAAAAATGCCTTTAGTAATATTTATAGATGACAGTGAAACCGCCTTGGCCTCAACAAGAATGGCTACGGCCTCAATGCCGATTGATGTCAAACAGTACACGGAAGCTCAGGTCGCTTTAGCCGACATTCAAGCGGGGATGATTCCGGATTTGGTCATTACGGATCTCAATATGCCTGTTATGAACGGTTTTGAGTTTTTACAAGAGTTTAGAGCAAATCCTGCTACAAAAAGAACCCCGTGTCTGATGCTCACAACAGAAGCAAGAGACGAGCTCAAACAACAAGGAAAAGCACTGGGTCTCACAGGCTGGATAGTCAAACCCTTTAGCCCGACTCAGCTTAAACAGGCTATTGCCAGAGTATTGCGACTGCCTGCATAGGCAAGATAAAATTTTAATCTTTTAGGAGGTCTCTTATGAAGAGTGTTATGGTCGTTGATGATTCAAAAACAGTAAGAAATTATCACAGCTCCATACTCAGAGCGATGGAGTTCAATGTTTTAGAAGCTGCCAATGGGATGGAAGCCTTAGAGAAAAGTCTCGAATTCACTGTTGACCTCTATGTGATTGATGTCAATATGCCCGTTATGGATGGCTACTCTCTCATTGTAAACCTCCGAAAACAGCCTCAGAACAAGCTTGTTCCCATTGTTATGGTAACAACACAAGGAAGCGAGGAAGATAAAATTTCATCCTACAAAACCGGTGCGAATTTTTTTGAAACCAAACCAATTAAACCAGAGAAGCTCCAAGCATACGCTACGCTTCTGCTTCTAAGTTAAGGGGAGAGAGTATGGACTCATTATTAGATCAGTTTCTGCAAGAGGCGAGGGAAAACTTAGCGTTTATAGAGCAAAACATCGATAAGATAGGTTCAAGCGACCCCGAACTGCTCAACTCTATTTTTCGTGCTGCACATACGCTAAAAGGCGGAAGCGGCATCGTCGGATTTGAATCTCTCAAAGAGATCACGCACCATGCCGAAGATCTGCTGGATATGCTCAGATCAGGACAAATAGAGTTTAAAGAGAGCATGAGAGAGGTTCTCTATGATGCTTTTGATGAAGTCATGAACCTTGTTGAAGCAGCCGAAGAGAGCGGAGAAATAGTAGTAGCCGATGAAGAGACTGTAGAGAGACTCATAAAAAATCTCAATGATGAAATGGGCAAAACACTCGAATGCAAAACAGCATGGAGTCTTCCTTTTACCGAAGTCTCTGATGTACAAAACCTCATCAATATCCCTCTCTCTTTTTTAAGAGGCGTGCAAACGCAAAAAATCTTGTTTAAAAACCCTCCGATTGATGAGGAGTTTTGCTCTCATGAGCATCTCTACGCCATCCTTTTCGACATAGACGAATCATGCATGGTTTATGGAAACGACCCTCTCTATGCCCTCTCTTTACTCTGTGACAAGGTTTTGGGCATTTATAGCTGCATGAGCGATGAGAATGCCAAATCGGTTTTAAGCGGCACAGAAGATGAAGAAGGCTTACTGCTGCGAGTGCGTATAGTTGCCTATGTCTATGCGACTTATGAAGAGATAGAAGATTCACTCTTTAACTTTATAGACGAACTCCAATTTTTGCCTCTTGATGTTGCCGCCCTCCTCTCTCTAAGTGTCGGTGAGGGCCATCACAAACTAGAACTCCTAAAAGAGCTCTCTGCCCTTGGCAAAACAAATGACATTGCTGCGATGGTCGCCAAGGTTGAAAAATCTCTCGAACTCATCGGCAAAGAGACGCTCCAATACGCCCAGCTTCAAAGATTTTTAGATATTGCAGGGCTCATTGATGGGCGCGACACCTCGAAGCTGGCACCTTTCTTTGCCGAGCTTTACAAGGGCGAACTCTACACTTACGAAGAAGTTTTCCAAGAAGATACCGCTCATGATGCGCAAGCCCAGAATCTACATGAGCAAGAGCCTCCGATGAAAATGGATGCAGCTTTTCTTGGCGCTTTGGAAGATATGCTTCATCAACAATATAAATCGCTCAAACATATTGATGATGAAGGCTTTAAAAGAACCCTGCATGTCATGCAAAAGATACGAAAATTCATCCCTCAAATACCTGAAAATATTAGCTCCAAAGATAAGCTCTCTGCGTTTTTAGAGTCTTATCTGCAGCTCTCGTCTCAAGCGCAACAAAACATTGCAATAACACAAACGCAAAAAGAGACAAAAGAGGATAGTAAAGAAGAAGTCAAGGAGGTGCTCTCCCAAGAATTCCCAAGCGTAAAAGAGCAGACCAAAAAAGAGGATGCCGCAAAATCCGTCGTAGGCAAAACGGTAAAAATCGAACAGAAATCCATTGACTCGCTTATGAATGTAGTCGGGGAACTTTTAGTCGCCAAAAACTCTCTGCCTTATCTTGCCGATAATGTGAACAACATGAGCCATGAGATAATAAAACGCGAGATTATGGAGAAGTACATCTTTATCAACCGTCTATCCGAGCAGCTTCAGGACCTTATCATGAGTATGCGTATGCTCCCTATCTCCTATGTTTTTGACAGATACCCAAAACTTGTCCGTGACATCTCCAAAAAGCTTGAAAAAAAAGTGAATCTTGAGATGGAGGGCGGCGACACCAAACTCGACAAAAACATGATAGAGATGCTCGCAGATCCTATGATACACATCATGAGAAACTCGCTTGACCATGGCATCGAAACGCCTGATGCAAGGGAGAAAAAAGGCAAAAATCCTATGGGAACAGTAAAGCTGCAGGCCTATGCGGAGTCGGATAGAATCGTTATAGAGATTATTGATGATGGTGCCGGCATCGATGTTGAAAAACTTGCAAACAAAGTCCTCACAAAAGGCTTGCTGACACATGAGCAGATAGACGCTCTGAGCGAAGATGAGATGGCTGAGCTCGTTCTTTTGCCGGGACTCTCGACGGTCGATACCATCAGCGAGTTTAGCGGCCGCGGCGTGGGTATGGATGTCGTTAAAAAATCCATTGAAGGTTTTGGCGGCAATATAAAAATCAAAACAAGAAAAAATATGGGAACGACCATTACCCTCTCCATCCCTGTTTCTCTGGCAGTCACTTCGCTCTTGCACATTCAAATGAACGGCATCAATTACGGTATCCCTATGGATAGCGTCTCTGAGACCGTAAAACTCGAAAGAGAAGAGATCAAATATATGCATAATGAACCTTTTGTATATATCAGAGGCGATGTTATTCCTCTGCTCTTCATCAAGTCTATGTTTAATGAGCAGAGCAGCAAAAATGAGCAGCTTTCAATAGTCATCCTCAATATAAAAAACAATCTTTTAGCGCTTGTCGTCAATAAATTTATAGGCCAATTAGATGTAGTACAAAAACCTCTTTCAGGTATTTTTGAGCACCATCCAATCTTTACGGGAACGGCGCTTTTAGGTAATGGAGAGATAATTATGGCGCTTGATCCGCTTGGGCTGCTTAGGATCTCCCAAAAGCTCAAACAAGATATCAAAATAGCATAAAGGAGGTACTGTTATGGATTTAATTGTTTTTCAAGTTGCCGGCAGCCGTTACGCTCTTGAGATAGAAAATATACAAAGAATTATTCAAGCGACGCAACTCACGACTGTGCCTAATGCCCCTGAAATAATAGACGGTATGTTTAACTATGAAAACAACATTATCAAAGTCGTCAGTTTTCGCAAACTTATAGGCCTTCGAGCTTACGAGATGCAACTGCGCGACTTTTTTATAAAACAACAGACAGAGTATCGGCATTTTATGGATACACTCAAAGATTCTCTGGAGCGCGGGGCGGCTTTTAACAGAGCGCTTAACCCGCACAAATGCGAACTTGGCATATGGCTCAAAAACTTTAACTCTTACGATGAAGGGCTCTCTAAAATCCTCAAGAATCTTCTTGAAGATTTTAGACGTTTGTATGCCTTGGCGAGTGATGCACTAGAGCTCTCTAAAAGCGATGCAAACGCGGCGCTAGAGCTTTTTAACTTAGAGATACAAAAGGTTTTTCATCAAATGATTCAAGAGATAAACCTCTGTATAGAAAAACTTGAAACAGCCGCGAATTCTTTGCAAAAGATGATTATCTACCGGCAGGAGAGTGCACGATTTGCCATCAAAGTGGATGCCATAGAAGATATAGTGCACGCCGAGGAAGAACAGATTATGCGCTCAGATGAAAACGACAGCAAAGAACTTCAGCTCTATGGGGTTTTAGATGTCGGAGGCAACTTGGTCAACATCATTAAAAATATAAACATAGCTTCCAAAGGAGAACTCCATGGCAATTGAGTATACAGAGAATATAAGCATCTTTACTGCGATTATTTACGAAGATGAACTTGTAGCATTGAGAGATTTTTTGCAAGAAAAAGCTCCTGCTCCACTGACCTTTAATTTTACAGAGTGCGAGGATATCCATCTCGCGGTTTTACAACTCATTCTCGCATACAAAAAAAATTATGACTGCCGTTATGAGTTCGGCGATGAGACAAAAATATACGCAAAAGTTTTAAAAGGGTTTGATACAAGTGAAAACTATTGTAATTAGCAACCGCAAGGGCGGCTCTGCCAAAACCACTACGGCTGTCAATATAGCCAGCGGTTTAGCAAAACACAGCTCGGTATTGCTTTTGGATTTTGACACGCAGGGTCATGCCTCTATAGGTGTTGGTTGCGATTTGAGCGAAGAGCTTGGCGTGCACTCCATTTTTAGCGGAAAAACGTTGAGTGAGACTTTTATACCAACGGTTCATAAAAATCTCACACTCTCGCCTGCGCTTGTCTTTTTTGATGTGTATGAGTACGCTGATCTCAGAGGTGTCTTAAAAAACAGATTTAAGATGGAAAGTATCACTGAGTTTTTTGACTACTGCGTCATAGATACACCGCCGACTTTTGATGCGCTGCTCAAAAACTCTTTGGAAGTGGCTGATAGCGTCGTCATCCCTTTTGTGCCGCATCATTTGGGAGTCGTAGCGGTCGGTCAAATGCTTCGCGCCCTCTATCAGAGTGCTACACTTTTAGAACGCAAAGTGGCTGAAGTTTACATTCTTCCCGTGATGTATAACCCGCATATCCCTGAACATAAAGAGTGCGTTGAAAAAGTGAAGAAATCCTTTGGCGAAGCAAAAATGCTCTCTCCAATCGGCATAGATATCAAACTCTCGCAACAGTTTGAGTCAGGAATACCCATCATTTTAGATGAAAAACGTTCCAGAGGCCTGCAAGACTATAAAAGATGCGTCGAAGAACTCTTGGAAAGATTTCAGGGGGCTGAGATGTATGGGTAAAGCAATAAGCGGCAATAGCCTGAACAAACGCAGAGTGATGAATACAAACAACTTAAATTTACGGAGGCTTGAAAATGACAAAGAGTAACAACAATATCAGTACAGAGGGACTGACATTTTTAGAAGACGGTGAGGTCCTTTTTGACGATTTATACCTGCTGTCTGAGACGGATGAAAAGGGAATAGTCGAATATGCAAGCGACTCTTTTTTAAAAATAGCCAACCTCAGAGAGGATGAACTCATCGGCCAGCCGCACAATGTCGTGCGCCATCCGGATATGCCGCGCGCGGCTTTCAAATCGCTTTGGGACGATGTCAGGCAAAAAGGATTTTGGACGGGTTATGTAAAAAATTCCCGTAAAGGCGGAGGTTTTTACTGGGTGTATGCAACCGTTCTGCGCTCAGTCGATAAAAATGGAAAGACAAAATATGTCTCTATCAGGGTCAAGCCTTCGCGAGAAGATATTAAAAAAGCCCAACAGCTTTATGCAACATTAGTTTAGTGTTAAAAGGAATATATCATGCCATTAATCAATAAAAACACTCCAGCAATATCTGCACCGACGGTAGCATCAAGCGGGGACAAACGCAGACAACGGACCTTAGCAAAACAACAGCAAATCAGTGAAAGCATAGCCGGCGTCGCTATGACAATCCTTGAAAACGCACAAGAGAGCGTCAGTGCCATTGAAGAGTTAAAATCATCCATGGAGCAAATCGCCACGGCTGCCGAGGAAAACAGCGGAGCGAGCGAGCAAGCGCTTTTGAACGTCAACAGCATCAGTTCCAATATTACAAGAATGAACGCGAGTATAGATACCGTAATCTCCTCAACTTTGACTGCGGGTGAAAACATCATGTCCTCCGTCGGCAAGATCAACGATTCCGTTTCAAGAATGGACATGGCGGTCAGCGTCGCACAAGCCTCTTCTACAAAAAGTGAAGAGCTCAAAGTATCTTCGCAAAACATCGGCGATGCCGTCGGTTTCATCGCAAAAATTGCCGATCAGACAAATCTTCTTGCCTTAAATGCAGCCATAGAAGCAAGCCGTGCCAAAGAGCACGGCAAAGGCTTTGCGGTAGTAGCGGATGAGACACGAGCTCTTGCAGGAGAGAGTGAGAAAAACGCAGAGTTTATCTCTGAACTTGTAAACAAAATACAAGGAAGCATAGACAACATCATCAAAAGTATCGGCGCGACTACCAGCATCATCTCAGGTAACGGGAGCAAGGGCAATGCACTGAGTCTAAAGATGGAAGAGCTGACAAAAATAGCCGTCTACTCCGTTGAAGCGGCAAGAAGCGTTAATACGTACACAAAAAAACTTGGGGATTTTGTCGAAAAAATCAACGTCGGTTCCAAAGACATCGCCAAAGCCTCCATTGAAATCGCGCAGTCTGTCGAAAAAACACTCAACGGCATAGAAGTTCAGTCTGATGCCCTCGCCCAAACAGAAGACGACATCAAAGAACTTTCCTCTTTGGCAGAAGAGCTCAAATACTCAACCGACAGCATAAAATCAGCCGAAGACATTGCCCTCTCGGCAGATACTATCAGCGGTTCCATGGAAGATATCCAAGCTGCGCTCGAAGATGTCACAAACGCGCTCAATCAGATTGAAACATCCTCACATGCGACAAATAAAAGCGCCCTCAACAACAAAGAGATGATAGTCACGGGCACAGAAACCGCAAAAGACATAGACAAGCTCATAGAAATAGCCCGCCGAAATTTTGACCTGCTCAAAGTCTCTTTTAACATCGTGAAAAACAGCGTCGCGGAGATTCGCGACTCTTTTAGCGAGTCTATCTCTAAAGGCAACGGCGCGGCATCGGAACTCAACGTCATCGTCAAAGAGACAAAAAATGTTGACAAAACGGTGGGCAATATCTCAAAGTCCATCGTTCAACTCAATATGCTCGCAATCAGCGGCTCAATCGAAGCGGCGCGTGCGGGAGATTTCGGGAAAGGCTTTGCCGTCGTAAGTTCTGACATTCGAAACTTGGCCAAAGATTCTGAATCCAATACGGAAAAAATCAATGATATCGTAGAGTCCATGAACTCGGAAATAGACACAGTCAAAACGGACTGGAACAATCTCTTAACTTCTCAGGGACATGAGCAAAAAAGCATAAATACACTCATCAACGACATCACCAAAATCATAGATATGCTCGTTGACCTGCTCGACAGATATACGGGTCTCAAAACCATAAATAACCAAAATCTAGAAGGCATGAATCAGGTCATGATTGGAATCAACGAGATTCAAAAAGCCATAGAACTGAGTGCGAGAAACGCAATGGAATCCCGCAAAGCAAGCGAACTGATAATCGAGACGGTTTCTCACATCAGCAGCGGCGTGGAAGAGCTCGCGGTTATGGCAGACGAACTCCAACAAGGCTAAACTATGCAGATCCAGGAGATTATAATCATTAACAACGGCGCCCAGAGCTACGGCATATCAACCCAATTCATCAATCAGGTTTCCAGAGTGCCCGCTCTTATGCCCCTTCCTCTGAGACCTTTTGGTGTTCGGGGACTCTGTTCTGTGGGCGGAAATATAGTAAGCATTGTTGATATGAATCTTTTGCTGGATATGAATGCGGTCGAATATGACGCTCCTTCAAGCAGATTGGTGAGCTTTAACGGTGTCTATGCCTCGCATGCGTTTTTGGTTAATCAAGTCGATAATATAGTCGAAGTCAATCAAAAAGATACGGAGTATCTCGACAACAACGATGAACTTCTCGCCGTTTACAAATACGAAGATTCCCTAATACAAATTGTATCTCTGGATTTTTTACTCTCAAAAATCAAAAAGGTCGCCATTACGTCCAAAGAGATAAAAAAAGGAAAGTCCGAGACAAAAATATCTCTCGAAGAAAAGAGCAGCAGATTTTTAATCTTTGCAATGGCCAATGAAAGATTCGCCCTCAATATTGACTATTTGCGCGAAATCATTATGGCGGATGTTTCTTTTACAGAAATAACAGGAAGTTCTTCTGAAATTTTGGGGCTGATCAATCTCAGAAATGAGCTTATCACCGTTCTTGATTTACAGACTTATTACGGTTTTGAACATACACTCAGCTATAAAAACCGCATCCTAATCGTCTCCCACGGGGATAAGACCATAGGTCTTTTAGTTGATGGCATAATAGATATCAAAAACATTCTGGCCAAAAATATAGAGTATATGTCAGAGAATTTTGAAGACGAAAAGATTAGCGGAGTCATCCATGACGGAAAAAATCTCATCTCATTTTTTGACGCAACGGTTTTAGACAAACTCTTTGCTAAAAATAGGAAGTTTATAGATGCCAAAGCTTCCATATACGCAATGGACAAATCTGCGGACATCGCTTTGGAGGTCATTATCTTTGAGCTGGCAAACAAAGAGTATGCATTCAAAATTGAGAATGTAGCCGAGATTATCGACATAGTTAAGCCCACAGAGATAGCTTATACAAACAAATTTATTGACGGCATTATCAATATCAGAGGACAAATTATCACTATTTTTTCTTTATATAAGAAATTAAACATACCGAAAAATATCCATGAGGGCTGCAAAATCATTATATGCAATATCAATGAGACGAAAATAGGTTTTATCGTAGAGAGTGTCAGTGATATTTTAAATATCCATAAAAACGAAATCAGAGAACAAAACGACTCTCTTTTTACCAATGTTTTACATCTTGAGGACGGTAAAAGGCTGGTGCTTTGTATGGATATCGATGAAATCCTCTCCATAAAAGGCCAAGCATGAGCAAAAAAATTCTCATCGTTGATGATTCCGCTTTAGTGAGAAAACAGCTGGGCGAGATCATTGCTATGCTGGATTTTGATATAGAGACGGCAAAAAATGGCCAAGAAGCGGTCAATAAAGCAACGGCGACTCAGTATGATGTCATAACGATGGATATCAATATGCCCGTCATGGACGGCCTTGAAGCGCTCAAGCAGATCATGCAAAAACAACCCACCCCTATTTTGATGGTAAGTTCACTCACCACAGAAGATGCCAACACTACAATGGATGCTCTTGATTTGGGTGCTGTTGACTATATATCCAAACCTGGAACTATGAACATCGGAAAAAAAGAAAATCAGGAAGATATCTTAGAAAAGGTCAAATCCCTCAGCACCATCTCGCCAAGAAGTCTCAAAAGAAGACTCTCAAGAGCTCCGACAAGGGTAAGAAATGAGCCTCGGATTAGTGAAAAAAGCTCTCTTCCTCTTACAAGTAAAGAGATAAGCAAAGTACTTCTTATAGGGGCTTCAACGGGAGGTCCTGGACTTATAGAACAAATCTGCGCCGCCCTGCCTGCGGATTACAAATATCCTGTTTGTATAGTCCAACACATGCCCGCACAATTTACCAAAGCTTTTGCTGCAAGAGTAAACCGTTCAAGTATGCTCAAGGTGCAAGAGAGTGCCCACAATATGGAACTCTTGCCCAGAAATATCTACATCGCCCGCGGCGGCGTTCATATGGGATTTTCCAAAAAGGTATCGGGCAAAATTGTCATAAGAGAGAACAAAGACAAAGGAGAACATTTTTTTCAGCCGAGTGTTGATGAGATGTTTTTAAGCGCTTTGGAACTCTTTGAACCTTCCAATCTTATCGGGGTTCTTTTGACAGGCATCGGTGATGACGGTGCCGAGGGAATGGTCAAACTCAAACAGGCAGGCGCCTACACCTTGGGAGAGAGTGAAAAAACAGCCGTTGTCTACGGCATGCCCAAAGAAGCTTATGAGAGAGGCGGAGTGAGTGAGCAGTTAGACTTTATGCAGATATTAAAAAAAATTACCGCATTAAAATAACTGCCTACTCATTCTCTTTTTGGGCTGTTTTGAACTCTTTTTTGTTCTTTACATCAATTCATCTGCCCTCTGAATCAAAGTTTCGGCTTCAACAAACTAATCCGGCCCCGTTTGAGCTATGCCTATGCTTAGTTTGACGTTCTCAATATTTTTGTCCGATTCATCACGCGATACATTTTTAATACTTACACCGACAACACGCAGTATCTCATCTCCTCGATAACTCATCCAATGGTAATCTCTCACCGGTTGAGTATGAAGAAAAAATGTTACTTAGAGAAACGGCTGCTTAGAATGTTGTATTCTGAGTATGATATAGGGTTGACAGATCACAACTCAAGAATTACTTGAATTTAGGTGCGAAAGCTGAGTGAGTTAGTAATTCTTTTGCTTTTTTCACACTGTCTTTTTTTTAAAAATTTTCATTACCAATATAATAACGCCGCCTAGTATAAATCCTACAAGGAGTTCATTGAGCATAACCGGAAATATTGGTATGAAATAATGATGAAAAAACTCTATATGGTGAGCCAGTATTGAACCTCCCACTAAAAGCATGGCAAATGTTCCTACCGCTCCAAGTGTTTTTATAAGTTTTGGCATTGCGCTAAGTAATACATTTCCGCTTTTTGTGTGGTTTCTTTCAATGAGCCAAAAACCGACATTGTCCATGCGTACAATCATCGCGACCAAGCCATATACCCCAAAAGTAGCTACGAGAGCCACAAATACCGTAGAAACAACCTGAATAATAAAAGGCTCGTTTATCACCGTGCCAAGGGCAATAACTACAATCTCTATGGAGAGTATAAAGTCTGTAAATACCGCTGATTTTATCTTTTTTTGCTCTATCTCTAAAATGGTTTCTGGAGTTGAATTTAAAAGCTCTTCGTTTTTTTCCTGATGATGCTTGTGAAATAAAAACTCTTCAATTTTTTCAGCACCCTCATAAATAAGATACAAAGCACCTAGTATAAGAATATAAATAATAACACTAGGAGCAAAGGCGCTTAAAACAAATGCTACGGGCAAAATAATGGCTTTGTTTTTTAAAGAACCTTTAGTAATGGCCCAAATAATCGCTAACTCCCGCGATTGCTCAAATCCCGTAGCCTTTTGCGCATTGACCGCCAGGTCGTCACCTAAAATGGCAGCTGTTTTTTGCGTAGCAATTTTACTAGCCGCCGCAACATCATCCGCAAGCATTGCAATATCATCTAAAAGTAGAAAGATTCCTGATGCCATTTAATTTTTATCCTTTGTGTTGAGTGATTTATTCATTTGCCCGTTTCGCATCTTTATAAATGCTAAAACACCAAAGCTTACCCCTATAACGATGGAGACAACTCCCCAAAAATCCTCTCTCTCGTATGCCATAACTATCCAGCAGATATCTGCAAATAAATAGACGATGACAGCTTCATAAATCTTGCCTCTAAAAGTCAGATAAGCACCTATATTTAAAAGTATCCCGCCGATAAGCGCATAAGAAATCATGAGGCTTCCTTAATATTTTTTGTTTTTAAAATCCATGCAAAATAAATTGCACCGATAATAAATCCCAAGCCCAGCAAAACCGTTATAAACTCAAGAGAATAATTCCTGCTTGCCAATTCACCTATTATCAAAGAGGTAAACGTTGCAAAAGTTAGAAAAAGCATATCATTATAAGCAACGATTCTCCCGTAATATTTTTGCTCAATATTTTTTTGAAGCAGAGTGTAGGTATAGGACCAAAGCGTTGTAGTGAAAAATCCTACGATGATACTCGCAAAAATCGAAAGATAAAAATTACTCATCATGATGGCCCACAGCCAAATCGCAAATGCTTGAAAAATAAAAAGATAAACTAACCTTTTATTATTTATCCAGTTACCGAGTATTAAGGGACCTATCACAAGACCAAGGGCTCTTGATGCATGCATAAGTCCAAGTGCCAAAGAAGTTGCCATCAGAGAAGCATAATATTTATCTACCATCAAAGCGACAAGAGCATCAAAAGCGGTAAGTCCTACAAAAGCATGCATCAGCATCAAATGCATGGCATGTGGAAATCTTTTCAAGTATCTAAAAGTATCTCGCATCATCTGAAATAAATTTTCCTGCCCCTTGATAAACTCCACTTTAATCTCTAAACCATACAATAAATAAAAACCTGCGACAAACATCAAAGCATCAAGAATGAAGGCTATTTTTATACCAAGCATATACACTACAAATCCGCTTGTAGCCATCCCTATTGTGTACGAAAATGACCAGATGATAGAATGTATTTCATTTGCTTTTTGTAATTTATCGCCATGAAGAAGCTTCGGCAAAAGTGACATTTCGGTAGTAAAATAAAAACTAGCCGCCGCCATACGTATAAAAATTAAACTAAACAATAACCACAGATGGGAGATATCATTTACAAAAAGTAAAAAAAAGGTTGAAAAAATTTCAATTGTGATGAGAATCAACATAAGGTTCTTAGGTTTTACGCTGTCGATGACAGAGCCTGAAAAAGGGGCTTGAATAATCCCCGCTATAAAGTGCAAAGCTGCCGTAAAAGCAATCACTTGGGCTGAAACATTTAAATTCAGCAAAAGTGTATAAATGGCAATATTGCTAAACCAGGTACCAAAGTAAGTGATAAGTTGTATAAAAGATAATTTTCTTAAAATCTCTTCTGATTTTAATAATTGTATATAGGGATTCATACGTGCAAGATTATCATAAAAACAGAGACAATATATACACGAAATGAAAACTTTTTATGAAGAAACAAAATTTATTCTTCTGCAAATCCGCCCCAAAGACCCTCAAAAAAATATCTGGCATTTTTTCCAAGCGTTTGCGTACGGTATCCGCCCTCTTGCACCACAAGCGTAGGAATTTTAAGTTCTCCGATAAGACGGCCGATTGCTTTAAAGTCCTCAGCCTCATTTGACCATGTTCCTGTCGGATCTGCTTTTGCGGTATCTAGCCCAAGCGAAATGACAAGATACAAAGGGTTAAATTTAATTATTTGTTTTAATGCGCTTATAAGCGTACGGCGATACTGTTCCGGAGTCGTATGTTCTGGCAGAGGATAATTAATATTGAATCCTTCCCCCTCTTTTTCTCCACGCTCATCTTTAAATCCTGCAAAGTGCGGATATGCAAATTTCGGGTCACCGTGAATAGAAATCGTAAGGACATCGCTTCTCTCATAAAAAATATCCTGTGTTCCGTTTCCGTGATGAAAATCCACATCCAAAACTGCCACTTTTCCAAAGCCGCTTAAATGATGCGCCGCTACTGCAGCGGAGTTAAAATAGCAAAATCCGCCTAAGGTTCTACGCTCTGCATGATGCCCTGGCGGTCTCACCAGCGCATAGGCAATGTGTGCTCCGCTAAGAACAGAGTCTGCCGCTGTCACGGCACAATCCACTGCTCCACGCGCTGCTTTATAAGCATTTTCATTAAGAGGAGTAAATGTATCTAAGGCATAATATCCGATTTGCAACTCAATATCTTTTGGCGGCCGCGCCAAATTTCTGATTGGAAAAACAATAGGATAAATAGATGTTCCGGGTTCTATAACCTCGCACGCACGGCGAAGATAATCAACATAAGCACCCATGTGCACCTGTTTAAGGAGTTTATCGCTTGCTTTTTTTGGCTGAACTCTTAAAAAAAGCCCTGTTTTTTCCAAGGATTCCAGTATGATAGGAAGGCGCACGGGAGCTTCGACATAACCCAGCTCTTGTACATGGTGGATATCATGCCCTTCATTGACTACTAGAGTGATTTTTTCTCTATCTTTGAGTGCCACTTTAACTATACTCGGCTTTTTAATATATTTTGGTGCGCGGCACACAAACTCTTCATCTTTAAAAGAACGCACAACTTCAGCTATCTGTGATTTTGGGATTAAGTCCCCATACTTGCGCTCAAGAATAGCCCCAACTATTTTATGCCCCAATTTTTGCTCTATAGGATAATTTTGCCCAAGTTTATCCATCAACAGATAATAAAGGTCTTTATCACCTGGATTTACGGGAGAAGCATACACATTATTTAAAATTGGATAAACACCGTAACGCTCATAAAATTTCAGACGTGCGCTATTTTGTTTGAGTATAGTTTCATCTTTTATTACAGAAGCATCATCAATAGAACATTCAAAAAACAAGCCTTTAACTTTAAGAAGCAGACATTCTTCCCTGATATATTCATACAAGGCGCTGCCTATTCCCCCTCCTGTCTTTCCTGGTGCAGCTGAAATGAGTTCAAGATAGGCAATTTTTATATCCGGCATGTGCAGTAACATTGCAAAGCCCTTTACTTTGCCAAGGTTGTTTTCTACGACAAAAAGGATTGAGCGATACCTATATTTCATTGGGTCGTTAAGCTGCAAAGATATTTTTACAAGCTCCTCTTTACGTGCGCAAGGAAATTGTTTTTTTATGATTTCACGCACCTGATTTATCGTGCTTTGATTCGCAAGGGAAGTATTGTCAAGTATTTTTCTAATTCTAAACATGGAGGCTCTGCCTTATTTTCAAATACACTATTGTAACTGAAATGAATGAATGAATAAAAAAAGTTAAGAACTCAAATCGCTAGTTATTTTTCATTCTCAGGCAACTTAAAAAAGCAATTTATAGAGAAAAAAGCTACCGAAAAGCAAAATTTAATTAAAAACCGTTTATTGAAATATAAATTTTTGTTAAAGTAATTTTTTTTTCAGTCGATACTTGCTTTAATACTATTATTCTTCAAAGTAAGGAGCAAGTCATGGATGGCATAGCGAATGTTGCAAGGCAACAACAGTCTCAAATAGGTTCTAGTGAGTCTCAAGGAAGAGAGTTACAGGCGTCGCAGCAGTCTCAACAGGTTCAACAAACAAAATTCCAAAAGAATGACGTTGTTAAAGAGATGCAGCAAGAAGTTTCAAAAAGCAGTGACAAAATAAACTCGAAGGAGCAAATGCAGGATTTGGTTGATCAACTCAATAAAGCCATGGCACCTATGAGTACGAATCTAAAGTTTGGTTTTGATAATTCTGATGAAGTTTTTTTTGTTTCAGTTATAGAAGCGCAAACAAATAAGATGATAAGAAGATTTCCTGCAGAAAAAGCTATGGATTTTCTTCCAAAGATGCAAGAAGTAACCGGAATGCTATTTGACTCAAAAGGGTGAAATGACACCCTTTTGACAAGCAAGCAGTATATTTGCATTTCACTCTGCGTTACACATTATTCTTAAATTTCAAATGTTTAGGCTTTTTACTAACCCTCTTTTAATCTCTTTTATAGTAAAATCGCGCTAATTATTTTGCACAAAAAAGGTTTTTTACATGAAAAAAAATGTTAAAAAAGTAGTTTTAGCCTATTCTGGTGGATTAGACACAAGTGTTATATTAAAATGGTTACAAGACGAGTATAACTGCGAAGTTGTAACTTTTACTGCTGACCTTGGTCAGGGCGAGGAAGTTGAGCCGGCTCGTCTAAAAGCGCTTGCACTCGGCATTAAACCTGAAAATATTTTTATTGATGACTTAAGAGAAGAATTTGTAAAAGATTATGTTTTCCCTATGTTTAGAGCAAACGCGATATACGAAGGTGAATATCTTCTAGGAACTTCAATAGCCAGACCGCTCATCGCTAAGAGACAAGCAGAAATTGCTAAAATAACAGGTGCCGATGCAGTGAGCCACGGAGCCACAGGAAAAGGGAATGATCAAGTTAGATTTGAGATGGGCTACCTGGGCCAAGATTCTACCTTAACCATTATTGCTCCATGGAGAGAATGGGATTTAAACTCGAGAGAAAAACTTTTAGCGTATGCTGAAGAACACGGAATCCAAATAGAAAGAAAAGGAAAAAAATCCCCTTATTCTACGGATGCAAACTTGCTTCACATCTCTTACGAGGGTGGTATTTTAGAAGATCCAAATGCAGAACCTGAAGACAGTATGTGGTTATGGACAACAAAACCTGAAGATGCTCCCGATACTGCCGAGTACATCGAACTTGGATATCAAAACGGAAATCCTGTATCTTTAAACGGTGAAGAATTAAGTCCTGCTACTATGCTCACAACTTTAAATATAATTGCCGGAAAACACGGTATAGGGCGTGCTGACATAGTAGAAAATAGATTTGTAGGTATGAAAAGTCGCGGATGTTATGAAACTCCAGGCGGAACAATTATGTTAAAAGCCCACAGAGCTATAGAGTCTATTACGCTTGACCGCGAAGCGGCGCACTTAAAAGATGAGCTCATGCCGCGCTATGCTAAACTTATTTACAACGGTTTTTGGTTCGCACCCGAGAGAGAGATGCTTCAAGCTGCAATCGATAAAACGCAAGAGTTTGTAGACGGAACGGTGAGATTGAAACTTTACAAAGGAAATGTAACCGTAGTTGGACGTGCATCTAAAAATTCACTTTTTAATCCAGAATATTGTACTTTTGAAGAAGATTCAGTTTATGACCAAAAAGATGCGGCCGGATTTATTAAACTGAATGCTTTGCGATTTATAATTGCAGGCAAAGCTAGAAAAAAATAATATCAATCATAAGGAAAACAAGGTGAGTATAATTAAAATAGATATGAATTCAGATGAGTTTCAAGCCGAACTTGAGAAAACCATTAAATTTACAGATAAAGTAATTAAACAATTTAACTGGGAATACAATCCTCAAGAAGAGATAAACGAAGGTGTTCAGCTAGGTCTTGCTCGCAACAAGATGATGTATAACAAAAGATTTTGCCCTTGTTTTATGGTAGAAGTTGTTGATGAAAAACCTAAAAGTGTTGAAGATAGAATTTGTCCTTGCAAGCCGGCTTTAGAAAAAGAGATTCCAGAAGATGGTGTATGCCACTGTCAAATTTTCTGTACTCCGGAATTCGCAGCCAACAAGCGAATAGAACTTGGTATGGAAGAAGCTGTGCATCAACATTCTCGCGGCTTGACACAAGAAGAGTGCGCAATGCTAGTAAATCAAAAAGAGTTAGACGGTGATGAGCTGGAAGCTCTTATTGAAGCGCGTGCACTTGGTATGGTTAACTTTAAACTTGTAGACGTTCGTGAGCACATGGAATGGCAAATGGGCCATATTAAAGGTGCTGACTCTCTTGTACCTACAAGCAGCTTTTTCCAAACACTTGATGAGGCGAAACTGGATAAAAATGAAAATATCATTCTCTACTGCCATGTGGGAAGCAGAAGTGCGCACTGTTCAAGAATTTTAACGGATATGGGCTATAAAAAAGTAGGAAATCTAACGCACGGTATAGTTTCTTATAGTGGTCAAAAACAAAGATAACAATAAAAGGATAAGCTTAGATGAAAGTATTACTGATTAAAGATGTAAAAGGCCTTGGCAAAATTGGTGAGGTAAAAGAAGTAAAAGACGGTTATGGGAAAAATTTTCTAATAGGAAAAGGTTTTGCAAAACATGCCACTTCTGAAATCTTGGCACAACACACAAAAGATGAAAAAAACAAAGCCGCTCATGAAGCCGCAGAACTTGCAGCTTTAAAAGAGCTGGCAGTTAAACTTGATAAACTTGAAATCATTATAACAAAGAAAATGGGAGACAATGGCCATCTGTTTGGTTCCATCACAAAAGATGAAGTTGCACATGCCCTCTTTGATCAACATGGCGTCGAAATTGACAAAAAGCATATAACTGAAAAACTCTCCATTAAAAGCGTTGGTGAACACGACATAGATTTGAAACTCGGTCATGGAGTTCATGCTACATTGCACGTGGATGTTGTAGGCGAATAATGTTTGACGCAACTACCATACTAGCCTATAAAGGCAAAAATAAAGCCGTCATAGGCGGAGATGGTCAGGTTACTTTTGGAGACAGTGTTTTAAAAGGCAATGCCACAAAAATTCGCACACTTTACAAAGGTAAAATATTAGCCGGCTTTGCCGGAAGTACGGCAGATGCTTTTAACCTTTTTGAAATGTTTGAAGAATTTCTTGAAGATAAAAAAGGTGATCTTTTAAAATCTGTTATAGAGTTTTCAAAGGCATGGAGAAAAGACAAAGTTTTAAGAAGACTAGAAGCAATGATGATAGTTTTAGACAATGACCATATCTTTATTTTAACTGGAAACGGAGATGTAGTTGAACCTGAAGATGGTGAAATAGCCTCTATAGGCAGTGGTGGAAACTTTGCCATCTCTGCAGCAAGAGCACTAAGAAAACATGTACATGAAATGGATGAAGAAATACTTGTAAAAGAGAGTTTAAGTATTGCGGCTGATTTATGTATATACACAAACCACAACATTAAAACGCTTACATTATAGGAAAAATAATGAACTTGACACCCAAAGAGATAGTTGAGTACTTAGACAGGTATGTTATTTCACAAAAAGATGCCAAAAAAACAATAGCTCTCGCTCTAAGAACAAGATACAGAAGAATGCAATTAAGTAAAGAACTCCAAGATGAGATAATGCCGAAAAATATCTTGATGATAGGTTCTACCGGCGTTGGTAAAACTGAGATTTCAAGACGGCTTGCAAAAATGATGAAAGTTCCATTTATTAAAGTAGAGGCAAGTAAATACACTGAAGTCGGTTTTGTGGGTCGTGATGTTGAATCTATGATTAGAGACCTTGTTGTGTCTTCAATAGCAATAGTCAAAGCCGAAAGAGAAGAAGAAAATAAAGATAAAATAGATAATTATGTCATCAATAAAATAGTTGAAAAACTTCTTCCGCCTCTTCCAGACCAAGCAACTCCTGAAAAAAAAGACGATTACAAAAAGCTTCTCAAAACAATGGAAGAGAAAGTAATACATGGAGAGATGGATGAAAAAATCATTCAAATTAAATTTGACAAAGTTAATATAGAATTCAATGATACAAATCTCCCGCCTGAAATGGCCAAGGTTCAGGAATCATTTTCAAAAATTTTCTCCACAATGAATAAAGAAGACAATAAAAAAGATGTGACGGTGAAAGATGCTAAAGTTTTGCTCAGACAAGAAGCCACTTCCAAACTTCTGGATATGACCAATATTAATGCAGAAGCATTGAGACGTGCCGAAGACGGCGGAATTATTTTTTTAGATGAAATTGATAAAATAGCTATCAGTTCAAAATCACAAGGAAGAAATGACCCGAGTAAAGAAGGTGTGCAAAGAGACCTATTGCCAATTGTGGAAGGGAGCAGCGTAACAACAAAATACGGTGTTATCAATACAGACCATATACTTTTTATAGCAGCAGGCGCATTTCATTTGACGAAACCAAGCGACCTTATTCCAGAGCTCCAAGGAAGGTTTCCTCTAAGAGTTGAGCTAGAAGCGCTCACAGAAGAATCTCTTTATCTCATTCTTACACAGACGAAGAATTCTCTTTTAAAACAATATGAAGCATTACTGAGCGTAGAAGGTTTAAAAATAATTTTTGAAGATGATGCAATAAAAGCAATAGCGAAACTAGCGCATAAAGCCAATGAAATAACTGAAGATATCGGAGCAAGAAGATTACATACCGTCATTGAAAAAGTTTTAGAAGATATTAGCTTTAATGCGGATGAATATAAAGACAAAGAATACGTGATTACTTCAAAGCTTGTCCACGAAAAACTTGATTTAGTTGTAGAAAATGATGACTTGTCTCGTTATATATTATAATAACAAAAAAAGAAATAATTCTTTTAGCCCTGTACGTACTTGCTTATCCATGGCGGGTAACCCAACGCCACTTTGTGGCTTTTTTAAAGGAAAAATATGAGTAAAACTGATTTATCCAAACAAACCGCTACAAGAGCAGGTTTTGTTTCTCTAATAGGTCGTCCAAATGCCGGTAAAAGCACACTTATGAATTCGCTTTTAGGTGAAAAGATTGCTATGGTGAGCCAAAAAGCAAATGCAACAAGAAAGCGTTCAAATGCGATAGTAATGCATAACAACACGCAAATAATCTTTGTTGACACTCCGGGTTTACATGAACGAGAGAAGGTATTAAATCAGTTTATGCTTGATGAAGCTTTAAAAGCGATGGGCGACTGCGATTTGATAGTATACCTTGCGCCCGTAACCGACAGTCTGGAAAACTATGAGAAATTTTTAAAATTAAATGATTCAAAAATTAAGCATATTATAGTTCTTAGCAAAATAGATCAGGTGCCTCAGGCAAAACTTTTCAAAAAAATAAGCGAATACAATCAACTCTCGGAACATTTTGAAGCACTCATACCGGTAGCTATTGCGAAAAAAGTTGGGCATGTGGACTTACTAGAAACCATTTCAAAAAATCTTCCCGATTCGCCTTATCTTTTTGATCCGGATGATTTAACCAGTGAGCTTGTACGCGATATTTATGCGGGATTTATCAGAGAGGCTATATTTGAAAATATTAGCGACGAAATACCTTATGAATCAGATGTATTAATTGAAAAAATAGAAGAAGATCAAAATATAGATAAAATTTATGCAACTATCATTATAGAAAAAGAGAGCCAAAAAGGGATTATTATAGGTAAAAGCGGTGAGGCAATTAAAAGAATTGGCAAGTATGCAAGAGAAAAAATAGAAACTCTAAGCGGTAAAAAAGCATATCTCAATTTACAAGTAAGCGTAAAAAAAGGGTGGAGCAAAGATAAAGCCTTCTTAGAAGAGATAGGATATAAGTCTTGAAGATACTATTTATATTTTTCATAAGCATCTCCCTTTATGCTAATAGTTTATTAACAAACTATAGACTCAACGGCATTGAACATATAGAACAACAAATGGATTTTGAACTTACAAAAAAAGAGTACTGGAGCGAATATTTAAAAGACAAAGATACGCTTTTTGGTTTTATTGAAGCACATTCATCCCTTTTAACTTGTAATAAAGAGGCATCAACTCTCAGTTTATACAAAAAAAATGGAAGTAATAAATTCGAATTTGTAAAAGATTATAATGCCTTCACAGGTCGTATACAGGGAGATAAAAGCCATGAAGGAGATTTAAAAACTCCTATAGGGATATATGAATTGACAGAAAAAATATCCAAACTTGACCAATTTTACGGTCCACTTGCCTTTGTCACGTCATACCCGAATATATACGATACTTATCGGGGGAAAAATGGTTCAGGAATATGGATACACGGCCTTCCTACGGAACAAGAAAGAGATGAATACACAAAAGGCTGCATTGCAATTAATAATGAAAATATTGAATGTTTAGACAAGCGTATTAATGTTTCTGAGACATTATTAATTATAAATAAATCCAATATTCCACAAAATATTTCCAAAGACACGCTGGCATCCATCCTTTCTCAATTATTTGCATGGAGACACGCATGGCTTTATAATGACTTAGATAAATATCTAGATTTTTATGCATCTGATTTTATTCGAATAGACGGTATGGGTTACAATAGGTTTACAACATACAAAACAAGAATATTTGCTAAAAATGAAAAAAAGACAATCATTTTTAGTGATATAAATATTCTTCCTTATCCAAGCATTAAAGATACCTACCAAATTACTTTTAAAGAAAACTACTTATCAAACAGTTTCAAGTTCGTTGGAAATAAAACGCTGATGATAAGAATTGATGCAACAAATAAAATTAAAATTTTTACAGAAAAATAAATGAAACTTATATTAATTACTTTGATTCTTATGAATTATCTGTATGCTGATATTCAGCTTATAAAAAAAGAAAATACTGATTCAAATACGACCTTGCTCGTTATAGCAGGCATACATGGGGATGAGCCTGGCGGTTACTTTGCGTCATCTATATTAAGCACGCATTATAATATTACTTCTAAAAATTTATGGATAGTACCGAATCTAAATAAGGACAGTATTCAAGAAGATAAAAGAGGCATAAACGGAGATATGAATAGAAAATTCTCCACAATAGAAAAACATGATAAAGATGAAAAAATAGTAACTGAAATCAAAAAAATTATACTTTCTCAAAATGTTTCTTTAGTTTTGAACTTACATGACGGGCACGGTTTTTACAGAAAAAAAGACCAAGGAAATATTTTTAATCCAAATGCATGGGGACAAACATGCGTGATTGACCAATGCAAACTTGACAAGAATCAACCTTTTGGAAACTTAGATACAATAGCCTCCTCTGTAAAAGATAATTTAAACAAAAAGCTTTTGCTTGAGCATCACAGTTTTGATGTTAAAAATACAAATACGAAGTTCGATGATGAAACAATGCAACTATCGCTTACTTACTATGCCGTTACAAACAATAAGCCTGCTTTTGCGATTGAAAGCAGCAAAAACCTCTCTTCACTATCACAAAAAGTTTTTTATCAACTTCTTGCTATTGAAGAATTTATGAAAATTATGGACATATCTTTTTCAAGAAATTTTGAACTGAATGAAGTTGAAATAGATAAAATATTGCATGAAAATGGTACATTAAACATTAATAACAATATATTATTAAATTTTAATGATATAAAAAAATCTTTAAGCTATATTCCGATAAAATCAAGCGGCAATCGATTTGATTTTTCACATCCGCTTGGCAGTGTAAAGAGAGTTAACGGTGATTATATAGTTTATCTAGGCAATAAAAAAATTACAACTTTAAAACCTCAATATTTTAAAATAGCAAAAAAATGTTTTGAGAATTTTGATGTAAAAATAGATGGGAAAGTTGTTTCTGTGCCTCAGGCTTCAGATATTTTTGTAAATGACGATTTTAGAATAATGGACGGTAAAGGTTTTCGTGTAAACGTAATTGGTTTTAAATCGAGTAAGTTTACGAACGAGGTTGGTGTTGATATAAATCTTATGTCCTTAGACAAAGATTTTTCTGTTGATGAAAATAATAAAGTTTATAGAATTGAATTTTATAAAGATGATGAATTTTGTTCCATGTCAATGGTTCATTTTAAATAGGATTAAGGCGAATGAAGAAAACAAAACAAAGCTCTTTTTCAAGTGTAATATCAGTTAATCCATATAAAAATACGTATTTTAGTGGTATTTCTAGTTTTTTAACGCAAACAAATTCACCACAATATTCCAAAGACCAATTTGCTATCTCATATTTAAATACGAAAGGCTTTATAAACAGCCAAATAACAATAACTAAAAATATTCCTCAAGAAGATCTGTATGATGCTATATTTAATAAAGTGTATGATGATTTAGCTCTAGACCAAGCAATAACATATCAAATACAGTTCATTGAAACCTTCAATAATCTAGACGAGAATAATAGACATTTTCATGTATTTATTGTTGATCCGATAACCATAGATGAAGTATTTAATGAAACAGTAAATAAAATAAAGTATCTAGATATCATCATCCCGTCCCCTTTATTATTGAAATCATTATATTCAAGAGAAATTATAGATAACAATGGCGTGCATTGTTTTGTGTACTTTCAAGAAAATGATACTTTCATAAGCGTGTATAGTGAGCAAGAATTTTTATATACAAAATCCATAAAATACTCTTTAATACAAATGCATGAAAGATTTTGTGAAATATATGGAGAAAGAATAGAATATAAAGATTTTATTCATTTTTTATCCACTCACAATCTTAAAGATACTCTAAGCGACTACAAAGAAACTGTTATTAAACTGTATAAAGAAATTTTTGCAAATATTAATGATATCTTGACTTATGTAAAAAGAGCATACAATATACCAAAACTGGACCATTTGTATATAGGCATGCAAATATCCACTGTCACCAAATTAGATGAAATGGCGGAAGTTGAATTAAATTTAAAATGCAGTAATTTTGAATTTGACTATGGATTTGAGAGTCATAGCGCATATATTGACCAACTCCACGCTCTCATGCATATCTATGCTTCACTTCCGGAAACAGAGAAGTACAAATGTAATTTCACAACTTTTATCCGTCCTCCGAAATTTATTCAAAGAGAAAGCGGTAAGCTTATAATTATAAGCGCGGCATCACTGCTCATTGCTTTTATTTATCCTTTAACTTATTGGGTATTGACATACGCTCAAACAATACAATATGAGCTTATGCAACTAGAATATACTGAAGTGCATAACATAAAGACGACAAGAGAAGCCACTATTAAAAATAGAGAGGCTGATAAAAGTAAAGTTTTAACTTTACTTTCCCAAGAAAAACAAGATTATACTGACAAAAAGAATACTTTAATAAAGATTCGTGAAGTAAAAGTGCTTTATCCGATGAAAGCAAAACTTTTATCTCTGCTCACAAGTGATCTCAATAAATTTAATATTAATCTTGAATCTTTATCGTACTCAGAAAAAGATAATATTAAAAAATTCTCTTTAGACCTCGTTGCTTCTGAAGACAAAAAAATCACCCAACTTTTAGAGTATTTAACCAAAACACATGAGGGGAAATTTATTTTTTCACTCGAAAAAATCTCATTTGATAAAGAATCCAAGAAATACTTTAGTGAATTAAAGGTAAAAATATTATGAAATTAAATATTGAAGATTATTTACATAAAATAGATTCTGCTTATAAAACTAAAAGTCAAAAAGATATATATATGATGTATGTCATGATTTTTGGTCTTATTTTTGCTTTTTCATATTTACTTTTCTGGGAAACATCTGAAAGTGCCTTTACACAACAAAGGGAACAGATAAATGCACTAGACTCGAAAATAAATATAGATAAAATGTATTTGGAGTACAATCCAGAAATTAAAATTACCAGTCTTGAAAAAGAAATATCCGATGCGGAGAATGCGTTATTAACATACAAAGACAACAACGAATACATTAAAAATAAAATCGAAGCCATCTCTTCGCTTATCTATGATGAGAGGGCTTGGGGCGAGTATCTTCATTCAATTTCTAAAAATGCAAAAAAATTTAATATTAAAATATTGAATTTTACAAATACATACTCTATGCAGAATAAGTCATTTGGACATATTTTAGATATTAACTTAAGCACGACAGGAAATTACAGCAATACTTTGAACTTTATAAACTCATTAGAACAAAGTGAGCTTGTAGTTGACCTTCATGATTTAAAAATAAAAGCAGAAGATACTTTAAATACAGATTTAAATATTTCGGTTTGGGGGATTACATACTAATGAAAAATAACCTTATTGTAACCTTTTTGCTACTTATATCAATAAACTTAAGTTCTAATGAACTTGCTTGGGTTGATGAACAAGTTGAAGCTATTAAACCTGCAAGAAAGGGGGAAAGTATTTCTGATATTGAAAAATTGGCAGATCCGTTTATTTTTTTGCAAAAAAATAAATCTCCCAACAAAGAGGATGCAATTAAAGTGAATAATAGAGTCAGCACATCTTATAGTCATGCGGTTGCTTCTCCAAAATCTGAAACAAAGCATCATGCTATTAAACAATTGGTACTTGTTGCTGTCATCAACAAATCTGCCTTGATAAATGACAAGTGGTACCGTTTAAATGACAAAATCGGCAAATATGTAATTACTGATATAGATAGAACATCCGTTGTTTTAACAGATAATCATAAAAGTTTAGTACTCTCAACAAATAGCCAAAACAAAACTTTAAAATTTAATAACAAGTAGGGCAAGATTATGAAATTATACAAAACATCAATTTACGGGGCACTTTTTGCACTACTTTTATCAAATAACAGCTTTGCAGATTGTTCCTATGAACTCTTTAGCATCAGCTCAACCAACGATACTAAAATTGTTGACTTTATTGATCAGCTGAGTGATGAATGTGAATTTAGTGTCATCATAACCGACCCTTTTGCGGAGAGATTTTTACAAACTAAGCTAAATAAAACACATCTGAAAAACTTAACAATAGACGAAGTCTTGGATATAGTACTCCATGAAAATAATTTGTCCTATAAATTAGAAAACAACATATTGAAAATCTCATATCTAAGCACAAAAGTGTTTAGTATAGATTATATCTTATCACAAAGAAAAGGCACAGGAAGTACCGATATAACGCTGAGCTCATCTTCCTCACAAAATTCTACTTCTCAAACAGGAGGAACTTCTTCAACATCAGGAAATTCATCCCAAAAGAACAATAGCTCAAATGCCGAGTCAGGTATTAAAATAGAATCTACTGATGAAGTTGTATTTTGGGAACAATTAGATTTAGAATTGCAGAGAGTTTTGAATAGTCCAGAAGATAGTTATACTGCAGGCGCACCCATCATCAATAAAAATGCTGGATTAATCACTGTGACTGCCACAACAAAACAAATGCAAAGATTTGAATCCTATTTAAATAGCCTACAGGATAAAGTTCAATTGCAAGTTTTGATTGATGTACAACTTTTAACGGTTACTATGGCAGAAGGAAAAAGTACAGGTATAGATTGGAAACAACTTTATGCACTTCAAAATATGACTATTGAAGCCAATCACGGCAATGGAACAAAAACAAATGAAGATGGAACTTCCTATGATCCTACCAACTTTTTGACAATTAAAGCTGGCGGAACACTCAAAGAAGTAATTAAATTTTTGCAAACACAAGGGGATGTTAACTCAATTTCAAATCCTAAAGTCTTAACCTTAAATAATCAGCCGGCACTCATTACAGCAGGAACAGAATATTTTTACAAAATTCAGCAATCAACGAATCAACAAGGTACAGGTGGAGGAATAGCGGCTACAACACAAAACGACCAAGTTAAATCTGTTTTTGCAGGTGTCCTGTTAGATATTACCCCTGAAATTTCTGATGACAAAACTATCACATTAAAAATAAACCCTTCTTTGTCTGAAACAAGAACAGATTTATCGCAAGAAAGTTCAGCAGACAGAAAAATGCCACCTGATTTAACTCGTCGTCAACTTTCATCGGTTGTAACAGTAAAAGATGGAAATAGAATAATCTTAGGTGGATTAATCAACACAAGAAATATCAACGAATCTAGTAAAGTGCCTATTTTAGGTGACATACCTGGGCTTAGTTATTTTTTTAAATATGAGGAAAAAATAAAACAAGTGGAGGAACTTGTAATTGTAATTGAGCCACATATTATAAACAAAGAAAAAAATGATTTATCTCTAAGCGATTTAGGGTATGAAGGGTTAACAGATAGTATTGTAAAAATAAAACACTCAACATCCAAAAAGGTAAAAGAGGCAAATGAAATCTAGTATCTTTGAGAGCTCTAAAAATGTTTTTTTAGATACTGTCAATGCTAAAGATTATATTCAATTAGACAGAGTGTCTACTATTTATCAGTCATTAAAAAATTCAGTCAAAAAACCATTAAAAATGATTCTTTTGTATGGAAAACCAGGAACCGGTAAAAGTATGTTTTTAAACAAACTCTATCATGATTTATCAGTCTCTCAAAAAGTGTACCTCTACTCTACCCCGATATTAGATGAAAGTGAATTTTTTAAAACACTGGCTCATGATATTCTTAATGTTAAATATAGAGGTGAACTTAACTTTACACAATTTATGGCTGTTGTAAATGAAAAGATGCTAAACGAAATTCCTCTTGTTCTTTTAGATGAAGCTCAACTCTATTCCAATGCATTGATGGAGAAAATCAGGCTTCTTTCAGACACAAGAAAAATAAAATTTGTAATTACTTTGCATAAAACAGAGAAAGAGGATTTAATAGCTAAAGAGCATTTTCAAACAAGAATTTGGGAAAGTATTGAACTTGAAAATGCTTCGAATGTTGAACTAAAAATTTATATACAAAAAAAACTTATGAAAGCAAACTGCTTTGATAGTGCAAATATGTTTCAAAACAAACCTGTAAATTTAATTCATAAGCTGACCAAGGGCAATTACAGAGATACAAATAAGCTTCTCTATACATTGTTTGATATTTATGCCTCCTACGAAGAAAATAACTCCGTTAAAATAAATAAAAACAATATCTCAAATAAAATTATAGAAATGGCAGCACTTCACACAGGTTTGATACATGATTAATATAAATGAATTAGAAAGCCGACAACTTAAATATAAGATAAAATCTTATATTCCACATGCCGTCATTATAGTGAGTCTTAGTGTTATTGCATTTGTTTCTTATGCTGTTTTAACCTCCAAATCAGTAGCAAATAAAAAAGATGAATTGATGCATTACACATCAAATACTCACGAAATGGCAATCGATACTGCGAAATCTATGCAAACTGTTGAAGAAAAAATTCTATCAGTTGAAAGAAAAACAGAAATAGCAAAGTCAAATGATTTTAAGATGCAAAATACAGCACAAGAAATACAAATTCAGGACAAACCAATCAACAAAATAACAGAGAATGAAAAAAATGAGAATGAAAAAATGCTGCTTTCTCCATCTTTAGACTTTATGAAAAAAATAAATAATAATACTCTTCCTTATTATGAAAATATTACAGAAGATGAAAACATCAATATTTCGAATTCACATAAGAAAGCTAAAGAAAAAGCAATGGAAGAAAAAGTAGAGTTAACAGAAGAACCAATAGTAGAAGAATCGAAAAAAACATCAATGAATATAACACGACAAAATACCCACGAAGATATTAAGCATGTTATCGCAAGATTTAAAAAAAATAATAATCCCGCGCTTAGTTTGTTTGTTGCAAAAAAATATTATGAAATAGGTGATTACCACAAGTCATATAATTATGCTTTGATAACAAATGAAATAAATAATAATATTGATGCCAGTTGGATAGTTTTTGCTAAATCGCTTGTAAAGCTAAATAAAAAAGATATGGCAATAAAAACCTTAAAACAATATATTGAATATTCAAACTCTGGTCAGGCAAAAATTTTACTTGATGAGATTATGTCAGGAAAATTCCAATGAAAATAATTATTATTTTATCTATCGTAATAAGTTTATATGCTGATACAATTCAAGATATGTTTAATTTATATCAAAATAAAAAGTATGAAGATGTTTGTACAATAGGCTATGATAATTTCAAAAAATACAAGCAAGATGAAGAATTTGTATCTCTCTATGCTTTTGCCTGTCTTAATTCAGATAGTATAGACAGGTTGGCTGTACCAATTGTCATACTTAAATTATCAAAAGAATCCCGAGCCAATTCAGCTTATTTTTCAGTCATATTGATGCAAAAAAAATTACTTTATCACGCATTAATAGATAATTATGACCTATCGTCTTTAAGCCTTCCTACGACTGATTACGTACTTTCAAAAGTTTTTGACTTATATTCAAAATTAGACAAAAAAGATAAAAGAGCATTTTATCTTTTTGAAGACAAGAACGATTATAAGCTTACATACAAGCTTTATGTTACAAGAGATGATAATTTAAATAAAATAGTTATTGAAGAGTTTTATGATACAATCGCTGTAAAGCGACATGTTTACTGGTAGGAAAGAGCTATGGATAGAATAACAAAAGATTTACTTGATAATGGCTCCATCATGCAGGCTCAGGTTGATAGACTTTTAGCCAAGGGCATTAGTACCGATTTAATTTTGAGAGATATCACCTTATCTGGATTTATGACTATGGATAGGCTTGTTCGCTACATAGTGGACAGAATACGAGCAGGTGTATATGAATTGTCCATCATAGATAATTATAGCTACATTAACGAGCAGCATGTATTAGAAAAACTTGCGCAAGAAGAAGATTTGCTCTTTGTTGATTTAGATTCAATTGATATGGATTATAAACTTATAGAAAGAATTTTATTAACGCAACTCAAAAAGTATAATGCTTTACCGATTTCAGAAGATGACATGAGTATCACCGTAGTATTTAATGACCCGTTAAATATTGAAGCTCAAGAATCTATCCAAAGGCTCATTCCAAGAAAAATACTTAAAGTAGCAGTTGCTACAAAAAAACAGATTCAGTCTTATTTATTTAAAGTTGAATTAAAAGACAGTGTTAAAGGTTTAATAAAAAAAATAAGAGATGAGTTAAATTCTATCAACAGTATAGAAGAGCAACAAGAGGCCTCTTCTATACTTCTTTTAATTGATGTTGTTTTAAGAGCGTGCATAAAAGGGCGTGCTAGTGATATTCACATAGAACCCACAGAAAAAAACTGTGTTGTACGTGGGCGGGTTGATGGAAAATTAACTGAAATGTTCATATTTGAAAAAGATATATATCCTCCTCTTGCTTCAAGACTAAAACTGTTGGCAAATCTTGATATAGCTGAAAAAAGAAAACCACAAGATGGTCGTTTTTCAACTGCTGTAGGTGCACAAGAATATGATTTTCGTATATCTACCCTTCCAATTCTTTATGGGGAATCCATTGTAATGCGTGTTCTCGACAAACAAAAAGCACTTGTAAAACTTGAAGATGCTGGCATGGACAGTGTAAGCTACCGTAAATTTAGACAAGGGCTCAAAGCTCCGTATGGAATTATTTTAGTCACCGGACCAACGGGTAGCGGAAAAACTACTACATTATACGGTGCATTGAATGAATTGAGAAATGTTGAAGACAAGGTTATTACAGTTGAAGACCCTGTTGAATACAGGATGAATCTTATTCAACAAGTTCAAGTGAATCCAAAAGTCGGCCTTACTTTTTCGGCTGCCTTGCGTTCTATACTAAGACAAGATCCTGATAAAATTATGATTGGTGAAATTCGTGATCAAGAAACACTTGAAATAGCAATTAAAGCAGCACTAACCGGGCACTTGGTTATTTCAACGCTTCATACAAACGACTCCATAAGTGCTATTCCGAGAATGGCCGATATGGGAGTTCAGCACTATTTAATCAGTGGTGCACTAGTAGCCATACAAGCACAAAGGCTTGTTAGAAAAATTTGCACCTATTGTAAAGTTGAAGAGATTCTTCCATCTGCTACTTTGGAAGAATTAAAAGGTTATCTTCCGGCAAATGCAAAATTTTATACGGGCACCGGCTGTAAAGAATGCAATGACAGTGGCTATATGGGAAGAGAAATGATATGTGAAGTATTAAATATTTCAGAAAAACTTTCTAGTCTTATAGCAAAGGGCGCATCCAAAGATGCGATGTTAGCACAAGCTATCAATGACGGCTTTATAGGAATATTTGAAAATGGCATTCAAAAAGCACTTGATGGTATAACTAGTATCGAAGAGATATTAAAGGTAGCAAAAGGATGAAATACTTTATAGTAACAGTACTGACAAAAGGAAAGAAAGAAGATATTCCTTTGTATGCAACAGATAGAAAAGAAGCAAATAATTATGCAAAGTTAAAACATTCTGGCATTGTTATCAAAGTTGTTGAGGCTACCGAACCCTTAGAAGCACAACTTAAAAGATTCAAGACTAATTTTTTACAAAACATACAAAAAAGAAAAATTAAGCCGGATGCTCTCATTGCTGCTATTAGACAACTCGCGGTTATGACAAATGCTGGTATATCCATACACGATTCATTAAATGAAATTGCAAAATCTACTCAAGATGCAAGTCTAAAATTTGTTTTTTCAAAGCTTGCCGATGATATTAACTCTGGATATTCATTGTCAGCGTCAATGGAGAATTTTCGTTTTGAACTTGGTAACTTAGCTATTGCGATGGTCCAACTGGGTGAAAAAACGGGTAATCTGGATGAATCGTTATATTCATTGGCAAATATGCTAGAAGAGATTCGGGCAAATGTTATTAAGTTTAAAAAAGCTATGGCGTATCCAAGAAATGTAATGATTGCCATGGCTATTGCATTTGTCGTGTTAATTTCTTATGTTGTGCCAGAGTTTAAAGCTATCTTTGAAGAATTAAATGCTGATCTTCCGCTGCCCACACAAATATTATTAACATTAGAACATTTATTTAATAATTATGGCCCTTACGTTTTGGCTGTTTTAATTGTGGCAGTTATAATGTTTAAATATCTGATAAATAATCATAAACATATACGCTATAAATGGCATGAGCTTTTGTTAAAAGTATATCTCATTAAAAGTGTTATCATGTATGCTACATTAAGCCGTTTTACACTCGTTTTTTCAGAACTTGTTAAAGCTGGTATTCCAATAGCTGAAGCTCTAGACACTTCAATATCTATGATTGACAATCTTCCTCTCAAAAGTAAACTTTCATCTGTAAGAATGACTGTTGAGAAAGGTGGAACACTCAATAAGGGCCTACAAGATACCGGACTATTTGAAAATATGATTATTCAAATGATTTCAGCAGGGGAAGACGGTGGCGCACTCGATGCAATGATGAGTAAGGTTGCCGAATATTTTAAAATGCGATTTGACGCAATTATCGACGGTTTATCCGAGGCGATAGAACCTATAATGCTGCTTATTATCGCATCAATGGTTATACTCCTCGCACTTGGTATATTTTTACCTATGTGGGACATGGGGAATGCTGTTCAGGGGAGATAGGAGATATCCCTTTCTCTTCTTGTTTCAGATAGCAATGAAAATTATTCTTTAATTTCAACCAATCTGTCTATTTTATTTAAAAAATTATTCATCTCCGATTCAGATGATTTTATTTTAAATACAGCCCCTGCATCAAATATTTTTTCAATAATTTCAATTCCACATGCCTGACATTCGTACTCTAATATTCTTAGATTAGAATATTCAAAATAAATTGTTTTAAACGTCTCTTGTTTATATTGCACGAATGTGGCAGAATTTAAAACTAAATTGATTGCATCACTGTAGGCCCTCACCAAGCCTCCTGTTCCTAATTTTGTTCCACCAAAATATCGGACTGTTATCACAGCCGTATTAATAATATCAGCACCTTGAAGCACAAAAAGTGTCGGTTTTCCTGAAGTTCCTTTTGGTTCTCCGTCATCACTTGAATATTCTACTATCTGATTTAATGTATTTAAATACCTATAAGCAACAACAAAATGCCTTGCCTTAGGATGTAAGCGCTTTAGATTTTGTAATGCCATCTCATACTCAGAGAATGGAAAAATATGCGCGATAAACCTGGATTGCTTTACTTCTAAAGTTTCCATATGCGCAGTATTTACAAATTTCATTGATAATTATTCATTTCTATCTCATTTGCATTTGCAGGATTTTTTTATCTTCCCGGCAGATGTAATTTTTATGCTATATTTGTAAAAACTCTTTGTACATCTTCATCATCTTCTAGTCTTTCTAAAATTTTATCTATTTCTGCTTGTTGTTTTTCAGAAATTGTTATAGGCGTATTGGCCATTCTTTCCAAATTTGCTTTTGTTACCTCAATACCCATTCCCTCAAGTGCTTCATTTAAGGTACCAAAATTCGTGTAATCCGAAGTTACTAAGCCAATGTTATCTTCAGCTTCAATCTCTTCAAGTCCTGCATCTATAAGCTCTAGCTCTAGCTCTTCTAAATCCATCTCATCTTTTAAAGAAAACTCAATAACAGCTTTTCTGCTGAACATAAACTCTAAAGAACCGTTTGTAAGCATTTCCCCGCCATTTTTGCTCAAAATACTTTTTACATTAGCAACAGTTCTCGTATTGTTGTCAGTAGCACACTCTATAAAAAGTAAAACACCATGAGGAGCTTTTCCTTCAAAATTCACCTCTATCATGCTTGCCGTGTCTTTAGAAGTAGCTCTTTTTATTGCCGCTTCTATATTATCTTTAGGCATATTTTCAGCTTTGGCATTCATGATAGCCGTACGCAGTTTTGAATTCATATCTGGATCTGTTCCGCCATCTTTGGCAGCCATAGTAATAATTTTACCTAATTTAGGAAACAGCTTAGACATCGCTCCCCATCTTTTTAATTTTGATGCTTTTCTATATTCAAACGCTCTACCCATAAAATTTTTCCTTCATTCATTATGCTTGAAATTATACCAACTTTTTATATATCAACTCAATTGTGATATGCTTAAGGCTCCATTTTCGCTATAATCCACATAAATTTTACTAGATTCATCACCTTTAACTAAATTAAAAGTTAATTTTCTCTCTTCAATGCTTTTATTTTTCAAAAGCTCAATATTATAATCTTTTAAAGAAACGCTCAAAACATCAACAATTTTTGAACTTAATTTTAACCAGTGCCTCTCCAGCGTTTCTTCATCTTCTAAAAATAATCCGCTTTCATCATATTCTATTTCTTTAGCTTGATCTGAAACACGATTTAGCTTATCAAATAATCTCTGTGAATCTATAAAACTCTCTTTTAATATCTCATAATCTTCTTTGTTTAACATTTTAATACCTTATGGAAACTATCTTTAAAATTTAAAGATGTATAATACCATATAAGGAGTTTTAATGCGTCTTATTTTTAGGTTGAAACATTATCTTTTTAATGCATTCCGTGAGGTTTTTGTGCATCATCATGGTTCCTTGGAGTTCCGTGCCAAAATGCTTGCACTAGTAATAACAGCGAATGAAAATTCAAAAGTTGAAGATTATATTATTGTTAAAAATATCGGAATGGATATATACAAGAATGATGAAGAGAGGGCCAACCTTTTAATGCTGACAACCAAGGAACTTGCAAATAAAATCAAAGAAGAGAGTGGATTGGACATTGATACTTTGGTTTCAAACATACAAAAAGAATTAAAAATAGTACCGAGGTACGCAAAAAAAATTGACACTGCGTCCTTGAGACAATTAATTAATTCGGCAAACGACAGAGATACTGTAGCATATCAGGAAAATATTTTGGAATTTTTACAAAATATAAAAGATGAGACGCTCCATACAAAACAATCTCAAATAGATGAGGACGAAAAGAAATTAAAAATTAAGTCCTAAACAGAAAATTTTTCTACATCAAAAAAACTATCCACTGAAATGTTCTTAAATGCCGCATTTAGCGAGGTAAACAGCGATGGAAACTCTTTTTCCATTTTTGCCAGCATTTCTTTTGTTCTTGCTCTGGCATGTGGCATTTTTACATCAAATCTCATTGATGGACAAGCTTCATCACCAATAGTCTTAATTTCATTTTCTAAAGCAAAAGCAGTTAGCTGACGCTCTCTCATCTGAATCAATGGCCTTATGACTATTAGTCCATTTGCGGCTTTGTACTTTGGGGCTAAACTTCTAAGTTGTCCGTTATATATAAAGTTCATAAAAAAACTCTCAGCTGCATCATCCATATGATGACCAAGCGCAAGTTTATTACAATCATATTTTTGAGCAGCACTATACAGATATCCTCTTCTCATACGAGAAAAAAAGCTACAAAAAGATGAATTCTTTCTTATTTTTTCTTCTGCCAAATTATACACATTCGTATTATGCACGGCATGTGGAATATCATATTCCTTACAATGGGCTATTAACTCATCATAATTTTCACCCATCCCATAGGAAATAGTTACAGCAAGAAACTCAAATTTAAATGGTGCTCGGCGTTGTTGTTCTCTCATTGCGTGCACCATAGTAAGGGAATCCTTCCCGCCGCTAAGCCCTACAAGAATTTTATCACCCTCTTCTATGAGATTAAACTCAGCATTCGTCCGGCCAAGCTTAGACATAATTTTTTTTGATAGTTTAATCGACAAGTTTGTCCACCATTTTCATTATAAATTCAGCACTTTCTTTTGCGCTGCTTTCTAAAAATTCATCAAAAGAAAAACTCGCATCCACATCTGCGGCATCACTAATGGCGCGAAGTATAAAAAAAGGAATATTTAAAGCATCACAGACAACAGCAACAGAAGCGCCTTCCATCTCCAGTGCATCTGCATTAAAAGTATTACCTATCCAGTTTTTTCTTTGCTCATTTGCTACAAACTGGTCACCCGTAGCGATAATACCTTCTTTTACGGTCTTACGCATGCTTGTAGCTACTTCCTTGCTCATCTCAATCATTTGCGTGTCTGCTTCAATAAAAACAGCACCCTCAGGTACAAATCCAAAAGGATGTCCAAAAGCTGTAATATCTAAATCATGTTGAGACAATTTTGTAGCAACAATTAAATCTCCAACCCTCAACTCAGAAGATATAGCTCCAGCCACACCCGAAAAAAGAAGTTTTTCTGCTCCAAAATGCTCAATCATAGTGCTTGCTGTTAAAGTTGAAAAAACTTTTCCTATTTTTGAATAGGCGATAATTAAATCCACACCTCTATAAGATGCTTCATAATATTTATTTTTTGCATATTCAGTCGTTGTATACGTACCGAGTTTTTCTAAAATTGGGGCAATCTCTTCGGGCATTGCTCCCATAATAGCTATTTTCATGTTTAGTCCTATATTTCAAATGTTTTAGTTATAGTTTCGTAATGAGGCAGCTTGTGTAAAATCTTTGCATTTTTATCAACTATACAACTTCCACCCCAAAAACCAAGTCCATCTTCAAAGCCGACTCTATTTACAAAAATAACTTTGGCACTGCACTGAAGAGCAGCCGATTTAATTAAAGCGTACCATTGATTTTCAATGACTAATCCATCCTCTTCAAAACCACGTGCCGGTGAAGCGACAAGAGCAATAATATAGTCAGGATTTTCCTCAAAAAGTTGTTGAATAACACTTGCATGCCATAAATCTTCACAAACAAGCATTGAAACCTTGGCATGTGGAATATTCTTTTGCGTATGCGATATTGCAAAGCTTTCAAATATATTTCCGGCAGTAAAATAACGAGCTTCTTCAAACATACCATAATTTGGGAGATGGACTTTATTGTGTTGACTTAACAGCGCTCCGTTTGAAAAAAAAAGAGCTGCATTTCTAAATACATTCCCATCTTTTATAGCCGCACCGACTACAATGTCCACATGCCGACTTAGTTCGCACAACTCACCTAGTTCTTCAATTTTCCAAGCATCTTCAAAAAGTTTGTCTTGAAGCAAATAGCCATTTAAAGACAGTTCTGGAAATACTATCAAATCACTTGTGTGCATATTTTCTTTTACTGTAGAAACTACATCAAAAATATTAGAGCGATTGAGCTTTGGAGAACTTTGAACTAAAGTTATTTTCATTTTAGTTACAAATTTCCTCTACTACTTTTGTCAAACTCTCCATATCGGAAATATTGAATGTAGTTAAGTCTTTTGCAATTCTTCTATTGAGCCCTTTAAGTACAATTCCATTTCCAAATTCTATAGCAACATCAACATCCCTAGCGATTGCTTCAATGGATTGTTTGTATTTTACAGGCTTTACTAACTGATCTGTTAACAAAGAAACCGCTTCATTTTTTGTACGGTAAGGCTTTGTAGTAACATTTGAAATGATTGGTGCACTAAACTCATCTTGAATCATACGAGACATTAAAGTAGACAATGGCTCTTGCGCAGGAGCTAAAAGTTCACAATGGCTGGCAACAGACATATTTAAAAGCAATGCTCTTTTCGCACCGGCTTCTTTAAAAGTCTGTTCTAATGATTCTAAATCCGCTTTCATGCCGGCGACAACTAATTGTCCATCTTGATTATAGTTTGCAGGCCAAACTTTTTTACCATCTTTTTGGGCATCCAAACATACCTTTTCAACACTTGCATCGTCTAAACCAACTATTGCCATCATTCCAGCTTCAATAGAGTCACATGCACTCTGCATAAAAGAGCCTCTCTTATGTACTAACTCTACTGCATCTATATAGTCAATCGCTCCGCTTGCGCAAAGAGCTGAAAACTCACCTAAGGAATGCCCGAGAAAAAGTGTAGGGCTAACATCAGGGCAAGCCTCCTTAAAAAGGCGATATGCAATCATTTGCACAAGTAAAATTGCAGGTTGAGTATAAGCGGTTTGTCCAAGTTTTTCATTTTCTTCAAAAATCAATTCTTTAAAATCAATGCCTATTCTTTCTCCTGCTTTAGAAAACATCTCTTTGGCAATATCTGAATTTTCATAAAAGTCTTTCCCCATTCCTACGGCTTGACTTCCTTGCCCTGCAAAAATCATCGCTATTTTTTTTGACATCATTCTTCCTTATAAATATTGTTTATTATCTGATATTTTTTTTCTAAGTGTATTTCTATTTAATCCAAGCTTATCAGAAAGTTGCAACTGAGATTTAAATTTACAAAGTCCAGCTCTGATGAGAGGAGCTTCAAATAAATATAAAAAGTTTTTGTAATCATTATTTGAACCCAATCTACTCATTAAATAATTTTCAATTATGCCCATAAGTTCGAGATCTTCTATATCTTGTAAAAGATAATTTATCATTACTTGTCTTCTTAATGAGTTTGAGTTTTTACTCAAATCAGGTTTGAAATTTTCAATATTAAATTTTTCACTTCCACCAAAAAGTACAAAAGCTTCTTCTATAAACTTTTTTACCAATAGGTCAACATCTTCCAATCTTTTAGATAATGGAGGGATGTCAAATTTAACACTAAACAAATCATCAATTAACTCATTATTAAATGAACTCTTTGCAGTTGCTATAACTCTTACACCGTTTAAATTAATACTGTCAACAACTCTTTTTATATTAGGTGAATTTTCTAAATTTAAAATAATTATTTCATTTGAAGATTCAAGCGTAGTCAATATTTCATCAAATTTCGATGCATCCAAAATGGGTGCATCAGGAAGGATATATTCAGCAAGGCTCTTTTTACCAACGCCAACTTCTCCGCAAATAAGAGAATTGACACTGAGTGTTTTTAAGAGAGTTGCTGTTTTAAATGCTTGCGAAGAAGCATCGGAAGCTGTTATAAAATTAGTCGCATCCACAACCGCTGCCACCACCAGTACCGCAGCAACCAGAATCATCTTGTTTATTTTCAGCTGGAATACCCGTCATTGCTTCTTCTGCTGAAGCATCTCTAATATTATTAACAGTAACACTGAACATTAAATCTTTACCAGCCAATGGATGGTTAAAGTCAATAATGACATTTTCTTCACCTATCTCTTTAACAGTAACCTGAACCGTACCGCCATCTTCGCCTTGCCCATATAAAGTCATGCCTATTTCTAAATCAATTCCTGCAAATTGATCTTTAGGAACTTCTTGTTTTGCTTCATCATTGTAAGTGCCGTAAGCATCTTCAGACTTCACAAGAACATCACCTTTCTCACCAATAGCCATATCAACTATTCCATTTTCCAATCCTGGAATTATTTGACCTTTGCCAAACATAAATACTAACGGGGCACCGCCAACATTACTATCTACAACTTTATCACCATCACGAACTTCATATTCGATTGATACAATTTGATTTGTTTCTATTGCCATGCTTTAGACCTTATATATTAATTTTTTTGGATTTTATCATAAAAAAATATAAAATTGCTGAAATTTAATTTACATCTACTTCATTAAGCTAATGTACTTTTGCGCATCACTAGCATATTTTGTATTTGGATATTTAGAAATGATTCCATTATAAAATGCTATTGCGTTATTTTTATCCCCTGTTTTTTCCATTGCACTCGCTGTATGCAACATTAATTCCGGCATATAAGAAGCTTCTGAATATAAAGAAGCACTTTTTTTAAAATAAGCGATAGCCTCTGAATAATTTTTTCTGTAATAATGCATTTCACCTATCATATAATGCGCACGGGCAGGTTTATAATTATTATCAATTAAATATGTATAATATTCAATGGATTCAGTATAATTTTTTTTATCATAAAACTCTCTGGCACTATTGTATATATCGGCCTTTGAAATACTGTCCAATTGAGATTTACCAGAAGTAGCTTTCTTTTTAAACTCTACAGTCATTATTTCTTTGAATTTGTTAACATCATTTACAAGTGAATTAAATTCTTCTTTAGTGACATAATTTGCATTAATTGTGTCAAGCAATTTTGATAACTCTGACATTAATAATTTAATTTTTTCTATATTTTCTGTGTTTGTTTGTGCAACTTGATTAACTCTTTTTTCAAATTCATTTGCGGTTTTCAGCTCTTCACTTTGCTTATCGTTCATATTCTGCATAAAAATCTTATTTTCTTGTGATTTTCTACTCAAACTTTCAACAATACTTTGTAAACCGTCAATTCTTTCTCTGAGTGAATCAACTTCATTGGCTTGATTATTACTTTTTACAACTACTTTTTGAAGATTGTCTTTATTTTGCAGAATTACTTTTTCGCTAGAGGTCAAGCCATAGGGTTGAGGGCTGGAAATATCGCCTGCTCCGAACGCTGATGGTTCGGAACTTGCTAAACTATAAGGCAGAAGAGTTGCAAGTAATGCAACTATTAAACTGCGTTTCATGAATTAAGGAAGAAGTTTGAAGTCAACACGACGGTTTTTTGACCAACACTCTTTCGTTTTATCAGTACAAACTTGGTTGCTTTCGCCATAACTTACCATAGTAACACGATTTTCCTCAACACCTTCTGCAACTAATGCATTTTTAACAGCATTTGCTCTTTTTAAACCTAGTGCAAAGTTATATTCATCACTACCCCACTCATCACAATTACCTTCAAGTTTAATCATGAAATTGCCTGCAGCACCTTTAGCCAATTGAGCATCACTTGAAACTTTATCTTTCATATCCGCACGAATATCAAATTTATCAAAGTCAAAGTAAACAGATAACATTTCTTTTTCTAAATTTGCCATAATCGTTTCAGTACTATCTGTATTTGCTACAACCGAAGCACTACTATCAGCAACTGTTTCAGTTACAACTGCCGGTACTTCTTCTACCTTTACAACTTTTTGTTGTTCAGACAATTCATCAACTGCTGGCTTTTTAGAACTACATCCACTAAACACTAAAAGTGCTATCACTATACTAGAAAGAACTATTTTTCTCATCTCAAACCTTGGTATTAAAATTACGGTATTGTATCAGAAATATATTAATAATAAATCAAAAAAAAAATAATTATCTATAATTACCAATCAATGGCCTGAATCTTCCCATATTTTAGAGGGAAAAGATAATTTTTATTATGAAGTAATCGTATTATTCCGATTGAGCTTTGTTCTTTGTAATTTTTTACAAATAATATAGCATCGCCATCTTTTGAAAATCTAGGAAATTCATTATTTCCCGTTGCTGTCAATCTGCGTATAAAATCCGTTTTTGTTGAAATCAGATGTAAATTAAATGTATTTGCAGAAAAAGCATTGGAACTTTCTCTTGCTTTATATACAAGATACTCTCCATGTGAACTACAAGAAGAATTACTGTTTCCATAATAAACCATTTGTTCAACCGTATTGCTATCAATCACTTTAGAAAAAACATTTGGATGGCCCAGTCTATTTGATATAAATGCTATTTTATTGTCATTCATGAACTGACCATTAACATCGATTCCAGCATATGTTGTAATTCTTTTATATGTTTTTGCTTCAATATCATATAAATATATATCGGGTTGACCCTTTGGTGCCATAGTTAAAAGCAGTTTTTTTGAATCATCACTAACATCGGAACACACTAACATCCCATCCGATGAAATTATACTAATAACTTTTGCACTAGCGACATCAACTTTTTTTAATGTAGGTTGAGTGGAATCCAATGATGTATAATAAAAAGCGTCTTGTTGTTTATTGGCCCATTTTGGGAAAATATTAAATCCACCTTTTACAACAACATGTTGATATTCCAATGTATAATCCGATATAACAATTTCACTTTTTTTAGAATCCACCATTCTTGAAAAAATAACCTTTTTCTTCATCCATTCGACAGAGGGTGCGCCCATAAATTCATTAATATCATACGCAATAGCATGTGAAACAAACATATACACATTATTTGCACTTATTTTATAATTCTTAACCAATACAGTAGCGTTGTCCTTAAATAATTTCAATTCTACATTTAAGGCGCCATTATCATCTTCAAACAATTTGTACCGTAATACATATTGCATATTTTTATTTTCTATAACAACATCACCGGCATCAAATTTTGTTGTATTATATTTTCTTTCAACATTAAATAAGGACAAAACATTTAAATCAGAAACTAAGGCTTTAAAAAATTTCATTTTAAATGTATCATCATAACTAATTGATGCATCTTCAACTGCCAACGCGGGAAGCGATTCAATTTTTTTTATAACTTCAATAGTTGCATCACTTCCAAAAGATAAACTAAACAACATAAACAATATCACAACTACTTTCAAAACTATTCCTTTGATGTCAATATAACTGTATAACTTCCAGATTTATTTTGTGGATTTACAGGAAAAATTGCACTCATTAATCTATCCTTAATTTTATCGCTTTCTTCATTTAAACTACTATTTCCCGAATAGCTTAAAATTCTAAAATCCAAAACTTTTCCTATACTACTTAACTCAATCACAGCTTTTACACTATGTCCCTGTGAGTTTTGAGGCGGGTAAAAATGCTTGTAAACTAAGGCCTGAATATTAGCAAAATATTCATTAACCTTATCGGCCGAGGATGCTATATTATTTTTGTCACTTATCTCTATATTGTCTAAATTATTAACTTTTTTAGAAATTTCTGTGACTTCGTTACTCTTTTTAGTCGGTATTTTTTTTTGAATTTCCTGAAGTCTTTTATTATCCACTTTTTCTTTAATTTTTTCTTTTTTTATGCTCTTCGTCCATACATCACTAAATAAGTCATCAATATTTACTGCAGCAGGTTCAACGGGAGCTTCAACAGATTCAATTATTTCTTCTTTTTGTACTGTTGGGTTTATTTCAGAAATTTTTGTTTCCACAATTGGTGAGTCTAATGAAATGGAGATATAATTGTCTTTTTTTAAAGCATATTGATTAATTTCATCTCTTGAAAACATCATATATATAAAAAGAGCTAAAAACAAGACAAATAGAGATAGAGATATCAAACCACTTGTAAAAAAAATAAAGTTATTTCTAACCATTTGTAGCTAATGAAACCTCTATGAACCCTGACTGTTTAACAGTAGCTAGAATAGACATGACTGTACCATAATCTAAACTTTTATCAGCACTAATTAATACAGTAGCTTTCAGATCTAAATTTCTGGAATATTTATAAAAATTATCTCCAAACGAGTTTAAATCAAAAATATCTTTATTGACCATGAGCTTTAAATCTTTATTGATAGTAATATGAACAGGCGGAATTTTTGAAAGTTGTTTACTTACTGAGCCCTGAGGCAGTTTAATATTTTCTTCATATACAATATTAGGTGCAATAACCATTAATATTGCCAAAAGCACAAGCATAATATCAACCAGCGGTGTGATATTCAATTCAGGTTTGTCTTCCCAATCGTAAATCATATTTAAGCTTTACGTGCTAAAAGTGCATCACTTTGCATTTGAAGAAAAGTAATTAATTCAAATGATTTTCGCTTTAATATTTGGTGATATGTATAAGCAAAAATTGCCACAAAAATACCAGCAGCTGTTGCGACTAAAGCATCAGAAACTCCACTAGAAATTATTGACATACTGCCACTACTTTGTCCAATGTGTGTAAATGTATCCAAAATAGATACAACAGTTCCAAACAAACCGATAAAGGGAGTAGTAGATGAAAACACAGACAATAATGACAAACCTTTGGTTGCTTCTTTAGTTGCAGCCAACATACCAAGGTCTAAAATTTCTTTGTTTATGCTTGAGTGAGTTCTTATAAAATGGCTTAAGAAAGATTGATGACTAACTGTTGAAGCCCCTAAAAGTAAACTTTCCAAAGAATCATTTTCTTTTGAGAGCCAATTATTGACTGAAAAGTAACGATAAAAGAAAACCCAATTAAGAACTATGAAGTATATTGACAATAAAGCCAATACACCTATAGTCACTGGATGACTTTTAAGATAAAAATCTAATAAATCGTTCGCCATTATTTATAATAATCTTTTTGCTGCAGATTCAATTTTAGCTGATACTGATGCAATGGCCGGGCCAGAATCAGCAATATCACTAATAAGTTTTTTAGCATTTTCTAAAGATTTAGCAATTGCACTTTCACTATCACCGCGAATAGCTACTGCACCTTCAACCAAAACTATAACTTTTTGTTCATCAACTTGCACAACGCCCCAATTAATCAAAACTGATTCAATTGATTTATCTTCTTTTTCGATGTCTACGACACCAGCTTCCAACAAAGTTGATAATGAAGCATGATGTGCAAGAACACCAAACTCTCCCTCTTCACCGGGAAGAGTAACACTAATGATGTCATCATTAAAGATAACACCATTAGGAGTTAGGATTTCAAGTTTAAACTTATCCATAACAATCCTTTAGTTTCTATGTGTTACTTGCTTTTTAGCTTCTCAGCTTTTGCAATTGCCTCATCCATACTGCCAACCATATAAAATGCTGATTCCGGCATATGATCGTAATCACCGGTTAGGATTCCTTTGAAACCCTTAATAGTGTCTGCTAACGAAACATATTTACCGGGTGCACCTGTAAACACTTCTGCAACAAAAAATGGTTGTGATAAAAATTTCTCAATTTTACGAGCACGTTCAACAACATTTTTGTCTTCTTCTGAAAGTTCATCCATACCAAGAATTGCTATGATATCCTGAAGATCTTTATATTTTTGAAGTGTTTGTTGAACACCACGTGCTACACCATAATGCTCTTCGCCTAAAATTTGTGGATCAAGTAATCTTGAAGTTGAGTCCAATGGATCAACAGCAGGATAAATACCTTTTTCTGCAATTTTACGGTTAAGTACTGTTGTCGCATCCAAGTGAGCAAAAACAGAAGCAGGCGCAGGGTCGGTTAAATCGTCCGCCGGTACGTAAACAGCTTGAACAGAAGTAATAGAACCATTTTTAGTTGATGTGATACGATCTTGCAAAGCACCCATTTCACGAGCTAATGTCGGTTGATAACCAACTGCTGAAGGAATACGTCCAAGAAGTGCTGACATCTCTGAACCTGATTGTGCAAAACGGAAGATATTATCAATAAACATCAATACATCAAGTTTTTTCTCATCTCTAAAGTATTCAGCCATTGTAAGACCTGTTAAAGCAATACGGTTACGTGCTCCAGGAGGCTCACTCATTTGACCATAGCAGAGTGCAACTTTATCAAGAACATTTGATTCTTTCATCTCATAATAAAGATCATTCCCTTCACGAGTTCTCTCACCAACACCAGCGAAAACCGATAAACCATCATGTCCATGTGCAACATTGTGAATCAATTCCATAATAATAACTGTTTTACCAACACCGGCACCACCGAACAATCCAACTTTACCACCTTTTGCATACGGTGCTAAAAGGTCAACAACTTTAATACCTGTTTCAAACATCTCTGTTGTAGTTGATTGATCAACTAATGGAGGAGGTGTACGGTGAATAGACCATGTTGGAGCATCAGTAACTTGCTCACCACCATCAATTGTTTCACCAATAACATTAAAGATACGACCAAGTACTTTTTCACCAACAGGAACTTTAATCGGTGCACCAGTAGCTGTTGCGTCCATACCACGAACCAAACCTTCACTCATATCCATAGCAATAGTTCTAACACGTCCATCACCTAAGTGAGCAGCAACTTCTAAAACCAAACGATTAATAGTTCCTTCTATGCTCACATTAACTTCAATTGCTTCATTGATTACTGGAAGATAACCATCAAAATCAACATCAACAACCGGGCCCATAACCTGGCTAATTTTTCCAATCATTTTTTTCTCCATTATTTCATAGACTCCACACCACTTATTATCTCAATAAGTTCTGTAGTAATAGCTGCTTGTCTAGCTTTATTATATTTAACTTTTAAGCCTTTTACCATCTCTTTAGCATTGTTCGTAGCTGTGTCCATTGCTTGCATTCTAGCACTATGTTCTGCGGCCACTGAGTCAATAAGAGCGTAATACATATTATATTCAACATATTTACTTACGAGTGAGTCAAGCATATGTTCTTCATCTTGAGCTTCAATATCTAATATTGATTCCTTTGCTTGAGAACAATCAAACTGATCTGTATCGACTGGTAACACTTGATTAACATGCAACTCTTGAGTTATCATGTTTTTATATCCATTATATATAATATGAATACCATCAATTTTTCCATCTTTATAGTCTTCAATTGAAGCCTTGATAAAATCATCAGATCTGATTTTATCAGGTTTTGAACTCAAATTAGTAACTTCATCGAAAAGTTCAACTTCATTGTATTTAAAAAACTCTATACCTTTTTTACCGATTCCGCGTAAACGCACTTTTACTTTTTGTTCTTGATATTGTGCTATAAGTTTTTTAGTAGCCTTAATAGTTTGAATATTAAATCCACCACATAAACCTTTATCAGCAGTAACAAAAACTATATCAACCATTTTTGGATTTTCAATCTTTATAAAACAACGATTGTCAATTCCTCCAACTTTGTTACATTTAATGCGTCCAGCTATTTCGGCAATCACCTGATTCATTTTTGCAGCATAAAGACGAGAGCGCTTTGCTAACTCTTCAGCACGACGAAGTTTTGCAGTAGATACAAGCTTCATCGCACGCGTCGTCTTTTGAGTGTTAGAAACACTTTTAATCTGTCTTTGAATATCTTTCAAGTTTGCCATAAAGTATCCTTATTATGCTACAAAAGAAGCTTTAAACTCTTCAAGTGCTTTAACCATTAATGCTTTAGTATCATCATCCACTTTTGAAGAACTTCTAATGTTTTCAAAAATCTGAGGATAAGATGCTTCAATAAATGGATACAACTCAGCCTCAAAGCGAACAACGCTTGATACTTGCATATCATCTAAGAAACCTTCATTTCCAGCGAAAATAATAACAACTTGTTTCTCAACTGCAAGAGGTGAGAAAGGTCCTTGTTTTAAAACTTCTACCATTCTTTGTCCACGTTCTAATTGATTACGGGAAACTTCATCAAGATCAGATGCAAATTGAGCAAATGCTTGAAGCTCACGGTATTGAGCAAGGTCAAGTCTTAAAGTACCAGCAACTTGCTTCGTAGCTTTAATCTGAGCAGCACCACCAACACGAGATACAGAAAGACCAACGTTAATAGCTGGACGAATACCCGAGTTGAAAAGGTCTGTTTCAAGGAAAATTTGACCATCAGTAATTGAAATAACATTTGTTGGAATATATGCAGCAACATCCCCGGCCTGTGTTTCAATAATAGGAAGTGCAGTTAATGAACCTGCTCCTTGCTCATCACTCATTTTAGCTGCTCTCTCAAGAAGACGTGAATGAATATAAAAAACATCCCCCGGATAAGCTTCACGACCTGGAGGACGACGAAGAATTAGAGACATTTCACGGTACGCTACTGCGTGCTTAGATAAATCATCATATACTATCAAGCCATGTCTTGCATTATCACGGAAATATTCGCCCATTGCAACGCCAGTATATGGAGCCAAGAACTGAAGTGCCGCTGCTTCTGATGCAGTAGAAGAAACTATAATAGTATAGTCCATTGCACCATGCTCTTCTAAACGGCGAATAATTTGTGCTACTGTTGATTCTTTTTGACCGATTGCTACGTAAATACAAATAACGCCATTACCTTTTTGATTGATAATAGTATCTATTGCAATAGTAGTTTTACCGGTTTGTCTGTCCCCGATAATAAGTTCTCTTTGACCACGACCAATCGGAACGAGAGCATCAATTGCTTTAATACCTGTTGCCATTGGCTCATGAACAGATTTTCTTTGCATTATTCCAGGTGCTTTTTCTTCAACAAAACGAGTTTCAGTTGTTTCGATTGGACCTTTGCCGTCAATTGGCTCACCAAGTGCATTCACAACGCGACCCAATAAAGCATCACCAACTGGAACACGAAGAAGTTTTCCAAGTCTTTTCACCGACATACCTTCGCGAAGTTCTGCCCCTGCTCCAAGTATAACAACACCTACGCTGCTTTCTTCAAGGTTCATAACTAAACCTCTTGTTCCATCTTCGAACTCTATCATTTCACCAGCCATAACATTGCTAAGTCCGTAAACCCTTGCAACACCATCAGCATAAGAAACTATTTTACCAGTTTCATTAATATCAACACTTAATTCAAAGTTATCGATACGTTCTTTAATTATTGAGCTGATTTCATCAGCCTGAATTTTTGCTACCACTATTGTTCTCCTCTCGTGAAGTTAAATTGCTTTTATTATGTGTTCTATAATTTGATTATTGATTCTTGTTTTTGAAAAATTAATCTCAATCCCAAGGTCTTCAACATCAAGTTTAATACCATCAAAATTATTTTTTACAAATTTTAAAGATATATTTGAATCAAATTTTTTACCTAAACCACTACTTAAGTCTTCAATTACTTTTGTATCAATGTCACTATCACTGTATACAACTCCAGAATAAGTTTTTGTTGAAACTGCTAAATCTTTTTTCATTACACGCGCAATTGCAGGAATAATGGAAATACGATTATGTTCAACAAGCAGTCTTATAAAGTTATCTATCATTCTAGAGTCTGCAGGCTTAACTGCGTCCAATAAAATACTCAACTTTTGATCTTTACCTACATTTGGATTTCCAATAATTTGAATAAACTTTGTATCTTTAAATGACATAGACAAAGTATCAAAAACAGTTGTCATATTTCTCATAGATTCAATATCAGAACTTTTTTTAATAGCTTTAATATATCTTTTTGCGATTAGTTCTTCCATATTATGCCACCTTTTTTAAGATAACATTAGCCATAGCTTCTTTATCGAAACCATCACTACTTTGATTCAACACTTCACTAAGTACATCTTCAACAACACTGCGAACCATTTTTCTTTGTTCAAAATTTTTCAATACAACATGTTGCTTAGATATAATTTCTAAATCAGCTTCACATTGTTTCATGATATTGTCGTTCAAAATCTTATTTTCTTTTTTTGAGGCAATCATTAAATTTTCTGCAAATTTTTCTGCATCAGAAATTTTAGATATTGCTTCTTTTTTTAAAGAAATAGACTCATTCAGCCTATCTTGAACTTTTTGCAACTCATCCGCAATCGTTTGACTTCTTGATGCAAAATAACTTTTTACAGGTTCTGCAACTAGATACCATATTAGACCGGCAAAAATTAAGAAGTTAACAGTACGCTGAATAATATCAGTACCTGAACCCTCTCCACTAGATGCTAATGTATAAGTTGACATCATTAGCATCAATACTAAAATTCTACTCACTTTAACATCCTTATATTTGACTAAACTTAGCTTTAACAGCTTCTTTAAACAATGGAACCTGAGATTTTAAGTCATTTATCAATTGCTCTTTAGAATTAGCAAGAGATTTTTCAAACTCTAAATATTCACTAGCCAACTCAGCACGTTTTGCTTCTAATTTACTTTCTGCTAACTTTTTAGCATCCACAATAACTTTTTCTCTTAGGGCCGAAGCTTCCAATTTAGCATTCATAATTATTGATTCTGCTTTTGAAGTCAATTCGTGAATTTCTTCGTCATTAGAGCCTACTTTATCCAAGTCTTTTCTAATGTCTTCGTCACGTTTGTTCATATAAGCGAATAATGGATTATAAAGCCAACTGTTCAGAACGGCGATAAGAAAAAGAAATACGACTAATGTACTTAAAAGCAGTATCGGATTTATATCTAACATAGCACCTCCTAAAAGTTGCGTGATTATACAATGTGAAAATTGAAAGGATAGTTAAAGTTAAGAAAAATATTTAAAGAATTTTATAATCTTTATAAAAAAAGTTATATTTATCTGTTTTTGTTAGTTTTATTTTGAAAGATAATTCAAAAACTCTTCAATTTGGTTTTCATCATCAAATTCTATTGTTAACTTATTTTTAGAACTTTTTGCTTTTAAACCCAAAAAATCAAATTTGTTTTTAATTTTTGAAAAATCGAATGTAACGGAAACCGTTTTAAAATCTGGAGAAGGATTATCTTCTCTCATATTTTTTATCATTGTTTCGACTTCTCTGACATTAAGCTTTTGGCCTATAATTGAATTCACCATCAATTGTTGCGCTTTTTCGTCTAAGCCAATTAAAACTTTTGCATGCCCCGTTGTTATTTTTTTCTCAATTAATGATCTTTGTGTTTTAGGTGATAACTGCAGCAACCTCACAGTATTTGTAATGTGTACTCTGCTTTTATGAATTTTACTTGATAATTCATCATGCGTTATATCATGAAGTTTTATTAACTCACTATAGGCAAAGGCCAACTCTATAGAATTCAACTCATCTCTTTGAATATTCTCTATGAGCGCAAATTGTCTCATCTTTGTCTCATCACTATTTAAAACAATCGCACGAATGGTTCTTAGCTTTGCAAGTTTTGATGCGCGAAATCTTCTTTCACCAGCTATTATGATGTATCCGTCAATATCTTCTTTAACGATTATAGGCTGAATAAGTCCATCTTTTTTAATTGATTCACCAAGTTCAATCAAGGTTTCTTCGTCAAAAGTTTTTCTTGGCTGATACGGATTAGGTCTAATGTCTTTTAAGGATATTTCTATAATTGAATCTTTTTGAGGAACCTCATTTTCATAAGCTTCGTCTATCTCGCCCAAAAGTGCGCCCAATCCTCTTCCTAATGCTTGTGACTTCATTATCTCATTATCGCCTGTGCTAAATCTTGATATGCAATTGAGCCGCTAGATTTTACATCATATAAAATTGCAGGTTTTCCAAAAGACGGAGATTCCGCTAGTTTAACATTCCTTGGCACCACTATAAATTTATTGTCTACATCTCTAAAAAGCTTACTGTCAAAATGTTGGCGAAGATCTGCAAAAACCTGTTTTGAAAGATTATTTTGTGCACTGAACATAGTTGGTAAAAAACCTTTAATGCTTAGCTTAGGGTTTATTGATTTTCTTACAAGCTTTACAGTATTTAAAAGCTGCGCAAGACCTTCGAGTGCAAAAAACTCACATTGGATAGGAATAATAACCGAATTGGATGCTGATAATGCATTTATTGTCATAGGGCCAAGTGCCGGAGGAGAGTCTATAATAATGTAATCATAATCTTTTAGTACATTTGCTATTGCTTTTTTTAAAACAAGTTCGCGACCCTTTGAATTTCCTGCATCATAATACTCTTTTTCAATTCCAACCAAACCAATATTCGATGGAGCCAAATGAAGCGTCGGTAAATCAGATTTTAAAATAATGTCTTTTAACTTTTTTGTGCCTATGAGAACATGATAGATATTAAATTCATAATCATTTCTGTGAAAACCCAAAGAAGTCGTTGCATTCGCTTGTGGATCAGAGTCTATCAATAGCACTTTTTTTTCTGCAACAGCCAACGATGCGGCTAAATTTACAGCGGTAGTAGTTTTGCCAACACCACCCTTTTGATTTGCTATTACTATTACTTCGCTCATCTTAAACTAAATATCCTCTCGCCATTGACTAGAATCGAACCATCACTCTGTAGTGAAGCATTTGCTAATGAAATTCTTGAATTATTTTTGTGTGTAAAAAAGTTTTGATTTCTGTAAAATTCTAACTGATATTTACTAAAAACTTGCTTCCATGAGATGTTTTCTTGTAATTTTTTGAAATATTTTTTTATAAGTTCATCTCTCTGCACTTCGATATCTAGCTTTGAAAAACCATCAGGTGCGCTTAGTAAATTTATTCCGACTCCGCATACAAGCGTTTCTTTTAAAACATTTGTAATCATTCCGCCAATCTTAAAATCTCTTATATAAAAATCATTCGGCCACTTCATCCAGACCTGTGAATTTAAATCACTCAATGTATCTTTTAGAAGGTAAGCAAAATAGATAGAAGCGGATTCAAGTTTTAAATCACTCGGCAAATCTTTTAATGCAATTGCAAACGATAGAAACAAATTTCCATCCATTGAACTCCATGTATTTCCCCTGCTTCCTATCCCATCTGTTTGGATATTTGCAACGATGGCATGTGGAATGTCGATTGCATGGTGCCGAATCAACTCTTTTAAATGACTTTGAGTTGAATCTACACTCTCAAGATAGCGTATCTGCAATATTCAATCTTTTGCCATTAATATAAGAGATAATATTCATCTCTTTTTTGGATTGAGGCTGAACCGTAAATATTCTAAGACTGCCTTCTTTGCAGCCGACGAGTATGCTGTTTGCATCAATTTGTAAAATTTCCCCGATTTCATTTTGAGAAGTTTTATCTTGCAATGCAATCTTTTTTAGTTTTAATCCGCTCTGTAAATACACACTTGGCCATGGCGTAAAAGCACGATATTTATTATAAATAACTGTTGCATCTTCAAAACAAACTTGACCGTCTTCTTTTGTAATTTTTGAACAATGCGTTGCTAAAGAATTATCTTGTGGTATTGATGTGAATGAATTGAAATTTTTAAGTACATCAATTGTTAAATCAGCTGCCGTTTGTGTTAATTTCTCAAATAATCCTTCAAGCATTTCATCACAATCAACATCTATACTGCTAATTTTTATAATATCGCCCGTATCTAGACCTACATCCATAAGCATTGCTGTAACACCCGTTTTTGTATCACCGTTGAGAAGCGTTTGCTGAATTGGACTTGCTCCGCGATATTGCGGTAAAATGGAAGCATGCAGATTGATGCAAGGAGCATGATTGAGTATCTCAAGAGGCAGAATCTGTCCATACGCTGCTACTACTATAAAATCGCACTCTATTTGGAGGAGTTGCGCAACTGTTTCTTTGTCTCTGAGTCTATTTGGCTGATAAACATCTATGCCGTGTCCACATGCCAATGTTTTAACTTCGGGAGCGGTAAGAACTTTTTTTCTTCCTACCGGCTTATCCGGCTGCGTATACACGGCAACTACTTCCACCTCTTTTGTATCTAAAAGACGCTGCAAAATAACCTTGGCATAATCTGGCGTACCCATAAAAATTATCTTCATTTCTTAGCCTTAAAATAAGTCCCGCCAATATGTTTATTTTCAAGCATAAAACTTTTAACATTGCCTAAATCGTACCCGCTGGACAAAAACATATCGGTTCCACATGCCAAGAGATAATTAGCAGCTTTTAGTTTTGTCACTATACCGCCTGTGGCAAAGATATTGTTCGGACTGACTTCTTTGTTAAGTTCATTGCTGTCAATATTGTTTACTATTTTAAGTATCTTGGCATGTGGGTTTTGTCTTGGGTCACTGTCATAATACGCATCTATATCCGAGAGAATTATCAAGATATCCGAGGCCGTATGTTTTGTCATATATGCGGAGAGTTGGTCATTGTCTCCAAGAACGAGTTCGTCTGTTGCAGTTGCATCATTTTCATTTACAATAGGAATAACCCCGTTTTCCAAAAGAGTATCTACTGTATTTTTAATTCTCGTTATATCATCCGGTTTATTAAAATTCGCCGCGGAAACAAGAACTTGCGCCGTTATGATGTTATCTTGAGCAAACTTCTTTGCATACTTTTTCATCAAAACGGGCTGGCCGATAGATGCAAGCGCTTGTTTGTTTTTTAAAATACTTCGGTCTAGTTTTAGTTCGGTATATCCAGCAGCAACGGCACCGGAAGAGACTAAAATAACTTCATGATTTTTTTTTAGTTCAACTAAAAAATCAACTAAAGAGTTTAATCTCTCCAGAGCAATTGAACCATTTTCAGTTAGCACCGCACTTCCGACTTTCACTACTACTCTCTTCATTCTCTACTCTTTTATAATAAAAATAAAAATTTACAACTCAATGCTAAAAAGCACTTCTATTGGATTGTACCAAGTTAAACAATGCATATTTTAACGGTTCTATATTTTTATAGGTGGCTGAAGATATAGGAACAATAAAATAGGGAAGAGTTCTGTCGTATCCAAGTGTTTCATCTGCACTTTCTTGAATAAAGTAAGGCATCTCTTTATCAAAATCAAACTCACTTTTTATATTTGCACTCACACCCAATAAATCTAAAAAGCCATTTACCAAAGTACTAATTTCTTCAGAGGGAACCACATCCAATCTTGTTAAAGCAATAGCATATTTACTCACTGCCAAGGTATCTGAGAATGCAGAAACTTCACTTTTTAAAGTTTCTATCTGCTCTTTTAAGTCTCTATATGAAGCTAAATCTATCATAAACAGCAAAGTTTTTGTTCTTTCAATATGTTGTAAAAATTGAATTCCCAAGCCTTTGCCTTCATGCGCTCCACCAATAATTCCTGGAATATCCGCCATTATGAATGATTCAAAGTCACCAATATTTACTTGACCTAATTTTGGAGTCAATGTAGTAAATTCATAATTTGCAATTTCTGGACGGGCATTTGAAACGGTAGAAATTAAAGTAGATTTGCCAACATTTGGAAAGCCGACAAGCCCAACATCTGCAATAAGCTTTAAATCAAGTTTTATCTCTCTTGTAATCCCTTTTTCACCGGGCTGAGCATAGGTCGGTCTTTGATTTGTCGAAGATTTAAAGTGGGTATTTCCAAGTCCACCTTTTCCGCCTGTTATAAACAACTCTTCTTGTCCGTCTTTAAGCATATCAAAAAGAATTTCATCAGTTTGCGCATCAATGATTTGCGTACCCGGCGGTACAATAATAATTTGCTTCGCTCCTGATTTTCCAGTCATATTTCGACCTTCACCCTGAACACCGTTTTCTGCTTTTATGTGCATCTTTTTTTGAAAATGGGAAAGTGTATGCGTATTATTGTCGCATCTAAACCAGATATCGCCGCCTTTTCCGCCATCTCCGCCATTAGGACCACCGTTTAAAACAAACTTTTCACGACGAAATGCAACACACCCTTGTCCACCTTTTCCTGATGAAACTGTTAACTCGACACTATCTGTAAACATGAAAATCCTTGGTAATAATACTTAAAAATTTACTATCAAGTAAAAAAAAGTAAATTCTTAAATATTTTAAAATTGTTTTAGGGATATTTCCCTGAAGTAGAAATATTTGAGCACAGGCTCAAATATTGTAGAATTATGCAGCAGGTACTATAGAAACTTGTTGACGCTTTTTGTCTTTTCGCTCAAATTTAACAACACCTTCAACAAGTGCATATATAGTATGATCTTTACCCATACCGACATTGTGCCCCGGGTGAACTTTAGTTCCTCTTTGACGAATAATGATATTACCAGCTATTACAGCCTCACCACCATACTTCTTAACACCAAGTCTTCTACCAGCTGAGTCACGATTATTCTGTGTACTACCTTGACCTTTCTTATGTGCCATACTTTACTCCTCTTCTTTAGTTATACAGCTATTACTATGCTGCTATTTTCGTGATACGAACACGAGTGAAGTCTCTTCTGAAACCTCTTTTAACTTTACTATCTTTACGACGACGTTTCTTGAAAGTTATAACTTTCTTATCACGACCTTCGTTGATAACTTCAGCAGTTACAACAGCACCATCAACATATGGAGTTCCCATTCTAAGTTCACCAGCATTTACAGCTAAAACTTCTTTAATTTCGATAGTAGCGCTAGTTTCAAGAGACATTTTATCAAATTTTAAAATATCACCCTCTTGAACTTTATACTGCTTACCACCATTTTTAATAATTGCGTACATCTACGGTCCTTAAATATATTATACTAACATCAACTTTTGAGCGCAGAACAATCACGCACCCGCAAGTCCCATTTCTACAAAAAGTGCGGAATTATACCCATTCAAGCTTTAAGTTTTATTTAATCCTTTATATAAATCTAAAGAAAACTTAAAAAATGCATATATTCCTTAACATTCACTCTTCCAACTCAAGTTGCATAAGATACATATCTTCTCCATCCAGTATATCAAGGTCTACACTTTGACAAGCAGGACAGCTGTATTCTAATTTTTGAAGAGTTGATTTGTCTAAACATTTATTGCATTTTACAACAATAGGCTGAATATTCATCACAAATTCCGCACTATCACAAATAGTTTTCTCCTTAAAAGTATCAAATGCGCTTTGAAGCAACTCCGGCTCCACTCCGCTCATCACACCGATTTTTACAACAACTTTGCTGACTTTAGTTGCATTGTTTACTTTTGCATTTTCTTCACATGCATCTAAAAGTGACTGGACAATACTATATTCATGCATTCATACTTCCTTTAATCTTTTTGGTGTCTGCATCGGGCATACTTTATAAACAAAATCATGTCGCAACTTATGAAACAGACTCTCTTTATCCCAAAACTCCGGATACATCACTTTTATTTCACTCTCTTTACACTCGTTTATAAACTCTCTATTTTCTTGCAAGTAGTCTTGCTTGCTATAGAGAAAGTCATCATATTTATCTTCATTTTCTACTAATTTCTGTAAAAAATTTCTAAGCTCTTCAAAATAGTTCTCTTTTTCAAATACCTCATCAATCATACCAATCTCTTTCGCTTTGTGAGCATTGATAGGCAGACAATTATTAAGTAGTTTTTCTGCCTTTTGCGCACCCACTCTTTTTGGCAAAGTGTAAGTGTGATATTCACTCCCACTCAGACCTATTGTTTTATAGTGAGGGTTTAAAACAGTGTTTCCACATGCCAAGACATAGTCACAAGCTAATGCCAAAAATACTCCGCCGGCTCCGGCATTTTTATGGAGTGAGGCAACCGTAATCACTTCATCAGCAAATAAAATAGACTTTATCAAATCATTCATCGCATTAATGTTACTCCAGCCATCCTCGCCCTGCTTTTGAGAATCTTCAAGAATATTCAGATGAATTCCATTACTAAAAAACTCTTCTGCTCCCATAAGTACAATCACTTTAGCACTCTCTTGGAGATATTCAAAAGCATACTTTAGCCTTATGCACTGCTCAGCACCCATTGCCCCATTGTGAAAATTAAAATATAGATACGCCACGTCACCATCTTTGTGTGAGCTAATTTCATAAAATGTTTTGTAACTCATGTCAAAGAGCAGAGGAAGCCTATCTTCTTTTACACCTTTAATTTTCTCTTTCAAAACATAGGTAGCAGGAAGCTTAAACTTGCCTATTTCTTGGAGATGACTTATCCAGATAGCTCCATCCACTGTGCCTATACAAACAGCGCCGTCTCTTTTAGCAATAATCTCTTTTGGGCTACCTTTTAATTTGTCTTCTTGCCACGCGCCAAAGAGATAACACTCTACTTCAAGCAACGTTTCTCGAACACCGGGAAAACTGTCGCTGAGGCTAATCTTTTTTATTATCTCTTTTGTACTATCTTTTTGCCAATCTATGGCTCTATCTTCTTGAGTCAGATAATAATGCATCGCAGCTTTTAGCTGCGGAGTTGGCTGAAACTCTTGATTATCCAAATTTCTCAACAGTTCTTTGAGTGCATCTGAAGCGGCATCTGCGACCTCAGCTCTATATATGGAAGCCTTCGTAGCATCTCTCATCTCAAATCTTACTTCGCTGTATATTTCTCCGCTATCAAACTCTTCATTGGCTTTGAGTATGACAACTCCCCACTCCTTTCTCTCATCCCGCAGGGCATGGTCTATTGCGTTATGACCTCTGTCTCCTCGGATGCCTGGATGAAGTATAAATGTAGGCGTTTTGAGAAATATCTCTTTGGGAATAAACTTTTTCAAATAAGGGCAGAAGATAATGTCAGGCTGAAACCGCTCTACTTCGTCTAGCATCGTTTTATCATTTATGGCAAACTCTACAGACACGGTGTGATTCATCTCTTTAAGTTCACAATAGATTCTCTGCGTAAGAGAGTTAAAGGCAGATACGAGCAGAAGTATTTTCATCTCTTTAGCAGATTCTAGGAAGTAACTCACCGCTTGGAGTATCTAAAAATCTTTTTGTTCCCCAACTGCTGTTTAAAATCACTTTTTTCAAATGTGCATCTGTCACATTGGCGATAATCGTTGCCCTTGAACAGTTCTCAAATGTTTTTAAAATTTCTATCGCCCTATGGGCATCTTCTTTTTTAACAGCCAATACAAAAGTACCCTCATTCGCCAAAGCAGCTGCTTCAAAACCAAGCATTTCACAAATACCCTTTACCTCATCGCTCACAGGAATTTTTTCCTCTTCGACCTCGATACAGACATTCGACTGTTTCGCCCACTCATTTAAAACAGCACTTACCCCGCCTCTCGTTGCATCTCGCATGGCAGTTATTTTTATCTCGGCATCCAAAAGAGCTTTTACCTGAGGAAAAAGTGACTCACAATCACTTTTAAGCGGACTACTCATCTCAATACCCTCACGCGCAGCAAAGATAGTAGCACCGTGACAACCGATATCACGGTTTACAAGAATCAAGTCATCTTCACTGATATTGTTAGAGCTGATTCCTTTTTTGAGAACTTCACCGATTCCGCTTGTGTTGATAAAAATTTTATCTACACTTCCGCGCGGGACAACCTTGGTATCGCCACTTACAACAATCGCACCATTAATTGCAAGCTCTTGTTTCATACTTCGCACAATCCGCTCAAGCTCTCTCGTCTCAAACCCCTCTTCTATAATCACACTGCAAGTAAGGTACTTCGGTTGCGCACCCATCATAGCAAGGTCATTACACGTCCCGCAAACCGCCAACTTACCTATGTCAGCCCCCGGGAAAAACAGAGGCGAAACGGTAAAACTATCAGTAGAAAAAGCCAAAGCACCACCATGAATAATCGCCGCATCTTCACTCTTCTCTAAAATCTCGTTTTTAAAAGCCTTGTAAAACACGCTAGAGATAAGTTCATTATTCTCCTCTCCACCGTTTCCACATGCCAAGGTTACTGTTTTGTTCATCTATTTTTCCTATTTAAAAATCTTGACTTGTTCTATTTTATCGGTTAAAATCGTATCGCGAACAAAAAACCGTCTGTGAAATCTTTGGCATGTGGAAAACTCATAATCTTAAATATGCCAAATCTTCGTAATATTCACTCTTTAACGCTTCGTCAATATAAATTTTATGATTTTCTATTTTTGGTAACATCTCAATAAGCATTTTTTTTAAAGTCGGCAAATAGTTTTGGATGATATCCCAAACCATGCTTTCATCTATGCCTCTGTAATTATGTGAGATTTTATCTCTCATAGCCGAGATACTTTTCCAACTGAGGGCATCGGAACTCTTAAGAGCATCATCAATCTTTTTATTTTCTTCGCCTATAGCAATAAGCAAATTAACTGTTGCGTTGAAATTGAGCTGTTTATTTGCATAAAAAAACTTTTCTTCATCCTCAAAATCCTTAGAGTAGTAAAAAATCTTCTCTATCGCTTCAAGAATAGTCAAAATATAAGTTATATTTTTACTGCTAAACATAGATAAAATCCTCTTTTGCATCAAACTTTATAAGAGGATTGAGTTTTTTAAAATTCATTAAATCCACTTTGGCTTCTAAGCTTTTGGATAATTCTTCTTCAAGTTTTAAGTATCTCTCAAAACTCATCTTAGAACCCTTTTCTAGGATATAAGCTATATCAATATCGCTATCTTGATGGTTCATATCCTTAGCAAAAGAGCCAAAAAGAACAAATTGACTAATGTTAAAATCGCTCTTTTTATCTTTTAAAACATTTAAAATTTCATTTTTATTCATCCGTTGTCTCCTTGATGTATTATATCTTTTACTGTGCAAGAGTGACTTACTCTCATCTGAACTTTAGCCCAAAATAGCTTCGTATGAATTAGTGTAGCCAAACTAGTACTCTTCTCTTCAGCATTTCCACATGCCAAGGTTATTGTTTTAGTCATTTATATTTTCTGATTTTAAAATATTGAGTGCAAGATTTAATTTAGCATTATCCACATAAAAATATTCTTCCAAAAGTGGCTTGATTTTGTACTCTTTTACAAACTCCAAATCTTCATCATTTGCAACATTCATAAAATAACTATGTCCGAGTTTATAATCTTCGTTTAAATTCTCAGCTATAAATATATTGAGCTTGTTAAATAATTCTTTGGCATGTGGAAATGATACAAGTTCAACATTAGGCTTCATTTTCAAAAATGTAAATCTTCGTCTGAGTGCGATATCTATGGTCGCTATGGATTTGTCGGTAGAGTTCATTGTGGCGATGATGTAGAGGTTTGAAGGTACTTTGAACTTCTCTTTTGAATAGGGAAGTGTCACTTCGTAAACATCTCTTTTATCCTCTTCTATAAGTGTGATTAACTCACCGAAGATTTTAGAAATATTGCCTCTGTTTATTTCGTCTATGACTATGTAGAAGTTTTTTTGTTCATTGTATTCAACTTCATTTACGATATTATTGCATATAGCATAAAGGATTGAGTTGTAGCCATACATGTACTTATCAAAGCTAGTATCTATATTTTCTAAATTTCTATTTTTTATATCTTCTAATGTAATGGTTGAATTTTTTATATTTTCAATTAGTTCAACTACTAACTTTTTTGGCATTGGAACAATTCTATTGTCTTTTTCTTTTTTTATATTTATTAAATCTGATGTTACACTTTCAATTATATAAGTGCTTCTATCTGATTTAATTTCTCTCCCAATTGACATTGTCTTATTAATGTTTATTTTGCCAAAAGCTTTTGTAGATATTGTTTTAAATATCCCATCTTCAAGCTCGATATTCCCACTCTCATTCGGTCGAAAACCCTCTATGAAGTCCTCATAAGAGTAGCTTTGATGAAAGGTTACAAACTCTACTCTTTTTTCTTGTTTTATGCTCTCATATATTTCGTTCTCTAATTCCACATGCCGATTTTCTGAGATAGTATCGAATATCTCTTTTTGACCTTTACCCTCTTCTATCATGGATATTAGGTTTTTATAGTTGTGAGTTTTTCCGACTCCTGGAGCGCCATAGAGGATTATGTTTTTGATACTTAGCATATTTTGATTCCCTTTATTTATCTCATTCTCTATCATAGCTTCGTTACTTCTACCTGTAATATTTTTATAATATTTTTTATGTAATTCCAGAGATTTTTTTGCATTTTGACAAATACTTTCGCCAAAATCACTACATAAATGTTCAATAAAATAGTGTTCAGAAAATTTATTTATAGTTCTTGCGAATTGCTGTCCCTTTATCATATATACCAAATTGTTGAGATAGTCGGTTAAACTTGCAATATTCCACTCAAACTTATTTTCAAGTTTTATAATTTTTACAATTTCTTCAACAATATGCTTTTGTGTTAATTCTAAAAAATTATTTTGATTTTCTTGATAATATTTTTTAAATTTAGAATATACATCTTTTATATGCTCATTGGTTATTTTTTTATTCATCTTAATTCTCCTATTCTATTTTTAATCTCTTCCATAAACTCACTATACCCACCATCAAATCCCAAATCAATACTCTTAATCTTCAAACCAATTTCCCTCTCATCTTTACCTAAACGCATTTCATAATCAAAATGCTCCAAGTGTTTAGGATACAAAAGCATCGTATTTTTAATCCCAAAGTTTGTCCCATAGACAAACATCTGGTACTTGTCGTTTGTTGCCAAATCATCTTTAGTTTTTAAAATTTTATACTTTGTGTCTATTATCATGTTTGTCGTTATTATGTCGGGTTTTAACTGTAAGTTGCCAAAATTTTTCTGGTTTTGCAGTTTTGTATTTGGGTCTAACTCTTTAAAAATTCGCCCAATAAATTTCTCAAACAACTCATTCATATCAAACAAAAACGCAAAACTTTTTTTATCTTTTGCGAAGAGTGGAATAGACTTGCTCAAAAGTAAAAGTGCAAACTCAAAACTCTCTTTGTATCTGGCATTGAGCCTATGAAAATGAATGCTCAAATAATTAATATCAAAACTTTTAATCTCCACTTCATCAAGTGCGATTTCACATGCCATTAAAAGGCGTTTATCTTTAGCAAAAAGCATAAGAGATTTTACGGCATAAAGAAAAAATTGATTAAGCTCGTTGTTCATGCTGAACTCATCATATTCGCAATAGATTTTGTTTTTTATATGGTTGGTTTTGAGATTTTCATTGATGAGATATTTGCCTCTGAGTGTTGTGAGGTTCTCTTGCTCGGTAATGTACTCTTTGTAGATTCCCTGCTGTAACTCGGCAAACAATTTTTTTGCATAGAGCTGGATGAAAACTTCTAAAATCGTGTGACTCTCATTTTGGCATGTGGAAATATCTTCGTTTTGAAGTTTGATATCATAAGCGTACATAAGCATATAGATAAAAGTATTTAAATTTTGCTTTTCGTCGTTGTCTTTGTTACTTATCTTGGGAAGCAAATAAAAATCTTCCCCTTCAAAGTTTAGTATTCCACAATATTGACGTGATTTTAATATATTCCAATCGAGTTTGAAATACTTATGAAGTGCAGGCGTGTTTATAATATATAGCTTTAATTTCTCATGTGTTACTTCGCTATATTCATATATTATATTTAACATATTATTTCATCAACTTATGCTCATTAGTTTCTATTCACTTCTCTTTTTTCGGATAATCAAACGAAAGCAACCTTGCATTTTTAGCACTTATATCTGTCCAACTATCGCAGTCAAACTCTATCTCAACAATTCCACATGTCGGGATGTTTTCATTCAGATTTATATACTTTTGAGCTAACTCATTCAAGCTAGGATTATGCCCGAACAAAAATACGACCCTGTTTTCATCATCTATTTCACTCACTATTTTATGAAGTTCATTCACGCTTGATTCATAAATATTTTCATCAAACACAATCTCTTTTTCAAACTCTATTTTTTTTGTAATTATCTCTGCCGTAGTTTTGGCTCTTAGTGCAGGACTTGACAATATTAGGTCGGGCATCACTCTTTTTTCTTTGAGTTTGCTTCCCATCAAAGGAGCATCTGCTTTACCTCTTTTGTTTAAAGGTCTCTCAAAATCATCCAGTGAACTCTCTTTCCAGCTTGATTTTGCATGTCTGATTATGTAGAGTTTTTTCATGAAAGGGCCTTTGTTTACTTTTTGATTCAAATCTTTAAATTGTTTAAATAGTTTGAGATTTTGCTTTTGGGTGAACTTTTCTATTTTTTTAAGCAGTTTATCTTGTATATCAAAACTGCTTAATTCTTTCACTCCGTTATAGTTGTCATTGATAGTGCCTAAAATATCTTTTATTTTGCTCAGCGTTTTAATCTTTTTTTCATCTTTAGAAGAACTGTTTTTTTCTATGAACAATATTTTTTTTATATAAATTCTATACACATGCAACTCTTCTTTATCTAACTTTACTTCCTCGCTATTCATCATATCCATCTCTTGAATCTCATGATGAAACTCTGCACTCTCTGGTACAACTAAAGTTTTTAAATAATGATGCAGTTTATCTATCTCTTTTTTTCTACGTTCATTAACAGAGTTTATTATACTTGCTGTGTCCATTTTTTTGAGATATTTTTTTGGTAAAGATTTGAGGTAAGTCTCAGAAAATACATCAATATCTCTTACTTTATTACTTGTTTTTATAACTTTTTTTACTATTTTAGAAAAAGGTTCATCACTTTGCAGTAATGAGAAAAGCTCTCTGCATATCACTCTGAGCTCATGAATCTCTTCAATGCTCTCTTTATGATGTTTTAGAAAATTTTTAACATATTTTTTAAACTCTTTTAGTTTTTTGAGCCACTCTGTATTTTCCATAATATTTCACCTACAAAAGATTTCCATATTTATAGTACGCTGCACATGCACCTTCGCTGCTTACCATACAACTACCTATCGGACTTGTGGGTTTACATGCGGTTCCAAAAATAGTACACTCTGGCGGATTTGCCATTCCTCTTAAAATATCTCCACAGATACAGAGTTTATGGTCTTCTATCTCTTGAAGCGGCAGAACTTCTTTGTAAATCACTTCTGCATCATAGGCTTTAAACTCTGCTTTGAGTTTGAGTCCGCTTTTTGGTATATTGCCAAGACCTCTCCATTTAAAAAGGTCTGTTTTTTCAAAGTACCTGTTTACCAGCTCTTGGGCTTTTATATTTCCATCGTAGGTCACAAGTCTTTTGTACTCTACTTCAAGCTCACATCTGCCTTCTATAAACTGCTTTACTATCATGCTTATTGCCTGCATAACATCCACAGGTTCAAACCCTGCAACAACAACAGGACGATTATAGTCTCTTGGAAACTCTTCATAAATTTTGCTTCCGCTTATTACGCTTACATGCGAGGGTCCAAGGAATGCGTCTATTTTATTGTTGTAACTGTCAACATGAATATCTCTGGAATCTATAAGCTCTTTCATAACCTCTGGAACTGTTACGTGGTTTATATGAAAGAGAACATTTTTCATATCTTGTTTTATCACTGCATCAAGAAGTGCGGCGGTCATCGGGGTTGTGGTTTCAAAACCAATGGCAAAGAAAATGACCTTTTTTGACAGATTCTCTTTTGCAATTTTCAGACAATCAAGTGGAGAGTAAACAAAACGTACATCCGCTCCCTTACTTCTTGCATCTTGAAGACTTCCGTTGCTTCCCGGTACTTTTATCATATCACCCAAAGTTACGAGAATAACGTCCGGTTGCATACTCAAAACATAGGCATGGTCGATTCTCTCTTTTGGCATAATACAAACAGGACAGCCTGGACCATGAATAAATTTGATGTTTACAGGCAGAAGTTGAGGAATACCGTACTTCATAATCGTATGCGTATGTCCTCCGCACACTTCCATGATGTTTATGGCATGTGGAAGTGATTTTGCATCCTCTTTAATGATTCTTGCGTAAGCTTTTATAGTGTCTGCATCTCTAAAATCATCATAAAGATTTTTAAGTTCGAGTACCATTATGCACCTCGATTTTCACACTCGTCATCTTCGAGTATTGCTCTTTGTCTATCCTCTTCATCCATCGCTTCGATAATTTCTCGGTAGGTTTCAAGACTGAGCATTGCATCTTCTTCATCAATTTTATTCATCACAAAACCGATATGCAAAAGAACATAATCACCTATCTGCACATCATTCTCAGCCATCAAATCCAAGCTGGCATCTCTTTGAACGCCCATCGTGTCCACTGTTGCCATATTGTTTTGCTTGTCTATTTTTACAACTTTACTTGGAATGGAAAGACACATTATCTCATCTCCATTTTAAACTTAATCCACTGGGAAACTTTTTTTATCGAGTTTACGTCTCTTGTGCTTACTTCTAAAATATCCACACTGGGCTTGAGCTTTCTTGCCATCTCTTTCTCTTTATCCATATCGTAATCAAAATAAGGAAGTAAATCTGTTTTAGTAAACAAAATCAAGTCCGCTTGCCTAAACATAACCGGATATTTCGCAATTTTGTCTTCACCCTCTGGAATACTCACAAGAACGATATTCAAATGGCTTCCCACATCATAACTTGCCGGACAGACAAGGTTTCCCACATTCTCTACAAAACAAACATCCATCGTGTCCAAATCCATGTGATGAAGCGCTTTATGCACCATAAACGCATCCAAATGACATGCCGAGCCTGTTTGAATCTGGTGTGCTTGTATCCCTTTTGCTTTGAGTCTGTCCGCGTCACGGCTTGTTTCCAAGTCACCCTCTACGACACCAAATTTAAAATCTGCCAAATCAGCCAGACTCTCAAGAAGCGCTGTTTTTCCACTCCCAGGAGAGCTCATAAGATTAATGCACAGAACTTTATGGGAATTAAAATGCTCTCTGTTATGTCTGGCTTCTTGGTCATTCTTATCTAAAATCTTTGTGATAACCTCTATTGTTTTTTTATCATTCAACTGAGGATTATCATGCAAATGCTGATGCGCCTCCTGATGTTTGTGCGAATCTCCATGATGATGGAGATGCTCATGAGAATGCTTTTCATGACTATGAATCCTGACACTGTCTGTTATACTACAACCGCAATCTTTACACATTTACTATTCCTTTGTATTTTTATCCGAGTAACATATTTGAGCCGACAACTACAGAAATCATTCCTGCCGCGGCGAATACTCTTTTTAAATTTTGTTTTGAATTTAATAAATTTTTATTTATATACAGTATCACCGTACCAAAGCCTACAAAAATCACCATTACACCAAGCGCAAAAACCAAAACCATTATCAAATCTACACTTTGCCCTTCTATCATTCCAAGAGTGACAAGCATACCCCGAACCCCGCCTATGCCCATTAATGCTCCAACCGTAAAAGCGGAAGCGGTGTCGTTGTTGTTGTGGCTATGTTCTTTTCCAAACCAGATGTGAATATGCTCTTGTCCATTGTGTATGTGTTTTTTCAGCTGGATTCTATCTGCAAAAACCATAAACAAAAGATAAAATCCCATACTTAAAATGACGGCAGAAGAAATGGTATCTCCATAACCTAAAATACTTTCGCTTATAGAATAGGTTTCTAATATTTTTGCAAATATGAAAAGAGTAAGCCCGTGACCTATTGCAAACAAAACCGTAATAAGCATCGTTTTCTTTTTATTTTTGCCTATGGAAAAATCTGCGATAGCACTCAAGTGGTCAGGCCCAAAAGCATGTAGCACACCGTACCAAAAAATAAGAAGCAAACCTAAGTTTTCCATCAAAATATCTCCATTAGTGAATAACTATTCATATTCTATATTTTTAATTTAAAAGTAAGATTAATTTTATACTTTCTTCTCTATTTTTGGGACTAATTTGTGTTAAAATATCGTATGGAATGTATTTTTTGTAATAATAAAAAATTATATGCGCTCGAAACCGGACAGTTAAAGTGTTCGGGGTGCAAAAAAAAGTTTTCTCCCAAAAAAATAAAAACTGATTTGGCGCTTATAGCATGTTTTTGTGAGAATCTCACCGTAAACAAAGCAAGCGAAAAATTAAACCTTCATTATATGAGCGTAAAAAAGAGATACGAGCTTTTTCGTCGGCTCATCGCCAAGCATCTTGAAGAGGAGTACAAAGATAAAACAGTCATAGAATACGACGAATATATCTATTTGGAAAAAAGCAAGAAAAAAGTAAAAGAAAACATTTTTGATGCGCAAAATTTTCTCACCTTTGCCTATGGGAACAAAGTTTATAATCTTCTCATGCCAAATCTGGGAAGATATAAAAACCAGTTTTTGGAAGATGGGGCGAGTGATGCTTATTTTAAAGAGTTCTCAAAGTTTATGATGTTGAACAAAATATCAAAAACGCAAAAAAGAGAAAACCTCATCACACAGTTTTGGCTCTTTTTTGAGCAGTCTCTTTTGAAGTATAAAGGTGTGCGTGATGAGAACTTTTTTTATTATCTTAAAGAGATTGAGTTTAAGTTTAATTTTAGTCTCAAAGAACAAAACAGCATACTAAGAAACTTGCTGGCGAACAGTTTTATCCTAAGCTTTTTTTATATCTTTCAAAAGAGTGTCACAGCATAATTTTGCACTGTTAATCGCGGGGGAGAACCCTCCTCCCAAAACCCATTGCCCTACAAAATAAAGATTTGACAGCTTTTTAGATTTTGATTTTGGTATTTTGAAAAACTGTTTTACCGTCGGTGCAAAACCGTAGGCGGTTGCATTTGGAGTTTTAAGATACCTTTGCATTGTTTTTGCGGTTGCCGCTTCGGCAAACTCTATATATTCTTTTATGTTTGGATAATGCAGCTCAAGCTCTGCAACAAAGGCGTGCAGGATTTGCTCTTTTTTTTGCAGATACTGTTTTGTATCCAAATTGTCCCAATCGCTTAGATAGTCGGTGGTGCACATTACGCCAAAAGATTTTTCTTGGCTTGTCAAACCTGCATCAATTTGAGAATAATCTACAAAAACAAAACCTCTGTCTTGAATATCTCTTTTTGTGCTTTGATTGTAATCGTCAATGTTTTGGATATTTTTCAAAAAGAAGCTGGAATACGCACCTTCTCCGTAAACATCTTTCAAATTCTTACTAAATCCCAAATAAACGCTTAAAATAGAATTTCCTAGTTCTTTCTTGTTTTCATACTCGATATTTGCCATCGCGTATGTCTGCATAGGAGAAATATTTGAGATTAAAATATCATACTCCAGTATTTGCTCTTCATGTTTTTTTACATACCTTACGCTTTTGCTTCGTACATCTATTTTGATAACATCCGCATTCGTAAAAACTGTGCCGCCGTTTTGCCGTATGACGCTCGCCAGATAATCACTTAATTTTTTGCTTCCGCCTTTGATAAACCAGCCCCCGCCGTTAAAGTACGAATACTGCGCAAGCGCATGCAGGAAGAAACTGAGGGTATCGGCATTGTCGTGGTAATATCCGATATTTGCATTGAGTATAAGTTTTAACTCCTCATTTTTAAAAATATCATCAAAAACTTCCCGCACCGATTTATTTTTATATTGGATTATTTCATAATACTTCAATGGGAAAAAAACAATATCATCCCACTTCATGTTGGATAGTTTTTCTAATTTAAAATAGATGGTTTGGATGAGACTAAAATAGTTGTCAATAGATTTTTCGCACTCCGGATACTTGTTTTTTAAACTTATTTTTGCACCTTGAATATTGTCGGGCATAATAAAGTCAACGGTATCTGTTTTTACTCTGAAAAATTCATTCGGTTTTACAAACTCTATATTTTCATAGACTCCAAGCTCTTTAAATATCTCATTTTTGACTTTATCCGTATAAAGTCCATCCATCTCATGCAGTCCGACCTCACAAACAAAACCCCCTTTTCTCTTAAAAGTAGTGGCACATCCTCCGACTATGTTATGCTGCTCCAAAACTGTTACTTGAAAACCTTTTTTTGAGAGTAAGGCACCGGCTGTTAAACCGCCGAGTCCTGCTCCTATAACAACTATCTTTTTCATTTTTGCTCCATATCTATTTTTATTGTTGCATTGCCTTTTAGAATAAATTTAGCCTCATCAAAAGATGGCGGCCCGAAGCTCGCTTTTGCCTTATTTGAAAAAGCGTACTCCTCTTGGGGAATTCCAAAAAAGTTTTTATCGAGTTTTTTATTGCTATTTTTATCATGGTAAATTGCTATTGCATATTCGCCGTCTGCGATATCCTCAAATGTATATTGCACGCTCTGTGAGTCGAGTTCTAAAAATATTCCCTTATACGCATTTTGGGAATTTGGAAAATTTTTCTGTGAATTATACAAACCCACACAAAGCTGCCCTTGTGTATTTTTAAGTCCGCTGACGCTCACTTCAAGCTCCGATGCATGCACAAAAAATATACAAAACATTAAATATAAACTAAACTTTTTCATGTCGATTCCTTCTTTTAAAAATCAAATCCAAATCCAAGACTTAGGGAATGTTCGAGCACGATACCCAGAGTTGAAAATTTCTCTTTATTCGTTTCAAATTTTGAAAACTCCAGTCCGTATTTTTTATTTCCGCCTGCATTAAGTAAAATTCTGCCTCCGTAATGGGAACTCTGATTGCTTCCAAAACCAAAATGGGGTCTTAACATAAAAGAGAGATGCTCTTTTGTCATCACCGCTGTTTTGTTATGATGAATATTTTGCAAATCATAATAAAACCCTTTATTGTTCGCATAAAGCTCATCTTTGAGATTCAATGCGACTATCTCGTTGTTTTTATATTTTATATACACTCTGTGCTTCGTTAAATCATACACATTCGACCAGACGGTAAAATCTTCTTGGCTGACCTTATGCAAAAGGGAAAATACTTCATCCACATTTTGTGTGTTTTTCAAGGATTTTTTTACTGTGTCAAATCTTTGATAAGAGCTTTGAGAAACCTTCTCTTCGATGGAGTGAGAAAGATAATGATTCGTCATGACCCGACACATCGTTGAATCGTTTATAATTTTCATCTCATCATTTACAAATTCGATAATAAGGCTGCCGCCCGCCTTATCCATGATTTTATAATGAATAAGCGGATAACCGAGAAACTCTCCAAAAACTATAGAATAATTATGAAAAACGTCCACAGCCTCATCCACATTGGACGCATTTTGCAATATAAGCTTTATCATCTCCAAACTGGTTCGTAGCGGCTTCAAAATATTTGTTGTGGTTGAAGTATGCGCAACGGCGGAAATAGCGACAAAAAGTCCTTTGTCATTCATCCCCTCATAGGGCATATCTGTATTTTCCTGCGTCAGCAAAAGCATTCCGTGCGTCTTTGGCGTGGCCTGTATAAATACTATTTTTCCGCCTCCCCCGCTCCAGTCGAAATTTCTGCCCACAAGTACGGAGCCCTCAGGACTTTTTGTATCAAAAACAGTACATGCAAAAATGTTATAGGCAAAAATTATAAAAATATATAAAATTTTCATCAATTTTCCTCTATAAATTTTTTTAATTCATTGATATAATTTTTAAAAGCTTCTCTACCCTTTTTTGTTATGCTGACAACAGTTTTTGGTCGTTTTGCTTCAAAAAACTTCTCTATGTGTATGTACTCTTGTTCTTCTAGTTTTTTCAGATGGCTGGACAAATTCCCGTCACTTAAGTCAAGCATTTTTTTCAGTGCGCCAAAGGGCAGTTCCTCATTACTAATCAACAGTGAGATTAGTTTTGAACGAACAGGCTGGTGCAGCAGAGTGTCAAACACCTTTACACTCCTTTTTAAGTCTCACTCCCAGATAAATGTAGCCTATCCCCAAAAAAAGGATTGCAAAAATCTGATTTATCACAAAAGACACGTGGTCTGCTCCAAGAAAAATCGTAAGTCCAAAAAGCACCAAGGAGGCAAGAACAGTGTATTTGCCATGAAGTAAAAACAATCTAGAACTTATCGTATATCCGACTACGAAACCCGATATGCCGATAATAAACATCCAGATAACATAAATGTAAGAGATAAGATTATTAAGAACTAAAACTATGCTTATGAGTATTCCAAATATAAAATTTGCCCTAAAAACAGTTTCAACAAATTTTTGTATTTTTGTAAACTTAATAAAATCATATTTTTTATTTTCTTTTTTAGTTAAAAAATACTCAAACAATCCCCCAAATCCCAAAATAATCGTTAGAAACAAAGTACCGTAAACTATACTGAGTTTAAACATGTGTTGTGCAGATACAAACAGTATTATCGAAATAACTCCCCATAAAATCACCGCATTAAAATTATAGGGCATAAATTTTTCACTCTCGAGCAAAGAGTTGTGAATCTCTTCTACTTGTCTGATTGCTTCTCGTTTTATTTGATTTCCCATTTATCTTCCTTGTTGCTACATGACACAAATTACTTTGCATTGCAAAGTTTATTAAAATAAAACTTTAACAATTCTTAATTTTAAATATAAAAATCGTTGAGCCTCTCCCGATTAGTTTGTACAAAAAAGCAGATTCCCTGTTTAATGAAGCTTAAAATTTACAATAAATAGGGTATAGTTTTCAAAAATTTATAAGGAGCAATAATGGCATTCATTGATTTAGTTAAATTTAACGCGATTTTAAATAATTCCAAGCCTTGTCATTGCAACTTATTTTTTACTATCAGGTCTAAATTGGTAGTTTTACTTAACCATTTTATACCGAGATGTCCATTTTATACCGTATGTTTTGCATTCCGTCGCACAGGTATTCACCCTCCTTTTTCAATATCCTAATCCATTAACTACTAAAAAACACAAAAAAATAAAATATACAAGGATATTGTAATGCCAAAAAAATATGCAATAGGCTTCCCTAGAATTGGTGAGCAAAGAGAATTAAAAAAAGTGTTAGAGAGCTACTGGGCACAAAACAGTAGTTTTGAGAGTGTAAAAAAAATAGCAAGTGAACTAAAACAAAGACACTGGAATTATCAAAAAGATTCCGGTATGAGTTTTATTAGTTCAAACGATTTTTCTTTTTATGACAATATGTTAGATATGGCGGTAACACTGGGAGCCATACCAAAAAGATTTAGATTACTAAAAAACGAAGAACTTTATTTCTCCATGGCCAGAGGAGATAAAAACAGTGTTGCAATGGAGATGACAAAATGGTTTAATACAAACTATCACTATATAGTACCGGAATTATCACTTGAAGATGCGTACAAACTAAATGCTACTAAAATTGTAGAGGAGTATAATGAAGCTCTTTCTTATGGCATAAAAACAAAGATAAATATCATAGGACCTATAACTTTTATCGGGCTTTCAAAGAGAATTGATGGAGGTGATACGTATGAACTATATCATAAAATATTGCCGCTTTACGAGGAGCTTTTAGGTGAAATATCTAAGCTAGATAGCAATATTATAGTCCAAGTGGATGAGCCTATATTTGTAAAAGATTTAGATACGAAGGTGCTAAGTCTTATAAAACCGACTTACGATAAATTAGCTTCTGTCTCAAAAAAACTAAAAATAGCGGTAGTGACATATTTTGAGAACTCATGTGAGGCTACAAATATTTTAGTACATACACCCATTGATTTTATAGGTTTAGATTTTTTACATGGAGATGAAAACCTTAAAAGTTTGAATGTTTTAGCTAAGAGCGATAAAAAGCTTATAGCCGGGGTGGTTGATGGAAGAAATATTTGGAAAAATGATATAGATAAGAGTCTCAAACTGCTTGAAAACATCTCTCAAATAGTTAAAAAAGAAAATATCTTAATCTCTTCATCTTGTTCACTTTTGCACACTCCCTTTACTCTCAAGTATGAAGAGAAGATGGACAAAGAGATAAAGAGTTGGTTGAGTTATGCTGTAGAAAAACTTGATGAAATATCTCTTATAGCTACAATATTTTTTGATGGCGAAGATGCTTTAAGCAGCGAAGAAAAACATCTTTATGAAAATAATAAAAAAGCAAATATATCAAGAAGAACATCTCCTCTTATTCATGATAAAAATGTTCAGCAAAGAGTTGAAAATATCACCAAACTTGAACGAGATGGTGTATACGAGGAGAGAATAAAGATTCAAAAAAGTCTTTTAAGATATAAGGAGTTAGCAACTACGACCATTGGTTCCTTCCCACAAACTACAGAGTTAAGAGCCGCTAGAAGTGAATTTAAAAATTCACAAATAACAGAAGATGAATATATTGCTCAGATGAAAACATATATTGATGATTGTGTTGCATTTCAAGAAGAGTGCGGATTAGAGGTTTTGGTTCATGGTGAGCCTGAGAGAAATGATATGGTTGAATACTTTGGTGAGCAACTGAGCGGTTATGGCTTTAGTCAAAACGGTTGGGTTCAAAGTTATGGAAGCCGTTGTGTGAAACCGCCCTTTATCTATGGTGATATTTCTCGCCCCAAACCTATGACGGTTGCTTGGATTACCTATGCACAAAGCAAAACAGACAAAATTATGAAAGGTATGCTAACGGGACCTGTCACAATCCTTAACTGGTCCTTTGTACGAGATGATATGGACAGAGGCAATGTTTCAAAGCAGATTGCCTTAGCTATCAGCGATGAAGTGAATGACCTGCAAAAAGCCGGTATAAAAATAATTCAAGTTGATGAAGCGGCATTTAAAGAGGGCTATCCATTAAGAAATAGCAAAATATCTGCGTATGAAGAGTGGGCTGTAAGAGATTTTAAAATTTCAGTGAGCAGTGCAAAAAAAGAGACTCAAATTCACACACATATGTGTTATAGCGAGTTTAATGACATTATAAAAACTATCGAGGCGATGGATGCGGATGTTATCTCTATTGAGACTGCAAGAAGCGGAAATGAACTTCTGAAAATCTTTGCTAAAGTTGCTTATAAACAAGAGGTAGGTCCAGGTGTATATGATATACACTCACCAAGAATTCCTTCAGTTGATGAGATGGTGTCTCAGATAAAATCACTTTTGGAAGTATTGCCAAAAGAGCAAATTTGGATAAATCCGGACTGTGGTCTTAAAACTCGTAAATGGCAAGAGGTAAAACAAAGTCTTATCAACATGGTTGCAGCCGTTAAAATTGTAAGAAAAGATAATTTTCAAATTTAAGAAATGTTTTTAAACTCTCTGTTAAGTTTATAAATTCAAGGCATAATACGCCTGTCCCAAAGCAATGCCGCCGTCGTTGATGGCGGTTTGCTGTTGGAAGTGGTACATGATATCTTCCTCTTCAAGTCCACATGCCGCAAGTTCCAAAAGCGTTTTGTTCTGAAACACTCCGCCGCTGAGAATGACTTTTATTTTTTCTCTTTTTGAAATATCCACTATGATTTTTACAAGTGTGTTGATAAACATAGAATTCAGAAGTTTTTTATCATATGGGTTATTTAGAATAAACTCTACGATTTGTATCTCTATTTCACCCTCCGCAATGGTATACCCAAAAGTGCTTTCTATGTTCTCATCATAGTAACTCTCGCACAAAAGTCCGCTTTCACCCTCGTAACTTATGGTCTGGGCGATATCCGAGAATGAGGCTATTGCGTCAAAGAGTCGCCCTACCGAAGAGCTTAGCGGTGCATTGAGATTTTTTGTGTGGCTCTGGTGAAGAAGTCTTAGTTCGGCATGCGCTGTGAGCGATAGCGAGGAAGTACTCTTGGGGTGTGAAAATTCTTTTACGACTTGTAAATCAAGCGCTTGAATTTCTTCCAAACTCAGCGTATCAAAAAGCATACTCAGGGCAACTCTTCTTGGCTCTTTTATGGCCTTTGCTCCGCCTAGAAGTTTGATGGGTTTGAAATGGTATTTTCTTTTATCGCCCACAAAGACCTCTCCGCCCCAAAGTGTGCCCTCATCTCCGTATCCTGTACCGTCAAAGCTAAAACCTAAGTAATCGCCTTGGAGTCCAAACTCAGCCTTGCAAGCGTAAATGTGTGCCAAATGGTGTCCAACTGCTAGAAGCTCTTTGTTTTGTTCTTTCGCCCATTTTGTCGTCATATAGCCTGGATGTTTGTCATGCACGATAATGTCCGATTCAAAATCGTAAAAGCGTTTGAATGTCTCAATGGTTCGCTCAAAATACTCAAAAGCCTTAAGGCTCTCCAAATCTCCTATGTGTGGAGAAAGGATGATGTTATCGTCTATCACAAATGCAACGGAGTTTTTTTGGTTTGCTCCCACTGCGAGGATTTTTTTCTTAGATTTAAAGGGCAGTTTTATCACCTTTGGAGCGTATCCGCGTGCGAGTCTGAGTGTTTGCGTTTTTCCATTGATGACCTGAAGCAGGGAGTCATCCACGCCGTTTACAATATCTCTGTCAAAATCCAAAACAAAATCCACAAAGGGAAGTTTTTCAAAGATATCTTCCCTTTGCGTGATGATAGGCTCATCCCCCAAATTCGCACTCGTAGCGACCAGGGGAGTTTCCACATGCCCAAAGAGTAAATGATGAAGCGGTGTGTAGGCCAGCATACACCCCAGTCTGATTATGTTTGGAGCCAATAAAGGGGAGAGTTTAACATAAGAAAATACACATTTTTTCAAGATAACAATAGGGGCTTCTTTGGAGCCAAGCAACTTCTCCTCTTCATCATTTACACATGCCAGACTTTGTATCTGTTCAATCTCTTTGCACATGATCGCAAAAGGTTTTGATGGTCTGTTTTTGTATTCTCTGAGTTTTGCGATTACCTCGTCATTCGTCGCATCGCAAACGATGTGAAATCCGCCGATGCCTTTGATACACACTATTTTTCCCTCATGAATATACTTTGCGACTTGCATACATAAATCATCTTCTTGAATTTCTGTTTGACTTTCCACATGCCAAAGCGATAATTTCGGTCCGCAGTTGTTACATGAAATCGGCTGTGCGTGGTATCTTCGATTAAGCGGATTTTTGTACTCCTCTTCACAGGATTTGCACATGCCGAACTTCTTCATGGAGCTGTTTTTTCTGTCATAGGGAACTGTTTCGATGATGGAGTATCTCGGTCCGCAGTTTGTGCAGTTTGTAGCAAAATAGTTGCGGTATTTGCCCACATTTTTTATGTCATCCAAACACGCTTGGCATGTGGAAACGTCCGGAGATATTAAAGCTGTTTTTGAGTTTTGCGTATTATTTGAACTCTCGATTATCTCAAAACTCTTTTCATTTTGTGGTTCTATTTCTTTGAAAGTGAGGGAGTCTATGCGTGCAAGCGGCGGAAGTTGCATGTGAAGCTGTTCTTCAAAAAGCCGTATATTCTCTTCGCTTCCCTCAATCTCCAACTCCACTCCATTACTATCGTTTTTGACAAATCCGCAGAGGGAATTTCCACATGCCAGCTTGTATATAAATGGGCGAAATCCAACTCCTTGAACAACTCCGTTTATAAGAAAGCTTTTTCTAATCATCTAATGCAAAACCCTTTGAAAAATAGTGATTGTTTTGTTGAAATTTACTGAGTATTCTACTGTATAAAACACTGTTTTCAAACATATCTCCCATCATTACAAAGTTGTTTATTTTAAATTTTGTCTTTAGTTGAGAGAGTGTTGCTATCGCCATGTCTCCGAGTGCTTCAAAGAGAGAATATGCCAAATAATGCTCTTTTGTGTTGGCAAGTTTAAAACTCATAATTGAGCCTATAAAAGAGACATAATCAAAACCATTATCACCGAAGTTCGTATCTATTTTAACTCCGCCGTTCCCGTGAAACTCTAAGGATTTATCACTGAGCGATTCAAAACTTTTCTCTTTTAACTCTAAAATTGCCGCTATTGTTTCAAATAAACCATACGCATCATTTTTGGAAAATTCTTCCATGATTTGAGGATATTTTTTGGCAAAATTTGGAAGTAATCTTGATTTATTTTCATCTTGATGCATTAACTCTAAAACATCCTTCAATCTAAAAGGCTGAAAATTGATGACTTTTTTATTTCCTGTCTCATTGCTGAGCAGAAAAGAGATTCCGTTTCTGGTACTTAAACTTGCACCCAAGGAAGCTTTTTCAAATCCTGCTTCTTTGGAGATATTTAAAAATCTGTTTATAACATTATCGGCATCTAAATTCTGGAGTTTTTTGCTTATACCTCTGGTATCTCGGACGATAATTATATTTTTTTGGACTACGACTACTTTTAAATCATCACCGCCATCAAAAAAGAGATAATCTATTTCGCTCTCTCTTGCATTAAGTGCTACGAGATTGCTTTTTATACTCAAAGGCGATTTAATATTTATAAATTTCTTTCCCGTGAGTTCTTTGAGTGCTTCATCTTTAATGGTCACTTTAAGCGTTGGTTTTTCGATACAAAAGAGAGCTTTTATCTCATCATCTGTCATTATAAAAAGAGAGTTCACACTCTTTGGGTCTACAACTAAAAGGTCACTCCCCTCACTGTAATGGGGAGAGTAATATTTGTCATCAAAATAGTTTTCACTGTTTTCATTGGAGTAATGGTTGCATCTAAGGGAATCATTCAGATAATCTTGACTTGCGGGGTCTGTTAAATTCTCCAAACATTTCGGGCATGCAGCAATATTATAGGTTGGTGAAGTAAACTCTGGGTACATACTGTCCGTGTCTACTTTTATTGTTTGAATTTCACCCAAAAAGAGAGAGTGTGCTAAATATTTGCTTGTTAACATACTAAATTCAGAGAGAGCTTTTTCATCACTATCGTCTAGTTTAAGAACGATACTCTCCTCTGATTGTGAAACACTGCCGAGTATACCGCTCTCTTTTATCATTGCCTGCAAAAAACCTGCAAAATATTTGTTATCACTCTTGTATTCAATTACTTGTTTGATAGCCATTTTTAAACTCACTTTGTGGATTTGCATACTTTTCTATAATATCATCTAATTCTACAGTTTCAGCGTTTCTTGTATACTTTATTCCGGACTTATCTAATTCAGCTAAGGCTGCATTTATTAAATTATTAAATGTACTTTTCATCTCATCTGTGAGACCTACGTTGACAGTTTCTATATCTTTTGGAATTATTCCTATAATATTGACCTCCGCCATTCTCTCAAGAAGTGAACATATCTCTAACATCTCTATAATTTCTACTTCATGCGCAGTCTGTTTGTAACTTCCAAGACCCAAAAGCTCTTCTGAGGGCATATTATAAATCGAGCCGACCTCATCGTCCATGGTAATGGTGTCAAGAATGACTACTTTGTCGTAATCTTGATAGTATGTCATTAGCTGAAAGCCTAAAACTCCGCCATCAACTAATGTCACATCATCCGTAAATATAAAATTCTCTTCAAGGTATCTTGCGGCATAAACACCTACACCTTCATCCTGATAAATAACAGTACCCGCACCGATTATTGCTGTTTTCATATCTATCCTTAAATAAAAAAGTCAAAAAGAGATAACTCTTTTTGACTTTTTAAGTATCTATAATCTAAAAGTTATTTTTCTTTTATAAATTTATTTCCGCCGACAACTATGTTAATATCTCCCTCTTTCCAGAAGATTGTTCTCCATATCTGGTAATAAATATGAAACATAACCCAAGCAATAATGGAATACATCGTATAGTGATGTGAAATTCTTACATCCATATTTGTTCCGCCCGTAGCCCAAAGGGTCCAGTCCGTAGCAAGATGTAGCATTGCAGGCCACCACGCTCCAATAGAACTTAATCCCGAAGCAAGTCCGTGCACATACAATTGGAGTCCGGTTAAAAGCATCCAAACAAGCATCATATGAAACACAAAGAAAAACACGGAGTTAAAGCTGTCCGAATGGGACGAATCAAACTTTTTCACACGATTGAGCGTGATAAGGTTCACTAAAACCGCAAAAAATTCACTTATATTTTTCCCTGAGGGTATTAACTTTTTATAAGGCTTTTCAAACCTTGAGAAAAAGTACAGATACGCCACAACGATACTGCTCACATCAAAGATAATGGCAACGATAAAGTGTGCCAATCTATTCCATGCCATTACATATTTCGTAGCAGCAGGGTCTGCGATAAAACTCTGATAATAGGGATGCCCGATATAAAGACCGGTAACTATTGCAACTACCATAGAGACTGCAACCACCCAGTGGTTGATTCTCATGGCTCCGCTCATCCTCTCAACTTTTTTATAATTCATCGCAGGCTCCTTTAAACGGCGCAGCTGGTATTTACTTTGAAACTACTCAGCTCTCTTCCCTTTGTATCTACAATATGCACGGCACACGCAATACACGGATCGAAACTGTGCACGGTTCTGAGTATCTCCAAAGGCTGTTCAGGGTCGGCTACCTTCGTGCCAATGAGCGCTGATTCATACGCGCCCATTCTGTTTTTATAGTCTCTTGGCGCTGCATTCCATGTAGAGGGAACGACTGCCTGATAGTTTTCGATTTTACCCTCTTTGATGATTACCCAGTGGCCTAAACCGCCACGCGGAGCCTCTGCCATTCCAAAACCTCTTGCATCTTTGGAAACAGCGTCAAAATCAAACTCCGTCCACGTACTCACATCTCCCGATGCCACATTGGCTGCTAATTCATCCACCCATTCCATCATCACATCCGCCATAAGTTCCGTTTCTATTGCACGGGCGGCCGTTCTGCCTACTGTAGAAAAGATTACGGAAGCAGGAGCTGCATCTTCAAGTCCTAAAGCCTTCCCGAGTTTCGTTAAAAAGTCCACTGCGTATTTCGTAGTTCTTTCATCACCCGCAGCAAGACCCACGGCGATTCTGGCAAGCGGTCCCACTTCCATTCTTGTATCATCATACAGCGGCGACTTTATCCAAGAGTATTTCTCATCCGTTTTTAGATACGAATAGCCGTCTGCTTTTTTCTCCAAACCGGTATATTTAGGATTTGTAACACCATCGTAAGGGTGAAGCCCTTTATCGTTTGCACCTTCATACCATGCGTGTGAAACATCTTCCGTGATTTTAGTCTGATCAAGAGGATGCAGTGTACTCAAATCACCGTTTAGCACGACACCGCTTGGAAACAATTGGGAAGAGGTGTAAAAACCCGTATCATCGAGTTTGAAGTCTCCGTAACTCATATAGTTTTTAAGCCCTGCTCCAGTTCCCTCAAGCGCATCACCCGCATATACGGTACCTGCCATTAAAACATCCACAAGATAAGCATTTTTAACAAAGTTTCGCGCTTTGTTGAGCAGGGACTTGAATTCAGCAATTCTCATCGGATTTTGAATATCCTGCACACAGGTAACACCTCCGACCACCAAGGATTGAGGGTGTGGCATTTTACCGCCGAATATAGCCATCATCTTTGACATATCTCTTTGCATATCCAGCGCCTGGAGATAATGTGCTACAGCGATTAGATTTTGTTCAGGGGATAGTTTATAATGTTTATTTCCCCAGTATGCGTTTGAAAAAATCCCAAGACGACCCTGCTTTACAAACTTGCCCACTCTTTCTTGAATCACTCGAAGCTCACCTTCTCCCGCTCCGTGAGGAGTATCTGTCCACTTCAATGCTTCTGCTGCTGCAAGTTTCGGGTCTGCTTTGAGCGCAGAGGTGATATCTACCCAGTCCAATGCATGAAGATGATAAAAATGCACAACGTGGTCATGCACATAAAGAGCACCCTGAATTAAATTTCGGACAATTCTCGCATTTTTAGGAATAGTTACTTTAAATGCATCTTCAACTGCTTCGATACTTCTTTGATAGTGCGTACCTGTACAAACACCGCATATTCTCATTGCAAGAAGCCCTGCATCTCTAGGGTCTCTTCCTTTTAAGATAGTCTCTATCCCTCTGAACATTGTAGAACTAGCAAATGCATCTGTAATAACATTGTTCTCATCTATTACCGCTTCAATTCTTAAATGCCCTTCAATCCTTGTGATTGGATCTACTATTATATGTTTGCTTGCCATTATTCATCTCCCTCTTTTTTTCCTGCGATTACACTTGCGATTGCATGAATACCGATACCTATGCCGGCTGCGGTTAACAGCCCTAAACCAAACTCATCCACAGTTTTTTCAACTCCGCCGGTTGGAGCTTTAAAGTGTGTATCCGCCATTGGTCGCTCTTGTGCATATTTATCCCAAAACTGAGGTTCAGAACACCCTATACACCCGTGTCCCGCACCGATAGGCCAGTTTGTACCGCTGTTATAACGAACAATCGAGCAGTTATTAAATGTCATAGGACCTTTACATCCCATTTTATAGAGACAAAAGTTGTTTTGAGCCCCTTTGTCACCCCATTCTTCTACGAATTCTCCCGCATCAAAATGCGCTCTTCTTTCACAGTTATCATGGATTCTGTATCCAAATGCAAATTTAGGGCGATTGAGGTGGTCCAACTCCGGAATTTGTCCCGTAAGGACATAGTGTAAGATTGTGCCTGTAATATTTGCAGGGTTTGCAGGACAGGCAGGAATATTAATAATAGGCTTCCCTTTTACAATATCTTGAACACCCACTGCACCGGTTGGATTTGGACTCGCGGCCGGAACACCTCCGAATGTGGCACACGTACCGACTGCGACTACGGCCGCGCTGTCTTTTGCAACGCGGAGTAAATGATCTTTAAAAGTTTCAGCTTTTGCACCGATTGTTCCGTAGAGACCATCCATAGCTAAAGGTATAGCACCCTCAACAACACAAAGGTATTTTCCTTTAAACGTATGCATCGCTTCTTCCAAATGCTCTTCTGCGGCATGACCGGCTGCTGCCATAAGGGTCTCATTAAACTCCAATGAGATTGTCTCAAGTATCAGCTCATCAATCGTCGGAGCGTCACTTCTAAGTATTGCTTCGGAGTTCCCTGCACAATCTTGAAGTTCTATCCAAATAACAGGCACTCTGTTCATCAATTCTGCGGCTTTTGCGATTAAAGGGGTAAAATTAGACGGGAGCATCAATGCCGCACATGCCGCACTCGCCCACTTCATAAAATCTCTCCTATCCAATCCTTCTGCTTCTAAAACATTCGTTATTGATACCTTGCCCGCAGCAGGCGTTTGCTCTAACTCTGCCAATCTCTTGTTCATTGTCTGCATCAAAGAATCATAATACTCCGCTCCGCGGTTCGTATTTATTTTTGATCCTTTAGCACTAAACATCTTTGCTAAAGCCTCTCTTTTTTCAATCATAATCTACCCCTTATTTAATATAAAGAAAATGAATGGTCATTCATAAAGTCAATTCTAATTAAATTAAACTTCAATATTACTTAAGAGAAAGAATTCTATTTGTATAAATAAAAGTTATATTTGAAATCAGTGGGTGGTGCAGACGGAACAAACATCAAAAGTCTTAAAAACAAGTTCTGCAGTTTTTATATCGCCTAAGCCAATCATAGCTTTTTGTGATACTCCGAGCTTTTCTTTTGTTCCGCCGCTTAAGTTCCATTGTGTCGGAGTTATTATCTCATAATTTTTTATAAGACCATTTTCAATCTCTACTTTATGAATAAGCGTGCCTCGCGCGGCCTCAACGGCAGAATATCCGCTGCCGCTGAGTTTTGATATATCAAGAGAAGGTTCTATGTAAGAGGGTTCACTCAAATCTAACATTTCTATTAACTTTTTTGAATGATTTAAAAGTTGGGATATTTCACAAACTCGAGCCAATATTCTGCTCAAAATACTGTCACCATAGCGTCGATGGGCATCTTTAATGAGTGGAATTTTATTTATCATTGCGCGGGCAAGAGGTCCTGCTTCATAATGCTTCTCTTTATAACTCACACTTTTTGCATACGAGGTACTGCTTGGTGTCTCTTTGACATCCTCTATACAGAGAGTATTGCTTACTCTTGTTTTTAATGACTTGCCTTTGTTAAAATAGCTGTTTTCTCCAAAAGCTATAAATCTATCATGACTTTTTCCCTGATGCATCCACCCATTCTTTATTATAACTCTTAAAATATTCGGCAAATCACCGTTTCTTTCTAAAACTTTTTCTATATTATCACAAACTAAAAAGCTTTCACTCTCAGATACAACTACATTTTCTTCAAAAAACTTTATCGTTTCATCTATATAATGTTGTAACTTTATAAGCTCCATCTCTTTTATCTCACAAACAACTCCGCCGACTATCGCATACGAAGTATGCGGATACTGTCCTCCAAAGAGCGCTATGGCTTTTGCCATAAGCTGTGATGGGTAAGTAGCCTTTAACACTTGCTGTTTTTCTCCAAATAAGGGCAGCATTGTGAGATAGAACCATTTGAAATGGTTTTGTATAAGCTCGAAGTTCAACGTAAGTTCTCGGATGATTTTTGCTTTATTGGAAATCTTTAAATTATCATAACACTCTTCAAGAGCTTGAACGGTAGCGATAAGATGCGCATGACCGCAGATACCGCAAACACGAGGGTTAATAACAAGTGCATCGGCAGCAGGCTTACCTTGTAAAATTTTTTCAATATTTCTTGTTGATGTGAATTCTATATCCACAAAATCTATTTTTTCATTTTTAAAACTAAAGTGCAGCTTCGCTTCACCCTCTATTTTTTCTATTAATTTAATCATCAAATAACTTCTTTTCTAATCTCTCTATTGTAAATGCCTTGGATATTCCGGCTAAGGTAAGATACGTTCTCTTACCCACACCCGTGGGCAGATATTCAGGTATGCCCATATTTTTTTTCGTACTAAAAAGATTTTGTTTGGGAAAAGAGGGCTCGGTACATCCCATACATGGGAGTCCTGCTCTTGTTTTGGAATTTACTTCATTCCAAAGTATTTTATTACAGCTTCCGTGCGTGTATGGAGCCTGACAGCCATGCTCATAAAACATGCAGCCCTCAAGCGCACCAAACTGATGATTGTCTATTTTATATTCAAAATATTCATTTCTCACACAACCGTTATGCACCGTATAGGCAAAATACTCTTTTGGTCGGAGGTAATTGTCCAGCTCCAAAGCTATACTTTTTTTAATGGCATAAAGCGTATTGACTAAAATTTCAGGATGAACCGGACAGCCCGAAACTGAAATGGTTTTATCGAAAATATTTTTAAATGTATCTACTCTTGATTCTTTGTCAAAATGCAAACCGCTTATATCTTTATAATCACTTTCTCTAAAGATACCGCCAAAAGTGGCACATGTTCCGACAGTAACTATCTTTTGAACAATTTTTGAATACCTTTGTATTATATTGACGATAGGTACATCCGCTCTTTGAAATTCTTCTGAAATAGCTCCCTCGATGAGTAAAATATCACAAGGAATATCATTTGAGACTATCACTTCTAAGGTATATTCAGAATCTAAAATAGGATGAGAGATAAATTCAAAATCGTTAAGAAATTGCTCCATATACGGATAATTTAAAAAAGAGTGCATGTTGCCGTTGCAAGCAATTGCACTGAGCCACAAAACCCTCATTTTTCGTTTCATTTCTAGTCTGCACTCAATGCTTTATAGATATTGTGTGAAATATCATCCACATATTCATCTAAATCTTTTGGCAAAATATTCTCACCTTTTAAAAAAACCATTCCGCCTAAATAACCCATAAAAAGTCCAAATGCACTAAAGAAATCTTGTTCTCTCAAGTCTCCGCATTTCACACCCTCTTCAAAATAAATCATAATCTCCGTCACAAATTCATTGACGCAAATCATCCCTTCGCAACCCTCGCGAAACACTTCTCTCGTTGAAAGGTAGATTCTCAAAAAATAATCTATCATTTCAGGTTTGAGAGAAGCCGTTTGAAAATAAATTTCGATAATTCTTCTTGTTTTTTCTTTTGTAGAGATATCCTGTTCATTAATCTCTCTTATCTTTTTACCAAGATACCCGGAGATATATTTTATGATTTCTTTAGCAAGGATGTCTTTGGATTTAAAATAATTGTACATATTGCCAACACTCATTTTTACAGAGGCGGCAATGTCGGGTATCGTTGTGGAATAAAATCCTTTAAGTGCAAATAGCTCTAGAGCACACTGCATAATCTGCTCTTTTTTTATTTGTTTCTTATCTATCAAAACGTATTCTCCTTAAATGAAGCGGAAATTATACTATAAAGATAGTTTAACCGCCCATCACCCTAAAAATACATCCTCAGTGTTATTTACTTTCTTTTAAACTCTCAACTTCATAAAACTTTCTCAGCCATCCATCAAACGGGCTTATCATTCTGTACATAACCGGAACGACAAGAAGTGTCAGAACCATAGAGCTTAGAAGTCCTCCGATAATCGAAATCGCCATCGGTGCTTTTGTCTCGCTTCCCAATCCTGTACTAAAAGCCAGCGGAAGCATTGCAAATACCATCGCGATTGTTGTCATAAGGATAGGACGAAGTCTTTTTTCCCCAGCTTCTATAAGAGCCTCATCAGCTGTTTTGCCCTTTGCTACGGCATTGTTTGCAAAGTCGACAAGTAAAACTGCATTTTTCCCAACCATACCCATGAGGAGCATAAAACCAATCATAACAAATAAGCTAAATTGCTGTGCGCTCAGGTAAAGCGCCAACATTACTCCTATGATACTTAAAGGCAAAGCCATCATAATAATGATAGGCTGAATAAGCGATTCGTATAAAACGGCAAGGATAATAAACATCAAAATAACAGATAAACCGATAGCAACACCAAAGGCTTTTCCTGTTTTTTCCATCTCTTCTGCAAAGCCCGTAAATCTGTAAACGACGCTTTTTGGAAGAAGTTCGTCTATTGTGGCTCTCGTATAAGCCACAGCTCCGCCCAAATCAAGACCGAACAAATCGGCATACACCGTCACCTGTCTTTGTCTGTCAAAGTGATAAATCGCACCCAGCGCATCACTTTTTGTAAACTCTACAAGTCCATCAAGATACACCAACTCTCCGTTGTCGGCTCTTAATTGAAGCTTTTTAATGTCCTCAACCGTCACTCTGTTTGCATCATCAAGTCTCAAAGTGATATTGTACTGCTTTCCGTTTTCTTCAAAGTATGAAATCTCCAAATCACTTGAAAAAGCGGTGGAGATTGCTTGGGCAATTTGTGAAGCAGAGATACCGAGTCTTGAAGCATTTTCTCTTAATATGCTGATTTCAATCTGAGGTTTTGCATCATCAAGATTTGTGTCGATATCCACAAAACCTTTTTTCTTTGCCAGATATTCCGTTAGATTTTTCTTTGCCTGTATCAAATCTTCAAAAGAATCCGATTTTAAAACTATTTGAAAAGGAACCGAAACACCCGCACCTTTAATGTTTGGAATGGCAGAAGCCGTTATAAACATATCTTTTTTATAGGGTTCGAGTTTTTGTCTAAACGCTTGAATAATCTCTTCCTGATTGAAAGCCCTGTGTGTTTTATCAACCAATTTGACATAAATAATAGATTTATGTTTTTCCTGAGAGGTATTGTACCCCACACCCAAAGTCGTGTACTCCACATTTTTATCTTCTCTTACTAAATCTTCTATAACTTTGGATTTTTTTATCATCTCTTCAAGAGAAATTCCGGCATCTGCTTTAATTTTTATCTCAAACTCCGCTTTGTCCTCTTTTGGTATAAAATCCATGCCGATTTTTGGGAACAGACTCAAAGAACCAAAAAAAGCAAGTAATACAAAAATTAAAGTAAGCACTTTAAATCGAAGAACAAACTTTAATGTTCCCTCATACATCCGCTCCAAAAATTTGAAAATCGGCTCCGTCATGTCATAAAATCTGCTCTCTCCCTTATGAAGCGTTCTTGCACTCAAACTTGGAATAAAACTAAGCGCAATGGAGTAGGAAATCAAAATAGCAAAACCGACCGTCATGGCAAAACTCTCAAAGAACTTGCCGACTATTCCGCTCATAAACGAAACAGGAATAAAAACAGCCAAAAGCATTGCCGAGATTGCGAGAATGGTAAATGCCATCTCTTTTGTACCCTCGTAGGCCGCTTCGTATTTGCCCATCCCCGCTTCCGTCTTTTTATAAATATTTTCAATAACAACTATCGCATCATCAATAATGATACCGATAGCCAAAGTAAGCCCGATAAGCGTCATCTTGTTTAATTCAAAACCCATATAGTCCATTAAAGCAAAAGTACCGAAAATAGATGCCGGAATGGATAAGGCGGAAACCAGAGTAATCGTAAAGTTTCTTAAAAAGAAAAAAACGATTAAAACTGCCAAAAGTGCGCCGTACATGAGGTCAAACTCAACATCTTTGAGAGAATGGATTATAAAAGGAGAGGTGTCGTTTAAAACCTGAACTTCGTATCTGTCCCCCGCAAGTTTTGTAAGTTCCGGCACAACCTTTTGTACACGCTCAATAATATCTATGGTATTTGTTCCTGAAATCTTTTGAACCTCAAGCATAACCCCTTCTACTCCGTTAAAAGAGGCGTAACTTTTAGCATCGCTCAAACCGTCTTGCACTTTGGCGATATCTTTGAGTTTGATGTTATCTTTGATGATGATGTTCTCAAGCTCTTCTACACTTAAAGCATCCGCCTTTGTCTTAAGAGTATATTCACTGCTCTTTGAGATAAGTTTACCGCCGCCGATTTTTACATTTTCACTTGTAATAATCGAGTTTAATTCAGAAACAGTGATGCCGAATTTATTTAAAAGCTTGGCATGTGGAAAGATTTTTATTTCTCTGTCTTTGTAACCGATAATGTTAATGGCACCGACACCGTTGATTTTTTGCAGTTTCGGTTTTACCTTTTCATCTGCAAAAAGCATAAGGTTTTTAATAGAATCGTTCTTCGCCGTTAAAAAGATGTTGATTACAGGCGCGCCTCCGATGTCAAGTTTGCTGACAAGCGGAGATTTCGCATCACGGGGAAGCACAACGGCGGAGACTTTGTCTCTTACATCGTTGGCACATTCATCAATATCCCTTTCGAGAAAAAATTGAACCATGACGACACTTACGCCTTCACTGCTTGTGGAAGTGATACTGTCGACTCCCCCGATTCTTGAAATGGCTTCTTCTATTTTATCTGTAACTTGAGACTCTATGGTACTTGATTCTGCTCCGGGATACACGGTCTGTATGGTCACCATAGGAAAGTCTATGTTTGGAAACAATGCCGAGGGCATGGATTTGAAACTCATATAACCAAAAATCACAAGCGTTATCACGTACATCAAAGTTGTGATAGGTCTTCTTATAGCTAATTTATACATACATGCCTACTTTGTATCTGGCACGAGGATAGTGCCATCACCAAAAAGCCCCACAATAAAAGAATCTGCTTTGACTTCTGCTCTTAATTTTCTGTTGTCATTGTTGGCATGTGGATATACTTTGTAAAGCACACCTTTATAAACCTTTTCATCTCCATCCACAGAGTAGCTGAAAGTCTGTCCCGCTTTTACCGTTTTCCAGTATTTTTGGTCAAACTCTAAAACCAATTTTCTCTCATTGGAACTTTGAAGTTGAAACACGGTCTTTAACATCATGCCGCTTACCGTATCTCCTACTTCTATCATTTTTTCAAAAATCACGCCATCAAAAGGAGCTTTTAAAAATGTTTTGTTATAGAGTGCCTGCTGGTAAGCCAACTGATTTTTTGCATTTTCATACTGCGCTGCGTAAGCATCAAACTTGCTCTCATCAATGAGGTTTTTTATCTTTAACTGTCTCTCATAATCAAGTTTTGCATACTTGAGTGTTGTTTTTGCACTCTCAAGCATAGCTTCGATATCACTATTTTCCAGCACAGCCAAAATGTCGCCCTGCTTTACCTTGCTTGAAATATCGACGTTTACCTTTCGTACGATTCCGCTTGCATCAAATGCCAGATTTGCGCTTTGTTGTGCATGAACATTGAATGTCGCATAAATTTCACCCGCACTTAAACTCAAAACAAAAGTGATTAAACCAACTAATATCTTTCTCATTTTATAAACTCCTCTAAATTCTTTCCACTGTAATAATAGTACATAGCATACGCGACTTCTAAATCGTTTAACGACTTCTTGTACAAGGCATTTGCGCTTGTTTGTGAACTTAAAGCATCAAGATACACAACATAATCCACAATCCCCGCATTATATTTTTCATTGATAGTTTTAAATGCACTTTTTGCCGCCACTAAAGCGCTCTTTGAACTTTTTATTTTCATCTTGCTTGTATCTATTCTGGCTGTCGCCAACTCTTGGTGCATTTTTTGCTCCGCAGTTTTGTACTTTATCTGCTCGCTTAATGCTCGAGAGTTTATTTGAAGCGCCTGCTTTGCCTCTTTAACGCTTCCATAATCAAAGAGTCTCATGTTCACACTCAAAAGCAGTACATTTTGATTGTCCACACCCTCTGGATGTAAAGCATCAGTTCTGTTGTAACCGTATACGCTGTAAGTGTCTTCCACTCGCACCTTTGGGTAATACACACTCCCTATGGACTCTGAAGTGTTGAGAAGGGAACTCTCTTTTGCCATCAGCGACCTTATCCCCTCCGCCAATTCTAATTCGTCTTGAAGAATCTCTTTAAAATTTGAATCTTCCAGATTTGGAATGCTTTTTCCAACCTTGAGCTGCAAAGATTTTTTCACACTCAGTATCTGAAACTTTAAAGACTCTATCTCATAAAGATTTGTGTCATACGCTGACTGGAGTCTGTCTACGTCATCTGTTGTCGCAAGTTTCGCCTCATAAAATTTCTTCATCCGCTCAAGCTGCTCAGAGAGGGATTTTTGGGCATCTTCTCTTGCTTGTAAACTGGCATTGAAACTTTTTATCTCATAATAATCTTGAACAATTTGCAAACTCAAATTTTTCTTTAACTCTTTTGTATCAAAGCCGCTCGCCTTGTATTCATCTTCTGCACTGCCGAGTAAAGACGATTTTTTGCCGCCGTCATAAATATCAAATCCAAGTTTTACATATCCCGAATATACATCACCGGGCTGCGTATAACTTCTATCTTGAGCACTTTGATAAAATGCTCCAACATCTATGGTCGGGAAATAATCACTTTTCCTTGACTCCATCTCTTGCTCTTTTGCATCCTTAGTCAATGCGCTCGATACAACAAGGCTGTTGTGTTGGCGGGCATACTCCAAAAGCGACTTTAAATCATCACTGCAAAGCAAGGCCGGTATCATTAAAAATAAAAATCTTTTCACTTTTTCACCTCTATTAGTTCAAATAAAGCATCAATGTAATCATTAATCTCTTTTTCCAAATCATCAATCGCATTTGTTGAAACACTGCTTATGAACATCCCCTCAGTTAAAGCAAATAATCCTTTTACGAGTTTTGTAGCCTGCGGCAGTATCTCATTGTTTCTTATCCCCGCCTGCACTATCTCTTCCACCCAAGTATGATAGGTGTTAAAGCATTTTGTTTGAAATTCAATCATATCCGCGTTTGGATTGCTCAAGTTTATCGATATAAATTCTTTATATATTTGTCTTAATTCTCTGTCATTTTCATTATGAAAAAAATCAAAAAATATTTTTAATTTCTCTTTTGTTGATGTGACATGAGAGAGTTTTTTTATTTTAGCTTCATTATGGCGAAGCATCAAAACATTGAGTATCTCAAAAACGATATCTTCTTTGTTAAGAAAATATTCATAAACCGTACCCTTTCCTATTCCCGCTGTTTTTGCAACTTGAGAGATAGTTAGTCCGTTTATTCCGCTTTGAGTAAACAACTCAACACAAGCAAGCGCTATATCTTTTCTTTTTTGTACTTTATCTACAATAATTGCCATTTATATACTCCAAGTTTAAATGACCGACCATCAGTCAATGAAAAATGAATTGTATATTTTTATGGATTAACTCTTACTTAATTGTTGATGTATAAAATAGATTAAATTATTTGGATAGTTTTAATAATAATTTTGACAGAAGTATAAACATTTATAAGTGATTCGGGGTGTGTAAGAGTTTTTTTTGATTTTGTAAAAGGGGCTTGAAAGTGCTTAAAATAGGTCTTCAAGTGGTGGACGAGGAGAGGTTCGAACTCTCGGTACAGTTACCCGTACGCATCCTTAGCAGGGATGTGGTTTCAGCCGCTCACCCACTCGTCCATTTGAAGGCTGAAATTATATTCATATTTTTATAACATGTAGCTTAAATTTAAACTTAATTCAAAAACAAGCAATGCGCTCTTCAAAAGTAGTTTTTTTATTGGAAGAGATATAAAGCTAAATTTCCATATTTGACAACATTTATTATACAAAAATAAATAATTTAGTACAATATATCTGTTGCTTAAAAACTATAGAATCCTTATAAAAGGAAAAGTCATCAAATCATTTGTACTTTTACTGCTTTTTACCTTTGTTTATGCCTCTTCATACCCTAGTTTTACGCAGTGTGAATTGGAAAATATAGAAAAGCAGTCGGGGGTGATTGCCAAAAATAGAATCCTTGATTACGATGAAGCTGTAAGTTCTTATAAACCTTATCCTAAACCGGAACAGCTCATTAAAGTAAATTTCTATCTCAATCAATTATTGCCTCAAGTAGACATATTAAATCAAGAAACAGCAGATTACTGGTCAACCCCGAAAGAATTTTTAACTATAGGCTATGGAGATTGTGAGGATTATGCCATCATAAAATACTTTACGCTTCTTAAACTTGGCTTTGAAAAAGAAAAATTATTTATAACTGCGGTCTATGAAAAATATAAAGGCGGTTATCATATGGTTCTGAGTTATTTTGAAGAGTTTAACAAGCCACCGCTTATTTTAGACAACCTCAGCTTCAGAATTTTAGACTTAAATACCAGAGAAGACTTGCAAGCGGATTTATTTATCAATCAAGATGGAATTTACAAAATAGATGAAAACAATACGCTTTTCAAGATTTCCGCAACTTCCAAGAAATTTAAAGAACTCTTAAAAAGAGTGCGTAAAGGGAGTTAAATACTTTCTAAAATCTTCTTCACCACGTCTTGCGGATTTGATGCATTGTAAATCGGGCGGCCCACTACTATAAAATCTACTTTCGCTTTTTTTGCATAAGGAACATCTGCCACTCTTTGCTGGTCCCCCGCATCTTCTCCAAAGGGGCGAATACCCGGTGTTAATGTCATGAATGCATCGGAGGTGGCATTTTTGATAAGTGCACTCTCAAAAGCGGAACAAACAACTCCATCAAGTCCGCTTTCATGTGCGTCTTTTGCAAATTGCGTAGCTTTTGCATTTATTCCGGTTTCATACACTTGCACAAACTCATCTTCAGAAAAGGATGTAAGCGCGGTGACAGCCAAAACGATTGGTCTTTGCTCATACTTCTCAAGTCTCGCCATAACCTCTTTCATAGCCCGTTTTCCTGCACTAGCATGCACATTAAACATATCCACGCCCAAGCCCACAATAGACTCGGCAGCATCTGCCATCGTATTGGGAATATCATAAAGTTTCAGGTCTAAAAATATTTTAAAATCAGGATTGATTTTTTTAATATCTTTTAAAAATTCTTCTCCGTCACGAATATATGAACGCAAACCGACTTTCAACCAAACATTATAATTTTTTATTTTTTTTACTAACTCTAAATTTTCTTCTTTTGTTGACAAATCAAGCGCTACACAAAGTTCCATTGCATCTCTTTTTATATAAATTTGCAAATTATAGCATTCTTGGCATGTGGAAATTGTTAAATGCATCTTGGCATGTGGAGATAAAAATATTAAAGGGATTTTTCAGATTTGTTTTTGTACAGCAGAGTTTTTACTCTACTGTAACTCTTTTTATAATTTACAAGATTGAACAATACTCGCGATTGTTGCAACAATGCTAGGGTCTTCAAGTGTAGAGATATCTTGAGTAATGGCTTCACCTTTAGCGATAGAACGAAGAATTCTTCTCATGATTTTGCCTGAACGTGTTTTTGGCAGTCCCGGTACAAAAACCATATCGTCACATAAAGCGATATTACCTATCTCTTTTTGAATCACTTTATTAATCGCTTTAACCTCTTCAACCTCATCGGCAATTCCTGTGTCTGATTTTAAAAGTATATAAGCGAAAATTCCTTCACCTTTGATTTCGTGCGGTTTGCCGACAACAGCAACTTCCGCCACATTGGGATGTTTTTTGATAGCCGCTTCTACTTCAGCGGTTCCCATTCTGTGACCTGAAACATTGATAACATCATCTGTACGACCTGTTATAGTGATGTAACCCTCTTCATCATATACAGCACCGTCACCTGTAAAATAAACCGGCAGACCGTCTTTTTTCACATCGCCGAAATAGGATTTAACAAATCTCTCTTTGTCTCCCCATATCCCGCGAATCATTGAAGGCCAAGGACGTGTCACACACATATAACCGCTCTCGCCTGCTCCAACTTTTTCACCCGTTTGCGGATTTAAAATTTCAGCGATTATTCCAGGAAGAGGGAATGTTGCACATGCCGGTTTAATCGGTGTGGCTCCCGGAAGAGGAGAAACTATATGTCCTCCTGTTTCAGTTTGCCAGTACGTATCCACGATAGCACATCTGCTTGCGCCTACTGCTTCGTAATACCATTTCCATGCCGGAGGGTCGATTGGCTCACCAACGGTTCCAAGTACTTTTAAAGAAGACAGGTCATATTTTGACGGCTCTTTTTCACCCATTTTATGTAAAACACGAATCGCTGTCGGAGCTGTATAAAACTGATTGATTTTATATTCTTCAACCATTTTCCAAGGGCGACCCGCATCCGGATACGTAGGAACACCCTCAAACATTACAGTTGTCGCACCCATAGCAAGCGGCCCGTAAACGATATAAGTATGTCCTGTAATCCAGCCGACATCGGCCGTACACCAGTATGTATCATTTTCTTTTACATCAAATACCCATTCCATCGTCATTTGAGCCCAAAGAATATATCCTGCCGAATTGTGCTGAACACCCTTTGGTTTTCCTGTGGAACCTGAAGTGTAAAGTAAAAAGAGAGGGTCTTCCGCATCCATAATTTCCGGTTCACATTTCGTATTTTGGTGTTTAATCAGCTCGTTGTAAGAGTAATCTCTTCCTGCAACCCATGTAACATCTTCACCGTTTCTCTCTACCACTAAAACTTTTTGTACAGGTGTTTTTCCGCTAAGTGCTTCATCCACAACCGGCTTAAGCATATACGGTTTGTCTTTTCTAAAAGCTCCGTCTGCCGTGATTACCACTTTTGCATCCGCATCTTCGATTCTGTCTTTAAGTGCTTCGGCAGAAAATCCACCAAAGACGATAGAGTGAATTGCACCGATTCTTGCACATGCCAACATTGCATACGCAGCTTCTGGAATCATCGGCATATAAATAACTACACGGTCCCCTTTTTTTACGCCGAATTCATTTTTTAAAAGATTGGCAAATTGGTTTACATTGTAATAAAGTTCTAAATAAGTGATAATTTTTTTATCGCCTCTATCCCCTTCAAAAATAATTGCCGCTTTATTTTTACGGCTGTCTAAGTGACGGTCGATACACTGAACTGAAACATTAAGCTTTCCGCCCTCAAACCAATTCACAAAAGGAAAGTTTTTATTGTCCATTACATTCGTAAAAGGAACCATCCACTCCAGTTTCTCTTTTGCATAACTTCCCCAGAAACCTTCGTAATCTTCATTCGCCCAGTCTTGCAGAGCCTGATACTCGCACATATTTTTAATTCTAGCATCTTTGCTAAATTCTCTATTTGGTTTAAACACTTGTTTTGCTTGTATTTCTGTCATTTTAATTTCTCCTTAGTTAATGTTAAATAAATCATAGCTGTCATGATTGCGTCATTGACAGCATTATGCGCACCCATATTTGGAACTTTACAATTTTGCAAGATTGTATCAAAGCGCAAATCAATATTTCCTTGAGGTATCAAAGTAATAGTTTTTTCAAAATAAATTTCCGAAACTTCTATCATTTTATTTGGAAGCGTAATGCCAAATAATGGTTTGATGTATTTATTAATCATACTTACATCAAACTCTAAATAGTACCCTATTAACGGTCTTGAACCGATAAATTTTAAGAAATCTTCAATAGCTTCTTTGCTATTTTTAGCGTTTTGCAAATCACAGGGGCGTATTCTGTGAATTTGAATACTTTTTGAACTTATTTCTTTAGAATTCTTCACGTACACTTCAAATGTTTGAGATGTGAGAATTTTATTATCTTTTATCTTGACCGCGCCTATAGAAAGTATTTCATCCACTTTTGGATTCAACCCTGTTGTTTCCGTATCAAAAACAATATATTCACCGCTTGTATCTTTATCAAAAAGATAGGAAAAGCGTTTTTCTTTTAATTTTGAAAAATTACGATTTTTCTTCCATTTTTCAAGATAAGAGTAAAACATTATCCGACCATATTTAAATGAAAATGAAAACTCATAAATTTTTTAAATTTATTTATGACTTTAAAACTGTCTTTGAGTAAATCCATCTGAATTTTTTGTAAATTTTTAGGATTTATATAGTTGCTCTCTTGTAAATCTTTTGCTTCAAGCATTGCTTTGAGGCGTATACTCGAGAGCGTGTCAAAACTTTCCATCAGTTCTGTTGCAAAGTTTTTGTCGATTATGCCTCTGTTGTTTAACTCTTTTATTCTTTGGATAGTGTTCGTTTCTTTTATTTCATATTGCAAAGCGAGTGTTCTCACTCCATGCACAAGAGCGAAAATACCTCCCTTTTTTAAATCCAGTTTATTGTTATGATTTTTTTCCAGCAAAAATCTTGAGAACATGGACAAAGGTGTGTCAAAATTCAGAACCGCCTTTGCTATGTGTGCCAAAACATCATCACGTGCGTGAAAACTGTGGTGCAGATACTCCACCAATTCATTCAATAATTCTACATTTCCTGTTACAAATTTGGAATCAAGAAAAATACTTAGCTGCTGCAAATTCGCTTCACTTAAACTTGTCACCCAGCCGTCAATCAGCAGTTTGTACTGACGTACATTCTTTCGCCAAAATTCATTGCTCACCATCACATTTCCGCTGCAAACCGGGAAACCGAGTTCTAATAAATGGCTGTTTAGCTTCATCATCGGTTCACGAAAAAGCTCTACATCCACACCGTCTTGGATTATCAAAGCATTGTCCTGATCGGTTTTAACACTCTGCTCTTCTCTGCCCTCTGAGCCCATTACAATCAAAGCACACTTCTCATGCAGGCTCTTCTCAACACACATATCAAAAACTTTTTTATATATTTTTATATTCAAAGCAGAAACAAGTTTTGTGATATAACGTACTTTTACACCCTTGGAGTGAAGCGCAATTAAAAGATTTTTGAGATCTTGTTGCAGATTTTTCAAATCTTCAACATTTTTAGCTTTATCGATTTGCACTGCCACCAAATGGGAATGATTCGCAAAAAAACTGAGTAAATCAAGTTGCTCCAAAACACCTTTAATTTTGTCATCTTGCATCACTACGACTCTTTTTATCTCATTTTGTGTCATAAGTAAAAGCGCATTAAACAAGAAATCATTAATATCTATGCTTATCACTCCTCGAACTGCTATTGTGCCTACGGGCTGATATATATCACATCCCCCGAGTATGACGGCATCTCTTAAGTCCGTATCTGTGACGACATAATGTTTCATACTGTCTTCGACAATAACAACGCTTGTTTGAAGCTCTTTCATTTGAAGCACTGCACTATGTATACTTTCGCTTTTATCGACGATACATGCCGTATGCAAAAAAATATCGGATACTTTTGACATCAAAAAAGGTGTCAAATCACTCTGCGCATCAAAATCTTTTAAATGCTGATGGCGGGTAACAAAATCTTGTAAAAAATAGCTCTGGACTACTTTATTTTGCATCAAATCTAAAAAGTCTTCTTTTTTAATCTCATAACAAATCAAGTCTTCATCCACTAAAAATTTTCCATCACATTTATCATAAATGAGAGCATCCGCATCAAAGCAATCGCCTGCTCCATAAACATTATGAAGTTCTTCATCGATAAACTCCGAAACTGAACCTTTGATGATAATATAAAACACGATAGATGGAAGATTTTTTGAGATGAGAAGTGTGTCTTTAGGATAATAAGCGATGTCGATTTTTTTCATAAGATTATCTAAAGTAGATGCACTTAACAATTCAAAAGGATGAATCGACTCTATAAGTTTTCTTTGATCTAGGATGCTCAAAATTTTTCTCCGAATGCTTGGCATGTGGAAACTTTCCACATGCCAACGTATTTGACAGACTAGTGCTCTGAAGCACCCTCTGCGCCGATACCAGTTTGACTTCTGATATATTGGGCTTCAAACGCTTCTATCTCTTTTTGTGCATCATGTGAACTATCAGTAATGGAGAAGAACCAAATACCGATAAATGCTACAGTTACAGAGAACAATGCAGGATATTTATAAGGGAATATAGCTTCCGCATTTCCTAAAATTTGAACCCAAACAATTGGACCGAGGATAACAAGTAAAATTGCAGTTGCAAGTCCTAAAGAACCACCTATAACCGCTCCGCGAGTCGTTAATTTTCTCCAGTACATAGAAAGGAAAAGTATCGGGAAGTTTGCAGATGCGGCAATAGCAAAAGCAAGACCGACAACAAATGCAATATTTTGTTTTTCAAACATAATACCCATTACGATAGCAATAATTCCAAGAGCAATTGTAGCTATTTTAGAAACTTTCATCTCTTTAATTGAATCTACATTGCCTTTTTTAAGCACAGAAGCGTAAAGGTCATGACTGATTGCAGAAGCACCTGCAAGTGTCAGACCCGAAACAACAGCAAGAATCGTTGCAAATGCAACAGCTGAAATAAAGCCTAAGAAAAAGTCACCGCCCACAGCGTGTGACAAGTGAATTGCAGCCATATTGTTACCGCCGAGAATCGGAGTACCGCCTTCTATCGCTTGTTTTGCCATATCTAAATATTCAGGTTTACCTAAAACCATAACGATAGCACCAAAACCGATAATAAAAGTCAAGATATAAAAATAACCGATAAATCCGGTAGCGTAGAAAACTGATTTACGCGCTTCTCTCGCATCACTTACCGTAAAAAATCTCATTAAAATGTGAGGAAGACCTGCCGTACCGAACATCAGGGCAACTGCGAGCGATATGGCAGAAATAGGGTCTGAGACCAATCCGCCCGGACTCATTATCTCTATCCCTTTAAGCTCTGTTGCATGTGAAAAAAGCGCGCCAAAACTAAAGTCGTAATGCGCCATAACAGCTACTGCCATAAAAGTTGCACCCGAGAGCAATAAAAATGCTTTAATAATCTGTACCCAAGTTGTTGCAAGCATACCGCCAAATGTTACATATAAAACCATAAGCACACCGACTAAAATTACAGCTACTTCATACTGAAGACCGAATAAAAGCTGAATAAGCTTCCCTGAACCAACCATTTGCGCGATAAGATAAAGAATAACTGTCGCGATTGAACCTGATGCCGCCAAAATACGGATAGGTGTTTGGCGAAGTCTGTAAGAAGCAACATCGGCAAAAGTATATTTGCCTAAGTTTCTGAGTGGTTCTGCTATCATGAAAAGAATAATCGGCCAACCGACTAAAAAGCCGATAGAATAAATAAGACCGTCATACCCTTTTGCATAAACAAGACCGGAAATTCCAAGGAATGATGCGGCGGACATATAATCGCCGGCAATTGCCATACCGTTTTGAAAACCTGTGATTCCACCGCCTGCCGTGTAGAAATCTTTAGCACTTTTTGTGCGTTTTGCAGCCCAATAGGTGATACCTAAAGTACCCCCGACAAACAATAAAAACATAACAATGGCAGACACGTTAAGTGCTTGCTTTTGTATTTCTCCCCCGATTGCTCCCGAAGCAAAAACTGCTATAGTACCTAGAATTAAAAAAGTAAATATTCTGTTCATTACTGCTCCTTTAGCGCGTCTTTAATTTTGTTGTTCAAATCATCGAACTCACTGTTTGCTCTTTTTGTGTAAATACCCGTTAATACAAAGGCAAAGATAATTACGGCTATACCGATAGGAATACCGATAGTAGTCACGGAATCAGCCGACAAAGGCGTACCTAGTGCAGATGGATTAAAAGCTATGGTGAGAATAAATGTAAAATACACCACCAACATAGCAACTGAGAGTTTTATCGCAAAAGAGCTTCTTCTAGAAACTAATGCTTTATAATCAGGATTGTTTTTTATTTTTTCAACAAGTTCTTTGTTCATCTTTTTTCCTTTAAATTGAATACTAGAAATTATAGTTTGCTATCAATCTATATTCATTCCAGCCCGTGTCGCCTGCAGCACTTTCAGCAAATTTTCTTGGGAAGTTGCCGCGAAGACGCAATTGTAATTTTTTAACCATTTCCGGGTTGTAAATCACATCAAATCCTGGCTCAGTTGCAACTCTTGCTATACCGTAACCGCTGTTTGCATCCATGTCAAATGAAGCATAATACAGTGTTGTTGAAAGATCTGCGCCTAAATTTTTGAAGTTATACGTTCCTGCAATTTTTGTAGCTTTTGTTCCTGCTAAAAACTGGTGTCGTGTTACCATACCCTGAGTGTATGCCGGCATACCGCCCCAAGGAGTGATGATTGCATTTGCCAAACCGCCTGCTGCAGCCTCGCTTGCTGAATTTGCCGTTGTTTGAGAATACGCTATATATGCACTGAAGTTATCAACTTTGGCTCCAAATTTTGCCCCTACGTACAAACCGCTTACATCACCTGCCAATTTATCTCCAAGAGCACTCTCTTTTATAAATTGACCTGAAAGAGAAGGCTTTATTTTATCTGTGAGTAAACAATCCCATGATAAATCAGCTTGTCCGTAGACGGCATTTAAGATGTTGTGTGCATAATAATCCCATAGTTGGACTTTTAAATATTTATCCCAAGAATACGTTATAGCCGCTGTTGAAACACCCGAAGTTGCTTGACCCAGTGCGTATGTACCCATATTGACGAAATCACCTACTTGATTTTGAGAATCTACATAAGAGTAACCGGAAGTAACAGATAAAAGTCTGTTGGCGGCAGATGTATTGCTGTAAGCACGGCCAAAAGTACCTTGTGCGAATTTAGTAACATGCGCCGCTATTAAAGTTGTATTTTCTATGTCCGTATTACTCAAAACATACGCTTCAAATAAGTTGGGTAGCATTCTTGCATCGTCACTTCCCGCTAATGGAGTGTCGAGTTTTTGACGACCGGCTTTAAATGCTGTATTTCCACGCTTGTATTGGACATAAGCTTCACCTAAAATAGAATAACCGTCATTATTTGGACCAAATAAAGTCGGGTCAACCGTTGGACTCGATGCTATTTTATTTGTTGTGTAAAATGCAGTTCCAAGGCTCAGACCACTATAATCAGCAGTTTCTAGCTTTAAATTACCGCCGATTGCAGTTGCGTTTCGGTGTGTTGTAGCACCTGAAGTTCCTTGATATTCTCTGTCTATAGAGAACATACGAATTTGTCCGCTTGTTTTGCCTTGAGAAAACATCGTACTTAAGTCTTCTGCCCCAAAAGCATTTACTGAGCTTAAAAGCCCTACTGATATTGCGCTTAGTGCTATATATTTTTTCATTTCATTACCCCCGTAAATATAAACATACAAATACTAAAGCAGAAAAATAGCGTGAACATAGCAAAGATACAATTTATAGATTTAATAATAAAAAAAAAGGCGGCTGTGTATATAAGTAACAATAATACTAGGGTTTATCTATCATATAGCCCATTCCTCTTACGTTTAGTAGCACATCTTCTTGTAAAAACTTTTTGAGCCTATTAATTTCGGCACGAATTGTTGCATTGTCGACTATCTGTTCATCCCATACATAAATTCTAAACTGCTCAAAATCTACAACACGGCCTCTATTTCTAGCAAGAATATCTATGATTTGGGATTGTCTTTTTGTAAGCGTCTGAGACACTCCGTTAAAAAGCAGTGTTGAATGCTCCTGATCATAACTATAATTTTTGGAGAGTCTCAGATGCACTCTGGGAACTTCATTTGAAAGGACAATTCTATCGAGCCTCAAGGCCAACTCTTTTAAATGAAACGGTTTTTTAAGATAATCGTAACATCCAAGGTTGTAAGCACGGGAGATTTCTTCTATGTCCACCAAAGCACTTATATAGATTGTCGGAGTATGAATCTTTAAGGCATGAATACGCTCTAAAAAACTAAGCCCGTCTATGCCGGGAACATTGATATCCAATATCAGTAAATCGTACGCATTCTTTTGGATGCTCTCGTAAGCATCGAGTCCATCCAAAAAAGCGTCCACCGCATGACCTTGCGATTCAAGAAACTCTTGTATGGACTCATTGAGCATCATCTCATCTTCTAGTAATAATATTTTCATTATTTACCCATCATCTTAAATCTGTATGTAAAGCTTGTCTGTTCACTGTTTGACTCAGTCGTGATTAAAATTCCCTCTTCATCACAAATGGTTTTCACAAGTCTTAAACCAATTCCAAAACCTTCACGGCGCTCCTCTTCCCTGTAGTACGCATCAAAAATTTTCTCGGTGTCTTTGATAGTTTTCGATTTACTCGCAACTGAAATATCTATAAATGCACCCTCTTGTTTGATTATAATCCTTACCATCTCATTGGGAAGCGTATATTTTATAGCATTGGTAATGGTATTATCTATTACTCTTTGGAGTTTTGTTTCATTAAAATAGACATACACATTTTTGGAGTGGGGAGTGAAGTTGAATTGTATCTTGGAAAGCTGGGCAACCTCTTCAAAAAAATCAATTCTGGAGTTTACAAAAGCTCCGATATCCACGGCAACTTTAGGATATTCAACCTGATCTTTTTTTACCAAATAACTCAAATCATCATAAATATTAAAGATATTTTTTACGGCAGCTTCTATCTTGGAGAGCTGTCTGTCTTTTTGATTTTTCATAACAAAAAGTTCTATACTCGTCAAAATAACACTCAAAGGCGTATTTGTTTCATGCACCGTATATCTTAAAAACTCTTTTTGTGATTTTAATATCTCCTCTGAAAACTTTTTTTCCTCTTGTAAATTTTTATTCATCAATTCTAGAGCGGCCGTTTTCTTTTTCACTCTCTCTTCCAAACCCAAGTTGAGTTCTTTGAGCGTTGTTTTTTGCTCATTTATAGTCTCCACCATGTTGTTTGCATACCCAACCATAATCTTAAATTCTTTAAAAAAAATATCATTTGGATTCATTACTTGATTATTATATGCGGAAGCTTTAAAAAAATCTAAAAAAGCCTGCATATCTCTTTGAATTAAAGTATTAAATATTTTATAAAGACCAAGCATTATCGCAAAAAGTATAAAAGACAAAGTGGCGATAGCAAGAGTATTCTTCACAAGAAGGGTTTTTAACTTTTTTTGTTTTTCATCATGCTGCTGTTGTATGCTTAAACTGATGATTTCGCTATGCTGTTCCTCATACAGAGCTCTTTCATAATCAGAATAGTTTTCTTTAATTAAAAGATACGCAAAGATTATGGTAAAAAGAAAAATAATCAAAGTCGTAATAATATTCGCCTGCTTGATTGTCATATAGTTTACTTTTCGTAAAAAATATGAATTTACCTGATTTATGAAATTTTTCACCCGCCTTCATCCCTTTGGCTCATCTCTAAAAAAAGAATTATATCTACATTCATTTTACACTATTTATAAAGTTTAACTATAATACCGAAAATTTTACTATCTAAAGGAAAAATATGTTTGGCAAGAAAGAATTAAAAACTTACGATTTAAGTAAAGAGGAGTTAAGTAAACTTCAGTGGGCAAAGGTATCTACTGCCAAAGGGGACATTTGGATTAAACTTTTCCATGACGAAACTCCAAATACGGTAGCAAACTTTGCTCATCTTGCAAATACAGGTTTTTATAATGACCTTAATTTTCACCGTGTAATTCCGGGTTTCATGGCTCAGGGCGGTTGTCCACACGGAACAGGAACAGGTGGACCGGGTTATTCTATTCCTTGTGAAACAGCGCTTAACACTTCTCGTCACAGAAAAGGAAGCTTATCTATGGCACATGCGGGACCAAATACGGGCGGAAGCCAATTTTTTATCTGCTTTGCAAATACTCCTCACCTAGATGGCGTACACACTGTTTTTGGAGCAATTGAAGAAGAGGACAAAGAAAGTTTTAAAGTTTTAGACAGCATCAAAGGTCACGATGCTATCAACAGCATTGAAGTTTTAGAAAATAAATAATTTTATCTTCCACATGCCAAGTCTTTTGGCATGTGGAAACTTTGCTCAGGTTTTCCAAAGAAATAACCTTGTGAAGAATCCACATTTAATTCTAACAAAATATTAAAAATCTCTTCATTTTCGACATATTCTGCGATTATTTTTATATTCTGTCTTTTTGCGAAGGCAACAATCGTCTCCACTATATTCAAAGAAAATTCGTTATTGGCTATATTTTTAATGAGACTGCCGTCTATTTTAAGAATATCTGGCTGGTAATCAAGAAGACGCTCAAAATTGGAATAACCTGCGCCAAAATCGTCTATTGCAATTTTTACACCCAGATTTTTTACATATTTGATAAATGTTCTCAAAACTTGAAAATCTTTTACATTTTCATCTTCAAGCAGTTCAAAAACTATTCTGTGGGCATCTTCCTTATGCTTGTGTAAAAATTCAAAAATCTTGTATCTTGTAGAACTCTTTTCTATGTCAATTACGGAAAGGTTTATCGAAATATCGGCCTTTGTAGACGCAAGAGCATTAAATGAGTTTTCTAAAATTCTCGAGGTAATACTCGAATAATATTTACCTTTTTTTGCAATATCTAAAAAGTTTAAAGGAGATATGATATTTTTATTTTCATCTATTAGTCGTACTAGAGATTCATATTTTTCTATCTCTTTGGTTTTGTTATTGACTATGGGCTGAAAATATGAAATAACATTCCCGGAGGCTAAAGCATCTTTTATCATTTTCAAAATTTTCATATTCTCTTCTGCTTCTTTACGTACTTTTTGTGATAAATTCGTAGCGACGATAAAAGTTCGGTTAGACAGTAAAAGTTCTCTCAGTCCATGTTGGGCATTTTCGTATGCATCTTTACCGTGAGCAATACTAATAATAATAGATATGTCATATTCTATACCGTCAATCTTCATAACAAAATCATTCACGTTAGTCTGAAATTTCTTAAGCGAATCTATACATTCATCGATAGTACTATTACAGTTTTTTCTACTTCTCACTAAACCATACTCACCATTGCCCAAAGAAAACAGTTTGTCACTATTATCCATCCTTGGTGCAAATTTAAGAAGAACTTTCGTAAATTCCTCTTCTATATCGACTATTGCAATTTGCCCATAATATTTATTAAGGTCTTCAAAATCCTCTATTTTTATAATGGAAACCATCGCATCCTCTAATGAATTTACTAAATCATGAAATTGTTTTTTTGGATTCATTATGTCCGTTATATCATCCATTAATGCTATAAATTCTACTATCTCACCCTTATTGTCTAAAATTGGTTTGACTGTACTTTTAATATAATACGTCTTTCCGCTTTTTGAAATATTTCTGAATATTCCCTGCCAAATTTCTTTTTTATTTTTAATAGTATTCCAAAAAGATTCATACACTATTTTAGACTTCTCAGGGTTTTTAAGAAGACTATGATTCTTACCTAGAAGCTCTTCTTTGGAATATCCGGATATCTTGCAAAAACCCTCGTTTACATAAGTGATATTGCCGGATATATCTGTTTTGGAGACAATAGAACTGGCATCCGTAGCTTCTTGATATTGATGCAATAAATTTAGATTTATCTCCGATTCAAGTTTCAATCTCGTTTTTTCAACTATCTTATTGAGGGTAGCTAAAAACTGCTCCATATCTATGGGCTTAAGAAGGTAGCCGTCCACATCTAGCTTTATGCTTTCTATAAAAAAGTTTGACTCATTGTAGGCTGAAAGTATTAAAACAGGAATATGTTTATTGATTTTTCTAATCATTTGCAACATATCCAAACCGTTCATGCGAGGCATATTTATGTCGGTAATTATAATATCTATGTCATTTTCTTTAAATTTCTCTAATCCATCTTCACCGTCTAGCGCCACGATAATCTTGTCAAAAAATTCCTCAAATATAAACAGAGTATTTTCTCTTGCTTCAATATTATCTTCTACATACAAAAGAGTTAAGTTTTTTGTATATTTTATAATCTCTTCTAATTCATCCATATTTAATCCAACTCAATTTTAAACAGAGCGCCAACATCATTATTGGAGACGCTAAGCTTACCGCCGCAATGTTCTTCTATAATTATTTTAGACATATACAACCCTATTCCCGTTCCGTCTTTTGATGTTTTAGTGCTAAAATAGGGGTCAAAAACAAAGTCTATTTTATCCGCATCAATTCCGCCGCCATTGTCGCTTACTTCTAAAATATTTTTACCGTTTTCCATAGAAGTTCTAATTTTTATATAAGGATTTTTCACACTGTTATCCAAAAGAATATCCTCTGCATTTTTTATCAAATTCATAACAACCTGTTTCAACTCATTTGCATGGGTAGATATTTTATTATTATTACCCAGTTCTATATTGATTGCAATATTTTTATTTTCTACTGAGCCTTTTATGATGTTTAAGACACCGTCCAATACTTCGCCAAATGTTGTCTCTTTTACTTCTTTATCTGCTTTATAGAAATCTCTAAAATCGTCTATGGTCGCACTTAAGTGTTTAGATGAAAAAAGAATTTTATTGCATATTTCAACTACCATTTCATCAGTTGCTTTTTTCAATTGAGCTTTTAATCTTAATCCTGCCGCTGCACTGCCGATGGCTGAGAGCGGTTGTCTCCACTGATGTGCTATCATACTTATCATTTCACCCATTTGAGCCAAACGGCTCTGTTGTAAAAGCTGTTTATCTTTTGTTCTGTTTTTTTCTACTTCCTCTTTGATTTTATTTTCCAAGGTCTTATTTAACTCTGTAAGTTCATCTGTGGAAACTCCCACAAGATGCGTCAGCGCGGTTATTGTTTTGTTGGAGCGTATATTTAAAGTTTTTTTATCTGCTACTTGTTGTATTTTACAGCTGTTCTCTTCGCTTATGGTTAAAATTGTCATTGTTTGGTTAAGCAGTTCATGCTTGTTTCCCTGCGTAAATAATTCTCCGTAGGTAAAAAACCCTGCCGTCGGTGCTAGCTTTGCCAGCGGGATTATTTCGGTTAAAACATTTTTACCCATGAGCCTTTTTCTTGCCATACACGAATACACAAAAATAGATTCGATTGGTTTGTCTAAAATTGCGTTATTTGTAGCATCAATCAAATTTCTTATACTGTCAATATCCCCATAACCAAACTGTACACTCTCCCCCTCAGAGACATTGCCCGCAAAAATAAGTGCCCCTGTTTTATCCTCTTTGTCAACAACCGCTCTTGCTATATCAATGCCGTTTCTATGTATAATAAGAGGAAATTCTATCCCCGTAGCCGGTAATTCATCCGCTATTGCTTGACCAAGATATTTCTTATAAATGTCCGTAGCCGATATATTATCAATCGTGTAAACAATATTTTCTTTAGAACGCGTGACTTTTAACTTCTTGCCAATCCTTTTCCAACCAAAGCTTTTGACTGTATTGACAATAAGTTCGTCATTATAAAACACAGCGGCAACAGCACCGTTATTGTAGCAACCCTCTTCAGTAAAGACCAATGTTTCCTTAAACTCTGCATTATCTCCTGAGAGACCGCCTGCAATCACAAGATTTTGATTATAATCTTCAAAGAATTTTATATATTTTTCACCGTTTGTGTGAAGCCCATCAACAAAAGTTATCATAAGTTTGATTTTCGACTGGTTTTCAAATTGCTGGATTAAACTTGCAGCTAGAGCTTCGGAAGATCCATTGTAGGGTACGTAATGTGTTTTAATTACCGTTTTATCAAAAATTGAAAAAGATAAAATCGTAGAATGATTTTGTACGCTGTTTTCAATTATTTCCCCATCCGTCGTTGAACCGATAATTTTAACATGTGGAATAAATTTTTTTATATTAAAAATAAGAAGGTTTATAAAATCAGTATCAACAATACCGCTGAATACTTGCACTAAAACATTAGGATTTTTTTCTATCTGATGTGAAAATATATACTTTTCAAGTGTTTCAATATCTTCATAGAGAGTATTCAATGTTTTCAAAACTAGCCAAATCCTATTTTTATTATATTATAACATTTTTATACATGATATATTTTATTCCTTGAAACTCTACTTAATAGAAAAATAACTATTAGTAAATTTTTACTATACTTTTGAAAAGTATTAATATTTCCACATGCCGACTCGGCATGTGGAAACTTCAAGGAAAAAAACATCTTAGTCCACATCTGCTGCAGCGTTGACTCGCACTTTTTTTTAGAAAAACTCCAGCTTGATTTTCCGGAGGAAAAACTTACCGGCTTTTTTTATGACCCCAACATTCATCCTTATTCCGAATACAGGCTCCGCTACCTTGATGTCCAACGCTCATGTAAAAAACTCGGCATTGAAGTTTTTGAAGGCGAATATGATTTTGAAGCTTGGATGCAAGCCGTAAAAGGGCTGGAAAATGAACCGGAAAAAGGTGCAAGATGTGAAGTGTGCTTTGATAAACGCTTTGAAGTGAGCGCACATAAAGCTCTTGAACTTGGTGAAAAAACAATGACCACAACCTTGCTTGTTAGCCCTTTGAAATCTCAAGAGCAGCTCAAAAAAAGCGGTGATATTTTTGAACAAAAACACGGTGTAAAATTTATTGCGGTAGATTACCGTTCAGGCGGTGGAACACAAGACCAAAGCCGTGTTACCAAAGAGCAACAGCTTTACCGTCAAGACTACTGCGGCTGCATTTACGGGCTCACCATGCAAAGAGAACAACAAAACCGCATCATGGATGAAATGTTTTCTCCGCTCTCTGGAAAAACCCTCCCCGCTTCCATAGAAGAGCGGCTTGAAATGTATACGCGTCGCATGGATTTGGAAGAGAAAAACAAAGAATATAAAATCATAAAAGAAAAATTTCTTAACTACCGTCAAATGTATTTTAAAGTGACACAGGGCAAAAATACAATTATTCCCGCGTATGCCCTTTCTTACTCTGTTTTATCCAGAAAAAAAGCCCAGGGAAAAATAGAATTTGAAATCTCAAACCTGCACTATTTTAACCGCGAAGAGATAAAGTTTATCACTTTGAAATATTTCAACTCGGCATGTGGATATAATTATCAAAACATCAATGCGCTTATTTTTAATCCGCCAAGCTATGAAGAAGAACTCAAATTGAGGAACACTCTGGCATGTGGAAGTTACGATTTGACACCTATTATTGTTGTAGAAAATATTTCAAATGAAAAACTCAGCATCGAACTTGATGCAAAAACTTACGAAGATGTGAGAGAAAAACTAATCAATTTCTAATCTTCTTTTAGATAGAATAGTCAAAATTTTTATGAAGGCTCTTGCTTATGGTTATGGATGTTATTGAAATACAAAAAATTATACCTCACAGATACCCTTTCTTACTGTTAGACCGTGTTACTGATCTTGTTAAAAATGAAACTTTAGTAGGCTTTAAAAACGTAACTATCGGCGATAATGTTTTTCAAGGTCACTTTCCGGGTCACCCGATTTATCCAGGAGTGATGATTCTTGAGGGTATGGCACAAGCCGGCGGTATACTGGCATTTAAAAGCATGGATGACATGACTGAAGAAGAAGCTGCAAATAAAGTTGTTTATTTTATGAGTATTGACAAAGCAAAATTTCGCGCTCCGGTAAGACCTGGAGACAGACTTGAATACCACATCAGCGTTATCAAAAGAAAAGGCTCTATCTGGATGCTTGAAGGTAAAGCTTACGTAGACGGCACTTTGGTTTCTGAAGCAGAACTCAAAGCAATGATAGTCGATAAATAATAAGCTAAAAGGCAAAATATTGAGTAAAATTTCCCCTCTGGCTATTATAGAAGATGGCGCAGTAATAGGTAATAATGTAGAGATTGGTCCCTACTGTTTAATTTCCGCACAGGCAACAATCGGTGATGGAACAAAAATAGAACAAAACTCATGTATTTACGGAAAAACGACTATTGGCAAAAATAACCATATATTTTCTCATGCGGTTATCGGCTCTATTCCCCAAGACTTGAAATTTGCGGGAGAAGATGTAGAACTCATCATCGGCGACAACAACAAGATTAGAGAATTTACACTTTTTAATCCAGGAACCAAAGGCGGCGGCGGAAAAACCATCATCGGTTCACATAACCTTTTTATGGGTTATGTTCATATAGGGCATGATGTTATTATCGGAAATCACTGCATTTTGGCAAATGCCGCTACTTTAGCGGGGCATGTGGAAATGGGAGATTACGCCGTCATCGGCGGAATGACACCTATTCATCAGTTTGTCCACATAGGAGATTACGCAATGATAGCAGGAGCCTCCGCTCTTGCCCAAGACGTTCCTCCATTTTGTATGGCGGAGGGAAACCGTGCGTATCTTAGAGGTTTAAACCTCACGGGACTCAGACGAAATCTAAAAAGAGAAGAGATTGATGAATTAAAATCTGCATACAGAGAACTTTTCGAATCAGGAAAGCCTCTTAAAGATGTAGCAGGAGAGCTTGTTGAAAACACAACAAATCACCATGTTCACAATCTATGCAACTTTATATTAAAAACAAAACGCGGTATTCCGTATGAGAGGAAAAATGTATGATTCATAGACACTGTAGTTTTTGTGATGCAAGTGAAAGCGAGCAAAATCCGCTTATAGCCGGAAACGGCGTTTATATTTGTAAAAACTGTGTAATTTCAGCCTATAAAATTATGTTTGGTGATGAAAAAGTTGTAGAAAACTCCAAGCAAGAAGCACTTGTTACAGCCGTAGACAAGCTTATGACTCCAAAAGAATTGGACAAATTTTTAGGCGATTATATTATCGGTCAAGAAAGAGCGAGAAAACTTTTAAGCGTTGCCGTCTACAACCACTATAAAAGAATTTTTAAAACAAAAAACATTGTAGATGATGACACAGAAATAGCAAAATCAAATGTACTTCTCATAGGACCTACGGGAAGCGGTAAAACGCTTATGGCTCAAACGATTGCAAGGGTCTTAAATGTGCCTATTGCCATTGCAGATGCTACAAGTTTAACTGAAGCCGGATATGTCGGAGAAGATGTTGAAAATATTTTGACGAAACTTCTTCAGGCGGCAGACGGAGATATCCAAAGAGCGCAGCAAGGTATAGTTTTTATAGATGAAGTCGATAAAATTTCACGCATGAGTGAAAACCGCTCTATCACTCGTGATGTTTCAGGAGAAGGTGTTCAACAGGCTCTTCTTAAAATCATAGAAGGTTCTGCTGTCAACATCCCGCCAAAAGGGGGAAGAAAGCATCCTAATCAAGAGTTTACAGTGATTGACACGACAAATATACTCTTTATTTGCGGCGGTGCTTTTGATGGTCTGAGTGAAATTTTAAAGAAAAAACATGGTGAAAATATTTTGGGCTTTGGTCACGAGAAGAAAACCAAAGATGAACAAAAAATGTCTTTTGATAAAGTAGAACCCGATGACCTTGTAAGCTATGGGCTTATACCAGAACTTGTAGGAAGATTGCCGATTATTGCTTCGCTGAATGAAATCAGCGAAGAGGATATGGTTCGCATATTAACAGAGCCTAAAAATTCTCTTATAAAACAATACAAAAAACTTTTTTCAATCGATGAAGTTGAATTAAATTTTGAAGAAGATGCGCTCAAAGCAATTGCGAAAAAAGCGATTAAGCGTAAAACAGGTGCGCGTGGTATTCGTGCGATTTTAGAAGAAAATATGATTGACATTATGTATGAACTTCCTGAATACGCCGGTTATGAAGTTTTAATCACAAAAGAAGTTATAGAAAACGGTGACAGTCCTGCCTATATAAAAAAATCTACAAAAAAAACAGCATAAGGTATATACATGATATTCAATAAACTCATAGGACTCTTTTCAAACGATTTGTCAATCGATTTAGGTACCGCCAACACTATTGTTATAGCAAAGGGCAGAGGTATTATTATTAACGAGCCTTCTGTCGTTGCAGTTAAAACAGAAAAATATGGGCATCAAAGAGTTTTAGCCGTAGGTCACGAGGCAAAAGACATGGTCGGTAAAACGCCCGGTAATATCAAAGCCATTCGCCCTATGAGAGATGGAGTTATCGCTGACTTTGATATGACCGAAAAAATGATTAGAAAATTTATTGAAAAAGCGCATGGAAGAAGTTCTCTTATCAGTCCTCGAATCATTATTTGTGTTCCTTACGGACTTACACAGGTGGAGAGAAAGGCTGTTCGTGAATCTGCGCTTAGTGCAGGAGCTCGCGAAGTTTTCCTTATAGAAGAGCCGATGGCCGCGGCAATCGGTGCGGGAATTGATATTCGCGAACCAAAAGGAAACCTTGTTGTAGATATAGGCGGCGGTACAACCGAAATAGGAGTTGTTTCTTTAGGCGGACTTGTTCTTTCAAAGTCTATTCGTACTGCCGGAGACAAACTCGACAAAGGTATCGTTGATTATGTGAAAAGAAAATACAACTTGCTTATTGGCGAGAGAACAGCCGAAGAGATTAAAATCAACATCGGAACAGCCGTTGCTTTGGATGAAGAATTGACTATGGTTGTTACCGGCAGAGACCAAGTAGAAGGACTTTTAAGTTCCGTGGAACTTACAAGCGAAGACGCAAGAGAAGCAATGAGGGAACCTCTTAAAGAGATAGCCGAAGCACTCCGTGATGTCTTAGAAAGAATGCCGCCTGATTTAGCAGGAGACATTGTAAACCATGGTATCATCCTCACGGGCGGCGGTGCCTTGATTCGTCAACTCGATAAATTTTTATCTGATATTGTAAAAATTCCAGTATATGTTGCCGATGAGCCTCTTTTGGCAGTGGCAAGAGGAACAGGAAGAGCACTTGAAGAGATAGATTTATTACAAGAACTTTTCGAAAATGAATAAAAAGCTAGTCGGCTTTTTATTCATTTTTATTGCACTCTTCATGGGTGCACTTTACTATTCAAGTACTGTTCAAGCGCCCTTCATAACAGCGCTAAATTATATAAAATCTTCCTATCATAAATCAACAAAATGGGTGCAAGACGGGATTCACCGATATACATTCCAAGCAAGTCACATCAAAGAATTACAAGTTGCACTTCAAGAATACAAAAACAATCATCTCATCATGCAACAACTTGCAGCCGAACTCGGCGACCTTTACGATGAAAACAATTCCACCCTGAAAACAGACCCAAAAGTTCAACTCGTAAGAGCATTGTCCTATGCAAAATTTGGAGATACAAATAAGCTCTGGCTTGAAGTGCATGACTACAATGACTCAAAAGTATATGGTCTTACATATAAAGAGGTAGTTGCAGGAATTGTTGTCTCAGAGAACAAAAGAGCACTTGCCCTTTTAAATAAAGATATAAAAAGTGCGTATGCGGTTTATGTAGGGGAGAACTTTGCACCGGGAATTGTTCATGGGAACAATGCAAAATTTTTGCTCGTCAAGTTTATTCCATCATGGATTGAGATAAAAGAGGGAGATGAAGTTGTCACTTCAGGACTTGACCAAATATTTTTTAAGGGCTTAAAGGTTGGAAAAGTTATCTCAATAACAAAATCCCAAGGCTATCAAAATGCGATGATAGAGCCCTATTATCAGGAAAACGACCCAAAATATTTTCACATGATAAAGAAGGTACAATGAAATATATTATAATTCTTACTCTTTTCTTTTTGCAGGTTTTTGCAGAGGACGCAAAGCAAAAAGTTGCAATCGGAGCAGGTCCGTATATTCAGACGCAGCCCTATACCAATGCAGATGATATTGTTATTCCCTCTCCCGTAATATTTTTTGACAATGGAATTGCTTATGTTCGATGGACAAGAGCGGGCATCTATTTTTTAGGTCAAAAACAAGAAAAATACGCATGGGGATTTTCACTCACGGCTCAGCCTCGGCCTTATGGATATAAGCCAAGCGATTCAAAAGATTTACAAGGCATGGAGGAGCGAAAAAACACATGGGAAGGCGGCATCGCTTTTAGCACACAAATAGACAAAACAAATTTTGAGATTATGGCTTTAACGGATTTGCTCAACAGATATGATTCATGGCTTATAAAGGCTGAACTAGGATACGAATTTACGCTTGGTGATTTTTCATTTTATCCTAGTTTTATCGCTATCTATCAATCCTCCGAATTTATCAATTACTACTACGGAGTAAAGCAAAGTGAAGCTACTATCCGAGACGCTTATTTTCCACATGCCGACATGCAGTATGGAGCCCAATCTTACATTAGTTACCCTTTTACGGATGCACTTTCTTTGCTTATAAACATTCGGGCCGACAAGCTCTCCGATGAGGCAAAAGACAGTCCTCTCGTAAATGATGATTTTATCTATTCAGGCTTGCTGTCTCTCATCTATACTTTTGAATATTAAACACACAGAGGCAAAACTCATCAAAAATTAAGTGCCTTTTGTCTATAATAAACAAATTTTTTTGTACATATATTTCAAAGGTTTAAAATGCCAAAACGCACCGACATTAAGACTATTTTACTTATTGGCTCAGGCCCAATTATCATAGGTCAAGCATGTGAGTTTGACTATTCAGGCACACAAGCAGTTAAAACTCTCAAAGAGCTTGGATATCGCGTAATCCTTATCAATTCAAATCCCGCAACCATCATGACAGACCCTGAATTTGCAGATAGAACCTATATAGAGCCTATCAAAGAAGATGTCATTGCAAAAATCATCAAACAAGAAAATGTAGATGCAATTCTTCCGACCATGGGAGGACAGACCGCATTGAATGTGGCTACAAGCATGTATGAAAAAGGGATGCTTGAAGGGATTGAATTTCTAGGTGCATCACCCGAAGCAATCCACAAAGGTGAAGACCGTTCAGCGTTTAAAGAAGCTATGATAAAAATCGGTATGGACTTGCCGTATTCACAATATGCTTACAATATGGACGATGCGCTTGATGCGGTTAACAACATCGGTTTTCCTATCATTATCCGTGCTTCATTTACACTTGCTGGCGGCGGAAGCGGTGTAGCGTACAATATGGATGAATTTAAAAAACTCGCAGCCCGCGGCTTGGATGAATCTCCTGTTACGGAAATATTAATCGAAGAGTCTTTACTCGGGTGGAAAGAGTATGAGATGGAAGTTATCCGAGACAAAGCGGACAACTGTATTATCGTTTGTGCGATTGAAAACTTTGACCCGATGGGTGTACATACCGGAGATTCTATCACCGTTGCCCCTGCTCTCACCCTCACGGATAAAGAGTACCAAAGAATGCGTAATGCCTCTTTTGATATTTTAAGAGAAATCGGTGTAGATACGGGCGGCTCCAATGTCCAGTTTTCCATCGACCCTAAAACAGGAAGAATGATTGTAATCGAGATGAACCCTCGCGTAAGCCGCTCATCTGCGCTTGCATCCAAAGCAACGGGTTATCCTATCGCAAAAGTTGCAACACTCTTGGCTGTCGGATTTACACTCGATGAAATTACAAACGACATCACCGGAACACCTGCTTCTTTTGAACCGGTTATCGACTACATCGTGACAAAAATTCCCCGTTTTACCTTTGAAAAATTCCCAGAAGCAGAAAATACACTCAGCACAAGTATGAAGTCTGTCGGTGAAGTTATGGCAATCGGAAGAACGTTTAAAGAGTCGGTTCAAAAAGCTCTTTGCTCCCTAGAGACAGGTCTTTGCGGTTTTGATGAGATAAGTGCCGATACAGAATTTGTTCAACATGAAATCCGCCGTCCAAACGCTGAGCGTATCCTCTATGTAGCAGAGGGTTTTCGCCGCGGCATGAGTGTGGAAGAGATGTTTTCCACATGCCAGATTGACCCTTGGTTTTTATATCAGATAGAAGAGATGATACAAACGGAGAGTTCTATTACAGATAAGATTTTATTTGATGAAAAGTTTATGAGACTTGTCAAAGCCGATGGATTCTCAGATAAAAGAATCTCCCAGCTTATCGCTAAAAACTCAAAGCAGACTCTAAGCGAAAACGATGTTTACAAGGCGAGAAAAACTTTGGGCGTTAATTTTGAATACAATGAAGTAGATACCTGTTCGGCAGAATTTGAAGCACTTACTCCGTATCTTTATTCAACAACAAACATCACAAAACTGCCTGATATTCAAAACAGAATAAGCGACAAGAAAAAAGTTCTCATTCTCGGCGGCGGTCCAAACAGAATCGGTCAGGGTATAGAGTTTGACTACTGTTGTGTTCATGCCGCGTTTGCCCTTAAAGAGATGGGTATAGAAACAATTATGTATAACTGTAATCCTGAAACTGTTTCAACCGACTATGATACTTCAGATGTTCTTTACTTTGAACCGATTGATTTTGAGCATGTTCGTGCGGTTGTCGAAAATGAAAAACCGGATGGAATCATCGTTCACTTTGGCGGGCAGACTCCGCTTAAACTAGCAAACGCTCTGACAGATATCGGAGCAAACATCGCCGGAACACCTGCGAGGGTTATTGATTTAGCAGAAGATAGAGAAAAATTTTCTGATTTTGTTATCAAACACGGCTTAAAACAGCCAGAAAATGGTCTTGCGCGCACAAAAGAGGAATCTTACGTTATCGCAGAGAGACTAGGTTTTCCTGTTCTTGTTCGACCTTCTTATGTGCTTGGCGGGCGCGGTATGCGCATCGTTTACTCAGAAAATGAACTCAAACAATATATGGACTTGGCAGTATCCGTCTCCAATGATGCTCCCGTTCTTATCGATAAATTTTTAGACCAGGCTATTGAGCTTGACGTTGACGCGATTTGTGACGGTAAAGATGTTTACATCGGTTCGGTGATGCAGCATATCGAAGAAGCGGGAATTCACTCAGGAGACAGCGCATGTTCACTTCCTCCCGTGAATCTTTCAAAAGAGCTTATTGACAAAGTGGAGCAACAAACCAAAACCATAGCTCTTGGACTTGGAGTAGTCGGTTTAATGAATGTGCAGTATGCTATTTATAAAAATGACATCTATCTTATCGAGGTAAACCCGAGGGCTTCAAGAACCGTTCCTTTTGTAAGCAAGGCGACCGGTATGCCTTTGGCAAAAGTTGCAACGCGCGTAATGGTTGGAGAAACACTCAGAAGTGCGCTTGAATACTATGACAGATACAATATAGTAACAGAAGAAAACGGTCTCTTAAAACCAATTTTGAAAAATCATGTTTCCGTAAAAGAAGCAGTATTTCCTTTTCATAAACTTTACGGTGCAGATTTAGTTTTAAGTCCTGAAATGAAATCAACCGGTGAAGTTATGGGTATAAGCTCCAACTTCGGTATAAGTTTTGCAAAAGCGCAAATCGCAGCCGGAAATAAAATTCCAAAAACAGGAACATGTTTCTTATCTTTTATCGACGTGGATAAAGCACATGCTCCTGAAATTGCACAAGGTCTGCATAGACACGGCTTCAAACTTGTAGCGACAAAAGGCACGCAGGCAATTATTGAAGCGGCAGGAATTCCTTGCGAACTTGTACTTAAAATCTCCGAAGGGCGTCCAAATATTGAAGACAGTATGAAAAATAATGAAATTCAAATGGCAATCAACACTTCGGACAACAACACTTCTAAAAAAGATGCCGTTGTCATTCGCCAAGAAGTTTTAAAGAAAAACATCCCTTACTTTACAACATTAAGTGCTGCTAGAGCAGTTATTTTGGCTCTGGATGAAATGGGTGATGAATCATGGTCCAATGCACAAGCGCTTCAAGATTTTCTCGCTTGAGATGTCGCCCGTAATCCTCACGCAAACCGACACGACTGTCGGTTTTTTATCTCAAAACGCAAAGAAGCTGTACGAAGTAAAATCCCGTCAAACTTCCAAAGCGTTTATTAGAGTCTATAAAGATTTTAAAACTTTTCTGGCATGTGGAAATAGAGTTCCACATGCCTTCAAGTCAAAAATTCGCCGCAGTAAAAAAACAACTTTTATCGTAAAAAACAAAGCTTTCAGAGTTGCCCCTTTTACATTAAACTCACAAATACTCAGAAATTCTACATGGCACTTTTCAACTTCGGCAAATGAATCCGGAAAAAATTTTGACAGAGATTTCTGTTTTACTAAAGCTGATATAATAATAGAAGATGTTCACGGGCTTTGCGAGAAAAAATCTTCAAGTTTGTATAAAATAAATAAAGTCAAAAGGAGAAGGTTACGATGACAAAAGTTATTCAAGCGTTTTTAAGCGGTGTTTTTTTTACATTTATCTTGGACTTTTTTATTTTTTTAGGCATTAAACTCCATTATATTGACTTTTACGAAATTGATTTGTATTATAATATTCTCTTTGCCGATAATCAAAACATTTTTATTTATTTCATCTGTACTGCCGGTTTAGGCTATTTGGTGACGTATACCAATAATATAAAAAGAGATTCTATTATTTTGGGTGTGTTCTTTTTAATTGCGGCCTCAACGCTCATAGCACCTATTGGAAAAGCATTGGGCGAAGCTATGTTCATGGAAAAAAATGTTACCCTCAAAAATGCAAAGTACACTTTTAGAGGGGATGTTTATTATGAGGGCAGGCAAATAATTACATTTTACGATTATGAACTTCAAAAAGTTATTCTACTAAAGAAAAAGGATTTAATTCAATGAAACATATATCTTCTCTGGCTGGCGGAGTTGCACTTGGAAGTGCCGGAATCATTATGATGAGTGTTTTGAGCGGTTGTGAGGCTCCCAAAGAGGAACCAAAAAACCGTTTTCTCGTCATAGAACAGCAAAGCAACGGAAAATACATCGTTGTTGAAGAAACTCCGACAGAAGGACCAAGTCGGGCAATCATCAGAGAAAAAGATGAAAACGGCAATACAATAGAGCGCTTTATGAATGAAGATGAGATGAAAGCATTAGCACAGCAGGAATATCAAAAAGTGCAAGAGGGAACAAGCGAAACCGTCCAAAGCGGTGAGAGCAGTGGCGGCATGGGATTGGCGGGAACTATTTTAGCCGTTGCCGCAGGTTCACTTTTGGGCAACATGATAGGAAACGCTCTCATGAACAACAAGAACTTTTCCCAGCGCTCAAGCACCGTAAATAAAAGTGCTTACAGCCGTTCAGCGGCAGGCAGAGCATCCAAAAGCTCTGGCGGAAAAAGTTTTTTTGGCGGCTCATCCAATCAGGGTTCATCCTCAACAAGCAGAAGCTATTCAAGCTAAGGAAACATTACACTTATGATAACTCTACAAAAATTAGAACCGCTCAATGATGAAATACTTGACGAGCTTGGATTTACTTGGCACACTGATAACGACGGAAGCAAATATGTGAGTGATGAACTGGTTGAAATTTCATCCGATGAAGCTGAAGCATACTACGATGCTGCAAATGAACTCTACGATATGTATGCACAAGCTGCCGAATATGTCATCAAAAATAATCTTTTTTTTGAGCTTGGAATCCCTTTTAATCTTATTGAAGCGATTAAAAAAAGTTGGGAAAATGATGTGCACTGGCATCTTTATGGGCGCTTTGATTTGGCGGGAGGGCTTGATGGAAAACCCATTAAGCTCATAGAGTTCAATGCCGACACCCCCACTTCACTTTTTGAATCCGCCCTCCTCCAATGGGCTTTGCTCAAACATAATGAAATGGATGAGCAAAGGCAGTTCAATACTATTTATGATTCGATTTCCCAAAACTTTAAAAGGCTGATAACGCTTTTTGAAGATACGGAACTGTTTGATGAACGCTACGATGGCTGGAAAATACTTTTCTCATCCTTTGAAGGAAACGAGGAGGAGGAAGCAACAACAAGACTCCTCGAACAAATGGCAAACGATGCGGGCTTTGTCACAGGTTTTGAATATCTGCAAAATGTAAAATTTGATGATAACGGTATCTCCGATGCCGCGGGAAATGCGTATGAATACTGGTTTAAATTATTTCCGTGGGAAGACATTGCCCATGATGAGCCGGAATTAGCAACCATGCTCTCAAGCATTATGCAAAACCAAAAAGCAATCATACTCAATCCTGCCTATACCCTGCTTTTTCAATCAAAGGGGATAATGAAAATCCTTTGCGACCTTTTTCCGGATTCTGAATATCTTCTCAAAACTTCGTTTGAGCCTTTAAAGGGGATGAAACAGGTTGAAAAAACTGTTTTTGGAAGAGAGGGAGCCAATACAAAAATTATCGATGCCGACTCAAAAGTTCTTGAACAAACAGATGGACCTTACGATAATTACAAAAAAGTTTACCAAGAGTATGTAGAGTTTAACAAAGACATCAAAGGAAATAAATACCAAGCCGGTGTTTTCTTTGCTTACGAGGCATGTGGAATGGGTTTTAGAAAAGGGGGAGAGATTATGGACAATATGAGCAAATTTGTGGGACATGTCATTGTTTAGCTTTTGTGCTCGGGATGCTTTTTAACGGCATCCTCCCCTTTCCTCGTTCACAATGTCTCTATTTACTTAAACAAGTTGCAACTCTTTTACTTCGTTTAACTGATGATTGAATTCAGGGACAATCTCTTTGAGCTTTTCTAATGTGTTTGCACATGCCAAAAGTTCTTGAATATCTTTATTGAGCTTGTTTATGTCATATTTTGTCGGTGCGGCCACGGTTATGGAGTCATAGTCTGTTTTTGCGTCCGTCTCGTCTATAAGCAGTTCTTCATAGAGTTTTTCCCCCGGTCTCAGCCCGATAAACTCTATGCCTATATTTTCTCGCCCGCTCAACTCTATCATTTTCCTTGCCAAATCGACTATTTTAATAGGTTCTCCCATATCAAGAATAAATATCTCGCCTCCCGTTCCTATGGCAGCGGCTTGAAGTACCAGTTCGCAAGCTTCGGGAATGAGCATAAAATATCTTGTAATCTCGGGATGGGTCACGGTTATGTTTTGTCCCTTTTCTATTTGGGATTTAAACTTTGGTATGGCGCTTCCGCTGCTTCCAAGAACATTTCCAAATCTCACCGCCACGATGTCCGTGCCCTTTGTATTTGAGTTTTGCGCATACAGTTCACAAATTCTTTTGGTGGTTCCCATCACATTTGTAGGTCGTACCGCTTTATCTGTGGATATCATCACAAATTTTTTAACACCGTATTGTATAGATACATCGATGACGTTTTTCGTTCCCACAACATTGTTTACAATCGCTTCATAAACGTTTAATTCTACAAGAGGAACATGTTTATATGCCGCGGCATGAATCACTATCTCCGGCATGTGGAGTTTAAAAGTCTCTTCCAGCAGCCCTTTATCCGTGATATTTTGCATAACACAAACGCTTTGTATTTTTTTCAGCTCTTGTGCGATAGTGTAGAGATTAAACTCGCAATTGTCCAAAAGTATAAGTTTTTTTGCACCGAATTTTTCACATTGCCTGCATATTTCGCTTCCTATGCTTCCGCCGGCACCCGTGACTAAAATGGTTTTATTTTTTATAAATTCCCCTATTTTTTTCTTATCCAAATCTTTTGGATGGCGCGCGAGCAAATCTTCAACCGTTAAACTTTTGAGCACTTTTTCTTTGTCTGCAAAAGAAACAAGTTTAATATCCAAGGGGCTAATCTCTTTTAATTGCTCATAAATACTGTTTAATTTTTCTATCTCAAAACTCTTGGCGATGAGGACAACTTGTATATTTTTACCCATAACCATCTCTTTTATATCCTTAAGATGTGCCACTTCTATGTTTGAAAAATGACTTCCGACAACATTCTCATCATCATCCACAACCGCAGACACATAATAATTTTCTTTGTCTTTTATAATGCTCTGCGCAAAAGAGTTTGCTCCGATGATAAGTGTTTTTTTGAGATTTACATTGCTGTCGTTTTCAATGATGAGCCGTTTTAAAACCCTGAAAAAACCTAAAAATATAATAGACAAGAAAATATCAATCATCAAAACGCTTCGGGGAAAGGGTGTGAAATACTCAGGAATAAGGTAATAAATCAAGACCACAAGCGGATAAGCGAGAATATGCGCATAAAAAATCTTTTTGACTTCACCCAGCGAAAAAAATCTCCATGAAACTTTATAAATATTAAAAAAAGCGATGAAACCTATTTTGAAAAAAACTAAAACTACAAAGACAAGGAGAAAATTATCTAAATAACTCGTATCTACACTAAAATTAAATCTCAAGTTATACGCTAAAAACAGCGTTCCCAAAGAGAGTAAAATATCAAAAAAGATAAAAAAGAGCGCTCTTTTGAGCGGTGTCGGTTTTATTGTCATATAAAGGCCTTTTTATTGTCTACAAATTTCACGATTATATATAAAAGAAACACCGAAATAAAAAATACAAGCAAAATATTAGAGAAAAAATACACAAGCAAAAATAAAATTATATTCACTCCCATGGCAGCCAAAACAACCTTGCTGTGGCTCCAGCCGCTTTGCGTAAGCCTCTGATAGGCATGTTTATTGTGTGCTTTGGTTACTTGCTCTTTGTTTTTGTATCTTCTTAAAAGTGTCAAGGTCGCATCAAACCAAAACAGACCAAAAAGTATTATCCAAATCAGCAAAGATGAACCTTCCCCTGCGTCATGCAAGGCGAAGATGGCCACATTGTAGCCAAGCAAAGTGCTTCCCACATCCCCCATAAATATTTTTGCCTTATGCCAGTTAAAAACCAAAAAACCAAAAACTGAAAATACAAGAACCAAAAAGTAGCTCTCGCCAAAAAGTAAAAATCCCGCAACTCCCAAAAACACCGCTTCACTCCCCGCGTAACCGTCTATGCCGTCTAAAAAATTATAGAGATTAATGCACCAGACTATTATAAAAAAAGCTATCGTATTTGTAAGAAACTGATTTTCAATAGAAAAAACAAGCAGATTTATTTTGTCCAATCCGCCTAAAAAATACAATCCGCATGCCCCAACGATTACCTGTGCTAAAAGTCTGTATTTGGGTGAAATCTCATACATATCATCAAAAAAACTCACTACGGAAATAATGATACCCGCCAAAAAAGCAAAAAACAAATTCTCTGCTATCTCCCCGCTGAAATATAAAAAAGTGATTCCGACAAACCAGCTTATTGCTATGGCAATACCGCCTCCATGGGGAGTAGCTGTTGTATGCGCACTTCTATGGTTGGGTATGTCGAGCAATGATTTTTTAATTGCATACTCTTTTATGAGGTACGTAAGCACGAGGGAAAAAAGAAATACTGTCAAATATATCATGGAAACTACCTGAAATTTTTATAGATAAATTGTTTGAATGCACTCGGCAACATAAACAAAACAAAATGCGCAAGGCCATAGAGATAACCCGAAATTCCAAAGGAAAATATTTTTGTAGCCTGAAATTTTAATTCCATTATCTCTTTTGCCCTTTTTATATTTTTTCTTCTCGCAAAAAATGCATTGTCGGTTCTTACTTTGACCAAGACCTCTTGGAGATTGTAAAACCTGCATCCCGCGCTCAATCCACGTATCCACAAATCAAAATCTTCATTTAGCTTTGAAGTGTCGTACACCCCGGCATTTTTAAAAAAAGTGCTTCTAAAAAAAGTGCTTACATGCGCCATAGAATTTCTTTTTTTAAAATTTTGCAAAATTTCATCATGATTTTGAGGATAGGAAATCACCTGTGTTTCATTTGTATCCATGTTAAACTCCTCTATAAATCCGCCGCAAACATCCACTTCCACATGCCTTGACATAAAATCGTATTGCTTTTGGATTCTGTGTTTATCACAAATATCATCCGCATCCATTCTTGCAATATACGCATAATTTTGAGCTAAAACAACGTCAAGCAAGGCATTTAAAGAGTACGCCAAACCTTTATTTTCATCCCGTTTATTTAAAAATGCAATTGTGTTATTTTTGTAAAGTGCGTCCAAATACGCTTCGACTCCACGCTCAACCCTGCCATCAAATTGAATAAAAATGTCAAACTCTTTGCAGGTTTGAAAGAGCAAACTCTCCAAACACTCTTTTACATATTTTTCTTTGTCGTTTTTATAAACAGACATAATAAGGGCTATTTTATGCATAGAGTCTTCTTGCTTCATGAACTTCCACATGCCCACAAAAGTAATCTATATTTATGAGATATCGGCAGATGTAAGATTTGAGCCGCTCATGGTGAAAGTTGCTGTAAATTGCCCTGCCGAGAACTTCAACATCTTTACCCAAAATCATGGCTTCAAGACCAACCGTCGAATTGATTGTTACAACCAATTTCGCATTTTTTATAAGCGCACTTGTATCGTTAGAGATGATTTTAACAAATTCATCCTGCATCTCTTCAACCTGCTTTATAAACTCTTGCGACTCCTCCGCCGGATGAATTTTCACCAAAACCTTGGCATGTGGAAATCTTTTTTTTATTTTTTTTAGAGCCTCCACATTGTCTACGTCACTGTTTAAAATAAGCTGAGAATCCTTAGAGACCTGCAAAGGAAAAAAGATATACTCCCCATCCAAGTCGGCATGTGGAAATGTTTTTTCCATCTTGTTAAAGAGTTTGTTTTTTAAAACTTTCAAGGGGTTTCTAAAATCTTCTTGAAGCAGATTTAAAAACCAAAAACCAAAATAATCAAGCACAATCAAAAATCTGACAGCCGTCTTGTTTTTTGCCTGAGGGGGCTTCGTTTTTTGAAGTATGTAGCGCTCCTTCCAGTCTGAAAACTCTTTTTCACTTACAGCACAGGTATCTAAAACTTCCGGATGCTCATAAAGGGAGGACTTTGCATTGACTCCAAGCGCATCGGCAAATAATTTATTTGGCAAATTGGATATCTCGATACACTTGAGGGCTATCTTTTTCTCTTTGCAAAAATCACCCAGAGTTTTTCCCATAGTTGTCGTTGCATTAAATACAAAAACCATCTCAAAATTATGCCTTGCATAGACGTACTCAAGCGTTTCATTGACACACTTTGAAATGTATTGTGCCGCTTCTAACGAGTGGTACTCACCTGCGACAGAAAGGGTGTCTTGCAAATTTTTGGCACTCTTGGCATGTGGATGTTGGATGTTTTTTAGAAGATACGTTGTGTGCTCCCCTTTTGTTTTGAGATACACGGAGAGTTTATTTGTCAGAATGAGAAACTTTTTTTCATCTTTTAAGGCATCCATCAGCCTCTTGTAAAAAGAGTGTCGTTCAAGATTATCTATGTATATTAGTGTGCTTTTCATAGTGATTGCAATACCTTTTCATACTTTAAAATGATGGAGTCTATGCCGTATTTTTGTGAGAGTTTGTACCCGTTTTGACCCATCTCTTCCCTTTTTTCCTGCGATACAATCAAAGCTTGCAAATTTTCATACCAAGCCTCATAGCCATTGTCTTCAACAAAAATACAGCTGTGAACCGACTCCTGACTCAGAAGTTTATAATCTTCGCTTCCCGAGCACACGGTTGGAACTCCCAAACGCATCGAGGAGAGTATTTTATTTGTAGATTTAGCAACGCCCTGCGGCAAAGGTGCGATTGCTATGTCACACTCACTTATATTTTTATCTACCTCTTCGAGCGACCACTCGACAAAACTGTAATGAAATAAAAATTGAGACAAAGTGTGCACTAAAGAGTCATCATTATACATCTCTTTTGAAGTGATAATTACGACCTCCACTCCATATTTTTTTTGCAGCGTATGAAGCACCTCGTTTACAAGAAGCAGATATCCGATGTTATTGACGGTTCCTATCCAGCATATTTTTACCTTCGCGCTATGATAATTAACTTTTTTGAGGCTGTTGTTTTCAATGGAATCGGGAATACATACAACACGAGGATTCACCTTCTGCACACTTTTTTTCAGACTCTGCGAACTAGTGATGATTAAATCCGCTTTTTTCAAGTATTGGACATACATCAATCTCCAAAAATATTTCAATATTAGGAGATAAAGGGTGTATTGAATCCCCTTTGTTTTTACATTCTCGAGTATTTTATCATACAGAGATTTTTTGCTTTTTGCTCTCATATAGGCACTTGCGACACTCTTTTTAAAAGGGTCGTCTTGAAGGTCCTGTATGATGAAAGAGCTGTTTATATGTCTGTAAATAACCTTATCGTACAAATCATCCCCGAGATAGAGTATCACATCTATCTTTTTTTGGTTGTTGTAGAGTTCCACATGCCAACCTCTTTTTTGCAAGGCCGCAATAATGTTTCTCCCCCGTATTCTGTCCACAGGGTCATTTTCGTAGAGATGTTTGAGTTTAAATACTATTGTTTTATTTTTCATCGCCAAGTCCAAATGAAGTGAAATCTTTTTTGCCCAAACGATTGAGAAAAAAATCTTTTATACCGAGCAGCATACTCTTTATTTTTTGCATTTTATTTTCTTCATAGAGCAAAATATTTCTCAAATCCGCGAGAAGACTCACCGCCCATCGCACACTCATCTGCGGATAATTTTTAAAATACAGCTTAGACATTAAAAGTTTATTTCTGGTGATATAATACCGTCGAATGGGGTTATAATTAAGAATAACCCTCTCCTTGCCAAAAAAACTTTTGTATTTTTTCGGATGATTTCCCAGTCCATGCTCCAAAACGGCACTGTTGAGCCTCAAGACTTTAAAGCCTTCTATGTTTAATCGCAAACAATAATCCCAATCCACCGCATCAATAAAAAATCTCTCATCAAAACCACCGATTTTTTCATAAGAGTACAGACTGATGAAATTTCCCGAAGTCATTGTAAGCATCACGGCATCTACCTCTTTTTCCTGTTTAATAAAGATGGCGGAGTTATGCAAAGGAGAAACAAGCCCGATTTTTTTATCATCTTGTTTTTTTGTAAAATCCAGCAGTTTTGCGAAATTATCATCTTCAAACCTGCTGTCTTGGTCCATCGTCAAAAGCCAAAAGCAACCCTCTTGGAGAGCGAGTTTGGCGCTACGGTTTAAAGCCTGCGCTATACCTTGATTTGTTTTATTGTCCAGATAGCGGCATTTGAGATTTTTTTGTATTTTTTCTACCAAAGCTTCGTTTTTAAACTCGCTGTTGTCTATTACATATAAAACATCCAGCCCTGACGTATAGGAGTCAATATTATTTAAAACGCTCTCCTGCGGATTGTATAAAATGACTGCTCCGGCTACTTTCATCATCTCACCCGATAATATCATAAAGTATATTTTTTATACAAAAATAATTCTTTTTAAAATGAATATTTTTTCTATATTTGCACCCTATAAAAAACATCTTCCAATGCACAAAAGCCTTTGTGTAACTTCTATAATACTCTTTTGCATCGTGTATCCTTTTTTTTTCGCCTGCATCAAATATATTGCTATGTCTCAGTGCTTCAAGATTCTGCAAGTGCTTTTTTGCCGCCTTGAGTCTGTCTATCTCTTTACCCATAAATCTGTTTATTTTATTGCCAAAGAGAGCCTTGAATCTGCCTCTAGTGAGAACTCCCGTATCTTGCGTGTCATGCTGTCTGTAAAGGGTTAAAGGCAGATTCAGATAACAGATTTTAGATTCTCTTGCCGCACAAAGAGCAAGGTACCAGTCATGATACGCCAAACCTTCCGCAAAAGGCAAAGCCCTCTTGAGCAACTCTTTTTTCATAAGCACACTGCATCCCGTAACCACATTTGAAAAGAGAAAATCATCAAAAGTTTTATGCGATTGAATCTCATTTTTCCATCTTAGTTTAGTGATATTTCCGGACGCATCCATCAAAGAGGTATCGCTGTGAATCAGGAGATTATCACCTATATTTTTTAAAAGTGTTTCAATTTTATTTTCCAGCCAGATATCATCTTGGTCAGCCAGAGCGATATATTCCCCTTGACACGAACCGATAGCCTTTTCAAAGTTCTTTACATACCCTAGATTTGTATCGTTCACAAAATATTTCAGCCCTTTTGTTTGGCGGTACTCTTCTAAAATATTCACCGTATTATCGCTGGAACAATCATCAAAAACGATAACTTCAAGATTGGAATAAGACTGTCCGTAAATGCTCTCAAGCTGTTCTTTAAGATACTTTTCACCGTTATATGCGGCAAGGGCAATCGATACCAAAGGCGGCTTATGCATGGAGTATTTTCCTTCTGATGATGAAGTACATATATGCAGTTGCAAAAATTTCCGTAAGCATAACCGCTATCGCTGAACCCACGGCAAGAAACATCGGAACCAGACTAAAAGAGAGAATCAAACTGACAAGCGCACTGTAAAAATATATTTTTGAGAGCTCATTTTGCAGATGAAAGTTGATTATGTAATTCATAGAAAATATTTTAGCTACGGTGATAACCAGTGGAAATATCGCAAGAAGCTTCAATATTAAAACCGACTCTTCGTAGCCTCCATTGGATAACAATAAAATAATTTCTTCTGCATACACAAAAACAAGCAGAGAGAAAAAGCCCATAATTATCGATGAATAGATAAAGATTTTACGTATAAATTTTAGTGCATGCTCTTTGGAATTTTTCACCAATTTGCTTACATAAGGAAAGATTGCGCCATCCACGGGTCTGTACAATCCCGCTACGGCTTTGACAATTTTATCGGCCAAAGCGTAATACCCGACAATTTGGTTTGTACCGAAAATTCCTAAAATAAAAAGAGTGGAAACAGTATAAACGGTGGTAAATATCCCCGAGATAAATATATACCACCCCTCTCTTAGGTAATACATCAAAGTTTCTGCGCTTTGTATTTTAAACACAATTCCAAAATTCTTTTTCACTAAAATCAAAGACCAAAAACCGGCAATAAATGCCCCCAAAGATGTTAAAACAGGCACAAAATAATAATCATTTTTCTCCTGTACAAAAATAAAAATGGCTACGGTAAAAATAATTCTTGACATAATATTGAGGTAAGTTGTGTATTTCATACTTTCCATCCCTTGAAAAAACCAGACAGGAAAAAGAACCTGCCCGACAACCACGCTGAAAGTAAGAAGATAAATTTCCCAATCTTGAGAAAATTTTTCAAAAGAAAAAACCAAAAGTAAAAGCAAAAGGAAACTCAACAACATCAGCATTACTTTTATCATCATTACCGAACTGAAAATTTCAATAATTTTTTCTTTATCTTCCCTGTGTATGGAGATTTCCCGCGTAGCACTGAGATTGAATCCATAATCTGTAATGATGCCAAAATAGGTAACCGTGGCAGTAGCAAATGCCAAAAGTCCGAAGTACTCAACACCCAATACCCGAATAAGATACGGCAGCGTAATGAAAGGAAGAATATAGTTGACAATTTGCAAACTCGATAATGATAAAAAGTTTGATGTGAGTGTTTTTTGATTGCTATGCATAAAGCGATTTTAACATAATGAAACTTGAATTTATAAGCATATTCAAGCTTCCAGATAATATGGTAACTTGGATATAACGGTTGACTTGAGAAATAGTTTTGCCCGCTAGGGTAAACTATGTCTCTCCAATGATTTGTTATCTATTTAACTGCTTCAATATTTGCTGAAACTATATAGTCTTCAATGTTCTCAGACCACTCTTTTAAAAACTTTTTACTCTCAGTTTTAGGTATGATATTTATGTTTTTAAAACCAGATTTTTTTAGAAGCAACTCTAAATCATCTATAAAACTGGCACCAGCGATGCAAGCTCCATAGCTATCTAGTGTTATCATATGTGATGGAATCTGTTTTGTTAATACTATGTCTGATATAGCTAGTCTACCACCGTTTTTTAAAACCCTGAAAGCTTCATCAAAAACTCTTTGTTTGTCTAAAGATAGATTTATAACACAGTTTGAAATGATTACATCCACACTATCGTCTGCAACGGGTAGGTTCTCAATCTCTCCCAATCTAAAATCAACATTATCATAGCCGTTTTTATCTTTATTGCTTCGTGCTTTTGCTATCATCTCTCTTGTCATATCTACTCCGATTACTTTTCCATTTTCTCCAACTTCTCTTGAAGCTAAAAAACAATCAAGTCCGGCACCGCTTCCTAAGTCTAAAACTACTTCACCTTTTTTTAATAAAGCTATAGCTGTTGGGTTTCCACATCCTAAACCTTTATCCGCCTCTTTAGGTATGGAGTTAAGTTGCTCCTCTGAGTATCCCAAGTTTAAAGAGATACCATCACTATTGCAACAACCACTAGCAGTGCAACCACAGCTGTCGTCATTTGATGCAATTCTCGCATAGTTTTGAGCTATTGCATCTTTTTTTTGTTCTTGTGTAAAAGTATTCATAACTTTCCTTTAAAAATATTTCGAGATTTGATTCTCTAGTAACATAAACGATTTTTTTTTTAAAAGGTTTCATTTTTATCAAAATTTAGCAAAAATTACAGTTTTTATCTTTCACATCATAGTCTATTATATTTCCAAATTTATCATACTCGTAATGACAACATTGAAGTAATTTGTCTTTAATCTGTTTCTTGCCTCTAAAAATTATATTTTTTATATTGCTTGAACTAATATTTAGCTTTTCTGCTATCTCTTTTTGTTTTAGCTCTTTTATCTCAGACAGATACAATGCTTTAGCGTATTTAGGTGTAAGTGAATTGATTATTGGTTCTATACAATTTGAAATCTCATTTATTGCTGATAATTGCTCTTTTTCTTCAAAAATATGCTCCTCATAAAATTCTATATTATTTTGATTTTTATTATTTTTTCTGTAAAAATCAATAATAGCATTTCTGGTAATAGTAAATATCCATGATGTTAATTTTTCCGTTGAATCAAGCGTATCCATGTTTTTATATATTTTAATAAATACCTCAGAAAGAATATCTTTCGCATCTTCTTGATTATGGATTTTTGAGTTTATGAAAGAGAAAAGTCTTGAGTAGTATTGTTTATATATCTGTTCCATAATGCTTAAATCCTCTAGTAGATAACTACTGTCTTGAGAAATATGAAGCCGCGCTTTGGCTTCATATTTCTCTCCAAGTTCTTGTTATATCTTTAGGCTATTTAACATCTAAAAAATAAGAGCTTTCATAAATAACCATGCCAACTGGTGATTTTACATGATATGTGTTATAGCTCATATACCCTTTTTGATTAAAATATGCATAATTTTCTGTTTCTTTTTCAATACTATATTTCGAATCTTCTTTTAGTTCATTATATAATTTAAGTACATCAGATGATTCTGCTTCTACATATTGTTTTAATGTGACAAATAATTGTTTTTCTTTTTTGAAATGAACAAAAGTACAGTTTACAACTCTATTATCATTGTAAATTGTAACATCACAAATTTGAGCATTACTATTTTTGATTTTTGTATCAGCTCCAGTTGTATTAGTAGTCCAATGAGCAGACCAATTTTTTGTAAAAAAATCACCAAGTTTATTAAAAACAACTTTTTTCATATTTTCATTTGATGGTAATTCAAGAACTTCCATTACTCTTGCTACAACTTTTTTTTGTTCATCTGGAATTGAACTTACAGAATCTAGTGCATATATATTATGCACCAACAACATTAATAACAATAATTTTTTCATTTGATACTCCAAATATGATTTACCTTATTGATTTTCAAAAGGCATATCTAAAACTCAAAAAATATTGAATCTTAGATATAACTATTTATTCAAACACATTATATAAAGAACAACCTGAAATAATATACATAACTAACAGGTTTTTTGTATGTAAAATAGTTAAAATATATGGTAGATTGTCATATTTTTAATTAAAAAGAGAAAAAATCCGTAAAATTCTTAAAGTTTGAGTGTTTGTTTAATACTGCATATTCAAATTAAATCACATTATGTGAGTTAATTATCAAATATCTTATATAACTTGCAAAATGTTACTTAAGCGAAGGATTGAAAATGGACGTTAAAAAAAAAGCTATTGGATTTAGTTCGGGATAAGATTAGGTTTAAACATTACAGTTATTCAACTGAAAAAACTTACGTACATTGGATAAAGCATTATATATTTTTTCATAATAAAAAGCATCCAATAGATATGGGTAAATTTGAAATAGAAGCGTATTTGACAAAGTTAGCTACTCAAGATAAAGTCTCACCAACTACACAAAATCAAGCTTTTAGTGCTTTATTATCTTTATAACAAAAGGATATGTTTTTTTAGTTTAGGGGTGGGTCAAAAAGAATCAAAAAAGTGGATCAGTTTTCAGTCAAAAAATTCAGTTAAAAATGTATTGCAAACCTGCATAAACAAGATTTAGATAATGGATACGGAAGTGTTTATATACCATATGCATTAGAGAGAAAATATCCATCCTCAAAACTTGAAACCAAATGCCACTCATCTGCTTCAAGCAGGGATAGATTTACGTTCAATTCAAGAGTTGTTGGGACATAAATCAGTTGAGACAACAATGATCTACACTCATGTCGTGTCTGAGATGAATAAGGCTAAAGTTATCAGTCCTTTAGATTTTTAATATATTAGAAAAACATGTTGGCTATTTTTATGAAGACCCAGATATTTAGTCTCAACGAATTTCATCTGTCTTTTGATAAATGCAAATGGCAATTCCACCTTTTTAGTTCTTTTATTTTATCGAATTGGCTCTGAAAGTTGGATATTTAATCAAAGGTCTCAATTGTTTAAACTGCTTCAAAAAGATAAGAAGTTAGAAAAAGACACAGAAGCTTTGATTAAAGAATTTACAAAAACGTTTAGAGACACAAAATCTGCACTATTGGATTTTTTAAGAAAGTACGCACAGGAAAATTCGGAACTTGATGGGAAGTTTTTTAATACTTTTACTGAAATAGTGGATGTTCTCGCCAAAAGATCTATTACTCGTTTCCATGTTGTATTTGGAACTGAATAACAAAACAAAAGCTTCAGCCTCGAATGAATTCGAGGTACCAAAGAGATTCTAAGCTAAATTTTCTTGTTTGTTGCCCCATAGTTAAAAATCTACAATTTCTTTTTAAAGAATACCTTTGCATCTTCATTAAACTCCAAGATTTCCTTTGAAAAAATGCAAAAGACCTTCAAGTATAAAACGCACTGCGATTGCTGCCAAAATAAGACCCATAATCCTTGTTGCTACATTAAGTCCGGTTCTTCCAAGTTTCTTTCCAATAGGTTTTGAGAGCATAAGAATCGGCCATATACTGAGTGCCGCTATAATCATTGTCAGACCCAACGCCATCTTTTCGTAAACATTCTCCATCGTAGTAGATAACAAAATAACTGTACTGATAACACCCGGACCCGAGAGAAGCGGGATAGCAAGAGGTACTACGGAGACATCCTCTTTTTCAACCGCTTCCATTTGTTCACGTTCATTTGTTTTTACCATTGATGTTTTTGCTTGAAGCATGTTTATTGCCATTAAAAGTAGCAATATTCCTCCGGCAATCCGAAAGGAATCAATATCTATTCCGAAAAAATTAAGTAAATGCGTACCGCCATAGGCACTGACCAAAAGAATAAAAGCAACGGACAATACCGTCCTTTTAATTGTAACTTTTTTTTGTTCCGGTGATTCATCTGCTGTGATTGTTAAGAAGACCGGTATGGCACCCAGCGGGTTTAGAATGGATATGATTGTAACAAATATATGAATAAAAACCATGTAATCCATAAATGCCTCCTTTTATTTTCAAAAGTTGATTCAAGAGGGTACATAATAGCAGGATAAAAGAAAAACAACTTTAAAGTTTTTATATTTGCACATGCCAAGACAAATCTATTTATTGTTATAATCGCTCCATGAAAAAATATATACTCTTTGATAATGACGGTGTTCTTGTTGAGACGGAAAAGTGGTACCATCTTGCGAATGTTGAAATTCTTCGGACGATGGGGATTGAAATAAGCGAAGCACGTTACCGTGACATTATGATTAAAGGGCAAAGCGCTTTAAGGCTGGCTACAGAACAAGGTTACGACAGCCAGACGGTGGAGAGACACAGGGAAAAACGAAACGAACTCTATCAGCATTACATTCGTACACAAGATATAGAGATACAAGGTGCCTCGGAAATACTCTCAGAACTTAGCAAAAAATACAAAATGGGAATCGTAACCTCTGCAAGAAGAGAAGATTTTGAGCTAATTCATGCGAAACGTTCGCTTACCAAACACATGCAGTTTGTTTTATGCAGCGGTGAATACAAACGCTCCAAGCCGCACCCTGACCCCTACCTCGAAGGACTCGCACTTTTTGGGGGAGAAAAACACGAAGCAATCATAGTCGAAGATTCGGAACGCGGTCTGCGCGCCGCGGTGAGTGCGGGTATAGAGTGTGCCGTAGTTTATAACCATTTTACAGCTTCACACGATTTATCGGCGGCAACATACCGCATCCAGACTCTGCATGAACTCAAGGGGCTGCTGTAACACATCCTTTTCCTCTTGTGTGTAAAAAACATAAAAAGAAGCTGTTCTTCTTTGATTGATAAAAGTATTGAAACGCTTTAATGAAAAATACTGCTCGGTATACCGAGTGCCGCACCCACAGCCGCATTGTAAAGCACTCCGTCATAGGTGTTTAAAGAACTTAGCATCTCAGGTTTTTCAGAACAAATCTGCTCTGCTCCATATTTTGCCAAGTCTTTAATGTAAGGAAGAGTCGCATTTGTAAGCGCAAAGGTTGAAGTGCGCGGATAGGCTCCGGGCATATTTGCAACACAGTAATGAACGATTCCCTCTTCAATGAAGGTAGGGTTTGAGTGCGTTGTGGGATGTGAGCTTTCAAAACATCCGCCCTGGTCAATGGAAACATCCACTAAAACACTTCCCTTTTTCATCCATTTGAGCATCTCTTTTGTAATCATTTTTGGAGCTTTTGCCCCTGGAATCAGTACCGTTGCTATAATAATGTCGGCATGTGGAAGCAAGCTTGCAACCGCTTCACTACTGCTGTATAAAGTCGCAACATTCGCAGGCATAATGTCATTGAGGTAATGGAGTCTTTGCGTGTTGATATCTAAAATAATAACATCCGCGCCCAGTCCCGCTGCGACCTCTGCAGCGGCTTTACCGGCTACACCGCCGCCAAGCACCACCACTTTGGCGCGAGGAGTTCCCACCACACCTCCAATGAGCAATCCGCTTCCCCCTTGGTAACGGCCAAGATGCACAGCGCCCATCAACGATGCCATTTTTCCTGCTACTTCGCTCATAGGTTCAAGAAGCACCAAACGCCCGTGGATTTGTAAAGTTTCATAAGAAAAAGCACGTATCCCTTTTGCGAGCAAGAACTCCGCTTGGGTCTTGTCTGCTGCTAAATGCAGATAGGTAAAGAGGGTTTGATTGGTTTTAAAGAGGGCATACTCGGAGGCGATGGGCTCTTTTACCTTGACTATCATCTCTGCTTTAGTAAAAAGCTCTGCAACATTCTCCAAAAGTTTTGCACCCGCGGATTCATACTCCGCATCATCGAAGCCGCTTCCCGCTCCGGCACTGCACTCCACATAAACTTCATGTCCGTTTTTCACAAGCTCACGAACTCCGGCCGGTGTCATAGAAACACGGAATTCATCTGTTTTAATCTCTTTTGGTACGCCGATAATCATTGTATTTCCTTCTCTAAGATTTGAGCAAAAATTCGCTTTTAACTTTCTCTTCTCCATTGACAAGAATAGAAATATAATGTTTCCCCGCATAATGCTTTCGTGTCGTCATCTTTTTAAAACTCTGTTTTTTGGAAAAACTTTTTGAAAACGATTCTATCGCACTTTGACTTAGCATAAAAATTTTTCTATTGTGGGAATGATTGGATTTTAGATAATCAATCGCATATTCTATTCTTACATTGCCGATAGGCTCTTTTGCTCTGAGATCAAATGAAAATCTAAGAGCTTCCTCTTGTTTTATCTCTTTGTCATACATAAAATTGATTACCTCAATATGCTCTGCTTTTTTTAAATTAAAAAGTTTTAAAACAGCAGCGTTACCTTGTTTTAACAAAGTCCGAGAACCATGTTTGCAAATCCAATCCAACTCTTTGGACGCACCAAGATTATTTTTGACAAATTCAAGCACTAAAGAGGGATTGTCTTTTGAAATATCATTGAGATTATTGGCTACGGATTTTCTTACGTAAAGACTTACGTCGTTTTTCAACAGTTCAATGAGCTCAAATACTTTTGAAGGATTTTTTTTAAATGCGCTGAGTGCAACAGCCCAAGGAAGTCTAGGTCTGCACCCCTCAGATGCAAGTCTTCGCAGATGCTCGTCTTTGCTTTTTGCCCAGCTTTTCATTTGAGCCATTGTTTTGTTTTCATATCTCAAAATAAACACTCGCACGGCAAATTCACTGCTCGATTCTATGGTAAAAACTTCTAAAGCTCTCATAGAATTCTCAAAATCGTCCAAGCCGAACACTTCCACAAAATCTTGAAAAAACATCGCTCCAAAGGAGTAAAAATCTTTTGAAACAGCCTTAAGCACAGTGAGTTGTTTTTCGTATTGCATAGGTAAAAATTCATTCAGCCTTAAAGCAATATGACGCATACGCTCTTTGAGTTGCATCTGATTCCACATGCCCGAAAAAACAGAGTCGATGAAACTCTGTTCGTTGAAATCTTCATAGTTTTCTTTTATTTTAAGAGCCAAATTTTCTATGTACTCTTTTGTGTAAATATTTTTTAATAATTCTGCCATTGCATATCCTACTTAGAGTTTTTCTGGTTTTGTAAAATCTTTTTACGCTCTTTCGTATAGTCCCACCATACACGGGCTTCATTTCCATTCATAAAATCTATAATCGACATAAAAACATCAAGTACGCATGGGTCTTGTCTTTTTCCACTTTTTCTCGTATTACTTTCGATGGGTTCATATTTTTCCTTCGTATATATTTAAAAAAACTAAATCACTTTCTTGAAAAGAAACTTTATTGTACTTTAGCAAATTTTACAGTCTGTAATTATTAATTTATACAAAATTCGGCATGTGGAAATACATCAGCAATTTAACCTATCTGTTGTACACTTACAATTATTATCGATTTCACGCAATAGGAAAAAACATGAAATTCTTACTCCTTGGGCTGGCCGTTGTGACATCCGTATTTGCTACAGATATGCGCGCGAGAGATTTTACTACCATTACAAAATCTCAGAAATTTGTCTCCTTTATATCTCCGGACAAGCTGTCGACAAACTTGAGCATCACTATGATTGAGCAAGATTATACGCAGGCATCCAACGAACTCAACGTGCTTTCTACTGCTTTAAAAAAATATGAAAATATCTGCAAAAGTAGCGGTTACTCTGTTATGAAAGCGATGGAATGGGATAACACTCATAAAAAAAATATTTTCATCGGATACAGAGGAGTGGTAAACATTGATTGCCAATACACTACTTTGAGCGAAATGGAGAAAGTTTACAACATCCCCGCGTTAAAAAAACTGATAACAAACAATAAAAATGTAACCATAAGCAATCAAGGAACCCGATGGATTGTCTCCGACGATGCGCTTGCGAAAAAGAAAGAGGAGCTTGAAACACAAGCTGTTTTGTATGCCAATATTTTTAAAATGAAACTTTCCGCTCTTTTAAAAAAAGAATGTTCGATAAAAGAGATTCACCTCTCCGCCCTCAACCAACATCCCATGCCCATGTACGATAACAGAGTTCTTCTAAAAGAAGCGGTCGCGTCTAGTTACATTCAGGCAAACGAACCGACAAAAGAAGATGCCACCCTAAATTACTCTGCGAGTTATATATTCGCTTGCGAAAATTGAGTTAACTTATTTTTTATTTTGATTGTATAAATCAATTCCAAGCGAAAGCTTGGAAGATTATACTGCTCAGCTAATAGATATTCCTGTTAATCACCCTTCATCATAACTTCGCATTGTCACTCCTCTTCGATTTTGTTTTCCATTTCAGTTATGAATCTTTTTAGACAACAATCATAACCATTCAACTGTAAAAAATATGCACCTAAAGTTAAACTAGAGCGTTTGTTAGCGTCTGAAAAAGGATTAAATTTATTTACAGCGTAAACAATATGTTTTAATTTTTCTTCAAAAGTCGGATAATATGTATCTTTTTAACATGCTCTAAAGCATTATCTAGTAAGCCCATTTCTCTATCTCCACTTAATCCACCAATGTTTTCAATAATCCAATCGTGAACTTTCATAGCATGATTTGTACTCATAGAGTTTGCGCATGCGCTGTGAGCACAAGCGAGGAAGTCCTCTTGAGGTACCAACTCATTTTGTCCCGTATCCAAAACTAAGCAAAGCAGGTAAAAGCACCAAATCAAACAGCAAGGCGATATTTAGAGCACTCACGCTCACAATGGCGAAGTTTACGTTTGGGATGAAGTCGCTCAGTACAAAGAGTCCGAATGTAAACGATAAAATCATGGTTGTGAGTATCATCGCATTTGCGCTGTGGCTGATGATATAGTCTATGCTTTGCTCAAATGTTTTTGTTTTGATTGCCTCAAAATATTTGCTGAAAAAGTGAATAGTATCATCGACGGCTATTCCTAAAATAACCGCGGCGGAGATGGCTACGCCTAAGTCTATGTTTATCCCCAAATATCCCATAACTCCTGCTACTAGAATGATAGGGGCAATATTTGGAAGTATAAAAAGCCATAACATTTTAAGGTTTTTGAAAATGATAAACATAAAAATCGTAACAATCAAAAGCGTCGTAGAGATGGAGACCAAAAGGGTTTTTGTAACACTCGACTGCATGTAGGCAAATATGGTGGTTTGTCCTTGAACATCCGCGCTGTATTTTGTATTTTTACCCCACCACTTTTTTATCCACTCTATCATCTCCAACTCTTTTGAAGTATCATCCAAACCTGAGTTGATGGAGAGTCTTAGAAACTGCTCGGTTGTATCTATCTTATCGTTTATCTCCATCCCTTGAGGTAGACTCATGGAATATAAAAGTAAGTATTGTGCGACTAGATTTTTCTCTTGGGGTATTTGGCACCACAAGGGCACTTCCTCGCTATCGCTCACGGCGCATGTGGAACTAGGGTTGAGTACTTTTTGCATACGCACTACAATATCTTTGAGTGAAGTTGTAAATCTTACATTTTTATATTTGCCTCTTAGCTCATCTTCAAACTTCACGATTGTGTTTAAAAACTCAGGATCTTTCACACCCTCTTTTTGTTTGGCATCCAAAATGATTTCGTACACCATGGAGCCTGTGAGATTTTTCTCGACAAATTCGCTTCCCTCTCTTACCTGAGTTGTTTTGGAAAAATACTTTATGCTGTTGCTGTCAACTTTTAAAAAGCTCAATCCGTAGCCGAGTACCATCATTAGAACTACAAAACCGTAGATGATTTTTTTATCGTTTCTCACTATAAAAGCTCCGTAACCTTTCGTGTCTAAGAGGTTTAAAAAGCGTACCGGCTTTACTTCAAAACCATCTTTTAGCGTGAGTAAAATTGCAGGAGCCAGAGTGACACTCAACACAAAAGCAAGTACGGCTCCCATAGTAATAGCGATACCGAAAGTTGCAATAGGTTCGATAGTGCTTAACCCAAGTGAAGCAAACCCTGCCGCAGTAGTAAAGGATGTAAGCGCAATCGGGAGCAGATTTGATTGAAGCGCCAAACGTACAGAGTTGTAATTATCATACTTTTTTCTTTTATAATACACCCAAGCAAGGTAAAGGTGCATCGCATCTGCTATTGCTATGGCAGTTATAAAAGAGGGGATATTTACCGTAAAATTGTTGAGTTTATATCCCAGCAAAATCTGTGTGCTTAAAACCGTTAAAAATGTAAAAACGATTACAACCGAGGGAACCAAAACGCCGACCATATTTCTAAAAAGTATAAACAGCAAAGTCACGACCATCACAACGGCAAGTGGCATCAGCAGTTTTGCATCTTTTTGAGAGATATTTACCAGTGAAGCGGTAATAGCAGGTGCACCTGTAACATAAAATTTATAACCACTCTCTTTTGATACTTTGTCCAAAATCCGGTTCAACTTGTTAAGCACGAAGATATTGACATCTTCATTTGCACCACTTAAACTAGCAAGTCTAAGAGCTATCATCGTCGTAGTTGCATCTTTTGAAATAAGCTGATTGAGAATGAGCTTATCATTTTGGGCAAGCTGTTTTTTAAGTTCCAATTCCTCATATGTGCTTATAAAATCTTCCACTATTATCTCATCATCCAAAGCGCTGATATGCTGATAATTTGTCAGACTGTCAACTTTTGCCACACCCTTTATCTTTTTAAACTCGGCAGTCAGTTCTAAAATAATACCAATAGCTTTTTTATTAAAGATTCCGTTTTCATCGCGAAATGCCACTATAAAACTGTCGTCTGCGCTAAAGGTACTTCTAAAATGCTCGTAATCTTTTAAAATCTTTGACTCTTTATCAAACCAAATTTTGTAGCTTCCCTCATAGGCGATATCTTTGAGGGCTATTGAAGACAGAGCCACAAGGAGCGTTGTAAGCACTATGATTTTGTACTTTTGTTTATCTAATAACTGTATATATTTTTCCATCATTTTCTCCTAAAATGCGTAGCTCAGACCAAGGGTAAATCTTGTTGATTCTCCGATGTTTGACAAAAGAGTGTCTGCTTTTGGAAGTGTTTGTAAAAATTCACCCCGAATGACGAACATATCCATCACTCTTGTTTTTGCCTCCACTTTAAAAATCTTCTCGCTGTTTTGCATGTCATGTAAAATGCCGCCCTTTATTTCGCTCGCTTGCACATCATTGAAGTTCAGCCTTAAAGCCGCAAATATATCGTTGTTGTAAAGCTCGGATATGTCAACATTTTTTACACTTTCTTGCAGATACATATATCTGTAATACTCTGTATAAATCCCGATATCCATGCCGTAAATATTATAAAAATTGTTCTCCATCCCAAAAGAGATTTGCGTATAATCGCCCATATTTTTTTCATCTATCACATCCGTATAACTGCTCTCAAGTTTAAAAATCGTGTCCTTGTATAGATAGTTGGAGGTAAGTAAAAATTTATTCACTTTGTAGGCATATTGAGAAAGGGTGCTTTGGTTTAGCGGTACAAAATAGCGCTTGTTGTCATAGCCGTGCATCGCTGTAAATTTGGCATTTGAGAGTGCATAGAGAAGATAAAATGTAGGTGTATATGCATTCGCACTTAATACTAAAGTGTCGTTATAATTCATAGCAAAAGGGCTATAGGGCGTATTCCATGTCGGGTATTTTTGCCCCTCCTCATAAAACTTCACACCAAACTCTACGCTGTCTTCTTCAAAGTATTTTGAGACAGACACCATGTAACTGCCAAGTTTCACACTCTTTTCAAAGGGATCAAGCAGATAATTTTTTTGATTTAATATATCTGCACTGTTAAACCCTTCAAGTTCACCCATAAACTTGATGAGTTTGCCAAATACCATACTGTACTCTTCATAATCTTTTGTGATGTAGAGTTCATTAAACATTAAATATCTTCTTTGTTTGTACTCGCTGCTGTAAAGATACTCTGCACTCAAATTTACTGCAAAAATATCATTTTCAAGTTTTATTTTTGTATCGCCTTGAAACAAAGTTTCATTTGCAAAGCTGTCGTAACTTAGATATTTAAGTTTAATATTTGATTTATAATCTATGGCATGTGCAAATAACGAAAATATAATCAAAAACAAAATTCTCATTTTAATGCTCTTTGCGAGAACTCTTGTTCACTCAGAGCCATGAGGATTGTATCTTCATCCCAGATGAGTAAGGAGCTCTTTTTTGTCTGAACATTATTCATCTGCATTTTTTTAATTCTGCAAATACCCTCAAGTTTTTCATATTCTAAAAACAAAACTTCTTTAAGAAGCTTCTCTTGTTTGTCATAATACTCCCCATATTTTGCCAAATAATTTTTTGTATCAATATAGAGTATCTGTCTTGAGTAAGCACTGTTTTCATCTTTTGGAATTCTTGATATTTTAAAATACTCATCTTTTTCATGTGTGAATTTTTCGGCTTCACCCTCATAAGCATAGTTCCTGTAATTTTGCGAAGCAATGTCTTCATAACTAAATTCACTCGCCATAAAAGAGCCTGATTTATTGTTAGAGCTAATTCTTTTTACCCTTTTTAAAGCAGGCAGATAAAGCCACTGTTCATCCTCTTCACCTATTTTCTCAAAACTCAGAAGTTTTGTGTCTTTGATATCCAATGGATATAAAAAAGTGATTAAAGATTTATCCCCATCACTTCCTTCGAGTTTTTTTATCTCCAACTTTCTGATATTTTCTTCTCCTTGCCCGTTTTTAAGTATCATAGTCGTTTTTGAGATACTGCTTTTATATCCTGACATAGCCTCATACGATTTTTTGCCAACTTCTAAAGAACTTTGCGCAAATAAAACAACTCCAAGCCCTAAAATCAATACTATTTTTTTCATAACAAATCCTTTCAATCTTTTAAAGTAAACAATGTTAACATATAAATATTAAAATGTAAACATTGTCAACATAAAGTTTTATGATAAAATGCTCTCATGATAAAAAATGACTACCACCACGGAAATTTAAAAGAAGAGTTTTTACGCATTGCTTTTGATTTTATAGCTAAAGATGATGTTGAAAATCTCACTCTAAAAATTCTCTCAGATGCAACCGGAACTTCACGTTCTGCTATTTATAGACATTTTTCTTCAAAAGATGCACTTATAGAAACGATGATAATAAAAGGTTTTAAAGAGTTTGATACTTATATATCTCCTCTATTGAGAGAAACAGGGAAGCCTTTAATAGACAGGTGTTACATGAGCGGAAAGTCTTATTTAGAGTTTGCAAAACAAAATGAAAATCTTTATAGACTGCTCTTTGGGAAAAAATATGCGCATATAAGAGAAAATAGTCTCAGCATTAAAGATGAAAACTGCAGCGGATTTTCCTCACTTAAACTTGCTATAGAAGAGGGACAAAAAAGTGGAATTCTCAAAAAAGAGGACAGTTTTCATAGAACCATACTCATTTGGTCTTCACTTCACGGTTTGGCATCGCTGATTATTGACGGCTTTATGGATATAGATAAAATCTATCCGGAGCTTTACGACAAAATGTTTCAAGACATACTTGCTTCATCCATCACAAACAAGGTTAAATTACTTTCAAGTATTCCATTTGTTGAAAAAATACTCAAGCCGACTGTTTAATATTTTTTTATTGTGAATTCTTCTACGACAAAAATTTCATAAAAAGTGTTGGGAGGTGTCGTCCCGAGGGAAGGACGACGGAGGAAGAATGAATGAAATTTAAAATTAACGAACCAAGGTGTAAGTGGTGACGGTCAAATATCGGAAAACCGATATAAATCAACGGTATATTTGTATCACGCATTAACTCTTTACCGTAACTGTTACCAATCATAAAATCAACCGGCTGTGTAAAGAGTAACGAACGCATGTGCCGCAGGTGAAGTGTCAAGCCTCGCTTTTTGGTGAAGCTTTTTTGTTGAGTTTGGATTATTTAGGATTTGCTCTATATAAGTTATAAGTTTTGATTTGAAGGTTTTAGCGGCTGATTTTTTATCTAAGGCGATGTAGTTTAGTATATCTTTAAGTGACTTTACAAAATGCTCTTCATAAACTATTTTCATAAAGAATCTATATGCTTATCTATCTCTTTTATAAACTCATCATGGTCTATATATTTGGCATTTTTTTCTGCTTCAAAAACTCTTTTTTTTGCCTCTTTTACATCATTAACTACAAAAGAGGGAGTATCTTCAACAACTTTAAGTTCGTTTGATGGGAATGTTTGAAACAGAGAAAGTATCTGCGCATATATGTTATCTGAAACACTCAATTTTATTGTATGCATGAAACACCCTTCTACTAAATATTTTTATACTGCGATTATAACATTGTTTGATAAAAATTCAACTCTCGAGGATTTCTCGGTAGTTCGGCAAGAAGGTGGTAGAAGCGTTAAAAGAAACATAAAACACTACAATCCTATTAATTGAGTTTTGACAACAAATCATCAACATCTATATTTATTTTAGAAAATGCAAACCATTATTTACCTAAATCTTTTAAACTTACACCAATTAGAAATCTATCATGAGATGGTTGCGCACATATATATCCCTTGTTCGGTAAATACTTTAGGATTTGTTCTTATTTTAGAAATATTTGCGGTCAAAATTTTTGACCGCAAATTATCAAACTCTATATTTGTCAATTCAAAATAAAAATCTTCCGGAAATTTATCAGGATTGTTTCTAACAGCTTGATTTATATGTTTTGTTTCCACTTGATAAAGTTCTGCCAAATCTCTATCTAGCATAACTTGAATACCTCGTATAGTGTGTATTTTACAGGGTATATTGTCGATGATGATTTGCATAATGTTTTCCTATTTTGAAATCTTTATAACTGTAACGCAGATTATAATTTTGATTTTAAAATATTGCAGATTGTCATGTTTTTAAATAAAAATCAAATTTTTTGTTATGGTTTTGTATCTTTAAAATCTAGGAGCAGTGGAGATGGATACAAAAAATCAAGTTTTAAATAATATTGTCGTCGATGATAAAATATTTATCATCAGAGGTATTCAAGTAATGATTGATAAGGATTTAGCCGAACTTTATCAAGTTCAAACTAGCAGACTGAATGAACAGGTTAAAAGAAACATAGAACGATTTGATAGTGATTTTATGTTTCAACTGACAAAAGAGGAGTTTGATAACTTGATATCGCAAAATGCGACATCAAGTTGGGGAGGTGTTAGAAAATTGCCATATGTATTTACTGAACAAGGTGTTTACATGTTGGCTACAGTTTTAAAAAGCGGTATTGCCGTAGAAGTTACAAAACAAATTATGCGAACATTTACAAAACTTAAAAATCAATCCGTACCATACTTTGACATCATTAAAAGACTTGAAAAACTAGAAACAAACGACAAAGAGACAACAGAACTACTCCAAAAAGTAGTGCAAGTGGTTTCTAGTATGCAAAGTATCCATGATGAAGCTAGAGAGGGAACGAAAAAGATAGGGTTTGTGTGATTTAGGTAATTTGTTATACAATCACTTTTAAGTATTTGGGCTGGAGACCTTATCTCTTTGCTCGTCCCTTGGGGACAATTTTAAATCCTCGCTTTTTGGTGGGGCTTTTTTGTTTAGTTTGGATTTATAAATAATTTTATATTAAAAATGAGATACAATAAAGAATAAAGGAAAAGAGAGGTAAGGATGAGAACTATACAGCTTCAAATAGAGGATGATAACTATGAGTCATTCTTAACTGTTATAAAAAGTTTGAAAGAAGGCATGGTCAAAAATTTCTCTGTAAAAGAGGACGGTGCCGTAGATAAAGATTTTGAACAAACAAAGGTCTATTTTCATAAATGCTTATCAGATATAGAAAATGGCAATACGCAGTTGCTATCGCAGGAACAATATACCAATCAAATGAATGATTTCAAAGAAAATCTCAAGTCTAAATATGCAAATAATTAGAGATACCGACTATCTTCAAAAACTCCAATCTATCATGGAATATATAGCACAAGACAGTCTGAATCAGGCTCTAAAATTTCAAGTAGATTTAGATGAGACTATAGATGATATACCAAATATGCCTTTTAAATATAAAAAATCAATCTACTTCAATGATAAAAATGTAAGAGATTTTGTATTCAAAGGTTATGTTGTGCCTTATAAGATTGATACTGCTAAAAATCAAATTATTATCATCGGTATAAACAAATATATGGAAAAGTTAATATGAGTTTGTTTTATTTGGACTGGAGAATTTTATATTTTTACTCATCCCATGGGGACAATTTTAAAGCCTTGCCTTTTGATGGAGCTTTTTTGTTGAGTTTGGATTTATATAAGTTGTAAAACGAACTGCAAATATTGTCAAAAGTGGAGATTTAACCTTTGGGGTGTAGCATTAAACTGCCAGTTTTTTAGAGATTTCTATGTCTTGTTTTAATAATGAATTTATAATCTTGCTTAAAGAAGCATCTTTATCTCTGTTTTTCAATTTTTGCATAAAAAAAGTCTTAACATCATCATCCAAATATATTGGTATATCCAATTCATTTAGAGGTCTATAAAACTTGCCTTGTTCTGCATTTGTAAAATCGTACTCTTTTTTCATGATGGACACCTTTCATTATAAATTTTTTGTTCTTTTTTTGTAGCATTTCTAGCAGATATAATCCTAACTATTTCAATGCCATCTTTGTCTCTAAATGTATGAACTACAACTAATATAATTTCATTTAAAGATTTACCTAGCAATATCCATCTATCTTCATCTTCTGAATGCTCTTCATCAAAAAGAGTTAGAGAATACGCATCGCTAAACACATAAGCAGCTTGCTCAAAAGATACTTCATGTTTTTTTATATTTGATTTTTCTTTTTTAGTATCCCATTCAAACTTCATAATATTATTGTAGCGTAAAATAGTATTAATTTGCGTATTTAATAAATCATACAAAATAGCGTTTGTGCGAATTTATCTCTTCGCTCGTCCCTTGGGGACAGTTTGAAAGCCTCGCTTTTTGGTGGAGTTTTTTTTTGTTGTAAAACGAACTACAAATATTCTAAAAAGTGGAGATTCATTCACAGGGGCGCTGTTTTAAACTGCTCTTCCAAAGCTTTTAGTTCGTCGGCGTTTTGTTGAGCTTTTTTTACAGCTTCTTCAAACGCAAAGCCTTTCATAACTATTTCGTATAAATGCGGTTTATCTCTTCTCCAGTTTCTTAGCGTAACAGGGGTAATATCCAAATAACCAGCCATATCTCTTTGAGTCATTTTTTGCCTTTTTTAACAAAAAAAATATCTCAATAGAGATTAGTTCTCAACAGATTAAATATTAACTACTAATAGCTATATTTTAGTTAATATTTAACTATTTAAGTATAAAACAGATAATATTTAACTTAAAAACTTAAAAAAGAGAAAATATTTATGGCTTTATCACTTATAGAAGAATTACCAAAAATAGTAAAAGAGGGAAAAGCTGAAGCGGCTAGGATTTTGGAGCGGATAAATAGTGGAAATGCTCTTGCTCTTCAAACAAACGAGCTGGTTTTGCCCTCTAAAGATGTAAGCGGACTTTTTCGTGGTGAGATGCCGAGTTCTGATGAGAATGAGTGGAAAAACAGGCTTATTTATGGGGATAATATTTTAGTTATGCAAGGGCTTTTAGCAGGTGATGCGACAAGTGGGCTTGAGAGTATGCGAGGCAAGATAGACCTTATCTACATCGATCCACCGTTTGACTCCAAAGCGGACTATCGCACTAAAATCACCCTGCCAAATGTAAACCTCAGTCAAAAACCGACAGTTATAGAACAGTTTGCCTATGCCGATACATGGAAAGACGGCACGGTAAGTTACTTGAAGATGATATATCCCCGTTTAGTTTTGATGCGTGAACTTTTAAGTGAAAAAGGTTCTATTTATGTGCATATTGATTGGCATGTGGGGCATTATGTAAAAATCTTGCTTGACGATATTTTTGGAAAAGAGAATTTTAATAATGAAATTATATGGTCGTATTTTGGATTTAAAAGAAAAACGGCATCAAAATTTCCACAAAAACATGATGTTATCTATTCTTATAAAAAAACAGAAAATAGAATATTTTATACACAATTTAAACCTCATAATCAAGAATATTTAAAACGCTTTAAGCCTGATGAGACTGGTAGATTGTGCAGAAGTGATGTTAATCCAACAGCAGGTGGAACGAGAAAAATATATCTTGATGAAATAGAAGGTGATATTATTGACTCAGTTTGGAATGATTTATCACCGGTAAACCCTGTTGCAAAAGAACGAGTTGATTATTCAACCCAAAAACCTGAAGCACTTATAGAACGCATCATTAAAGCCTCATCAAACGAAAACTCCATAGTAGCCGACTTCTTCGGCGGAAGTGGAACAACCGCCGCAGTTGCCGAAAAACTCGGTCGCCGTTGGATAAGCTCCGACATCGGCAAACCATCTATCATGGTGCAGAGAAAACGGCTTATCGACAATGAGGTCAAACCATTTCTCTACCAAAGTATCGGCGATTATCAAAAAGAGGCATTGGAGAGTAGCCGTATGTTTAAACGCATCGGCGATTTGTCTCAAGTTGTTATCTCTCTTTTTAGCGATGAGAGCGGAAGCGGTGCACTTAGTTTTGGAAGCGAACATCCGCAAAATCTGGGCTACATCAAAGACAAAAAAACGCTTGTCTATATAGACAGTCCAAACAAGATGACAGGCAGAGCAACACTCAAAAAAGCAATAGAACTGCGTGATAATTTCTTAGGCGGTTGGGATAAAGTGGTCGTTCTTGGGTGGAACTTTGCTTATGATATCAGCTCCGCTATAAATGAACTCTCCGATAGTAGGCTTGAGATATTGGTTATTCCGCCCGATTTGCTTGACAAACTAAAAAGCAAAGCAACATACAAAAAACTCGTCGATAGTGGCAAGATACGATTTAGCTCACTCCAATACTTAACCATCAAACCCATAGAGAAAAAAGTCTATGACAGCGAGCTTGAAGAGCTAACCATAAAACTTGATAACTATATCTTGCTAAGTCCCGACAACATTCCGCTTGATGATGCAGACAAAAAATCGCTTCAAGATCTTATGGCTCATGACCCTCTTGCTCTCATAGAGTACTGGAGTATCGACCCTGACTATGACGGAGTGACTTTTAGAAGCAAATGGCAGGATTACAGAGAAAACACGGCAAACGACGGCGACCCTTTACATGTAGTTTACTCGGCTAAAATTATGGTGGCACGCAAAGAAAAAAGAGTAGTGAGCGTTAAAGCCGTTGATGTCTTTGGTTTTGAGTCTGTCGTAAAAGCGGAGGTGTAAAGTGGCAACACCCATAAATACGCTCACGGGCGACATACCACTACAGCTTGCGCAAAAAATATCAGACATTGTTCTTGGCATGTGGAATGATGGAGCGTTCTTAGATAAAGTAACTCCAACAACGGCGGATTTGCTAAAGTTTTGGTTTTGTGAACCGCATACCTCGCAGCGTGAGATAAATTTTCATAGAGGGCAAAAAAACGCCATCTTAAACACTATCTATCTGCATGAGATTTTAAAAGTAGATAGCGTTTTAGAGATTTACGAAAAGTGCGACAAAGAGCTTATACCGAAGTTTAATCATACGCTTTGGCTAAAGAGAAATATAAAATACCCAAATACGCCATGAAGATGGCAACGGGAACGGGAAAAACTTGGGTTATGAACGCTCTTTTTATCTGGCAGTATCTAAACGCAAGAGCCGAGAAAGAGAGAAGCGGAAGATTTACTAAAAACTTTTTGCTTATCGCTCCGGGGCTTATCGTCTATGAGAGACTGCTTGACAGCTACATGGGCAAAGAGAGAGAAGATAAAAGCCGTGATGTAAACACAAGTGACATTTTCAAAAATAGAGAGCTGTTTTTACCGCAAAGATATGAAGTGACTATAAAAGCATTTTTGCAAAGCAGTGTTGTAAAAAAAGATGAAATTGGAAAGGTTACAAGTGACGGATTTATAGCCATCTCAAACTGGCACTTGTTTATGGGTAAAGATGAAGAAAGAGAGGAGATAAGCCCGCTTGATGACCCAAGCGGAGTGATAGCCGATATTTTCCCCGCTCGTCCTGGAATAAGTGCAGGAAACAGCTTAGAACAGCTTGACGGAGCATATTTTAGCGGCGGCGAGATAGAGTATTTGGCGGAGCTTGATGATTTGGTGGTTATGAACGATGAAGCTCATCACATACATGAGAACAAAACGGCAGGAGAGATACAAGAGGTCGAGTGGCAAAAATCTTTAAACTTTATAGCTAAAAATAAAGGGAGTAAATTTGTTCAGATAGACTTTTCAGCTACGCCTTACGACACGACGGGAAGCGGACAAAAAAGAGCCAAACACTACTTTCCACATGTCATAGTTGACTTTGACCTAAACGCCGCCATAAAAGACGGGCTTGTAAAGATGATAACGATTGACAAACGAAAAGAGCTTTCAACTTTGGAGCTTGATTTTAAAGCACTTCGTGATGAGGGAACAAACAAGGTTATCGGTCTGAGTGACGGGCAAAAAGTGATGATTCAAGCAGGACTTACAAAGCTAAAAATCCTTGAAAAAGATTTTAGCAAACTTGACAACCCTAAACATCCAAAAATGCTTATCATGTGTGAAGAGACGGAAGTTGTCCATTATGTCGAAGAATTTTTGGTTGAAATTGGACTAAAAGATGATGAGTTTATGGGTGTTCACTCAAAGAAAAATGGAGAGATTCCTAAGGAAGAGTGGGAGCGGCTAAAACAAAAACTCTTCAATATAGACGCTCACGAAAATCCAAAAGTTGTCATTTCCGTTTTGATGTTAAAAGAGGGTTTTGATGTAAGCAATGTTTGCGTCATAGTTCCGCTTCGCTCAAATCAATCCTCTATTTTATTGGAGCAAACCATCGGGCGTGGGCTTAGGCTGATGTTTAGAGAAAGAGAGTTTGAAGATGAAAAAAATGAAAATCGTGTAAGAGTTTTAAAACAAAAACTTAGTCCAAATTCGTATCTTGATGTTTTAAGCATAGTTGAACATCCTGCTTTTAGCCAGTTTTACGGGGATTTACTAGCAGAAGATGAGTTTGGTTTTGATGAAAATGAACCAAAAGAGGGAACAAGTACTGGCGACATGATAAAAGTGGGGCTTAAAGAGAACTATGAAGATTATGACATGGCGTTTTTAGAGATAGTCAAAGATGAAGAAGAGGAGTTAAACGCACCTGAGTTTGATGTAAATGCACTTCCGCCGTATATCTACCATAGTTTGGAGCAGCTAAAATCATGGACAACAAAAGGCGAGGTTTTTCACTCTGAGGAGCTAACGGTTAAAACAACTTTTGGCGACTACATGATAAGTGCGGATTTGTTTACAGCCAATAGCTACAACGAGTATCTGCAAAAGATTTTGGAGATTTTAACGCATAAAATGGGGCAGTTAAGAGTTCGTGGAAACAACCGTGCGCTACCATCTATGCAAATCTATCAACCGCAGCTTTTAGGAGTGTTGGACAGATACATCCGAGAGAGGCTTTTTTCGCAAAGTTTCAACCCGTTTCTTGATGAAAATTGGCGTGTTTTGATGCTTAAAAATGCAAACATTACGCCGCATATCACAAACGCTATCCAAAGGCTCATACATGATATGCAAAACTCCACGACTTACATAAAACCAGTTGTCAACAAAATCTATTTCTCAAAGGTTGCAAGTTTAAATATGAGAGCAAATTACGCACTTGATTTGCAAAAAACTATTTACGAAAAAACAGCATATCCATCAAACAAAGGCGGATTTGAAAAGGCGTTTTTGGAGTATTTGGACACCGATAGCAAAGTTTTAAAGTTTATAAAAATACTTGAATTTAAACATGACTTTGCAACGATAAGTTATTTCAGAGACGACGGGCTTATGGCTAGTTACTATCCTGATTTTATGGTTGAGACTGACTTACATGTACATTTGGTCGAGACGAAATCCGACAAAGATTTAAAAGATGTCAATGTCAAGCAAAAGCAAAGAGCCACGCTTGATTTTGTAAGGCGGATAAACTCTCTTGATGAAGATTTGCGAGATAACAAAACTTGGAGTTACCTACTTTTGGGAGAGACACAATTTTACTCTTTGAAAAAAAGCGGTGCGGATATAGAAGATTTGGCAAAAAGTGCAAAAATGAATGAGAGTAGTTTGAGTGGAAACCTTTTTGATGTATAGTTAATATTGGTTATATCATAGAAGTTTTGGAGAATAGCCACCCCCCCCATGAAAGGATGGCTTAGGGAAAAATGAAGAAAAAAACTGCTTAGCGAACTAAGTCGAAGAAGTAGTCAGTTGAAGCGATACCTTTTGTCTCTTCGTCAAGCTGGTCAAGGACTTTATTTGTAATCCAAGTCAACAAGTTAAGAGCACCATCGTATCCGCTAATTGAATAACGGTGTAAGTGGTGACGGTCAAATATCGGAAAACCGATATAAATCAACGGTATATTTGTATCACGCATAAGCTCTTTACCATAACTGTTACCAATCATGAAATCAACCGGCTGTGTAAAGAGTAACGAACGCATGTGCCATAAATCTTTCCCAGCCCATACATGACAATCAGAGCACGCTGGAGAAGTATCAAGCATTGCTCTGATTTCTTCTTCCCAGCCACGTGCAGGGTTGTTACAAAGTACGTGAGTCGGCTCTGCGCCCATCTCTAAAAGAAAAGAAACCATTCCCACTAAAAAGTCAGGGTCACCCCAGATTGCGAATTTTTTACCGTGCATATACGGATACGAATCCTGCATTGCATCTACCAAACGACCACGTTCGGTTTTAAGTTTTTTAGGAACTTCTTTACCTGTAATCTCAGCGAGCTTCATAACAAACTCATCTGTCCCTTTAAGGCCGATTGGATTAGACAAACCTCCCTCGTGTTTCCATTTTTTAACCATTTTCATAGTTTTAACGGTTGCATACTTTTGTAAAGAGATAGTCGCTTTTGCATTAATACAATCTTTTGCTTCAGCGATTGGTGTACCGCCGGCAAACATAGAGTAATCACCCGCAGGCATATCCCACTGATCCGAGTGGTCGCCAAGCATTGTGTATTCAGCACCAAAAGACTCAACAATAGCTTTCACAGAACGGATTGAACCGATATACGTCTCAAACCCTGGAATAATGTTAATTTTACCGTTTTTCTTTTCTTTTTTATTACCCTCAGTCAACTGAGACATAATTCCGTGCATCATGTTGTCATAACCGGTAATATGGCTTCCTGTAAAAGATGGAGTATGCGCATAAGTAATAGGGAAATCTTCCGCTAAAAACTCGCCGCCGTCTTCTTCTTTTGCCGCAATTGCAAATGCATACAGGTCGTCTCCGATAACTTCTGCCATGCATGTAGTTGAAACGGCAATCATTTCAGGCTTATAAAGTGCCGCACAGTTCTTAAGACCGTCTTTCATATTTGTAAGACCGCCAAAAACCGCTGCATCTTCAGTCATAGAGTCAGACACACATGGTGTCGGCTCTTTGAAGTGACGTGTAAAATATGAACGGAAATACGCAACACATCCGTGGCTTCCATGAACATAAGGCATAGTATTCTCAAAACCTAAAGCTACCATTACGGCACCAAGAGGTTGACAGGCTTTTGCAGGGTTTACCGTAATAGCTTCACGGGCTAAATTTTTCTCACGGTAATCCCAGCTTCGAGTCCACTCAGCAATCTCTGCAGTTTTAGCAGGGTTTATAGCACCCATACCGCCTTCAAATTGCTTTTTATTTTCTAATACTTGTTTATATTCGGGGCGCTGAAACAGTTTTTGACCATTTACAATATTATCTATTTCTTGCATTACGCTTCTCCTTCTTTATCCCATGGTGCTTTGCTATGTCCCCAAACAGGAGAGTTAATCGCTAAGTCCATATCTGCTGCAAAGATTGCAAAACCATCATATCCGTGGTAAGGACCACTATAATCCCAAGAGTGCATTTGTCTATATGGAAGACCCATTTTTTGGAACACATACTTCTCTTTAATGCCTGAAGCTACTAAGTCCGGTTGAAGTGCTTTTACAAATGCTTCAAGCTCATACTCGTTCACGTCATCATAGATTACAGTTGATCTGAAAATCTCATCTTTTGTTCTTTTATAGTCATCATCATGAGCGAACTCATAACCTGTACCGATAACTTCCATACCTAAATCTTCATAAGCACCAATAACGTGACGAGGGCGTAAACCACCTACGAACAACATTACTGTCTTGCCTTCTAGGCGTGGACGGAATTTATTTGTAACTGCATCAACCATTGGTTGGTATTTAGCAATAACTTCTTCACATTTTGCTTGAATACTCTCATCAAAGAATGCAGCAATTTTGCGTAGAGATTTAATCGTTTGGCTTGGGCCAAAAAAGTTATACTCTATCCAAGGAATCCCATACTCTTTCTCCATATGACGAGAAATATAGTTCATTGAACGGTAACAGTGAAGTAAGTTAAGTTTTACTTTTGTTGTTTGAACCATCTCTTTAATTGTCGCATCACCTGACCACTGAGCTACAACACGTAGACCCATCTCTTCAAGTAAAATACGGCTTGACCATGCATCACCGCCGATATTGTAATCACCGATAATAGCAACGTCATAATCTGTAACTTCGATTGGCTCGCCAAGTGTGTTTGGAGAAGCATCAAAGATATAATCACGAACCGTATCATTTGCGATGTGGTGACCAAGTGACTGAGAAACCCCTCTAAAACCTTCACAGTTTACAGGAACAATTGTTTGACCGGTTTTCTTAGTGTACATCTTTGCAACAGCATTGATATCATCACCTATAAGACCGATTGGACATTCTGACTGAACAGTGATGCCGTTGTTTAACGGAAATAATTCATCAATTTCATTTAAACATTTTTCAAGTTTTTTGTCTCCGCCAAATACGATATCTTTTTCTTGAAAATCCGAAGAAAAGTTCATTGTTACAAATGTATCGACACCCGTAGTTCCGATATAATAATTACGACGGCCGGCACGTGAATACTGACCACAACCGATTGGACCGTGAGAGATATGAACCATATCTTTTACAGGACCCCATACAACACCTTTTGAACCGGCATACGCACAGCCGCGCTGGCTCATAACACCCGCAACTGTTTTCTTGTTCGAGCGAACATTTCCACATGTCTTTTGACTCTCATCGTCCGGAGAGCCAACACCTAAGTGTTTCGCACGATTTTTTGCAGCTTTTTCAGGATACGCTTTTAAAACTTCTTCAATCGCTGCTTTTTGTTTTGCTTCCAATGATTCTGGACCCATTATAGTCTCCTTTAAAATTATTTTTTACTCAATTTTTTTACAACAGCTGCCTACGCAGCAGTAATTTTAAAGTGAGCCATTGAATCAAATTTTTTACAAAGAGCCATAGTCTCATCATCAGAATCTAATCTTTTTGAAAGTTCAGAAATTTGGTAACGATTTGTATAAATCATATAATCAGTTTCTGCTGTTTTTACATAATGAACAAGTGCTTTGAACATAAATGTATCTTTCTTAGTGTAAGAAAGTTCTTCTTTTTGACCGTGGTATTCTGTAACCATTTTGATTTCATTAATACCGCTTGTATCAATACCTGATTCGTCTAATTTAGCAACTACTGCTGCATCTGGAACTGTATTACCCATATCAGCTGGGAAGTGAAAACCTAATATAAACATCTAATTCTCCTACTTTATCTATTATTTTCTTTTCATTACGAGAATGTTGTGTTCCCCGAATAAGGGGAAACGCACTAATTTTTAAATCTTTATGAGTCTCTTATAACTCTGCTTCAGTTTTACCGATGTTATCTTCATCCGCTTCTTCTTCAAGACCGTATTTCATAATAAGAGCTTCAAGATCATCCATTTCCAATGGAGTAGGGATAATTTTCATATCATTGTGAATAATTTTACGAGCAAGTTCTTTATACTCTAACGCCTGGTCAGCTTTAGGGCTATATTCAACAACTGTCATACGACGAATCTCAGCACGTTGAACGATATTGTTACGTGGTACGAAGTGAATCATTTGAGTACCAAGATCACGAGCCAAAGCCCATGCAAGGTCATATTCAAAGTCAGTCATACGAGCGTTACAGATAAGACCGGCAAGACGAACTCCACCAGTGTTAGCGTATTTCAAAATACCTTTAGAGATATTGTTCGCAGCATACATTGCCATCATCTCACCAGACATTACGATATAGATCTCTTGTGCTTTACCTTCACGAATCGGCATAGCAAATCCACCACAAACAACGTCACCAAGAACGTCATAAGAAACGAAGTCTAGACCTTCTTCTTCATAAGCACCCTCTTCTTCAAGAAAGTTAATCGCTGTAATAACACCACGACCTGCACAACCAACACCTGGCTCCGGTCCACCGGACTCAGTACAGTTAATCCAACCATGCGGTGAATCAGGAGCAAATATACCTGCACCCGGTTTTAGTGCATCTTCAAGTTCCAAATCTTCAACAGTACCCATTTCTGCAGCAAGTTGTAAAATAGTGTTTTGTGCTTTTTCATGTAGAATCAAACGAGTAGAATCCGCTTTAGGATCACACCCAACAATCATAATATTTTTATCAAAGTAATAAGCCATTGAAGCCAACGTATTTTGAGATGTAGTAGACTTACCAATCCCACCTTTTCCGTAAAATGCTATTTGACGTAGTGCAGCCATTTTTTCTCCTTTATTTTAAATACATCCTCATAAACCAAAGATTCTTGGTTCTTAAGAGGTATCTATGTACTTCACTTCAGTTAATGCATGCATCATTCTCGACTTTTGAGACATCAAAAAATGACAAAACCGATTTTAGGACGACAATAAGACAAAAGGAGAACATATTTGTAAGAATAGATTATGCAAGAGCCGCTCGCTGTGTATTGAAGCTATTGTAAGGGATGAATTTTGGTTCCACATGCCAAGCTTGCTTCCACATGCCAAGATGCTTCCACATGCCAAGATGCTTCCACATGCCAAGATGCTTCCACATGCCATCTACCATCCATCTTTAAACGGACATCCAATTTTCGTGAGTATGCCCTTTTTTCTTTTCACGCACTATCATTTGAATTGCCTCAATACAGGCATCGTAGTTCACTTCATCCACTATCTCCGAAACCAGTTCTTTATACGCCACTAAACCTTCTTTATCGATGACAAAAACAGCTCTTGCCAAACGGTCTTTTAACTTTCCTTCTGAAATAAGAAGCCCAAATTTTTTACCAAAATTACGCTCTTCGTCTATCACCAGTTCGGCACTGTCTATGCACTCTTTATTTTTATACTCTTTGACAAATTCAATATCATCCGTTGTGACCATGATTGTTGTCAGTTTTTTAAACTGCTTTACCAAATCATTAAATTTTTTAGCACCCAAAGAGCATACTTCTGTTTTTAATGAAGGAATCGCAATAATAAGTTGTGTATTTGGGGCAATCATTCCGATAACATTTTTAGTTTTGTCCAGTTTTGTAATACGTGCTGCCGGAGCCTCTTTACCCACCGACACCTCTTTGCCTATGAGTTGCGTAGTTGTTCCATGTACTGTTATTTTCATTTTTTCCTCATTATGTTGTAATTAATAAAGAGAAATGCATAAAATATTCTATTTTTCATACATTTCATTGCTTATTATTTATACAGTATCGAGGTAGATTTACATATCTCTTTCTAATATAATTATAAAAATCTATCTGAGAATAGGACAATATGTATAGTGAAATAAATATACCGAACAACGAAGAATGCAAAACCTGCGCGCTTACTTTTGCATATAATGAAATCAAAATTCTTTACGATATTGCCGTTATGCTCTTTAATAATTCACATGTTGATGAGAGCATAGAAAAAGGGATGCGTTTGCTAAAGCGCAACTCTTATCTGGAACGTTGCAGTCTTTTTTTACTCTCTGATGACAAAAGCTCTGTGGAGATGCACACATCGCTCGACATTACAACGCAACAAAGAAAAATGGCAGTGTATAAACTTGGAGAAGGAGCAACAGGTTTAGCCGCACAAAGTGCGGAACCCGTCGTGATAGAAAATATTCAAAACAATATCAACTACTTAAATAAAATGGGTATCGTAGATACAAAATCTATCTCTTATGTTGCCGTTCCGATTATTCAAGATGAAAATGTTTTTGGTGTTATTTCTGCAAATATAAATAAATCATCGGTGCTGGGTTTTGATGATATCGTAAGAATGCTTACGATTGTCGGCTCTTTATTTTGCGGAGCATTGGCAACACAAAAAAGATTTGTCAAAGAGAAAGAAAATCTTACAGATTTAAAAACATATTACAAAGAACAAGCGCTTAGTGATTACAAGTTTGAAAATATTGTTGGAAACAGTACAAAAATGCAAAGAATTTTCAGCTTGCTTGAAACCGTTTCCCCCTCAGATGCGACTATTTTGGTGCGAGGCGAAACAGGAACGGGCAAGGAGCTTATCGCAACAGCCGTACACAACCTCAGCAAGCGCAAAAATGGACCCTACATAAAACTCAATTGTGCGGCCATTAGTGAAACACTTTTGGAAAGTGAGCTTTTTGGTCACGAAAAAGGGGCATTTACAGATGCAAAAGAGATGCGTAAAGGAAGATTTGAACTAGCAGATGGCGGTACACTTTTTTTAGATGAGATTGGCGATATATCTTCTTCGCTACAGGTAAAACTTCTGAGAATTTTACAAGAGCAGGAGTTTGAAAGGGTTGGGGGAACAAAAACAGTAAAAACAAATGTCCGCCTTGTAGCGGCAACCAACCGCAATCTTGAGAGTATGGTCGCAAAAGGTGAATTTAGAGAAGACCTTTTTTATCGTCTGAATGTTATCCCTGTTTTTCTTCCCCCTTTGAGAGAAAGATATGAGGATGTAAAACTTCTTATAGAACATTATCTTCACAAGTTTATGAAAGAACACCGCAAATCCATGAATTTCAGCAAACAGTCCTTGGAAATTTTACTCGATTATCCATGGCCGGGCAATATTCGTGAACTCCAAAATACAATGGAGAGAATTGTTCTTATATGCCCCGACGGTACCGTCGTACCTGAGATGTTAAACCATGTCTTACCCTTCAATTATCAAAAACTCTATATGGAGCCGACACCTCAAACAGCGGCAAAAACGGTTGAAGAAGCGATACCTGAGCAAAGCGTTCGCACAACGGTGCCTGCAAACAAAACACCGATGCTTACAAAAAGAAATATGCAAGATATGGAAAAAGAATCCATTATGCAGGCTCTCATTGACAATCGAGGCATCCAAACAAAAGCTGCCGCACAACTAGGCATGACTGCAAGACAAATTGGATATAAAATTAAAAAATATGAGATTGAATTTTAGGTTTTTTAAGTTGGGGTTCTTTTAATCTTCTTCACCACGCTTGATTATTTTTGCATTCACTTCATTTGGAAGCGTTTTTGCATTAGGTTCTATAAACCAAATATCTCCGTTGCTAAGATGAACATTTCCACCCCATTTTTCGGCGCTATCAAATTCTAAAGATTCAACAATCTCCTCCATATCTTTTTTAGCAACATAAAAAAGAACTTTGCCCTCATCATTTTCTCGTAACATAACTTTAGCCATCTTGTATCCTTTTATTTGGTTAAGCTCGGGTAAATAAACTTTTGACTTTATACAAAAAATCACCCAGAGTATCTTTTTCAAAAGAGATTCTTAAAAATCCATCTCCTAAATTCCTAATATACGAAGGTGTCGCATAATACTTGTCGTTGCGACTTGGAAAATCGGTACGGTAATGCACACCTCTGCTCTCTTCTCTTTTTAGCGCCGAAAGTATCATTGCTTCGGCAATATAAAGCGCATTTTTAAATTCCAATATTGAAGAGAGTTCCACATTATTGTGTTTTTCTTTGTTGACGCAATGCAAGCCGTACTGGCATTTCATAAGATAATGCACATATTCCAAAGCTTGTACGAGGGTTGATTCTGAACGATAGACACCCACATTTCTAAATAAAGATTCTCCTAAGTTCTTTCGCATTGCATTAATATTAAAATGGCTTTCACTCTCAAGTATTAAATTTATCCTTCTGTACTCTTTGTTCACCTGCGCATAATCAATGGGAAGGAAGTCTTGTCTCTTTGCTCTTCTGGAAGCTTCGATTCCTGCCAAACGACCAAAGTAAATCCCTTCAAGCAAGGAGTTTCCGCCAAGTCTGTTTGCTCCATGCACACCCGTTACAGCGCACTCTCCGCAGGCAAATACTCCGGGAAGATTCGTAGAAGTGTCTCCTCTTGTCCATATTCCTCCTATCGTGTAATGCGCGGAGGGTGTAATCTCTAAAAGTTCTGTTCTTATATCTATTCCGGCACCGTTGAGTGCCATTTTTTGGGTAGATGGCAGTTTTGTCTCTATCGTTTGCGTACTTAAATGTCTAAAATCCAAATACACTTTATGCCCAAGCAACAGATGCGATACAATACAACGCGAGAGCGTATCTCTTGTTTGGAGCTCATCTGTAAAACGCAGCCCGGTTTCATCTACTATATAGGCCCCTTCCCCGCGCGCGGCTTCACTTATAAGCGCGCCGTTTTTTAAAGCGCTTGGATGAAACTGCACAAATTCCAAATTTGACAGCTTCATATCAGCGCGTAAAGCCGCAGCTATAATATCCCCTGAGCTTTCTTGCGGATTTGTTGAATGTCCTCTAAAAATTCCGGCATAACCTCCGCCTGCTAAAACAAGTGATTTGCATGCAAAAGCAATCACATGCGAATCAGATCTTTGCACTAAAGTTATACCCGACAATCTGCCTTCAAATTTTGCAATGTTTAATAACTGATGATTGCTAAGAATCTCCACACCCTCTTTACGACACTGCTGAAGCAGAGTTTGCACAATGGCGCTTCCCGTACGGTCAGCAATATAACATGTTCTATTGGAACTAGCTCCTCCAAATGGACGCTGTTTTATATTTCCCTCTTCATCGCAGTCAAAACCGACCCCCATTTGTTTAAGCTCCGCAATAATATCTCCTGCATCATGGCACATATCATTGATATTTTGCGCATTGCTCAATCCATCCGCACCTTCAAGCGTATCTTGAATATGTCGCTTCACAGAGTCGTATTCATCCAGATTTATTACAGCATTGATGCCACCTGAAGCAACGGCAGAATTTGAGCGAAAGGGATTGCTTTTTGTAATCACCACAACGCTGCAACCTGCTCTTTTTGCATATAAGGCACTAAATAGTCCGGAAATTCCGCTTCCGACTATGATTACATCATAAAGCATTTTCTCTCCCTAAAAGCTCTTTAATTTGTTCATTCTTTGCAGAGGGCAGATACGCGAGCGTCAAATTATCTTCCACATGCCGAGGGTCAACTGCTCCAAAAAGAGCACTCACTACACTTCCGCTTCGGGCAAATTGCAAGGCGCTCAGAACATCGTTAAAGTCTGATGTTCCTAAAATTTCACCGACTTTTGGTGCGAATTTGCCTTTAAATAGATTTAACTGCAGTAAAGAGGATGACGCCATCAGTTGCAATCCATATCCGCTCACAGCCTGCATAAGCGTATAATAACGGCCATCGGGGCCTTTTTGGTTGCTAAAGTTGTATGCGCCCGGCTTGCCTAAATTATAGGGTGATTGAATATATTTGAAGTGATGTTCTTTGCCACCGACTTTTTGCGCTATCGCTACAACATCACCCAGACGTATATACTCTTTATGCGTATCTTCATATAAAAATCCGTTCCATGCGGCTATTCCATAAGCTCTGATTTTTCCCTCTTTTACAAGTTTTTCAAACAAAACAAACGCTTTTTCAATCCGTTTGAGAAGGGTTTCATAGTCAATATAGCCCAATTGTGTCTCAGGATTGTGTAGATACAAAATATCTAAGGTTTTAAGCTGAAGATTTTTAAGAGACTGCTCAACACTCCATCTTAAATAGCGAGGCGATAAACAGTGTTGGTCAATGACTATCTCCTCTTTTGTTACTAAATTTTTTTGTAGAATCTCCTCTTCTATCCATTTGTACGGATTTTCAGGAAAAGGAAAATCCAGCGGTAAAAATCCTGCTTTAGACGTGATAATGAGTTGCTCTCTTGAAGCTTTATTCTCTTCAAACAACTCTTGCAATGCCTCCCCAATCTCCCTCTCGCTTATCTGATAACGGTAGTTGATAGCTGTATCTATGTGATTGATTCCATTTAAAACAGCCATCTTTACCGCATTTTTATAGTTGATGACATAATTTTCTTCGCGATAAGGCTCTTTTCTGAATGTTCCAAGACCCAAAGAGGAGATAAAAAAATCTCCATTGAATCTGTAAAAATCTTTACTATAATCCGGATATTGTTTGAGATACGTAAAAGTACCCTCTTTTGTAGCGTATTGCATTTTATGTAACTATCACCTTGATATTTGCTTTGAGTTTGAATTTGAGCATATCTTCTATCCCCGCCAAAGTAGTAGTCGTGTTCATAGAACAGCTCATACACTCACCCTGGTATTTAATAAGCACATTAAAAACACCCTCTTCCTCTTTAATGTCAATTAACTCCACATTTCCGCCATCGGCTTTGAGGGTAGGACGGATATATTCTTCTAAAATAGACTCAACCGCTTTGATTTTTTGAACAAGCCCCATCGAGTTAAAAATACCCTCACCCTTGGCTTCGATAATTCTGCGAGATTTGTCTTGGGCTTCTAAGGCATTCATAACTTCTGCGAGCAAATCCACAAGATACACATCTTTATGCTCGTGTCCTCCGGGTTTAATGCACGACTTACAAAAACCGCCCGCTTTTGTGTAATCTGTAATTTCTTCTAAAGTAGTCAGTTTATTAAGTTTTATCACTTCCATGAGCGTATCTTGAGAAACACGCGCACATTCGCAGATGATAAACTCTGTTTCAAGAGTCTGTATATCTACATTTTTGTAAATAGATGCCGCTTTTTTGATAACATCATACGCCATTACAGAACAGTGCATCTTTTGTCCCGGGACGGCAGGGATATCGATATTGTCACGAAGCGCTTTTTCCACATCAATGTTTGTAATTTTGAGCGCTTCATCTACTGTTTTATTCATACATAACTCTGCCATCATATCTGAAGATGCGATTGCCGTACCACATCCGAAACTTTTAAATTTGCTGTTTCTAATCGTATCTGTTTGAGGGTCTATGAGCCAGTAAAGTCTTACCGCATCCCCACAACTCTCCGCTCCAAAGTCGGCAATAATTAATTCATTATCACCCTTTTGGGCTTCAGTAATTTCACCCATATTTGTTGGATTATCCATTCTTCTTTGTACTTCGAGTGAGTACTCTTCCCAGAGTGCTCCACCAATTAAACTATCTCTTGCCATAGAATCCTCTTTATGTCTAATAATTTAAATTCACTATTGCAATTACCGTTCTTGCTACAAAATTGTCATATAAGTGAGTGCGCTAGAACAAAACTTGCAAATGAACTTTTAAATTAAGTTTTAAAAGGATTACCATGTACCAACTTACTGCAATATTTAACAAAATATGTCTCATTGATGTTTTAGAGGACCTCCGCGAAAGAAAGATAGAAGGAATAACGGTTATCGATGTTGTCGGAAAAGGAGGAATAGGCTTCATCGAAGAGGGTGGAACTCCAGACCTTGACCCAAAAGTAAAAATTGAAATTATCCTCTCATCGAACGAGTATAAAGAGAGTGCAAAAGAGGCGATAAGAGCCAACACACAAGATTTGGGTCACGGAGCAGGTAAAATGTGGGTAACACAAATTCTTGAAGTTGAACGCATCCGCACAGGTGAAAAAAATGAAGCGGCATTGACACAATCAAGTACAAGTAAGAAAAACACCCCTTATCAGAGTAATTTTACAATAATTGACACGCCTGCCAGTTAAAAAAATTTAAGATTTTTGTTGGCATGTGGAGTCACTTGTTTGCTCATTTATTCAACCCATCTAAAATAATTTTCTCAAACCCTGAACATTCAACAAACTGTACACACTCAATTGCTACGTTAATATACTCCTCAGGTGTAACACTTGAGTAGTCTATAAACTTATAGCCATTATAAGCGACAATCATAGCAAATTCTTCTTTTGGCTTATGCTCAAAATCTTTGAGATAATTCTCTTGTTTTAACTCTTCAAATATCTTTTTAGGTACATCGCTGTCCTTATAATAAGAGAGATTACTTACTAGCTGATACTTTGATGCCATACTTTTCCCTCAAAGCTTTTGCTTCTTTTAGAGTCTCGCTTTTGCTACTGACCCTTTAATCGCCTGAGAGATTTCTATGATTTTTGAAACTATTTTTTTGTTGATAGGGTTTTTGCTCATCTTCATGCTCCATTTGTTAGATTATACACTAATTCGTTTTTCACACATACATCTATTTCTTAGTTGTTATTTAAAAAATCGGACACAAAACCATTCTCTTTGAGCACTTTCATAATACCTCTTAAAAGATAGTTGTTTACAAATCTTATAGTGTAGATTCTACCGCCCTCAGTAACAGGTACAACAATATTTTTATCTTTGAGTTTACCCATAACTACTGCTTTTTTCTTAGAATCTGTTATTCCTAAAAAGCTCAACTCTTCGGACTTCATCGCCATATCATCTTTATTTATGAGGTACTCTAATATTTTAAACTCTTGGTCTGTAATCTGCTCACTATTTCGTGCTAAAACTAAAGTAGGTAAAAGTATCTGTTTTTTTACATACTCTTTATTAAGCAAAGAGTCTATCTTCTCTATCTCATTTTTTAGTCCGAGCAAAAAGTATTCACACCACGCCAAAATATCATCACTTTTTAAAGAGTCGGCACGAGAAAGCATCTCATAATATTTATCTCTATCCGTATAAAAGACGGATGAAGGGTTAATGATTCTTCCATTTTTTACTTGAAAACCAAGTTTGATTAAAAAAGCATAGTTGAGCAGTCTTCCCATTCTTCCGTTTCCATTGTCAAAGGGGTGAATAAATTCAAACCTATGATGTGCAACAGCGACCATTAAAAGCTGATACTGCTCTTTGTGTGCAAAATTTATGAAGTCTATAAATTTTTCAAAATACTCTCTCAAAATAAAATGCTCTGGCGGAGTGTGTCCCGAACTTTTTATCTTTACATTATGTACTCGAAGTTCTCCGGGATTTTTTGAGCCTTCACCGCTTGGTGGCGGAGTCAAGTTTTTGGTTAAAATCTGATGAATTTCTGAAATAAAAGCGCGGTTAAAAAGTGTATTTTCATCCGTATTTTCTTCAATAAAATCTATGGCATTTTCCAAATTTTTTATTTCATCATCACTTTCATCATGTGTATTTTTTTCAATAATTTTTTCTACATATTCTGAAAGTGTTGTATTGTTGCCTTCGATTCTTGCACTTCCTAAAGTCTCTAAAATATGAAAAATATCTTTGAGTTGAAAAAAAATATGAGAAGGAACATTCCCGCCAAGTCGTTTGGTTCTAAGTTTTTCCAAATCTAAAATAATATTAGCTAAATCACTATCCCAAGAAGGAGCCGGTATATTAATATCTTTCACCTTACTTCCTTTTTAATTTTTCACTACTTACCTTATATACGCTTTATAGTACCATTGTAGCGCAAGTTTTCTTGTTGTTTAGATTTTATTACTTACCTTTTTGTACTCACACTACTTCCTTGTAGTGCTTAATTTTTTCACACAAACATCTTTTGAAGCGGTACTTTTCTGCTCTTCGCCCATATTTGCTAAACCCTATTTAAAAAATTATTAGATTTTAGCGTAAGCGAACTAAAATGGCGGATTTGGGCATGTGGAAAACTCTTTTACAACATTGCCAATTTATACAAAAATGTTCTCTCTTTAAAAGCCGGAATATCAAGTTCCTGACGGTATTTTGCAATGGAGCGTCTCACCATTTTGACACCAAATCTCTCTTCAATTTTTTCGTGCAAATATTTATCGCTAAAAGGTTTCTCTTTATCTTCACTGCTTACGAGTCTTTGCAAAAAGCTTTTAATCTCCGAAGTAGACACATTGTCAATAGCGTTGGAAAAAAAATCTTTAAAAGCAAAAACACCACGCTCACACTCTAAATATTTATCGCTTATTGCGCGCGATATCGTCGACTCATTAAAGCCAAGTTCATCTGCAACATCTTGGAGTCGGAGGGGTTTGAGTTCGCTTCCCATAAAAAATGCGTACTGTCTTTCTATCAGAACAAGGGCAATGTTGTAGAGCGTAGCTTTGCGAAGGTCGAGCATCTTCACGAGTTCTCTGGCTTCTTTAAACTTTTGTTTTGCAAAATTATCATATTTATCAATCTGATTTACTGTCAAATTCGGGTAAAAATCATTATTGATTCGTATGGTGAACTGCTCATTCTTCGTCTCAATAAACATATCCGGCAAAATGTGTTGTTCTGCCGACATATAGGATATTGCGGGTGGGTTATTTAATCTTTTTATCATCTCTTTGGCATCATGGAATCGAGGATGCTTAAGAAACTTTTCTATATACTCAAACTGCATAATCATCGCACTGAGCAAAATGCTAAGTTCATCATCAAGTTCATAATCACTCAGCTGAAAAAGAAAAGATTCTTTGTAATCCACCGCACCTACCCCTATGGGTTCAAGATACGCGAAACGCTGACGAATTTGTTCAACCTTGTAGACATCCGTGTCGCACTGTCTTGCAATTTCTTCTAAATTACCCTCAAAATAACCTTCATCATTGATATAAAAAATGATTTGCTTGGCAATTTTTTGTGAGATAGGTGTCGGAAAAAGCGGAGCGCTAATCTGGTTATCTAACTTTTCATACAGAGATTCAGAAGAAACACTCATCCACTCTATCTCATCGCTTGACGAGTTCGTCACATTATTTTGATATTCCATAAATGCAGAGTGTGATTTGCTTGTTGAACTTTCTGAAATTTCAAAACCCGATTGAACTTCCAAACAAGGGTTGTCGTTTGTGATAACTTGAATATGTTTGTCTAAATCACTCAAAGAACATTGTAACAAGGGCAGCCATGTTTGCATAGATAATCGAGGTAATTGTTTTTGTTTAAATGAAAATTCTTGTTTCATTGCTTTAACTTCTTTACAAGCTATAATCTACGTAAATTATACTTTTATTTGTGGTATTGAAGAGACCTTGACTTGCTCTTTTTTTATACAGATGCATATTTTGTTCTAGAAAATGAAAAGAGGTCAGTAGCGGCAGAGATTTGTATGACATCACCCGGACAAAGGCAGATTATCGTGCCCGAAGTGAATGTCAAATACGTAAGTTTTTAGTATTTTAGACGAATAAGTCCATTTGGCTGAACTATTTTCATTTGGCATGAAAGACGAGCTTTTGGGTTTGATTCATTAAGCATTTTCATAACAGCTTTTTCTTTATCTGTCATGTCACTTAAAAATTCCATTCCTGATTCTATAGAAACGATACAAGTACCGCATTCACCGTCACGACAGCCAAAAGGAAGCGCACTTCCAGATGCTTCAACTATATCTTGTATAGTTTTTCCGGGCTTCACATTTATTGCTAAAAAGTCATTTACAATTTCTACACGAGTTGTCATTCTATTTCCTTTATTTTTATTCAAATGGTTTAACAAGTAATGGACCCTTGATGATACATTGACATGCAAGTCTCACGGGAGTTTGTTGTGCATACTGCTGTGCTGATTCCGCCTCAAGTTTGCTTATAGCACCCATTTCAACCAATGTGCTAAGCTCTTTTTCTTCCATATAGGTTGTGTATTTGTCTTTATCCCAACCATCCGGATCAACTGCGCTTGCATGAGTGCTCGCACTTGGCACATATCCAATCTCTTCTATACGTACAGCACAACTTCCGCACATACCGTCTTTACACTCCGTCGGTATTAAAACGCCGTTATTTACTGCAACACGCAAGAGCAAATCACCTTGTTTGGCAATTACCCGCTTATCCATTCCTTCGCCAAAACCGCAAAAAATTACATTTACCATACGTTCTCCTTAAATTATTCCGCAAAGCATATATGACCTACACTCTCACGGTCGTCAATTCACAAAAAGCTAGCTATTCTCCTTCTTTTTGAGATTGCAAAGCTGATTCTTTTTCAGCTTTTTGCGCGGCTTTATTGGCACGATGCTCACGAAGCCATCTTAATTCTTCTTCAACTTCGTCATACCCCTCAAGATCATCAACAGCCTCAAGTTCAGCTTCGCGGCATCCATAGGTATCGCCCTCTTCTATAAAATGTACTTCATAGATACGAATCACCTGAAGCCAATCGCCTATGTGTTTCACATAACCCTCGGCTCCGGCATGCACCAATATTTCATTGGGCTCATTAAATGGGTTCGAGCCGTCATTGCGTATGGGTTTTGTCATACGAACACGCTGCCCTAAGCGAAAGACGGGAAGAATTTCGTCCTTAATTGAAGCTGAGACTTGGCTGGCTTGTGCATGCGTGAGTTCCATTTGTCACCTCCTCAACATCATTACAGCTCGTCGATGTAGAACAGCTTCCACAAGCACTTGGATTATCAAACATAGACCAAACATCGGCAGCTGAAGGGGAATACCCGTTTTCAAAATTTTTATAAACACTTAGAAGTGCAAACTTATAAAATTCCAATAATTTTTCATCACTTCCAAGGTCATGTTCTTTGCCTTTGCTAATCATTTCCCCGTACTTTTTCAAAATATGAAATCTTTTTACGTACACTAAACGCTCATTGTATTCAAGATTGAAAAAGTCAAAAAATTCTTCAGTATCCGTTAATGTTTCAAATTCTTCAAGTCTGCTCATCATTCATCCCTTATAATTCATTTACTCAAATAAATGCAATTTCCAATCTTGTATAAAAGATACAAAATCTTACATTTATGTCATTGTTTAGAAACTCTTCTTAATACCCATCTCATTTTTCACTTGAGCGGCCCAAGCATGGATTCTCTCCTTTGTTAAATCTTCTTGATTGATATCATCAATAGCCAAGCCGCAAAACTTTCCGTTTTTTTCAGCCGCCGAATGTTTATATGCGTATCCGTCTGTCGATGTGTAGCCAAACTCGGTATTTGCACCAAGCTTGGTAAAAATATCTTTCATTTTTCCCAAAGCAGTTACAAACTCTTCAGGATGGCTTTTCTGGTCGCCTGCACCAAAAAATGCAACTTTTTTTCCACTGAAATCCGGCTCTTCGTTTTGCATCTCATAAAGCGGGTCCACCCAGTCTCTTTGAACATCCCCTTGCCCCCATGTAGAAGAACCTATGAGCAAAACATCGAAATCATCAAACTGCGCATCATAATCCTCTTCCATGTTGATTAGCTCAGCACCCTCAAACAACTCTGCAAGTTTTTGGGCCGCGCCTAAAGTGACTCCTCCGCTGCTTCCTACAAAAATACCCACCTTCGCCATTAGTCCTCTCCTTTGCACGGTTTGTATTGCGCATAAATTTCAAATGATTTATCTAAATATTTGTCACCCTCTTCATAAAGTTTTTCCAAGCTTCTAAAACTGAAACGGTGAGCATCTTTAAAATATTTATCCACCAAAACTATTCTTCCCGCAATGACGATACAACGCCCAAAACCCTCATGGCTCATCTCCATAACAACGTTGCACATTACACCTGTTTGTCTCTCAAACTGAAGGGCTACTGCTTTAAATATCATTTTAATTTCACCAATGAGCATCTCATCGATATCTGCAATAATAGGAATCAGTTTTAAGTCCTCTTTTGTTTTAACAAACTTTTTAATCAAAACTTCTTCATCACTCATTTTTGCCCAGTTTGCAAATTGGTCTGTTGCTCTTAACTGGCGAATCAACTCTTGTGTAAACGGACTGAATTTTGTAGTTTCTTGGCGCATTATTCTTTTCCTTATTCCTCTCTCCAGCGCTCTAAGCGCGGGTCTAATGTTGTTTGTATATTCATAATCTTTTTCACCCACGGAGGAGGATTGTCATTTATCACTACGAGCAATTCTTTAAGCACCTCTTCAATTTTACGAGGCTCTTGCACTTTCATAGGGTTAATCCCCCCGCGAATCACTTTTGCAGCAGCAGTCCCGCCGATAGATTCACAGTACATAATATTGACACCCTTTAAAGCTTTTACTTTAAAATCTGTTTTATCATCACCCTCCATTGCCGAAGTGTCTGTTGTAATCACTTCGCTCATCTCAAACCCTTTGGGTGAGACCTTATAGACAACAAACTCTTTTGCTCCGCCAAAATGCGCATTAATCATTTGCATATCTTTTGTTGCAAATGCCACTTTTATAGCATTTTCCAATGGAGCGTTACTTTCAAGCGTTATTTTTGTTGATTCACTCATGATGTTTAATTCCTCTTAATTTATTTGCTACTTCAAAAAGAAAGTAGGTGCTTCCTTCATAAAGTTGGTCATTTTTAAGCTGATTGCCCAATTCTTCATAATTTGGAAACCCTCTCAGGATTAAGGCAGTATGCTTTTCTTGTATGTGCAATAATCGTTCTGCATGAAAATTACTGATAACCAAATCTGCACTCTTAAAATGTACTTCGGCATCTTCAAGGTCGCCGACAAAAATATTTTCGGCTTGTATCTCCTCAAGCACTTTGCTGTACGTTGTAGCAATGACGGCATGTATGGTTCCCCCGACACTTTGAAGCAATTCACACATACCCACACACATGTCGGGCTCGCCTGTGATTACAAAGCTCGAAGAGCCTATAAGAAAATGGCTGTCAAGCATTGCATCTTGGAGTCTTCCTCTCCAACGTTTGAGTAGCGGTCTTGGCTGGATTTGTCGTATTTTTATGAGTGATGCTACAAAATTGTCGTTCATCTCCAAACCCATAAGATGATTAAAATGCAAATGTATAATCTTTTCATTTTTAGCTAAAAGTGCTTTTGCGGCTATCTTCATGGATGTTCCGATGGTAATGACAGTTGCTGAACTGCCCAAATCCCGTATATCTTCTATGCTTATCGCGCCTGTTCCCAATTTGCCTTGACCTTCACTCAGGTATCCATCTAGTGAAGTAGATAAATCCGGCATGGCAAGCGTTTCAAAGCCGAACCCTTCACAGCACTCTTTTATCTTTTGCACTTCTACCGGCTGCATACTGACATGAGGCAAAAGAAGGAGTTTATTTGGTTTGAGTTCTGCCGTTTTTATGCTGTGTTGCTCAATGAGTGCTTTAGCAGTCAATGCCCAGCCACTCTCCATTCCTCCTTCAAAATCAGGCGTATTGACATAGCAGTAAGGTATCTCTATATGCATCCCGATACTTCGAACGTCATCCCCTTTTGTTTCCGTAAGCCCTGTTGTATGAAGTCCGATGAGTTCAGGTTTTAAACTTGTATTTTTTTTGCCAATGTTTTCAATAGACATCAAAATAGAGTAATCTCCTCCATCCAAAACAGCGGTAATGTCACTTACGGAGGTGTTGTACATGGCGATGGGTTCATTAAAATGGCGGGTGTAAAATACTTTCGTATACGAAGCGCACCCCTGAGAAGCGTGCATAAGAGGCAGACAGTTTTTGATTCCCATAAAAGCGAGTGCCGCGCCCATAGGTTGCGAGTGTTTTATGGGGTTGACTTGAAGCGGTTTGTGCTCATGTTTGCTTAATTGTATTTTTTTTTCAGATTCCATTATTCTGCCTCCCACGGTGCTTTTTTAGAGACATTGGCAAAAACAGGATTGCGAAATGCGTACTTCAAATCTTCAGCCAAATTCAAAAGTCCCTTATATCCGCCGTAGCTGACTTTTTTCTCCTGATTTACATCGATGAAAGATATTTTTTTCTTGATTGCCGTATAAAGACTTCGACCGCCTGCAAGAAGAATATCTGCACCTCGTTCATCTATCACTTTGGATTGTTCTGAGGCAGGAGCTTTCATTAGAATCCCGTTTTTTCCGAGATATTCTCTGGCTTTTGCTATATCATCTTCGGTTGATTTTCTAATAGAGGTCGCAACAACTTCAATGCCCAAGTCCTGAAGCCCCGAAGCGATAGACCAAGCCTTGTTTCCGCCTGTATTTAAAACTGCTTTTTTCCCGGCAAAGAGCATTTTATAGGGGAGGAGTTTTTCTTCCAGTATCGCCTCTTCTTGAGCGATAATCTCTTTTGCTTTTTGAATCAATTTTTCATCACCCAGAGCATTGACTATCTCCATAATTGCAAAAGTGGTATCGCGCTTTCCGTAAAAAGAGACAGATATCCAAGGGATATCGTAATTTTCCTGCATCTTGCGACACAGTGTAATGAGTGATTTTGCGCAGACGATGACATTGAGTTTTGCACGGTGTGCGCCTCTTATGTCTCCGATACGCCCATCACCGCTCATGGAGCTAAGAACTCTGATTCCGATTTTCTCAAACAAAGGAAGATACTGCCACATATCGCCCGTTACATTGTAATCGCCAATGAGGTTAATGTCGTAGGGAGTTGTAAATTCAGGTTCTTTTGTGCCTATGAGATGTTCTAAAACCGCCTCGCCTGCGATACGCGAACCAAGATTTTTCCCGCCCACAAAACCTGGTGCATGTACAGGAACAACAGGAATAGCGTGTTTTTTGCTTCCAAGCTTACAGGTCATATCAATATCATCGCCGACCATCGCCGTTACGCATGTGGAATAAACAAAAATAGCTTCGGGATTGTAGTGTTGCATGATGTAGTCTATGGAATCAGCGAGACGTTTGTCTGCGCCAAAAATAACATCGTTTGTCGTAATGCCGGTCGTAAAACCCATTACGGTATGGTCACACCCTTTGTAGGAGCTGCGAGTCTCCCTCGTTTCCCATGAAGCACCCAGACACGTCTGCGGACCATGCACCAGATGCACGGCATCGGCATAAGGAAAAAGCGAAATTTGCGCTCCATCAAAAGCACAGCCGCCAGTCGCCGTTCCAGGCTTAGGCATATCGCACCCTTCACCTTTTTTCTTATCTTTGTTATGAGAGCAGGCACTCTCGTTCATCAGCTCTTTTATTTTTGCACGATTGACCATGTTAATACTCCTTGGAGTTGTATTAACTCTAATGATGCAAGTTTTGTTCGAGGAAGGAGAAAAGGGGCTGTTTTAGGGGATGAGGCTACATAGTTATCTAAAATATTGATAAAACGGAACAAGAAAAATTACATTATATCTTCCCCTTCCAAAAAACCAGCCAGGCAAAAGACACACCAATCATGTCAGCGGCTACATCCAAAGCGGAAAATTCCCGCCCTGGTATAAAATACTGCACTGTTTCTATAGAAACGGCAAAAACTAAAAATAAAAACACCTTCATCAAAACCGACACTTTTTTGTATGCCAAACTCATCAAAATATAAAGCACAAAAAAGGCAGCAAAATGGTTAAGCTTATCCCAACTGTTTTGAATGACTTGTATCTCTTGTGTTGTGGTCGCCAAATAGATTATGACTATCAAGCATACATAAAAAAGCGTTTGAATTACTCTTAGTTGCTTCATCCTGTTTGCGTATTAAGTATTTTCATACTTCTGCAAATACCACTCAATCGTCTTCACAATCCCGCTCTCAAAGTTCTCATCTGCCTTCCAGCCAAGCTTAGTTTCCAGTTTTGTTGCATCAATGGCGTAGCGTCTGTCATGGCCTGCTCTGTCTTCTACGAAAGTGATGAGTTCTTTGTAACTTTTGTTGGCATGTGGAACTTTTTCATCAAGTATCGTTGTGATGGCATCCACTATTTGCAGGTTTGTTCTCTCGTTTCTTCCGCCGATGTTATAAACATTGCCTTGTTTTCCCGTATGGTAGACGATATCTATCCCTTTGCAGTGGTCAAGCACATAGAGCCAGTCTCTTATGTTTTTTCCGTCTCCGTAGATTGGGATACTTTCACCTGCTAATGCTTTTCTGATGATAGTGGGAATGAGTTTTTCATCATGTTGTTTTGGTCCATAGTTGTTGGAACAGTTTGTGATGACCGTGTTGAGACCATAAGTTTCTTGATAGCTTCTCACAATCATATCGCTACCTGCTTTGCTTGCTGAGTAGGGAGAGTTTGGAGCGTAAGGAGTTTCTTCTGTGAAGAAGTCTGTTTCGTTGAGGGTTCCGTACACTTCATCTGTGCTTATGTGGTGAAAACGGCATCCTTTATACTCCTCTTTATATTCAAAAGGCTTCTTCATCCAGTACTTCTGTGCTACATCTATAAGAGTGAAAGTTCCTGTGACATTGGTCTGCACAAAAACACCCGGGTTTTTGATGGAGTTGTCCACATGCGATTCTGCCGCAAAGTGGATAACACCCTGAATATCGTACTCATTAAAAATAAACTCTACTAATTCACGGTTGCAGATATCACCTTTAATGAATTTATATCTCGGGTTGCCTTCACACTCTTTAAGGTTTTCCAAAGTGCCTGCGTATGTTAACAAGTCCAAATTGATTACGTTATATTGCGGATATTTTTCTAAAAAATACGGAGCAAAATTAGAGCCTATGAAGCCTGCTGTTCCTGTTAATAAAATTGATTTCATTTATCTTCTTTCTCCCATTTTCTTTAAACATTCATCTAAACTATCTTTCCAGTAAGGGATAGTTATGTTGAACTCTTTTTTTATCTTTGATTTGTTAAGCAGACTATAGTTTGGTCTCTTTGCCGGTGTAGGGTACTCTTTGGTCTCAATAGGGTTCACTTGGCATGTGGACTTGCTCATACGCATAATCTCTTTTGCAAAATCATACCAGCTGAGGACTCCCTCGTTTGAGTAGTGATATATCTCAACTTTTTCATTTTTAATATTTGGCACTATCTCTAATATAGCTTTTGCCAAATCTCTTGCATAAGTCGGGGTTCCTACTTGGTCAAAGATTACACCTAAGCTTTCTTTTTCTTTGCCTAAGCGAAGCATCGTTTTGACAAAGTTGTTTGCGTATGAAGAGTATACCCATGAAGTTCTGATGATAATGGAATTTGCAGGATTTATCTCTAACATAGCCCTTTCACCCTCAAGCTTAGTTTTTCCGTAAACACCGTTTGGATTTGTTTGTCCGTCTTCAGAGTATGGCATGTGGGCTTTTCCGTCAAACACATAGTCGGTTGAGATGTGGATAAGTTTGATATTTTTTTCTTTTGAGATTTGTGCCAAATATTTTACTGCCAAATGGTTGATTTTGTTTGCGTTTGCTTCATCTGTCTCTGCCTTGTCTACGGCTGTGTAGGCCGCACAGTTGATAATGATATTGATATTGTTTTTTTCAATAAACTCAGTGATGGCATGTGGATTTGTGATATCGAGAATCTCTCTGTCTGTAAAAAAAAAGTGCTTGTTCGGGGCTAAAGCATCGGCTCCAGATATCAGTTCTCTTATCTCAGAACCTAGTTGTCCATTACTTCCTGTTACTAAAACATTAGGCATAATAATCTACTCCATACGCAAACAAGTCATTTGTCTCAGCAAGTTTAGGCTGTACTTTGTCTTTTGCGGAGAGATTCAGCTTGGCATGTGGAACTTTCCAGTCAATACCTAAAGCTTCATCACTAAATAAAATACCTCTGTCATTTTCAGGCGAATAGTAGTTGTCTACTTTGTAGGCAAAGATGGTATCGTCTTCGAGCACGACAAAGCCGTGAGCAAATCCGCGAGGGATAAGGAGTTGTCTTTTGTTTTCACTTGTCAATTCAACTGCTACATGTTTTCCAAAAGTTGGGCTTCCTTTTCGTATGTCAACGGCTACGTCTAAAACGCTTCCTTGGATGACACGAACAAGCTTTGTCTGCGCGTCAGGGGCTAACTGGTAATGCAAACCTCTAAGAACTCCGCAGGAGCTTTTAGACTCATTGTCTTGAGAGAAGTTTATCTTGTAGCCCAAAAAATCTTCAAGTTTATCGCACCTAAAAGTCTCCACGAAATAACCTCTTTCATCTCCATGCACTTTTGGCTCAATAATGAGTACATCCGGAATCTCTGTTCTTATAAAGTTCATCCTATCTCAAACCTCTCGGCTGAGAAGCTCTTCTAATCAAATACTGTCCGTATTGGTTTTTTTTCAGCGGTTCTGCCAACTCTAAGAGTTTCTCTTTAGAAATGTATCCCATCTCATAGGCTATCTCTTCTATACATGCCACCTTGAGAGATTGGCGGTTTTCAATTGTCTGAATAAACTGGCTTGCTTCAAGCAAAGACTCATGTGTTCCCGTATCAAGCCAAGCATAACCTCTTCCCATAAGTTCCACTTTGAGTCTTTGTTCATTGAGGTAGTTTTGGTTGAGACTTGTTATCTCCAACTCACCGCGAGCCGAGGGTTTCACCTCTTTTGCTTTTTGTACTACATCGTTGGGGTAAAAGTATAATCCCACAACGGCATAGTTGCTTTTTGGCTCCGTCGGTTTTTCGTCAATACTTGTGACATTGCCTTGGCTGTCAAACTCTGCCACACCGTAACGCTCAGGGTCGCTTACATAGTAGCCAAAAACTGTTGCATTGTTATCTTCTTGTGCATTTTTCACGCTTTGGGCAAGAAGTTCGGTGAGTCCGTGACCGTGAAAGATATTGTCTCCCAGAACCAAACACACATCATCCTTGCCTATAAAAGTATCACCGAGCAAAAATGCCTGTGCAAGTCCATCCGGAGAGGGCTGAACAATATAACTGAATCTCATTCCTATGTCAGAACCTTCACCCAAAAGTTCCTCAAACCTTGGTAAATCTTTTGGGGTTGAAATAATTAACACCTCTGTAATACCTGCAAGCATAAGAACCGAAAGCGGATAATAAATCATCGGTTTATCGTAGATTGGAACGAGCTGTTTGCTCACACCTTTGGTTATCGGGTAAAGTCTTGTACCGCTTCCTCCGGCTAGAATTATTCCTTTCATTTTGCTCCTTTTTTTGATGGCATGAAACACCTGTTTTTCTTTGCACCGCTTCACTTTGCAAATGAAACGTCTCTAGAGTTTTTTCGTCGTAACTCTTCTTTTTTAATTTTTTAACTTCAGCTTGTCTTTGAGTATAATCTTTCCTGCTTCAACACCCGGCTGGTCGTATGCGTTGATGTACATAAATTTTGCACATACAGAGGTAAGCAGCTCATACTCATACATCAAACTTGCAACACTTCTCTCGCTGATGCTGTCAATGGTAATAACATCACATGGAATATCTTTAAGGTTGTTGAGCGCTTCTATGCTTGAATCTGCCTGCATATTGATAAGCTTGGAAAACTTCATATTGTTGATGTAGTCTAACTCTTCGAGCCCTTGAAGTTTTGTAGGAGGGATGGTCAGGTCACTGTAAAAATCATCTATTTTAATAACCGTAACCGTTTTATCTCTTGTACCTTGAACAATCAACTGTAAAAAAGAGTGCTGGTCTATCGGACCTATAATGCCGATAGGAGTAAGCCCTTGATTGGTGTTGTTTATGTCTATTTTTCCTAGCGATTCACCCCATAACTGGATATACCACTTATTAAAACCTTCCAGTCTTGAAGAGTAGGAAAAAACAACATTGATGTTAAATTTATTTCTGTTTTCCGTAAAAAATCTTGCTTTTTTCAAAATCTTTTTGTAGTCAAGCTCTTGATTAAAAAATGAATCGTGCATCTCTTTTGTACCTGCCAAGATTTCATCTATATCTATCCCGACAACGGCAAGAGGTAAAAGTCCTACTGCACTAAATACGGAAAATCTTCCTCCGACATCTTTTGGTATCTCAAATCTCTTCATATCATTTGCAAGTGCGTATGTATTGAGTTTTGAATCATGCTCGGTGATAATCACCGTGTTTGTTTTATCTATGGTGACAAGGGAGTGAAGATATTTAAAAATAGACACTGTTTCTATGGTAGTGCCGGACTTCGAGATAACAACAAACAGCGTATCACTCAAATCAATATTCATCAGCTTAGACTTAATATCGATAGGGTCGGTAGTTTCTAAAAAGTAAAGTTTTTTCGTTAAAGTTTTAGAGTGTTTTAAAAATTTATATATTGCGTACGTTCCAAGCGTGCTCCCGCCGATGCCGATGACAACTATATTTTTTTGCTTCACTGTTTGGGCATACTCTTTATACGGTGCGGTGTCTTGATGCACAAGATTATAATAACCTATGCTCTCTTTTTCATTTACAATCTCATTAAAAACGTCTTCATCCGATATGGTTGGGTTATAGTTGTCCGTGTATCTCATGGTATCCCTTTATAGTTTGATTTAAATAATTTAGTGTCGCATTTATGATTTGAATCCGCCTCAAAGATAAGTTTAAAATATATTTTCTAAACTTACACTTGCGACAATCTCATTTTTTTATCTCTTGCTGAATTATTTGTTTTTTTAAAACTTACTCTGTTATTTTATAAAATTAATACATAAGCCAAGTTGAATGGAACCCTCTTAAATCTTCAACTTGTAGACCTTGGCATGTGGAGTTGCAATTATTTTTTCATAGAGAGAAGCATCATATTCTTCCAAAACCATAAGCTGTATATATAATGAATTGTATGTTTTCTCATCCACGACTAAAAAAGTGTTATAGTTGGACATATATATCACGCTGATGTTAGAATTAAAATTCATGAGCTGCGTATTTTTTTTGAGATGCATGCCGGCATCATAAAAAGTTTTTGTAAATCTTCGTATCGGCACAATCTGCTGTCCCATTTTAAGAGTTTGGTCTTTTTTATTTATGGAAACACCCCTGCCGAGTTCTATGGTGTCTTGCGTGTCGGAAAAGTTTCTGCTCATAAAGAAAAAAGGCTCTTTCATTGCTTTGCCACTCATGAGGTCAATATTTGAAAACGCACCCACCGTCGGATAAATATTGAGCATTTTAAATGGCAGATAAAAGTAAATCTCCCTTGTTTTTTCCGGCAATTTCATCTGTGTTTGAAGAGAAAGTAAAAAATCATTCGTATCGTCAAATCCATACTCTGTGCTCATCTGTTCTATGTTTGTAAAGGCTTTGGGGGATTTAAAATTCCTCTCCGTAAACTCCACATCCAAGCGAGCCATTTTTGCAGAAACATCCTGCGGATTCGTCAGCATAAAACTTACGGGAAAATTCACCTCTCCGCTGTGTTTTCCCCCATCGACAAGTGTTTTTACGTCTGCATAATATCGTATAGGGTAGCCATAATCCCACCAAGCGATAACATAGTCCTCTCTATCGGCTTTTTGTTTGAGTTGCGCTAAGGTATTTACCTCTTCTGCACTAAAAACCGTTGGAACCTTATACGATTCCACATGCCTAATATTTGGAAACAAGACAGCCAAAGTTAAAACCGCCATACTTAGATATTTTATTTTTTTGTTTGGCATAAGAAGAGAGATTTCAGTGATTAAAAAAGCTATGCCAAAGGCTAAAACGGGAACGGCATAAATAGTAAATCGAAGCCCGCCGACCATAGCCAAAAAGCCAAGCCCTATCATAGGAAGCGCAAATAGCATTATTTTGTGTCTGTATGCCAAATAGATAAAACCGATAAGAGATAAAATAAAAGTCAATACATGTCCGCTTATTCTGTTTGCAAACTCAGAAAAAGGGATACTCCCCGCTTCTCTTACGGTTTGCATAACCGTAAAGAAATGCAGGTTCAGCCCCTGCGCTCCCGCGCTTACCAAATCTTTAAACACATACCCTTTTAATCGAAACCAGATTGGCTCCACTCCGCCCGTTGCCAAAAACAAAATAACGGAAGCTGCAAAAATGTGATACACGTATTTTTGAAATCTTTCTTGTCTCAGTAAAAAGAACACTCCAAGAACAAGCGCAACCCTTATGTAGCCGTCCACCATAAGCATGGCAAACATCATAAGCGCCAAAAGTTTATAGTTGTAAAGATTTTTTCTGTCGTATACCAAAACATATACAAGGATTAAAGCAAAAAATGAAAATTCGAGTGCATAACTCGCAGGGTACCACCATCTGTAAATGAGAATATCCAGCGCCGTAATAATGAGGTATCTGTCCTGATTTGTTTTAATAGCCCAGACGATGGACCACAGCAAAAACATCGGCAAAACTATGTTTAACATATCCGTATCATAATAACCGACCATCGTGCGATTGTAATAACTCCACCCGATGCAAGCCAGAAGTGCGGCTATAAATCCAAGTTCCAAATTGTCCAAATTTTTGGCAATTAAGATGATAGGAACAACAACAAGCGAACTTAAAAATACAGGCATATAAAGGATGACGGATTCAAAAGAAAAAGGGAGAATAGCCGCAAAAAAAGCCGTGAGTTGTGAGACTGCACTCGTTATAGGCGATAAATCATTTTTCTGATTCACTCCGCTAAGAATATCTCTGGCTCCCTCGGCAAAATAATAACCGTCGTTTGTGTTTATCATAAACTGTCCATTAAACATAAACGCTTCGTAGCCTGAGAACTGATACACCCAAATCATTCTCACCGCCACTGAAAAGGCAAAAGCTATTAAAATATAAAGCAGTGTTTTATTTGTTTCATTTCCAAATTTAAGCATTCAAATCCCTCAATTTTTCTTCATAAATTTTAATATCTGCAATTCTATCATGTTTAATTGCCCCTTTTAATAAAAGTCGATATTTGCCAATCAGCGTCTCCATAACCACGCTTTTATTTTTTGTCTTCAAGAATTTCTCCAAAGATTTCACCCTGAATCTGTCCATTCCCCAATGTTTCATACTCAGCTGCGCATCATCTCCGCCGTATTTTATCATCAGTTTTTTATCAATCAAAGCTATCTCATGTCCACATGCCACGCGCAGCCATAAGTCGTAATCTTCACACACCTCCAGACTCTCATCAAAAAGCCCTACTTCGCGCAGTAAATCTTTATGTAAAAAAGCTGCCGAGGGAGCGATAATGCAGTGGGACAAACACTCTTTAAAAATATTTCCGCCATATTTTTTGTATTTTTGAGGCACATTTACTTCAACACCTTTGCGTATCCATACTTCATCCGTGTAGCTCATGAGCAGTTGCGGATTTTGTCGGTGAAGTTCCACATGCCGCCTCAGTTTATCTGCATGCCAGACATCATCAGAATCCAAAAATGCAATCCATTGGCATGTGGAATTTTTTATGCCCGTGTTTCTTGCACTTGAAACTCCTGCATTGTTTTGGTAAATATATCTGGCATGTGGAAATTCTTCTCTTATTTGTGCGGTTTCATCCTGCGAACCATCATCAACGATGATAACTTCTTTAGGCATGTGGCTTTGTGAATAAACGCAGCGCAAGGCTCTTTTTAGAACTTCATAACGGTTGTATGTTGGAATGACAACCGTTATATCCATGCGCGCTCTACCAAACCTTTATTTCATTATAAACGCTGTCTCTCTCAACGGGCGTAAACCCCGTGTTTTTGATAAGCCCCACAAACTCCTGCAGATTTACTCCGTTTGCGCTGGCGGCTCCTGCGGCAGAATTGATGGATTCTTTTTCTATCGTGCCATCAAGGTCATTGGCACCAAATTCCTGAGCAACCAGAGCCAAGTTGACGGTAGAAGTCACCCAGTATGCTTTAAGATTTGGCACATTATCCAAAACAATACGGCTTATTGCCATTGTTTTGAGTATCTCATTTGCGGTTATAAACTCTTGGACGTTAAGGTAGTTGTTTTCAGGCTGGTACACAAGAGGGATAAAGCAATTAAATCCGCCTGTTTTATCTTGAAGCGCACGTATGCGCATCATATGGTCAATTCTGTCTTTTCTTTTTTCCACATGCCCAAACAGCATGGTGACATTGCTTTTTTTGCCTCTGTTGTGCCATTTCTCGTGTATCTCCAGCCACTGCGCAGAAGTCACTTTGCCTTTGCAAATAAAACTTCTCACCTCTTCATCAAAGATTTCAGCACCGCCCCCCGGCATAGAATCCACCCCGTTTTCAATCATCAAATCGATAATCTCATCATAACTTTTGCCGTATTGCTCCGCTAAAAAATTCACTTCAGCAGCCGTAAGCGCTTTTATATGCATGTGGGGATACGCAGTTTTGATTTTTTTGAAAATCTCCAAATACCATTCCAAGCCCGTATTTGGGTTATGTGCGGAGACGATATGCACCTCTGTGGCTTGGCGGGAGTCTATCTCTTTTACTATGTCCATTATCTCTTCATGGCGCATTGTGTACTGATTTGGATTTTTTCTTGTTGCGCTGTAAGCACAAAATTTACACACATCCTTGCAAACATTTGTAGGATTAATATGGCGGTTAATATTGAAATATGTTTTTTTGCCGTGAAGCGCCTTTCTTTTTGCGTCAGCCAACTCGCCTAACTCAAAAAAATCCATCTCGTAAAGGCTCAAAGCCTCATCAAAATCGATACGTGCACCTGATAATATTTTCTCTGTTACATTCATAATTGCCCTTTTTATAATCACGGGAATTATATCTAATTTATACAACTACACTATAATGCTAAAAATCATTTCAGGATTCTCAGTGTGGATTTAGTATTACAAATAGAAAATATTATAGAAAAAAATGGTTCGGACTTTGAACTCTCAAAACTCTTTAAAGCTTACATTAATGAATACAAAACATCTTTGCCGGAGCTTTTTCAAAGCACGCAGGGGAAAGATTTTTTAGTAAAACATACAAAAAAACTTGATTTTATCCTCTCTTTGATGTACAAAACAATTCTTCGACGCGTTTTTGGAAACTACATACCTATGAGAAGCTCCATCCCCATAGCCGTTGTTGCGCTTGGGAGTTACGCAAGAGAGCAATTGTGCGTCCATAGCGACATCGACCTGCTTCTAGTTTATGAAAAAGTTGAAGGCTACAACACTTCGCTCATCATAGAAAAACTGCTTTATCTTGCTTGGGACGCGGGACTGAAACTCGGTCACAGAGTGCATGAAACGGGAGATTTGTTTCAAGCTAGTACGCAAGACATCACCATACGAACATCCTTGCTAGAGTCAAGGCTTATTACGGGTTCCCCTTTTACTTGGCATGCAACACAAAAGGAATTAAATAAAATCCGTCTGTTTGAGCAAAAAGAGTTTATACTCGCCAAAGTGGAAGAGGCCGTAAAACGGAGAAAAAAATATCCTGTTTCCATGCAGCCAAACATTAAAGAGAGTGTCGGAGGTCTTAGAGACAGCCAACTTCTTTTTTGGCTTGCCCTCACTATTTACGGGGTAGGAAATCTAAGAGAATTAAGTCAGATTCTCTTTTCAGATGAAGAGTATAAAAATTACCGTATAGCCTTAGAACTTCTGTTTCGTGTAAGAAGTGCGCTTCATCTCATTGCAGGAAAACAAGAGGACAGGCTTTTACTGGAGTACATGCCGCAAGTAGCGCAAATGCTCGGCTTTAAAGATGCGGCTAAAATGGCTCCCAAAGTTTTAGAAGCGCAATGGAGAATCAACAATTTTAGTCAAATTTTTGTTAAAAAAATGGTGCGCCCTTACTTGGTAGACCTGCGTAATGTAAGCAAGTTTAGAAAAAATCGTCTCAGAAAGGGTATTTATGAGCTTGAAGGAAGACTTTATGCATCTTATAATCTAAAAGTTACCCCTATCAACCCTCTGCTTGAGCTCTTGGTGTCGCTTCAAGATAAAAACTATAATTTTGATGCAGGATTCCTGCTTTTGTTTACAAATGCAAAAATTCTCCAGCCAAAACAAAGCAAAACATATACTCTTATCAAAGAGCTCTTTGCCAAAAAAAATATGTACTGCTTTTTGAAACTTTTTTATGATGCGGGAATACTCCATCTCCTGTTTTCCAATTTTAGAAAGGTTCTGCATCTTCCGCAGTTTGACGGTTATCACACGTTTGCAGTGGATTTGCACTCTATCAAATGTGTTGAAGCGCTTGAAAATATAAAAGACCCTTTTATACAAAAACTCCACGACGAACTCTCCTACGATGAAAAACTTCTTTTAAAAATAACCGTACTTTTTCATGATACGGGCAAAGGTCGCAAACAGGACCACAGTGAAATCGGTTCAAAAATCATCATCCCTTTTGCAAAACATATCAAACTCAAAGAGGAGCTTATTTACCGTGCTTCAACGCTCATCAAACACCATGTTTTAATGAGCAGCGTAGCCTTTAAAGAAAATATTCATAATGAAAAAACTCTCTATAAGTTTATGTCAAATATTCAAGATTCTAAAAATCTCAAACTCTTATATATCCTCACCTATGCAGATATGAACGGAGTTGCGGGAGATACGTACAACTCCTTTAACTCCAAACTGCTTTATGATTTATACACGGGGGCGCTGGAAGTTTCCCAAAACAGCAACCGCATAACAGACGCTACAAAAAGAATAAATATAGAAAAAAAAGTTCAAAATCTCGAAGAGTTTAAAATATTGCCAAAATTGCTGCAAACAAAAATTTTACGCATTGAATCCAATCTCTTTTTCTTTAAACATCTGCCTCAAGAGATTATAACCATAGCAAAAAAAGCAAACGACACAAAAGAATACAGCTACAATGTAAAAAGCACTACCTATTTGAGCATAGAAATTTTTAGAAGAATTCCGCTCAATGTCGGCTATCTGTTAGCCTCACTCAGCCGCCTTGATGTACGCTCCATGGAAATTCTTACGCTTTTTGACGGTGTCAAATATTTTAGAATAGATTTTACGGAGTTTGTCGAAGGAAACGAGCTCATCCTGATAGAAGAAATTGTAGAGAATGCTTTTGATATGACTCGGCATGTGGAACTAAAAAATATTGTTATCAAAAAAAATGAGATAAGCATAGACTGTGAACATTCGCTCACCCACGCCGAGCTGATGATAAACACCACAAACCAAAAAGGGCTTCTGGCTTACATTATGAATTGTTTTGAAGAGTTGCGCATTAACATTGTCACAGCAAAAATTCACAGTACGAAATACAAAGTAAGAGACAGCTTTTTAATGGAAAAACAAAACGAGATATGCAATAATACGGACAAAATTTATAAACTACTCACAAACTAAAACTTTAAAAGGCAGCATATGTGCGGAATCGTTGGATATTTAGGTAAAAAAAACACAAAAGAAATTTTATTGGAAGGGCTTAAAGAGCTGGAGTACAGAGGGTACGACTCAGCTGGAATCGCCATACTTCAGGAAAACGGTTTTAACAGCTTTAAAGCAGTAGGAAAGCTTGTGAATCTTGAAGAAAAAACAAAAGATTTTATAACAGACACGTTTGCGGCGGGCATCGGACATACACGCTGGGCAACACACGGAAAGCCGACAGAGCTAAACGCGCATCCTCACTTAGGACAAAGCTCTTATGTTGTCCATAACGGAATCATAGAAAACTATGCCAAGCTGAAAAAAGAGTTAATGCGCGAGGGTGTTGTATTTTTAAGCCAAACAGATACGGAAGTAATTGTTCATCAGTTTGAGAAAAACCTGAAATCATCTTCGGATGCTTTTGAAGCATTTGCCAAAACCGTAAAAGAGCTAGAGGGAGCATTCGCTATTTTGCTAGTCACCAAAGATGAAAAAAATACTATCTTTTTTGCAAAACAAGGCTCCCCTATGCTTGTGGGGATAAATAGTGAAAATGAAAAATATTTTGCATCTTCAGATACTCCTCTTATCGGGCATTGCACGGAAGTAAACTACTTTGAAGACGGTGAGTACGGTTATGTAACTTCGGATGAAATAGTGATTGTTGACAAAATAGGAAATAATAGACAGCCTGTTTTTTCCAAACTTTCACAAAATAAACTCTCTGCCCAAAAAGACGGATACAGATTTTTTATGGAAAAAGAGATTTATGAGCAAAGCACGGTAATCGCAGATACGCTTATGGGAAGATTAGGCAGCGAAGAGGTGCTTTTTGACGAACTGGATGCTGAACTTTTTCATGGAATCAACGAGATAAAACTTTGTGCATGCGGAACTTCTTATCATTCCGCACTCAGTGCGACCTACCTTTTTGAGCGATACTCAAAAATCAAAACTTCAGTAGAGATAGCGAGTGAGTTCAGATACAGAAACCCTATTATGTCAAAAGATACACTTTTCATTGTTATCTCACAAAGCGGTGAGACTGCCGACACTTTGGAAACGCTCAAAATGGCAAAAGAGGCAGGACTTAAAACTCTCGTTATCTGCAACGTTGACAACTCCTCCATGGTTCGCTTGGCAGATGCAAGTATCTTAACAAGAGCCGGTATAGAAAAAGGAGTGGCATCGACAAAAGCTTTTGCAACACAGATTGCAGTTTTTTGGATGCTGAGCCTTTATGTGGCTAAACTTAGAAACTCTTTGGATGCAAATGAAATAGCCAAACAAATAACCCTTTTAAGAGAAGTTCCTGCATCGCTTAAGGTGACAGATAGCATGCACGAAAAAATTAAAAGACTCTCAAAAAGATACTTGCACGGGCATGGCTTTTTCTTTATCGGGCGTGATATATTTTTTCCGCTTGCGTTAGAAGGTGCTTTGAAGTTAAAAGAGATTTCATATCTTCATGCCGAGGGGTATCCATCGGGGGAGATGAAACATGGACCTATCGCTTTGGCAGACCCTGAACTTTTCACCATAGCCCTGCTTCCTCAGCACATGCTCTATGAAAAATCAAAAAGCAATGTTGAAGAGTTGAGCGCAAGAGATTCTACCATCTGCGCCATCAGTCCCATAGAATTTGATAAGGCAGATGATTTTATACAAATATCTACATACAGCGATTATATGTTGGAATTTTTTGAAATGATGATTGTCCTTCAGCTTCTTTCACTTGAAATTTCAGTCAGACTCGGGAATGATGTGGATATGCCGAGAAATCTTGCAAAGAGCGTTACGGTAGAATAATTATAAAAAAAGTTTTATAACACTTTCACTTTAAATTTATTTTTTATTAGTTATTATTATAAATCATATTTTTAAAGAGAATTTTCATGCAAACAAAATCAAAACTCCTTCTTATCGTATCTTTTATGTTGCTTGGTTTGGCCGTGGCAACAATCATTAATGTTTCTCTTAACTTCAGAGAATACAGCATTAACAGCGCTATTGAAAAATCGAAAATGGCGGCAAACATTGTAAGAGACGGGTTAACTGCCCACATGGTAAATGGGGTTATGGATAAAAGACAATACTTTTTAGACCAGATATCTACAAACCGTTCCATTAAATCACTCTGGATTGTACGTTCAGAAAATGTTATACAGCAATACGGAGACGGTTTTCACAGCGAATCTGTCCGAGACGCGATAGATTCGCAAGTTCTTAAAACAGGAAATGTGCTTCAGCAAATTACCGAAGAAACTGAGAATATTCTTTTAAGAATCACCATCCCTTATAAAGCGGATGTAACATCGGGAACTTCAAACTGTTTGAATTGTCATGACGTAAAGATGGGAGACACCCTTGGTGCCGTGAGTATGGAGTTTGACATCAGCGCGATGAGAAGCAGCGGATTTTTCACTATTTTAAAAATCCTTGGAATCAATCTTCTTTTTATAATTGTGGCACTCTTTCTTATAAATTATTATGTTACCCCTTACATGAAACTTTTTACAAATTTGCAAACTGGAATAAAAAAAGCATACCGTGGCGATTTTACACATACATTTTCAACTACCGTAAAGGGAGACGGAAAAAGTATCGTTGATCAGATGAACACCCTCTTTAGAAAAATGCAAGAAACTTTCGGTGATATAAAATATAATCTCGCAACTTTCATTCCTCAAGGATGCACCTCTTCATCGGACCCTCTGTATGAAGCAAAAACAATAATAAGCGAACTTTCCGATATCTATAAATTTAAAAAAACGATAGAGCTTGATTTAACAAAAAATGATGTTTATTCAAGAATTATTGATGTTTTAAAATTTAAATACCAGCTGAGCCATTTTGCATTTTACGAAATAAATAATACAACAATGGAGAGAAAATTAATCTATATCAGCCATGGTGAAAGCATTTGTCATGAGTTTATCAATAAAGACTCTTCTCTTTGCAGGGCATACAGAACAAAAACAGATGTAATTTCCACTGAGTTTGTGAATCTCTGTCAAACATGCAATGCAAAAGAATTAAAATACATATGCATCCCCTTTACAATCAACGATGATGCTTCTTTAGTTTTATCAATCACAACAAACACTGAAGCCGAGTTAAATAAAATCAGTATGCAAGCTACAAGCATTAAAAATTATATAGAAGCTGCAAAACCCGTCATAGAAAGTAAATTGCTTATGGACAAGCTACGCGACACATCTCTAAGAGACGGGATGACCGGGCTTTACAATAGAAGATTTTTAGAAGAGTTTATAGACCAGGTAATGAGTCAGGCAAGCAGGTCAAAAGACACCTATTCCGTAATGATGCTGGATGTAGATTTCTTCAAAATGGTGAACGATACATACGGGCATGATGTTGGAGATAAAGTGATAGTAGCCTTAGCAGGTGTGATAAAAGAAAATATTCGCGAATCAGATTTGGCAATACGCTACGGCGGCGAAGAGTTTGTTTTAATGTTGCATAATGCGAATGATGAGGGAAGTTTAAAAGTAGCACAAAAAATCCATTCCGGTTTTGGCAATCTCATCTTTGATGTAGGAGTCGGCGAAACAATGCAAAAAACCATCAGTATTGGTATAGCTAAATTTCCTAGTGATGGAGACAGCATTTGGAAATGTATCAAGTATGCAGATACAGCTTTATACAGTGCTAAAAATACGGGAAGAAATAAGATAGTTGAATTTAAGGCAGAGATGTTTAGCGGCGAAGAGTTTTAAAGTTTCGTTCCACATGCCGCGCGCGGCATGTGGAACGAAACGCAGATATTTTTATGCGGGTGTCACCTTAGTGACAACCACATCCTGAATCACTTTTTTGAGGAGCTTGCTGTTTTGGAGCAGCAGCAGTTGAACAAGCGCTTACACCCGGAGCTGTTGTTGGCTGAACTGCCTGATTGTCAACTCCGCCGTTTGCGTTAATCTCTTCTATTGTCGCCCAGATAGACTCAGCGGCAGCCATATAGCGTTTTGCACTCTCAGAGTTTGGAGATACAAAAGTGATAGGTTTTCCTTCATCACCACCTGTTCTGATTGCAGGCTCGATAGGGATTTCGGCAATAATTTTAGTGTTAAATTCATTTGCCATAGGAGTCGAGGTTCCTTTTCCGAAAATATCGTACTCCACCCCTGTATCGGGAGCAATAAATCCGCTCATATTTTCAATAATACCGGCTATTGGAATATGTAATTTTTTAAACATATCCAAAGAACGGCGAGAATCATCTAACGAAACACCTTGTGGAGTTGTCACGGTCAAACCGACCGTAACGGGAACACTTTGAGCCAAAGTAAGCTGTGCATCACCGGTTCCAGGAGGCATATCGATAACTAAAACATCAAGCTCAGACCATAAAATGTCTCTTAAGAACTGCTCAATCGCTTTCATAATCATAGCCCCGCGCCAAATTAAAGACTGCCCCGGCTCCATCAAAGAACCCATAGACATAATCTCAATTCCGTACGCTTTAATCGGAAGAACTTTATTCCCGTTCACTTCTGGTTTAATATCTGATATTCCCATCATACGAGGAATATTCGGACCATAAATATCCGCATCCAAAAGACCCACTTTTTTTCCCTGAGCGGCAAGCGCGATAGCAATATTCACCGATGTCGTTGATTTACCGACTCCACCCTTGCCCGAACTTACCATTAAAAAATTTTTCACTTGCGGAGCAATATTTTTTCCGCGAGATGAACTCTCTTTTGGCATTTTAGGAGAGCGTACATTTGCGGACACGTTTGCGGCACCTACTGCTTTTAACTCTGCAACTGCATCATCACTTATCTGCTGAGCAACCTCCGGAGCACTTGAAGTTATCTCCACATTAAAACTTACATCATTTCCATTTATTACTATATTATTTACAAATCCGAAAGTAACGATATCCTTGGTAAAACCCGGATAAAGAACTTTTGAAAGTGCCGATTTTACAATTTCTTCAGTCATTATTAGCCTTTATAAATTTTTCATAACTTTATCATAATTAAATAAGACAAAAATTGTCTCTTATCAATTTTACGTAATTTTAAAGTTAATTTCAGCCAGCTTTTCTGGCTTCTTCTGCAATTCTTGCCTCTTCTGCTATTTTTGCAATCCCTTCGGGATTACTCATAATTTCTTGTGTTATTTTATATGAACAAAATTTAGGTCCGCACATAGAACAAAATTCTGCCTCTTTAAATACATCCTGAGGAAGTGTTTCATCGTGATATTCTCTCGCTCTTTCACTGTCAAGCGCTAACTCAAATTGTCTCTCCCAGTTAAAAGAGTAACGGGCATCACTCATCTCATCATCTATATCTCGCGCACCCTTGCGACCTCTTGCGATATCAGCAGCATGTGCAGCAATTTTATAAGCAATAATTCCCTCACGTACATCTGCCGCATTTGGCAAGCCCAGATGCTCTTTTGGCGTAACATAACAAAGCATACTCGCTCCATGCCATCCGCCTACGGCAGCGCCGATCGCCGAAGATATATGGTCATATCCTGCGGCGATATCCGTAACTAAGGGACCAAGTATATAAAAAGGCGCTTCATGACAAAGCTCTCTCTGAATCTTCATATTGCGCTCAATTTGGTTTAGAGGAACATGCCCCGGACCTTCAATCATAACCTGAACATTTTTTTCCCACGCTCTGAGTGTAAGCTCTCCAAGAACCTTAAGCTCACCCAACTGCGCATCATCTGATGCATCGTGTAAACATCCTGGGCGAAGCGAATCTCCCAACGACAAGGAAACATCGTATTTGGCACAAATGTCTAAAATATCATCAAAGGCTGTATAAAAAGGATTTTCTCTGTGGTAGTGCATCATCCAAGCAGCCATTAACGAACCGCCGCGGCTCACGATACCCATCTTTCTTTTTGCAACTTTTGGCATCGTTGAGAGTAAAAAACCGGCGTGAATAGTAAAGTAACTCACACCTTGAAGTGCTTGACGCTCAAGCACTTCAAGCATAACTTCTATGCTCAAGTCTTCTATTTTGTTTCCTACATCGTGAAGGATTTGATAGATTGGTACGGTGCCTATTGGAATTTTAGAGTTTGCAATAACTGCTTTTCTAATCTCATCCAAATCCCCGCCTGTCGATAAATCCATAGCAGTATCGGCTTTATAGTGTTGAGAAACTTGAACTTTTTCAATTTCACCCTGAACATCGGATGCGATTGCGGATGAGCCGATGTTTGCATTGATTTTACATTTAGAAGCGATACCGATTGCCATAGGCTCCAATGATAAATGATTAACATTCGCCGGGATAATTAATCTACCCCGAGCAATCTCACTACGAACAAGTTCAGGAGACAAATCTTCTATTTTTGCGACATATTCCATCTCTTGCGTGATAATGCCTTGCTTAGCGTAGTACATCTGTGTTCTAACAGGATGCTCTTTACGCTCTTCTACCCATGAAGTTCTCATAGTTTTTCTCCTAAAATTTCAGTATAAATTAAAACTCTTTTGTACTTATACACATATTTTTAAAATATATTAAGTGTTGGAAATATAATCAAAAAAAGTTAAAGTTTTATTAAGTCAAATAATTGAGTTATCATTTTAGCCAATTAAGTTGAAATTATATAAACTATTTTATCCCTTCAAGATAAAAAAAAGCTTTGTCTATGTATAATTTCGTAACACTTTAGCGAGAGGGGTTTGTTTGTCAAATTTAACACTTGTTTTGCTTGCCGCCGGGAGTTCTACCCGTTTTGGCCTCCATGTTAAAAAACAGTGGCTCAGAATAGAGCACAAGCCTTTATGGCAGTTTGTAGCCGACAGACTGGCACAAACGGAACTTTTTAACAAAATTATTGTTACATCTTCGAGTGATGATATAGAATTTATGAAAAATTATTCCTCTTACACTTTCGTAGAGGGGGGAAGCACCAGACAAGCATCTTTGAAAAATGCACTCCATGAAGTTTCCACCGAATATGTTTTAGTCAGCGATATCGCAAGAGCCTGCATCAGTGAAGATTTTTTAAATAAAATCATCTCCAAACAAGGCAATAGCGACTGTATAGTTCCTTTTTTAAATGTGAACGATACCATCGTATATGAAAATACGACTATTGACAGAGACAAAGTAAAAAGAATTCAAACACCTCAGCTCTCACGAACCTCTATTTTGAAACATGCTTTAAATTCGCACGAAGAGTTTACGGATGAAAGCAGTGCGATTGTCGCCTACGGAGGCACCAGAGAGTTTACTAGGGGCGAAGAAGACGCACATAAAATCACTTACATAAAAGATTTAAACAATCTGCCCTGCTTGGCCCCTCCCTCTTCCGATATACTCAGCGGAACAGGATTTGATGTTCATGCTTTTGATGACAAAGGGGAGATGTTTCTTGGGGGAGTTAAAATAAATTCCGACTTTGGCTTTAAAGCGCACAGTGACGGGGATGTTGCGATTCATGCACTTATTGATGCCCTCCTTGGCGCTGCGGGGATGGGAGACATTGGGATGATGTTTCCGGACAATGACAATCAGTACAAAGGGATAGACTCAAAAACACTGCTTGAAAGAGTAGTGCTAAAGCTAAACAACTTTGGTTTTGTGATTATTAATATAGACATAACCATCGCTGCACAAACACCAAGAATAGGAAATTACAAATTACAAATGAGAAAAAAGCTTGCTAAAATTTTAGGCTGTGAAAGTTCAAGAGTAAACATAAAAGCAACAACCACGGAAAGACTTGGTTTTATCGGCCGAAGCGAGGGAGTTGGAGTGATTGCAAATGCAAATTTAAAATATTTTGATTGGACAAAAATTTGAAAATACTAATTATAGAAAATGAAGTTTATTTAGCACAAAGTATAGCTACAAAACTGGGCGAATTAGGGCATGTTTGTGAGATGTGTACATCAACGAGAGATGCGATAAAAAGCACGAACTATGATGTGGTTTTATTATCTACAAATATCAATGGGCAGGATTTTATTCCCGTCATCGAAACATTTAAAAAGTCCATTGTCTTACTTATGGTTTCTTACATCAGTAACGATACTGTTTCAAAACCACTGAGTGCAGGTGCGAAAGATTATATTTTGAAACCTTTTATGATAGAAGAGCTTATTAGAAAAATAGATCATTATCAAGATTATGAAAAACTCAAAAAAAGAAACGAAGCATACGAGAAGTATTTAACTCATAATTTTTCGACTATTGCACATGAGCATGAACATCTCAATGTAGAACTTCCTGTTTTCATCTCATCGAGCTTTCAAAAGTATTCGGACGCTTTTGCTTTTAAACATGCAAATAAGAGAAATCTGCCGATACACTTTGTGACGTTAACCGACGCAAAAGCGATGAGCGAAATCAACTCTTTTACTCAAAATGCTATCATTTACATTATAGATTTTCACACTCTTAAAAAAAGTGACAGAAAGGCTTTTTGTGAACTTATCGCAGATAAACAGGCGATTGTGGCGAGTACGGACAAAATAGACGATATAAAATATAAGGTAATAGAAATTAAAAGCGATAATAACATTTTCGAGCAGGGTGATATTTTGCCGATTGAAGATTATGTAAAATTTATAGTTTTAAATTATCAAGCTAAATTTCCGGACACCGAATTATCTAAAAAATTAGGAATATCTCGTAAAAGTTTATGGGAAAAACGAAAAAAATATGACATCATCAAGAAAAAATAAAACCCTTTATATAGATAAGGAAGCCGCTTCGGCTTTGGAGTTGGTGAAGAATGGTCTTTTGTATCCCGTCACAGGATTGATGGGAAAACAAGAGAGTGAAAATGTTTTAAAGACGGGTCTTATTAATGGGCAAACCTTTCCTTTTCCGTTTATTTTGGCTCCATCGGGACAAAAAAATCAAGAACTTATCGAGTCTCTGGAAAAAGGGGAAGAGATTACCATCATTTGCGAGGGGGAAGAATATGCTACCCTTATCGTAGATGAAACCTTTCAGATTGACCCTAGCGAGAGAACAAAACACATTTACGGTACCGATGATTTAACACATCCTGGAGTATTGGCTACAAGAAAAAGGCTTGGGTCATGGGCACTCAGCGGTGAATATAACTTTATCAACAGCAAACCCAATAAAAACAAACAAACAATTGATGAAGCAAAAAATATAATAGGTGCAAATCATACCACCTCTTTGGTCATGGCGGCAAACCCTTTACATAGGGCGCATGAGCGTCTTATTAGACAAACTTTGGATACGACGGATTTGCTGGTTATTTTTTTATTAAAGCCCTATGCAAACACAAACCTGAGTTTTGAAATTAGAAAAGAGGCCCTAGAGTTTTTTGTCAATAATTACCTTCCAAAAAACAGGGTAGTGATAGTGCCGCTTGAAAACAGCTATATTTTTGCAGGTTACAATGAAATCATTATTGATGCGATTGTTGCAAGAAATTATGGCTGCGACAGACTCACGGTAGGAAGAAATCACGCAGGATTGGGAATGTTTTATGATTGTAATTCAAATAAATCAATTATAGACAGAGTCATAGGTATTGACATAGAGATGCAAATAGCAAGCGAATATGTTTACTGTGACAAATGCACCACGCTTGTAAGCAAAAACACCTGTCCGCATGGACAGCATCATCAAATCTCATACCACGCAGACTCGATTTTGGAACTCTTACAATTAGGAATTTTACCGCCTGCTGTTTTAATGAGAAAAGAAATTTCATCTTTTGTTTTATCAAAACTGCTTCCAAACAGATTTAGAAATTTGGGGAAAATCTATTATGACCTCTTACCTGTTGAAGGGCTTTTAGAAGAGCACACAGAAAAAGATTTTTATTTAGAATTAATGAAACTCTATCAAACAACATCACTGACATAGGGTTAATTATGCCAAATCCAACTAGTTACTTCTGCAGAGAGTTGCTTTGTAACTAGTAAATCATCTTAAAACTTTATCCATCAACTCCCCGTAATCTTTCACACAATCATAAGTGATACTCGCATCATTTAAACACTCAAAATATTTTTTAGCATATTGGATTTTTAAATCTTCACTGCCTTTGAGTTGCAAGGCATCGCAATTTCCCTTTGTCTCCGCCACAAAATAGATATTTTTTTTATCCGCTCTCTCAAAAACAACCGCCCAATCAGGGTTGTAATTTCCCATCGGTGTGGGTATTTTAAAATCATTTGGCAGTTTTGCATACACAACGATTTGCCCGCTATCCATGTTTCTTGCAAAATCTCTCTCCACTCCAGAATCTGATTTGAGATAATCATAAATATGTTTTTTAACCTCTATGGTATCCGTTGCAAGGTTACATTTAAAATGCGGTATCGTAAAAATATCCGTCTCATACACTGCATCTGACTTGAAATATTTTATGCCGCTTACCAACATTTTTGCTTTTTGCATATTAATGATTTTGGTAATTTTTATGATGAAATCTTCAGGATTTGTCTTAAACATAGCAAACTTATTTTCTCTTATTTCGCTCAAAATTGCGACAATTGTTTTTCTGGTAAGTTGCGTATTTTTGACTACTTCGCCGACCAAATCATACTTTGTCGCTCCAAGCTCATAACTCACCGACTCATAACTGTTTTGCACCTCTTGCATCATGCTTTTTTCTTTTGCCAAATCATCCACTTTGAGACTCTCTTTTTGAGAAGAAGAGGCGATATGCACTTTTACTTTTGTCACTTCAAGTGTCTGATGTATGGCTTCTACACTGCTTTTTATAAGTTCATCGCTTGCAACATTGATTTTATAAGTCGCTTGTGCATTTATCTTTTTCCAAAGCTCTTGAAACTCTTTTTTGTCAAAATTTTCATTTGGTTTGAGCGTCATTTCGCTGATAGCTTTTTCATTTCCTATCATCCCTTTTACAACCACGCTGCTGCTTGCTTTTTTCACCAGCTCTCCCAGCTCTTTTTCAAATCCCGCGAACTGAGGCAACACTTCAAAATCATCGTTTTTAAAATCTTGTATAGCTTTATGCGTGATAAACTCATCCTCGCCGATATACCCTTTTTTCTTCCAATCTTCTACAAGTGCCGCCGCCAAAGTTTTATCAATTTTTAGTTTTTCCCCTTTTTTGTTTGCAAGTGTAATTTTGCTTAAAACTTCTACGGTTATTTTTGTCTCACGGCTCAAACTCTCCAAAATCTCTTTTTGTAAGGTACTTGCAAACTCTTCGTACGATTCACTTGCAATGACTGTGAGATTATTTACCTCAAAAAATGCACTCTCCAAAAGACTGACATCTTGCCTTATGCCGTCTTTATCGACACAAATCCTAAGCCCTCGCCCTATCTCTTGTCTTTTGCTATCGCTAGAGTTTGAGTGTTTGAGTGTACATATTTGAAACACATTGGGGTTGTCCCACCCCTCTTTGAGTGCGGAGTGTGAAAATATAAACCGTGTAGGTTCAGCAAAAGAGAGCAGTTTTTCTTTCTCTTTCATAATCAAATCATACGCACGCACATCGTTTGAAATCTCACTCTCTTTTGTAAGCGGTCTCCCTTTTTTGTCGATAGAAAAGTAGCCTTTATGAATGGAATCTACAGAAAAACTATCTACATACTGAAAATATTTTTCATCAAAAAGTGTTCGCTCCTCTTCCAAAACTTTCGCGTACTCCTCTTCAAAAATCTCTTCATATTCCCCTTTTATAAGCGTTTTGTTTTCATCATATACTCTATATTTAGCGACCTCATCGATAAAAAAGAGGCTCAAAACTTTGATATTTTTTTGAAATAGCTCTTTCTCTTTTTTGATATGGCTTCGCACTGTTTCTCTTATTTGAATGCGTCTAAGATGTTTTTCGCCAACCGAACCGTTCACTTCGCCCGTTTGAAGTTTGACACCATTCAAAAATCGTATGCTATTTTCAAAGCCGTTTATCTGTGCCACTACAAAATTATCGCTATACTCACTCAGTTCGTTTGAGAGTTTAAAAAGATTATCCCCCTCATGGACACGAACTATTTTTTTTGAAATGCTCTCTTTAAGTTTCACATCTATTTCAAGCACGGCATGTGGATTTTTCTCTTTACTCAAAACAATGGTATCAAAATAGACATATCCACCCGTTGCACTCTCACCTTTGACATCTATGGCTTTTACGGAGATTTTTTTGACCAGTTTTTGGTTATATGCGTCAATGGCATCCAGTCTATAAATCTTATGAAAATCCTCTTTGTGTGTTGCGCTGTATCGCAGAGTAAAGAGGGGCTTAAACTCTTGTAGTTTGCTCTGGGCCGTTTTCCCCAGTCTTTGGGGTTCATCTATAAGAAGGATGGGTTTTGTACCGCTTATGACTTCTATGGGGCGACGAGACTGCATGCTGTCTTGCTTTTCATAAATCTTTCGACTCTCAGACGAAGCGGTTGCAAATGCTTGAAAGTTCATGATAATAACTTCTATCTCGCTACTATTTGCAAAAGTGCTTATATTTGTAAGGTTTGAGCTGTTTTTTGTGTCGTAGATAAAATAACGAATCTTTTTGCCATACTTCAGTTTGAAGTGTTCCGCCGTAATCTCCAAAGATTTATGCACACCCTCTCTAATGGCGATACTAGGCACGATGATGATAAACTTGCTCCAGCCATAGCGTTTATGAAGCTCAAAAATAGTTTTGGTATAAACAAAAGTTTTTCCCGTTCCCGTCTCCATCTCGACACTAAAATTAAGTTTGGCTTTCATATCCACGCTCATTTTTAAGAGTTCATCTTTTTTTTGCACTTTTTGGATATTTGCCAACATGTCAAGATGTGGTTCAAGCTCTTTATTTGAAAATCTTTTGATGATTTGCTCTTCTTTGATTAAACCCGTTTCAATGATTTTTCGCTCACTAATATCTTCTCTCACACCTCTGCTTTGCCCCTCAAACAGTTCCACAACTGCCCCAGCCGCATCGCTTTGATATGCTTGTGTTTTAAACTGAAACTTCATAAAATTTTCCTTGACTTTATAATATTGATTTGTTACAATCATCCCCATAATTACCTTCGGGTCACGCTCTGTATCTTGCAGAGTGTCTAAATCACTCTAAAAAATTCTTAATTTTTTCTTTTATATAACCGATACAGTTGTAACACTTGCCAACTCTTGCAAAGCATTTATCTTGTCGTTATCATCTGCGAAACAGCCGTCTTTTAGAACGACTTGGTAGGGTTTGAGTTTTTTTATCTCTTGGATGGCAGCTTGTGAGATAGTGTCTTCAAGACATGCTATGAGTTCGTTGTTTTCTAGCAGGTAGAGTTTTGTGCCCTCCACTGTTTGGGGTGTTATTTTGAGTGAAAGCTCTATGCCGAGGTCGAGCATTATTTGAAACAGCAAATCTAGGTCGGTTCTCTCTTCTTTGATATTTGTTTGAAAGTCAAAAATATCTTTTTGTGTAAGATTGTTTGGATGATAATAAACATCTTTGAAATTTGTGGTGTCGAGTCTTAGAACTCTAAAGCCGATGTCAAGATTGCCGTCATTGCGAGGCTTTGCCGAAGCAATCTTCATTTCGTCGTTGCGAGGCTTTGCCGAAGCAATCTCTTGTGTTATTTTAGCTCCCGCACGGCGGATTCTCTCTTTGCCTATCTCACAAATATTTTTATATCCCGCCTTGAAAGCCTCACTTTTTTCATCGGTCGCTTCAGGGAGTTGCACCATGATAAACTTACGATTTCCGCCATCTTCAGAGTTTAGTTGCATGACGGCATGTGCGGTTGTGGCTGAACCGCTGAAGAAGTCGAGGATTATTTCATTGTCATTGTTTTGGAGATGAAATAATAGTTTTTTGATTAATGTCGTAGGTTTTACTGTTTCAAAATCATGTTCTTTTGTGTCAAGTGTTTCCGATAATTCCGTTTTTCCTGTTTCTGCCGTTCCGTAAGCTTCTTTATTAAAAAAATGAGACCAAAAAGGATAATACTTTTTTATATCTTCATCTTCTGGTCGTATTTTGAAAAAAACCTTATTATCAATTCTAACAATATCATTTCTCAGTAAGAATTCATTAATAGTATCTTGTCCAACTTTCCATTGTTTATTCTCATTTGGCAAAATTCCTAAAATTGGATATATCATGGTAGCTCGTCCTCTCATACCTAGAGCAGACATTTCCTCTATCAATTTATATCTAAATACACCTCTTTCATCGTCCAAGTCATAATTTTTATTACCAGACACCTCTAAATTAAATCTAATTTTATTTATATTTTTTTTGTAAGTTAATATATATTCTGTTTTAGATTGAAACATATTTTTTGCATCAAGAGTATTTTGTGCTTTGGTTCGTTTTTCCCAAGTAATATTCCCTACAAAATTCCCTTCCCCAAAAACCTCATCACAAATCTTTCTCAAATTGTGCACTTCGTTATCATCTATGCTTATAAAAATTACCCCATCCTCTTTGAGTAAATCCCTCGCCACCAAAAGCCTTTCATACATCATGCTCAGCCAGTCGCTATGAAATCTTCCGTTGCTGTCCGTGTTTTTAAAGAGTTTGTTTCCCTCTTCATCTCTCATTCTAATCGCATCTTCAAAATCTGCTTTACTTTGCGTAAAGTTGTCACGGTAAACAAAATCTTTGCCCGTGTTATACGGCGGGTCGATGTAAATCATCTTGATTTTGTTTAAGTAACTCTCACTTAAAAGCTTCAACACTTCAAAGTTATCGCCCTCGATGTAGAGATTTTGCGTGTTCTCAAAATCGACACTCTCATTTACGCATGGGCGCAGGGTTTTATTTATACTGCTGTTTGCTTTGAGAAGTGAGGCTTTTTTACCCACCCAGTCAAGGCGGTATCGCTCCTCATCGCCCTCGACTATACTCTCGCTGAGTATTTGTCTGAGCAAATCAAAATCTATTTTACTTTCACTCACGGCATGTGGAAATAGCTCCTTGAGTATTTCCACATGCCGATTAGTTTTGTTTGGTGTTTGCATCTCTAATTTTTTAATCTTTTGCATCATTTTCCTTTAGTAAGTTTTGAAATTCTTGTTCAAGCGGTTTGAGTATTCGGCTGAGTTCTAACTGCTTTTTAAACTGCTTCTCGTTTTTGATTTTATTTTCTAGTGCTTGTATCTCTTTGCCAAGCGTTTGTACTTTTTGCTCAAGTGCTAAACTCTCTTTAAAATCCTTTGTCGTGCTTACATGTAAAAAAGATTTGACTATATTTTGATACACTTTTTCAAGAGTAGTGTCGCTAAAACTAAACTCTTTTACCTCATCCCACTCTGAATAAAAGTACCTTTTCTCTTCAAGTAACGAGATACCAAAACAAAAATGCTCTTCATGCACAAACTTGTAAAGTATGGGCAGAGATATGATTGCATCTATGGCTTTGATGGCGTTTTTTGGTATCTTTTTTTCATGTAACACTATTTCAAATAGAAGTATTTCAGGCACTTTTACTGTTTTTTCTATGTTGATGGTGTGCGGAGAGAGTTTATGTGTGAGTGTGATTTTGACGACAGTTTTAAAAACTTTTTTGCCTTTTGGTGTTTTGGCTTCAAAAACTTTTTTTGGCAAAAATTTATCGGCTAAAGTTGATTTTGGAAGTGCAAAACTCATCTAATAACCACAAAAGCTATGAGTTCAAAATCATCTAATCCACTCACATCATTTTGCAAAAATGTCGTTGCTCCACCGCTAAAAAGCGACTCTATATCGCTCATCTCTTTTGTGGCAACGATGGAAGAGATAGCATCGCCTAAAAGATTTGAGTAAACATTCATCTCTTTACCGTCTTTTGTCTCTTCGTTAAAACGAGTGTAAACCTCTCGCAAAGGTTCATCCTCGCCTTTGCAAAGAACTCTTAGCGTGTCGAGTATATTTTTTACTTGTAAATGATTTGATTTAACTATGCCCTCTTTATCGACATAAACCAGATAAAAAGGGTGCAGTTGGTTGACGTTGTCTATGTTGACATCATTGTTTATATTTTTAAGAACAAAAATCACTCCCTCATGTATGTTTTTGCCCTCATCTTTTTTACAAACAGTATGTAATCCGCTACTCACATCTTTTATGTCGCCTTTTGTTTGCAAAAAATTGACCAAATCCATGCGAAAATCATTCAGCCCCAAATCTGTTATGGAGATAGAACTCTCAATATCTTCTATGTCCACCACTTCGGTTTGGAGCTTTTGCAGTTGTGTTTTTCTAAAATCCATCTCGCTTGATTTGTTCGTGAGAACATTATCTTCACCCGTTGCCGTGGTATCGACCATAAACATGCGGGTTTCCACTCTGTTTTTAAGGTTTATGTACTCATCAAGGCTGATTTGCGGCCAAAAGTTTATAAGCTGAATAAACTCGTTTTTACTCCCGATTCTGTCAACTCGTCCAAACCGCTGAATAATGCGCACAGGGTTCCAGTGAATATCGTAGTTGATGAGAGTGTCGCAATCTTGCAGGTTTTGCCCTTCGCTTATGCAGTCGGTGGCTATGAGAATGTCTATCTGTTTTTCATCTGCTTTGAGACTTTTGTTTTTTGAGAGCGGGGAGAAGTGGCATAAAATATTATTAAATTCATTGTGAATGCCAAGTGTTGTTTTGTTGAGACTGCTTCCCGTGATTTTTGCACTTTGGAGTCCTAAAGAGAGATTGAACTCTTTTAGCTCTTCATAGAGGTAGTTTGCCGTATCTGCAAAAGCTGTAAAAATGAGTATTTTTTTATTTCGGCTATTGATAGGGTTTTGCAGTTTTTCTTTGATTTTGGATTTTAAGATATTGAGTTTTGTATCATGCAAGGGTGTTACTTTTTGCATCTCTTCTAAAATACTAAGTGCTATTTGCAAATCTTCAAGCAAATCTTGCTTCCAGCCTAAAGTGTTCATGTCGCTTAGGTTGATTTTTACTTTTTTGCCTATGCTAAAATCATCATCAAGCCACTCTTCATTTTCTATATCTTCAAGCTCCATGGAGTTTATATCTTCAATAGAGCCCTCATTTGTGGCTTCAAACGCATCTATTTTTGTTTTGACAAGTTGAATATTTGAAGCAAAATGCTCCAGCGTGATTCTAAAGCTATCGACAGAGCTCTCCAGCCTTTTGAGGAAATTGACACGCATTAAAATTTTGAGATTGTTTTCTCTGTTTTTTTGTTTTAAAACTCTTTTGTTGTCTGTTTTGTTGTCGTAAAGGTTGCTGTAAAAATCAACTTTGCTATCCAAAATATAGTCAAACGGGCTGTAAACAGACATGTTAAAACTTGAGAGTTTTTTGTAAATTGCATCGATTTTCATCACATGTTGGAGTTCTGTTATGTCGCTTCGTATGGTTTGGGGTGCTAGCCTTGTAGGAAATTTACCGATGCTTTGCATGTCATAGTATTTTTCAATATGTCTTCTGCTTCGTGCGATGGTTACGGAGTCTAAGAGCTTGAAAAAGTCAAAATTGAGGTTAAGTTCATCAAGAAGTTTTTTTGTCGTTCTTGCCTCATGCGGGAGTTTTGACCAGTTGTTAAATGTAAGCTGCGCTTTTCGCAAAATCGCATCTATGGAGTTACTCACTCCAAGTTTGTCATCTTTTAAATGTGTATGACCCTCGTAAGCGAGTGAGAGTTGATTTTTTAAATCATTAAAACGGTTATTTACGGGTGTTGCCGAGAGCATCAAAAGTTTTGTTTTAACACCCGTTTTTATGGTGCTAAGAAGTTTTTGGTATCTTGTGGTTTTCTCTTTTCTTGCATCGTTATTTCTAAAATTGTGCGATTCATCAATCACTATCAAATCATAATTTGCCCAATGAATGCGTGACAAATCTACGCCGTTTGAAAATCCTTTATCCCGTAAAAGGTCGGTATGATATAAAACGGCATAGTTAAATCTATCTTTTAAAAGTGGATTGTCTTCGTAGTTGTTTAGAAATGTTTTCCAGTTGTCGCCTAGTTTTTTTGGACAAAGCACCAAAATAGATTTGTTTCTCTCTTGATAATATTTGATTACTCCAAGAGCCGTAAAAGTTTTGCCGAGTCCAACGCTGTCGGCTAATATACAACCGTTATATCTCTCAAGTTTGTTTATAAGTCCTAAAACTGCATCTTTTTGAAAATCATAAAGCATGCTCCAGATAATGCTAGTTTTGAAACCTGTTTTTTCATTTGCAAGTTCATCTTCATTCAAATCTTCCAAAAATTCATTGAAGATTTGATATAAAATAAGATAATAGATTGATTCAGGTGCATTTTCTTTGTAAAGATTGTCTATGTAAGCGATGACTTCATTTGTAATATCTTTTAAAATATTTTCATCGCCCCAGACTTTATCAAAGCTTTTTAGAAACTCTTTCGTGGTTGTGGTATCTTCGATTTTGTTGATAATTCTTAGAGCGGAATTGTCCTTTTTATAGCCAAATCCCGCACTGCTAAACTCATCCATTCCCAAATAAACAGACTTTTCTTCATTGGTATTTTCAAGTATAAACATGGGCTGAATCGAACTTTTGCCGCGGTTAGATTTGAACTTTACTTTTTGTTCGCACCAAACTTTGCACTCTTTGGCAATATGCCGCCCTTTGAGTTCGTTTTTTAGATTTATCTCAAACGCTGAACCGCTTATGGATTTTTCTCTGTTGGATGTGTTGATTGCAAATAGTTTGCTTTTTTTTTCTTTTTCATCGATTTGCATAAAAGTCGGGTCTGTAAAGATGAAACGGAGTTCTTCTATTTTACCGAGCTCTTTTTTAAGAGACTCAAATCCGTAAATTGAAAAGATAGACGCTGCAACGCTGAGTTTGCTTGTTTTTGTCATGGAAATTTTTAAATCATCGCCAACAATATTTATTTTATTATCGAAAGTTTTAATCAAGAATTTCCTTAGTTTTAAAAAAGCAATCTAATATATTAGATTGAGAAAAATATCTTAACACATTAGACTTTATAATCTAATATATTAGGGTGACCGTTGAAAGATATTGATGATTTGCCAAACGACTTTTCTGAACAACTGCATAAAAATATTGGTAAAAATGTGAGCAGAATAAGAAAGTTAAAAAATATATCTCAATTGAAATTAGCATATGCATTAGGCTATAAATCGGTTTCACCTATTTCTAGTGCTGAAATTTACTACAATAATATACATTTCAATGTTGAACAACTTGTGAAAATCGCTTATATTTTAGAGTGTGAAGTGAATGATTTTTTTGAAAATATTTAGTAAAGTAGAATTTAACCGCTCTTTGACTACACTTGCACATCAAAATTACAAATTTCTAAAATATACGAAGGAAAAAAATGAATTGGTTTTTTATAACATTAGGATACAGCGGTTTATCTCCAAAGGCACCTGGAACGGCGGGGAGTATCGTTGCCCTGCTGCTTGGCATGTGGATATTAATTGCTTTTGATGCTCAAACTCTTTTTTTAGCCTCACTTCTCATCACTGTTATCGCCATTAAATCCATCAATCAATATGAAGAGATGAGCGGAATTCATGATGATAAACGCATAGTCATCGATGAATTGGCCGGCATGTGGTTTGCTCTGAGCGTTGCGCCTGCCCTGAGCGTTGGACTCCATGAAGTCTCTGATTTTCACAATGGATTTTTAATACAAAGCTTGCTCTCTTTTGCTCTTTTTAGATATTTTGACATTAAAAAACCCTCTATCATCGGCAGAATCGACAGAGAAGCAAAAGGCGGCATCGGCGTTATGGGCGATGATATTATTGCCGGATTTGCAGCGGGAATACTAAGTGCGGTAATCTGGCAAGGCATATTGGCTCTGCAAGGTTTTTAAATATGGGTTGGACCTGCCAGCATGACTATAAAGGGGAGTGCAAACTTCTCATGAAACCTTGTTTACCCGGTATCAAAGGGTGTATTTTAAACAAAAGTGAATATATTTTTAGTACGGGAAGTTATGAAGAGGACAAAAAAAGAAAAGAGCAAAGTATCCAAGAGATTGACTTTGCTGCTCTTGCAAAATTTCATTAAACAAACATTGGGTCTGAAGTCGGCTCTATCTCTTGGAAATCTTCTATAATCGTATGAAACATTCGCATTGTTTTTTGCGCTTTTGCAATTTGCTCATCAAAAATAGATTTTGAGGAAGGAAAGTTCTCCGCGAGTTCTTTATAGATAAGAATACGCCCATTGATGTGTTTGTCCACTTCTGTGAATGCTTCTTTGAGGTACTCTTTTTTTGTTGTATGTCTAAATAAGGCTCTCACCATCTTCACACGTTCTTTGATAGGAATGGACTCATCTATCGCTTCGGCAATTCTCTTAATATCTAAACGAGACAAATACACTCCGCTGTGTGCAGGCGCTAAAAGCTTTGATGTGAGAGCATCCACAAACTGGGGAACAGCTTCTTCATCCTCTTTGTCGCCCGCATCTGGATTTTGATTCGCACCGGATTCGGGGTCAAGTGAGCACTTCTCATGTACAAATTTATCAAACTCCGCTCTTAAATCGCTTAAATCATCTTTATTCATAAATTATCCTTGTATAGCTTTATACGCTTTATTTGTTAGTTTTTCAATTATATCGTCGTAACTTGTATAGCTAACACCAAGCTCACTCGCCCTTGTCTTGAGTGCGGAATACTCTTTTTCATTTTTCATGTCAAAATTAAAAACCGGCAGTTTGGTAATCATAGCTAAATTATTCATATTTGAAAAGTCTAAAACTGCCTCAAAATGAGACAACTCAGAATCCATACCACTTGATAAACGGTTTAAATCAGCATCTTTTAATTCTACCTCATTACTAAAGAGCATAAGCCCTTCAAGGTTGTCATTAAAGTAACTCACTTCAAATCCACATGCCAAGAATGAAAAAGCTTTGGCATGTGGAGTTGTTCCTAGGAGTGCTATTTTAGAAATATTTAAATCTTTTAAATACTCAAGCAATACTCTCATGCCGTAGATATCACCTCTGAGCTTTTCACCCTCGCGAAACACGATATCGCACATACCGCTTCTTTGAACCAAAGAGCTTGCATCATCGAGTATATCTACAACATTACAGACATATTCATTGGAAATAACAGCCCCGTTTACATGTGATTTTTTCATATTGCTAAGGGTAAAATAAAAATCATCCTCACGAATATTCATAGGTATCATCATCGCATCGGTATTGTTTTTTTTAAATATTTTATTGAGCACTGCGCTAAATCTGCTTGCGCCTGCATGCTCCCCTATAAAACCATAAAGTTTGGTTTGCTTAGATATTTCATTTGCATTATTCATCATCGTAAAAATCCTTTTTTACATATCATCGCTTATTCCCCACAATTCTCTTGCCTCTTCATCTTCAGCTTTACATCTGTAACAAAGCCTGTCACTGGAGTTTGTGCTAAAAATCACATTACATTCGTCACATCTTCTTACTTTAAAAGAGACAAGATTTTGAACGGCAGGCTCAAAAAATTCTTTTACATTGTATGAACTTGAGAGCGTTATTGCATTTGGTTCACACACATCATGGCACACATGACATTTTATACACAAAAATGGGTCGAAATCAATCTTTGAATTCTTAATATCTGAGGTCAAAGCCCCTGTCGGACAAACTCTGTAACACATTTGACATGCAGTACAAGTTTCTTCATCCATAAGTTTTTGGGACGTAAAACTCACTTCTCTTGCATCCACTATATGAAACTGTGAGGGTTTGCCCACTCTTTTTATCGCCGTAAAAAAGATTTTTCTTTTTTGAGGAATTCTTTTTTGCTTTAAGAGTGCTATATCTGCTTTTTTCAAAGTATGTTCTACAAGCTCATCCGTAGCTTTTTTTACTTCCTGCTCAAAACTGTGTTTTGTTTTTGCAATAGCCCTCAGGTTGATGGAGCGTAAAAAATCTCTTCTGTTGGCACCTTCAACCTGTGCTTCATAACAAACATTTTCCAACTTAATGCATGCTTCATTTTCCATAGCTTCGAGCAAATAACCGGCTTCTTCGTAGTTTCTTAGTATTTGGGCTTGGCATGTGGACTTTATTTCACACGTTTGACAATAACCCATATCAAAGACTATCTCTTTTTTTAAAACCGCCATAGAGATAATATGCTCAATACTTAAAGCTGAAATACAGGGAACATTTTTACGACAAGAGATTAAATTATCTTTATCTTCTATAAAATCAAAGAAAAAATCAGTTGCGTTAAAATCATCCAAGCCGAGTGCTTCGCTCGGACAAATTCCATGGCAGGCACCGCAGCCGACGCAAGATGAAAAGTTTATGCTCGGAAGGGGATTATCTCCTATCACGATAGCCTGTGTCGGGCAAATGATTTCACATTTGTTACACGCACTCTCTTTACTTAAAGAGCGAACACATTTACTGGCCTCTAAATGGATTAAAGACATTTATGCACTTAACTCTTCATTGAGGTATTCATTGTCGCTTAAAATAAATTCAAGAGCCATATCAGCCGCATCAAAATACAAAGGTGTTCTTGCTTCAAACTTCATGTTTATCAAATACATAGGGGCCCAACGAAGAAGATGTTTATTTAAAAACTCTTTTTGAATTCCTCTAAGCTCTTGTACTGCCGCTTCATCTTTTTCTTCGAGCGCTTTGAATTCAGCAGCACAAAGATGATGCATAAATTCATACTCCACACCGATGTGGTCAGCAGAAACTGCGCGGGCCGCCTCATAATCAACCATAAAGTCATAAGCGCTGTACATATCCGTAACAGGGTTTGCCCCTCCGGTTTCGACCATCTGGTCTTCTCTTGTATAAAAACTCTCATAAGGGATAAGATGCAAAATAGAAAGATTCACAAAGTCCGGATTGAAGTATTCATCCAAAAGTTTTTTCTCTTCAATTTCATTAAATTGCTTCCAATCTTTTAGGGTTGGGAAAAAATCCAAAATATTTTCATCATTTTTTATCATCTTTAAAGTGTCTTCTTCCAATTCTTGAAGTAAAATACGGGATAACAGTGCATATAGATTCACTCTTGCTTGTGTTTGTTGCATATAAGATTCTTTTGTAGTGATTTTTAAAGTGATGATTTTATCACAAAAGCCTGAATATACGGTTAGAGCAATTTAATAGCATCTTCATATAAGAATATTTAATTTCCACATGCCAAAAAGTGACACAAAAAAAGATTCTTTTCTTCTGAGTTTTCTGTGCAAAAATACAGCATTGTTTATCTATAAATTTTGGCAAAAACAGATATAGTGTTTTCAAACATATTCACTAGATGCCTTGAAATTTGTTACAATTTTCTATGTAGTTCTCTTTTATTCTTTATACGGAGATTTAAAAACCATGCAACGCTATAAAATTATTCATCGTACGTACTATAATTATTCCGCTCAGGTGAGGCTTGGACCCCACCGGTTGCTTCTTCGTCCAAGAGAGGACCATGAGCTTCGCATCGAGTCTTTTGTTATTAAGACAAATCCTCCGGCCAAAATACACTGGCAAAGAGATGCAGAAGGCAATTCAGTCGCTACGGCAACTTTTGATTTGCCTGCCAGCCAGCTTCTCATTGAGAGCGAAGTTATCATTCAGCAATATAACGAATACCCCCTTGACTTTTTGCTAAGAGACTATGCCATAGCGTATCCGTTTAACTATCGGCAAGACGATAATATTTTACTCTCTGCCTATATGGTTTTACCAAATCAAGAGACTCAAAACGTGCTCAATAGATGGGTTGCCAATTTTTGGCAAGTCGGAGAAAATATTCAAACCTACATTTTATTGCAGAGGCTTAGTGCGTATATTTATCAAACACTCTCCTATAAAGTCAGAGAAGAACCGGGTGTGCAAACCGCAAAACAAACGCTCTCCTGCGGTACAGGCTCTTGTCGCGATTTCGCCCTGCTCTTTATCGAGAGCGCAAGATGTTTTGGACTCGCTTCACGCTTCGTCAGCGGATATCTTTATGCTCCGCTCATGTCGGATAAAGTTGGAGCAACGCATGCCTGGGCTGAAGTGTATTTGCCCGGGGCAGGATGGAAAGGGTTCGACCCGACCATCGGTAAAATGGCGGGAACAGACCATATCGCCGTGGCGGTAGCAAGACTTCCGGAGTCCGTACCGCCAATATCGGGTTCATTTAGCGGTGTTGCCGAATCTACCCTTGATGTGGGAGTATGGGTAAGTCAATGCTGATAAAGGGGGTCACTCACTTTGAGAGTGGCATCATTTTCATGATAAAGCGACATGGACGGAAATGCGAATTCTAAAGAATTCTTCTCTAAAATCTCCATAATTTTATACATTACATCCTCTTTTACAATAAGCCACTCATTCCAATTGACGGTTTTTGAAAAACAATATACCAATATGCCGATATTTGAGCCGGCAAATTCATCAAGGTATACAAGCAAAGTTTTCTTTATCCCGCTTGCATCATCAAGTGAAACCAATTTTACATTTCTGCCGATATCATGCTCAAATTCTGTATTTGAAGTAGCAATATCGGGATGATTTTCCAACATCCCCCTTATTTGTGTCACTGCATTTTTCAAGTCGGCAGGTTTTGAGCTATATTTTACGCCGATATTCATCTTGATTCTGCGTCCGAGCAAACGTTTGTTCCAGTTTTTCACATCTTTATTTGCCAAAGTTGCATTGGGTATCGCTATGAGCGCATTATCAAAAGTTCTAAGCGTAGTTACCCGCAACCCTATCTCTACAACTGTTCCTTCTTGTCCATCCACCACTATCCAGTCGCCCTGAGAAAAAGTATCGCTGATAAGAATAGAGAGCGTTCCAAAGAAATTTGCCAAAGAATCTTTTGCGGCCAAAGCAACGGCGAATCCCCCTATTCCCAAGCCTGAAAGTACTGCCGTAAGATTTGCGCCCGCGAAATGCAGAATTAGCAACAAACCTAAAATCATAATCAAAAAATTTAAAATTTTTATCCCTACATTGATAATTTCGTTTTTAATTTTTTTATTATGCTGATCTATTTCATGAATTTTGATACCCGCTACCGTATTGAGGATTCTATATAAAATAAATGCAAATAAAAATCCATAAAACATATTAAAAAATTTATTGAAATCACCCACCCCGCTAAAGTCATTATAAATATATACAGTCATCTGTATATTTATTAATATAAAAATAATTTCTATCGGTCTGTGCATCACTCTTAAGATATCTTTTGTGTACTTTTGTAAAGATTTTACTTTTAAAAGATATTTCTCAATACTCTTATATGCTACTTTACGGATAAAGTAAATAAGTAAAAAAACGAGAAAAATTAATGCGATTTTTACAATACTCAGCTCAGAGCCGCTCAAGAAGGAATTCACTTTTTTGGCAAAATCCGAATTGTTTACTTTCAATACTACATCTACCAAATTATACTTTGCGTATTTATTGAGTCTGTACATCTTCTTTTCATACATTGTCAAATATTTAAGCACATCGGCATTCACTTCCATTAAAGCATAAAAATCTCTTATATTGTTTTTAGCTTCTTGGAGTGTTTTTGAATTATCTTTTAAAAGTAAAATAGGTTCATAATCTACATTGTTAATTTTTTGATTTTCAAGCTGATTAGAGACAAACAAATCTCCCATTTTCTTTTCAAACTCTTCAATGCTCCTTGAATCCAAGGCGATAAAGATATTCTTAATCATCGTGTTTTGCGCTTGAATTAATTGATAGGATTTTAAAAGAACCTCATCTTTTAAAACCGCATATTCATTGCCTGAACGTTTGTTTATCTTAATAATTTTTTTTAAAGTATATATCTCTTTTTCATAATGTTCAGTTTCGTTTATGAAAGAGTTTTTATTGCTCATCACGTATTCAAGGGTGTTTGCATACATCTGCGCTTGTTTTTTTGAGAGTTCAAGTATGCGTTCTTGCGTAGCATTATCCTCATTCATTTTGTGAATAATATCAATCTGCTCTTGAATAAAGGGACTGTACTTTACTCCGGTTTGTGCGAACAATGGAAGAAACAATATAAATAAAAGAAGAATTTTTTTGATGCCGAACCCTTTTTTTAGATTAACGATGTCATTATCTGATTCACCGTAATACTAATCTCTTTGATATCTTTTATCTCTTTTGCCATAAACTTCTCTATGCTTTCTTTGATATTTTCAAAGGATTCGTTTTCATTTTCTAAATAGTTTGAAAAAGCCATTTGAGGGCTTTCATTCACTCTTTGAAATTCTAAAACCTGCTCTGTATAGTGCACGACGATATATTCTATATATTGAAGAATTTGTCGGCGCAGTATTTTTTCGCTCTCTGCATTTATTTCAATGCTATCGAGAGATGTAATAATCTCTAAAATTTTAAATTCATTCACCACAAGATAAAATAAAACCGCGACATTCTCAAAGGAGTGCGTTGAAGTTTCTTTGACCATGATTGCGGCAACCGCAAATCTAAGATAATCTATGGCGGAGAAAAATAGATTAAATTTATGATTATCTTCGATTATTTTAACAACATCGTCTTTGTTTATCTTATCCACTATTTCAAATAAACTGTCTTTATAATCCAAGATATGGTTCACATCCACCTGATGTTTATTTAAATATTTCACCATCCATCGTGTACTAAAGCTGAGCGTATGTTCTATTTCACTAAGAAGTTTATATTGCTGTTTTACATCCATGATGAAGTCATTTCTGTATATCTCATAACGGATATCGTTTGTACCAAAAAGCTGGTTTGTAATAAGGTAGGATTTAATTTTTAACAAAAATTTATCTAAATGCTTTTCGCTAAAGCTCGTTATGAAAGTTGCCCCCTGAAGATTTATAATGGTATCGGCCATCATAGTAGCAATAATTTCACGGCGAAGCGGATGGTGCGCTATCTCACGCTCATACGCACTTACAAAAGATTTAGGAAAATATTTAAACAAATATTCATTCGCAAAACTCTCATCCGGCAAGTTTGATTTTAACAAAACCGTTTTTACAAATATTTTTGAATAAGACAGAAGTGAACTAAGAACAGGTCTTACAATAGAGCCTTTTGGACATAACACTTCTTCAATATTTTCATTTTTGGGTATATAAAAGTCCCTTCTGCTAAAGCTAGTTAAATGTTTTTCAAGAACTTCTATACTTAATAAAAAATCGGCCAAATAATATTTACTGAGTATGGAGTCCTTAGATATAGCCAACGATTGATGATAGTTGTTCCAAAGCACAAGTTTCACAACCTGTTCGGTCAAATTGCGAAGAGTTTGATTTACCTCTTCCTCGCTTAAAAGATTTTTTGATTTAACTATATTGAGAAGAATTTTTAAATTCACTTCGTGGTCGGAGGTATTTACACCGGCAGCATTGTCGATACCGTCAATATTAATCTCTCCGCCGTTTTTTGCATATTCTATGCGGGCTTTTTGTGTAAAGCCAAGATTTCCGCCCTCGCATACAATCTTTGCTTGAACTTCATAAGCATCAAGTCTGAGTGCTTCATTTTCTTTGTCTCCAAGGTCCAAATTGCTCTCTTCGGAACTTTTTACATACGTTCCCACTCCCCCGTTAAAAAGTAAATCCACTTTCATAGCTAAAAGTTTTCTAGCCAATTCTTCCCCGCTTAGAAATTTTTTGACAGTTCTTACCATGCTTTTAATCTCAGGACTGAGTTCAATACTTTTTGTTGAGCGTAAAAACACACCGCCTCCACTTGAGATAAGCTTTTTATTATACGCATTCCAGCTTCCGTTTTTGGCACTAAAGAGTCTTTGCCTTTCTTCGTAACTTATCTCTACGTCCGGCTCAGGGTCGACAAATATTTCCTTTTGAGAAATTGCAGCTAAGAGTTTGAATTTTTTAGAGTACAAAAGACCGTTTCCAAAAACATCCCCGTTCATACTTCCTATGCCAACAATGCTGATAGGAACTTTTTGAATATCTACTCCTCTTTCTATAAAAAACCTCTCCGTAGATATAAGCGCACCGCGCGCGGTAACTCCTAAGTCTTTATGCCCAAATCCGTTACTTCCGCCGCTTGCAAAAGCATCACCCAGCCAGTATCCTCTGCTTTTTGCAATATTGTTCGCAATATCACTCATGGAAGCGGTTCCCTTGTCTGCTGCTACAACAAAATAAGAATCTTCCCCGTCATAGGCGATGATATTTTCATCCCTCAACGCTTTGCCTTCCACCATATTGTCTACTAAATCAAGCATATTATTGATAAAAGAACTGTAAATGCTCTCAAAAATCTCTTTTGTTATTTGAGCTCTTTCTTTATGAATAACAAATCCCCCTTTGGCACCATCAGGAATAATTATAGAATTTTTGCCCTCTTGCGTAATCATGAGTGATTTTATTTCTTGGCGGTAATCTTCATGCCTTTCACTCCATCGCAATCCGCCGCGACTGATTTTACTCATTCTCAAATGAATCCCGCTAAAGTCGGGATGGTACACAAACGCTTCTATATTTGGCTGAAGCCCTCTTAAATTTTCCGCAAAACTCTTTGTGTCTATTTTAAATGAGATTGCCTCATTTTTTAAAAAATAATTTGTTCTTAAAAGATTTTTCAATAATGAATATGTAAGTTTGAGTATTTTATCATCCATAATATTTGGAACATCTTTGATTTTTGCTTCAATAGCAGATTCTAAATCTTTCATCAATTTTTCACGTTTGCTCAGTTTTGGATCAAATTTTGCACAAAAGTATTCAACAAAGAGTTTTGAAATTTCAGAATAATGGGTTATTGTATGTAAAATCGCACCTTGGTTGAGGGAGATGACGGATTGATCTATATATTCGATAAACGCGCGAAGAAGCATCACTTTTCGTATAGACAAATCTTCATGGTAGACAAGGGAAAAGAGCTTGCATCTTGAAAAAATAACTCCGCTTAAAGAATCGGAGATAACTTGTTCTATATTGCATTTTGATTTAATTATTTTTTCATTATCATCTAATTTTAAATTAAAACGGTTAATGTAGATATCTTTTTTATTTTTGGCAATTTTATAAGACACCTCGTCAATAATGGTAAATCCAAAGTCATGCAAAATTGGCACGATTGTCGATAGATACAGCAAAGAATTGGCATAAATATTGATGGAAGAGTGCTCTGCATCATGTGATATTTGGGTAATTATATTTTCTTTTGCAAGACTTTCAAACAAGGCTTCACTTATAAATAAATCATCGGATGAGAGCAAGGTTGAACAAACCGCATTAAGTGAAGAAGATGGCATAAAAACTCCTTAAAATATTAACTGTCTCAATTGTAACATAATGTCAGTCTTCTTGCTACGCCATTGTAGTTTTAATCATCATGCGTCTGAGATACGCTATTTTACTTTGCAAGGGCAAATCTTTTGGACAAACATCTTCACATCCCAACAGTGTCATACAGCCAAAAACACCATCTTCATTCCCGACTAATTCATAATAATCTTCATCACTTCTCTTATCTCTTGGATCTAAATGATAACGTGCTATTTTGTTGAGTCCCACAGCACCTGCAAAGTCCGGACGCATCTGAATTGTTCCGCATCCTGCAACGCAACAGCCGCATTCGACGCATCTCTCAAGCTCATAAATGGAATCTGCCAATTCCGGTTCCATTCTTTGCTCGAGTTTATCAATATTTAACTCTTCTTCTTTATCATGTATCCATGTTTCAAGTCTTTCATTTAAGCCGCGCATCCATTCTCCGCTGTATATAGACAAATCTTTTATAAGCTTAAACAGAGGAAGAGGAGCAAGCGTTATTTCTTGCGGCAGTTTTGAAGTAAGCGTTCTACATGCCAAAGTCGGACGGCCATTGACAAGCATTGAACAGCTTCCGCAGATTCCGGCACGGCAAACAAAGTCAAACATAAGCGAATTGTCATGATGTTCTCGAATCTCATTTAAAACGATATAAAGGGTCATACCGTAAGCTTCTTTTATTTTAAAAGTTTGTATATGGGGAACGCTCTTTGAATCATAAGGATCAAAACGTAAAATATTTATATTTAAAATTCGTGTTTCTTGAAGGTCCGGACTCATCTCTTTTCTCCTAGTCTTTCATTTTTATTTCTGTATTTTTGAGGCAGTTTTTCTAAATATGGCATTAAAGCATTTTGAATTTCAAATCTTGTAGCGCCCTCGGCTTCGAGATTTTCTTTGACGGTATCTACCATTTTTTGTCTCATTTTTGTTTCATGATGATGCTTTGTCATATCTTGACCATATCCGCGCCATCCCGGAGGGAGTTCCATGTTAGATATGGGAATCTCTTCATAACTGACACTCGGCATTGTCTGGTTTTCATTCGGCCATGAAGTAATCGTTCTTTTGAGCCAGTTTTCATCATCACGGGAGGGAAAGTCCTCTCTTGAGTGGGCACCGCGGCTTTCAGTGCGAAGAAGCGCCCCATACGCAACACTCAAAGCTACCTTTAACATCCTTTGTGTTCTGTACGCATTCACAAGAGCTGGATTTGCCGCTCTGCTTTTTGAACGAAAAACTTCTATATTTTTACTTCTTTTGAGTAACTCTTCAAGCGCATGCACAGCCTCTTGCAAATCATCCCCATTTCTAAAAATACCCACTTTTTCCATCATTATCTTTTCCATGGCACGGCGCAGTTCGTAGGTGTCTTCCCCTTTTTCTTTTGTCAAAAGAGCTTCGAGTTTATCCCTTTCTTTTTTTACAAAAAATTCGATTTTTGAACTTGAAATATTAACGGAACTCTCATGTTTATCACAAAAATCAGAAATGTATTCAGCCACCAACATACCGGCAACGACTGTTTCGCTGACAGAATTTCCCCCAAGACGGTTAAATCCGTGTAAATCCCAACATGCCGCTTCCCCGCAAGAGTAAAGCCCTTTTAAAGTTTGAGACTCCCCTTTGAAAGTTGTACGAATTCCGCCCATAGAGTAGTGCTGTGTCGGACGAACCGGTATCCAGTCCACGGCAGGGTCAATCCCTAAAAAGTTTTCACAAATCTCTTTAACTTCTCTGAGATTTTTATCTATATGTTCACGTCCAAGAATAGTAATATCCAGCCACAAATGGTCTCCATAACGAGATTTCACCCCTTTGCCTTTTCTTATATGTTCCGTCATTCTACGACTCACGACATCTCTTGAAGCAAGTTCTTTTTTTTCCGGCTCATAATCGGGCATAAATCTGTAACCGTCTTTATCAAGAAGAAGACCTCCGTCTCCGCGGCACCCTTCTGTTGTTAAAATCCCAACCGGAACTATTGCAGTCGGATGAAACTGAATGGCTTCCATATTTCCTAAGGTTGCGACACCCGTTTCAAGAGCAATAGCCTGACCCATTCCTTGGCAAATAATGGCATTCGTTGAAATACTGTAAATCCTGCCATAACCCCCTGTTGCTATAGTTGTAGCCTTACTTACGTATGCGGTTAGTTCCCCTGTCATCAGATTTCTAGCAACCGCACCGTAACAACGTCCATCTTCATGAATGAGTGCCATTGCTTCAAGACGCTCATGTATTTCTACTTTATCTTTATGCGCTTTATTATCCATAGCATAAAGCATACTATGCCCCGTGCCATCAGAGGTGTAGCAGGTTCTCCATTTTTTTGTACCGCCAAAATCTCTTGCGGTTATAAGTCCGTGCGCTTGCTCTTTTTCGGTAATAGTAATTTTCTGCGCATTAATAATCGTACCGTGTTCACCTTTTTTTACTCTGCTCCAAGGAACGCCCCATGCGGTAAGCTCTCGAATCGCTTTTGGAGCACAATGGACAAACATGCGGGCAACTTCCTGATCCGCACCCCAGTCACTGCCTTTAATTGTGTCGGAAAAATGAACATCTTCGTTATCGCCTTCTCCCATTTTAGAATTCGCCAAAGATGCCTGCATTCCCCCTTGTGCCGCTGCAGAGTGCGAACGTTTAGGAGGAACAAGTGTCAGAACAACTGCATCATGCCCTCTTTGTTTTACCCCCGTAGCCACTCTTAAACCCGCTAAACCGCCGCCAATGACGAGAACATCCGTATATATTATTTTCATGAGTGCTCCTTCATCTTAATAGTTTCGGATTCATATTTCAAACCATCACTAAAATCATGCGTCAGACCTATATAGGTATATTTTATTAACGATAAGGTTCCTAAAATCAAATAGACCGCTATCATTGTTTTCATTAATAATTTAAATCTTTTACGGGACACTTTTGTATTTTTTCCCTCCATAAAGCCCCATTTTAACGCTAAGCGATACAGCCCAATAAAAGCATGCAAAACAACAGAAAATAAAAGCACAAGATACAGAGGTCCCATCAGCTCATTCACCACTCTTGAAGAGCTCATATAAGGACCTATGTTTGAGGGTTGCGTCATCATAATATAGAGATGAACCGAACCGATAAAAAACATAGCAAAGCCTGTAACGACCTGAACCATCCACAAATATGTGTCTTCATGTTTATAGCCCGCAGCATGATTTTTCATAATCTTATACTGCTTATAGCTTGAAGGAAATTTTCTAAGAGCAAGCCCTGCATGGAGAATAAAGATTGCAAAAATGCCAGCCGCTAAAAAAGAGATGATTCCAGGATATGTTTCACCGAAAAAATAATAGCCTTCAAACATAATCGTAACTTTATACATCATCTCTTTAGAGATTAAAATTGAAGATTCAAAAAGAATATGTCCCATAATAAACAAAGCTAAAATCAATCCTGTCGCACTTTGGATAAAATCCAGTCTAGCGGGTATTTTATCTATCTTTTTTTCTCTCATCCATTCTCCATAACCAGCTTAAATATATTGCGGGATTTTACTCTATCTATGTTTATATATCGGTTTTGTCTTGAATGAAATACATTTTTTGTATCTTTTGGGTAATTATTTTTAGATACAATTTGACATAAAACAATATGGAGGAATCTATGGCTTATTTTGATAATGTTAAAGTTGGTGACAAACTTTATGGTTTAGTGTTTGGTGCAGGTGAAGTGATACAAGTTTTTGAAGAGAGTCATTACAAAATGATGGTATCGTTTAAAAACGGTTACGAAGTCCCCTATACTGATGATGGAATACCGGGCTGGGGTAACTTTAAAAAGCAAACTATTTTTTATAAAAATGACATTGACCTTACGGATGTTGATTTTTCTCCCCTCACAAAAGTTCTCTCTCCTAAAAAAATTATCAAGCTGCGAGAAAAGAAAAAACTTGAAATACGACTTCCTTCCGGAATTTGGAGCAGTTTGAAGAAATGTCCAAAAAAATATATAGAAGAGATGTTAGAAAATGAAAACTACCATTTATTTAGAAAAAAAGCGAATGACAATAAATAAAAGCCCCTTATTTAAGCGCTCAAACCCTCTTTCTATCAAAAACGCTCTTACACCGTTTTTGATATGAAACAATAATTATTTCATACACTTATGATAAAATCCGTCTAAAAAGGATTTCCTATCACTTATACATTACTTCATACCGTTCATATTTTTTCAGTTTTTATTTATGGAGGCTTTTTATTTGTTGATGTTTTGTTTTTATCTAAGATGAAACAAACCCTCAATGAAGAGGAACAAAAAAAAGCCAGAGAAGCTATTATGATGCATGTAAGAAAAGTTGTGCCTTATGCGCTTATGGTAGCAGTCGCGAGTGGACTTTACCTTATTTCGCAAGTTTTCGGAGAGATACAAGAAGATGGAATGAGCAGCTTTCAAATACTCCTGAGTATCAAGGCCTTTTTAGCTTCATGGCTTGGAATACGCGGTGTAAACCAAAAACTTTTTGGCATAAATCCCTTTGTTTTTAAAAGTCATTTTTTTCCATTTTCTTTAGTAGTCATCATCATTTTGCTTTCTCAATTGATGTATCTTTAAAAACAAAAGTTACTGTTGCTCCTGCAAATTTTAAAAATATTTTTTAAATGGTTACATTTCTATCACGATAAAGTATGTTATTGTAAAATTTTATAAAACTTGACTTCTAGATATGCTAGAATCGTTGCTAATTATTTATCAAGGATTAATTATGTTTAAAAATTTAAGTATCCGAAAAAAGATGAACTTATTCATCTTAATGGTTACAGCATCCGTCTTCTCGGCAACGGTATTTGTATTTTTGGCGATGAACCATATAGAAGCAAAATATAAACATCTGCATGAAAACTCAATGCTGGGTGCACTTCAAACCTTAGAGATAGAAAAAAATCTCAACTATGTAAGCCGCACAACAAGAGATATTATGTTGGGCGGAGACTACGATAAAGATATGGATAAACTGCAAGAATCCATAGAAGGGATTCGTAAAACTTTCTCCTCCCTAGAAGCAATGATGAAAAATGACAATGCCCTATCCATGGTAAAAGAAGCAGAAAAATCTACAATGATTTTTTTAGACAATGCTTATGCCATGATGCAGTCATTGAATCAGGATACGCTTAAGAATAACGGTGCCGGAATTTATAAAAAATATAATGACGATTTAACACCTTATGCGAATGTATCTAGAACAGCTTTTAAAAAACTTGTCCAATACAAAGCAGCCGAGCTCAACAGGGAGTCAAGCTTACTTGGACAAGAGATAAACTTTTACAAAACTTTGGTTTTAATAGCGGGAATAATTGTCGGCATCATCGTCTTCCTTCTGGCAACATTCATTAGAACATCTATCACCGAGGGCATTGCAAAATTTACATCTCTTATCAGCCACTCTGCCTCAGGTGATTTTAGTCATAAATGTAATGAGATGAATACCGATACGGAACTTGGAGTAATGGGCGGGGAACTCTCTTCCCTTTTGACACATATTGAAACCCTTATAAATGAAATAAATACAACTATTACCGATGCATCCAAGGGGATATTTACACACGAGATATCCTCAGCGAATATGGATGGTGAGTTTGTAAAAGCAATACAAAATGTTGCAAAAAGCATCCAAATTATGAAGCTGCAAAACGACAGAGTCCAAAAAGATATTTTTAATTCTAAACTTAGCGTTAACAGCATCAATGTTTCCGAATCACTTTCCTTAATACAAAATGATTTAAACAGCAATATAAATGATTTAAAAACAATCACAAATGCTACGAAAGATGCTGCGGAACTGGCAAATGATTCAAGAGAAAATATCAATCAGATAGTGTGTGAACTCAGCACATTAAGTGAGCAGGCAAGTATAAACAACCAAAGCATAAGCGACTTGACACACCAAACAGGTAATATCACTTCTGTTATCGAACTCATTACAGATATAGCTGATCAGACGAACCTGCTGGCACTCAATGCAGCAATTGAAGCCGCACGTGCCGGCGAGCACGGAAGAGGTTTTGCCGTTGTTGCCGATGAAGTAAGAAAACTTGCAGAAAGAACACACAAAGCAACCGGAGAAATCTCCGTATCTATAAAATCTTTACAACAAGAGATGAGTGACATTCAGACAAGCTCGGACATGATGAAGTCAACCGTTGAAGGTTCCACACAAAAAATTAATGAATTTGAGGAAACTTTAATCAAACTCAGCGATAATTCTTCTAAAATTGTTGATTACTCTTATGGCATGGAGAACAGTGTTTTTATAGTTTTGGCAAAAATAGACCATATTCTTTATAAAGCCCGTGCGTACAACTCCATTATTTCATTAAGAAAAATACTTCCGGCTTCCAATCCTCACGAATGCCGTTTAGGAAAATGGTATGACAGTGAAGGCAAACGAAGGTTTTCACATACAAATTCTTATTCAAAAATAGTGGCTCCACATGCCATAGTTCATAACAACGCAAATACAAATCTTTCTTACCTCAACGGTGATGCCGACATAGAGACTATCAAACACGCGGATGAAATCATCTTGAACTTTAAGCATATGGAAACTGCTTCGAATGAACTCTTTACTCTGATGGACAGTATGCTTGAAGAATCAAAAGCATAAAGAGATTTAAATATTTAAGGAATATATATGCTGGATTCTATTTTATTACGTATTGCAAAAAGTGCGATACTCCGTAAATTCGACTCTTCATTGAACATCAACAAGGAGAAGCTTCTTCTTGATTACCCGTATTTAAGTGCAAAAGGTGCCGCCTTTGTAACATTAAACTATAAGCATCGGCTTCGGGGTTGCATAGGTTCTATCACCGCGCACCGCCCGTTACTCGATGATATTATCCATAATGCTGTTTCCGCCGCTTTCAATGACCCGAGATTTAGACCTTTGGAGAGGGATGAGCTTTCGCATCTCAGCCTTGAAGTCTCTGTTTTGAGTGAACCGAAAATTTTAGACTATGATGATTTTAATGATTTACTCAACAAAGTTCAGCCCAATATTGATGGACTGATTCTCCGGCATGGTCCCTATCACGGAACTTTTTTACCTCAAGTTTGGGAACAACTTCCCCAAACTCAAGATTTTTTAGAACATCTTAGCTATAAGGCAGGTTCCAACCCCTCTCTCTATAAAGAACATCCGAAAATTTACAGATACGGCGTGGATGCCATTGAAGGGGATTTTAATGCAATACAAGTGCTCTAAAGATACTAAAAATACAAGGCACGACAAGTGTGCAACTAATCATATTAAAGGAGTTTGGCAATGATACGTGAGATGAGTGTGTCCGGTTCATTTTACCCGCAAAGAAGTAAAGATTTATACAGATACTTTGAACATTTTAATGAAATCTATGATGAGAATTTCAAGTTAGCTACTATAAAAAGCAAGGCGGTCATCGTTCCACATGCCGGATATGTCTACTCAGGCTATACGGCAAACGTCGCTTACAGAATTTTAGAACAAAATACAATAAAAAACTTTGTCGTCATAGGTCCTTCACACAAAGTAGCATTTGAAGGCGTAAGCATGTGTAATTTTACAAGTTATGAAACACCTATCGGTGATATAGCCGCGGCAGACAAAGTTCGCAAAGAGTTGCAAAAAACATTTAAGCTCTCCTGTTTGAAACATGTACATGCCGAGCACAGCACGGAAGTGCAGTTTCCTTTTATCAAACATTATTTAGAGGATGCAAATATCATTGAATTGGTTTATGGTCATATCAAACCTGCGGTTTTGAGTGAGATTATAAATTTCATCTTACAAAAAGAGGATTGCGGTGTAATTATCAGTACGGACTTAAGCCATTTTTACACGCTAGATGAGGCTAATGACCTCGATAACATCTGTTTAAATTCCATCAATAAACTTGATGTAAGCCTCATTCATAAAGGGTGTGAGGCATGTGGAAAAATCGGTGTTGAAGCAATGTTGATGAGTGCAAAAAAACTCAACTTGACTCCAACTATTTTAGACTACAGAACAAGTGCAGATGCCAGCAAAGACACCTCAAGGGTCGTAGGTTATGTAAGTGTCTGTTTTAGTTGAACAGAGAAATGGCTCACGGCAAATACAAAGACGCATGTAATCTTGCAGCGGCTCTGATTTTCCTACTGTTTTTTTCTCACCCCCTTGAAGCAAATGTTTTTGACGCGGAGGGCAGTGACTTGCTTATGGGTGTCGGAGCAAAAGAGATTGCAAGAGGCGGTGCGGCAGTTGCCAAGACAAATGATATTTACTCCATTTTTTGGAATCCTGCAGGTTTAAGTGAAATAACCGCAGGAGAGATGAGTTTATCCACCCAGGCTGATGGAGATTTAAGCCGTATAAACTTTTTCGGTATAGCCTATGCCTTTCCCTTAGAAGAGATTGGTATTAAAATCTCATTTGCATTTGCGTACATACCCAGACTTTACATGAAAGCTTCCGGGGAGTTTAGAGAGAGTGATTTTGAGAGTGTGTTTTTACGATATACGCTTCCGGGATTATCCGGTAATTTTGATGGAAAGATTGACTCAAAAACAGATGATTTAAGAGTTGCCCTCGCTGTATCACCCCTTAAAAATAGATTTTGGAGTCTAGGATTTTCCATTGCCAGCGTCAACTGTGCAACAACTTTTGGCGGAGTCACCATGGAAGACCCTACTAACTTTCAAAGCGTATCTACTATTGCTAGAGCCGTATCTTTTGGCATAGGTGCCAAATACTACGCAAACGAATCGCTTACTTTTGGTTTAAACATAAAAAATATTGATTCTACTTTAACGGTGGCAGTAGATAGAATAGACAAGAGCGGATATACTCATAACAGTTATGAAGTAGAATTTCCGATTGATTTGACTTTTGGTGCGAACTGGAAATTGAACGATGTAATGGATTTAGCTATGGATTATCAGCAGGTTTACGGTGCCTACGGTGACTATAACATAGACTTTAGAACTCTTCGCATGGGAACAAGTATCGATGATGACTCCCTGAGTTATCATGTAGGCGCCATCATCCCGCTTAAATTAGCAAGCGATAAACTCGAGCAGATAAACCTTCGTATTCCGCTTGCTCCGACCGCGGGAATGGGCTGGCATAATGACACCGTTGATGTAAGTTTTGCATTTTATTTTCATCCCATCATCAGCCATCAAAAAGGTTCCCCTTCTCCCTCTTTGGATGTGACCGTGGGATATAAATTTTAAAGACAAAAGAGCGTATCGCTGCGTGTTGTGGATTGCATCGCTTTAATATTTATATTTTTCCTATATAATGAAACTATGAAAACATCTAATATATTTGCACAAATTCCAAAACAATTAAAAGAGGAGTTGTTTGAGGAGCTCATCTCCAAAGACAGCTTCAAGGTTGAGAGAATAGTCTCTTACGGGCACAGTTCGCCTCAGAGCGGATGGTATGACCAAGAAGGTGATGAATGGGTTATTTTACTTCAGGGTGAAGCGGTTTTATCTTTTGAAAACAGCGAAAATTTACGATTAAAAAGCGGAGATTATATCAATATCCCCGCGCATACGAAACACAGGGTTTCATGGACACTTCCCCAAACCAAAACAGTCTGGCTGGCAATTCACTACTAAATTCAAACCATAGCTATTTTGGTGAGCGTTTTGTTACTTTTCTTTTTTTTGCCGTAGGTGCCGCTTTTTTTGCCGTTGGCGATTTTTTCTCCGCTTTTTTTACATCCTTTTTTACAGCTCTTTTGAGTTCTGGCTTAGATGTTTTTTTTGATGCTCTTTGAGCCTCCGGCTTTTTATGTTCGCTCTTGAGTTTCTTTTCTTCTTCATCGGCTCTTCGTATGGTAGGGTCCGGCTCAAACCCTGCAACAGTCTCTTTTGGTATTTTCATGCCGATAACCCGCTCTATCTCTTTAATGTCGTATTTTTCATAAATATCAAGCAAAGAGATGGCTTCACCATTACGTCCTGCCCTTCCCGTACGACCGACTCTGTGAATATAATCTTCAGCAACTGAAGGAAGTTCATAGTTTATTACATAAGGGAGTTCTTCGATATCCAAACCGCGTGACGCGATATCCGTAGCTACTAAAACTTTGATTTTTCCCTCTTTGAATGCATTAAGGGTTTTTAATCTGTTTGCCTGTGTTTTATCGCCATGGATTACACCGCATTTTAAACCATCTTTTTTAAGCTCTTCAACTAAAGCATCCGCACTTACTTTTGTTCTGGTAAACACAAGAACCTGCGGATAGTTTCGTGAACCTATCAAATACGCCAAAAGTTCTGCTTTTCTTGCAGTATCTACCATATATGCCAATTGGTTGATGGTATCTACGGTAGAGTTTCTTTTGGATGATTCTATAAAGGTTGGTTTTGTCAAAAGAAGTTTTGATATTTTTCTTACCTTATCGCTGTACGTAGCCGAAAAAAGCAAGGTTTGATGTCGTTTTGGTAAAATAGGATGGATTTTTCTTATCTCTTTTGCAAAACCCATGTCTAACATTCTATCTGCTTCATCAAGAACAAAAATCTCAACTTTTGAAAGATTTAGCCCTTTATCCACATGTTCCATAAGTCTGCCCGGAGTGGCAATAATAATATCTATGCCTGATTTAAGAGAGCGTTGCTGCGCTTCTAAATCTTTGCCACCAACCAAAATAGCACATTGAAGATGCATATGCTTTGAGTAGTTTTGAATATCATCAAATATCTGGATGGAAAGCTCCCTCGTAGGAGATAAAATCACACCTCGCACCGCTCTATCTTCCGTGGCTGTCGTATTTCTAAGTCTTTGTAAAAGGGGAAGTGCAAAAGCAGCTGTTTTTCCTGTTCCTGTTTGTGCCGTAGCAAAGATATCCTCTTTTGCCAGAACTAAAGGAATAGCTCTTTTTTGTATACTTGTGGGTTCATGATAACCCAACTCTTTTATCGCACCAAGAAGCGGCTTGATAAGCCCTAATTTTTCAAATGACATAAATAAACAACCTTAACTAATATTAAGTGGAATTTTAGCATATTATTAAACATATAAGTTTTATATGCTTAATTTGCTGATATAATCTCAACACTTCTACAATGAGCAATATACATGATAAGAAAAACTCTTAAAAAAACCAGTAAAAGCGAAAAACTCAAAGCATTTATAGAAAAGTACAAAATCCCGAGTGAATTTCTCTCAACAAATAGAAAGATGGTTTCCAAGGCTGTATTTATAGGTTTATTTATAGCATTTATCCCTATGCCCATGCAGATGTTGGCGGTGGTAGCATTGATGCCTTTTGCAAAGTTTAACGTCCCTATCGCAATCTCCATGGTTTGGCTGAGCAATCCCTTTACTATGCCTCCTATGTATTACATGGAATATTTAACGGGAAGTTTCATTTTAGGTACGGACATAGCCCCTGTGCAGATGAGCGTTGATTGGTTTAGTAAAAATTTGGGAAAAATATTTGTTCCTCTGTATGTTGGAACATTTTTTTATTCTATTGTTGTTGCATCCTTAGCCTATTATCTTGTAAACCATTTTTGGAAGTCTTCGGTTCACCGAGACAAAAAGCTCCATCGTAATGACAGAAATTCTTAAGAAATCTATCGTAAAAAATTAAGTTCGTTTATCTGAGTGAAATAAATAATAATTGCCGTTATCCACATGCCAAGAATGAGAATATGTTTTATTAAAAATGAAACTTTTTTTGTTTTATGGCGAAATATCCACATGCTGAGGGTGGAACCTAAAAATCCGCCAAGAGCAGAAAAAAGATGAAGAAGGTTTTCCGATATTCTCGCTCCCCCGACACGGGCTTTAAACTTATCAAATGTATATAAAATAAAACTTGATACATTTATAAAAATAAAATAGATAAGTATAATTTTTTGCATTTATTTTTATGAATTTTTTATCTTTTTATTTTTTGCACCAAGATACAACCAACAAACCAGCACACCAAGACTCATCCCAAGACTCAAAACTTGTCCAAAAGTGATGAAGTTACAACAAACATATCCTATTTGCGGGTCCGGAGCACGGTAAATTTCTGCTAAAAATCGAAAAATACCATAACTGACTCCATATACTAAAAGTAATTCTCCACTGAATTTTTGATACTTTTTATAAGCATAAACAACGATAAATACGCCAAAACCTTCCAATATTGCCTCATAAAGCTGAGAAGGATGACGAAGAACTCCATCAACAAAAATGCCCCAAGGAACATCCGTCTCACGTCCGATAAGCTCTTGGTTGAGAAAGTTTCCTATACGTCCAAAAACAAAAGCAAGAGGAACGCTCACGGCTACTAAATCCATAATCATTCCAAGCGCTATTTTATGTTTTTTTGAATATATATACGTACTTAAAAGAAAACCCAATATTGCGCCGTGGTAACTCATCCCCCGTATTCCTACAAATTCTCCGTTTTGAAACGGGTTAAAAATCTGCCAAGGATTCGCCAAATAATAAAGTGTCTGCGTATCATAAAAAAGTATATATCCCAGCCTTGCGCCAAGAATAACACCCACTTCAACATAGATAAAATAGATATCCAGCTGACTTCCGCTAAAGTCCAGCTTATCTCTTTTTACAAAGTATTTACCGATGTACAAGGCACTTACAAGCGCTAAAACATACATTATCCCATACCAGTGAATAGGCATGGAAAATATGTGAAAGGCTATGGGATTAAATGTATCGTATATATTGTTCCAAGCTGGCATGTGGAAGAATTCCCTTATGGTATCGATTTATTTTCTCAGTGCTTGTGCGATTAGCTCTATAGGATTTTTAAATATTGTCTCAACACCTGCATAATGCATCGAAGAATTGATTTGCATGCGACATGCACTGCACTCCGCACTTACAATCTGCGCGCCTGTTTTTTGTATCATCGCAGCTTTTGGAACTCCGGCAGCTTTTGCAAAATGGTATTTTTCAGTTTGCATGGTAATACCGCCAAAACCGCAACAGGCATTAGGGTCAGACATCTCCACTATTTTATAGTTTTGTCGTATGAGATTTCTAGGTTCTTGATGGATTCCCTGCATCTTTTTAGCATGACATGGGTCATGATACGTAACTATTTTCGTATCTTTTTTCTTTGAAGCCAAAAGATGTTCCAAATGCGTATGATGCTGTAGCCACTCTGTTGCCATGAAAATTTTATTTTTAATTTTTTTTGCGCGTTCTTGCCACTCCGGCTGGTCATGAAAATAGTGTTCATAATCGATTTTGAGCATTGCCGAGCAGGTCGCCTCAGGAACGATAATCGCTTCAATATCTTCACCGAAACTCTCAAAATATTTGATGTTGTGTTTTGCATTGGAATCGACCGTATCAAAGTCGCCTGTAAAATATGCGGGAGCAGAACAGCACTTTTGATCTTTTGCCAAAAAGGCATCTATCTCTAAGGCTTTGAGTATCTCCAAAAGAGAATTTCCTATATCTACATAATTATAATTTCCCAAACAGCCAATGAAAATAGCTACCTTTCTTTTTCCGCCGTTGTTAATATTTTCGGCATGTGAATTTAAAAAAGAAGTTTTGCCTAGACTCGGCAAAAGCCTGTCTGTTTTAATCATAGGCAGATTAAAACGCCCGTGCATAGAATCTATTTCTGCTTTGATTTTAAATCCGCAGGTCTGAAATGTCCAACCGAGTTTAAAGGCTATGTCATTAAGCCATCTGTGGCGAAGAAGCAAAAAGAAAGCTCTTTTATACCAGGCAATGCCGAATTTTTTGGCAATATCCGAGCGGACTTGTTCTATTATCATATCTGTAGGAAGTGATTTTGGACAAACTTCTACACAGTTGGTACATAAAAAGCAGCTCTCGAAAATATCTTTTGCATTTTTGTCCAGCTCAAGTTTTCCTGTATGATACGCGCCTAAAAGGTCTATAAATCCGCGAGGAGATGTGACTTCATCTGCATTTACGTTGTGAATCGTACAAACGGGAATACATTTTCCACACTTCACACACTCATCGGAGATGGCACTGAAATTAAAAATATCTTCTGGTCTCGTTGACATGCTTACACCGTTTTAGAAAATGTTTTTGAGTTTGAAGCGTGACGCTTCATATACGCGTCAAAAGGCATAGCAATATTTCGGATAAGCAAAGTTCCTGTCTCTGAACATTCTATATGATTTTCATCCATTGTTAAAAGCTCGTCTTCTACAAAAGGTTTCAGCGCCTCTATTGCATCTGCAAAATAAGTTTTGAATTCGATGTTATAAAGTTTTTCAAATCTTTTAATGTCAAGCTTGAAGTTGCTCATGAGTTCCATAATGACAAACTGGCGAATCTGATCATCTTCATTTAAAACAACACCCCGCTCAAACGGCAGTTTCCCGGCATCAATTGCATCTTCATAGGCTTTCATCTCTTTAAAGTTTTGGTTGTAACTATCCACTCCTTCACCGATAGAGGTAAGCCCTACTCCGATTAAATCTGCTCCGCCTTTGGTCGTGTAGCCTTGGAAATTTCTGTGAAGCTCCCCTTTTTTTATCGCTTTAAAGAGTTCGTCTTCAGGTTTTGCAAAATGGTCCATCCCAATCATCTTGTAACCCTGCGATGTTAAAAAATTTATAGTGTATTGCATAATTTGCAGTTTTTCATCCGGCAGAGGAAGCGTTGTTTCATCAATTTTGCGCATAGTCTTCTTAAGCCAAGGAACATGCGCGTAGTTAAATACGGCAAATCTGTCCGGATTTAAAGTAAGCGCCAAAGCAAGTGTTTCTTTAAATGTTTCTAATGTTTGGTAGGGGAGTCCGTAAATAAGGTCAACATTGACTGAAACCATTTTGTATTTTCTCGCCAAATCCATCGCATCTTTTGTCATCCCGTACGGCTGTACTCTGTGAACTGCGACTTGAACTTTTTCGTTGAAATCCTGAATACCGAAACTTACACGGTTAAAGCCCGCTTCGCTCATCGCTTTCATCTGCTCTTCATCAATGTGACGAGGGTCTATCTCGCAACTCACTTCAGCACCATCCACAAAGTTGGGAAAATATGATTTAATCTCTTGGATGATTTCTTTTAACTGCGCTGCGCTGAAAAAAGTAGGAGTTCCTCCGCCAAAGTGCATCTGAATCACTTTGCGTTTACAGTCTAAATGTTTTGAAAGTATCTGCAACTCTCTTTTTAAATATTCCACATAACGAAGCATTTTGTCTTCTTTGGAAGTAAATACAACATTACATCCGCAAAAATAACAGGCATTTCTGCAAAAAGGGAGATGAAAATAAAGACTCAAAGGACGAGAAGAGT
>JAHJJX010000028.1 GCA_018822665.1 bacterium
TCATAGTTTTTTGCATTTTTTTTAGCAAAATAAAACTCCGCGGCCTGAATTCTAAAAGTTTAGCTGATTGTGTTTTAAGGATGGTTGAGAAGAGCAAAGTAGATTATAAAACCTAGCAGGAGCTAGGCTTTATCTATTTTGTGGTTTCTATTATGTCTGCTCGAGGGAAAGTAAAAGTCGACTCTCTAAAGACAACAATTCTGTCTTCATGTCCAAGCGCATACGCACGAATAGTAATAGGAATGACCGTATCTTGTCTTCTATCGTTCACAAGCATCTCCGTAGTGCTAAGAACAACAATTTTTTTCTTTTTGATTCCAGGCACCGCCGTAAACGGCTCACTTGGTTTGGTAATAATAATTTTGCCTTCCATCCCTTTAGGAGGAATAACATCAAAGAAGTATTTCAGCTTTTGATTTTCTGTATTTTGAAGTAAAAATTCATAGGCATTTTCAACCACAATACTTGAGTCTGGCATTCGATTTACCGAGTATAAACGATTTTCTTTATTGATATTTAAAAGCATATGCTCCTTCGTGCTTCCCATCATCGCCAAGATAATCATAAGACCGACTAAAAGAGCAATATAAGCTAAAATTTTAGGACGGAAATACTGCGTTTTACCTTTTTGGTCAATGATTTCAAAGTCACTTGACCAGGTAACCAAAGAGGGTTTGCCAAGCTTGCCCATAACAGTCGTACAAGCATCCACACATTCCAAACAGTTGATACACTCCAGCTGAAGACCTTTACGAATATCAATGTGGGTAGGACACACTGTTACACAGCTCTCACAAGTTGTACACTCAGCCGTAGGTTTAAAATCCTGAAGCTCTTTTTGTTTTGTAAAGAGTTTATTATGGTGTTCATCATAGATACCGCCGCCTCTATGCGTGTCATAAAGTGCCATAACCGTATGATCGTCATAAAGAACAGATTGCACTCTTGAATAAGGACAAACATAAACACAAAAATTTTCTTTTAAAAATATAATGTCGTAAACCAAAAACAAAGCGATACCAAGAACAGAACCAAAGAGAGTCATATGCTCCATAGGATTTGTTAAATAAGCAAAAAAATCTTCAGGCGGAACAAAGTACCATAAAAAGTCAGCCCCTGCAATGAGCGATAAAAGCGTCCACAAAAGAACTGCGATTACTTTTTTGACTTTATTTTCGGCCTTGCTCATGTCCGGCTCTTGCTGTTTGTTTTTAATTCTTTTTCTAAGACCCAAAATCTTTGTCTCTATAAGGTCTCGGTAAATGACACGAAAAACAGTCTGCGGACATACCCAGCCACAAAAAACACGACCCCCCATCACGGTCATGCCAAATATACCCAGAAACATTAGCATAAGTAAAAACGGCATCAAATACAATTCTTGCATATCAAACTCAACAAATGCAAGGTGCAATTTCAGCTTGTCAAAACTTAATAAGAAAAAATGATTTCCTTCTATTGTTATCCAAGGCAACACCAAAGCAATAATCGTAACAATAGCATAGAAATAATACCGCTTAATTCTCCACGGCGTAGGTATAGCGATGCCTTCTTGTTTTTCTGTACTCATTTGTATTTCTCCCATTTATAATTTATATTCTTTTGGACAGCTAATCGTACTGATTACCTGTTCTTCCGCATTCACTGATTCTTCGGGCAGCAATGAGCCAAACGCAACCTGTTTCAACTCGCGTGATTCAATAAAATCTTTTAATGAACTTCTGCTTACCTTAAGAGTCCGTGCCATTTCACTCACGCTCTTTTTTTCTTTAATGAATCCAAGAATTTCATTCATATATTTATCAAATTTAGAATTTGATCTGCTTCCTACCGGTCTTCCTATAACTTTTTTTGACTCATTTTGCATGGTTTGGCGAAGATGGTCCATAAGTCCAAGCACAAGCATAACGCTACTTTGTTGCGAAATTATAACGGAACGCTTAATAAAATGCACACTAAAATTATTTTTTAGCAAACACGAAAACATCTGTATAATATCTTCCATATTTGTACTTAAAACCCAGACATCGCTCACCAACAGAGTAGCGCCATTGTTTTGACGAAAATAGTTTGTCACTTTTTCCCTCTTTTCAAGACGCTTGTTTTGCGAAGTTTGATCTATAAATTCGTCATCAATAACAAGATTATTGGATACTGCGTATGAATTTATTAACTGCAGTTGTTCAAGAGCAGCATCAAAATTTTTATCAGGGCGAATATATGCGATTACCATAATAGCGATGAAACCTCTCTTTTTATTGAATTTCATCGTCATTGTACTACGTAATGACGATGAAAGTCAACACTATTGCTCTTTTATTTCGTCAAAATTAATAAAGGTTATGATTTGCATAAGTAATTTGAAAGTGTGTCTCAAGAATAATAATGAATTCATGAGACACAATGGCATGTGGAACTAAAAAAAGAGAAAGAAGTTTTACCAGCCGATACCTATTTGTGCCATATATCTTCTATCGGGGATATCGACACTTCCTGTTCCGATTTGTTCTTCATACGTGGCAAAATTAAGTTTCACTAAAGCCAATTCCAAATTTACTCCGGCAGTGTATGCACTTTGATACATACCCACATTCACAGTCGTTGAAAAATAGCTAGTGTCTATAAGACCCAAACCTGCACCGATACGCAATCTTTTCATAAAATCAGATTCTTCGTAATCTGTATAGCTTACCGTATCTCCCGTTGAATTGTAGTTATAAATACGAAGTTTATTCGCATTAAGCATATCTACATAATCAACCGCCAGTACCAATTTGTTTAAAAAAGAAACTTCTGGGGTAACCGAAATACCGACATTCACCGTCATTGGCTGTCCACCGAAATTTTTATCCATCTCCATTGAACCTATATTTAAAACACTCAGTCCCACTGCCGGATGCCAAGCGCTTTGTGCGAAGGGATGGTATGTTGCACCCAAATCTAACCCTATTCCCGAGGATGTTTTTTCATATCTGTCTTGAAGTTTCTGTCCTATATCGCCGTCTCCCGTAAGTTCCGTGATACCCAAAGAGCCCTCATAGGATTTTTGGGTAATATATTTAAGACCGACACCAATATCAAGACGGCCTATTTCTGTGTCGTACGGTTTGGCTACACCTAAAATTACACCGCCGTATCCTCTTGAGGTTGTTTGCAAGAGCTCTCCCATTTCACTTCCATTTCCGTGTGCCATAAAGTTTACATCTACCGCTGCTAAAAGACCTATGCTCCAAGCAAAAGCATCTGAATTTTTAGAAATAGACGTGTAGTTATCTACGCCCAGATGAAAATGTTCTCCGGAATATTTTGAAAGCACATTTGCCATATCTGCATCATTGCCTGAATTGGATGCTTTATCCACATCATCTAAAAATTCCTGAACTTTAGAGCTGAGAGAAACTCCGAGTCCAAGCAAATCAACGACAAAACCATGTTCTTTTTTAATGTTAGCAAGTCCTGCAGGGTTTGAAAAAACGGAAGTAGAGTAAGAGCCTACTGCAACATTTGCTCCACCCATCCCCATAATACGAGGATCTTTATAAAGATAAGCATGCTCTGCATACATAGCCATGAGAGAAGTTGTAGCGCCTAAAAGTGCTAATGATATTATTTTTTTCATTTTTTATCTCCTGCTTAATTTTGAGCGTCTAGATAGATTAATATTTCTTCTAGAGTGATTATAGAGTTGTTATTTGTATCTATTTCTGAAAGAAAAGTATTTATCTCTGCTTCCAAGTCAGCATTGTCTCCTGTCCCCGCAGCAGCTAAAATAGAATCAAAACCATTGTTCAATGAGTCCACCAACAAGTCCGCATACGCTAATTCCGGATCATTTGCAACTTGGTTGACAGGACAAGGATAACAACCGCTGGAATTTTGATCACAACTTACAAAATCAGTTTGACAGTAACCATCCGTAACAACAGATTGTCTTGGAGTAGTATTTGTAGTCAATAAATAATCAAACGCATATCCATTTACGGTAATCGTCATCGGATTATATGTATTGTTAGAATCAAAAGTTACATTAGCATCTTCAACAGGAGAGTTAAAACTACAAATGGAATTTTGAGAACCGTCATTCGCGTATTGCATTGCACACACAGAAGCACTCAGCCTTGCATCGCTTTCATTTGCGTCACCGAATATTGACATATCACCCATATAACCAAGAACGACCGTCGCTTTCATACTCTGAGACAAACCTTTATAAAGACACACATCTTTTTGTGAATCGGTAAGAACTACCGTGCTGTTCGTGCACAAACCATTCAAAACTTTTTCATAATTAACAGCCGATTTTTCAAGATCACTCAAGGCTGTTTTCGTTTTTTTCACATTTATTCTTTGCGTAAACCCCGCAAATTCACTTGTCACGCCGGCATTATTTTCCAACATAACTCCGATTAAACTCGATATGCTAAGTCCTGCTCTTCCCATGTAAGCGGCACCCAATGCCAAGTAGTCCGAATCACTGTTGGCAATACTTTCCAACTTGGTAATTACACCTTCGTAATCCCCCGAATCAAGCATTTGCTGTGTTTCCAAACGGGACTCACCCTCACTCTCGCCACACCCAACGAACAATAGCGACACACTCAAAAGTGAAGCTACTAATACTTTTTTTATCATGACAAACTCCTTTGTGCTTTGAATTGATTATAGCATAACTTATTTTATTGTTTTATATGAGTGCCTCCAACTTCAAAGGGTTGTCGGCATGTGGAAATTAGTGGGCTTCACTCATCATAGTGTCTAAGACCCTAAAGAGTTCTTGAGAATTTTCCTCTGTATTTTTAAATACTTCTATAATTTTTTCTGCATTCTCAACCGTACCCATGCTTAAAAGCGATGGCAGATTCCTCATATTTTCATGTACGGATTTATGAGGAGCATCAATTTTGGCATAAGATGTCGTAGCGGAAAATGATTTTTTTCCATCTCCTGCGTACCACGCACCGAACCTGCATTGAGTGTGCGCTGAGGATGTATGCTCTTTGTTATTTTGGAATACAGAATCATATCCCGATAATTTAAAGATGATATGGTCCAATTTGGCAAGATTTACAAAAATTTCATGCGAAGTTTGTACATTGTCGTTTTTAATCTCATTTGAACCCTTTACAAGAGAATAGAGACTCTCATTAAAGGTTTCGAGCTTTTGTAAAGAATGATTTATATCGCTATTCATCTCTTGAGAGAACTCTTGCATTGCAGAACTGTTTTGTTTTAGCAGGTTGATATTGAGCTCAACTTCACTTGTTGCTTTTTGCGTTCTCTCAGCTAACTTTCTAACCTCATCGGCAACAACAGCAAACCCTCGCCCATGTTCTCCGGCCCGTGCAGCTTCTATGGCTGCATTGAGAGCCAAGAGATTCGTTTGGTCTGAGATATCTTTAATAAGCGCGATAACATTGGTAATTTCATTTACACTGTTGTTTAAGTGCTCCGAATTCGTTCTGCTCTCATGCATCTTCTCCGATATGCCATGAAGCGATAGGCTCATTTCATTGGTTGATTCTTGAACTTCCAGCGCAATCGTTCCTGTTTGCACATTTTTTTCATTTATCGAATTAAGCGACTTCATATTATTTGAAAGCCCTTCCTGTACGGAGGCGACTCCAATATTGGCACCTTTGGTAAGTAAATCGGTAAGAGCCAAAGTAAGCCTGTTTTTTGCCAGTTGCGCTGCGCTCTCCTCTGAATGTTTATGGGATATTTCTAAACTTTCGTTTGCGCTGAAAATAGCTTCATTCGCTGTTTCGAGCGTATGATTTGCAGCACTTTGGATTGCGGATATCTCATCCCTTCCATTTTCAGAAATCTTTCGAGAAAAATCTTTTGAAGAAATAATCTCATCCAATTCATCTTTAAACAAGGAAATTCTTTTTGTCAAACTGCTGGCAACCATAAAACCAAAAGAGAGTAAAAATACGAGAATGAGTGCATTTGCCGTGATGTTGAGCGTCAGATTCGTTTGCGCCTTGCTTTTTAAATTTTCAACCTCAGCCAAAATAGAATCTCCAAGATGACTTTCAACCTTTTTTAGCAGGTTTATTTTTTCGGTTATAGTTTTAAACCAGTAGGATGCATCCACTTCAAAGTTGCCGTTGATGTGCGTAATTGCGACATTTCTCATGCGATTGACCTCTTCAACCGCATTTCCGACCAATGTACTTTTGTAATAATCACCATTCTCTTGAGATGCCAAAAACAAAAATCTGCCCATAAAAGTATCTTGTTCGCTCATAAGCTTGATAAATTTAGCATAAAAGCCATCAGGAAAAGAGTCTTTTGCAAAAGTTCCTGTCATGACCGCTCTTTCGATTCCTGCTCTTTCTTTTGAATACAGGTAATTAATAAAAGCATTTAAAGATGTGCTCATCTTTTGATTTGTGCTCATTTTGGCAATAAAAGCGATAGTATCCAAAAATGCCGAATTCATATCCGTATAATATGCCACCGCAGTAGGAACATTTATCTCCAATGCGCTGATTTGAGCCCTCTTCTGTGACAATTGAGATAAACGCTTCATCGCATCTTCCATTCTTTGTTGCATCTCTTTTGGATAGATACTGAAATCTAAGCTTGCATAGAATGCTTCCATTTCCGCTTTGGTAGCATCGGTGTCTTTTCTTATACTCGGTAGGTCATTGGCAAATTTTGCACCCTTAGAACCGATAAAACCCGCGGAAGCGCCCCTTTCTTTTTGCGTATTGTGCACCATCGCACTGATTTTTGTTGTTAAAATCGCGACCTCTTTTATCTTCACAAGTTCATCGACTTTTTTGTAGTTGTCATATCCGCTTATGCCTAAAAGAATAAAAATGACAATTATCGGGATAAGAACCATCAAAATCAGTTTGAATTTAATAGA
>JAHJJX010000029.1 GCA_018822665.1 bacterium
AGGGAAACGCCTGGCTCCATTCCGAACCCAGAAGCTAAGCCTCTCATCGCTGATAATACTGATCCTTGCAGGATTGGAAACGTAGGTCGCTGCCTAGTTAATCAATTTTTAACTTCAATTCTCTTTTTAATCAAACTTGAGAATCAAACTTTTTTATTCAAACACAACTCCCTCTTATTTAAACAACACTCTTTTATTTAAACAAAACCTATCTATTCAAATATTATCCCTTTCTTATCAAACCTTCTTAGCAACTCTCTTGAAATAATTCTGGCATGTGGAAATATGTGTAGGTTTTTATGGGGATTTTTATATAATACCTGAAATAAATAAGTTGGTAACATTATGGTTTTAAATGATAAATGGACTAAGTTTTTACGTGATGAATTAAATAAAGATTATTTTATTAAACTAAAGACTCATATAGATAATGAATATACGATAAGAACAATTTTTCCAAAATATAATGATATTTTCAGTGCATTTAATCTACTTTCTCCATGTGATGTAAAAGTTGTCATAATAGGGCAAGATCCTTATCATGGAGTAGATCAGGCTAATGGGCTTGCCTTTTCCGTTTGTGATGAGTGTAAAATTCCTCCTTCTCTTTTAAATATTTTTAAAGAACTTAAGGAGGATATTGGTTGCAATATTCCGGCATGTGGAAATCTTAGTAAATGGGTGACAGAGGGTGTATTGCTTATTAATAGTGTCTTGACGGTTGTTGAATCAAATGCAAATTCTCATAAAGATTTAGGTTGGGAAATTTTTACAGACAGTATAATCAAAAAACTCTCTCACGAGTATGAACATATCGTCTTTATATTATGGGGTAATCCATCTCAAAAAAAAGCTTTGTTTATAGATGAAAATAAACATTTTATTATCAAATCACCACATCCTTCACCTTTATCTTCTTACAGAGGATTTTTTGGTTCTAAGCCTTTTTCCAAAACGAATGAATATCTAAAGCTTCATCATAAAAAAGAGATTGATTGGTGTCTCAATGAGCTATAATAAACTGAGCTACTACAGGTAGATGGTCCGAGTAACCTTTTCCCTTGTGAATTTGCGGCTTTTTTTTCGTCATTTTCCATCTATATATTTGTTTTCCATTAAATAAATATTCTGGTTTGAAACTCGCTATGCTTTCTTGTTTATAATACATACCTTTTTTATTGAGAAGGGATTGAGAGATTATTATATTGTCAAGAGCTTCTTTTTTGCCTCTATAGATATAGCTGTATCTGTCATTTTCTTCGGTATCGTACCAAGTATTATAAAAATTATCTTTTTCGTATTTTACATTACTTGTTTTTTGAGTTTGATGTATAGTTTTGAGTATATGATTAATTGCAGTTTTGCCATGAGTATCATTTAATTTTCTATTTTTTTCAAATTTTTTATATTCTTCATAATCAGAGTTAAAGTCGCCTAGGAGAATAATATTTTTGTCATATCCAAGCTGTTTTATGCGATTCAGCAGAGCTTTTGCTGAAATAATTCTCATGCTTTCCCCTCCATTTTTTGCTTTCCAATGATTTGTAAATATATGTATATCTTGATTATTAACAGAGAATTTTGTTTCTAAAATATTTCTATACTGTAGTGATGAAGTTACGCTAATTTCTTTTGAGTAGATAAAGGGTATTTTGCTGAGTATGGCTACTTTGACTGTTGTATTTTTTTTATCTGCTAAAGAATAGTATTGGTAATATAAGCCATTTTGTTTAAGAGTAAATCTTAAATCTTTTAAAGCTTCAAGTGATTCTACCTCTTGGAGAGCAATAATGTCCGCATTTATATCTTTTATTACTTTTGCTATATTTTGTAATTTAATTTTATAATTTTTTGCGTTCCAATTTGAAGATGTGTTAGGAAAAAACTCTTCATATTCATATCCGCTCCTTTGTAAATCAAATAAATTTTCTACATTATAAGAAGCAATTGTCAAAATTTTTTCTCCAAAAACTAAAGTAATACAAAAAACTAACAGAATAAATATTTTCACTAACGAATGCCATTAAGTCTTAATAAGTTAGTTGGATTTGGCTCTCTTTGCATTAGCTCATAAAATAATACTTCCATACTTTTTGAACCTCCGCCACTAAGAACAATATCTAGATATTTTTTAGCTGTTTTTGAATCAAATATTCCTTCATCAACAACACAAAAAAAGGCATCCGCACTTAAAACTTCAGCCCATTTGTAACTGTAGTACCCAGCGGCATATCCGCCGGAAAAGATATGTGAAAAGCCATTTTGAAATTTATTGTAAGAAGGCGTTTTGATAAGTGCAGTTTCCTTTCTTAGACTGTCAATTAAATTTTGAATCGCATCTCCTTGATATACTTTTGTATGAAGAGTAAAATCAAAAATTGAAAATTCCAGCTGCCTTAACATACCCATAGCCGATAAAAAGTTTTTACTTCTCACTAATTTATCTATCATCGCATCTGATATAGTTTCACCCGTTTCATGATGTGAGGCAAATAATTTTAATACATGCGGCTCATAAGCAAAATTTTCTAAAAATTGTGACGGAAATTCAACGGCATCCCATTCAACTCCATGAACGCCGCTTACTTCATATTCATCAACTGCACTAAGCATATGATGAATTGCATGTCCCATTTCATGAAAGAATGTAACTACGTCATCATGTCTGAGCAGAGATGGATTCTCATGTGAAGAAGCTGGAAAATTGCAAACTATAAATGCAGATGCCAGATGTTCATTTGTTTTGTCGTCTTTACTGTGAGTTTGCCAGTTATGCATCCATGCACCGCCGCTTTTACCTTTTCTCGATTCTAAATCAAGGTAGAGTCTAGCTTTTAATTTTTCATTGAGATATAAATCATAAGAAGATGCTTTTTCGTTCCAAAGTTTTTCATCTGTTTTGATAAACTCAATACCGAAAAGTTTATTTAAAAATTCAAAGGTTCCATGAATAACACTTTTTTGCTCAAAATATGGGCGATATAACTCTTCATCTAAATCATACTGTTCCCTTTTTAGTATTTCACTATAGTAGGCAGTATCAAAGCTTTGCAGAGGTTTGATACTCATTTTTTGAAGAGTTGCTAATTCTTCTTGTGCCTGTTTTTTGGACTTTTTTGCAAGTGTATGTAAAAAATCAAGCACAATATGCTCATCTTTAGCCATTTTGCTAGCCAGTGAATATGAAGCATAATTAGAAAATCCAAGCAACTTACTCATCTCATCTCTCAGCAGCAATAGTTCATCAATAATCTGTGAATTCTGCGGAGCTCTCGTTACATACGCTTTATAAAGTTCTTCTCTGATTTTTTCATTTTTGCCATAGGTCATATAAGCTATGTATGAAGGCATTTGAAGAGTAAATCTGTATTTTGTAATTCCATCCTCTTCAAATTTTGCATTTTTTATGTCACTTTCGGGTAGACCTTCTATATCTTTTTTATCACAAATAATGTATTCGTAAGCATTTGTTGCATCTAAAATATTTTGAGAGAAATTATTGGATAATTCGCTTTTTTTTATATTAATTTCTTGAAGCCTTGCTTTTGTTTTTTTATCTAAATGTGCACCGCTGAGTTCAAAATTTAAAATATTGAGCTCTAAAACTCTTTTTTTTTCATGATTTAGGGTTGCTTTTTCATTTTCAAGTATCTTTTTATATGCTAAATAGATATCTAGATTTTGTGATAGTTTTGTTGAATATTCTGTAATAATCGGCAAAGAATTTGCGTATACTTCTTGTGTTTTGTCAGAATTATTTACGGAGTTAATATGCGAAAGAGGAGTGAAAAATTGATCTAAGCTTTCTTCCATTATTTGCATTGGCTTCACAAAATTTATATAAGTCTTGTCGCTGATAGTTAATAGTTTATCAATATTATTATCGTTGTTTTCCAATCTTCTAGATAGATCTTCTATGAAATTATCTAAATCGATTTTAAATTCTAAAAATGTTGGCATGTGGAAATTCCTTTTTAATCTTCTTCTCTTTTAAGTTTTATTGCACCGAACTTTTCTATTAAAAAAGCATCATATTTATCTGAGTATTTTAAAAGTCTGTCAATCGCAATTTTACCTTCTTTTAGTGTTAATGAGGAGTCTATAATTAAATACGAGATGTAAATACTGTTTTCATTTATGGAAAATTGCAAATAGGAGAGTTTCTTATTTTCTTCAAGTAGATAATCATAGAGTTCGTTTATATTGCTTTGTGGAATTCTGCAAAGTTGAGAATCTCCTATTATTACTCCGTTTTCATAGTAATTTATTTCCACTCTTGCGCTTCCATGGTCAACTCTCCATGAAACTTGTGAGCGTCTTGCAAGTGTTACATTAATATCTAAAGAAGTTAAAATGTCTTCTAAAAGTTTTGTTGCTCCGGTAGGTTTGTATCCCTTTCTTCTTAATTTTGCTACTTCAAGTTTGGTTCCACATGCCGGACAATAATCATTGATAATATCTTTTTCATTAATATAATTTTTACAAGAGGGGCATTTAATGATATTTGTTTTTGCTAATTTTTTATAGCCTTGTATAGCCTCTTCAACATAAAAATAGGGTAGAGCAAAGCCTACATTATTTGAGTTTTGTATGATAAAAGTATTGACGCCGATGACCATTCCATTTTCGTTTAGAAGCGGTCCTCCGCTGTTGCCTGGATTGATTGCAGCATCCATCTGAATATATTCTAACTCACCTTGAAGTCTGGATGCTTTTGAAACTATACCTTCTGTCGCAGTGTAATTGAGACCGTATGGATGGCCGATGGCTATGGCAATATCCCCGTCTAGAACAATTTTTGTTGCTAATTTCAATGGATTTTTCGGCATGATGGATGCTTTGTCCGTTGTTATAAAATCTGTACTTATAAAGGCTATGTCATAATTAGGGTCATCATAAACAACTTTTGCAATACATCTTTTAATCTTTTTAGATGAGATAACAACCTCTTTTAAACCACTTGCAACATGGGAGTTCGTAATGATTAAATCATCAATTAAAAAGCCGCTTCCGCTTCCATAAGGTGTCATAATTTGTATAATGCTGTCAAGATATGTATCTAATATTAGCTGAGTATTCATATCTATTACACCTCTTCAAAGTTTAGATGTTTGAGTTGCACGTAAAAGCTATTGCTAAACTCATTAAGCGATGAAAAATCAAGTTCATTCCCAAAGGGCTTAAGTGCTTTAAATCGATTTTGATAAGGAATAATTATCTCTTCAATTTTGGAGATGATTTGTCTTTTTGAAAAAGAAGATGTTTCTTCACGGTAAAGCAATGGATAGCCAAGAGCATTAAAAAAACTAGGATTTTGAATTTCTACAAGTGTGTGAAGTAAAGCTTTTGTAACGGGGTGTAACCCATAATTATATAAAATATAAAATCCTATATAATTATAAATAATGGGGATTATTTGATAATATCTGTTGTTTTTGTACCATCTGATTTTTATAAGAGACTCATTGATGAAGGCATTTATCTCTTCATAAGATGTTTTGTCGGTTGGATTAAAAGTGTACTTTGAATTATAAAACTGAGTGCAAAACTCATTAAAACTAATCTTTTTGAGAGTGTCTATATATTGTCTTAATTCTTCATTTTTTGATTCAGTTGTAGAATCTTCCTCACCAAAATACTCTTGAACTTTTTTAGTGAGGTTTTGAGAGATTTCAAATTTTGGTACCAAAAGGTAGTCTATTTTAAATAAAAGAGAGAGATATGAAAAAGCTTGCATACCTGCGTTGTCATTGGAGTGGAATGCATCTACTTTATTGTTAATCTCATTTATCCATTGATGCAAAAAATCATATTTTATTTTCAATTCATTTTCGTCAAGTTCTTGCAGATGTTGTATATCTTCAAGAACAGTATTTGGAAATTCGCATCGCATATATTCTTTATCATAATCTGCATTTAAGGCTATTTCTCTAAGTGGATAAAAGATTTTTTGAGGAGTCATTGTGATATTGTCGTGATAGAGTTTTAGTTTAATATATTGCTCATCACTGAAATAGCAGGCATACGTAAGTTGATAATTTCTTTCTAAAATGTATCTTTTTAAAGCTACATGTGCCAAATCTTTTTTCATCATAATTACTTCAGCAGAAAGATGTTCCTTCGTTACATAACCTACAACTTTTGCGCTGCCTTGGTAAATTTCAAATTTTAGCTTATCCTCTTCTTTGTAGGTAATTATATTTTGATTTGGGGCATCTTTTGAAAAATTCTCAAGGGATTTGAAAAAATATTCATAAGTATTTATAATATCATTTTTTTCAAAAGCTTCATAGGATTTGTTAAATAGTTCATTTTCATAGGGAGAGATACTCGCATTGATTCCTCTTCCAAAAGGGTGTTGTAATTCAGGTTTGGTGTCAAAAAAATGTAGCAAATTCAATTTTGTTTATCCAGATAAGTAATATAAAATGTATTGTTATTATTATAATGAATCCACCCTTAGAAATTAGCTTGATAGGATTCCAAATAACTTCCCAAGAAAGATAATTATGTTGATATTATTGGCATGTGGAAGTGCTTTTATGTAATGGTATATTTTTTCAAAGTAATTTTAAAGACATGTTTAAGTATAATTCGCGGATTTCATATATAAGGTGTATCATGGCTAATAAGCGCGTATTGGTTAAGTTTTCGGGTGAAGCTCTTGCTGGTGAAGCAGGTCATGGAATAGATACAAAGATTTTAAATTATATTTCTCAAGAAATTAAAACTCTGGTGGATGCCGGAATTGAAGTTGGTATTGTAATTGGCGGTGGAAACATAATTCGTGGTGTAACGGCTGCTAAAGATGGAATTATCAAAAGAACTTCCGGTGACTACATGGGGATGCTAGCTACTGTTATCAATGGCATAGCGATGCAAGAGGCTTGTGAGCATGCGGGCTTAGAAGTACGTATGCAAACCGCAATAAAAATGGAACAAATTGCTGAACCTTATATTAATCGTCGCGCGGTTCGTCATTTGGAAAAAGGTCGTGTTGTGATTTTTGCAGCAGGTACGGGAAATCCTTTTTTTACAACGGACACAGCTGCAACACTTAGAGCAGTTGAAATAGGTGCCGAGGTGATAATTAAGGCGACGAAAGTTGATGGCGTTTATGATAAGGATCCTAAAAAATACAGTGATGCTGTTAAATTATCGGAATTAACTTATGAACAAGCGCTAAGTGACAACATTAAAGTGATGGATGATACATCCATAGCGCTTGCAAAAGATAATTTGTTGCCAATTTTGGTGTGTGATATGTTCAAAAAAGGAAATCTTTTAGATATCATCAAAAATGGTAATATGCAAAACTGTTCTATCGTTAAATAATTTATGCCTTTAAAAGAGGCTGGCTTGAGTCAAGTAGAAAGAAAATAGAGTTCTTTTACGGACAATAATACAGTAAGGATAAAAAATGAGAGTTGAAGAATTAACAGCAAAAGTTTTACAAAATAATCCAAATATGGACCGTTATCAGTTAGCGTTGGCAGTGTCAAAAAGATGTGATGAACTATTAAATGGTGCTGTAAGCAAGTTAAATGTTAATAACAAAAAAATTAAAGCTGCTGATTTAGCTTTAATGGAATTAGTGGAAGGTCTTATAGTAGTGAAAGGCTTTGTGGATATAGGCGAGTAAACATTTGAGCCTGAGTCGAGTAGATATTGAAAAAGTTAAACATCTACATGATGTTGACTCAGCCATACAGTACCTTTTTTCTCATATCGCTCCTAGCGAATCTTTAAAAAAAGCTCTAGAATATTCTACACAAGCCCATGCGGGACAACGTAGAAAAAGTGGAGAGCCATATATAATCCACCCCATTTTGGTAGCTAGCATTGTTTCATCTATAACAAATGATGAATCAATGACGATTGCCGCTCTTTTACATGATATTGTAGAAGATACTTCAACGAATATTAATGATGTCTCAGAAATATTTGGAACTGATGTAGCTCATCTTGTAGAAGGCTTAACAAAGATAGACTCCATCCGAGACTCAGAATTAATCCCGTCAAGTTCCAATGAAAGACTGGTCGTATCTGCGCTTTCATTTCGGAAGATGTTGCTAGCGAGCATAGAGGATGTGCGTGTTCTAGTTGTTAAACTTTGCGACAGACTGCACAACATGCTGACTTTGGATGCTCTTCCTGCGCATAAACAACTAAGAATATCAGAAGAAACATTGGTTGTTTATGCTCCTATAGCACAGCGACTTGGTATCTCTTTTTTAAAAAATATATTAGAAGACTTAAGTTTTTCATATCTTTTCAAAGAAGAGAAGCATCATATAGATAATTATTTGGATTCAAACTATCATGCTATTGAAATGAAGTTGAATGATTTTAAAGAGTCTATTTATAAAATTTTGGTTACAAATGGCTTTTGTGAAGATGACTTTGAAATACTAAGTCGTGTAAAACATAGATATTCTATATATTTGAAGATGCAAAGAAAAGGTATTGGAATTGATGAGGTGCTTGATCTTTTAGCCGTTAGAATTTTAACTCAAGATGCTGTAAAGTGCTATAATATTTTAGGTCTTATCCACTTAAATTTTCAACCCCTTTCATCTAGATTTAAAGATTATATTGCTGTGCCTAAAGACAATGGATATCAAACTATTCATACAAGCGTTTTTTACAACACCGCAATTTTTGAAGTACAAATTAGAACATACGATATGCATAAAACAGCTGAGCTTGGTGTTGCAGCTCACTGGAAATATAAAAATGGCGGCAATGACAATATTAAACTTGATTGGCTGCATAATCTGGAATACCAAAATGAATCCGTGGAAGACTTTTATGCGTTGATTAAAGATGATTTGTATACGGATGATATTGTAGTTTTTTCACCAAAAGGGCAACCGTTTACATTACCACGTAGTGCTGTTGTGCTTGATTATGCCTATTCTGTGCATACAGAAGTTGGGAATAAAGCCGAATCGGCTTTGGTGAATAAATCCAAAGCCTCTTTGCTTAGCGAATTGCATAACGGGGATATCGTAAGCATAAATACTTATGATGATATTATCACGCGATGCAGTTGGATAGATGCTGTTAAAACTTCTAAAGCAAGAACAAATATGAGGCTCAATTGTAATGCAAGAATAAGGGATATTAATATAAAATCAAGTACCAATATTGTTGCAACAGCTATGAATTTAAATCATTCAAGGGTTGAAGAGTGGTTTGAAACATACAACGGCGACAATCGCTCAAGCATATCGTCCGATATTGATCGGTTTCGTGATGTGATTTACAAATATACCCAAGAAATCAGTAAGAACAGCCGGTTTAAAAGTTTTTTATCCAGACACAGGTTTAAATTAAAATCAAGTGTATTTTCGGGAGTGGAAATATTTAGTATTGCGAGCGTTAATGATGTTGTATTTGATTATTGTTGTCATCCAAAATTTGGTGATGAGGTTGTAGCTTTTTTAGAAAAAGGAAAAGTGCATGTGCATCATAAAATGTGTAAATATGCAAGTAAAAAAATAGATGCGCATGAACCTATGGTTTTTGTCAGATGGGAAAAACAAAATATTTATCATTACCATTCTATAATTTCACTTCATAATGAAAAAGGTGCTTTAGCAAATTTTTTAACATTTTTGGTAAAACTAAATATAGATATAAGCTCCATCGAATTAGGTAAAAAAAGTAATGACTATATAAAGTATTGTGAGCTTAGTTTTGAATCGACGGAGTCTGATGTGAATATTCTGCGTTCTAAATTGGAACAAAAAATAAAAGTAATCCATCTCATACGAACTGATGATGCTTATAAAAATTAATGAAAGAAAGAGAAAATATGTTAAAAGAAGCTTTGAGAGAAATACAAAGAGGCAGTGCGGAAATTATTGACAACCAAAGAATAGAAAAGTTGTTGAGTGCGTACTTTAATGAAGGAAAATCTTATACGGTAAAAGCCGGATTTGATCCTACCGCACCTGACTTGCATCTCGGGCATACCGTGCTTTTGCAAAAACTTGCAACATTTCAAAAGTATGGAGCTACAATACAGTTTCTCATAGGTGACTTTACAGCTCAGATTGGTGATCCTACCGGTAAAAGCGCCACGAGAAAAACTTTAAGTGCCACTCAGATTCAAGAAAATGCAAAAAGCTATAAAGAGCAGGTATTTAAAATTTTAGATTCTGAAAAAACAGAAGTTGTTTTTAATTCAGAATGGATAAATCCTCTTGGCGCATCAGGTATGCTTTCTTTAACAACAACATATAATGTAGCAAGAATGCTTGAGCGCGATGATTTTGATAAAAGATATAGAAGTGGAACATCTATTTCTATAAGCGAATTTATCTATCCTTTGCTGCAAGGTTATGACAGTGTTCATCTTCAAAGCGACATAGAAATAGGCGGAACCGACCAAAAATTCAACCTTTTAATGGGGCGTCATCTTCAGCGTGCCTATGAGATAGGAAAAGAGCAGTCCGTTTTAATGATGCCTATTCTTGAAGGTCTTGACGGTGTGCAAAAGATGAGTAAATCATTGAATAACTACATCGGCGTTGCGGATGAACCTAACGATATGTTTGGAAAAGTTTTAAGTATTTCTGATGAGCTCATGTGGAGATATTATGAACTGTTAAGTTCAAAAACTTTAGATGAAATTTCTATGCTAAAAATTGGTGTTAACAATGGAACTATACACCCAAAAAAAGTTAAAGAAGATTTGGCATCGGAAATTACTGCGAGGTTTCACTCACAAGATGAAGCCAAAAATGCTAAAATTGAATTTGACAATGTTCACTCGAAAAGTCAAATTCCAACAGAGATTGATGAATTTAATTTAGATGGACCAATCTGGATAGCTAAAGCTTTAGTAGAATGCAATATTTCTCCATCTACTTCACAGTCGAGAAGAGATATTAAGCAAGGTGCTGTTAAAATAGATCAGGAAAAAGTGTTTGACGAACAATTACAACTAGAAGCGGGTGAATATGTCCTGCAGGTTGGAAAAAGAAAATTTGCAAAAGTAAGGGTAAGCTAATGAGCTTTGAGTCTTTAAAAATTGGTAAATATGTTATAGAAAAGCCGATAGTTCAGGGTGGAATGGGTGTCGGAATCAGTTGGGATAAGCTAGCTGGAAGTGTTTCTAAAGAGGGTGGTTTAGGTGTAATCAGTGCGGTTGGAACCGGCTATTATGAAAACAAAAAATATGCTACAAAATTGGTAGCAGGCAGACCGCTTGATGCACTTGGTTTCTACTCAAAAGACGGCTTTGACGCAATAATAAAAAATGCAAGAAAGATATGCGGCGATAAACCGCTTGCTGCAAATATTTTATATGCTATTAATGACTATGGCCGTGTTGTTAGGGATGCTTGTGAGGCTGGAATCGATATCATTATAACAGGTGCAGGACTCCCTACGAATATGCCTGAATTTACCGAAGGGTATCCAGATGTTGCACTTGTACCAATAGTCTCATCTGCGAAAGCTCTTAAAATCATTTGTAAAAGATGGCAAAAAAGATATAACAGACTTCCAGATGCCGTTGTGCTTGAGGGACCAAAAAGTGGCGGGCATCAAGGTTTTACTTACGAACAGTGTTCGATGGAAGAAAATCAATTGGAAAACCTTGTGAAGCCGGTTGTTGAGGAAGCTGCATTATGGGGTGATATACCAGTTATAGCTGCCGGCGGTGTTTGGGACAAAAAAGATATTGAAGAGATGATAGCTTTGGGTGCAAAGGGTGTTCAAATGGGAACCCGTTTTATTGGGACATTCGAGTGTGATGCGCATGAAAATCTTAAGCAGGTTTTATTGGATGCTAAAAAAGAAGATATCCAGCTCATGGCTTCACCTGTTGGATATCCAGCACAAGGCGTTAGAACCAATCTTACAAGGCTTGTAGAAAAAAGAGAGGGTCCTGCTATTAAGTGTATCTCTAATTGTGTTGCACCGTGTAATCGCGGCGTGGAAGCAAAAGAGGTTGGTTTTTGTATAGCCGACAGATTAAGTGATGCTTTCGAGGGTAATCTTGAGACCGGTTTATTTTTCTCAGGTACCAATGGATATAGATTGGATGAAATAATTTCCGTAAAAGAGTTGATTAGAAAATTAACAGAGGGCGAATAGATAGCGAATGATTCGTTGGTGGACATTAGTTTTTATTTTTTCAATATCTCTTCATGCTTTATCAGACAGTGAAGTTTTAAAACGAGCTGACGGTTTTATGCAAACCGGAACTAAGAGTGATCAGTTTCGTGCATATAATGATTATAAAAATTTGTACCTTCGTGCAATTATGTCGAATGATGACAAACTAAGATTTCACTCTTTGCAGGGTATTGTAAGCAGTGGAAGAAAGCTTCATATAGATGTTTCCCAATATTCAAAAGAGCTTTCATCAGATGATTTTACGCATTCCTATCAGCAGCCCATATCTAAGTCTATCAGCAAAACAAAAGATAATGAAAATATTAAAGTTACGTCTTCTAATAAACTTGAATCAGTTTTATGGAAAGATGAAAGATTAGTATTAAAATTTGACAATGAATTAGCACTAAAGCAGATAAACTATTTTACACTTTATGATTCAAAAAATCAAAAATATAAATATGTTTTTGATATACATGCTTCCATGCTGAGTAAATCTAAAAATCTTAGAAAAGATGGAATAACCAGAATAAAAGTTGCTCAATATGATTCAAGTACTATCCGTCTTGTTATAGAAAATAATGAGAAACTTGACGTGAAGTTTAAAAATGAAAATAATGAATTAATTATTAATATTGAATTTATATCTCAATCATCCACGGATGAGGCTGAAAAAATTGTTACTCCTACTAGAGTTGATAGAAATAAAATAATAGTAATTGATGCAGGGCATGGCGGAAAAGACCCAGGAGCAGTTGGCTATAAAAGATATAGAGAAAAAGTCATTGTCCTTCAAATCGCACAAGAACTCAGTGATATTTTGAGGGTGCGCGGCTATCAAGTTTATATGACGAGAAATAGTGATACATATACAAAATTAAGCTATAGAACCGAGTATGCAAATGAGAAAAATGCAGATATATTCGTTTCTATACATGCAAATGCAGCTCCTGAAAAAAATGCAGACAAAGCGCAAGGAATAGAGTGTTACTTTTTATCACCGTCTCGTTCAGATAGGGCAACAAGTGTTGCGGAAAAAGAAAACTCTGCTGATATGAGCGATATGAATAAATACGGAAAAGAGAGTTTTTTAAATTTTTTAAATCACCATAAAATTTTAGCATCAAACAAGTTGGCTATAGATTTGCAAAGAGGAATGCTATCATCTGCAAATAAATTATATTCGAATGTGCATGATGGTGGAGTAAGAGAGGGGCCTTTTTGGGTTTTGGTAGGAGCACAAATGCCGGCTGTCTTAGTCGAAGTAGGTTTTATTACACATAAAACAGAAGCAATCAGATTAGTAGATTCAGAATATCAAAATAAATTAGCGCTTGGGATGGCTGATGGAATAGAGAGATATTTTAAAAATAACTAATCTTCTCTTTTATATTCCAAATCACCGGCAACAGATTCTTTATCGTTAATTATTTTTTCTATTTGTATTTTAACTTTGTCATAACGAAATTGTTCTTTAAATCCAACAATTCTTCCACCCGCAGCGTTTGGATGGCCACCACCGTTTGTCCACTCTTTTGAAATTTGTGAAACACTCACTTGATTGTTTGCTCTGAGGCTCATTGCCCCGCGAAAGCTTACATCCACAATAAAATCATACTCCGGATAAGCCACTAAAAATCCATTTCCGATAATAGATGTATTTCCGACTCCATAACTCAAAAAACCACGATACCCTTTGTAATATATTGTCATTTCATTTCTTTTCGTGCCCAGAAGTTCTACAATAAATCTTGTCGCTAAATTGTCTAGAGTATCATTATTTTCTTTTTTAAAAAAAGTTTTTTTAAGCGAGTGAATTTTTTCATCGAGTAAAATAGGTGCATCATCTTCATCTATAAGTTTCGTTGCCTCATGAAGCAAGGACAATTTGTATTCTCTATCTTCATGGTTAAACATAACTCTATTGAGCTCTCTTGTTTCAGTTACAAGCCTCATACAAACTTTTCCATATTCAAAGTTTGCATATTCCTCCTGTTTCCATAAATCAACCGCATTTACAATGTCTACATATTTGCGCATCCAAGAGGGTTCATTAATATTAAAATGTTCTTTTGCATAATCATATGTAATTTTAGTTGCAGATCTTGATACATCAAGATAATACCACTCATATTTATTTGCACTCTCCTCACCGCTTCCGTGGTGATCTAGCAGAGTTAATTTTATATTATGACTATGATTATTAAGTTTAATCACTTCATTATTAAGCCATTTTGATTCATCATTGCTAAGATTCAAATCTGTAATTAAAATAACTATCTTTCCCTTATCATGCTTTATATTTTCCAGTATTTCATTTAATCTTTCTTTTACTTCCGCACCATAATTTGCATTATAGTTAAATATTTTATATGGTGTATATCGCATAATAAGCTGGCAGCTGTACCCATCTAAATCAATATGTGATAAGTGGTGAATTGTTTCTTGCATTTTTTTCCTTAATTTAGAGTACCTACGAAAAAATTATAGCTTTTTTATAAGTACGTATCTTATTCTATTGAGATTGAACCCATAACTTCAAATGTTGCACTAGAGTCTATCTCGGCATGTGAAAGTGTTACCACATCTAAAGAAAATCTTTCAAAAATTTCTGCGACGGCACGACGGAGCTGAGGATCGACTATGATGACAACCGGAGAAATTCCTTTTTGTAATAATTCAGCAGCTTTTTTACTCGTTGCCTGAATCAGTTTATTTATTTCACCCACATTTAAAAGAAGACTTCTTGTCCCGTCTTGTTCCCTTGATTTTTCTAACATCATCTGTTCGGATGATGTGTCAAAAGTTAAGAGTCTGATAACCCCGTCATCGGATGAATACATTTGCGTTATTATTCGAGATAATTTTGCTCGAACTTGTTCTGTGATTAAATCAACATTTTTTGTAAACTCTGCTATGTCGGCAATAGTTTCCAAAATAGTGAGCATATCTTTCAAAGGTATTTTTTCATGCAAAAGAGCCTTGAAAATTCTTTGAATCAAGCCAATACTTGCAACTTTTAATACATCTTCAATAATAACCGGAAAATCAGCTTTAATTTTATTAACAAGAGTTTGAACTTCTTGTCTTGTTAGCAAGTCTTCAGCATTTCTTTTAATAAGTTCACTCATATGTGTGGAAATTACGGTTGCTGGATCAACTACAGTGTATCCGTTTATTATAGCATCTTCTTTTTGTTCTGCCAAAATCCACATAGCATCTAATCCAAAGGCCGGCTCTTTTGTCGGTTCACCTTTAATCTCTCCTGTGGCCATTCCGCTATCCATTGCTAAAAATTTATCCGGCATAATTTTCCCTTCACCGATAGAGATGCCTTTGAGTAAAATTTGATACTGGTTTGGTTGGAGATGCAGATTATCGCGTATCCTAACTTGCGGCATCAAAAATCCAAAATCCGAGGCTATCTTTCTTCTCATTGAACGAATTCTCTCTAGTAAATCTCCGCCTTGGGAATTGTCTGCTAGACGTATAAGCTGATAACCAAGCGTTAGCTCAAGCATTTCCACTTTTAAGATATCTTCTAGTGCAGATTCTTCTTCTTTTGCAATCTCTTCATTTGTTTTCTTTGGTTTTATGGCTGAGCGTTCTTTTTCTTGTTGTTCTTTTGTTTTTTGACCTAAAATATTTTCAACATCAAGTATGCTTAATTCACCTCTTTCATATTTATAAATAGAATAGCCAAGCAACGCAAAGATAATACCAACAAGCCCCATAGAAGCGGTTGGAAGCCCGGGAACAAGAGCAAATAAAATCATAATGAATCCGACTATCATCATAATTTTTGCATTTCCCATCATTTGATTAATCGTGCCCTCAGCAAAGTTGTCACCATCGCTTGAAGAACGGGTAATCATAATGCCGGTGGCTGTTGAGATGATAAGTGCAGGGATTTGGCCGACTAAACCATCTCCAATTGTCAAAAGAGTAAAGGTTGAAGCACTATCACCAACACTCATTCCGTGCTGAAACACCCCTATTAAAAATCCGCCTATGATGTTAATAAGGGTAATGATAATACCGGCTACCGCATCCCCTTTTACAAATTTACTAGACCCGTCCATTGCTCCGTAAAAATTTGCGTCCTGCAAAATTTCAGCTCTTCTTTTTTTGGCTTGTGCATCATCAATGAGTCCCGCATTTAAGTCAGCATCAACAGCCATCTGTTTCCCCGGCATGGAGTCGAGCACAAAACGAGCTGCGACTTCCGCAACTCTGGTTGAACCTTTTGTAACAACCATAAAATTGATAAGCACTAAGATAGAAAAAAGGATAATACCTATGACATAATTTCCGCCAACAACAAAATTGCCAAAACTGCTGATAATATCGCTAACGGCATCCGGACCTTCATGTCCATGGCTTAAAATCATTCTTGTTGTTGCTATATTTAAAGATAATCTGAAAAGAGTAACAATAAGTATAAGTGTTGGAAAAGTTGTTAAATCGGTTGGCTTTGGAACGTAAAGTGATATTAGCAAGATTAAAACAGCAATAGCCATTGAAATAGTTAGTAAAATATCAAGCATACCCGAAGGCAGAGGAACGATAATAATTGCCAAAATAGCCATAACAAAGATGACAACACTTAAATCTTTTTGCCCGAGAAGGAAGTTTAAGCTTGTGCCGACTTGTTGTTTAAAGGTAAGTTTTCTTGCCAACTTCTTACTCTTCTAAGATATCTGCTAGGGTTAAGTCTGCTAAAAATGTATCTATTTTTCCCTGAAGTTTATTCAAAAAAGGCCAGATAGAACAAATATTTGCCTTTTCGGAGGGGCAGTTATTTATAGAAGGTGCACAATCAAATACTGCGGGAGCTTTACCTTCCACGGAAGACATGACATTTAACATATTTATTTCTCTTGGGTGCAAAGCAAGGCTGAAGCCTCCGTTAACACCCTTGTAAGATTTTAAAATATTACTTTTTGCAAGTGCCTGCAAAATTTTTGCCAAAAAGCTTTTGGAGATTGAAAGTTCACGGGATAAGGTTTCACTATCCATAGGTGAATTTGCTTTGGATAAAACAATAAGAGATAAAATCGCATATTCACTAGCGCGTGTTATTAGCATTTAGGTTACTTTGGATTAATTTTCGTAGATTATATCCAAAGAACTTGAAATTTCTATTGATTAAAGCAGCGCTCTATTTAAATATCAAATAAAATAAAGGATAATTTGGATAAAATTTCGCTTCAACTTTATGTAAACGTACATATATGTTAGATTATGATACCCATCAGGAGGCTATTATGGCTTTAGATTCGGCTAAAAAATTAGAGATTATTGCAAAATATGGTCGCAAAGAGAATGATACTGGTTCAAGTGAAGTTCAAATTGCATTATTAACTACGCGTATTGCAGAGTTAACAGAACACCTTAAGAGTTTTAAAAAAGACCATGCTTCAAGATTGGGCCTTTTAAAATTAGTAGGTCAGCGTCGTCGTTTAATGGGTTATTTCAAACGTACGAATAAAGAAGCTTACCTTAAATTAGTACAAGATTTAGGTATTCGCGACAATATCTAAAGTCAACACTTTTTCTTTAAAAAAAGTCCTTTTTGGACTTTTTTTGCGTAGAGTAATCTACACCTACTTTCAAATCAATCTATACATTTCAAAAAACTAAAGAAAAATTTCTATAGCTCTTTTTAAATCTTCCGGAGTATCTATCCCAAAACCGGTACTTGCAACCTTAACCATGGTTATTTTTTTTCCATGATAGATTGCACGGAGTTGTTCGAGTTTTTCTATGTCTTCTATAGGGGCATCACTCAAATTACAAAATTCTTTTAAACTTTTTTTACTAAAGCCATAAATTCCTATGTGTCCAAAATATGTGGCTTCCCCGCCACGGTTGTACGGTATGCAGGCGCGAGAAAAATAGATTGCATTATCGTCATGGTCTAAAACAACTTTCACAAGATTGGGATCTTGGGCTGATTCTGCATTGATTGCATTGTAACAACTTCCCATGATAAACGGCTCATTGTTTTTTTGAAGAGATTTTAATTTTGATAGAAGGGACTCAACAACCTCCGGTTCAATAAAAGGCTCATCCGCTTGAACATTGATGATGAGCTCATCATCAGGCAGTTTGAGTATATTGGCGCACTCATTGATTCTGTCTGTTCCGCTTTTGTGTGTTGTGGAAGTAAGCATCGCTTCTATTCCATATTCTCGGCATGTACTGATTATAAGTTCATCGTCTGCAGCAACTACGACTCTGTCTAAGTGGGCTACTGCTTTTGCAGTTCTTACAACCATAGGCAAACCGCCAATATCGGCTAATACTTTTTGAGGAAATCTTGTTGATGCTAATCGCGCTGGAATAATTATCATTTAAACCCTTTAAGATATAATTACGCAATTATACTCAAAAAGGTGTTGGATGCTACTTTATCAGCCCGAAGATGGTTATTGTTACAATAGCGATTCTGTCTTTTTATATGATTTTATATCATCTTTTAAACCTCGTGGTAAAGTACTTGATGTCGGTGCAGGTTGTGGAGTCGTAGGGCTTTTAGTTGCCAGAGATAATCCAAAAGTTGAACTCGAAGCAGTTGAAAAGCAAGAAGCTTTTGTACATTATGCAATCACAAATGCACGAGTAAACAAGATAGATTACAAGATGCATCCAAGTGACTTTTTAAAACTTGATGAGGCAACAAAGTATAATTATATTATCTCAAATCCACCTTTTTATCATGAAGGTGTTTCTCGAAGTGAAAATGAAATGTTGCTCAATGCAAGATATAATATTAATTTACCATTAAGAGATTTTTTTAAAAAGGTTTCTCGTCTTTTAAAGCCGAATTCTCATTTCATATTTTGTTATGATGCGTCTCAATTTGGCTTGATATGTGCTGAACTTGAGAGAGTAAAGTTAAGAGTGGTTGATGCGCAGTTTGTGCATCCTAAAATAGATAAAAAGGCATCTTTGGTGATGTTACATGTTAGAAACGGCTCAAAATCATTAATGAAAGTATGGCCGCCATTTATAAGTTTTGATGGTAATGAATTTTCAAAAATGGCACAAATAATTTATAAAAAAGCTTCAACACAGAGTATTAAATGTCAGATTTAGTAAAAAAAGAGGGATTCCCATATTCCTTTAATTCATCTGCATGTTCCACATGCCAAGGAAAATGTTGTACCGGCGAGAGCGGGTATGTTTATGTGAATAAAGAAGAGATAGAAAATATCGCCAATTTAATAGATTTTGAAGTTGAAGATTTTATGGATCATTATCTTATTAAAAATGGGTACAGATACTCATTGCGAGAGATAAATGTTAACGGCTCCCATGAATGTATATTTTATGACAGTGAATCCAACGGATGTATCATTTATCAAGCGCGACCTTCTCAGTGTATCACGTTTCCATTTTGGGATTATTATAAAAATAGAGTGGATGAATTGAAGCAAGAATGCCCGGGTATCGTAGATGTATAGGATTTTATTTCTTTTCATTTTAGTACTTTTTTTTGGCGGCTGCGTAGGAAGTACGCCAAAAGTAATACAGGCAAATCAAAAAGTATTTGAAGATGAAGATGCGTATATTCTTTTTGCATTAAGAGCAGAGCAGTTAAAAGAGCATAAGGCATCTGCAAGCATCTTTAACACGCTTTATGAAAAATCTGGGAAAAAAGAGTATATTTACCGTTCTTTGCAAAATGATTTGGTTGCGGGAGATAATGAAAACGTCGTAAAAAGAATCGATGAGATTACAAAAGGCGCGTTAGATGATTTTATTCTCATGAGACTCAAAATTGTCGCATTGGCAGGACTTGAAATGCTTGAAAAAGCTAAAAATCTTGCTCTGTCTTTGGTGGAGTCTTCCCATGAAGTAGATGACTACATCTTAGTGAGTGATATTTATGTAAAAGAAAAAAAATTCGATACCGCTCTTAAATATTTAGAGAGTGCGTATGCAAAAAACTATAATGAAAAAATTCTTGATAAGATGTCCATTATTTTGTATGTTAATTTACAAAGAAAAAGTGAAGCAATAGCCCAGCTGGAAACACATGCTCGCATGCATAGCTGTTCGGTTCTTATTTGTTCAAGACTCATCGGATTTTACAGCAATGAAAACGATATAGAGGGGCTGTTGTCAGTCTATTTAAGACTTTATGAACTGGAATCAAACGAAGAGATAGCAAAAAAAATTATTCAAATTTATCAATATAAAAAAGAGTACATACAATTGATGGATTTTTTGGAACAAAGCAATACAGACGATGCTTTACTTTTGCAACTCTATACAAGTGCTAAAAACTATAAAAAAGCAGCAGATTTGGCCGATAAACTTTATACATTTACAGGTGAAATAAATTATTTAGGGCAAAGCGCAATTTTTGAATATGAAAGCAGTGTAGATAAAAATGACGGGTCAATGCATACGAGAGTATTGGAAAAATTGAAAAAAGTTTTGCTTCAGGAAGAAAATTCACTTTATCTCAATTATTATGGATATATAATGATAGACCATAATATTGATGTAAAGTCAGGTATTGAATATATTCAAAGAGCTTTAAACTTTGAGCCAAATTCAGCCTATTATCTAGATTCTCTTGCGTGGGGATATTATAAACTTGGAAACTGTGTGAAAGCTAAAAAAATAATGGATAAGGTTGTAAAGCTTGAGGGCGGAAACGACAAAGAGGTCGTGTCTCATATTGAGAGTATCGATAACTGTTTAAAACTTAAAAAAGGTAAAAAATGATTTTAGATGACATTATAAAAAAAACCAAAGAGGATTTACTCAAAAGGGAAAAAGAGTTTTCATTGGACTGGTTAGGTCGTTCGTTAGCGTTTAATGCAAGAGCTCCAAGAGATGTTATTCCGTATTTAAAAGCAACAGAAGAAGACCCGTATAGAATTATTGCGGAAGTTAAAAAAGCTTCTCCTTCCAAAGGTGTTATTCGTGAAAATTTTGACCCCCTTGCCATAGCTCAAAGCTATGAAAGGGGAGGGGCTAGTGCCATCTCTGTTTTAACCGAACCACATTTTTTTCAAGGTTCATTGGATTACCTTGGGGGCATTAGAAGATATGTAGGCATTCCACTTTTGAGAAAGGATTTTATCGTTTCAAAATATCAGATTTTAGAAGCTATGGTTCACGGGGCTGATTTTATTTTGCTCATCGCTGCCGCACTGAGTAAAAAAGACTTAAAAGATTTGCTGAATTATACAAGACACTTGGGAATGGAAGCTTTGGTTGAGGTGCATGATAAGTCAGACCTTATAAAAGCAATCTATGCTGGGAGTGATATTATAGGGATAAATCATAGAAATTTACAAACTTTCGAGATGAATATGAACTTATGTTATGAGTTGATTCCTATGATTCCAAACGGAAAAATTATTGTAGCCGAGAGCGGAATTTATGAGCATGGACAGCTGGAAGATTTATCTAAGGCAGGAGTAGATGCATTTTTGGTCGGTGAATCTTTGATGAGGCAAGACAATGAAGAAGAGGCTCTTAAAAAATTAAAATTCGGTTGATAGGAACTTTAGAAGTTTCTAAAAGTATTTTTTCGTTTGAATTACGGGCATGTGGAAGTGTTCCACATGTCGAAGAATCGGAGGCAGTTTAGGCTAAAAGTGTTTTTACACATTCATTGATTCTTTTTCCATCCGCGCGGCCAGCTAATTCTTTTGAGGCGACGGCCATGATTTTACCCATATCCTTAACACTTAGCGCCCCTACTTTTTTGATAATTTCATGAAGGGCGGAGGTAAGTTCTTCATCCGTTAATTGCAGAGGAAGATAAGGGGTGTATACTTTTATCTCATTGAGTTCGATTTGTAATAAATCATCTCTGCCGGCATCTCTGTATTGTGTTGCGGCATCATCTCTTCTTTTTATTTGAGTTTGAATAATTTTTATTATATCATCATCGTTTAATTCTTTTCTCTCATCCACTTCTATCTGCTTAAAAGCACTTGTTAATAAACGAAGAGCATCTCTTTTTTTTGTATCTTTTGCTTTCATAGCATCTTTTATATCTTGATTGATTATTTCTCTTAAAGACATGAATTATATTCCTTGGAACTATTTTTGCTAGTATTATATCTGAATAAGATACTACTATCAAAGAGAAGGCAATGCTAAAACTTTTTTTAATATTTTTAACATCTTTATATGCTATACTTTTTTTCACGGGATGTACAGCTAACTTAACTGATCCGGAAATAGACTTTGAGCCTCCGGTCTATGTAGAACAAATGCCCTCTTATGAGGACATCAACGACTTTGTTTCAACGGGCAGTATCTTTGGTCAAGGCGACAATCCGCTCTTTTCAGACCATAAGGCTATGCATGTAAACGACATCGTCAGAGTGGTAATTTCTGAAACGACAAAAAGCTCGAGCACAGGAGCAAAGCAGTTAAGTGAAGCCGATAGTACAAACTTGGGCGGCGGTGTTTTTGCGACAGGCGGACTTAACCCCGCGATGCAGGCAAATACTGCAAACTTGTCAGGTTTAACAAATGTAGGCTTTTCCAGTGCGACAACCAATTCCTTTAAAGGAGCCGGAAGCGCTACAAAAGATGCATCATTTACTACTACGGTTTCAGCCAGAATAGTAAAAGTGTTGCAAAATGGAAATTATTTTATTTCAGGTAAAAGAGAGATATTGGTTGATGACCAAAAGCAGGTTATTCAAATAAGCGGTGTTATCCGCCCTTATGACATAGATCAATACAACAAGATAGACTCTGCTCAAATGAGTGAAGCAAAAATACTTTATAAAACACAGGGAGATGTGGATCGTGCAACAAAACAAGGTTGGGGAACCAAAATTATTCAAGCTATTTGGCCATTTTAGTTTAGTACTTTTGCTGAGTGCTTCGGCATTAAATGCGCAAACTTTTGAAGATTTTAAGCGTTCAGAAGCGGAATCTTTTCAAAAATATAAAGATGAAAGAGATAATGAATTTAACAATTACTTAAAAGCAGAATGGAAAGCATATAGAGTAGAGCAGGGAGTTGACTTATATGAAAAGCCTAAACCAAAAGAAATCACTCCCGCACAACCGATTCAAATTAAAAGTGTCGGTCCAAAAATAAGTATAAAAGTCAAAGAAATACAATATATTAAACCAGAGAGCGTAAAAAAAATTCAACCACAAGAAGAGCCTCTTCGTAGTGTCTCAGAACCTCAGGCAGAAAAACCAGATATTGAAATAGCAAAGGAAGTTGAAGAACCCGTAAGAGTTACGAAAAAAGATATAAATTTTGAATTCTTTGGTTCATCCTTAGCGTTTAATATTCCTGATGGCATGAAGAGTGCAAGATTTTATCCGCAGAATCAAAAAGGGATAACAAACTTTTTTGAAAGTGCTGCTTTGAGTGAATATGAAGAATTTATTAAAGAGATACAACAGGTAAGCAAAACCATGAATTTAAATGATTGGGGTGTTTATTTACTTGTTATACAAGTCTCTGATAAAGTTTTTTCAAATCCGGATGATTCTAAACTTTTAAGTTGGTTTCTATTTAATAAGCTGGGTTATGCCGTAAAAGTGGGATTAGCTGACAACCACGTAGTTGTAATGCACTACTCCAAAAAAACTATATATTCGACTCCAAACTATAGTTTTGATGCAAAGAAATTTTATGTTGTCTCAAACTATGCCAAGGGAAGTGTCGGGCAACTTTTTTCATACAAACAAAATTATCCAGGCGCTAATAAACCTATGGATTTATCTCTCCTAGAGCTTCCAAATTTTGAATTGGATATTAAAAGTAAAACTTTATCGTTTGTGCAGTACGGAAAAACATACAATGTGCCTTATGAATACAACCAAAATCTTATAGATTTTATGGCGACGTATCCCCAAGCCGATTATGAAACATTCTTCAATGCACCTATAGAAGACAGAACGTATACAAGTATCGCAACAGCAATTAAAGAGCATGTAGATGGTAAGCAGGCAAGTGATGCTATGAATTTTGTTCTTAATTTTGTTCAAAATTCTTTTGCTTATCAAAGAGATAATCAGCAATTTGGAAGAGAAAAAGTAATGTTTGCTCAAGAAACACTCTATTTTGATAAATCAGATTGTGAAGATAGAGCAGTACTGTTCTCTTATCTTATTAAGGAGTTATTTGGAGTAGGTGTGCTGGGAGTGAAATACAAAGACCACATGGCAACTGCCCTTTATATTCCAATGGAGGGGGATTATGTGGAAGCCGGCTCGAGAAAATTTGTTGTAGCCGACCCAACGTACATAAATGCCAGCATAGGACAAAGTATGCCTAAGTACAAGCCTCAAAGACCGGAGAGCTTTATCGTTATTAAAAATAATTAGCAAAGAGCAAAGAAGAGAGAACTTTATTTTAATAATAAAGTTTTAAAACTCTCTTCGTTTACTGCTCTGCTAAAATAAAATCCCTGGTACTGCTGTACATTGTTATCTTGTATAAATTTGAGTTCGGACTCATTTTCTATACCTTCGGCAACGATATTCATATTGAAAGTTTTTGCCATATTGATTATCATTTTGACTAGCTCCTGATTCGATTCTTCTGCTAAATTTTGAATAAAGCTTTTGTCAATTTTGAGAGTATTGACGGGTAGTTTTTGCAGATAGGTAATCGATGAATAACCTGTTCCAAAATCATCTATTGAAAATTTGATTCCAAATGCTTGCAGGTTTTTAATTTTGCCCACAACCAAATCAAAATCTTTTATAATGGCTGTTTCAGTTATCTCTAATTCAATTCTCGATGGATTTACCCCATTTTTTGAAATAATGGATATCACTTCTTTTTCAAAATTTGGGTGGAGTATCTCTTTGGAATTAATGTTTACAGCGAGACAACCGCTAAAGATATCTAAATTAGATTTCAAAAAATTGCAGGCAGTCTCAAGTGCAAGCGTTGAAAATTTATGTATCACTCCTATCTGTTCGGACATTTCTATAAATGAATCCGGATATAAAAGACCTTTTTGAGGGTGTCTCCAGCGTATGAGCATTTCTGCCCCTCTTATTTTTCCTGAAAATGTATCTACCTTCGGCTGATAAAAAAATACAAAATCATTGTTAATTATGGAATTTTTAATCTCTTTTTCAAGTTTTGTAAACTGTTTTAATTCAATTTCAATAGTGTTGTCGAAAAATACGAACTGATTTTTACCTTGTTTTTTCGCCTTGTAGAGTGCTTTATCTGCATGTATGAGCATATCATTTATACTCGTATCATTGTCCGGAAAAAATATTATGCCGATACTCAAGCTTATTTCCATTCTATGGGTATGGATTGTAAATTCTCGAGAAATTTCTTGTAAAATTTTTTTACAAACTTCCTGTACCGCTTTTGCGGCTTCTGCTTCATTGTTGTTTAAGTTTAAAAGGATTATTCCAAATTCGTCACCGCTTATTCTCGCGATGATATCCTCTTTCCTGAGAGTATTTGTAATACGCTTGGAAACTTCTATTATGAGCATGTCTCCGATATTATGACCAAAACTATCATTGATATTTTTAAAATCATCCAAATCTATAAATAAAAATGCATGTAGAAAATTGTGTCGTTTTGCTCTTATGAATTCTTCATTCAATTTTTGCATAAGAGCTTTTCTGTTGAATAAATTTGTCAAGAAGTCATGGTTTGCTTGGTACTCCGCATTTTGTTGAGCATTTTTTATATCTGAAATATCGATAAACTGACCTATATAGTTTGTAGTAATATTGTTTTCATCTTTTATGGCATTAATAGATAAAATTTCTGGAAAAATTTCTCCATTTTTTCTTTTATTATAGAGTTCTCCTTTCCATTGTCCATACGTAATCAGCTCTTGCCACATACGTTGATAAAAGGCATCATTTTGTTTAGAAGACTTTAAAATTCTGGGATTCTGTCCTATTACTTCGGAAGCTTTATATCCTGTAATTAATGTGAACGCTTCATTCACTTTTACAATATTTCCATTTAAGTCGGTGATTGTAATGGCTTCTTGTGTTTCAAACGCATACGAAGTTATTCTAAGTTTTTCTATAAAGGCTTCTTCTCTGCTGATTAGTTTTTTCAAAATGTATGTTAAAAATATAAGAGCTATGAATGATATAATCCATAAAAAAGAGGTGATGTAGAGAGATTTGAGAGAATTGTCATAGAGAATATTTGCATTGCGGGCATATAAGGCCAATAATTGCCCTGAAATTTTGGCAAGCATATTGATGTAGCGTGTACTCGCTTCAAAACACTTGTCTGCCTCATCGCTTTGTATAGTTTTTTCAAGGATGCCTGTTCTGCAATATTGCAAATTACTTTTTATATTTTCATGATAGTTATCATTGTATATAACACCGGCGTCCATGGAAGCATTTATAAAAAAATCTTCAATTAAATCATTTTGTTTTAATTGAAGTTGTTTGATATTTTCTATATATGCATCATCAAAAGTTTTAGATAGTATTTGATGATAGGAGAATGCACGTTCCTGCCCAGCATACTCCTTTAATTCTTGTAGCGTTTCTATGCTTTTAGCGTCGCTTTGGATATGATTAAATGTTGCACGAAGTACCCTCATTGCCAAGATGAGTTGCGTATTTGTGTTGTTGTATTGATGAATCATATCTTTAAAGGGAATGGATAAATTTAAAACTTCTTGTCTTGTATTTTTTATTTTTTGCAGGTTCAGCATTATTGCGCTCATGAGCGGTTTAGCTTTTTCGCTTACAAATTTTTCGAGCAACTTTCTTTCATTTGATTTTGATTTGATGATATTGAGAAGTTGCTCGTATGCAATATCCGTTTTTGCATACTGTTCGAGCAGTTTGTTTTCAGAGACAGAATCACTTGTTTTTGCAAGATAACCGGAACTTAATCCTCTCTCAAGCTGTAAATTGTGTAATAAAGAACTCAAAACTTCTGTCACTTTTGATGATAATTTAAAAGCTGTAATATTATTTAACTGTTTATACTCATTCATAAGAGAGATATAAGAAAAATAGATAAGCGCAAGCGCAGGTATAGAAAATATTAACAAAACTTTGAATTTTAGGGATTTACTTTTCATATTGCATTCTAGTTACTTTATAGTTAAAGAAAATTTAAACTGTCTCTTAATCATTTAAAATACTTCATTTGAAGTTATCAATAGTGGCTCGATTGCTTGGCATGTGGAACTGATTTTGTGTATGCCGATGTTTCATTATTAAGTATCGATTATGTACAATTCGTGTAATTTTAAAAGGAGTGCTTATTGTGAAAAATTTATTATACTTAGTTGTTATCGCATTATTTATGGGAGGATGTTCCTATAAAAATGAAGCTATCAACCTTCAATCGTACAAAGCTGATTATGCCGGAGAAGTCTCAAAAGAGAATAAAACTGTTTTTCTGGCATTTGTAAAAGATACACGAATAGATAGACGAAGCCTTGGATATCATATTAAAAATGGTGAAAAACTAGCAGCGCTTTACAGCGATGAAAGTTTTGCTGATAAATACAAGGAAGGGCTTGGATACGCACTTAATATTGCGGAATTCAAAACGGATGTTGATGAGAAAAATGCCGCTTTAATTATGGAAGTCTACATTAAAAACATAGACTTCATCTATTCCGATAAAAGCTTTGATGAAAATCTTAAAGGTGAAATAGAAATAGAAGTGATTATTAAAAAGGGAGAGGAAGTCATAACTCAAAACTTTCGACAAACAGGCGGAAAGTGGATTGCACCATCGTATAATTCAAAAGATATCGAGCCTTTTTTATACACGCTTTTTTCAGACAGTATCAACGATATCGTTTCAAAATTAACACGTTTTTAAAAGATTGTATCTTGAGGAGATTCCGGAGAATATCCGGAATGGTGAGGTTCTATTTTTGAAGCGAGCGGAGTTGCTCTAAAACTTTTTCTTGTTTAGCTTTTGCATCAGCGAGTGCTTCTCGATTTTTAGCAAGTACGTCTTCAGGCGCATTTGCTACGAATCTTTCATTGTTTAACATTCCTCCGAGTTTGTCTATCTCTTTTTGCAATTTCTCATCCTGTTTTTCAAGTTTTGAGATGATTGAGCTTAAATCAATAGAGTCTCTCGGAATAAAAGTCTCACATGTATCCGCAATATCACTGACCGCATTGTCAATTTTTGTGTCTGTGAACTCTAAAACTTCAACCTTCGCAAGTCGAGTGATAAAGGGAAGCATCATCTCTTTGTCTTTGACTGAAATACCGTCTATTTTTACATAGGCTTTTTCAATTTTTTGGTTGGCTAAATCAACTAAAACTTTGGCGCGTCTGATAGATACGATAGCATCCATAATAATTTCAAATTTCTTTTCGTCTTTCTCGCGCTTTTTGGTTTTAGTAGGAAATTTCATGACCATGATAGATTCGGCATTTTCCAAGGAAGTTCCCGATAGCTCATGATGCAGATATTCCGTGATAAAGGGCATAAAGGGGTGTAAAAGTTTCATAGCCTCTTTATAAATCGCTCCAAGTTCCACTATGGAAGCTTTGTCTGCTTTACTTAGCTCAATTCCCCAGTCACAAAACTCATTCCATAAAAAGCGATACATTACAGTTGCGGCATCATTAAATCTGTATTCATCAAGAAAGGCACGAACCTCTTTTGTAGCAAGATTTAAACGAGATACCATATACTTTCCAAGGTCAGTCGTCATGCAAAAACTTTGCATATCAGGGAATGTGTCTACATTCATCTGTAAGTATTTTGATGCATTGTAGAGTTTATTTGTAAAGTTACGGTTGAGTTCAAGTTTCTCTGTACTCATCCTAATATCACGACCCTGCGCAGCACTTATTGCAAGAGTAAAACGAAGTACATCGGCGCTGTATTTGTTTACCATATCCAGAGGGTCGATTACATTGCCTTTGGACTTGCTCATCTTGTCCCCTTTTTCATCGCGGACAAGAGCATGAAGGTAGATGTGGTTAAATGGAAGTTGTCCGTTGAAACTCTCGCCCATCATCATCATTCTAGCTACCCAGAAGAAGAGGATATCAAAACCTGTAATGAGCAATGAGTTTGGATAGAAATCCTTCATATCATTGGAATGAAAAAGTTTATCCATTTCCGTATCGCCGTTACCCCATCCTAAAGTTGAAAAAGGCCATAAAGCAGAGCTGAACCATGTATCTAAAACATCAGGGTCCTGAGTCAGATTCTTGGATGCACATTTTGGACACGAGGAAGGATTTTCATCTTGGGTTGCAAACTCATGCTCACAATCTCCGCAGTAAAAGACAGGAATTTGGTGTCCCCACCAAAGTTGACGGGAAATACACCAGTCTCTTAAGTCACCCATCCAAGAGTTGTAAGAGTTTATCCAGTGAGGCGGGAAGAATTTTGCTTCCCCATTGTTTGTTTTCTCAATGGATTTTTTTGCAACTTCGCTTCGTACAAACCATTGTTTTGAGATGTACGGTTCTACGATATTTTTACATCTGTAGCAATGTCCAACCTGATGCTTATGGTCTTCTATTTTAACCATAAACCCTTCTTCTTCAAGTCTTTTGACGATGATAGCGCGCGCTTGAAGTCTTTCTAAACCTTTAAACTCGCCGGCATAGTCATTTAAAATACCCTTCTCATCAAAGATAGTTATGAACTCCAAATCGTGTCTTTTGCCAACTTCATAATCGTTTTGGTCGTGGGCAGGAGTAACTTTAACCACACCCGTTCCAAAATCCATAGCCACATGCGTATCAGCGATGATGGTAACTTCTCTATCGAGCAGCGGAAGACGGATTTTTTTGCCGATTAAAGCTTTATAACGCTCATCCTCAGGATGAACCATAACTGCTGTATCTCCGAAGTAAGTTTCAGGTCTGGTAGTTGCAACTTCCACATGCCCGCTGCCATCGGCAAAAGGGTATTTAATGTGGTAAAACTTTCCATCATGGTCTTCATGTTCAACTTCGATGTCACTTAAAGCACCATCATGCGTGCACCAGTTTACCATGTAGTTCCCACGAACAATAAGCCCTTGATTGTAAAGATGGACAAAGGCTTCTTTGACAGATTTTTGAAGTCCCTCATCCATGGTAAAACGCTCACGTTCCCAAGCCGGAGATACCCCCATTTTACGAAGCTGGTCTGTCATGATTCCCGCAGATTCCGCCTTCCATGCCCAAGCACGTTCCAAAAACTTCTCACGGCCTAATTCTTCTTTGGTTGTACCTTCTGCCAAAAGTTGTTTTTCAACTACATTTTGCGTAGCAATTCCTGCATGGTCGGTTCCCGGTTGCCAGAGAGTTTTATAGCCGTCCATTCTTTTGTAGCGGGTGATAATATCTTGAAGCGTAAAGGTAAGCGCATGACCTATATGCAATCTGCCTGTAACATTCGGCGGAGGCATCATTATAGAGAAGTTTTTCCCCTCTTCTTGAATGGCTTTATTGCCATCAATCTCAAAATACTTTCTATCTTCCCATAGTTTATAATATTTATTTTCTATTTTTTGTGGTTCGTAGCTGTTTGACATATGAATCGCCTTGTGAAGTTCTCTTGAAAATTTCGCGATTATAACTAAAAAGAGGTGAGGGTTTGCTTATGTAATATCACGCGATATATGGAGAGTTATACACACATTCGTACACTCTGTTGAATTTTTTCAAGACAATTAACGTTAAATTAACATACGCACAATATAATAATATAATATTTGAACTAAATAGTTATAAAGTTTCAAATGCAAGGATAATTACTCATGAAACTAGATGAAGTTGAATTATTGGAAAAAATCGTATTTATACAGTCTTGCATTATTGAAGGGCATAATGTCAAGGCTATTTTACGTAAAGAAACTTCCTCTTTTAAAGAAAAAAGCGGGGCGGATGTTATAGCCCTGTGTATGGAAAATGAAAATTATGTCAACATAGAATTAGTTCTAGAAGAGAAAAAACGATTTCTTAATTTGATGCGAAAGTATAAGCTCATGCCAAGACATATGGTACTGAGTAACTTTATGAAACAGTGCAATTCACGTTTTACGGGCTCGAAAAAATTTCTCACCATAGAAACACTTTATGATATTTTTCAAGGAACTCTTTCTAAGGCAAAATCACTTGCTTTTGAGCAAGAGATGAGCTTCAAAGAAGCCAAGATTTTTCCTTTACATAACAGACTTGGAAAAAAAATAGGTTTTGTTGTTTATTTTTTCGTTAAAGATAAAAAGCCTTTGTATGATAATTTACCTGATTTAACGAGAGTTTTTGAAACATTAATTCTTCCTTTTTATGACAGCAACTTACGTTCTATGCATTCAAAATGTGTGCAGGTAGATAGCAGAATGGGGATTTTAACAGAAAAAGAGAAGCAAATTGCTCATCGGGTTTTACATGGCAAAACCCATAAAGTGATAGCCTCGGAACTCGGCATTTCAATTAATACACTTAAGACGCATATGAAAAATATTTTTAGTAAATACGGAATAAACTCTAAAATGGAATTGCATAATAAAATTTTGGGAAATTTCTAAAAATATTTTGCGTTATTTTTTTCGACCTGCTTTATAGTCGATTTTCCACTCTTCGTTGAACTTTGAAAAATACATTTTTTTTGAATAACCGTCTTGGGCATAGCCGAGAGTGATGCGGTTTGTGCCTTTTGGCTCAAATGAAGTTATTTCAAGTTGATGCTCCCTTGAATTATTGAGTAAGTCTGCGCAAAGCATTGTTTCTACGCTCTTTAAAGATTGGGCATCATTTTCAATATTTTTGAGTAAAGTTTGAAAATCAGCCTCCCTAAAAGCACGCTTGAAACCCAATGATTGCAAGGTAATCATATAAGACTCTCTTGTCATAAGATGCGAGAGTGACTTCAAATCTCCAAATTTCAGAGCATCATAAAAAAGTAAAAGAGACCTATGCAGAGTCTCTTTGGTGTTTTTGTTAATTTCCAATAGAATTACCTTTCGCAGAGAGTCTTAGGATTCTCTTGCTATCGCTTTTTCAAAAGCATCTAAGTGATTGAGACTTCCCTCTTTTAAGTTGCTATATGTATTAACAACATCCAAAGGCATCCCCTCAGCTGCTTTTTCAAGATCATCAATATCTGTAATTTCGATTAAACGGCCAACCTTGAGTGCTTCAAGTAAAGAGACCTGACCTAACTCAATACATTGATTATATAACTCTTGCATACTTAAAAGTTCAAACTGTCCAATATAATTATCATCAAGCGAAAGGTTCACTCCTGTTGTGTCAATTCCATAACGCTCGCAAAGAACTTGGGCAAAAAGGATATGTTCTTGTTCTGAAATCTGAATATTCGCGAATGTACTCTCTTCTGTATATATCTTCCCTAAGGTAATATAAACATCCCTTGCAACTTTTTCCTCTTGGAATATAAAGAAAAGAGTGTCTTTTTGTTCCTCGCTTAACTCGACTGTAACACTCGAAGTAGTTTTCTTACCTCGCGCCGCAAATGCCGAAGAAGCGGCTACAACCGCACCTACACCTACTATTTTCATAAAACTTCTACGCTGAGCGTTTGTAATTATTGATCTCATATTCGTACCTCTTTGTTTTAAAATTAGATATGAGTATATTGTAAATGCGTTAGCAGAGTGTAAGTTTTGTTTGTAAAAAAAGCGGTCATGCAAATGAGAAAATAGAAGCAAAAAAATAGGGCGCCGGGGAAACCCCGGCCAAAACGTGTTGCTTAACGACGACCGCTGCCGTTTCCGCTCCCACGGGTGTTATCTGATTGGTTGGAGCCAAAGCTTTTTTCTTTTTTGCCAGGACTAGAAGTGATACTACCTTCTTGCATTGTGGCTGCGCCGCTTTGGTTTTGATATCGGTGCTGATTTTGGTTTTGCTCACCACTGGGTGCATTATCTTTGTATTGTTTTTGATACTGATTCTGGCTCTTATCCTGATAATTTTCTTGGGTCTTCACCTGTTTTTTTGGTTGAACCTCACCGCTGTTTTGAGTCTGCTCACTCAGCTGGTTATATAAGGGAGCGGGAACACTGTCCGCCGCCATGACACCGACACTTAAGAGTAAACATGCAGAGAAACTAAGTAGTAAATTTTTCATTTTTCATCCTTTATTTTATATACAAGAAGTATAAGACAACTCTGTTAGCGGAGCGTTAGTTTAGAGAGTGCAATACTTACTTAAAAAGCAAGGATTGCAGTCAGATAAACATCATAATAGTTGTCGACTAAACCATTTTGAGGACGATTATATGTACACTCTGCATCAAAAGTAATATTTTGACGTAAAAGATAGTTGAATCCTAAAGAAAAAGCATTGTAGTCATAATCTTTGATAAAGCCACCTGCAATAGCTTGAGTGTTTTCATTGATATAATTGAGGTAGGCAAATTTAAGACCAAAATTTGGAGAAACTGGATTCATTTGAAACTCTACAGATTTGGCTTTATTCCCGGTTTGTTGCATACTAGGACTTGTAAGTAGATTTATCGGTTTAATATCAACACGATTATCGATAACATAACTGATAGTCGCCATCATCATGACATTGTCTACTTTTCCTGTCATCTCAAAATCAAAACCATATCCCTCTTTATGAATATTGACAAGGGTTGCCCCTGTGTTAATTAGCCCTCCGTTTAAGCTTTGATTGCTTGCTTTGGCATCTCCATAGAGCCCAAAAGCGCCAATCATAAAGCTCCAATCATTTAGAGGCAGTGTGTACGCTACCCTTGCAAAAGGAATTAAACTTTTTCCGGCATCGATACCTTCGTTATTTTGAGCCGGCACACTGGCTCCAACACTTGCAAAGAGATTGTCATCGCCATAATAGAGCTGTAAACCTGTTGCTGGACCATTGCCGATTCCCGTTGCTTGGGCTGCATTGGTGCCATGAGAATTTTCAAACTGTTTCAGCGGTGCATTGAGACCGGTATTGAAGTTCTCCATTCCAGAAAAAATACCATTGTTTTGTGTAGAATAAAGAGATACGCCCGTGTATCCATTGAGGGCTTCGTAGGCTAAAACAACTTTTCCGCCAAAGAGGACATCATTCTCTTTGGATGGATCACCCGTTAAAGAAACAAGACCTCCAACATTTTCTGCCATGCGCCCTCCAAAGTAGAGACCGGAAGTTTCAAATACTTGCAGTTCTCCGCGCTGTGTTCCTATGATATCGGTATTCCCTGTATTTAACTTTTGGGTAGTTTGAACGTAGCGTGCTTTTAAAACAGCGGAAACATTTAAAGTTGCAGGCAGACCAAGTGCAATTTCAGAGCCCTCGACCAAGGACTGCGTTTCACTTTTGGCATTGTAAAGCGTGTACCCAGAAAGAGCAAAATTACGGCCGTGATTATTCAACTTTTGCATATTCTGAACATGGCAGCTCATACAATCCTGACCAGTTTGACGAGAGAATCCAGGCAAAGCATTGGCTGATTCCGGAAGCATAAAAAGTAAAACACTTGAAAATAAAAGTAAGTTCTTCATGGATGATTTCATTAGATACCCCTGTTTTTAAAATGAGATTGTTAGCACTGTTAAAATATCAGCGTAATCTTTAATATCTTGTTTTTTCGGTTGAACCATAGACCCTTCCATGGTCAACATAATATTTTGGCGGAATGAATAATCAAAACCGAGTGTGTACGCATTTTTGTCTTTGACATCAATTTTGTCGGGCTGGTAAGTATGAGGACCCTTGTCATCGACACTCATAAAGGCTATTTTGATACCGAGTGAATCTATCGGATACATTTCTAATTCAAGAGAGGAAGCTTCCATAGCCGAATCCGCAGGATCTCCGTAGATACTATCTTGTGGATTTATTGTAGAGATATAGTTCATCATAGAAGGACGATCTAAGGTGGTGTTGTTTTTAAGCACTGCATTGATTGTCAAAATAGTGTCCATTGATAAAACTTCCCCCTCTAATTGCAAATCAATACCATACGCTTCTTTTTTTGTTTTTACAAGAACTTGAGGCACCAAACCGGAGAGTGAAGGTTCATACACTGTATTGCTGGCCTTTGCTGAGCCATTAATACCATAAGCCCCGATGATGAGCCTTAGGTTTCCAATCGGCTGTTCGTAAGCAAGGCGCGCAAAAGGAATTAAATATTTTCCAATGTCGATTCCGTCACTGTTATGTATAGGTACATAGGCTCCAAGTGTTGCAAATAAGTTTTCACCTGAATAAAAAACCTGTAATCCGGTAGCCGCTCCGCTTGCCAAGTCGGCAGCCTGCGCCGCATTTGTGAGTTTATGATTTTCAAACTGGCGAAGCGGTTTGTAAAGTCCCGTGTTGTAAGTTTCCATACCGGTAAAGGGACCATAGTTATTAGTGGAAAAAATAGAAAGACCCGCGTAGCCTTGCCCCATTTCATAGGATGCTGCGACTTTACCGCCGATAATAGCTTTGCCCTCTTTTTCGCGGAACTCTATAACTGTACCGATATTATCGGCCACGCGGCCGGCAAGATTGATAGTCGAAGTTTTGAAGATTTCATATACGCCTCGATTATTACTGAGATAATCTCCATTTTTTGCTTCTAAAACATCACCATTTCCGTTTACAACATCATAACCTTTGTCAAACCTGGCTTTGAGCATGAGAGACATATTGAGTACAGAGGGAAGACTAAGACCGACATCATCACCGACGAGGAGAGATTGCGGACCGCTTTTTGTACTCATAGTATAAGCTGAATGGGCGAACTGACGCCCAAAACTATTGAGTTTTGTTTGATTGCCTGCGTGACACATCATACATTCCAATCCTGTTTGCCTAGAAAAGGCAGGAATAGCATGCGCACTCTCAAGAAAAACAAATAAAACTAAAAAATAAAAAAGCGGGGAATAGGGTTGTATTCGCTTCATAATCACTCTTTTGCGTAAGATTATATGCTAATTATACAATACAAAAAAATAAAATCAATCACACTAAAAGGTGAATTATTTAATTTTCTTGAATAATAAAAATTAAATTACATTTTAAGTTTAACTAATATAGACTTATACAAAAATATAATAAGTGAAGGATTCAAAAAATGAGAAAGATAGTTGCTGTGTTGGTGTTGAGTTCTTTGTCGTTGTTGGCTTTTGATAATGAGAAAATATATAAAGAATGCAGTATGTGTCATGGTAAAAACGGTGACAAAACAGCCCTCAACAGCTCTCCGCAGCTCTCTTCTTTAAGTGAGGAAGAATTAACTGTAAAACTTAAAAGGATATTGGACGGTACGAGTGAAATTTCTAAGAAATATCTTTCTTTGCATAAAATGAAACTAAAATCAGTGAGTGAGGATGATGTTGCGGGATTTGCAAGCCATATCCACAATCTAAAATAATTAAAAAAAATATTTTTAAAATAGTATGCAAATGTAAGAGCTCGGAGAAGTTTTCTTTAATCTTTAGAAAATAAAATGCGGGTATAATCACGCTCTTAAATTTTTTGCATAGGAGTACGTTTGCCTCTTTCTCGTTTAAATCAAGAACAGTATGCCGCTGCTACTTCCTTTCATTCACAAAATCTTATCATCGCATCTGCGGGAACGGGAAAAACTTCCACAATAGTAGGAAGAATCGCGCATCTCTTAGGTGCAGGTGTAAAACCGCATGAAATTTTACTCCTTACTTTTACAAATAAAGCTGCCGCAGAGATGGTAGAACGTGTTGCTTCTTTTTTTGGAAACGAGGTGGCTTCAAAAATAGATGCCGGAACTTTTCATGCGGTGAGTTACAGATGGCTGAAAAAACAAGATAAAAAAGTAGTTTTAAAACAACAACGGGAATTGAAAACACTTTTTAGAAGTGTCTATGAAAAACGCTCCTTTATGCACATCGATGCAGAGACTACCCCTTATGGGGGAAATTATCTTTATGATTTATACTCTTTTTATCAAAATACGGAACTAGAAAATAATTTTGAGAGCTGGATAATAGAAAAATATCCTGAGCATGATTTGTTTGCGATGATTTATGCAGATATAGTGGATGAGTTTGAAACACTTAAAAAAGAGTACGGATTTTTGAACTTTAATGATTTGCTTATAAATTTTAGAGATTTGTGTAAAAGTAAAGAACTGGGTTATAAAGAGGTTCTGGTTGATGAGTATCAAGATACAAATGCACTTCAGGGAACGCTTATAGAAGCTATGAATCCGCCCTCACTGTTTTGTGTCGGGGATTATGACCAGAGTATTTATGCTTTTAACGGTGCGGATATTTCCATTATAGGTTCATTTTCCACGAAGTTTCCACATGCCAAGGTGCATACCCTTACAAAAAATTACCGTTCAACGCTTGCGATACTTTCTTTGGCAACAAAGGTGATTGAGCATAATGACAGAATCTATCCAAAGCAGTTGGAAGTTACAAGAAATAAAGAGGCACAGGCACCAAAACTTCTGGCGTATGATGAGTTGTTTGACCAATACCATGCAATGGCCGCACAGATACGAGACTCGCAAACACCAAGAGAAGAGATAGCTGTCATCTACAGAAACAACTCCTCGGCGGACGGGATAGAGGTAGGATTAAGAGAGTTAAATATACCGTGCAAAAGAAAAGGGGGAACAAGTTTTTTTGATTCTAAAGAAGTGAAATCTGTTCTTGACCTTTATACGCTTCTTGTAAATGAATCGGATATGATGGCTTTTATCCACCTGTTTGAGTATGCAAGGGGAATAGGAAGCGCAATGGCAAAAGAGATGTATATTGCTTTAAAAACTCTTGGCCACGGCTCTATATTTTATGGATTGTATGCTCCCGATGTATCGATTAGCAATCCTTTTGAGAAAAGAAAACTTAATCATCAGTTAGGTCTTTTTGATGATTTCTTGGAATTAGGAGCCGTAGGAAAATTTGCAAAGCTTGGTTTTGAAGACAAGTTTATGAAAAACCCAATTTTAAAGCATCCAAAACTCTCAAAAGACGGAGCGGTTTTTTTACACGATTTTTATTGTTTGTACAGAGATTTAAAAGGGATAAAACAGCCCCGCAGTATTATAAAAAAGATAGTAGCATCTGCTTTGTTTAAGCATATTGTTGAACTTTTGGCCGCTAAAAGAGCAACACTCAAAGATGGAAGTATTGATGAAAAGCTTCAAGAGGGGGCACGCACCAACATAGCCAGAAAAGGATTATTGCTAGAAGAATTGTCCAAGCCTTACAGTGAACACGAAAGATTTTTGAATGCCATGATTTTAGGTTCTCAGGATTTAACGCAGGGAGAGGGGGTGAATCTGCTCAGTGTCCATGCTTCAAAAGGTTTGGAATATAAAGAGGTCTATGTGGTTGATTTAATGGATGGAAGATTTCCAAACAGAAAACTGATGCAAAGAGGCGGTTCTTTGGACGAAGAAAGACGTTTATTTTACGTGGCAGTGACAAGAGCAAAAGACATTTTGTATCTAAGCTTTGCAAAGTTCGATAAGATAAAAAAGATGGACTTCGTGCCATCTTTGTTTTTGTATGAGGCAGGGCTAGTCCCCAAAGATGAAGCTTACAGGGCCTTAGTTTTAAAAGAGGCAGAAAAAGAAGATAAAGAATAATTTTTAATATGTCAGTATATTGCCTCTGTCTTTTTCAGATATTTCAACGAGATATAAATTGATAAAGTTAAAATAATTAAAGATTTCAGGTTCTATGGCATTCACGGAACTAAAAACTTTAATATCTTTGAGCACATTGTATTCAATATGATTGATAAGTGAAAAGCTATGCTCTACATCCGTAAAAGGCAAAAATACAAAATTAAAATAAGAATCTTTAATTTGAATAATATTTCTTATATCACTTAATCTTATATGTTCTATTATTAAATTGGATATATCATGTTCTGAATACAATAAGATTAAAGTAATCGGCACATTGTATCTCTTAACATTGTAGGTACATTCGTCAATTAAAGGTTGTAACTCTGCAACTAGCAAGTCCGTCACTGCTTTTTGTGTCATTTTGGTTTTTAAAAAATCATTTGTTACATCTGTCATAATTTTCCCTTTCAATAATTCAACTATAACATTATATAATTAATCGGCTCTCATTTTTCTAATTTCTATAAAATAAGTATGTCCCAAATATATTACGTAAAAAACAGCGCCAAAAAATATGGCAAAGGGAATAAGGGAAACAAGATAAAGCGCTAAAGTTTTCATTCTCAGTGTATTTGCATTCAGGTATTTTATCTTTTTATCCTCTTCTCTTGTACAAATATTTGAAGAAATATCATACGTCATCACCTTATGAAAGAAATAATACAGAGGAAAATTTAATGCAATGATGTTTAAAAGCGGAATAAAGTAAAGAGGTATGAAAACTAAAAAAAGTAAAAACATTACAAATGTCCACTTGATAATTAAGAAGAGTGCCTCAATGATGCTTGAATGTCCAAGAAGCTCCACATCCTGATAGTGTCTGCGTTGAAGCTCTTTTAAAACCATAGGTGTTAAAAAACCAATAACCAAGACAGCTACGAAAATTGACACATAAAGCATAAAAAAACCGCCAATGGCATAAACTAAAAAGCTTACTATCCATGAAGTAACGGCATAACTCATTAAAAATTTTATAATGGCATCGCCTTGGAGTTGTGCGGTAAAACTCTCCGTATGCTCTATGGCGTTTTGAAGAGTTGTTTGTGAAGTTTGCACTTCAAGCGTACCGAGTTGCTCGAGTCCGATACCGGCTATTATAAAAAATATAAGATACATAGCCAAGACGCTGATTACAAATGGAAGTATGGAGAATTTGAGCATTTTAGCACTAAAAAAATCTTGAATGCTACGCGTCAATATCTCTTTTTCACTCTCAATCATAATGCTTCATTCCAGCAGATTCTCTCATTTTTTACTCCATATTTTTCTGTTTAGTTTTAACTCTTCAACGATGCCTAGCGCTAAGTGCAGTGTTTTTACATATTCCATAGCTATTTTATACTCTAAAAGTGAACGAAAAACAGACGGCTCAAATAAATCTTTGTCATAGTAGATTGCTATATGGATGGCATCACCTATAAATGAAACATATACCGGATGTTCGGATTTCTTTTTAAACTCCAAGAGTCTTTGCATGAGTGAATGTGAAAGTATATATCTTGCTTCAATCTGGTCGCTTGAATAAACAACAAACTCTTTTTCAAATGCGCTATTATCCATTTTAACCAATTCTTCTCTTGCACCGTTTTTTGATTGCAGCCAGTGTCCGATGAGGTCTCCGAAAGTATTTTGTGCACTGTCGGGGAGCACTATTGTTTTAGCATCAAAATTTTTATTGAATTCAGCAACGATAAAAATACCTTTAAAAATAGTACTCCAACTCTCTCTTCCTTTGGAATCTTTATGTCTTTTTTGTGCATGAACATCTGAAAATTCTATTTTCGTTCCGTCCATTTCCCCTTTAACATAATCATTTCCGCTCATTCTATCGGGTCTTGAGGTAAAAAGCTCTGACTTTTCAAAAAGAAACTGTGGAATATATTCGTTGCTGGAATAATGCAGTTTTTCATCTATGGCGTGGATAAGAGGCTGTATAATTTTATCTTTAAACTCTTGCGTATAATCTTTTATAAGAAACTTATAGATAATAGCTCCGATTCCGATATATGCGAAACCGACAAAGAGAATAAAATTTAGATTTTGCAGTAAATCATTGAGAAAAATAAAACATATTACAGCTACAAAAAGTGTATAAAGGGAGCCTATTAGAAGGATTCTGTAACGTAAATGCTCTCTATCTTTTTCTAACTTTTTTAAAACAGGATAGAGATTTTTATAATAAAAATCGGTGAGCTCGCTTGCACTTTTCATTTAAAAATACGCCCTTAGCTAAAAAGCTCTTTGACATTTATATTGTTTCTTTGTGTTTCATGTATTTCAAATACTTCTTTTCTTGTGTAGTTCATTGCAGAAGCCATAAAATTTGTGGGAATCATCTCTATTGCATTGTTGTAATCTGTGACAGCTTGATTGTAGGCGCGCCTTGCCGCTGAAATTTGCTCCTCTGTTTCATTGAGAGAGTGCTGAAGATGCATTACATTTTCATTTGCTTTAAGCTGCGGATAATTTTCAACCGCAACCATAATGGAACCAAGGGCAGAACTTACTTTTGCATCAAGAGCTATTTTTTGCGCATCAGAAAGATTTGGTTTATTTGCATCTGCGCGAAGCTTCGTAATCTCTTGTAAAAGCGACTTTTCATGCTCCATATATTTACTCACGCTTGCCACAAGATTTGGGATGAGGTCATACCTTTTTTTGAGAACGGTATCTACACCTGCAAAAATATTTTCAACCTGATTCTTCTTCGAGACAAGCGAGTTGTACATTAAAATTAAAATGAGAGCTACTACGGCTGCGACTATGAGCAATGTTGGCATGTGGAGATCCTTTTTTTATTATTATAATATTTTTATTTTTAAAAGTTATACTTGAGAGTATATATAAATCCGTCTTGATATCCATTGTATCCAAGTTTATATAAGGCATAGCGGTATTGTATTCCTGATGTAAAATCTTCGCTCGGATGCCACCAGACACTCAGCGCTCCTTGAATACCATAAGATTTTCCATCCCCCACGGGAGAGCCGTCGCTTGCTAAATAGTGTTCTTTTACTCTTGCAAACTCCATTTCATGCCATTGTGAAACAGACATGTTTTCACTGTTTTTTTTAAATTTATAGTTGAGCAGCCATCCTGCCATATAGCCGTTCATGCCGCTATAGTAAGTACTTTGCTGATAATGGGGAGCTAAAAATGGCTGAAATAAAAGAGCATCTGTTTGTATTTTATAGGAGATGCCTGCTATAAAGTTAGACACATAATAAGATTGAGAGTACAGGTTGTAGTCTTGCGCATACAAATACCAATTGCTCTTTGCGATTTGAACATCAAGCACAGGTTTAAAAACATACCTTCTATCGTTCATAGGAGTTTCATTCTCCGTATGCGTTGGATTTTCTATATCTGTAAACATATAAACATTGCCCCATTCAAATCCTACCCCGCCCTCGAATTCTAAATAAGCAAAACTTTTTTGAAAAGACCTTTCCTGCGTTGCTTGAGTCCAACTAAGGTAGTTGATGCTGAGGTTTGAGAATGAATATTTTGTTTGAAAAAGACTATCGCTCCGGGCACTTGCTAAAGAAAAGAAGAGAAATAAATAAATAAATTTTTTTTGTAAATGAGGCATAAACGCTCCAGCTTCGTTTTTCGTATAGATTTTAGTATATTGTGTCTTAAAAGAGCTTAGGTCAATACATTTTTAATTAAATAAGGCTATAATCATTTTTAATAAAATTAAACCTAAAAGTATAAGTATGAAAAAGATATATATCGCCGGACCGGATGTATTTGAAACAGATTCTGTTGAGATTGGAAGAAAATATTCTGTTCTTTGTCTAAGATATGGTTATGAAGGACTCTATCCTTTGGATAATATCATTAATTTTAATCAGGATAAAAACAAGATAGCGCAGGATATCTTCAAAGCAAATGAAGAACTGATAAAAAAAGCAGATATAGTTGTGGCAAATCTCAACTCATTTCGGGGAAAAGAAGCGGATAGCGGGACGGTTTGGGAGTGTGGATATGCGTATGGGCTTGGCAAGAAAGTTTATGGATATATGGATTCCACTCTCTCTTATATCAATCATTTTAATGAAAATGAGAAAATGTTTAACGGTGATATTTATGTTGATAATGACGCAAAAATAATAGAAGATTTTGATTACCCCCTCAACTTGATGATAGCATGTTCGGCACTTCGTATTATTGAGGGTGGCTTTGAAGATGTATTAAAAAGTATAAATGAAGTATAAATGAAATATATATTTACACTTTTTATTTTTATGGCAACTCTTGCATTTGCCGACACTCTCTCACGAGAAAATGCAGAAGCTACTGTACATCTCGATAAGGTTTCGCTCCAATTGCATTGGAAATACCAGTTTGAATTTGCAGGATTCATAGCAGCGAAAGAGAAAGGATTTTATGAAGAGGCAGGGCTTGATGTTGAGCTCAAGGAATACGTGCACGGTATGAACGTTGTAGAGGAAGTTTTAAGTAAAAAATCTAATTACGGTATCTATAACTCAAATATTTTACTTGGATATTTAAACAATCAGCCTCTGCTCCTGCTTTCATCGTACTTTAAAAGGTCTGCTCTCATTTTAATTACAAAACCAGGCATAAAATCTCCGACGGATTTAGTCGGTAAAACTATTATGTCCAGCGGTGAAGATGATTTTAATATCAATTTTAAATCTTTATTTGACATATATGATATAAATACGGGTACTTTGAAATTTGTGGAGCATACATACAGTGTGGATGATTTTGCCGCAAGCGACTTGGACGCTATGACTGCCTTCATCTCCGATCAGCCCTATTGTCTCAATAAGCTGGGGGTTAAATACAATATTATCAATCCTAGTGATTATGGAACATTTAATCTTCAACTTGAACTTTTCACATCACAAGAAGAGGCCCTAAGCAATTTTTCAAGAACTAAAAAATTCAGAGATGCAAGCATAAAAGGGTGGCAATACGCTTTTACCCACCAAGAAGAGATAATAGAAATTATTTACAATAAATATTCCAAAAAAAATTCTAAAGATTTTTTGAAAAATGAAGCAAAAGAGATTCGAAAGCTGATTCTTCCCTTTACTTATAGCATAGGCTCCATAGATAAAAACTATTTAAGCAGACAACTGGAAATTTTTAAACAAAATTACCATCTAAAAAATGATAAGACGGTCGATGATTTTATTTTTGATGAGAGCGTAAAAGATAATCAGCTTGAACTCACAGAGGGTGAACTCGAATATTTAAAATCGCACAAAATTATCAATGTTTGTCTGCAGTATAATCAATTCCCTTATGATGGCTATGAAAACAAAGCACATACAGGGATTATGTCCAGCATATTCAACATCATATCGGAAAATTTAAATGTGGAATTTAGAGCCGTTACCACTACATCCCATAATGATTTAATGTCAAAAGTGCTAAATAAAAAGTGTGAAATCCTTTCTATCTTGCCCACACAAAGCAAGCATTTTCCAAATATTATTGCAACAAAGCCTTTTGTTAAAAGTCATTTTACATTGATAAGCGAACTTGATAAATCTTTTATACAAAATCCAATGCAGCTAAAAGATAAATTGTTGCTTGTACAGTTTCCGATATATAAAGATTACTTAATCCATCTCTACCCCTATTTAACAATAGAAGTTGAAGAAGATGTGAATAAATTAATGAAAAAAATATTTGACGGCACTGCGTATGCTTCTCTAGAAGTCGATGAAAAAGCTGACTATCTGGTAGATAAATATGGTTATGGCAAGTTGAAAATCAATGGATTTTTAGCAAAAGACAAACCAATACCCGGAAGCATCGGTGTTCAAAAAGATGAAGCTGTTCTTTTTTCGATTATGCAAAAAGCCTTAGAAAATATTTCCGAACAAAGAATTGAAACGATTATCAACAGCTGGAGGCTGACGAGATACCAAAATCGTACGGATTATCATCTGGTCATAAAAATTTTGATGGTAGTAGGTTTTATTATTTTACTAATGGCATATTATCAAAGAAAACTTCAGCATTTTAATATTGAACTTGAAAAACAGGTAAAAGAAAAAACCCGTGAGCTTCAAGAAATAAACGAATCTCTTGAGCATACTGTTCAAGAAAAAGTGGAAGAGTTGATTCAAAAAGACAAGATATTGACAGTTCAATCAAAACAGGCGGTTATGGGAGAGATGATTAGCATGATAGCGCATCAATGGAGACAACCGCTCTCGACCATTACTCTGCAAATATCAAATTTACAAATAAAAAGAATGATGGGGGAAGCTGTTGATGACGTAAAAGTTGAAGATACGCTCAATAAAATAAGCGATACAATCATGTATCTCTCCGATACAGTAGATGATTTTCAGACATATTTTCGCACAGATAAAACATCTACAAGAGTAGAAGTTCACGAGGTTTTGGAAAAGGTTGCAAATTTTGTTTTGCCGCGAATACAAAATATAAACTTGGAAATAAAAAAAGAAGAAGAAATTTATGTGGATGTTTACATCAATGAACTTATGCAAGTGATTATAAACATCGTCAATAATGCGATAGATTCTTTTGAGGGGATACAAAGAGAGAATAAGAAGATTACTTTATATGCGCAATCCAAAGATGAAAATGTTTGCATCTGTGTTGAAGACAATGGAAGCGGAATTTTAGAGCAGGACTTAAATAAACTCTTTGAACCGTATTTTAGTACGAAAGGAAAAAATGGAACAGGACTTGGACTGTATATGTCTCAAATGATTATTGAAAAACAGTTCAACGGGAAAATCAACGTTCAAAGTTCACAAGAGGGAAGCCTTTTTATTGTTGAAATACATAAAAGTGTTTAATGTGTTATAGCCTGCGCCGCCGCGTATCCGCTTGCCCAGGCAAAGGCAAAATTGTATCCGCCCCTGCGCCCGAGCACATCTAAAACTTCTCCGCAAAAGTAAAGATTTTTTTGTTTGAGAGATTCCATGGTTTTTGGATTAATTTCACGTACATCCACTCCGCCTCCGCCCACTTCGGCATGGCGAAAACCGTGCGTAGCGCTCACTTCAAATCTCCAGTTTAGCATTGCATTTGCTATTTTTTTAGCGAGTTTTGTATGTATCTCCTCTGCTTTGAGGGCATGTGGAATTTTTAAATCTTCTAAAAGAAAATGAGCAATTTTTATAGGAATCATTCCTGCTAAAATATCCGTTACTGAAAATTTCGGCATATTTTTAGCGAGGTTGCTCATATGAGCCGAGAGCTTTTGGGCGTTGAAGGCAGGAAGCAAATTAATAGAGATGCCGACATGCTCAAAGTTCATTAAAGCCATACTGGCCCTTTGGGAGAGATCCAAAACGGCAAAACCGGAGACCCCATAGTTTGTAAAGAGAATATCGCCTTGGCATGTGGAATCTTTTTTATGGTTTATAAGCAGAGTAACTTCCCCATACATTTTAGCACCGGACATCTTGTGTGCAATTGTAGAATCAAGATGAAGCTGCACCAAAGAGGGGTAGGTCGGAATAATGTTATGCCCAAACTCTTTTGCAAAGCTAAGTCCGTCCTCGTTTCCTCCAAGATGACTTGCCGCCTGCGAGCCTGTTGCAACAACAACGACATCGTATTTTGCAAGTAAAGTTTTTATCTCTGTGATTTTTGTGTCGGTATGTATTTTTACTCCAAGAATTTTGGCATAGTTAAGTAAAAGTGAAGCAACACTTTTTGCTTCATTGCTAAGAGGATAAACTCTGCCGTCCTCTTTTACATCAAGTAAAAGGCCAATTTCAGAAGCAAACTTCTCAAACTCTTTAAAGCCAAAATTCTCAAGGGAGGACTGAACAAAGGAGGGATGATTGCTAAAGAAATCATTGGGGCTGATTTCTCGGTTTGTAATATTGCAACGGCCGTTGCCCGAGACCAAAATTTTCTTTGCACATTTGTCATTTTGTTCATAAACATCCACATCCAGCGAAGCTTTTGCACAAAAAATTGCACAAAGAAGACCCGAAGCACCAGCACCGATAATCGCAACTTTTTTCATATCAGAGACTCACAACTTTGGCGCCGAATCCGCCTAAATGCTGTGGAGCATCTTCAAACTTTTTAACTTTAGGGTGGGCTGTTAAAAAGTTTTTTACAGCATAAGAGAGTTTTCCCGTTCCTATGCCGTGGTACACGATAACTTCATCCCAGCCTGAAATAAGGGCATCCGAAATAAACTTATCTAACACTTCTTCAGCTTCTTCAGCCCGCATGCCATGGAGGTCGCATTTTAATCCGGCTCTTTTTTCTACATTGACTTTAAGGTCCGTTTTTGATTTTTGTTTGAGTATCTCGGTATGTTTGAGTTGCGCGGTTTTGACACGAAGCCGCATCCCCTCAACTTCTATCATCGCATCTTTTTTATCCGTTAAAGAGATAATAATTCCTTTTTTGGAATGGTACTTGACAGCGTCCCCGATTTTAAATTCCACATGCCGGACTAAAGGCTCTTTATTTGGAGGGGGAAGTTGTTTATTTGCTTTGTTCATGGCTCTGTGAATTGAAGCACTGTCCCCGGCTTTTGCGGCTGTTTTTGCTTCACTGATGGCAATCTCGTAACTTCTTTTGAGTGCTTCTTTTTGCTCTTGGAGTTCCAAAAATATCGCTTCTCTTTCTTCTTTTAAAGCCAACTCTTTTTTTCTTAAATCGTCTAGCTTTTCATCCACTTTTATATGTTTTTGTTTGAGTTCGCGCTCAAGTTGCGAGCCTCTTTCAATGAGAAGATTGAGCTTTTCGCTATTGTCGCCATAAACGTTTTTTGCTTCATTGACGATAGCGTTGGAAATTCCGTATCTGCTGGCTGTTTCAAAAGCGTAACTTTTGCCGATAATTCCCTGCATAAACTCATAGGTGGGAAGTCTTAGCTTTTCATCGTAAATTGCCGCCATAAGCTCTACATCGTCACGGTCTGCCATAAGAGCGGCAAGTCTTTTGTGGTGCGTTGTCACCACCACCTTTTGCCCTCTTTTGATTAAGTCATCCAAAATCACCTTAAAAAGTGCCGCTGCTTCATCGCTGTCTGTTCCGAGTTCTATCTCATCCACTCCCACTAAAGCGGATTTATATTCAAAAATTTTTGAAAATTCCTGCATTCTTCCCGCAAAAGTCGAGATATCATTTTTGACATTTTGAGGGTCATCAATAACGGCTAAAATACTTTTGAATGAACCTATGTGGGATGTATGCTCATTTAGCTTCATAGGTATAATATATTTTGCCATGAAAGCAGATGCCAAGATGGACTTTAAAAGCATTGTTTTACCGCCGGCATTCACCCCTGTAATCATGAGTATATTTTTACTAAAATTCACATGGATAGGTTTCGCGTGTTGCAGAGCAGGGTGAATAAAACCGTTCAATACGATATGAGAATCATTTTTTGATTTTACAAGTTGCAGATTTTTGCTTCTTGCAAATAAGACTCTTGCCTGATAATTGTCAAACTTATCAAACTCTTTGTCAATAAAGGCGATAAATGGCTGAATCTCAGCCAGTTTTTCTGAAAAACTTTTGGCATAAGAGTAAAAAATGCTCTCCCGCTCTTGCTGGATATATCTGATTTTTTCTTTTGTTTTTAAGATATTATCGGGAGAGACATAAAAAAAACCGCCGCTGCTTCTGGCAATGACTGCTCCTTTGAGAACATGGTTGAAACCGCCGCGAACCAAAAGACACTCCTCGTCATTGATAAAGTGAACCTGCGTATCGACAAGATATCCTGTTATCTTTGAGCTTGAGATAAGCCTTTTAAGTGAACCGCTCATCTCATTTTTATATTCTTTAATTCTCTGACTTAATCCAAAAAGAGTTTCATCAAGGGCTTCATTAAACAAACCGTCTTGGTTAAAATACTCTTCAATCTCTATAAATCTCTCATCAATGATTATCTTATGCATCCACTCACCGATGATTCCTTCTAATGCACGATTTTTAAAATATCTGAAATATCTCACTACTTTCACAATTTCAAATATTTGTTCAAAATTTAAAACACCTCTTTTTTTGAGATGTGCTTTTATATTTGAAAAATCCGCAGTTTTTTGAGGTGCTTTAAACTCTATGGTATCGAGTGCTTTTATGTAGCGAAAGTGGAGTTCTTGGTCTCCTTCTATGTAAAGAGGGGTGTCTCTTGAGAAAAAATGTTTAAAGGAGTTTATATGATCATTTAAATCGAGTTGTTCAATAAGCAACTCGATTTTAGATTTATTAGAAGGAGCTACTCGCACTGTGATGCACTAATCATCTGGTTAAAATAAGGAGTGTTTGCTTTGCCTATAAAAGTGTAGGTTCCGATACTGAGGGTATAATTTGTGCTGTTTACGTCTTGGCCTGGGCATTGAACAGTTTTATTTTGCTCAAATTTTCGTACAACATTCAACATCTTTTCTCTTTGCGAATCACTGTATGCGTTAAAGGCGATAGCACCGAGAATAATGGAAAAAAATACACCCGTTACTACGGCTTTTTGAGATTTTGTTAATTCTGTAAAATAATGCAGGGCTAAAAAGAAAAATCCTACAATTACAAGACCTGCTATATATGCCATTAAAGAGTTCCTCTTATTTGATACGTTATATCTCCTGCGCCGAAACTGATAATTAAACCATTGTCTACGGTTCGGAGAACTTGTTTGTCTTTGACTATGGATATTTTATTGTCAGTTCTTTGGATGCTATCGGCCATGGTCAGATTATATTGTTTGAATTTTTCTTTAAAGTCAATATCTCTAGTAGCTTCACCTGCCGACCAAACAGGTAAAATGATAAGTTCCTGTGCGCCCTCAAAACACTTGATAAATTCTTCTAAATTATCAATAGTACGAGAATATTTATGTGGCTGCCAAATAGCCGTAATTTTATCAAAACCTTTGAGAAGCGCATATTCTTTGACAGATTGGAAGGTGGCTTTTATCTCTGTAGGATGGTGCCCGTAGTCATCAATAATAACACTGTTCTCCTCCAAGCCTACGATATCAAAGCGTTTTTTAATCCCTTTGAATGTGAGTAAATTAGCGCGTATTTCTTCTATGTCCATACTGTCATTGGCTGCAAGTATAGCCAAAGAAGCATCTATGGCGATATGTTTGCCAAATCCCCATACATCAAAACTTCCCAAATCTTTGAGGGTAAATCTTGTGTGCGGCTCATCCTCTATAAGGATAAACTCTATCTCCGTAATATCCGTGTTTGGATAAAGCCAGGTTGCCTCGATTTCCCCTACTAATTTACTTAAAAACGGGTCTTCGGCATTTAATACACGAAGCGTTGCCGAATTGATAAAAGTACGGTAGGAATCATAAAATAATTCATAGTTATAATCATAGTATTCCATGTGCTCCGGTTCGGCATTGATAACTATGGAGCAGTATGGATTGGAGTTTATAAAACTGCCGTCACTCTCATCCGCTTCAAAAAGCATAACATCTGTTGTCGCATCGTATCTTACATTTGAACCGAAGGCTTTTGATTCTGCACCGATAATCGCAGAGCCCTGCATAATGGCCGTGAGAATTGCCGTTGTTGTGCTTTTGCCATGTGCTCCTGCAACAGAGTAGACTTTTTTGTCATCCAAGATTTGCAGAAGCGCCTCGCGGCGGGCTAATACTTCTATCTCTTTTGTTTTTGCTTCAATTATTTCCGGATTGTCGGGACGGATAATTGCAGAGTGCACTATGAGATCTTGATCCGTGACAGCATCCGCGGCATGTGGAACTGTGACTTTTATTCCCAGTTTTTTCAGCTTTTGAGTGATAACCGTGTCAGAAATATCAGAGCCGCTTACTTCATGCCCTTTATAATGCATGTACTGTGCGAGTCCTGAAATACCGATGCCGCCAATTCCAATAAAATGAATTTTGATTTTTTGAGTTATCATGCAGTTGCTCCCCCGTCTATTTGGGATTTTTCTAGCAATTTTTGTGCCTCTTTTGTAAAGCAGCTTACATAAAAAGTACCGGCATTCTGAGTCTCGTCAATATCTGCAATGCGGGAAAGAAAATCGTCTAAAGAAAGATTTTCACTCGAGGCAATCCAATGGAGTTTAAGTGCGCTTGAAAATTTTTCATCATTGCTTAATCCGCTAAGAACTTCAAATAAAGCGCTGGCATCTGAAAGTTTATCTGCACTGTAATGTTCGATAGCATATTCGTAAAGTGCCCTTAATGTGGCAAAGTCCTGAACTTCATTCATATCCATAACTCTGTGTGCTTCAAGAGCATCTGTTAATCTTTCAAGGGCCAAATCAAGAATGTTGGCATAAAAACCATAGAGAGATTCTTCATCAAAGGAGTCAAATGCTTTTTGTTCCAACACATAAAGTGAGGCCAAATCTGCATTTTGCTGCGCTTTTAAAACTTCTGCTTTTAAATTTTCTATTGTATTCATGCTAAACATTCCTTGATTCTATTGAGGGCATCTTTTGTATTTGTTTCATTTTCGACTAAAGCTATGCGGATAAAGTTTTTTCCGGGATTGTATCCGTTTTTGTCATCTCTTGCCAAGTATTCTCCCGGAAGCACTTTTACATTGTACTCTTTGTAGAGTTTTTTTGTAAATTCCAAAGGATTTTTTACTTTCAACCAGACGTAAAACGTGGCATGTGGAATCTCCACGCCAAGAATTTCTTGTGCTAGCTCAAAGTTTCTTTTGTAAACTTTTCGTGAGACTTCAACATGGGCTTCATCGCTCCAAGCTTCGGCTGCAGCGCTTTGAAGAGGAAGAGGAGAAGCACATCCGACATAGGTTCTGTAGTCCATGTATTGTTTTAAAATAGCTGCATCACCGGCTATGAAACCAGAACGAAGTCCCGGAGCAGAGGAGCGTTTGGATATAGAATTGATGACTATAACATTTTTAAAATCTGTATTTCCTACATGTGTAGAAGCTTCGAGAAGTGAAGGAATAGGTTTGTCTGTGAAGATTTCGCTGTAACATTCATCATTGAGCAAAACAAAATTATGTTTTAAGCTCAGCTTCACCCAGGTTCCAAGCTCGTCAATGCTGAGTGTTGAAGATGTAGGATTATTCGGAAAGTTGAGTATCACAAGGTCACAGGTGCGTAACTCATCTTCGTTTATTTCAGGTTTAAACTTGTTTTGTTCATTTAAATTCATAAGAATCATTTTGGCTCTTGAAGCGATTGCCGCACCTTCATATATCTGATAAAAAGGGTTTGGAAAAGCCATAACGGGTTCTGTTTTGTCAAAAAGTAAAAACTGGGGGAAGTTAAACAATACTTCCCTTGTCCCAAAAGTTGGAATGATTTGCGCATTGCTCAGTTTGGTGTTGAATCTTTTTAATATGAATTCTCTTTGGGCTTCTCTTAGATTGTCTTCACCCGCTGTTTTAGGGTATTTTCTCAACAAAGAAGAATTTTTGCAAAGTGATTTTTGTATAAAATCAGGAGTTTCAAACTGGGGTTCGCCGATGGTTAAAGCACATGGGGCGTATGCAGCATTTGGAGTGATATCCGAGAGTAAATTATTTAGTTTTTCAAATGGATAGGGTTCAAAGTTCATTGTTTATTTCTGCCTTATAAAAATCGTGTTATTATATCTTAATTGTCGTTTGTCTAGAGAAAAAGAGGTGTGTGATGCGAATAATTTTAACCCTGCTATTTCTGGCGGTTTTGGCTTTGAGTTTAACTCTAAGTCTCGATGAAAGCGCGATGAATCTACATGATGAATCTTTTGAAAGAGCGATGATAGCGTTTGGTTTAGCAAAAGGCCTGAATGCGATTATCTCGCTTATTCAGGGCACACAACTGTCTCTGACACCTGTCGGCGTAGGTATGACCTTTAGTGTCGGGGAAGTTTTGGACCCCCTCAATGATATGGTTGAGCGATTCTCATGGGTTATGCTTGGAGCTACTGTATCATTAGGAATTCAAAAAATAGTTTTAATTTTAAGCACGAAACTGTTTTTGCAAGTTGCTTTATTTTTGAGTGTCGGGACAGTGTTGTTTTTTATGTGGATGAAAAAGTTAAAAACACATGGTTTTTTTATCCTTAGCATTAGAATCGTTTTATTTCTTTTTATTTTAAGATTCGGTGCTATTGCCTTTGTATATTCCTCTGAACTTTTTTATAATTCTATTCTTCAGACAGAATTTGCAACATCCAGTGCAGTTTTGGAAAAGACCAAAGACAAACTCGAGGAGATGCAAAGCAAAAACAATAAAATAGTTGAGTCAAAAAAAGATAGTGCATGGTATGAATTGGATGTTCGCACAAAATACGAGGAGTTGAAATCACAACTCAACATTCAACAGCAGTTAAAATCTCTCGAAGAGAGCATGGAGAGTGCATCAAGAAAAATAATCAATTTAATAACTATTTTCGTGGTTCAAAGCATATTAATGCCATTATTGTTTTTATGGCTTTTATTTGCAAGCATACGATGGATATTCAGAATGGAAATGGACGCAGAGCACATCTTTCGCATGTTAAATAAAACGCAAAAAAGCAGTAGAATATAAAACACGAATTATAAAGGAAAATAATGAAAGTATCGCTAAGCATAGTTTTAGCTCTCCTTATTCTAGGATGCGGCGAAGATGTTAAGAAAGAGCCTCTCAGCGCTGTTCAAAATGCTCAAGAAATGCCAAAAGAGGAGCGTGTTAAAGAACTTAAAGAGAGAATCGTCGAACCTGTTCAAGCAGCGACAATCCAAAGAACCATTGCTCCGACTCCTCTAAAAACAGGGGAAACAATTTATAAGGCATGTGGAAACTGTCATGGAGCAAATGCCCAAAAAGCGGCTTTAAATAAATCTCAAATCATTCAAGGTTGGAATGCTGAAAAAATTGCCGATGCCTTGAATGGGTATAAAGAGGGAAGTTATGGCGGAGCTATGAAAGCAGTTATGAATACGCAGGCTTCTAAGTTAAGTGATTCAGAGATTCATCTTGTTTCTGAGTATATTTCAAAGTTATAAATATTTCTGCTGCCCAAGAAGCGGAATAAGGAGTGATTTTTTTATAAATCGCTCACGCACCTAAAGAAGCTTTTGTTATTTGTTTTGCTTGTCGCAACCGTGCCAATGCTGAAACCGACGACATAAGCTTCATTGTCGTTGAATGTATCATCGCTCCAATAATATTTTTTCTGCATATTTGAAAATATTTCCTGATTTACAGATGGTTTTATATAGTTGTAGTTGACTATGGAATAGAGTTCATTGAGGGTTGGAAGTCTCCAAACTCTTGAATAGAGTGTTTTGTATTCGCAAACTTCTTGAGCTTCTTCATGAGGACGCTTGAGGTGACGATTGTCTTGTGTGAGAGGTTCCCACAAAATATCATTTTTTGCGTCTATGACACCTTGATCCGTAATTTGAAGCTCTTGTTGATTTTGTGCAGTTTTTGGCAGATTTGTGCATATTGTATGGGCATTGATAAATTTCGGAGTAGGTGTAATATCTCCATCTTGGAGGTAAAAAGCAAAGGCAGGTATCTCTTTGTCCACTATAAAAGATTCGTCGCTACTTGTTTGCGTACTTGTTTCCCTTGCTTCAACAAGGTTTGTGATGGACCAGTAGCGTTTATCTTTTCCAAAGAGCTCTGTTTCTCCCCGCAGAGGAAAAAGTTCCCAAATTTCAGGAAGCCTCCACTCTTTTGCAAGATTTTTGCATTCACTAACGGCGCTAAGATAGCTGTACTGTTTGTCTAATTCTCTGTAATTTTCATTTGCAAAAAGGCTCAAGAGCAAGAATGTGGACAATGTTAATATTTTAATCATCTTATGCCTTTGGAAGCCCGAATTTTTGGGTAATTAACTCACCGTCGTTATTGAAATAAAGATAATACAATATATCTTTTTTAATGCGGAGCCCTGCTAAATATCTTAGTGCCAAATTTGCTTGAAGCGAGGCGATGTGCATAACAATCGGTGCCGCAATTCCGGCGGGAGTTTTTGTAGTTATTTTAAAAACATCGTTAAAAGAGGATTCATTGAAAAAACAAACCTGACCGTTAAAAGCCTCTACGCTTCCATAAACCCAGGGAAGTTTTTTACTTTTTGCATAGGTATTGATATCTCCGCGGCTTGGAAGATTATCGGTCGCATCTATAATCAAATCCACTGCTATATTCTTTTGTGTCCATGCATTGAAGTCACATTCATGCGCAATCGCTTTGACAAAAGGGCATCGGGCTTCTATGAGCTGCGCATTTAATACAGCTTTGTTTTTACCTTCATCTCCTGTCTTAAAAGCGATTTGGCGGTGAATATTATGAAGGCTTACTTCATCAAAATCTATCATGTGAATTTCACCGATACCGCTCGCACCCAGAGCAAAGGCTAAAGAGCTTCCAAGACCTCCTGCGCCGATTATAGCTATCTTTTTTGTTTGAAGAAGAGTTTGTGTTTCTTCTCCCCAAAGTTGCACCTGACGGTGAAAATATTTCATCATAATAAAGCCTTTATCAAAAAAAATTAGTATATCATAAAAAAATATATTCAAAAAGGGAGGTTTTGTTTTAAACTCTTTTATGAAGTATTTCTTTAAATCCCCATGTGCGGCGAGCTTGAATTACTTCGCCGTGATTCATGTCTACTATCATAAGTTCCTCTTTATTTCCCAAATGCTCCAGCAACTCTCCATTTGGCGAGGCTAAAATAGAATCTCCGTAAAATTGCCAGCTCAACTCTTCGTCTTTGTATTCACCAATTCTGTTTGCTCTTAAAATATAACAATTGTGCGTAAATGCACGAGAAAGTATCAGGTGTTTCCATCTGTCGTAAGATTTAAATGTGGACACGCTTGGAAGTAAAACACAATCAATATTTTTATTTGATAATTGCATCCATAATTCATCAAAATGAAGTTCAAAGCCGCTCATAACAGCAAACTTAAATCCATCTACTTTAAAAATCAAGGGTGCTTGCAAGGCTTCTGCTTCGTTTGAAAAGAATTTTTCTTCATTCCAGTGCGGGTAATTTATAAGAAGCTGCTGTTGGTAATACGAGGTGGAATTTGGTGCGAATTTAGCTATGGTTTTGTACACTTTTTGTTTCTTGACAATGATAAGGGGAGCGACAATGGTTATAAAGTAAGTGGAAGATAAATCTTTGAGGACTTTGATTTGATGTTGAGCCTGCTCTTGTATCATGGAAACAGACAAACTTTCCAGCTCTTTAAAAAAAGGGTTTAAAATATACTCACCCAAGAGCAGTACTTTTACATTTTTTTTATGGGCAATTCTGACATAATTAAAAAGCTTCGTACTGCTCATACCCTGAGCGCTAAGTTGTAAAACGGCAGCTCTCATCTATTTGCTTTTGATTTCATTTATCTTCATCTGCGCATCTTCTAACATTTTTTGGGCTTCGCTTAGCTCATTCATACCTTTTTCGTATGCTTTTACGCTCTCTTGGAGTGTGATTTCAGGATTCATAAGGGTTTCTAAAATCTTTTTAGCACCTTCGAGTTTTGTTTCAAAATTTTCTTTAGCCATTTAAAGCATCCTTTATATAGTCTTCAAACTTCTCAATCTCAACCAAAAAAGCGTCATGACCATAATCACTCTTTATCTCTAAATAGTGATTATTTTTGTTTTTTAGATTTGTAAGAACATCATCTATCTCTTTCATCTCAAAACTTTTAAAAAGCAAATCATTACTAAAGCTAATCAGGTGCAGTTCTGCTTGCACTTTGCTCATTGCTTCTTCGAGCGAATCGAATCCTCTGGATAAATCAAAAATATTTATAGCTTTTGTAATGTAGAGATAAGATAAGGGGTCAAACCATTTTGTGAAATTATAGCCGTTATATTCTAAGTACGATTCCACTTGAAATTTTCCAAAAAGCTCATATAGCCCATCATCTCTTTTGTATTCCCTGCCGAATTTTCTAGCCATGGATTCATGCGACAAAAAGCTGATATGCCCGGCCATTCTTCCAATGGCCATGCCTGATAAGCCTTGTTCTTTAATGATTTCAGGGTCATAATAACCTTGCTTAAAATCAGGGTCTTTGAGTATAGCTTCTTGGGCTACCTTGTTAAAGGCAATGGCCCAAGGCTGTGTGGCATGCGTTGTGGCCATTGCTATAATTTTATTGGAAAAATTAGGGTAATGCACAGCAAATTGAAGTGCTTGCATCCCACCCATAGAACCGCCTATAATTGCGTGTACTCTGTGAATGTCCAGCTTATCGCAGAGTATCCGTTGTGCTTTTATCATATCTTTTATAGTTACAACGGGGAATTTATAACGGTAGGGTTCATGATGCGGATGCATAGAGCTCATGGGTCCGGTTGAACCAAAACAGCTTCCTATAACATTCGTGCAAATGACAAAAAAAGTATCGGTATCTACCGCTTTTCCCGGACCTATAAGTCCGTCCCACCAGCCAGGTTTATTCTCATTTTCATAAAATCCCGCACAATGGTGAGAACCTGTAAGGGCATGACAAATCATAACAACATTGCTTTTGTCATCATTGAGAGTTCCGTATGTTTCATAAATAATATCATAGGGCTCTAAAATACGACCACTCTCCAAATAAAGCGGATTGGTGAAATGCTCAGTATGTGTTTGCAGATTTAGTGGCAACTTTGCGACTCTCCAGTGAAATAATTTTGTTATTTTAGCGAAAATGACTTAATACTAATGAAATCATGTTTAAACTCTTTAGTAAATTGTTGCGTTTTTAAAGATGTGTATTAAAATTTCAGATATTTTATAAGAAGTGTTTTTATAGACTTCACCGATTGTTAAGCAAAGTAAGTTGCTTTTTCATCGGTTCACTCATGAAGCTAAGAAGCTCTTTGTTTAAGCCTCGAGAGCCTGTTTCATATCCGCTATCAAATCTTTGATAGATTCTAATCCGCAAGAGATTCTGATAAGTCCTGATGGAACTCCACATGCCAAGAGTTCTGCTTCATTTAATTGCTGATGCGTTGTAGAAGCAGGGTGTGTGATGATAGATTTTGAGTCACCGATATTTACGACTAAAGAGTAAAGCTTTGTTGCATTTACGATTTTAGTTGCTTCTTCCAAACTTGCAACTTCAAAACTTAGAAGTCCTGAACAAGCTCCATCTTCAAAATACTTTTGAGCATTTGCATAGTTTGAGTTGCTTTTAAGTCCTGGATAGTTTACTTTTTTAACTTTTGGATGCGACTCTAAAAACTCGGCAAGTGCAAGAGCATTTTTGGAGTGTTCTCTCATTCTCAGTGAAAGCGTCTCCATCCCTTGTATAAAGAGCCATGCGTTAAACGGAGAGACAACAGCACCCAAATCGCGAAGAAGTGAAAGGCGGGCGCGAAGTGTAAATGCCGGAAGTGGCACATCTACATAGACTAAACCGTGGTAAGAGTGGTCGGGCTCGTTGAAGTGAGCATAACGAGGATTACCTTTTAATTTTTCTAAAAGACCTTTTCTCTCTACTAAAATACCGCCGATAGCAAGACCTTGACCGGTCGTATATTTCGATGCACTGTGAACAGTGATATCTGCTCCATGCTCAAATGGGCGACATAAAACAGGAGTCGCAACCGTGTTATCCACAACTGTTAATATTCCATATTTATTTGCTATTTTTGTAATAGCTTCTATGTCTGCTACGTCAATACTTGGATTTGTTAAAGATTCAAAAAATATTACCTTTGTTTTCTCATCCATTAATGCTTCAATCTGCTCAGGTTTATGTACATCGAAAAATCTCGCTTCGATTCCAAATCTTTTGAAGGTATGGGCATTCAGGGTTAAGCTTCCACCGTAGAGTTGTTTGGCACATACGATGTTGTCTCCGCATTCGGCAGCATTGGCTATAGCATAAAAAATAGCGCTCATTCCGCTTGAAGTAGCAAGGGCTGCTTCTCCGCCTTCAAGCTCGGTAAAACGTTTTTCAAAGACATCTGTCGTCGGATTATTGAGGCGAGTGTAGATATTCCCAAGTTCTTTTAATGCAAAAAGATTTGCAGCGTGTTCAACATCACGAAATTCATAAGCCGTTGTCATATAAATAGGAACTGCCATAGTCCCCTGAGAATCTTTTTCATAGCCTGCGTGTAGTGCTTTTGTCTGTAAATCCATAGTATCCCCTAGCTCTTAACATATAAATTATTTTGATAATTTTAGCGAAAACGAATTAATGTAAAGTTATTGCAAATCAATTTGTAAATATGAATTTGATGAATAACTTTATTATGTCGATATATGTACATTAAATAAAGGATTAACAATGAAGATAAATCAATCTGAAGTTTCCTTTCTCTCTTCGCACGAAAAACATCATGAGATTGAAGAAAGGGAGAGTATAAATATCTGGAACTCGGAGGAAGATGCTCCTGAGCGCTTGCAAAGAGGCGATAGGCTTGAGCTATCGAAAGGCTTCAATGCGGCGCTCTATGAGAAGAAGGCGGATTCTCTTCAAGGAGAGTCTTCGGACATGCCCTTAGATTCTAAAATGATGAGTATCATACGTGCGCTTGAAGCGTTGATGGGAAAAAAAATAAATATCTCTTTTTACCGTGAGGCAGAGGCCTCGGGGAATGAATCAGCAGATAAAATCAGTGAAGTGGAACGTCTGGGATGGGGGATGGAATATAGCTACAGTCGTACAGAGACGCGTCAAGAAACATTAAACTTTTCAGCAACAGGGAGTGTAGACACCGAAGATGGCAGGAAGATAGATTTTAAATTGGCTCTTAGTATGCAAAAAAGTTCGGTCGCGCACGAGAGTATTTTCATGAAGGCCGGAGATGCTCTGATTGACCCGCTTGTACTTAATTTTGAAGGCAACAGTGTGAGCATGAGCAATATTAGGCACACCTTTGATTTAAACCTTGATGGGAAAAATGATGAATTTTCATTTGTAGGTAAAGGCAGCGGATTTTTAGCTCTAGACAAAAATGGGGATGGAAAAGTAAATGATGGAAGAGAACTGTTTGGACCGACACTTGGAAATGGTTTTGAAGAACTCTTATCTTACGATTTAGACAACAATAGCTGGATTGATGAAAATGATGCAGTTTTTGAAAAACTTCGCATTTGGACAAAAGACGAAGAGGGCAAAGAACAGCTGTTTAGTCTCAAAGAAAAAGGTATCGGCGCGCTTTATCTTGAAAAAATTTCAACTCCGTTTGATCTTGAAAACTCTAGTAATACATTGCTGGCGAAAATGCGTGAGAGTTCTATTTATCTTAGTGAAAATGGCAGAGTCGGAACATTGCAGGAGATAGATTTAAAAATTTAACAGAGATGGTTTTATGATGTGGCTCTTGGCATGTGGAAGTTTAAATTGCTTCATCATAAATAACGACAGTTCCGGCAAGTAGGTCGTGAAGTCCTCTTTTGTCTTTCCTCCATGCTACCATGATAAAACCGATTAAAAAAAGCAGGGTGGAGACGATATAGCCGAGCGAACGGGTTATTGCTTGTTTGTTGTTGATGTCTTGAAATGTTTGAGAATCAACTATCTTGATATTTACAAGTTTTTTTCCTGGAGTGGCTCCCCGCCACCTTTTCCAAAAAATCATAGTGACTATTAAAACTGTAATTTCAAAAAGAAGTTCCCACTGAAGTGAGGTTTGCGGTTGCGTTGCGAGTGCTTTTTGGGCATTTCCGCTTAGGGCATAGGCCATATTTTGCTGGTACTGCGAAAAGTCAAACCAGTTTCCGTCACTTAAAAAATAAATAACTACTGCCACAGGCAGAGCTAAAAATAAAGTATCGAAGAATGAAGCAGTAAAGCGAATCCAAAAACCTGCATATCTTACTTCATTCATAGGAACTATTTTTCTCGATTACACATGGTAATTAGGAGCTTCTTGCGTGATGATAACGTCATGCACATGACTCTCTTTTAGTCCGGCACTCGTTATCTCAACAAACTCGGCTTTTTCCCAAAAAGTTGTAATGTCTTTACTTCCGCAGTAGCCCATAGAAGCGCGAAGGCCGCCCATCATTTGATGAACGATTCCGGCGATAGAACCACGAAACGGAACACGACCTTCAATCCCTTCGGGTACAAGTTTGTCTGCTGCGGTTCCTTCTTGAAAATATCTGTCGTTTGAGCCTTTTTGCATTGCTCCAATACTTCCCATTCCGCGGTAGGATTTGTATTGACGTCCTTGAAACATGATTGTTTCACCCGGAGATTCTTCTGTTCCTGCTAAAAGCGACCCAGCCATGATACAGCTCGCGCCTACTGCTAAAGCTTTGGCAATATCTCCGGAATATTTAATTCCGCCATCTGCAATAATAGGAATTCCATATTTTCTGCCAACTTGCGCACACTCGTCTATTGCAGAGATTTGAGGAACACCGACACCGGCAACTATGCGTGTTGTACAGATAGAGCCAGGTCCGATTCCGACTTTTACGGCATCTGCTCCGGCTGCGATAAGAGCTTCAACTGCTTCGGCAGTTGCAACATTTCCGGCGATTACATCAACAGCCAAAGTTGCTTTTATTTGTTTTACCGTATCTAAAATGCCTTTTGAATGTCCATGCGCGGAATCAAGCACTAAAACATCACATCCAGCATGCACCAAAGCTTTTGCCCGGTCAAACTGTCCAACACCGATAGCTCCTCCAACTCTCAGTCTGCCAAATTCATCTTTGTTTGAGTGAGGGTATTCGATACGTTTTTTAATATCTTTAATTGTCACAAGACCTTTTAAAAATCCTTCATCATCAATAATAGGAAGTTTTTCAATTTTATGTTTGTGCATAATATCTGCGGCTTCATCGAGGGAAATGCCTTTTTTAGCGCTGATAAGCGGCATTTTTGTCATCACTTCACTAGCTTTTTTATGCATGTCTTTTTCAAATCTCATATCGCGGTTTGTTAAAATACCAAGAAGTTTGTTGTGCATATCAATAACAGGCACACCCGAAATTTTAAATTCATCCATAAGGGCATTTGCATCTGCAAGTGTAGCGTCTGGATGAACATAGATAGGGTCTATGATAATACCGCTTTCACTTTTTTTCACTTTTCTAATTTGTTTGCACTGGGCATCAATATCCATATTTTTATGGATAATCCCTATGCCTCCAAGTCTGGCCATAGCGATAGCCGCGCGGTATTCCGTAACTGTATCCATTGCGGCTGAAACCATAGGAATATTCAGTTTTATATTACGAGTAAGGTTCGTCTCGAGGGAAACTTCTTTTGGCAGTACTTCAGAATATTGCGGTACTAATAAAACATCTTCAAATGTGAGGGCGCGTTTACGAATTATCATGGTTATCCTTTTGTATGTTCAAAGCTATAATATAGGTATATTAAAATTTTTGGATTATAGCTTTTTTGTAGTTAAAAAGAGGTAAAGCGACTTTAAGAACTATTTTTTGTCAAAGTGATATATCGAACTAATCTTCTTTGGTTTTTTATCTTTAAAGCTTAAGTAAGAGCTTTTTAAGTGTTTTGCGTTGTTGGAGAGTTCATGTATAATTTGGTGCACATGGTCTTCATCTGAGAGACAAAGCTCTGTGCTCATGTCACAATCAAAAATAATTCTATTTTTTGTGCTTTTTTCTAGGTTTGCTATAAATTCTGGCTGATTTTGCTTGACACAATAATGGGTAGCTTTTATTTGCTTGCACGCCATATCTTTACAATGGTACATTGTAACCATCTGCTTGGAGGTATTTGGCAAAAGGTCTTCTTGGATTGTACTGTTAGCACCGATGGACTTAAAGGCTATTCCTGTTGCATTCGTGCCGACGATTGGCATGACTGCCTCGTGTTTGTAGGAGTCTGTGCCTGTTTGTTTCTCGGCGGGTGATAATGTCCACTCACCGTTGAGCGATTCCATCCAGTCGTACACGTCAAAGGCATCTGCTTCTTGGGCGGCACCTGATGTCGTGAGAAAAATCGTTAATAAAACACTCGAGATATATTTTTTAAACATTTTGGTCCCTTGAAAATAATTGCATTACTATATCAAGACTTTATAAGAGAATTTGTTTATGTTGAGGTTGCAATAAGCTTGATAGTTTTAAAAAAATGGTGGAGCATAGCGGGATCGAACCGCTTACCTCTTCACTGCCAGCGAAGCGCTCTCCCAGATGAGCTAATGCCCCAAGTTAATGGTTTGCAATTCTACTGTGTTATTTTTTTAAATAAGCTTTAACGTGCTTAAATATTTGAAATATAATCTGTCAGTATTTTTTTGATGTAAGTGGATTGAAAAAAAGTTTCATCCATCTTAGGTGAGAATTTTTAAGGATATAAAGGGTTTGTATTGCAACTTTTTTTTCATATAAACGAATAATAATATTTAGAAATGCTCTAGATTAAGTTTTATTATTATAGAATTTTTCAAAAATGATTTTATATGAAATATTATGAATTAATGTGCAGTATATATATTAAGGCGGACATAGCTTTAGAAATGTGTTTTGAGATTATTTCAAAATATATTAGTTTTAGCATGGTAAAAGGAAAACTTGAAGAGATTCATAACAAGGATGGATTTAAATATTATGTTTTTGGTAGATTTATGCCACTAGAAAAAAACAAGATTTATAAAAAAGATTCCACTTACAGCTTTAGTATCCGCTCACCCGATGAAGCCCTTATCGCCTCTCTCTCACAACTTGAACCGACACATATGATGTATTTAAATTTTGCTGATGCAGTGTTTGTAGGAACTGCTTTAGCAAAATTTAAATACATCATATGTACTGCTTGTAATCTCTCTTTTACAACAAGATTTGTTTCATTTTTTAGTGCTATATTTATATCTTCTTTTTCTTCACTAAAGATGTAGACTATGAACATATTATCCCAACTTTTTAGCTACCTTCTAGCAATTACCGATCTCTTAGTTTGTTTTTTGATGGGTGTATCTACAATCCTTAAGTCTAAAGATGAGTCATTAAATAACTGATAATATCTTATTTTTGAAAGCTTTTTTGGGCGAGGGCAAGCTATTGCTTTGGGAGAAGAAATTATGCTTGCTTGTTTATTTATATGTAAGCTATGTCATTAGTTGGCGTAGTTTATCTCTTTTTCCAAACCGAGTGCGCCATCAAAAAGCGTTTGTTCATCGTAAGCTTTTGCAATGAGCTGAAGTCCGACAGGCATGCCGTCTGCATTTTTATTTATCGGAAGGGAAAGGGCAGGGAGACCTGCAAGATTTACGCTGATGGTGTAGATGTCGCTCAGGTACATCTCCATCGGGTTTGAAAACTCTCCAAATTTGTTTGCAACACTTGGTGCTACAGGTGAGAGAATTAAATCTACATCATTGAATATTTTTGCATACTCATCTTTGATGAGGTGACGGACTTTTTGTGCTTTTACATAGTAGGCATCATAGTATCCGCTCGAAAGTACAAAGTTTCCAAGTAAAATACGGCGTTTGACTTCATTTCCAAAACCTTCACTTCTTGTTTTTACAAAAGTATCGTTTAAATCTTTGCCGACTTTTCGGTTTCCGTAACGGATACCGTCATATCTTGCCAAGTTTGTCGTAGCTTCTGCTGTTGCCGTTATGTAGTACGCAGAAATATCGTATTTTGCATCCATGAGTTCTTTTTCAACAATCTCATGACCTGCATTTCTAAGTGCTTGTGTTGCTTGTGCATAAGCATCTTTTACGTCTTGGCTTGCATTTTCTATGTACTTCGGAAGCACGGCAATACGCAGTTTGCGGTTTGGATTTAATTTGTCCGAAACTTTATCATTCATCTTTGCGCTTGTTGAATCTTTATCATCGTGCCCGCTGATAATGTCGTACAAAATCGCTGCATCTTCAACATTTTGCGTCATCGGTCCGATTTGGTCAAGTGAAGAGGCATACGCACCTAAGCCGTAGCGGCTTACTCTTCCGTATGTAGGTTTCATCCCGACAATGCCGCAGTATGCAGCCGGCTGTCGGATACTTCCTCCCGTATCGCTCCCAAGAGCGGCAATGGCAAGTCCTGCACCCACAGCCGCAGCACTTCCTCCTGAGCTTCCTCCCGGCACACGGTCATTGGCATGTGGATTTAATGTTCTGCCATAAAAACTTGATTCGGTTGTTGAGCCCATTGCAAACTCATCCATATTTGTTCTGCCAAATGGACTCAGACCTGCACCAAGCATTTTTTCAATAACAGTCGCATTGTATGGAGAGATGTAACCTTGAAGAATGTTTGAGCCTGAAGTTACAGACCAATCTTTTACCTGAATATTGTCTTTTATGGCAATTGGAATACCTTCACCGACATTATTTATATCTATGTAGGCATTGAGCTCAGGGCGCGCTTCAATTTTTGCTTTTAACTGTTCTTTAAATTTGTTTAATTCATCTTTGTTTAATGTAAGGGCTTTTTTTAATGTAATCATTAAGTTTCCTCTAGTCATAAAATTATTTTGTGTATTATATCTAAATGTGCTTAGTTCTTCTAAATGGTTATTACGCAGAGAAGAAGCCAGCGTAAAATGCAAGTTTTTTTGATAATTAAAATATTGATCTTCTTTATTTTAAGTTAACGGTCAAATATAGCCAATAAATTGCCGCTAGGTAATTTATTGGCTATTATGTTTTGTTAGCATATGCCCTCTTAATAGTTTTTGTAATAACAACTCTTCTATATTTTGTCTTGAGTCAAAAATAGCCATAATATAAACAGTGTCATTTTCAATTTTGTACATAATTCTCCAAGGTTGTGCAATCAGTTCTCTATAAATAGTTATACCTTCTTTTAGAAGTTCAGGAACCACTCTACCTTTTAAAGGAAAAAAGTTGCTAGATTGTGCTTTTTCTTTTATTTGTTCATAAACTTTTCTTGCAGTACTTAAACTATCTTTTTTGATAGAATCAACAATATTTAAAAGGTCTTCTTTTGCATTTGAAGTCCATTTAACTTTATAAATTTTACTCATTTACTAAGGAGTTCTTCAACAGAGTTAAAAACATCTTCTTCAGTCTGAAGATTTCCACTTCTAATATCTTCTTCTGCAAATGAAAGAAGCTTCATTATAGTAAGAGCATTTTTCATATCTTCATAACTCTTTGGATCTTGTATAACAGCTTTAGCTTCACCATTTTGTGTGATTATCATAGGTCTATGAGTTTCATTGATATATTTTAGAACATCAGCTGCTTTACTTTTTAGATAGGTAACAGGCTTTATATCATTTATAATTTGCATAAAATCTCCTTCAGTCCTTTTATTGTACCAAATTAAGACTTAATGTGCAAATGTGATGCTAACGGTCAAATATAGCCAATAAATTGCCGCTAGGTAATTTATTGGCTATTATGTTTTGTTATGCTGAGCGGCTGTCTAAGTACAAAGTGTCAGGAGATAAGTCTTGCCCATTCGCCCATTGAATAGAGTCAAAATGAGGTTTGACTGTTTTAAAGTAATTTTTATCTTGAAGTTGTTTAAAAAAGCCTTTATCAATATATGGTTTCATATCAAATATTCTAACTTCTCCATTATCAAATGTAAGTAGTATTTGATAATCATCCTGAGGTATAATGCACCCCTTTTTCAAGACCAGTAAAACAAGTTTTCTTACTTCACCTTTTTACGATACCGGCGGTAACAGTTTTTCTACCCTCAAGGGGCACCGAGGTCCTTTTGAATCTAAATTATTAAAATTACACCCCTGTGAATGAATCTCCACTTTTTACAACTTTGCTTATCAATGATTTTGATACATTCAAATAAGTTGCAATGCTTGCTTGAGAGTAACCGTCTTGGTGTGCATTAAGTATCGCTAAGTTTCTATCTACTTTTGTACAAACATCATAGAAATGCTCTTGGAATTGTTTTTCTTGCTTTACATGTAAAATGCCGTCTTCTTTGAGTATTTTTTGTTTCTTTTTTGTTTTTATATACTCCAACTCTTTCTCACTCATAGGTTCTCCTAAAAACTCGTTCAGAGTTTTTAGGTCAAACTGTTTGATTAAGATAGAATCATTGCAACATGGATAATAGTGCTTTGCATTCAAAATGAGAAATGACAATGTGTACGGATATGTGCTGATTTTATTCGCCATAGAAGCTTCAAGCGGATTGTTTTCTATATATCTGATAAGTGAGTAAAGATAGTTTTCAGAGGTAATGTATTTTGATTTGTATCTATCTTGCCAGAGATGACCGCTGCGTTTATATTTTTTGTTGAAATATTTTGCATAGTTCGCATTTACGATTCTCATAAAAGTAGATAGATTTTCTTTTTGTGTCTCTATGAGTAGGTGATAATGATTGTCCATCAAGCAATAGTCATGCAGTGTTGTCTTATGAAGAATAGCACTTTTATTGATGATTTGTAAAAACATCTCTTTGTCGTCATGATAATTGAAGACATCACAACGGTTTACTCCACGATTTATAATATGATGATACCCTGCTAAATCTACTCTCAATCTTGTCGGCATTTGTCAATCCTAATTTTAATCAAGTATCTTAACTATTTATATTTACTACAATTAATTATATTGCAAATTGAAATATTTTAGTTAAAACTTAGATTGTATGATTGTTTGATAAACAGTGGAGATTCATTCATATGAGTGTATTGTTCTTATTTTAGGTGTAATTTCTACATGCCAAGATAGAACGATTTAATCTATTTCGGCATGTGGAAATAAAAAGTGGAGATTCATTC
>JAHJJX010000004.1 GCA_018822665.1 bacterium
AACCGCTTTTATTCTTCTTTTTTCGTACAAACATGTCAAATTATACACTTGGGTCACCCATTTTTTGGTTAAAAAAGCTCTCTATAGCCCTATTTTACGAAACCTAATCTTTTTTTATTGTAAAAGCGACGAAGTCAGGAAGTTTGAATTGGGAACGATAATGTCAATATGCTCATTTGTCGTAATAATAGTTGCTCTTAGTTTTATCTCCCGAACAACTCCGCGCACACCGTTTTCAAGCTCTATATAATCACCCACTTTTACGGACTGTTCAAACATCAATATAAGTCCTGAAATAAAGTTGGAAACAATATTTTGAAGTCCAAAACCTATCCCGACGGATAAAGCACCTGCGACAACGGCAAGCGAGGACAGATTGAGCCCTGCCGAGTTCAAGGCCGTAACAAAAGTAATGAAGATTATAAAGTAATAACCTAAATTACCAAAAATTGTTTGCGTGGGCAGAGTCAGACTTTGGGATATTTTTGCAGATTTAATAATCTTATTTTTGTAAATCCATGCGACAACAAGTCCAACTGTAATGATTACAATAAACTTGAGCAAAAACATTGCCGTAATAGATGTATTGTCAATCGTTACCAGAGGCTTATTTAATATATTTTCTGCCAACAACTCCCTTGCAAACAAAGCCGACAACATCACAATCTTTTTCATTTTCCCTCATCCTTGTACGCTTAAATCTCTGTATATTAGCAGATTCGGTGTAATATTTGACTGAATATACTTTGTGCTCCTTTAGCTTAAAAAACTGCTTGAACCTCTCTGCACATGCCAAATTTTTTCGATATACTTCCGGTCATGAAATTACTTGCACTCCTCCTTATCAGCATAACATCTCTCTTTGCGCTTGTTTCCATAGCGCCCGTAGAGATAGGCGACAAACCCGGAACCCATGGTGTCGGAGCGGTATCTCTTGAATCCAAAAGAGGTAACACCGACAAAAATAATTACAAAGCATCCGTCAGAATAACCTATGATGACAATGTCAGCGCCGTCACTTGGGGAGAAGTCTCCGGGGAGTACGGAGATACTAACTATCAAAAAAATACCGACAATCTTTATGCGCATGTGCGTCATATAACAAAAATCGATGACAAAAACCTCAGAGCGGAATATTTTGGACAAATACAAAATGATGAATTCAAACTCATTAAAGACAGATTTTTATTAGGAGCGGGAATAAGGTATAAGCTTTTTGAGCTTTTAAACAATATTTCCACCGATGTTTTTAAAGATTCAAAAGGGTATGTGGGGCTTGGCGGATTTTATGAATATATAGATTACACTTCACAAGATTCTTGTGAAAACAATATCCGACTCAATGCCTATTTTGGTTATACGATGAAACTTGAAGAAAAAGTATCCTTCTCGTATGCTTTTTATTATCAGCCTAAAATATATGACTTTAAAGATTATGTCAGTTCCAATAAACTTGAATTAAAAGTGCATATCTATAAAAAACTATTTTTAGCTTTTAATCTCTTTTATGAAACAGACTCTAAACCTCCTGCGGGTGTAAAAACAGATGATTACGGTCAGCTCACCAACTTTATTTTTGAGTTTTGACTCCAAATATATAAAAATCCACATGCCATAAGTGCTATGATGCTTGAGCTTAAGAACAAGTACTTAGGGTAAAACTCATAGACGTATCCGGCAAGCAAAGCCCCGACAAATCCGCCCAAACCATAGCTTATTCCTGAGAAAAACTGCTGTGCCAAGGATTTGTGTTTATACAGATGATACAAGTAGCTAATAGCCGCGGAATGAAAAAGCGCAAAGCTAAGCGCGTGCAGAGCTTGTGAGAAAAACAGAATTCCTAACTCTTGAGGGAATAAAAAAAGCAGCAGCCATCGAATGACGGTGGCAAACGTTGTGATTTGAAGAATGAGCAGAAGATTTCCCCTTAAAAGAGTGCCTTGAAAATAAAGCATAAAAATCTCAACCAGAACCCCAAAACTCCAAAGATAAATAGTCATATCCAGACTTATCCCGTTGTCTGTTTCATAGATAGTAAAGAAATTATAAAAAGCTCCAAAACTTACCTGCATCAGAGTCAGCCCTAGCCATAATCGCCAATCTCTTAAAATGCTGATATCATTTTTTTCATCTTGGGTTTTTTTCAAAATCTCGTTAGATTTTTTTGCAATGATATAAGCGATAACAGCTGTCAAAAATGTCAGAGTAAGCAGATACAAAAGAGCCACGTTTGCGGAAGACAAGAACTTTACAAGAATGAGCGCAACAAGAACAAATCCAAGAGAACCAAAAAGCCTGATTTTTCCGTATCGCTCTTTTCCTATGTTGTTGAGTGAAATAAGCTCTATGTGAGGTAGCATCAAACTCAGACCGATTCCAAGCCCGATATTTGAAAATAAAAGCTTGTAAAAGCTGTCTAAGGAGAAGTAAAAAGAGAGCGCACTTCCAAGCATGATTACAAGCGCTATATTAAAACTTTTTGCATTTAATTTCAGCCCCCTCGTAAAAGCAAAGGGTACCAAAAAACGCACAAGGGGCGCGCAAGAAAAAATAATCCCTATGTCGCCTGCGGAATATCCCGCCATGGACAAAACTTTTGGCAGAAATATAATATAAATCCCGACAATTGCAAAATAAAAGAAATAAAATGTTCCTAATAATGCCGGCATACGGGGGTATTCTTTAAATATTCGAAAGTCAATTTTTTACAAAAATTACGGCGGTGCCGCTGAGTAAATCATGCAGGGCTCTTTTATCTTCCCTAAGCAAACCGACAAAAAAGCCAAACACGCTTAATAAAGATATAAAATAAGCTATAAACCGAACTATTAATTTTATAAAAGAAGCTTCTTTGAGCGTTTTTGCATCCACGACTTTGATATTTGCAAATTTTTTGCCGGGCGTTTGTCCGTCTCTTCTCCACAGAACAACATGAATTCCCAAAATAAGAATTATCTGAACGATTGAAGCGCTTGGATTGGGTGCATGGGAAAGTGCCTGCTCGTCATGAACGATAACATCTAAAGCTCCTGCACTTTTTGTTTCATCATAGCCAAAGACTATCATAATGACTAAAGCCACAGGCAAACCTATCATAAAGATATCTGTTGTAAAAGCCTTTGCCCTCACTAAAAATCCTGCATAAAATACAGTCTCTTTTTTTTGTTTTGGCGCTTGTTTTGAATGTTTTTTTAAATCTCTAAATCTCATGATAAAATTCTATCATACATTCACTTTAGAGCATCATTTAAATTGTGTTATACTGACAAAGAAAAAAAAGTTTGTAAAACGGAGGGGTGTTTTCATGCAAATTAATATGAAAGAAGATGATTTTATCGTCTCAAAAACCGACTTAAAAGGTCATATTACCTATGTAAATAAAATTTTTATGGAGATGGCGGAGTATACCGAAGTGGAACTGCTTGGTAAACCGCACAACATTATTCGTCATCCGGATATGCCAAAGGCGGTATTTAAACTTCTTTGGGAGCGACTTCAAAAACATGAAGAGATTTTTGCCTTTGTTATCAATAAAACAAAAAATTCCAATCACTACTGGGTGTATGCCAATGTGACAGTTTCTATGGATGACAATGGAAAAGCACTCGGGTATTACTCAGTCAGAAGACAACCTAACCCCCAAGCGCTAGAAATCATTCAACCCCTTTATGCAAAAATGCTACAGGCGGAAAAAAGTGGCGGAGTTACGGCATCTACAAAAATATTAACCGATATATTGAATGAAAAAGGAGTAAGTTATGATGAACTTGTCATCTCTCTTCAAAAATAATCAAACCGTTGTTCTTTTTATTGCGCTCTTTGGTGTGGCAGTTTTTGGTCTTGCCAGCGCTAACTACATTTTAGCGGGGATTGTGTTTGGCGTTTTGGTTTTGTCTGTTTTTATCCCCTCAAACCAAAACTCGGGTCAAAAATCCATTTTACATGCTTCCATACAAAGAGTGCTTAAAAATGCAGCCTATGGAAAACTTGAAGACCGCATCACAAACATACCCGCCGATGGCTCCAGCGATTCAGCGTATGCCTGGAATATAAACGA
>JAHJJX010000030.1 GCA_018822665.1 bacterium
AACATCATAAAGAAAGGTTGATTGAGGAAAGAAAATAGCTATAAAGAAATCATCATAAAGTTTGAAGCTTCGTTAATTCCATTCAAATTCTTCATATTCGCTTGGTCTGTCTTTTAATGTAAGATAGGGTTTATAATGCGCTTTATAAGAGAGGCTAGGGCAGTCTTTTACGTAATATCCCAAATAAATCCACTTTTTACGGCTGTGTTTTGCATATTTTATTTGATTGTATAAAGAGAACTTGCCCAGCGAAAATTCCGCATAATCAGGGTCATAATAAAAATATATAGAAGAGATGCCGTCTTCTAAAATGTCTATTAAATCCACGGCAATGAGCTTCTCTTTGTCATAATAAAGTATTTCATATCCAAAGTCATTGTGCCCGCTTACAAAAGAGTTATAGTAGCCTTGCGCGGTTGTTGGGCTGTAATCCCACTTTTTTTTATCCTGCATGTAAAGATGGTATTTCTCAAACAAATTCAAATGCGCTTGTGTCATAGTGGGCGTTTGAATGTAACTTTTTATATCGGATGCTTTTTTCATAACTCTTTTCATGGATTTTGAAAATTCAAAGTGATAAACATCAATTTTGATACTTTTGCATTCATTACAACTGGGACAAATGGGTCTAAAATACATTTTGCCAAATCTTCTAAAGCCTCTTTCAATGAAAGCTTGGCAACTCGCTGCACTGGCATTTTCTATGATTTTGTAGTGCGTTGTCTGCTCTTTGTCTTTTAAGTAGGAGCATTTGTCATGAAGGGAAAATTCTTTAAGTAAATTCATACGTGAAGTTTGACATAATTAAAATTAGAGATGGCAAAAATAAAAGTTAAAATTAGATTTATAAGTGGGGATGAATGTTAGAGATTTTTGTAAAAAATAAAAAGATGATTTTAAGAGGCTTAGGTGCGTTTATGTTGCTTGTCGGTTTTGTTATCCATTTCAAGATAGCGCCAAAAGAGGGGGTGAGTGATGTTGATTTGGCTGCTGCGAATGTAGCTAGAATGGAAGCGAGTGTTGCCGGTTCGAGCAGTTCTTCAAAGAGTGCAGAACCAAGTCAATCGCCATTTTTGGAAGAGTTTAAAAATACACAGGCAAAGCAGATGCAGTATCTTACGATTATTGCAATGATTTTGGGTGCCGGATTTTTAGGCTACAGCTTTTTTAAAAAAGATGCCTGACTCTTTTTTAAAAAAAATTATCCCCGATTTTGAGAAACGAGAACATCCTCTATCATTTCATCTATATCTCCATCGAGAATAGCGTTGATATTTGAGTATGCTTCGTTGGAGCGGGTGTCTTTTATCTGCTGGTAGGGTTGCATTACATACGAGCGTATCTGATGTCCCCAGCCTATTTCACTTTTAGGAACTCCATTTTTTTCGGCCTGCTGGATTTCGAGCTCGAGTTCGTAAAGGCGAGATTTTAACATCTTCATCGCAGTTGCTTTGTTTTTATGCTGTGACCTGTCGTTTTGACATTGAACCACGACTCCGGTAGCTATGTGCGTTATCCTGATGGCCGATTCAGTTTTATTAACATGTTGCCCTCCGGCACCGCTTGCTCTGTATGTATCGATTCGGATATCTTTATCTTCTATCTCAATTTTTATATCATCATCAATTTCAGGCGAGACGATGACAGAGCTAAAAGAAGTATGTCTTTTTGCATTTGAATCAAAAGGTGAGATACGGACAAGTCTATGAATTCCGCTTTCAACTTTTAAATATCCGTAGGCATTTTCACCCTTTATAAGAATCGTCGCATCTTTTATGCCCGCTTCTTCACCGCTTTGGTAGTCGAGCACTTCAACGCTGAAGCCTCGTCGCTCAGCAAAGCGTTTATACATTCGAAGAAGCATAGAGGCCCAGTCCTGAGATTCGGTACCGCCGGCTCCTGGGTGGATGGATAGAATGGCATTGTTTGCATCCGTTTCACCGCTGAGTAAAACTTCAATCTCCATATTTCTTATTAAACTTTCAAGCGAAGATGCATCATCATAGAGTGACTCAATGGATTCTTCATCATTTTCATCTTTTGCCATCTCATAAAGCTCATCTGCATCATGCAAGGCTTCATAAGCAAGGCTGTATTTGTTCAATTTTCTTTGGAGCTGCGTTTTTTCTTTTTGTACCGCTGCTGCGTTGGCGGCATCATTCCAAAACTCCTGGTCATTCTCCAGCTTCTCTATCTCTTGGAGTCTCGCCCGAAGTTTATCAGGCTGCACCACACCCGTGATATTTTCCATTTTTATCGTAATATTTTTTAAAAGCTCTGTGTATTCGTAATTATCCATAAAATTATTCCATTATTGTATAATTGCGATTATATTAAATAGAGGCTTAAAATGAAGATTATTTCAAATCCGCTTGAATTGAAAGAATATTTAAAAGACAAAAACCAGAGTATCGGTTTTGTCCCGACAATGGGGGCTTTGCACAACGGACATATCTCGTTAATCAAAAAAGCAAAAGCTGAAAATGAAATCGTTGTGGTGTCTGTCTTTTTAAATCCGACCCAATTTCTCAAAGGGGAAGATTTAGACAAATATCCAAAAAAAGATGAAGCAGATAAAAAAATATGTGAGCTAAGCGGAGTCGATATTCTTTTCTTTCCACATGCCGAAAATATCTACACAGAAGATGAGGTGAGTATCTTGTCTCCCAATGTAAGAGGTTATATTTTGGAAGGAACAAGCAGACCCGGACACTTTAATGGTGTCTTAACCGTAGTTATGAAGCTTTTAAATATTGTTTCGCCGACAAAAGCGTATTTTGGAAAAAAAGATGCACAGCAGTTGCACCTGATATCTTTAATGGTAAAGCAGTTTTTCATGAGTGTGGAAATCATTGCGGCGGAAACTATAAGAGAGAGCGACGGTTTAGCGCTTAGTAGCAGAAATGCCTACCTTGATAAAACTCAAAGACAAGAAGCGCTTAAAATTTCCGCATCCTTGCATGCTGCGAGTAAAATGGTCACACAAAAAATTTTAAATTCTGATGAGATATTAAAAAAAATGAGAGAACATTTAGAACCTCTTGAAATATCTTACGTTGAAATTGTAAGTCGTGATTTCATTCCGCTCAGGCATGTGGAAATCGGAAATACTATTATTTTAGTCGAAGCAAAAGTCGCGCAAACAAGATTACTCGATAATATTTGGCTTTAAGTAACCCTCTTCAATAAGGATATCCACAGCCTTTTTAAATACAGGTACGGAGGTTTGCGCCGCGAATTGACTTTTTGTCGGTTCTATGGCAACAACGCCAATCGTATATTTGCTTGTCGCATCATTTGCAAAACCCGCAAAAGTTGTGTTGTATTTATTGACGTATCTTCCTTTCTCGACCATGTGCGCTGTTCCTGTTTTTCCGCCAACAATTAAGCCCTCGGTTTTGGCTTTGATGCCTGTTCCTTCATTGACTGTTTTGATTAAGATGCTTTGCATTCTTGTGGCGGTAGAACTTTTTATAACTTGAACCGATTCCTCGAAAGGGAGTATCATCTCTCTTTTATACTCATCTATCAGACTGTGGACAATTCTTGGAGAAACCATCCTTCCGTTGTTATTAAAAGCGCTGTATGCTCTCATAATCTGCATGAGATTTACATGCATTCCATACCCGTAAGAAGCGGTTGCTTTGTATATTTCATTATTGAGTCTTACAGCGCTTGGAACTGAACCTATTTTTTCGTAAATTAAATCATTTGTAGATTTTGTTGTCAGTCCAAAATGAACAAGGCCTTCGTAAAAATCGCTTCCCGAGAGTTTTTGAGCTAATTGGGCTATCCCGATATTGGAGGAGTGAATAACAACGTTTTCGGCACTTAGCCAGTCAAACTTATGCTCATCCGTTATAATTTTTTTGCCAATTTGAAAGCGGCCGTTATGCCCATTGACCAAATCATAGGGGTTGATTAAACCTTTATCAAGAAGCAGGGCAAAAGTGATTGTTTTTATAACGCTCCCCGGCTCAAAGCTGTATTCTATCATTGCACTGTTTAAAGAGTCGTAGTCGCTTCTTCTTATATCTTTGGGTAAAAATCTGTTCGAACTCGCAAGTGCAATAACATTTCCGTTTTCAGAGTTCATCACAGCGATGGTTACCTCTTTGGCACCAATATCAGCTTTCATAACATCAAGCATTTTTTCTATTTTGATTTGAAGTGTTACAGGTATATTTATTTTCACGTCAAGTCCATTGATGCTTGGCTTCGTGAAACTGTCCTTGTTTAAAATAATATAGCTGTTGACATCCCTAGGCCCGTGACTGGTTCCGTCTTGTTTTGCGAACAGCTCTCCATCAAACCTTTTTTCTAGCCCTTTTATCCCTTTTATGCGGGTATAGCCATCTTCCTCCGCTTTATGCGTATAACCGATAATCGGTGTTAATAGATTGCCATAAGGGTATTCACGGCTCTCCCCGCTTTCTATGATACTTAGCCCGTGGAGCGTTCTTAAGCCGGTGCTAGAATTTTTTCTCTCAACAAAAACATTGAACTTTCGAAGCTCATAGCCGAGTCGCTTGAGGTATTGTGCTTCTTTTTCCGTGATGTCATAGCTAAGAACAACGACCCCTTTTCTTTTGTTTAATCTTTTTTTTATTTCACTTTGCTTCATTCCCGAATAGATACTGAATAGTTCTACGAAAAGCTCTTTTTTTTGCGGGTCTATGTAGTTAGTATTTACGACAGCCTTGTAGAGTTTTTTGGTTGTAGCAATGTGGAAACCATCCGCACTGATGATATTGCCTCTTTCAGCCTTGGAACTGTCTTTTACATAAAGAGACGGCAGATGGCGAGATTTAAGTGCATTTAAAAGCATTACGCTTAAAAAGATTAAAAAGCCAAAGGCTATTAAAGAGTAAAGAAGAAATATTTTTTTGCTTTTGTTGCGACTTAACATTTATTTTAGGGTACTTTTTATGTGGATTATAACATCTGAATGTTAATTATATGTTGAGTTAAATTGTTAATTAGATTGAGAGGTTTTCATCTTAGTATTTTCAGGTTTATCCTGAAAATAAAAGTTAGCAAAGTAGTTAGAGTTGTGTTCTTCCAAGCTCTTTATAAGCACTCAGTGCTTTGTTGCGAATCTCAAGCATAAGCTGCATGCTGGTTTCTGCTTTGCCGATAGCAAGAGCTGCCTGATGAAGGTCTTTTACCTGTCCTGTTGCCAAATCTGCAATCGCTTTTTCACTGGTTTCTTGAAGGTCGTTTACTTCATTCAGCGCAGATTTGAGATGCCCTGCAAAGTCTGTGCCCCCGCCTTCTTCAAGCTTGCTTTTTTGTTTTAAAAGTTCCGCTGTGGATGTTCCTGAAATGCCGCTGATGTTACTCATAAATCATCTTCCTTATTGCAACAGTGAAATAGCACTGTTTGCCATATTTTTTGCACTCTCAAAAGCTGCTACATTCGCTTGGTAAGAGCGAGTGGCTTCCACTAAATCGGCCATTTCTATTACCGGATTAATGTTCGGATAGGCAACATAACCATTTGCATCCGCATCCGGATGGGATGGGTCAAATTTTAGTTTAGGCTCTTTGTCGTCTCTTGAAATTTTATCAACAATGACGCTCATTATAGCAGGATTTACTTTTTTGCCAAAATCGCCTTCACTTAAAGGGTCTTCGTATTGAGCGCTTTGACTCATTCCGTTTAAGGCTTTATTGAACTGCTCATTAAAGTCGATTGCTTTAAAGACAACCTCTTTTCTTCTGTAAGGTCCTCCCTCATCGGTTCTTGTAGTTTGCGCATTTGCAATATTTGAACTTATAACATTGACCCTTACTCTTTGGGCAGATAAACCATAACCGCTGATGTCAAAACTATTTAAAAAATTACTCATAATCTATTCCTAACTTACTTTGCTGGAAGCTTCTATAACGCTTTTAAAGATTCTAGAATCTTTTTTGCTTGCACTGATGAGCGCATTAAACATAATGGAGTTTTTGCTCATCTCTGTTGTTTCAACATCCAAATCTACACTATTTCCGTCATTTCTAGCCATGTGCCCGTCTCTAAAAAAAGTAGTCGGTTTCAAGCTGTTTTGTTCATTTTGAATCGGCAAATGCCCGCCGTTGGTTTGTGCCAACTTAAGTGTTGAACTATCATCACGGAGAATATCGGCTTTTTTTGCACGAAGCGCATCTTCAAAGCTTATATCTCTTGGTTTGTAAAAAGGAGTATCGGCATTGGCGATATTGGAAGATATCATATCTTGGCGTGCAGCCCTGTAATCAAGTGCTTCTTTTATCAGCCCATGTGTACGAGAAATTTCAATGCTCATTTGAACTCCTTTTAAGTTAATTAAATGAAAGCAAATTTAGTTCCATAATATCTATTTTTTTGCAATTTTATTCAGAATTCAAAAAGTTTTTTCCCGTTTACAAGCTTTTATCACAAAGACAAACATTATTTACAATATAATGCTAATTAAGCATTCTTTTAGATTGTATGATACATAATATTGGCAAGGTTACCAGAGTAGCCCAAATTTTTTATCTACAAGGAGTCTCTTATGAAAAGAGCTGGTTTTACTATGATCGAATTGATCTTTGTTATCGTTATTTTAGGTATTTTGGCTGCTGTTGCTATTCCGAAGCTTGCTGCCACTCGAGATGATGCTAAAGTTTCTGGTGAGTTGACAAATTTATCTATTTGTATTTCTGATTTAGGTGCTAAGTATACTGCGGCAGGCACGATTGCTTTAAATGATTCTGCTGCATGTGGAACTGTAAATACAAATGCTTGTTTTGCAGTAAGTTTAACGACTGCCGGGACTGGTATAACGGTTGCTGATGGTGCTTCTACGGATACTTGGTGTACTGCCACGACAACTGGTGCACAAGACAAAGCTTCTGCAAAGGGCATGGTTGCAACTCATACATTTGGCGGAACCGGAGTAACTTACTAAATTATATGCTCTATTTATGCATGTCGTATGAACGATGTGCATAACCTTCAAAAGACTGATGAATTCATTTTCATTACCCTCTAAAAAGTCTTATTTACTTAAAGTTTTGATACAATCTAGTTATTTAAATTTTTAGGGGTTCGTATGAGTAAAGCTTTTACTATGATTGAAATAATATTTGTAATTGTAATCTTAGGTATTTTGGCAGCCATAGCGGTACCGAAGTTTGCAGCAACCAGAAGTGATGCTGAAATATCAAGAGGAATAATGAGTATTGGTGTTATTGTTGCTGATGTTACAAATTATGTTGTCTCAAACGGAACTACTTCTTCAGATTTATCAATTATGTCTCATACTGCAAATAGTCTCGTTAATACATCAGAAGCGACATTGGATGTAGGAAATAAAAAAGTAACTATAAAAATTGATAATGTAGATTGTGTAGATATTTCAGTGATAACAACTGCTTCAAATGAAAATTTAGATGTTAGACTAGTAGCGGCAGGTTCATCAAATGTTTTATGTCAAAAAGTACAAGACAATATAGATGTAACAACGTACAATATACCATTAAGAGGGTCTTTGGTAGTTGAATAGATAAAATATCAAAGGAAATAAAATGAGATTATGCAGAAATAGATTAGCTTTCACGATGATAGAAATTGTCTTTGTTATAGTCATTCTTGGTATTTTAGCGGCAGTTGCCATTCCGAAATTTGCAGCTACTAGAACAGATGCCCAGATCGCAAAAGGGCGTGCGGATATATCTTCTATCAGGTCTGCCATAGTTTCTGAGAGGCAGACGAGAATTATTCGCGGGAGTTCCTCGTACATCCCAAACGGTACAGATACCTATACTTACGACGGTACCACATATAAAAAGATGGATAAAGACGGGCTTTTTGGCGGAGTGTTGATGTATCCTATGTCCAACGAATCCGGAAAAGCAGGAAAATGGAGTGCCACAGCAGGAAGCGGCACATATGTTTTTAAAGTTGCAGATACTGATGTGACTTTCACATACACGCCTGCTGATGGAAAATTTCTCTGTACGCAAACAGATGCTTACTGTCCAGAATTAACGAATTGATATCTTAGAGGATTGTCTTGTATTTTTATGAAGTGACAATCCTCTCATCCCCCTTATCTCCTCTTACCTATCATTCTCAAAGAGAAATCGCCCCGGGCACTGTTGTAGAGATAGTCCTTAGAAATAAAAACATGAGCGCAGTTATTGTTCGGACATGCCTGGAACCTGCTTTTAAAACAAGTGAGATACAAGAAGTGAGTGCGATGTATTATTCATCCAGGCAGATTGAACTTGCTACATTTATAAGCAGATATTACTTTTCATCTCTGGGTGAGGCTCTTGGGCTTATGGTGCCTTTTAGGAGCTGCGATGTGAGCCCTTCTGCTTCCGCTTCACAAGAGGTGCAAACAGGTGAGGAGCGAAAAGCTATCCATGCGGAGAGCCCGCTTACCCTTTCTTCCAAACAAAATGAAGCGCTTGACTTTTTAAAAAAGCACAAAACATCCCTTCTTTTTGGCGATACGGGGAGCGGAAAAACCGAAATATATATGAAGTATTTTGAGCAGATGATGGCATGTGGAAAAAGGTCTGTCTTTTTAATGCCGGAGATTTCTCTTACGCCGCAAATGGGACAAAGACTCGAAGAGCATTTTGGCGATAAGGTTGTCATGTGGCATTCAAAACTTACAAAAAGTCAAAAAGAAAAATCACTTCAAAAAATCTATGACGCAACTGCTTTTATCATTGCAGGTCCCCGCTCTGCTTTATTTTTACCAATAAAAGACTTGGGTTTGATTGTTGTGGATGAAGAGCATGATGACAGCTACAAGTCATCTTCAAGACCTCGCTACAATGCGAGAGATATCGCGATTTACATGGGAAAAATACATAATATCCCGGTAGTTTTAGGGAGTGCGACACCCTCTTTAAATACTTACGTCAAGTTTCCACATGCCAGACTCAAAGGGGGACATTTTAGCTCGAGCAAAGAGTTTATTTATGAACGTTCAGCGGATGCGCTTTCCCCTTTGATTGTAGAGAATCTTCAAAAAGTCTTAGAACAAAAAGAGCAGGCCATTGTTTTTATACCTACGAGGGCCAATTTCAAGTACCTTATTTGTCAAGATTGCGGACATACCTATGAATGCGTGTTTTGCAGTGTCGGGATGAGTATTCATCAAAATTCAAGAGCTTTAAAATGCCATTATTGCAATTTTACTCAGGCAATTCCCCAAATATGCTGTGAATGCGGAAGCCCTCATTTGACAAGTACGAGGCTGGGAACTGCCGAGGCTGTAAAAAATATAAGCGAAGAGTTTCCACATGCCAAGATAGAACAGTTCGACAGGGATGTGATTACCACGTCCAACAAGCTCAAACGTGCGCTCAAACGCTTTAATGACGAAGAAACGGACATCCTGGTGGGAACGCAGATGCTCAGTAAAGGACACGATTACCACGGTGTGACTCTGGCAGTTGTTTTGGGGATGGACAATATGCTCAACAGGAGCGATTACAGAGCAAGAGAAAAAGCACTCTCCTCCCTCATTCAAGTTGCAGGAAGAAGCGGAAGAAAGAAAAATGCAAAAGTTTTGCTGCAAACATTTAATGAAGAATTTTTTAAGACCTACATCAACAGCTATGAAGAGTTTTTAAAAGAAGAAAAAACATACAGAGAAGATTTGTATCCACCGTATAAAAAACTTTGCCGCATTTTGTTTTCCCATAAAAATGGGCTAAAAGCAAGAGAAGAGATGATGAAAATGCAAGAAAATTTATCCAGAATTTCTAATATACAAATCGTTGGTTTTGGAAAGTGTGCTATTGAGAAGGTTGCAAATAAATACAGATTTGAAATTTTGCTCCGTTCAGATAAAAGTACGGATTTGATTAAAGCTATTTCCACATGCCGAGTTTCTCTGGCTGAAATAGATATGGACCCTATCGAGTTTGGGTAATCCTTACATCACATCAGAGTGGTTATCGAAAAACCAGTAAAAAGCCATCATAAGGCCGGGTGTTTTTTGGTAGCTTTCATCAAACATAAACTCTTTGGCATGCTTCAGACGGATATAAACAACTTCTATCTCCTCATCGTCTAAACCACCCCCTTCGTTTATTTTCATGCTCTCATCAATCTTTGAAAAGTAGAGTGTTTGCTTGGCTCCTGAAATACCGACGCTCGTATGAAACGAGCTGATTTTTTGAAGATTTTCCAAAGGCACATCGTAACCGCATTCTTCTAAAATTTCTTCTTTGGCGATTTGAATATGTGTTGTGTCTTTATCGATGATACCGGCACAAAGTTCATAGGTAAAGCCATTGATTTTATTTGTTGAGAGCACAGTTGCGCGAAGTTGTTTGACGATGACAAAAGATTTCTTTTGCACATGCCAAAGAAGTATAGAAACGCTGTCATGGCTCATGACCGCCTCCCATGTTTTACGCACCCCTTTTTGAATATAGTTTATTCGAACAGGTTGAATAAAGTTTGGATTTTTGAGTGCTTCAATGGATTCTATTTCAGCCATTTGCTTGCGAGGCTTCTTTAACTTCTTCATTATAGAAATAACAATTATTTTGCATATATTTATGTTTTACATAAGCGGTTTTATTTTGTACATGTAAATCTATGCTTTGGTTATAATTTTCTTTAAGTCGTTCAAACGCCTCTTTTTCTTTACCTTTTAGTTTTTTCGTTGTTAATTGAACAACGCGCAGAGGGTCGATAGCGGCACCGTCTTTATACAAACCAAAATGCAGGTGCGGGCCGGATGACAAGCCTGTATTTCCAACATACCCTATGGGCTGCCCTTTTTTAATATACACACCGTTGCGTATGCCATTGCGAAAAGATTTCTGATGCGCATACAAAGTCATGTAACCATCGCTGTGCTGTATCTTTATGAGGTTTCCATAACCTCTGTTGTAACCTGCAAATATTATTTTTCCGTTTCCTGCGGCAAAGATGGGGGTTCCTCCTTTTGCAGCATAATCGACACCTAAATGCGCCCTGTACTTTTTCAAAATAGGGTGAAAACGGCGTTTTGTGAAATAGGATGAAATTCTTGCATTTTTAACAGGAGTTCCAAGGAGAAATCCCTCTACCTCATTGCCTTTTTCATCATAATATCTTTCATCGCTATGTAAGTAAATAAAGTGCTTTTTCCCGCCCATTTCTATCATTGCTGCGAGTAAAGTAGGCATAGAAAAGGGTTTGTTCAAGCGATATTTCTGTTCATAAATAACAGCTAAAGTATCGCCCTTTCTTAAATCTCTTTTGAAGTTGAGGGAGTTTTTAAAACCTGCAACAAAGATTTGTGCCAACTTTTTTGAGCCGGTTGCTTGGATAATATCGTAGTGCGGAGAGTTTTGTATCTCTATCGTAAAAGCCGATGTCCGTGTGTCGCTGATAATAGGAATGGCTTCAAAGGTGTACGTGTCATTATCTTTAAAAATGTGAATCTGCAATTCATCATTAATGGGAATCAGTATCTGCTGAATCTCTTTATTTGCATTTCTGAGTATTTGGCTGTTGACTCCTGAGCGGATATCTTCAGTTACTTTTTGATCGTCTTTGTCAAGGTTGTAGTAGAGTTCTCTTGATGGTAATTTGTGTTTTTCTAAAAAAACTAGGTAAGTTTCACCGTCTGCCCAGCGGAAGTCTTCAACTTCAGCGCCAAACAAAACAATGCCTGAAAATATAAAAAGTATGAAAAATCGTATCATAAATATAACCCTAATATAAATAATTTTGAAACATTATCAAAAATTGGCTTAGTCTGAGGTTTGTTTGATATAATCGCCTTATTATAATGAGAAAGAAGGCAAATGAAATACATATTTTTACTTTTTATTTTAATCGCACAGCTGTTTGGAATGGTGATAAAGTCGCCGATTGTAAGCGTAGATAAAAATAAAGAAATCGCAACGATACACATAGATAAAATAGATGTAGGAATGAGCGGATTTATCGTTCATAAGTTAAATGATACGCATAGCAGTATATTGAAAAATGTTGTCGTAGAAGACTACAACAAAGATACGCAGACAGCGACACTTAAGCTGAGTGATTATGATGTTTTAAGAAACAACTCTTTGCCTAAAGGCAAATGGCGTGTAGAAGTAGGAGATATTGCAGTTTTGGCTTTTGGATACTCCAGAGCATTTTTAGTGGCTCCAAGCGAAGAAATTTTTCACAGAATAACCACAAGTGCAAAAACGGTGCAATGGGTTCATCCGGATATATTTGCAACGATTCTTTCTTTTAACGGACATCCGACTCCCCTCAAAGAAGATTTTGATGTTTTAAGCAATTCCGTATCTGTCGGACTTTTGTTTGTTTATCTCAACCAAAAGCTTTATACGCTCGATAGCAAAAGCTTTAAAATTTTAAATATCTCCGAAGCACCCTTGGTTCAAAAGAGTGTTACTTTGCCTTTTTATACAAGAGTTGAAAAAATAGATGCCGCTTGGTGGGGAGAGGGAAGCAGTAGATTGGAAGATTATGAACCTTACTATTATGAATTATTGCTAAAATACAACCAAGATAACAAAGAGTTGCAAGAGATGGCGAAAAAATTCTCTTTTGAAAAAAAGAAAAAACCTTTAAAGCAAGTAGAAAACATAGAGGACTAAAAGATGATAGAGCAAAAATATTTAACACATTTTGAGAATATAGTCGGTAAAGAAAATGTTTATAGCGATAAAGCGCATTTAATCGCTTATTCGTATGATGCTACACGTGAGCATTTTGAGCCCGATGCCGTTGTTTTTCCAAGAAATGAAGAGGACATTAGCAAGATTTTAAAGTACTGCAATACGCACAGAATTATTATCGTTCCCCGCGGAGCCGGCAGCGGTTTTACGGGCGGAGCACTTCCTAGTAGCGGGGGAATTGTTCTGGGCTTTGAAAAACACATGAACAAAATTTTAGAAATCGATATGAAAAACATGGTTGCGGTTGTGCAACCTGGTGTTATCAACATGGATTTGCAACGTGCCGTTGAAGAGCTTGGTCTTTTTTATCCGCCAGACCCTGCGAGTCAAGAATATTCAACAATCGGTGGAAACGTGAGTGAAAATGCAGGCGGGATGCGAGCTGCAAAATACGGAATCACTAAAGATTATGTGATGGCTACGCGTGCAGTTTTACCAAACGGTGACATTATCAAAGCCGGAAAAAGAACCATAAAGGATGTTGCGGGGTATAACATTAGCGGTATTTTAATCGCTTCGGAGGGAACGCTTGCGGTTTTGAGCGAAATAACCCTCAAGCTTATTCCTAAACCAAAGATGACAAAAACAGCAATGGGAATTTTTCCGACAGTTCATAAAGCGATGGAAGCAGTTTACAAAACGATGGCAAGCGGAATCACTCCTGTTGCGATGGAATTTTTAGACAACTTGACTATCCGTGCAGTGGAAGAGACTTTTCACAAAGGTTTGCCTATTGATGCGGGAGCTTTGCTTGTTACGGATGTTGATGGAAATCTTGAAGAGGATTTAAACTTTCAACTTGCTCAAATAGAAAAAGTTTTCCGTGAAAATGGGTGTACCGAATTTAAAATTGCAAAAGATGACAAAGAAGCAAAAGATATTTGGTTTGCCCGCAGAAACGCTTCTCCTTCATTAAGTGTTTATGGAAGCAAAAAACTCAATGAGGACGTTACTGTTCCTCGTTCTGCTTTGCCTGAACTGCTTGAGAGATTTTATGCAATAGCAGACAAATACAAGATAAAAATCCCGTGTTTCGGACATACGGGTGACGGTAATGTGCATACAAATGTTATGGTGGACGGCAAAGATCCGGAGCAGGTTAAAATAGCATATATGGCAATAGAGGAAGTTTTTCAGGCTACTATTGATTTAGGCGGAACACTTTCGGGTGAGCATGGAATCGGACTTGCAAAAGCACCGTATATGCACATGGCTTTTACGGATGAAGAGATGAACTTGTTTAAATCTATAAAAAAAGCGTTTGACCCAAACAATATTTTAAATCCTGCCAAAATGGGGCTGAATTAAATATTTGTATTTTAAGAGCGCCCGCAAAGACTAAACAAAGGAGTCGGTGATACAAAAAAATGCTTCCTCGTTGATGTCGGATATGCTAGGGGCTCTGGCGGGAAGCGCTGTTATTCTTCCTCAGTCGATGGGTTTAGGGGTAGTTCTTTTTTCCGTGATGGGGCTCGATGCTTCCAGCGGCGCTTTGGCAGGCATAGTCGGGGCCGCTCTTTTGTCTCTTATTTCCGGAATTTTTGGTGCGACCATAGGGATGCTAAGCGCTCCAAACGGACCCCTCACGATGCTTTTAGTCGGTGTTTTCTCTCTTATGGCCGCAGAGGGAGCAACATCGCAAATCATGCTTCTAACATTAAGTGCCATACTTATGCTGACGGGTATTTTCCAAATTTTATTTAGTCTGCTCGGCGGTGCAAAATTAGTAAAATATATCCCATATCCGGTGATTGTCGGACTTATAACGGGTATAGGTTTTTTGATGATCCAATCTCAATTGAAATTTGTCACCGTTTCGTATGAAAACATAGAGAGTGTTTGGATTGCGTCTATACCTTTGATTGTGGCAGCGGTAACTATTTTAAGTATCGTGATAACTTCAAGGCTAAACAAAAAAATACCTTCTGCATTAGCGGGACTGTTTTTTGGTGTCCTTGCGTATCAGTTTTTTGAATATTTTTATCTTCATGGTGCTTATGGGTCGTGGGTCGTTGGTGCGATACCGGGCATGGATTCTTTGCATTTTGGATTTTCCTTAGAGATGCTTCAGACATTAAATATTAAAGTTATCCTCGCAGCTTCATTGGCTTTAACCGTTTTGGCAACAACAGATTGTTTAGTGACGGCAATCGTAGCAGATTCGCAAACCAATCTGAGGCATAATGGAAGAAAAGAGATTATTGCGCAGGGAATAGGGCAGATTGCGGCAGGTTTTTTTGGCGCTCTTGGGGGCGGCGGAACTAAAGGTGCAACCTTGGTGAATCTACAAAGCGGCGGCGGCCGTTACAGCAATATTTTCAGCGGGCTTATTTTTATTTTGCTGGTTTTATTTTTTGGACAACTTGGTGCATATTTACCTGTTTGTGTTTTAGCGGGCGTTATCATGTTTGTAGGTTTCAACATGATCGATTTGAATATCATCCGCTGGTTTAAATACAAAAAAAGCCGCACTGATGCAATGATTGCTTTGATTGTTATTGGAACAATTATTTTTATAGACCTCGTTACCGCCGTCGGTATAGGGGTTTTAATATCTATGTTAATGTATATAAGAATGCAAATTATTGCACCGATTATACACCGTCAGACAGATGCCTTGCACAAACATTCTTTAATGAAGCGAACAGATGAAGAAAAAGAGGTTTTGCAAAAACATGGAGAAAATATTGTTATGTTTGAATTGCGCGGCAACCTTTTCTTTGCAACCGCCGATAAACTTTTTGAGATACTCGACCCTTACATTCAAAAAGATTTTTATGTTATTTTGCATTTTCAAAGGGTTGCTCTACTTGATATATCCGGAGTGATGCTACTGCTTCAAGTTGCATCACAGATGAAAAATATGGGAGGAGAGCTTCTTTTATGCCACATGCACAAAGAACTTGGTCTTGGACGTAAAATCAACACGGCCTTGGAAAATCTGGATAATAAACACAGCATTAAAATTCGCACCTTCGTAGACACGGACAGTGCTTTTGAATATGCCGAAAATGAACTTTTACAAAAACATGATATTGTTTTACGAAATAAGGAATTATTTATTCAAATGGAGGCAAATTTACTTTGCCGCAATATACCTGCATACATAGTAGAAGTTATTGAATCTTTGTGTTTACGAAAAGAGATTCAAAAAGGGGATGCTGTTTTTGAGCAAGGGGATGAAGGAAATTCACTCTTTATGGTGCTTCAAGGGGAGGTGGAGATTCGTCTTTATTCTTCAGAAGATGAATATAAACATCTTGCAAAATACGGTGCAGGCACTTATTTTGGGGAAATCTCCTTTTTAAATCCGGGGAAAAGAATTGCATCTGCCGTCGCAAACTGCGATACCCTTGTTTTGGAGCTGGAACAAAAGTCTCTAGTAGCATTGGAGGGCAATTATAAAGAAGAGTTGGCGCTGGCACTTTTGTTTGAACTAGGCTCAACTTTGGGCAATGAGTTGCGCTATTCGGCACAAGAGATTCGGCGTCTGGAAGAATCGTGAGAGAGAAATTAATATTACAAGGCAATAGCATCAATGCAAAAACTAAAAACTAAAATTCGTACCCTTTTTAGACATGTAAAATTCTTTATAATATCTTTTATAGACAAGGACCTCACTTTTTATGCGGCAAGTCTTAGCTTTTACACCCTATTTACAATCATTCCGCTTTTGCTGATTGTTCTTACGCTCTTTACCTCTTTGCCTGCTTTTTCGGACTATTACGGAAAAATACAAGAGTTTATCTTCTCCAACCTTATGCCTGGAAACTCTGAAGCAATAATGGAGCATATCAACGGATTTTTACAAAATTCCGTAGAGATGAGCAGTATCAGTTTTGTGATGATAATTGTTTCTTCACTTTTATTTTTTCAAAATTTTGAGTACATTGCAAATAAGATATTTCACGCAAAAAAAAGAACTATTTGGGAATCGGTTACAACCTTTTGGACACTCTTGACGCTTACGCCGATTGCTCTGGGGGTTTCTTTTTATATTACCGGATATGTCGCTACGCTGATGAGCCAAAATGAACTGACATCGGGAATTAATATACTTCCTCTTGTCCCGTACCTAATCATTTGGGCTTTATTTTTTGTTATTTTTCAAATCTCCGTAAATGTAAAAATCTATGCAAGGGCTTCGCTTTTAAGTTCTTTTATCGTCTCTATGGTTTTTAGTGTTTCAAAAAATGCTTTTATTTATTATATTTTTTACAATAAATCTTACGCAACCATGTATGGCTCTTTTTCGATTTTAATCTTTTTGTTTTTATGGATTTATGTTTCTTGGATTATCTTTATCTACGGTTTAAAACTATGTTATATCATAAATCGCATGTACCAAAATAAAGAAGCTGTAGAGAAGTAAAATCCACATGCCAAGCTTTTTATACAGAGATAACAAAGAGAGGGCTATGTGCAGGATGAGCCAATTGTAAGAGAGATAGAGTGTTGTTTTATTCTCAGCTAAACGCATAAAAGTCTCCAAAACACCGTCAAAAAGATTGCCAAACCCAATACTGTGCAAAAAAATACTTAAGGGATAAAAAAGGGTGAAAAGTGTTGTCCAGAGAATAGCGAGGGGATGAAAAATGCTGAAATTTCCAAAGATGACTAGGGAAAACGGCAGCATTAAAAGATACACCCAAAAGGGAAGCAGAATAAATTGCCGGATTTTACCGAGATGTTTGAAGTGAATTAAAAATAAAAAGATATAAAACACACCGCTTACTGAGAGCCAAAAACCAAGAGAAAAAACTAATCTCGGAAAAAGTGCCAGAAGCAGGATGAGTGTTAAAAACAAAGTTTGCATGGAGATTATTTTTATTCCTCTATCATAGAGAACAAATCCAATGACAAGCATAAAAAAAGCGCGAAGAAGAGAGGGCGGCGAATCTAAAAAAAGTAAGTAGGAGAGAAGGGCAATAGCTACAATGATAAATAAATCTGACTTTGAATTTCTGTAGGGAAAATATCTGTCTTGCAGGAGTTTATAAGGGTATTGTAGTAAAAAGAAAAGCAGAGCGCTCAATACGCCTAGATGAAAACCGCTTATAGCTAAAAGATGAGAAACTCCCAAAGCTGAAAATATACTCTGTAATTCCCTGCTCAGAGGAGTGGCTGTATAAAGAGCCTGATAAATATTTGCAACATCTTGATTTTCATGGGCTTGGGATACATAGGAGTTCAGTTTGTGTTTTAGAGTCGCCGTGTCATCAATATTTAAAACTCTGCAAGACGCATAAAAGCCGGTAAAATATTCATAAAAAGTAACTTTTTCTGCGAAAAGTTCGAGTTCAAGCCTCTTCTCTTTGGCATGTGGAAAGTCTTGGTTCGCGGTTGTGTAAAATGAAAAACCTTTATCTGCTTTGAGTTGTAAAACCTGATAGCTTTTTGTACCTTTTGTTTTTTCATACTGCTTTAAAACGGTTGCGTTGATGAGAGCAGAATTAAATCTGGTTAAATTTTTGTAGTTTTGAAACTCCATAAGGAGCGTATAGGCAAGGATAAGTCCACATGCCAAAAGAAATGTTAAGAGGTCTCTCTTTGTGTTAAAAAGAGAGACTTCTTTGAGCATACTTTAAAGGGTGGGCATGGAGACGGAAGGGTTGTTAAAGCTAACGCTTGCCGAGCGAGTGTCTACGTTTTCATAAACAGTTTCGACCCCTTTTGCATAAGAAGGCGCATCGACAAAGCGGGTGAGTTTTTTCTGAAAAATAAGTTTTACATGGCCTGTGGGACCATTTCTTTGCTTGCCTATGATGATTTCGGCATCCTCTTCCTCTTTTTCCACATAGGAGGAGGTAAACTCTTTCCCATCGGCTTTTGCTGCTTTTTCTCTCTCTTTTTCTTCTTTATACAGATACACATCATCCCTATAAACAAACAAAATGATGTCTGCATCCTGCTCAATAGAACCAGATTCGCGAATATCGCTCAGCATTGGTCTTTTGTCGTTTCTGGATTCTAACCCACGGTTGAGCTGAGAAAGTGCGACTATGGGCATGCTTAGCTCTCTGGCTAACATTTTCAGCCCTCTTGACATCTCTGAAACCTGTAAGTGCCTGTCTTGTGTCCCGACACCGCTCATAATTTGTAAATAGTCTATAACCGCTATCTCTATCTCCGGATGCTGATTTTTGAGTTTTCTTAGTTTTGAGCGAAGCTGGTTAATATTGATACTTCCCTGGTCATCCACAAAAAGTTTGGCACCGTTCATTTTATCTATGGCGTTGCTCAGGCTGCCCCATTGGTCATCATTCATATCACCCACGCGAAGTTTTTGAAGCGGAATGGAAGTCTGGATAGAGAGTAGTCTGAGCATAAGCTGTTCGGCCGGCATCTCTAAAGAGAAAAAGGCAACACCTTTTCCTTGGGTTATAAGATTGTTAACCGTATTTAAAATAAAAGATGTTTTTCCCATCGCCGGCCTTGCTGCGATGATGACCAAATCTCCTTTACCAAAACCGGTTGTCATTTTGTTAAGCTCATGAAAACCTGTATCGACTCCGACGAGTACGCTGTTTCCGCGGGCTTTCATCTCTTTGATGTATTCCATGGTGTCAAAAGTCATTTTTGGCGAGTCTTTGAAGTCGCTTGTTTGGTTATCTTGCGTTATCTCATAAAGTTTTTTCTCAACGATGTCTATAACTTCGGCACTTGAGAGCTCTTCTTCAACAGTTACTCTTTTTATCTCTGTTGTAAGTGTAAGCAGGTGTCTTTTGAGTGATTTGTCTTTTATCTCATTGACATAAGCTTTTGTATTGGAGATAGGATTTGCAGACAAAATCTCCAGCAAAACCTGCTCATCAAATTTTTTAATTTTTAGAAGCTCTTTTTTTATAAACTCTTCATCAATCGGCTCATCTTTTTGCATAAGTTTCAGCATTGAAGCAAAAATATCCTGATGCGCAGGCAGGTAAAAATCATCTTTTTTCAGAGCAGTACTGAGCTCATCAAACTGCTGCGGTTCAAAAACAATCGAACTTAAAATACTTCTTTCAAAGGCGAGATTATATAAATTATCCTGCACTATTTGCTCTCTTTTGACATTGTTTCAACTTCATGTATAAATCTGTCTACAAGTTCATGCTCATCAAGATTGGCGACAACAACACCTTTGACCATCACAAGACCTTTTCCTTTTCCGTAAGCGATGGCAACATCGGCATGTGCGGCTTCGCCTATGGCATTGACCACGCAGCCCATGACTGATACATTGAGCGGGGTTTTGATGTGGGCTGTTCTTTTTTCTATTTCACTCACCGCACTTACCAAATCAGCTTCGATTCTTCCGCATGTCGGGCAGGAGATGATGTTAAGCCCATCAGGCATCGCTCCGCTGTCTTTTAAAATGGCGCGGGCTACGTTTATCTCTTCTTCAAGTTCTCCCGTAATGCTTACTCTCATAGTATCGCCGATTCCATCGAGCAAAAGTGCTCCAAGTCCGATAGAACTTTTGACGGTGGCATGAAAAAGCGTACCTGCTTCCGTAACACCCAAATGAAAAGGGTAATTATTTTTTGGTCTAAGCATTCTATAGGCAGCGACTGTTCTTTGAACATCACTTGCTTTGAGAGAAATTTTTATAGAAGTAAAACCTAAATCTTCCAAGTATTTGATATTGTACTCAGCCGAGGCAACCATCCCCTCCGCCGTTTGTCCGTACCTGTCTAAAAATACTTTTTCCAAACTGCCGGCATTGACACCGATGCGAATAGGAATATTTCTGGCTTGACAAGCTTTTACAACCTCTTTTACTTTTTCTTTTGAGCCGATATTTCCCGGATTTATCCGGATGCAGTCCACTGTCTCTGCGGCAATTAAAGCGAGCTTATGGTTGAAGTGAATATCTGCAACAAGAGGTAAAGAGATTTGTTCTTTGATAGCCTTAAGTGCAAGCGCGTCTTCCATGTTGGGAACGGCAACTCTGACTATGTCACAACCGGCAAAATGAAGTCTGTTTATCTGCTCCACGGTTTGGGCAACATCCGCGGTTTGTGAGTACGTCATAGACTGCGTAGATATGGGTGCATCACCACCAACTGCGACATTTCCGACAAATATTTTTTGAGTAGGGATTCTTTTAATCATGAAAATGATTTTATCTTTTTTGGTCTAAAAGAGGGCTTTAGAGATTTTGGATTTGCAAAAGATAAGCTTGAAAAATTCCACATGCCGAGTTTTGCTCGGCATGTGGAAATAACAGGAGAGTTTGTTTTTTTAGAATTTAAAGTCGAGATTTGTATAAAGATATCTGCCCGGTTCGTTGAGAAGCATAGTATCGGCTCCTGCACTAATAAGGGTTAAATCCACATAAGTATTGGACTGTGCGTATGCTTCATCGAGCAAGTTGTTTACACCTAAAGTAAAATCAATATGTTTGTTAAATGCATGTTTAACTTTCATGTTGATAATGCCCCAAGCACCTAGTTCTTGTTCGCCGTTGTCTGCGTCGTAAGCGCTCCATTTATCAGAAACAATCGCTCCGAGTGTTGCAACGGAGTTATTCGTATATTCATAATTTACGGCTAGGTTTCCTCGTAAAGGTGCCATGTCTGCAAGGTCTTTATCCGTTTGCCCTGCAAGCGCTTCGCTTTTTTCACCTTTTTTGTAAGCCGCCCCCATATCAACCGTAATGTCATCGCCGGCATATACGGAAGCACTCAGTTCAGCTCCGTAAACTGTTGCGTCGATGTTTACAAAGTTGTTGGCAGGGAGCCCTTTTTGAAAATATATATAATCTTTTAGCAAAGAATAGAAACCTTTGACTTTAAACTTCATTAAATCGTTGTTGAGTTCATATCCCAAATCTACTTCTTGGTTTGTAGTTTGTTTTAAATCAGGTGTACCGATTTTAGTGTTCATAGAGCTTATAAAATATAATTCTCTCGCATCAGGAACGCGGGAAGCTTGCCCAAAGCCTAAAAATATTTTATTTTCTTTATCCAAGTTGTAGGTTGTAAGAAGATTTGCATTCAAACCCGTATAGTCGTTATCTTGTTGTGTTACATACTCATTGCGAACATTTGTCGAATCGTATCTTGCGCCCATTGAAAAACCTAAATCACCGTAAGCTTTGTCAAGTTTAAGAAAGGCTGCCGCATTTCTTGTTATGGCATTGTTGATGCTTTTTGGTACTGTATGAATCAATCCCGTAACATTGTTAATATAATCCCCGTCCCACGTTCTTTTGCTTCCATCAAGACCGACAAGAAGTTTGTACGATTCTAAATCAAAAGTATTTTTAAGTTTGACACCCTGCATCGTTGTCTGAAGCTGGCTTGTCAAGTCTTTTGGCGGTGTTGCTACTGCCTGATTTCTATACTCCGTACTCATAGGGTGGTCCACATCCGAGTAATAATATTGCAGGTTTAAGTTTGTATATGCGTCGGCTAGGTCTTTTATATCATACTCGATACTATAAAGGTTTGAATAATCATAAATAGCATCCATGCTGGAGTTTGGATAAAGTATATTGTCGCTTTTGTTTTTGGTCATGCTCAAACGAAGTTCTTGGTCCTGCGTAATACTGAGGAACATTTTAGCCATAACACTTTTTTTCTGATACGCTTTCATATCTTCGTATTGCGGCTGGTACTGATTTGCAAAGGGAGCATTGTTTTTTGTTTGCTCCGCCAAGGTATCTCCGTTTCCGTCTTTATACTGGTCGCTGGATTCACTTGAACCGCTTACTAAAAGACGAACTCTGTCATTTCCGCCACTCACGGTAGCCCCTATTTTACTGTAGTTCCAGCTTCCCGCACCGAAGTTAATCTCCCCGTGTACATCTTTTGTAGGTTTTTTTGTAGTGATTTTCACTCCGCCGCTCATCGTTCCGAATGTTTCAACGTCGTACGGACCTTCGATAACCGTAATTTCATCGATTTGACTCGCAAGTATGTGAGAAACCGGAGGGTCCATTCTGTTTGGACATGCGCCGCAAATTTTTGTTCCGTCGACTTCTATGGAAATATTGTCCCTTTTTTGTCCCCGTATGAAGATGTCGTTTGCAATGCCGCTGCGGCGGTTCATGTCTATGCTCGGTACGCTCGTACTTAATGCCTGCGCCAAATCGGCAGAAACTTTTGCATTTTGGCTCACTTCTGTTATAACGGTTGATTCTACACTAATAGGAGAAAGTTGAATTTCTGATGCATAGATTGAAGCAACTGCAATGAATGATAATGGAATGATTGTTTTCATATTAAAGATACCTTAAATAAAATATGTAACATCTTATATAAGTAGTGTTACAAAAGTGTTAAAAATTTGCTAAAATTTCACCATGAATACAATGGAAAAAATAAAAAGAATCGTTTTAATAATTTTAGGTTTTAGTTTATCCGCGTATTTGATGTACAGCGGAATAGATATTTTGAATCAAGAAGAGAGTAAAACAACAAAAACAAAGTAGTTTTTAACTTCGTAAAAAGCTCAAATATTGACAATGTTTTAGCTATACTCCTGCACTTAAATATGCAGGAAAAAAATCAAATGAACCTTTTGTCCAAGAATGCCCCTCTGGAAGAATCCATCAAGAAAATGCAAACTGTTTTGGCAGAGGTCGGATGTCAAACAACTTTTTCACAGGAAAAACATCCGCTTCAAAACTGTTATTCGGTGAACCTGACTTCTGTTGAAGCTCCAAGGCATATCTACTCCAACGGAAAAGGGATAGTTTCCGATGCTTCCATAGCAAGCGCACTCGGTGAATACATCGAAAGACTCCAAACAAATAATTTTTTTATAGACTTCCACATGCCAAAGAGAAAGTACTATCCTGATGAGGTGGCTTTTGAATTTGGAGGGGATTATCTCAATGACGAACTGCGAAAAATTTATAATCCGCATGCCGAGCTTAGCGATGATGATTTGCTTGATTACAACAGCGATTATATGGACAAAGTTGTAGCCCTTGCTTTTATTAAGCAATCGACAAAGGAAAAAGTATACATACCGCTTAATATTTTGAGCAACCTCTATGTCAGTAATGGTCTGGCAACGGGAAACACACCCCTTGAGGCTAAAGTTCAGGCTCTTAGTGAAATTTTTGAAAGATATGCAAAAAGAGAGATTATCAAAAACGGCTATGCGCTTGCAAAATTTCCAGAGGAGCTTGTGAAAAAGTTTCCCAGAGTTTACGGTGATGTTCTTGCTCTAAGAAATTTAGGGTACATTGTAGAAGTTTTGGATGCTTCGCTTGGAGGGGAATTTCCCGTTACGGCAATTTCTCTTATAAATCCGAAAAACTCTACACTCTTTGTTTCTTTTGGAGCGCATCCTCTTTTGGAGGTTTCTTTAGAGAGAACGATGACGGAGCTTATGCAGGGACGTTCTCTTGAAAATCTTGATGCCTTTGAGGTTCCGACTTTTGATATGAGTATTGTTTCGGACAGCTTTAACCTTGAATCGCATTTTATAGATTCTAATGGAAAGCTTGGTTTTGGTTTTTTAAGTTCTAAAAAAAGCTTTGATTTTGCAGAGTGGAAATACAAGGGAGAGACAAGCGAAGAGGAATACGTTTTTTTGAGGGATATTTTAAAGAAAATGGACAAAGAAATGTACTTAAGAGAGTATAACTATTTGGGATTTTACTCTTGTCAGATGCTCGTTCCGAGTGTGTCGGAGGTGTATCCGATTGAAGATTTGATATACAACAATAAAAACAGCGGCAAGTTTATCCGCGATATGGTTTTAAATTTTCAAGAACATGATGCCGAAGATATTTTAGATGCTGTTGAATCTCTGGATGATTCTTTGAGCGTTGAGAAATATATCGGGGTAATCTTTAAAAATAATTTTACTATGGGTGACTTCAAAGCACAAATGTATCTGCTTCTTGGCAGCAGGCAAAACGCTCTTGGAATGCTGGAATTTGGAGAAAAAAAACTTGGGCATGTTGTCGCAGAACTCATTCACATGGATGAAAACGGGTTTGATTTTCAAGAATATAAAGAAGCCTTGTATAATATTTTCACCCCAAAGAAAGTGGAAAAAGCGCGAAACATTTTAGCGGGGAAAGATTTTTTGATCGACACAACCTTGCATGAAGATTACGGCAACATGCTGGCAATGTATGACAGGCTGGATGTTAAAAAAAAGAGAGCATCCCAACCTGATGGAATGTGAAAATATCTTCTTAAAGAATTTCCACACCTTTTGCAAAGTTCATCGTTACGCAGTGAAGTGAACCGTGCTGGCGGATGAGTACGGAACAATCCACCCCGATTACATCCAAATGCGGTAAGCTTTTTCTAAAAATATCCAGTGCCTGCTCATCTTGAGACACATTGTAAGTAGGAACTAAAACAGCTCCGTTTACGAACAAAAAGTTTGCATAGGTTGCAGGAATTCTCTCCTCTTCAAAAAAGACAGGGTCTGTCATAGGAAGTGCTATAAGTTCGAAGTTGTGCGATTTTGAAAGTGCCTGAAGCTCCGCTTGCATCCGTTTTAATTCCTCGTAATGTTCATCATGAATGTCATCGCATTTGACATACATTATTGTTTTTGCATCGATAAATCTTGCAAGTGTATCGATGTGCGAGTCTGTGTCATCTCCCGCCAAATAACCGTGATGAAGGTACAAAACTTCGCTTGCACCCAAAGTGTCTTTAATTTTTTGAGTAATTTGCTCGTTGCCAAGAGTGTTGTTTCTATTTTTATTGAGCACACATTCTGAAGTGGTTAAAATGATTCCCTCCCCGTTGCTCTCAACTCCGCCGCCCTCGAGGATAAAATCATGGCTTTGCATACATTTTGAATATTTAACTGCTATCGCTTTGCTCATAGCATTGTCTTTTTTTGCTTCAAACTTTCCGCCCCAGCCTGTAAATACAAAATCCATAAGTTGAATTTCCGAGTTATCTTCTACACATAAAACAGAACAGTCTCTTGCCCAAGAATCGTTGGTTTCATATTCAACAAAGTATAAGTTTTTACTCTCATTAAAATGTTTTTTCACACTTTGCACATTATCGCAAATAACGAGGCATTTTTGATATTGGATAACTGCATTGATGATGTTGATAAAATTTGTTTGTGCTTCATCAAGGTATTCCACCCAGTCACTCTTGGCATGTGGAAAGATGATTTGTGTAAAACTTTGTTCTTCAAACTCCGCAATAAATCTTCTCATTCGGTATAATTCCTTTATGGCTAAAATAACTTTAAATAAAAATAATTTTTTTAATAATCTCGACATTATCGCTAGATTTACCAAAACAAAAGATAAAATCGCACTTGTTTTAAAAGATAACGCTTATGGGCACGGTTTACTTGAGATGGCGGGTATGGCACAGGAATATGGTGTAAAAAAAGCGGTGGTTCAGCACTGCGAAGAAGCAAAAAGAATAGAGCGTTTTTTTGATTATATTTTGGTTTTGGCAGAGATTCCACATGCCAAGAGCGAGAAAATCCGCTATACAATCAACGACCTGCATTCCATCGCAAAATTTCCACATGCCACGCTGGTGGAGCTTAAAGTAGATACCGGAATGCATAGAAACGGGATTGCGATGCGTGAGCTCAAAGAAGCCTTTGCAAAAATAAAAGAGCAGGGGCTTGTGCTTGAAGGAGTTTTTACGCATCACAGAAGCGCGGATGAACTTAGCAGTGAATGGTTTTGGCAAACCGATAACTTCAAAAAAGTAAAACAAGAAGCAAAAGAGCTTGCAGAGGAGTTTGGTTTTGGGAAACTCAGATTTCATTCTTCAAACTCGGCGGCACTTTTTAGAAACACGGACTTTAGTGAAGATATGGCAAGAGTCGGGATTGCGGCGTATGGATGTATGGAACTTCCACATGCCATAAGCGTAGAAGGTTTCAAGCCTGTTCTTTCCTTGTATGCTCAAAAGATTTCTTCAAGAAAGCTTAAGAAGGGCGATTGTGTCGGTTACGGCGGAACGTATGAAGCACATCAAGATTGCGTTGTCGGTAACTTTGACTTTGGTTATGGAGACGGATTTTTAAGAATTTGTTCAAATAATTACAAAACTCCACATGCCAGGCAGTTGGTTGGAAGAATCTCTATGGATAACTCTTCGTTTTTATGTGAAGATGAAGAGATTTTAATTTTTGATGATGCTTTGCAAGTTGCCAAAGTTGCGCAAACAATTAGCTATGAGGTTTTAACATCCCTGAAGCCGTACATAAAAAGAGAAATAATCTAATCAAAACTCCTGATGGAAAACAAGGTGCAGCTTTTAGGAGTTTATTTTTACGATTGCGTTTGAAAAAATAACTCCGTCCACCCCTAAAAGAGCCATCTCCTGTATCTCTTGCTCTTCTTCAATACTTACGAGAATTTTCGCATCAAAAAGATAATTGTTCGCAATATTTTGTGCTTTTGAGGCCAACTCTCTTGAAACAATAATGTACGAAGCCTCCAGTGAGGATGAATAAATGATTTCATTAATATTCTCTACACTTAGAGCCAAAGTGATGTCGTTTTCTTTGGCATGATTTATAATATCCAAATTCTCTTCGCAAAATGGTACATAAAGCGTGGAAGAGGGAGGTGTGTTTTGTATGGAGTCGATGTCTGAGACATGATAAAGAGAGATTCCAGGTATAAATCTATGTCCAAAAATTATCATTAGGACTTCTTTAAACACTCAGGAGAGCAGTAGTATTTTCCATTGCTTAAAATTGAATCATCCACTTCAGAGTAGATTCCACATGCCGAACACTCTATCATGTCATTACTTTCTATATGAGAATTATTATTGTTTTGAAGAGGTTTCTTTTTGAAAAATACAAAATATATTATTGCGATAACTCCAATAATAAGTAAAAGTTTTAATATCATAATTCATTTCCTTCAATGAGAAGATAGTGCCTGTTTTTTGTTTTTATAATTTGATGTTGAGTGTTTTTATTCACTTCATCATAAACTTTCTCCCCTTTGTAAAAAAGAAGTTTTGAATTTTCATCCCTAAAGTTTTTGCTTAATTTTAAAAGCATATCGGTGTCAGTCACGGCTCTTGAAGTGATAAGCTCAAAAATTTGCACAGGCATATCTTCAACTCTTTTTTTTACAACAGTCACATTTTGAAGTTTCAAGTCTGCTTTTATAAATTGTAAAAAACTGGCTCTTTTTGCAAGTGGCTCAACCAAGGTAACTTCCGTGTCGGGGAGAGCAAAAGCTAAAATCATTCCCGGAAAACCGGCTCCTGTTCCTATATCCATAAGGTTTTTAGTTTTTGGCAAAAAACTAAGGGGAAACACGGCGTCATAGATAAATTCGTTGATTGTTTTTTCGTTTTTTGCACCCGTGAGGTTATGAATTTTATTCCATTTGAAAAGATGCTCTTTATACTTTTGAATATTATGAAAAAAGTTATCCGGCAGAATAATGTTGTCTTGAGTGAGTGTAGCTTTTAAGTCCAATAAAATATCCTTTTAAAAGGATATTTTATCTAAATTTGTAGTTTTTATGAAAATATTTTCTTCATAGCGGCAAAAAATATTTTAAATATACCCTTATTTCCGACGAGTTCATTTATAAAGTCATCATACGTAGTGTTATTCTCTTCTAAAAATCCACGAAGATATTTTTCACTTGCAGCCATTCCTCCGTCTTTTTCTATCTCTAAAAGTTTTTGATAAATTGGGGTCATGGTGTCAATAGCGTTTTGAGGAGCGGCCTTTCTAAAAGCGGTATGAGAAATAATAGCATTTGTAATTGGATCGACTTTTGGTTCAAATTCTGTGACAACCCAGTAGTAGCTGCCATTTTTTGCCAAATTTTTAACCACGGCCATAATATTTTGAGCTTTATTGATTCTGTCCCACATCATTTTAAAAACGATTTTCGGCATATCAGGATGTCTTACTATATTGTGCGCTTTACCAATCAACTCTGATTCGCTATAGCCGGATATTTCTACAAAATAGTCATTGCCGTACTCTATTATCCCCTTTGAGTCAGTTTTAGAAACTATGTATCTTTTGGGATTAAGTTTGATTTCTTTGTTGGTTGGTGTCGGATGTGTCACAATAAAATCCTTTTATAATAAAATTTGAAATAATTATATACTATTTTTATTAAACTTGTGTAATAATATTAAAATTTTATAAAAGTGCAAATAATGGATAAAGATCATACAATAGAATCAATTCAAAATGCTAGAAAGGCCCATGAATCTCAGATGGAGAAGATAGCGTTGCTCATTGAGGGCAAAGCCGTGGAGAATCCTACCGCAGTTTCCCAAACAAAATGCGAGTTTGGAAAGTGGCTCTACAGTGATGACCATCATATCAAACAGATTCTTGGTTCTCAGTTTTATGACAACATTGAAACGCTTCATTCAAGATGGCATGTGGAATATGTAAGAATTTTTAATATAGTTTTCAAAGAAGAAAAAAAAAGTTTTCTTTCAAAGTTCTTGGGTGTACAAAAATTAGACCCTATGACCTTAGACAAAGTTAAACTTTATCATTCAGAACTCAATGTAACCACAAGTGAGCTTCTTAAAGCCCTCGCTTCTTCAGAGAGAAGAATCATGGCATTGCCAGAGTCTAAATTTCGTTAGATTTATTTAATAATTTAGTTATCTCTTGTGCAGGCATGGGTTTGGCATAAAGAAATCCTTGAATATTATGGCATCCGTTGTTTATCAAAAATTCTTTTTGCTCTTGTGTTTCAACACCTTCGGCTATTAGCTGTAAGTTTAAACTCTTCGTAAGAGCAATAATCGCTTTTGTAATTGCAACATCCTCCTCATCGCTTGGCAAATCTCTAACAAAAGATTTGTCAATTTTTAATTTATCAAGCGGAAGTCTTTTTAAATATGTTAAAGATGAATATCCTGTTCCAAAGTCATCGATAGCGATATTGATTCCAAATGAACTGATCTGTTTTAATTTTTCTATGGCTGCTTCAGGATTATTCATAAGCTGCCCCTCGGTTATTTCAAGCTCAAGCCATTCTGAATTAAAGCCCGTCTCTTTTATTATATGCAAAAGAGTAGCTAAAAAATCTTTTGAATTAAGTTGTTTAATCGCTAAATTCAATGCCAATATTCCGGGCTTGAGTCCATTCCCATACCAAGTGGCAAACTGCTTCATGGCCTTTTTCATAACTATGCGGTCCAATTCGACGATAAGCCCAATTTCTTCTGCGAGAGGAATGAATTTGTTTGGAGGTACGAGACCAATACTTGGATGTTCCCATCTCACCAGAGCTTCCATCCCTGTGATAGTGTTGGTTAAAGCATCCACCTGAGGTTGATAATAAACAACAAATTGATTTTCTTTGATAGCCATGCGAAGACTGCTTTCCATGACAACCCTTTCAAAAGCCAATGTTGTCATTTCCGATGAATAAAATTGAAAATTATCTCTTCCTTCATCTTTGGCTTTATACATTGCAGCATCCGCAAATTTTATAAGGTCATGTTCATCTTTGGCATCTTGAGGATATAAGCTGATGCCTATACTCGAAGAGATAAAAAGCGTAGTCCCACTTATTTGTATAGGCTCTTTTATTATAGCAGTAACGCTTTGGGCTAATTTTAAAGCTTCTTGAATATTGTTTATGTCTTTTAAGATGATAGCAAACTCATCTCCGCCAAGTCTTGCCAGAGTGTCACCTGCTTTTACCAAACTTTGGAGTTTTTTAGATATCTCAAGGAGAACTTCATCTCCTCTGTGATGGCCTAGTGAATCATTTATTTTTTTAAATTGGTCTAAATCTATAAAAAGGAGGGCAAGTTTATTGAAACTTTTTTTCAGTGCGATGATGTCCTGAGATAATCTGTCTTTTAAGAGGGACCTGTTGGGAAGGTTTGTTAATGTATCGTGATTGACTAAATGTGTAAGTTTATGTTCTTGTTCTTTTAGAAGTTTTTGGGATTCGACAGTTTGGGAGATGTCCGTATCAAAGATAACAAAGGCGTCCATACCGTTGTATTTAAGGGCGTGAATATAGGCCTGAACATGGTAAATGGTTCCATCTTTTCTTTGATGAACGGTTTTATTTAAAATCTTTTTATGTTTTGTGAGGAGCTTTTTCATGGCAGAAGCTTCTTCAAAAGCAAGTGTTGGATTGATAGCAAAAATATTCATCGATAAAAGTTCGTCTTTTGTGTAACCAAGAGCATCACAGGCACCTTTATTGACATAGAGGTAAGTATAGGTATTATAATCCACTATGTATATTTCGTTGGAGGAGTATTCTATTAATTGGGATAATTCATCAGAATATCTTTTTAAGGAAACCTGTTGGGTTATATCTTGCGTTGTACCTATCAGCTTGGATGGAATATTATTTTCATCATAAACAACTTTTCCATTTAAGAGTATGTTTAAAACTTTTCCGTCATCTCGTTTTACTCTGCATTCAAAAGAAGTCACCGCTCCGTAAATCATAGCCTCATGCAAAGCTTTTTGGGCTCTTGGCAAATCTTCTTCTACTAAATGGGAGAGAAAATATTCCAGAGTAGGGGTTAGGTCTTCTTTGTTTAAGCCATATATTTTATAAGTCTGTTCAGACCATAGCGTCTTATGGTTTTTTAAATCTACCTCCCAGCTGCCAAGATTTGAAATACTCTCAAACTGTTTAAAAGCGTCTTCTCTTGCTTTTAGTTTTAGTATGGCGGTATTTAACGTATCCTGGAGTTCATTGTCTGGCATGTGGAATAATTCCTCGTTTGTATGAAATTTAGAGAGTTTTTAAAATAAATGTCCCATTTTGTCTTTTTTTGTATTTATATAATCTTCATTATATTTATTAGATTTCATTATTATGGGAACCCTTTGAACAATCTCTATATTGCTGATGGAGTTAATCTTATCTGGATTATTTGTGAGAAGCTTAATTTTATGAATGTTGAAGTGGTGAAGAATGTAAGTCACCATTTCATACGTTCTCTCATCTGCTCCAAAACCCAACTGATGATTTGCGTCTATGGTATTGTAGCCTTTGTCTTGAAGGGCATACGCATTTATCTTGTTTAAAAGACCTATGTTTCTTCCTTCTTGTCTTAGGTAAATTACCATTCCGTTTGTTTGAGATGCCAAATTTAAAGCATATTCCAACTGATCTCTGCAGTCACACTTTAAACTGCCAATAGCATCGCCGGTGAGACACTCTGAATGGACCCTGACTATCGGCACTTCATCAAGGTTGTCCGTGTATATGACTAGGTGTTCTTTTCCACCCTCTTTAAAGGCTTTGACTTTAAAATTACCAAATCTTGAGGGTAAATTTGCTACTTCGGAAATTTCTATGTTCATTAATTTAAACTTTAAAACGATAAAATCTTTTTTAAAAAAAATTATTATATCAAAAAAAGGATTATTATGTTTCAAAGATTTCGACGAAAACGCTTAAATAAACATCTCCGTGCATTGGTAAGAGAAACATCAGTGAGTATTGATGATTTTATTTACCCTCTCTTTGTTCGTTCAGGCAAAGCAATAAAAACGGAAGTTGCATCTATGCCGGGCGTGTATCAGATGAGTATAGATGAAATTATAAAAGAGTGTCGGGAATTAAAATCACTTGGTATTTATTCTATTATTCTTTTTGGCATCCCTGATGTTAAGGATTCTATCGGCTCTGATTCTCTTTGCGAGCACGGAATTATTGCATCTGCAATAAGAAGCATCAAAGAAGTGCATCCGGATATGTTTGTCGTTACGGACCTTTGTTTTTGTGAATACACGGACCATGGGCATTGCGGAATTATTGATGCAAAACATGAAACTGTTGAAAATGATGCAACTTTAAAAATCTCTGCTTCGCAAGCGATAGTCCACGCGAAGGCCGGCGCAGACATGATAGCACCATCAGGAATGATGGATGGAATCATCGAAACATTAAGAGAAGCGCTTGATTCAAACGGATATGAAAATATTCCGATTATGAGCTACTCAACAAAATTTGCGTCAGGATATTACGGCCCGTTTCGTGATGTGGCAGAATCTACTCCAAGTTTTGGAGACCGTGCATCGTATCAAATGGACCCGGCAAACCGTAGGGAAGCAATAGCGGAAAGTATCTCGGATGAGGCTCAGGGAGCAGATATATTAATGGTAAAACCGGCTCTTGCCTATCTTGATATAGTAAGAGAAATAAAAGACAATACATCGCTTCCTTTGGCGGTTTATAACGTGAGCGGAGAGTATGCAATGTTGAAGCTGGCACAAAAACATAATTTGATTGATTATGAAAGAGTTGTCATGGAAACAATGATTAGCTTTAAGAGGGCAGGAGCAGATATAATTATCTCTTATCATGCAAAAGAAGTTGCAAAAATGTTAAACTCTTAATATTTTTTGTTTATTTAAAGAAAACTATATTAAAATATGTAACTGTTCATTTTTAGGAAAATATATTGAGACACTTTTTAACACTGAGAGATTTTACAAAAGAAGAGATTTTAGAGATTATAGACACGGCTATCGAAATAAAAAAAGATTTAAAAGCGGGCATTTACAAAGAGCAGCTTAAAAATCAAACTTTGGCCATGATATTTGAAAAAAGCTCAACGAGAACGAGAGTGAGTTTTGAAACAGGTATGTTTCAGCTTGGCGGTCATGCTTTGTTTTTGTCCAATCGTGACATTCATCTTGGCCGCGGCGAACCGGTAAAAGATACAGCACGGGTTATTTCAAGCATGTGTGACATGGTTATGATTCGAACTTTTGAACATTCCATGATAGAAGAATTTGCTTCTTATAGCAGAGTCCCTGTTATAAACGGTTTGACAGATTCTTTTCACCCTGTTCAGCTTCTAGCCGACTATATGACAATGGTTGAGTATGGAGTCGCTGATGGAGCAATTGTTGCATATATCGGTGATGGAAATAATATGACGCACTCATGGTTGATGCTTGCGGCTAAGCTTGGTTTTGAACTTAGAATCGCAACCCCAAAAGGGTATGAAGTCAATAGGAAAATTTTGGAAGTAGCTTTAAAAATGGCTGAGGAGAGCGGAGCGGTTATTACTCAAACAAATGACCCTAAAACAGCTGTCCGCGGTGCTACTATTGTTACTACGGATACTTGGGCTTCAATGGGACAAGAAGATGAAAAAGAAGAGAGAATTAAAGCATTCTCCGGCTATATGGTTGATGATAGTATGATGGACACGGCTCATAGCGATGCAAGATTTTTACACTGTCTGCCGGCTTATCGAGGGCAAGAAGTTTCAGAGAGTGTTTTAGAAAAACATTCGGAGATTGTTTTTAATGAAGCTGAAAATAGACTTCATGCCCAAAAAGGCTTAATGGTTTGGTTAGATAAAAAAAGAGAGAGATAAATGAAAACAGTTTTAGCGATTTTTCTTGCTACTAGTGTAATGTTTGGTGCTAAGGTCGTGGAAGTTGATGAGAGATTTCAAAAATCGCAAAGCTGCAAAGCGTGTCATTTGCGCATAGTAAAAGAGTGGGATGAATCTTGGCATGCTAAATCTCACTACGAAAGCGATGAGTATTTTCGTGCCACAATTGATTATGTGAGCAGAAAAACAAGAAAAAGCTTGAATGGTGTAAAAGTCGAATGTGCGGCATGTCATAATCCAAGAATTTCTGTTACGAGTACAGATATGAATTATGAAATTATGGCTGTAATGGAATTGGACAAAGGCTCAAAAGTAAATCAAGCCCTCAGCAGCGATACGCTTAATGAGGGAATTAACTGTATCGTTTGTCACAATATTGATAAAATACATGCAGACAAAGATGCCTCTATAAGAGGAATACACCGTGTAGAATGGAGTAAATCAGGGATAATGACCGGCCCGTACAATGATGCTTCCTCTCCCTATCATAAAGTGGAGCACCGTGATTTTATGAGCAATAACTCTGAACAGTTATGTTTTGTGTGTCATGCAAATGATAAATCTGTAGAAGGCTTAGTTTTTACGGACATGCAAAGTGAATATCAAAAAGATAAAAAATCTTGTGTTGATTGCCACATGGGAGAAGTGCAGCTTGGCGCGGCGGCATCACTCAAAATTGATAAAGGAAAAGTTAAAGAGAGAGAAATACGAGGGCACGGTTTTTCAGGGGCGCATTCTGCCGGCATGTGGGAAGATGCATTGGAACTTAGTTTATTGCAACAAGGGGACGAAATAGTTATTACTATTTCAAATCCTCAGCCGCATAATATTCCAAGCGGTTTTGGCTCTCGTGAATTAATACTTGATTTATCTTATAAAAAAGGCTTGAGTGAACTTGAAAATAGCTCCATTTCATTAACAAGACACTATACAAGCAAGAGAGACAAGCCAACTATTCCCCATTTGGCTCTCAGTTCAACAAAAGATATGAGTATTCCTGCAAATGGAACAAAAATATTAAAAGTACCGACTGTAAAAGGTGCGACTTTTGTAGATGTGAAATTATCTTTCCGTTTGGTAAATGATGAAGTGAAATCAATCTTAAATCTCAAAGAAGCAATTTGGTCAGAGAAATTTTTTATCGTATCTACTAGTTTGAAACTTAAATAATATTAAAAAGTATAAAGCCTATTTCTAGGCTTTATATCCATCCTTTAGAATCTTCCATAATCGCTTTGTTGTTCATATCGAAAATGGATATAATGTCCGTAATAGCACTCGTTCCTTTGTCAAAGTATTCACTTGAATCCATATTTGGAGCATCTTTTAGAATCCCTTCTTTGGTTACTTTACTAAATTCTTCAATTGACTTTTCGCTTAGCATCAGACTGCGTTCCAAATCATCTTTGTATTTATTTTTGTATTTCGCATTAATAGTTCTCATATTTGCGTAAAAAACAGACTGAAGATGTTCAACTTCCGCCAAGAGTGCTTTTAGCTGATAGAGTTGCTTTTTATTGAGTGTTCCCCTTGCAGCCGCACCGGAGCCTAAGCCTCTTAATTGACCTATATTTTCTGTTAAGGGCAAGATGGTTTCCATCATAACCGTAGCAGCTTCTTTACCAAAAGGATTGAGGTCTCCAAAATTCTTTTTGCTTATCGTTTGTGCAAGCATGAGAATTTGAGCTATATTCTCTGTGTATGCATCAAAAGCTTCCTCTGAACTAAGCTTGAGTGCTTTGCTGTTTAAAGTAATCAATGATCTGCTGATTGCCGTAGCTCGGGTGTTTACCACCGGATCCTCTGACAGGGAGAGTGATTCCATAGTTCCAATAGCTTTTTTCATGTCAGATCTATAGTTGTATATTAACAGTAAAGCGGATTCGTTACCGTTTATATAGGCATTTGTAGTACCGCGAGTCTTTTGTGTCGCCTCAACCAGATTTTTTAATGCTCCGATATATATACCATTATCCACTTGACTAGTGTTGCTAAATAATGATTTTGCATATATGCTCATTACCAAAATACTCAACATAAGAATAACACGCATTCTTTTCTCCTTGAATTTCACACAATTTCTAACATAAAGCGCGGCTTTAGTAGAAAAGTATTATATCTAACTCGCGTGCGAATTATCTTAATCTATGTCAAGAAAAAGCATTTTTATTTAGTATTTTATTCCTGTCACAGACCTTATCTTTTCTATCATCGGCAAAGCTGTTTCTTTTGCTTTTTTTGCTCCGATATTTAAAATATTTCTCACTTCCTCTTGATGCTTTTCAAAATATTCCCGTTTTTCTCTAAACTCTCTAAAATATTCCCACATAACTTCTCCAAGATATATTTTAAAGTGACCGTGGCCTTCTCCGCCCCTTTTATACCTCTCTTGAAGTGCTCTGAGGTTGTCTCCCTCTAAAAAGAGCTTTGCCATATTGTAAACATTACATGTTTCATACTCTTTTGGCTCTTCAACCGCGACATTTTGAGTAACAATCTTTTTGATTGTTTTCATTTGTTTTTTTTCATCACCAAAAATATTGACGATATTTCCATAGCTTTTAGACATCTTCTGTCCGTCAATTCCAGGAACGGTTTGAACTTCCTCTTGAACTCTAAAATTCGGAAGAGTTAAGATGTCTCCGTATTGATTGTTAAATTTTATAGCGATATCTCTTGCAATCTCCACATGTTGAATCTGATCTTTTCCAACCGGAACCACATCTGAGTTAAAAAGTAAAATATCTGCTGCCATTAAAACAGGATATGAAAAAAGAGAGTGGTTTGCCGCGATGCCTTTAGCTGTTTTGTCTTTATAGCTGTGAGCACGTTCCAACAAGCCCATAGGAGTAAAAGAGGATAAAATCCAGTAGAGTTCCAGTACCTCTTTTACATCAGATTGAACCCAAAATGTTGATTTATCAGGTTCAATTCCAAGTGCTAAAAAATCCGTTGCACACTGCATTGTTAGCTTTGATAAATCCTTACCGCCGCTTGTCATTGCATGGTAGTTTGCTATAAAAGCAAAAGTATCACTGTTCTTTTGTGCATCCACCATCTGTTTTATTGAGCCGAAATAGTTTCCTATATGCAAATCTCCTGATGGCTGAATACCTGTTAATACTCTCATAATATATTTCCTAGATTTTTTTTGTAACATTATATCAAATTGAATTAATTTAAATACTTCTCATTACCTTTTCAGCTTTAATTTGTTATGATTTAGACATATTTAAAAAAGTAGTTCTACTACAGACAAAGGGTTTATTATGAATGTACAAATTCGTTCAAAAGGTGTTGCTCTGCATGGCGGTGTAAGGTCTCATGTGGAAGATGCAGTTGATGCTTTTAAAAAATTTCAGTTGGATATTACTACTGTTAATGTCAATATTTCAACAGAAAAAAAAGGTGTTGCAGTGGAGTTTGATATTCATATTGCGCACGCTCAGCCGGTTGTAATCAATCAAAGTGATGATGATTTAGATACAGCTATTGATTTGGCGATAGAAAGAGCTTCAAAAGCACTTCGTCGTATACATGGAAAGGTTACTTCTAAACAATCTGAATCTATTAAAGATTTAGAAACACTAGATGCTTAATTCCACATGCCTAATTTTGGCATGTGCAAACCTCTCATTCTTTTCTGCTTAGGAAATCTTCTTTGAAATTTTTTGTTTTTGTTTTTTTATTTGTAAATATGCTTGCAAGTGATGATTATTCATTAAGACTAGCATACGGGAAGGTGACCGATAGTGACTTTGGTCAAATACTCTCAGGAGATATAAGGTCATACCCTGAGGATTTAAGGGTTTTGGCCTTGGACGGCGGCTATCTTTTGAGAAAAAATATGTATGAGCTGCCAATGGATGTTTATTTTAAAGTTGGATTGAGCCGTTTTGATGAAAATGGATTGCAAGATGATATATATGAAAGCACTTTTTATATAAAGGCGTATTGGAATTTTGATTTTTTAGACAAGAGGGTAAGGCTAGGTTTTGGAGAAGGAGTTTCTTACACAAGCGGCATTTTATCGACTGAATATAAAGAAGCACAGTCACAAGAACCGGCCGGAAATAATTCAAAAATTTTAAATTATATAGATTTTAGTTTAGATTTTGAGTTGGGGAAATTACTTGGATATAAGCCACTTTATGGAACTTCCTTAGGCTGGGCAATAAAACATCGTTCAGGTGTTTATGGTTTGATAAATGGTGTGAGACGCGGTGGCTCTAACTATAATACTCTTTATATAGAGACAAATTTTTAAAGGATTCTTATGTACAATTGGATAGTTTGGTTTCATATTATTTCTATGATTTCTTGGTTTGCAGTTTTGTTTTATATGCCAAGACTGTTTGTGTATCATGCAGAAAATGCGCAAAATGCAGGTTTTGTTGAAGTTGTTAAAGTTATGGAGTTTAAAATATACCAATATATAGGTGTTCCTGCCATGTGGGCAACAGTTATCAGCGGAATAGCTTTAATTTTTCTCTCTACTTCCCATTATAGCGGGGTAAATATTTTATCCACAGGCGGATGGCTTCATACTAAAATACTTTTTGTAATATTCTTAATGGTATATTTCTTTTCTTTAAATGTGATGAGAAAACGACTATTGGAAGACAAATGTGCCAAAAGTGGAAAGTTTTTCCGTATGTATAATGAAGTTCCAACTGTTTTACTGCTTATTATTGTAGCAATGGTGATAATAAGGCCATTTTAACCGATTGAGTAGATTATGTGCATGAAAACACATAATCTACTCTCAAATACTATTTATCACCTCTTTTTTTCGCCTTAAACAGTACGGGAGTCCCCGTAAAATTAAAGGCTTCTCTGAGTTTATTTGTGAGGTACCTTCTGTAAGTAAAGTGAAGACCTTTTGGTTTATTCATAACAATAGCTATTTTTGGCGGTCGTGTTTCATATTGGGTTGCATAATAGATGCGGATAACTTGACCGCGCATACTCGGAAGCTGATGCCTTCTTAACGCTTTTTCCATAGCTTCATTCAGTTTTGAAGTTGTAATTCTCTGAGAATAGTTATCGTTTATCTCTAAAATCATATCATGGAGCTTCTCAACTCTTTGTTTTGTGTTCGCAGACAGAGTGATAATCGGCGCATAAGCCAAGAATTTAAATCTGTCTCTTACTTCAAGAATTATTTTATCGTAATCTTCTCTTTTGGCAATATCCCATTTATTTAAGACGATGATACACGCCAACCTGTTTTTATCTACAAGCCCGGCTATTTTTTCATCAAGATCTAAAAAAGGCTCACTTGCATCTAAAACAACGAGTGCCATATTTGCACTGTCAAGCATCTCTGTTGTTCGCATGAGAGCAAATTTTTCAATACCTGTGATTTTTCCCCTTTTTCGAATTCCTGCCGTGTCAACAAAAGTTAATTGTTTTCCCTTGTATTCAATGCTTTCATCTATCGGGTCAATGGTCGTTCCGGCTACACTGCTCACAACTGAACGTTCCTCTTTTAACAGCGCATTAAGAAGAGAGCTTTTTCCAACATTTACGCGGCCGATAATTGCAATTTTAATATGATTAATATCATTTTCATCGAACTCTTTAATCATATCATTTTGAGCAAAAATGGAGTTATCTTCTACTTCTTCTTCATCAGTGTAAAAAAAGTCATCACCTTCTTCATTGTTATCATCCGAAACACCTTCAAAAAAGTCATATTCATCATTATCGTCTTCTGTTTCATCTTCAGCTTCTTGTGATTCTGTTTCCTCATCTACAATAATATCACTCTCGGGAACATGCGCGTAAATCCAGTCGATGAGAGCGTTAACGCTTCTGTTATGAGATACGGATATTCCAAAAATAGCATCCGTACCAAACTCATAATAATCCCAAAGTTTCTCTTGCATTTTGTCATTGTCAATTTTATTTACAACGAGGGCAACATCCTTACCAAGGCTTTGAAGCTCATAAAACAACTTTTTATCCTCTTCTTCGGGCAAACCTTTGCCATCAACCATAAATAAAACAATATCAGCTTTGTGCGCTGTTTCAAGTGACTTTTTTTTGATTTTATCGTATAACTCACACCCTTTATCTAGCCCGCCGGTGTCTAAAAGCTCAACTCGTTTGTCTATGATGACCGCATTTCTTCTTTTGACATCTCTTGTTGTTCCAGCTATATCGGATGTTATTGCATCTCTCTTTTTCATTAAACGATTAAATAATGAGCTTTTTCCAACATTTGGGCGACCAATAATGGCGATTTTTTTCATGACTTGCCTTGTGAGTAGTAAAATAGTGAAGAGTTTAAATCTTATTGGGAATTATATCTAAATAATAGTTGAAGGGTGAAATCTTCTCAAAAAGAGAAGATTTAGTCTAGTACAAGCCAGATAAAGAACTCTTGGGTTTTTGGATCTTGCCAAGCTTCTTCTATATGTGCGGTAATAGTGCTTGAGTCGGACGTGTATGAACTGTCAATATCTATGGTAGTAGACACGTTATCATTTTTCAGATGTTCTTTCTTGATCATACTTAAAGAAACTTTTACACCTCTTTGAAGTGCCATCTCATCTAAAGCACGAGTAATAGCAAGATTTCTCTGATAAGAAAGACCTTTATAGTGTCTATACGCTGTTCCGACAGCACCAACTTTACCATTTTGGTTTGGATTCATTATCCAAGAAGGACTGAAATCTTCCACCACTGCCGACTTGGGCTTACTGCAACCCGAAAAAGCCAACAGTGCTAGAAGCAAAAAAGCTAAAAAACTCTTCATTAGTCAGTTGGGAATTCTTTTTCTAAACCTTCTAAAGCGTTTTTAGATTGAAATTGTTGCCATAATGCCTGATCATTTTTAAAACTAGATTTAACGGCATTTTTAACTTCACCATTTACTGTAGATTCAGGAACGGTTACTAACAGGTAAAGACTGCCTGATGGTGAAGTCCAAGAATCCGTCATTTTTGAACCTTGCAAATCTACTTTTGCTACTTGTTTTGATACGGCTGTTGTTACTTTATCAACCGTTTCTTGATCACCGGCACCTGTTGCACGCGTAAAAGTTTCAACTTTGTCTTTTACCTGAGATTTGATTTGTTGTGCTAAATTAGAGCGACCGTTAGCCAAAGCTTCTCTTTGCATAAAGCCCATGCCCGCTGCACTTTTTGGAGCAACACCAACACCGGCGTAGGCACCTTCAACCATAGGAATACAAGTCCACTTAGGAGCTAATACGTTTTCTTGCTTGCAACGAAAATCCGGTTCTGCTTCTGGAGCAGGAGCCGCACCACAGCCACTCATTGTCGCAGCTACTAGGCCTGCTAATGCTATTGAAGAAAGTATTTTGATCATATTTGATCTCCTTTTTATATTATTGTCGGTAAATTATACTAGCGTAATCTTAAATAATATTTATTAACTAACATTTATCTCTATTCTCTCCAAATTAAATCAAATATGCTAATTTTTTATTCTATTAAAGGGAAAAATTTCTAATTTTAAAAGTTTTAAATAATGCTTGCGAGGTATAATTACGCTTATGAAATATTATGCTTATGAAAATTTTAAAAATGATGCAAACGCGTTGATACAAGAAATAAAAGAGTTTAATCCACAGGCGATTATAGGTATAGCAAGAGGTGGCTTAACGCTTTCGCATGCGCTGGCTGAGGGTTTAAATATACGAGACGTTCAAACCATACGAACCGAACTTTATGATGCAGCAAACAAGAGGGAAGAACTTACAATCTGCGGGAGATGTTCTTTTGGTGATGTGCAAAGAGTTTTAGTTGTGGATGATATAGCAGACAGCGGCGATACGCTCAAAGCCGTTATGAATTATTTGGCATGTGGAGCGAGTGAGATTGAGTTTAAATCGGCAACACTTTTTTATAAAAAAACGTCTGTGTACGAGCCCCATTTTTGGATAAATGAAGCAGATGACTGGATAGATTTTTTTTGGGAAAGAGATTTTAAAAATTAATCTTTGTGCCCTTTGTGCTTGTTTTTGAAATCTGTTTCATAAATGTATTCAGAAATCTCTTTGAGCGTCTCCAAGTCAAAACCGAGTTCAGGCATAATCCCATGCTTTTCAACGGATTCAAGCATAATGGAAGTTTCTTCTTTTGGATGCTGTACCCAGATGGACATATAGTTTACAAAGTCCTCTTTTTTGGGGAAAGCTCTTAAATAATGCTCTTTGAAATCAACAACCGACGGGGCAGATACAGTTTTGGTTTCAAAGTGGCAGGTGATGCAGTTCCCGTGAAAAAGGAGAGAGCCGTCTTCATTGGCTGTCAAATCTAAGAATGAAAGAAACAATACAAAGAGAGTTTGTATAATACTCTTAGCTGACATTTTTACTTTTTAGCATTTTTAATCATCTCGTAGGCCTGATTTATCTCTTGAGTTTTTTCTGTGGCTTCTTTCATATACTCTTCATCTTTGCCTTGTGATTTGATAATGTCTGGATGATATTCTCTGATGAGTTTTCTGTACGCTTTTTTTATTGCGTCCATATCATCACTTTCATTTACCCCTAAAAGTTTGTAAGCATCTTGTATATTGGCTTTTGGATGAATATTTTTAATAATTTTTTCAAACTGATCAAAGATGGCGTGGTAGAGATTTGGATCGATTTCAAAAGATTCTGCAATCGTGCTTAAAACATCTTCTTCACTTTTGCTCACTTCCCCGTCCACAAAGGCAAGCTGGATTAAAAATCCTATAAACTGATGCTGTTTTGCTTTGTCTCTTTTTATCGCTTTGCCTAGAGTTGCCGCAATTTGTTCCAGATTGTCATATCTTTCTTTTTGCTCATTAAAGATTTGTTTTAAGATATCTTTTGTCTTTTGGGGCTCAGGAAAAACTGCTGAAATATCATCAAACATAATTCCTACAAGTTCAGCTTCAAGCGCATCGACTTTGCCGTCGGCCTTTGCAACTTTTGCCACAAGTGCGACAAACAGACCCAAGTCGCTGTGCTCAAGCGTTTCTTTTGTAATTTTCATATTTTTAAAAGCCGCTTGCGAATACTCACTCGCATACGTTTTGTAGCTTTTAAATATATAATAAAAAACAGCTCCTAAAATTGCAAAAAGTATAATGTTTCCCATATTTGTCCTTCGTAGAATCTTAATAAATTTTTGGAATTATACAACATAATTATGAATGGGTATAATTGCCCTTATGAAACGAATAAATGATTTAAACCTTGGCGTAAAGTATATGTTGCTCTCCTCATTTTTGTTTGCCATAATGGGAGCCTTTGCAAAGCTTTCAAGTGCCTACATGAGCTCTTTAGAAGTGGTGTTTTTTAGAAATATTTTCGGTGTTGTGCTGATTGGTTTTGCTATTTACAAATCTCCAATGAAAAATATTGGGGGAAAGCCTCTTTTGCTTTTTTTTAGAGGGTTTATGGGTTTTAGCGCACTTTTGGCTTATTTTTATAATATTGCACATATTCCTCTTGGAGATGCCGCGACTTTTTCAAAAACCGCACCCATATTTACCGCTGTGTTTGCATGGCTGTTTTTAAATGAAAAATTAACATTCAAAGCTTGGTTCGCTGTTATCATCGGTTTCATCGGGATACTTTTTATAACCCAGCCCGGCGGCATAGGTTTTTCCAAATACGATATTTTAGGTATTTTTAGCGGAGTCGGCGCGGCTCTTGCATACACCTCTGTGAGAGAACTGAGAAACTATTACGATACCAGAGCAATCGTTATGTCATTTATGCTGATTGGGACGATAGGACCTTTGATACTCTTGATTATTTCACCTTATCTCCACATGCCGGAACTTGATTTTATGCTTGGAGAATTTATTATGCCGCAGGGAATTGTATGGTTTTATATAGCCGGAATGGGTGTTCTTGCAACACTTTCTCAGTATTACATGACAAAGGCGTATGGGGAAACCAAAGCGGGAATTGTCGGGGCGGTGAGTTATACAAATATCATTTTTGCAATTATTGTCGGAACGCTGATGGGCGACTCTTTGCCTGACTTCATGATGGCATGTGGAATAGTGCTTATCATTTTTGCAGGAATAATGGTAGCCAGAGCAAAATAACTTTAGTTTAAAACCATTATGATATAATCATTTCCTATTTTTTAAAAGGTAAAATTATGACATTATTGGCAGGACCTTGTGTTATTGAGAGTGAAGAAAACATTTTTAAAATTGCAAAGTCTTTAGAGGTTTATCACAAAGATAGCTCTATAGATTTTTATTTCAAGTCGAGTTTTGACAAAGCAAACAGAACATCATTGGATAGTTTTCGCGGGCTTGGTCTTGAAGAGGGACTTCGAATTTTAGAAAAAGTAAAAAATGATTTTGGCTATAAAGTGGTAACGGATGTGCATGAATCACATCAGGTGCCAAGTGTAGCCGAGGTTGTAGATATGCTTCAAATTCCGGCTTTTTTATGTCGTCAGACGGACTTGCTCGTGGCATGTGCAAAAACTACCAAAGAGGTAAATATCAAAAAAGGGCAGTTTATTAACCCTCCCGATATGAAATACTCGGTAGCAAAAGTTCTTAAAACGCGCGGCTGTGATGAAGTGAGTTATGAAAACTCCAAAAAACACGGAGTCTATCTGTGTGAGAGAGGCTCCTCTTTTGGCTATGGCAATATTGTTGTTGATATGCGCTCTTTGGTCATTATGAGAGAATTTGCTCCGACTATTTTTGATGCAACGCACTCTGTTCAGATGCCCGGAGCACTTGGCGGCAAAACAGGCGGAGACAGCTCGATGGTTCCCTATTTAGCAAGTGCAGCAGCAGCAGTCGGAGTGGACGGTTTCTTTTTTGAGACACACTTTGACCCGAGCATAGCTCTGAGTGACGGCCCAAATATGATAAAACTTGAAGAGCTTAGTGCTCTTGTAAACAAAATTAAAAAAATTCAAGCAATATAAGGAAGTAGTATGAAGTTAATCGAAGGCAAATTAAAAGTAATTAATGGCAAAAAAATTGCTATCGTAAGTACAAGATGGAACCATTTTATAGTAGATAGACTTGTTGAGGGTGCAAAAGATGCATTTTCTCGTCACGGCGGAAATGATGAAGATATCACTCATGTTTTAGCACCGGGTGCGTTTGAGCTTCCGATGGTAATCGAGCAGCTTTTGGTAAGCGGAAAATATGACGCAGTTTGTGCGCTTGGCGCAGTTATCCGCGGTTCTACTCCACACTTTGATTATGTATCTGCTGAAGCTACAAAAGGGATTGCAACGGTAAGTTTAAAACACAGAAAACCGGTTTCATTCGGACTTTTAACAACCGATACTATCGAGCAGGCAATCGAAAGAGCCGGAACAAAAGCAGGAAATAAAGGTTTTGAAGCGATGACGGTTGTAATAGAGATGCTTGATTTATATGAAGCGATAGGTGAATAAGCATGGCTACAAGACATCATGCCCGAATGGCGGTAGTGAGTTTGCTTTATGCTTATGACTTGGGAAACGGAAACATTGCAGAGCATACAGATGAAATTTTAGAAGAGAAAAAAATCCGCAATAAGCAAAAGGATTTTGCACTTGCCCTTTTTGACGGTGTTATGAAAAATTTGGAGCCTGTGGATAAAGCGATTATAGAACATTTAAAAGAGTGGGATTTTGAGCGACTAGGAAGCATTGAGAGAGCTACGCTCAGACTCGCGTGTTATGAGATACTTTTTGGCGAACTTGATTCCGCTGTTGTTATCAATGAAGCGGTTGAGATTACAAAAGCATTCGGAACAGAGCAATCCCCAAAATTCATTAACGGTGTTTTAGACGCAATATCAAGAGACAAACAAATATAAAGTATGAAAAAAATTGCTTTATTAGTTTTGTTTTTTACTACTATCCTTTTTGGTGCAAATGAGTGTATCTCTTGCCATAAAGGGATAGAAGATATCAGAGATAAAAACTCTGATATGATGAAGGCAATACTAAGAGTGGCAGACAAAGCCGGGCACATCGGTAACGATTGTATCGTTTGTCATGGCGGAACTCCTGAGAGTAAAAACAAAGACAAAGCGCATTCGGGAACAGTCAAATATTTTAAAACAAACAAAGGTCCAAAAGAATTTTACCCGGCACCCGGCAGCACTTGGATTAACCAAAATACATGCGGCACGTGCCATGAAAATCAAATCTCCTCTCAGATGAATTCTTTAATGATGACCGAACAGGGTAAGATTCAAGGCGCACTTTGGAGTTTTGGAGCAATAAACGGTTATCAGCATGACGTGGGTACCTACGTTACACAAAATCCGGAAGATGCACATAAAAGACTTGGAACGGAGGCATATAGAAATTATATGCAAAAACTCTCTTCTATGGAACCTCAGGCTTTTCCTTCTCAAATGAGAGAGCTTCCCGCTGCTCCGAGTGCAGACGAAGTACAAAAAGACCCATCCCTTGCAGTATATACCTATCTTCGCCAAGAATGCCTTCGATGTCATACAGGTTCTAAAGGGAGACAGGTTCGCGGCGATTACAGGGGAATAGGCTGTGCTTCTTGTCATATCCCTTACTCCAATGAAGGCTATTATGAGGGTAAAGATAAAAGCATAAATAAAAAAAATCCCGGACATCTCTTAGTACACTCCATCCAGTCCTCCCGTGATGTAAAAGTAAAAGTACATAAAGTCGAATACTCCGGAGTTCCGGTTGAAACATGTTCCACATGCCATAACCGCGGAAAAAGAATAGGTGTTTCGTACCAAGGTTTGATGGAGAGTGCGTACAGTTCAACTTTTGATGAAAGCGGAAATGAACAGCCAAAACTTCATACAAAAAGATATATGCATATGCAAGAAGATATTCACTTCCAAAAAGGGATGCTGTGTCAGGATTGTCACACATCCAACGATTTGCATGGGGATGGATTTTTAGGCGGGGCGAATGCCGCTGCCGTTGAGGTGGAATGTCAGGATTGCCATGGAACTACAAAAGCGTATCCTTGGGAATTGCCGCTTGGATATTCGGATGAGTTTAGCACACAGCACGCAAGGGGTGAAGGCAGAGGTACCACTCAAACAATGGCTGAGTATTTGAAGCAGGGAAGTTTTAATGAGCCTCGGGATGGTTACCTTTTGACGGCTCGCGGAAATCCTCTTGTACATGCGGTAAAAGAGGGCGATAAAATTATAGTGCATTTGGCAAGCGGAAAAGACATAGAACTCACACCGCTTAAAAAATTAAAAGAGCAGGAAAAACTTTCCAAAAAAGCTTTGCTTGCAATGGATACAATTTCCGCGCATACCGATAATATGGAATGTTATACATGTCACGCAACTTGGGCTCCCCAGTGTTATGGCTGTCATGTGAAAATTGATTATTCGCAGGGAAAACAAAATCCGGATTATTTAGCAGCCTCGCATGATCAGGATATTCATGGAAAAACAGGCGGGATGAAAGATTTGAAAAAATATCTTGTAGATGGGAAAGTTACCGAGACGAGAAGTTTTTTAAGATGGGAAGACCCGCCGCTTTCACAAAACGGAGAAGGAAGAATCTCTCCGACCGTGCCGGGATGCCAAACAACCATAACTGTTATAGGAAAAGACGGAAAAGCTTTGCTTCAGAATCATATTTATAAGATTCCAAATGTTGAAGGGGCAGGGGATGAAGGTCAAAATGCTATTGATATGGCACCGATTCAACCGCATACGATTTCAAAAGAATCAAGAAGTTGCGAGAGTTGTCACACCTCCCCCAAAGCTATGGGAATGGGAATCGGAGGAACAAAAAGCAGTGTGAAAGACCCATCTCTTACGACGATTACAGATATTATGAGTGCAGAGGGGAAAATATTGCCGACGATTGTCGATGAGCAGATTCCCGCAATCCTCAATCTTAAATATGATTATTCCAGATTTTTAGACGAAAACGGCACACAGCTTCAAACACTCGGGCATCACTGGACACTTTCTGCTCCGCTGAGCAAAGAGCAAAGAGACAAGTTAGACCGTGAGGGCATGTGTATCTCTTGTCATCAAGATATACCAAAAGGAAATTTGGCGGTATCTGCAATGACACACATAGCAAAAATGGCAGAAATTACGATAGATAAAAAAATGCACGCAGAAATTTTGAATAAAACATTAAATATTGCGGCTTGGGTTCAAGTTTTAGGTGGAATTTTTGTTGGAATGCTTATGATGCTGGGAATATATCATGTATTTTTTAGAAAAAAAGAAATAAATCCGAAAAATGAAGGGTGGAAATAGTGAAAAAATTATTACTCATTGTGGCATGTGGAATCACTTTGCTTGCAAATGATATTATTATTAAACAGAGCAAGTATAGTGTTTCGCAAACGATTGAAAATATCAAAGATATAGTTAAAAGCAAAGGAATGGGCGTGTTTGCCATTATCAATCATCAAGGAAATGCAGGAATGGTTGGCATGCAAATACAGGAATCCAAGCTTATTATTTTTGGAAATCCAGAGCTTGGAACTCCGTTAATGCAAGAAAATATTTTAGCTTCATTGGACTTACCTCTGAAAGTTTTAGTGTACAGAGACAGTGAAAATAAAGTGAAACTGGCTTATAGAAATGCAACGTGGCTTCAAGGCATTCATGGCTTTAAAAACAATGAAGCGGTAATGAAAATAGATGAGGGATTAGACAAAATAACGGATAAAGCAAGCAAATGAAAAGATTAACAAAAGAAGAAGCCTTAGACTTAATTAAAAACGCTGACCTCAAAGAGCTTGGTCGCATGGCAAGTGCTCGCAAGAAAGAGCTCCATCCAAAAGGGATTACAACCTTTGTGGTCGATAGAAATATCAACTATACGAATATCTGCTGGGTGGATTGCAAGTTTTGCGCCTTTTACAGACATGAAAAAGATGCGGATGCGTATGTTCTTACTTTTGATGAGATTGATGCGAAGATAGACGAACTTTTAGAGATTGGCGGAACGCAGATACTTTTTCAAGGGGGAGTGCATCCTAAACTGAAAATAGAATGGTATGAGGATTTAGTCGGACATATTCATACAAAATATCCACAAATCACCATCCACGGTTTTTCATCCATAGAGATAGATTTTATCGCAAAAGTCTCTCGCATAAGTGTTGAAGAGGTTTTAGAGCGTCTCAAAGAAAAAGGTTTGGCTTCTATCCCCGGAGCAGGAGCGGAAATACTAAGTGATAAGGTTCGAGACATTATTGCACCCAAGAAGATTGACTCGGATGTTTGGGTGGATATTCATCGCAAAGCGCATAAACTTGACATAAAGTCAACCGCAACGATGATGTATGGAACCATTGAGAGGGATGAAGATATCATAGAACATTTGGATATGATTCGTGCACTTCAAGATGAGACAGGTGGTTTTAGAGCGTTTATTATGTGGAGTTTTCAAGGGCAAAACACTGAACTTTTAAGACTTATTCCTGATATGGAAAAACCATCTTCAAACCGTTACCTGAGACTTCTGGCAGTTGCGAGACTGTATTTGGATAATGTTCCAAATATCCAAAGTTCCTGGGTTACGCAGGGCCCGTACATCGGTCAGATGGCTTTAAGGTTTGGAGCCAATGACTTAGGTTCAACGATGATGGAAGAAAATGTTGTTAGAAGTGCAGGTGCCGGTTTTAGAATGGCAAAAGAAGAGATGGTACGACTCATACGCGACATCGGTGAAATTCCGGCGATAAGAAATACCGCTTATGAAACTTTAGAGAAATTTGCATAAATGAAATCACTATTAATATTTTTAATTTTAGGACAGATAATAATGGCAGCGACAATAGATTATATAGAAACAAAAGGTTTAAAAATACCGGTTATTTTTGAGAGCGACAAGCGTTTGCCGCTTGTTACAATACAGTTCATTTTTACAAATGCCGGAACCATTACGGATACAGACAAAGCAGGTTTGGCAAAGTTTAGCTCAAAAGTTATGGGTGAGGGCACAAAAGAATTGGGAAGCAGCGCGTATGCAGAAGCTTTAGAAGCTAAAGCGATTCACATATCGGCTTCAACGGGAGAAGAAACTTTTGTAGTAGAGATGAGTTGTTTAAAGGAGGAGTTTGATGAGGGATTAAAATATTTCAATGCTCTTTTAAAGGACCCGAATTTTAGTGAAGAGACTATCAGTAAAGTAAAAACTATCACCGTGGGTTCTTTGAGTTCAAAAGAAAATGATTTTGATTATGTGGCTTCAAATGCGTTAAAGTTTATTATGTTTGAGGGAACTCCTTTGTCTCATCCCTCTTCTGGAACAATACAAAGCGTAAAAAGCATCGAGTTGAGTGATGTTGAAACTTTTATCAAAAATCATCTTGTAAGTTCTAGAGTCATTGTTGCTCTTGGCGGCGATGTTGATTTGGAAAAAGCAAAAGAGAAAGTTTCTAAAATTATTGAAGAGATGCCAAAGGGTGAAGCAAGTGCGGTTAAAAACTTTATGCCAAACGATAAACCAAAAGAAAACATTCTTTTAAAAGATACACAGCAGGCTTATATTTATTTTGGTTCACCTTACAATATGCGTGAGAATTCTGAAGATAATTACAAGGCAAGAGTGGCCGCTTTTATACTTGGAACAGGTGGTTTTGGTTCACGCTTAATGGAAGAAATAAGAGTAAAAAGAGGTTTGGCATATTCTGCGTATGCCCGAGTGAGTATTAGCAAATCAAGTAGTTCTTTTAGCGGATATTTGCAAACAAAAATAGAATCTCTTAAAGAAGCGCAAAAAACTGTAAATGAGGTTATTGCTGAGTTTGTAAAAAATGGAGTAACACAAGAGGAGCTTGAGCAAACTAAAAAGTTTATGTTGGGAAGCGAGCCTCTGAGAGTCGAGACAATGAGCCAAAGACTCAACCGAACATTTTTAGAGTTTTACAAAGGGCAAGAACTTGGCTATTCTGACAAAGAGTTGGCACTCATAAAAACTTTAGATTTAAAAGATTTAAATGAGTTTATCAAATCTCACAAAGAGATAAATCAACTCAGTTATGCGATTGTTACGAAATAATTAGTTATTTTATTGCATTTTGCCATATTTATAACAATGTATTGAATATTTGATAAAATAGTTTATATTGAATCAAATAGAGGGAATATGCAGCTTACTCAAGAGCAAGACAGCAAGTTTAAAAAACTAGGTATTACCGCGTGGTGCGAACTTGCTCTTATCGTTCCGCATTCTTATGAAGATTTGCGTCTTCACGAGAAAATGAAAATCCACATGCCACAACTCATAGATGCGACTGTTGAATCCGTGCACCGCGCTCCAAACTCCATTCAGATAAACTTTTTTGCTCATAACTTTGGACATACCGTTCATGGAGTTATTTTTCACCCAAAGCCCTATATGCTTCATCAGTATAAGGTCGGGGAGAGAGATTATTTTTACGGGGTTATAGAATGCAGTATCGGCAACTGTACAATGAGTATGCCAAGAAAAGTTACAACAGTCGGTAACATTACTCCAAAGTATAAGTCGGCTTTGAGAGCGGATGTTATGGTTCGATTTATATCGCAAAATTTAACCTATGAAAACTTAAAATCAGAAGGTTTAAACAGTGAGGTTATTGAGGAGATACTGAAACTTCATTTTCCGGCAGACGAAATTTTGCAAATGAAGGCATTGAGTCAAAAAACAATAGATGCACTCAAATATACGGAGCTGTTTTCTTACATGAAACAAGTGGCGAACAAGAGAAGATATTTTGAGCCTTTGGCATGTGGAAGCAATGATTATGTTGAATGGGCAAAAACTTTGCCTTTTAAGCTGACAAAAGAACAAACAGAGACAATTGAAGAGATAAAACAAGACTTGTCTAAAAATGTAGCCGCAAAAAGAATGATAGTAGGAGATGTAGGGTGCGGGAAGACAATGGTCATTTTGGCCTCAGCGGTTATGATGTCGCCAAAGCGTTCCATCTTGATGGCTCCAACAACCATACTCGCAAATCAGCTTTATGAAGAGGCTGTAAAATACCTTCCACATGCTAAGATTGTTTTAGTAACCAACAAAACAAAAAAGGTAGATTTAAATGCATTTGATTTTATAATCGGAACACATGCTCTATTATACAGAGAACTTCCACATGCCGAGCTTGTTATGGTGGATGAGCAACATCGTTTTGGTACAGCGCAAAGAAAGATGTTGGAAAAACTTGTAAGCAGCGGAGCAAAAAAGCCACACTTTTTGCAGTTCTCCGCTACTCCGATTCCAAGAACACTTGCAATGATTGAAACGGCACACATTGATGTGAGTTTAATCACCTCTACCCCTTTTAAAAAAGATATTACGAGTAAGGTTATTCATAAAAGTGATTTTAAAGAATTGCTTGAACATATAAAAAGCGAAGTAAAAAAAAATAATCAGGTTTTGCTTGTGTATCCTTTAGTTCAAGAAAGTGAAGTTTTAGAATACCAGAGCATTGAAGAAGCGCGCGGATATTGGGAAAAAAGTTTTGAGAATGTATATGTTACGCACGGCAAAGATAAAGATAAAGAGGAGATACTTATAGAGTTTCGTGATAAAGGAAGCATACTCATAGCAACGACGGTTGTTGAAGTGGGTATTTCCATTCCACGACTCAGTACGGTTGTAATAGTAGGTGCGGAACGTTTGGGTTTATCTACCTTGCATCAGTTAAGAGGTAGAGTGAGCAGAACAGGGCTTAAAGGCTATTGTTACCTGTACACAAATCAAAGCACATCGGAGCGGTTGGATAAATTTGTAAAGACTATGAGTGGCTTTGAGATAGCAAATTTGGATTTAAAATTTAGAAAAAGCGGAGATTTATTAAAAGGGACGAATCAAAGCGGAAATCAGTTTAAATGGGTGGATATTGCCGAAGATGCAGAGATAGTTAAAAATGTTAAAAATGATTTGGGGATTATTTGAGTTTGTACATGCCAAGTTTGGCATATACAAAGAAGGTGATTTTAATAGAGTCCAAATCTTGCATCGTTTCTTTTGTAAAGAACACGAGTTTTGCCTTCGTTATCTATAAATATGTCAAAGAGTTTTGTACTGTCTTTAAGTTCTTGAAGTACATCTTCCACTTCACGCGGTTTGTAAAGTGATAATTCAACAGGTACGATTTCATCTTCTAAAGCTTCTTGTGCTTCACTTAGGTTAATTCCGCCGTTTGTTTCATGTTTAATCTCATTGAGACCGATTTTCTGGTGTTGCGTACCTCTGTCGTGACTACGGCGCATAGCTTTTTGAGCTCTTGCAATTGCCAAATCAATTGCAACATATAAATCTTCATCACTTTGTTTGATGATTATTGAATTTTTATGAGAAAGATGGATAGCAAACTCAACCATCATAAATTCTTTAGTTTTTTTAGTCTGAGCAGTTGCTACAACACCGATAGAGATAATATCCATATTGTATTTGCTAAGTGTTTCAATAGATGTAGTCATGTGTTCTTTAATAGCATCAGTTAAGTCTACATGTCTTCCTGTGAGGGAGATATTCATAAAAAGTCCTTTTAATATTTTAATTCAGATTATATCATTAAAAAGTTTAGAAAATTTATATTGCTATAATTTTTGAATGCTTCTTCTAAAAAATGTTATAGGCTCGGAAGCCGCATTTGTGCTTACCGTGACATCCATTAAAACGGAGCCGCTGGATTCAGGAGTTGTGATGGTAAAATAACTGTTTGTGCAGGTGGCCGGCAGAGCCCCTGAATAAACATAGTGCATATCAATATTTATATTATAAATATCTTCAGTAAAATTAAGGTTGTCTATACAGTTGTTTTGAGAAATTTCTAAGAGAGCGTATTCCGTGGCACTTTTTGAGAGCAGTACAGCCTGTTCATAGAGATACAAGTCGGTTGTCTGTTTAGAAGTTTGTGTTGTGAGGGAGAGCGAAAGGGCCATAATAGTCGCTATAACAACAATGACGGAAATCGCCATAATAATAGCAAAACCGCCTCTTTTTCTGCTAGGATTTTTTTGAAAACGGGAATGTATTAAAATATAGTTTTTTCTTTGCATAATGAATATTCCTCCACTAAATTACTTTTGACACATACTTGTATCTTTACAACGGAACCTATGGCACGAAACTGAAATGTGCTTACATTTTCCATGATAAGCGCATTTTTGATATTTTTATCGGTATCACTATATTTTTCACCGTTCCATGGCTGGTAGTCATAATAGAGATTGAGTGTTCCCTTGTTGTTAACTCCGGGCGTATAAACGATAGCGTATGCAGTCCAGGCGAGTTTATAATACTCATACACATCCACACCGCTAAAATCAACTCCTGCGATGCTTGATGAAAATTGATTCGCATTTGTTCCATACGTGATAGGGTGTATGCTGGCATTTTGGTTTGTAAGAGCGGCTCCGTCCCATCCATAACCGTTGATATCGGTTGTTCCTGCAAAATATAGAGCGGCATCGGCGATAGAACTGTTTCCATACGACAAAATGTCTATAAGTGTATTTATTTTTGCAGTGTCGGTTTGTGGAGATGTGATATTTGCAGTTTGACCGATATCTGCGTCTAAATCTATAATTCCGCTCCAGTTTGGAAGGTATAAAAGAGTATCGGAATTTCCACGAAAACCGTCTTCATCCGCGCCAACCCATTCTAAAACGTTGTATGCGGTACCACTCGCATTTGCAAGAGGTACAAAAGTACCAGCTGTTGTGTCTCTTGCAATAGTTGAATCTTTGATGCGGTGTTGAAGTCGGGTCGCTATAAACTCAACGGCAGCAGCGCTGTTGGATTGCAGGGTGTGATTAATATGAGAGAATATAAAGTTATTATAAGCTTGCGCTAAAAATTCAACCCCAAATTTGCCAACTATTCCAATAACAACAATGACAAACACAAGTTCTATCATGGTAAAGGCGTTACGTATTCTCATTTAGTAAGTCCTCTTGTTGTAATCAATTTCACCAATATTTGCACTGTAAGTTTTTAAAACGGTTATCAGGTTATCATCTTTGTCCGCAATACTCACCGTTATTTTTTTTATATTTTGACTTCCCTCAGTAGCTGCACCAAAGTCCGCATACACAACGCTAATACTGCTTCTATAATCTTCTTTATAGCCCGCTGACGTATAAACATTTCCTCCGGAACTATCTGTCAGTATAGAAGCACTGCTCTTGATTGTATCATCTAAATCATCTAAGTCGCCGCTATCTGAACCTAAAGTTGTTGAGGGGCGGATAGTGAGATTCTCCAAGCATCTTCTATGCAGAGGTTGGTTGACGTGGCCAAGTCTTCGTTTTGTTGTTGTGTTGCAATCGAGAGCTGTGGTAGGAACAACTTGTGATAATGCGTCCGGATTTTCTTTATCATTTTCATCCCACTGATAGGTTACTGCCTGATTAAGCTCCGCCGCGGCTGCAAAGATTGCTTCTTGAAGTAGATTTTGGTCAACTCCTTTGGCTGTAATCTGACTCATCATAGGAAGCGACATTACCGTAATCGCTATAATTACAATGGCAAAAATAAGCTCAATCATTGAAAAAGCATATCTGCTTCTTACCACATGCTTCTCCTATTTGTGATGGTTGAGCCACCCTCTACGGTGGTTGTATTTGTTTCATGTGCTCCAGCCCATGAGCCGGCAGCATTATGAAATTCAACTTCAAATTCATTCGCAGTAGCTCCGGCATTGTATTTATTGTAAAGGAGCCATGTTGAAGGAAAGTTTTGCATCGTTGTTTTGTACGGATATTCTTCTTCACCCACTTCATAGGTCACCGTGGTTGAATCAGGATGGCCTCCGCTCGTGTCGGTTCCGGTCACATCTGTTCTCGATTTTGTCTGATTAACGTTTCCTGCTGTTCCGGATATAACTGTGTGGAGCGTATTTGTAAACCATCTTGAGTCATTATTGTATGCTGAAGTAGCTCCGTTTGGAAGTAAAGTTTTATCACATCCCACACCATTACAAAATGCTTCATAATAAAGGAGTGCATTGCCGCTATTTCCAACGAATGTTTGTCTTGGCGCATTTGTACGACCGTGAATAAAAGTGGCCGACAAGTCTGCAGGAGTCGCAGCGCTGGTTATAACAAGAGCACCGTATATTGAGCTTGCGGTTAATATTACGTCGGCACCGTTGACTCTGAATGGATTTACCGGATTTATTAAAGTTCTTTGGAAATTAAATCGAAGCATCTTAGATGCATCTGCGGTATTCCACGGGATAGTAAGTGCTCCGGCCGTGAAATTTAAGTTGATTCCTTCGTCTATTTCGTCTTTTATTAAGGTTGGAGTGCCCGCCGTTGCAACGGCTATGCTGACATTTACAGGATTTTCCCAAGAGAGCGTTTTAAAATTAGAAGTTTTATTGTTGAGAGCGTTTTGTGCCTCGATAGTAACATCTAAATGTGCAGACATAGCTAAATCATTGGAAAGGTATGTAAAAGTATTTGTGTTATGGTTATTAAGGTGAACGTTTGTTAACGTAAAATGATCAGGAATAAAAGTAGCATCTACACTCCCGCATACATAGCGCCCGCTTGCAGTACAATCTGCAGGAGTATCGCCGATATCAATATTTGTCCAAGTTGTATCCTGCATTTGAAGCGTTACTTTTCCAACGTCGCTAAAGTTTATATTTGCTCCATTTACGGCATCTCCATTTGTTATATTAAAATCTGTTCCAAAAGCAGGTGCTCCGAGCAATGTATTGTCAACAGTTACTCCGTCTGGTTGATACATGGCAGTTTTAAGTAGATTGAGTACGGTATTTGCGGTTGACACGGTATAGCCGCTACTTGGAGTAGTGTCTCCAAATCGGGCAGCAGTTAAAGGGAAATTATAGTTTACTCCTGATTTGAGGAAATTTATATTTTCTCCTGCAGGTGCCGTAATTACAAATCTGTCGGGTCGAATTGCAAAATGATCGCTCGCACTGCATATATGCCATGAAGGTGTTCCGTTTGTTTGAGTGTCGCAAGCCTCGATAGTTGCACTTAGGCAACTTGTGGAGCTGTAGAGTCGGTAGATTGTATCATTTTCAGCTGCATCATATTCATAAGTTGCACATATTTTAAAGCCGACTACTGCATCAGAAACCGCAGATGTTACCGTAAAATCGGAAGAGGAGGGTATATGGTCTACTGTTGAAGCATCAAAAGTTATAGTATTGCTTATCGGTGTTAATAACCCGTTTGGATAGATTGCCACATCAATATTTCCGATACCCGCTTTTGTTGCATAAGCATCATTCGTACTATTTAAACTTGCAAGGGAAAGATTAAATGGCTTGTTTACAATTTTCGTGGATATTGTTCGAATACTCGGCGGTACGGGAGTTGTATCGAGTACAGTATCCCAAGCGTCAAGCGAACCTGTAATGTATACAGTTGAACTTCCTCCACATGAACCAAAACCGCTTGCATCCAAGCCTGAGCCATCATAAGTATATATCTGATTGTTGTTCAATGTAATAGAACCTACGGATGATACCGCTCCCCTAAAGGAACTGTTGTTTGTATTTGTTCCAGCGTCAAAAGTTCCTTTAGCAAATATGTATGCCACCATGTTATACCCCGAACCGCCACCCGATGTGGTCATAGCAAAATTACCGCCTATGAATATGTACATATCGGATGCAATACCCGTGTTATTGTTATAGTTGAAATCTAGAGTGTTATTATTTAAAATCATATCTCCATCTATAAAAAATCTCACTTTTCCTTCAGTTCTTACGATAAGCCTAGCATTGCTAGACCATGAATCGAAGTAGTAATCTCCTTCTGTAAAAGTCAATGTTATATCTGCATCTGTTCCCGTGATAGATTTAATACTCATATATTTTCTATCTGACGTAGAGTAGGATTGCGTGGCTTGAAATCTTGTGTCTCCTACAATATTTAGATGAGGATATTCTTTTGCGGATAATGTACCGCTGATATCTGATGCTGTGCTTAATGATGATGAAACATGTACGGGGAGAGACGGTACATCTATCGACATTACAGATACTGAACAGGCATCCAGCTGACTGGCATTTTGATAAATTTCAGTATCTGAACATTTAACACTGCCATTTATTCCATCTGCATAAATGATATCTGCGGAGATGACAACATCACCGTTTGCCGCATTAATCATGTCCCATGTATTTAATGCGCTAGGAAAAACTCCACATTGTTCATAGTTTGGATCTGCTACGCCATATTGAGAACATGCCCCCCAGCCGCTCTCGTCAATACTTTGGTCAAAATAAAACTTAGACAAATTTCCAATCTCTATATCCCCGTAGGATGAAATAGCGCCTGTAAAGTATGTAGGCGAACCAAAGTCTACGGAACCCTCCACGTAGACTGTCGCGTTGAAAGTTGTGCCTCCCCCTCCGGTTACAAGGCTTCCTTGCACAAAAAGAACAAAATTAGCAGCCGGCAAGGATGTGTCATAACTGCCATTTACTCCTGTCGTATTAATACCAGGATTGTTTCCAGGAGTAAAATCACCGTTTATATACATATTAATCAGTTGATTACTATCGTAAGCTCGGATTGAACTTACATTGGTTGAACCGGGGATGGTAAAAGAAGTTGTATAGTAATTACCTGAATAAAGAACAATTGTACTCGTTGATGATGCCAGTATAGAGTTTGCTTTAAAAAGTATTCTTTTTCCAGGTGTATAGGGCTTAAAAGTTATAGAAGCTGTTTCATCGAGTTGAAGGGTGCCGATATCTACATAATCTGCAATGATTTCAACATTCGATGAACCTGTTGCGGTCGATGATTGGTTGAGAGTGTTTATCTGTACATATTGAGCCTTGAGCGCAACATTAGTGCCCGCTCTTCCCACTCTGAGTGTTTGCATTTTAATGGTTTGCGATGCTTCAAAATCTATGTTTGTGTTTCCGGGAAGAATGAGTGAGTTGATTTTAATATTTTTTGGAATAGTTGATGTTGTAAAAGAGTTGCCCGTACCATCACTTTGTATCCCAATAGTGCCTATTTCCAAGTTGTAAGGTTCAGGAGTGGAAAATGTTACATTATTGTTTATCGTAAGATTAAGTGTATTAAGTTTTTGCAGAGCAGAAAAGCTAAGATTAAGACCTGTGATGCCGTTGTTGGACATATTGATTGTATTGTACTCTGTTAAAGTAAAGGTTTTCGATGCACTGAGTGATACATCGGAGCTGGCGAGTGGTGCCGGATTGTTTGTGATTGTTGCGGTATCGGGCACGTTGGTGTAGAGAACGTTTAATTGTTCTCCATAATTTCCTGTCGATGTGGCAATTCCTCCATCACAGCTAAGTTCTTGATATACACTCCAAATAATGCTGCCTGTATTTAAAGAACAATCAGGGGTATTAAACAGCGCAGCTCCCGCTCCGGATTTTTGATGAATATTACTAGGGTTGCTTCTCGTTTGCAGCACATCTTCAAATGTTCCACAAAAAGCTGTTGTTGCAAGTGCTTCTTCTACCGGAATGATTTCATCTGCTACGACAGCAGGCGTAGAACCTCCAGATGAAGCAGTAAATGAATAGGTGAGCGCATAACGCATGTAATCGTTAGTTTTTTTGTCTATATGAATATAATATGTTTGATTGGCAGTGAGTGTAAATGTAAAAGGACCATGCGTGTAACTAGAGCCGCCGCTGCTGATTATGTCATTTCCTCCACAACTGCTTCCAACGTAAAATTTTACTTGCATTTGACTGCTTGTTCCACCCCATTGATCTCTATTTCCTTCAGAAATTGTCAGTGCTCCACCAACGGTAGGGGTAAATTTTAAGTAAATATTTGTACCCAATGCACTGTATCCGCTCGTATAATAATTAGTAGTTTCATCTAATGTAGCAGAAACACCGTCTAAAGTACTTACTGAGTGTAGGGTGGCACAGGAATTTGGATTGGTTGCGGTTTCTGCATAAGCCAAAGATGAGATTAGCATTATCAACAAAAGTAAAAAGGTTTTCATAACAGCCTCCTTTGAAGCAAAAAAATGAGCACAAAAAAAGAGGGCTCAACGGCGAGAACTACTATATATTTAATTATACTACCACACAAGCTTAATAAGTACTGAAAGTAGTTGAATTTATGAAAATGTGATATCTTTTCCGCATGCAATGGCATGTGGAAAAATTGAAGTTATTTCTGTAAAAAAGTAGATATTTTTTCAGCAACACCATATTTGGACGATTCAGTCAAAATAATTTGTGCTGCTTTTTTTGTGTCGGTATTAAACACCAAAGGACCTATAAAGTTAACAACAGATTCCTCTATAGGTGTTTGAATAAGAACTATATTTAAAATGAGAAGATTTGAATCTTTGTCAACACTCAGCAGTTCTTGAAAATTTTGCGGAACTTCAAAGTCATACTCTCTTAAAACAAAAGGGTTTATTAGAGTAAAAGAGACATGTCTGTCGCTAAGCGCTTGCATCTTCATAAAGATATCATCTATCTTTTGCAACTCAACTTGTTTTATATCTTCAAAGCCTAAAAGAGGAACACTTATATCAAATATCATAAAAAACCTTTTTATATTTTCGTCAATTGTATCACTTTTAAGCATAAAATATTCCTACTTTAAAGAGATATATAACTCTTTTGGATAAAATAACAGCCTATCTATAATTAGGAATAAAACAATATGAATCTAAAGATAAAACTTCTTCTCACTCTTCTTGCAATGCTTATGTTCTTTAGCGGTTGTTCTAAAGATTTAGAGGAATATAACAAGCCTGCCATGTACTGGTATACAAAGATAATAGAGTCTATATCCAACGGAAATTTAGAAAAGGCAGATAATTATTATAGTTCACTTCAAGGGGAGCATATCGGTTCTCCTTTGCTTCCAGAAGCTACTATGATTTTGGCAATAGCACATATGCATTATGAAGAGTATCTTTTAAGTGAGCATTTTTTAAATGAATACGTAAAAAGATATGCCAATCCAAATGAAAAAGAATTTGTAGAATTCTTAAAAATCAAAGCTAAATATTTAGCTTTGCCAAATCCAAGAAGAGATCAGGCATTAATAGACGAAGGAATTCAAGAGAGCGAAAAATTTAAACTCAGTTACCCGAACTCCGTGTATTATGATGTAGTAAATACAATGTTAACACGTCTTTATATGGCAGAAGCTGCACTCAATGAAAGTATTGCTGACCTTTATAAAAGGTTGGATAAACCAAAAAGTGCAAAGTATTATAGAGATATTAAGCCGCAGACATGGATAGTTTGGAATGAAATAGATAGAGCAAACACTCCTTGGTATCGCGCTTGGTTTGAAGGTGACGGGAGCGAGAGTTGGTATGGGCCAATTGTTCCGGACACAAGAAGTGTTGTCTCCAGAAACTCTGTTGTAGATAATGCCGATTTGCAAGAGATAAAAGAAAAAAAATCAGAAAAAAATTCTGAACAGCCTTCACACAGTGAAGAGCCTTAAAAAGAGGATAATGAATGAAGCTAAGTAATTACGGTGAGTTTCCTGCGGATATTCCAGTTATAGCAGAAGATGAACTTTTTTTGTATCCATTTATGATTTCACCACTTTTTTTAAGTGATGAAAATAATATTAAAGCAGCAACGAGAGCCATTGAAGAAAGTTCTTTGGTTATCGTTTGTTCAACACAGCCTTCGCATGAGGGCGAAAGAAATTATGAATCACTTTATAATGCCGGAGTGGTTGGTTCAATTATGCGTAAAGTTGCTCTTCCCGATGGAAGAGTTAAAGTTCTTTTTCAAGGTTTGGCAAGAGCAGAAATGCTTCGCAAAGTGCAAGATTCCCCTTTGATAGCATACGTAGATGTTTTAAATTCCACTAATGTAAATTCATTGAAAATTGATGCAATTTTAGAAATTGTACGTGAAAAAGTGAGAACACTCTCAAGTGTCAGCAATTATTTTCCTCCAGATTTGCTTAGAACGATAGAAGAAAATCATGATCATAACCGTATTATAGATTTAATATGTAGTAGTATTAAGCTTAAAAAAGAGCAAGCGTATAAGCTGTTTGTTGAGGTGGATACTGAAAAAAGATTCTTACTGCTTATAGATAATTTGATTGATGAAATAGAAGCAAATAAACTTCAAAAAGAGATTCGCTCAAAAGTTCACACACATATAGAAAAAGTTAATAAAGAATATTTTTTAAAAGAACAGCTTAAACAGATTCAAAAAGAGTTGGGAACAGATACCTCAAGAGATGAAGAGATAGAAGAATACCGTAAGAAGCTCGAAGCAAAAAAAGAAAAAATGGATACAGACGCTTACAAAGAGATAAGCAAGCAGATAGAGAGACTTTCTCGAATGCATCCTGATTCGTCCGATGCTTCTATGACTCAAACGTATCTTGATTGGGTATTAGAAATTCCATTTGGAGATGAGTCTAAAAAAGCTCTCAAAATTTCAGATGTTGAAACTCAACTTGACCAAGACCATTTCTCTTTAGAAAAGCCGAAAAAAAGAATCGTTGAGTACTTCGCGGTAAAAGAACTTTTAGAATTAAGAGGTATTAGCCATGCAAATGCTACTGGGGCTATATTGTGTTTCTCCGGGCCTCCGGGTGTCGGAAAAACTTCACTTGCAAACTCGATAGCAACGGCTTTAAAACGTCCGCTGATAAGAATAGCACTTGGCGGACTTGAAGATGTAAATGAACTAAGAGGGCACAGAAGGACTTATGTCGGAGCGATGCCTGGCAGAATTGTACAAGGCTTAATTGACGCTAAAAAAATGAATCCCGTTGTAGTTTTAGATGAGATAGATAAAGTTTCACGTTCACAAAGAGGGGATCCGACTGCAGCACTTTTGGAGATTCTTGACCCTGAGCAAAACAAAGAGTTTAGGGATTATTACCTTAACTTTAATATTAACCTGAGTAATGTAATCTTTATAGCTACGGCAAATGATGTTGGACGTATTCCGGCACCGCTTCGTGATAGAATGGAGTTTATTACGGTGAGTTCTTACACTCCTCAGGAAAAATTTGAAATTGCCAAAAGATACCTTATCCCGCAAGAATTAAAAAAACATGGACTTAAAAACTCTGAAGTCAGTATTTCAAAACCAGCATTAAAAGAATTGATTCATAGTTATACACGTGAAGCAGGGGTGCGTAATCTTCGCCGTCGCATTGCTGATATGTCGAGAAAAGTTGCCAAAGATATACTTCAGCATCCTGAAATAAACAAAGTCTCGGTAACGCTTAAAAATTTAAAAGATTATTTTGACAAGAGTGTTTTTGAGATTGAAAAAACCGATAAAATTCCGGTAATTGGAGTTGTGAATGGTTTGGCTTGGACAGCCGTTGGCGGAGATGTTTTAAAAATAGAAAGTATACGCATTAAAGGCAAGGGAAACTTGCAGCTCACGGGAAGTCTGGGTGATGTAATGAAGGAATCAGCAAGAATTGCAATGAGTGTTGTTAAAACGCTTATAGACAATAAAAAGCTGAAAATTTCTGCAGAAAATATTCCTATGACATTCAAAGAAAAAGAAGATGATGTGATGATTGATGCAAGTGAAGTTTACAAGCGGTATGACTTACATGTACATGTGCCAGATGGTGCAACTCCAAAAGATGGTCCAAGTGCCGGCATTGCGATGGTGAGTGTCATCTCTTCAATTTTAAGTTCACAAAAGATTCGTTCTGAGATTGCTATGACGGGAGAGGTCTCTCTAAGTGGCGATGTATTGCCGATAGGTGGATTAAAAGAAAAACTGATTGCTGCTCATAAGGCAGGAATGACGAAAGTTTTAATTCCGTCGAAAAACTATGAAAGAGATTTGGAAGATATTCCTCAAGAAGTGAGAGATGCTATGGAAATAGTCGCTGTAAGTAGAGTGGAAGAGGTTTTAAAGCAAATTCTTATTTGAGTTATGCGTTAGATTGCGAGGGCCTTTAAAAGCCTCGCAAAATTGTAGTTTGTGATTGTATAGAAAGAAAAGTCTATTTTAAGAAGTAATTAAACGATAACCATTGCTATTTTCTTTAGTAAATCATCATTTCGTATCGGCTTCATTAAAAATCCATTTGCACCAAACTCCAGCGCTTCACTTTTTTTTGTTTCGTCCGTTGTTAACACTATGATAGGCAGCTGACGAAGATTAAAATCAGCACGAACCACCTTAAGCATCTCAATTCCCCCCATTACAGGCATAATAATATCAAGTAAAATCAAGTCGATATCACTTCTATTTTTTAATATACCCACAGCGTCAGAGCCATTTTTCGCTTCTATAACTTCTATAACTTTTCCGCTTTTATTAAGCATAGACTTTAATAATTTTAAGTTAATCAAATCATCATCAACCGCAAGTACTACCAAATTATCTCTCATCATATTTTACCTTTAAATAAATTTTTCAAATATCAGTCTTAATAAATCTTTGTTTACAACATTTTTTATAATTTCATGGACGCACACAGCATCTTCTTGATTTTCAGGTGTCGATGGGTCTGTGATAAGTACTAAATAGGTAGTCAAAGAGGAAGAAACATTTTTTTCCTTAATGGCTGAAGAAAAATGTACCAAGTCTAAACCATCATACTCTTTATCAATAAGTACAAGCTTATATATTGATTCTTTTGTCAATTCCTCCAGTTCATTCACATCATTTGCAACTTCATAAGTGTAGCCTAAAGATTCTAAGATTTGAATGTAAAGTTTAGCTTCAAAATGACTTTTTTTAGCTAAGAGGATATCTGCCTTATAGCTCGCTTTTTGAGGAGTTTCTTGTTGTGTAATTATCTCTTGAGGTAGCGTTTCTTCTTCAGCATTATCTTCTATAACAGCTTCTTCATGAAGAGTTTCAGGAATCTCTTTATCTTCTACCGGATCTACGTTTTTTATTTCCTCATTCTTTGAGAGTTCTATATTTGCAGAGATGTCTTCATTTTTAGATGCTTGTGTTTGTAATATTGACGCATCTTGCGGATTCTCTTGAGTATTTTCAATTTCGGCAATATTTTTTGGTATTACTATTTCTTCAACTATTTTGTCTGCTAAAAAGTGATTGAGTAAAGAAATAATTTCCGAACGAACAAGTGGTTTTGTTGTGTACTCATCCAGTCCTGCACTTAAAAATCTCTCCCTGTCCCCTTTGAGCGCATTGGCTGTCAATGCTAAAATTGGAACATGCGGCTGATTATAGTCCTCTTCATATTCTAAAATTTCGGCAGTTGCTTCAACTCCATCCAAAAATGGCATTTGAATATCCATAAAAATCAAATCAAAATTACCGTCTTTTCTTTTTTGAAATGCTTCTAAGCCATTAGAAGCAACAGTAATAGTAAGCCCCAAGTCCTCAAGCGTTCTTTTAATGAGCTTTTGATTAATTATATTGTCTTCGGCGACTAAAACATTTGCATTAAATTTTGATGTATCGGCATTAAACTTTTTACGATTTACTTTTTTTACTTTTTTTGCGTTAAAGTTTTCAGCAGTGAAATTTTCTAGTGCCTGTTTTACTTTTGAAGTATTGAGTGGCTCATAAATAGTTTTAAAAATATTGATATTTAATGAGTCGATTTTTTTCATATAATAAGATTTTGTTAAGAGAACAAGAGCCTGAGGAAGTTTCCCGTATGTAACAAGCATGTCTTCAGGGGCATAGTCGTAATCTACAAATACTAAATCATAACTTACCTGTCTCTGAAGCGTTTCTAATTCATTTAAGTCCTTAAATGAAGTATAGCTCACACCATAAAAGTGAAGGTACTCACGAAGATAAGTTTCTTGTCTTTTTATTTTATGTGATGACTCTAAAACTAAAGCATTAAGACTTGAATAGCTACCTTTTGAGCTTTCATTGAGCGTTTCAACTTCTTCAAAGTCAATAGTGAAATAGAATGTTGTACCTTCTCCTGGCTCACTGTAAAGATCTAGTTGACCACCCATGAGTTCAATAAATCTGCTTGAAATTGTAAGCCCAAGCCCAGTACCGCCATATTTACGGGTAATAGATGTGTCGGCTTGAGAGAATGCTTCAAATATTCTAGATTTTTGTTCACTTGTTACACCGATACCGCTGTCTTGTACTTCAAATCTAACTCTTGTAATTCCATCTTCATTGGAATCAACTTTTCTAATGTCAACATTAATTGTCCCGGAGCTGCTTGTAAATTTAACAGCATTTGAAAGAAGATTAATAATAACTTCTTTAATTTTTGTTGGGTCACCTTTAAGTGGATGTTCAAGCTCTGGGTCGATAAAGCAACCAAGGTCAATATGTTTTTCGCTCGCTCTAACGGCATAAACATCCACGGCACTTTCAAACTCATCTATTGGATTAAAGATAATATCTTCAATTTCAAGTTTATTGCTCTCAATTTTTGATAAGTCAAGAATATTATTAATAATTTCAAGAAGGTTTTCGGAACTTTTTTCGATTATTTCGACAAATTCATTTTGTTCTTCTTTGAGTCCTGTATCTTTAAGTAGTTCCGTAAAGCCAACGATACCGTTTAGCGGAGTACGAATTTCATGTGACATGTTAGCAAGGAACATTGATTTCGCTTCACTCGCTTCCATCGCTGATTCTTTATCGCGTCTCGTTTGTTCAATAATTTTTTCTAATAAACTATATGCTTGCGCAGTTCCCTCGGCTGTATGTAAGTTAATATTTACACTTTCAGAATTAGCATCACTTGTATCTTCTGCAACTCTTTTTAGTACATTTTCCAAGTTTTTAATATTTTTAGCAATTTCATTGGATAGCAAATATCCTAGAATAGCTAGAATAACTGAAACCATCCATATTGTAAAAGTTAAGATGAGAAACTTCAGAGCATTTTCTTGTACTTCTTGGGCTCTGTTATCCATAGTTGTTAGAAGTAAATCTTCTGCTTCTGAGATAATATTTGTTTTTTCCGAAAGCATTGTAAACCAAATACCGGAACTTGTTTCGTACTCACCTGCGCCGGCAGATGAAATAATACTTGTTCTTTCCGCATTAATATCATCAAAAAGTTCTTTATTGTCTTCACTTTGAAAAAGTGCTTTTAGTTTTGCAACAAGCACTTTGTTTTGTAATGTGTCATAATTAATGGAATCCGCTTTAGCAATCAAAGATATCCATTTATTAAACTCATCTTCTTCGAGTTCAGTTGAACGAGCAATAGCAAAAGAGATGAAATCTCTCTCGGCAGCAGTAAATTCTTTTGCTCTCACCATAGTAATATAGACGGATGAAAGTGCATTGATTTCTTGATCCATCTGATTACTGGTAATTTCTTCGAGCTGACGAATACCGTTGGATTGTGCTTGACCATAAACGGTTTCATAAACATCTTGAAAATTACTTTGATGTTTATCAACCAAGTTTCTAATTTTTTTAATTTCAGCCATAGAAGAGGAGATACTTTCTATATTTTTACATGCGTAACAATTTGCCTGACCTTGCGAATGGTCATGCAGAATAGTGTTATTTTTTGTATGGTGAAGATATGCCTCTAGTTTTTGATCTACAACTTTTCTTTGTTGCGTAAGCGACTTGAATGTATTTGGAGATGAATTTCCAAGATAGATAACTGTCATACCTCTCTCACGAGAGATGTTACCCACTAGCTCATTGAGGTATCTGTTTTCGGAAAGCTTATCTTTAAGCAATTGAGCTGATTGATAGTTTGCGTATGAGTCATACACAAAATAACTGGTCAACGAAAATAAAATAAGTATAGGGAATAGACTTATCAGTCTCAGTCTGTTTTTTAATCCTACTTGCATATGTTAGCCTTATATTTTAGATATTCCCATTAGTTTCATACTAATGCTATTTGCAGCTGTAGCTGCTATATTTGAGTCTTCGGTGCCAATGAGAGTATTGAATTCTTGCGTGAAATCTTTAACTCTCATGTTGTCGCTCATCCCTTTTAGCTTGATTGTACTTTTTTTCCACATGCCAGAGTTATTTTCAGCGATTGCACTATGAATAGACTCAATTAAAAGAGCACTCTCGTGAACAAAATCTTCAAAAAGTTCATTGAAGCTCTCTATGGCGATACCGATTTCATTGGCTATATATTTTTTATTATAATCCATCGGAATATAGATTTCTTTTTTTGTTTCTGTGATTATATGAGCTTTAGTATTTTTTTTCTCTTCTACAGGCTCATGCACAGCCTCCTGCTCTTCATTTTTGGAATCAAGAGCTACAACCGACAGCTCTTGCGTAAGTAATATATTTTCGTCTTCTTCAGGATTTGCTTCAAGTAATAAGTCATTATCGTCTATTTCATATAAATCATCTTTTTGATTATTTAGGAACTCATCGTCAGCCAATTCAGCCATAGCTATTTTTTGGGGTACGTGAGAATCTTCAATGGTATCGTCTTTGAAATCTATATATAAGCTATCGTCATCTTCGGCGTCCTCAGACGTTTTAGCTATTTCAGCGGTTGCAGTTTCTTCTTTTTCAGAAAACATATCATCATCATCTTTAAATTCTATTTCTGAAAAATCGTCATAGTTTTCATCTTCACTCTCACTTTTTGCCACAGTTGCAGAAGCAGCGGAAACTTTATGGACTTCCTGCTCGTTGCCAATCTCTTTTCCTGAAAGTTTTCTTATGATTTTATAAAATGCATCTAGATTTGCTTTTATTTCTTTATTGTTATCTGAAGTATTAATCGTTGAAAGTGCTTCAAATGCGTCTTCAACTCGTAAATTAGCAGCAACCCCTTTAAGCTTATGGGATAATATCTTGACATTGTTATGGTCATTATCTTTGAGCGCAGAATAGAGGTTTTCTTTAAATTCTTCAGCTTGATTTATAAAGTCTTGAATAAATTCTTCTATGAGATCTACCGGCAATCCCAACTCATCGGATGCAACTTGTGGATCAAAAACATAGCTGTCATCAAAAGTGATGTTTTCTGCGCTAGTTTCCTCTTCAAATTCTACGTGAATATCATCAAGGTCTAGTCTGAGTTCATTATCTTGAGTATCAGCGACAGGAGAAATATTGCTCAAACTGCTTTGTAGTTTTTCGGGAATATCATCAATTTTGATTTCAGAAGAAGAGTCTTCGGATATATCTTCAATAATATCTTTTTCTAAAACTTGAGGACCGGTATCGGATGCATAGGGATCATCAATCGTAACCGTTTCTTGGAAATCATTGAAAGATGTTGTAAGTTCCGGCACATCCAATTTTGCATTATGCGAAATAGTTGTTTTGGGAACAGACTTTTCTAAAACATCTTGAGCAATTTTTTCATTTTCTTCATGTGTTAATATTTTTAAGTTAGTTAAATTGACTAGATAGGCTTTTAAAGACGGATTGTCAATGAGGTAAGCAGTGCTTATATCTATTATGCATTTATAGTTTTTATTGTTTGCATGTATGATAACTTTTGAATTTTCACTCGACTCTGCACATGTAATAAAATCTATCCAGTGAACATGTTTAAAGTTATGAACATACCCCGGTGTTTTAACAAACAAATCAGCAAAATCGGACGATTCTTTGAGAAGCTGCGATAAGTCCTTAAAGCCTAAAGCTTCCAAGTCATGTTTGTCAATTCCTAGAAATTCTCTATTGTGGTTGTAAATTAGCATTTATTCCCCTTAAACTTCTGCTTCTAGCATCTTGTTATATAATTCTATATTTTCTTGAATATCTTTTCTTGAAGCAGGTTTTCTTGCAGCAATATAACCAATTATCTTTTCTTGATTATCGCGAATAGGAAGTATTTCCGAATCTACCCAATAATATAAACCGTCTTTTCTTAAATTTTTAACTAATCCGTTCCACGCCTGACCACTTTTTATCGTATCCCACATTCTTGTAAATGCCGCTTTTGGCATATCCGGATGTCTAATAATATTGTGAGCGCTCCCCACGAGTTCTTCGGCTTTATAACCGGAGACCTCACAAAATTTTCTATTAGCAAAAATGATTACACCGTTCAAGTCTGTTTGACTTATTATCACCTTGCCTTCATAAATATACTCTTCATTTATAGGTGTTACTTTATCCATTAAAAAACCTTATACCTGTAAAATAACTATAGTCCGTATGAATATATCATAATCAAAAGAAAATAAAACTTATTTGTAAATATTTTTGATAACTTTTGCATCTTTTACGCTCAATATTGAACTTATATCATCAATGCTTAATATTTTAAGTGCTTCAAATGTTCCAAAGTGATTAAGCAGTTTTTTTACTTTAGCCTCAGATATCCCATGTAGAGTCAATAATGTACTCTCTTTGTCTCGTTTGAGTTTTGTTTTTTTATGAAATCCAATGGCGCTTCTGTGCGCTTCATCTCTAAGATTTTGTATCCATTGAAGCCTTTTATCGCTTGCTTGGAGTTTAAAGCTTTCATTTTTTGTGTGAATAATGTCATTTGCCTTCCCCTTTGCACGGTGGGATTTTGCATCAATTTTTTCTTTGGAGATAGCAACAACATCAATAAAAACACCAAGAGAATCTAAAATTTCGGATGCAAGTTTCAATAAAGTTGTTCCTCCATCAATAACCCATAAATCAGGAGGAGAATTTTTAGAAAAACTCTCAACTCTTCGTGTAAGTGTTTCTTTCATTTGCGCGTATTCATTTTTTGCTTCCAAATGATAGGTTCTGTAACTTTGTTTATCGAAATTGGAATTTTCATAAACAATCATAGCCCCGATGGCAGCTTCTCCGCTCATGTGTGAATTGTCAAAAGTCTCCACCCTGTTTGGTATTCTTTGCAAAGATAAAAGCGCTTGTATTTCCTTTAAGAGTTTAGTCATATCTTTAGGATTTTCTTTTTTTAAAAGTTCTTGCGCGTTCAAAACAGCTAAGTCGATAAGATGTTTTTTATTTCCAATCTTCGGTACCCGTATCTGCGCTTTTTTTTCAAAAACTGTGCTTAAATATTTTTCCATTACTTCTTGCTCTTCAAATTCGCAGGCAAGCAAAATCGGGGCTACAATAGGCGGTTTTCCATGAGCATAGAAATCCATGAGAACTCTTTGATAAAGCTCATTTTCATCATACCCCTCGTTGAGTTGTATATAATCGTGCGATGATGAGATTATTTTTCCGTTTCTCATAAATATTCGTACGACTACGGCTTTTGTTTCATTGTGATGCAGAGCAAAAACATCATAGTTTTCAACACTTGCAAAATCAATTTCACTTTTTATTTGTGAACGATTGATTCTTTCTATCGTATCTCGAAGTTCACCTGCTTCTTCAAACCTGAGTTCTTCGGCATAAAATTCCATCTTTTGGCTTAGTTTATTGATGAGTGTTTTTTTGTTTTGAATCAACTCTATTGCAAAATCCAATTCTTTTTTATATCGGGCATGTGGAACTTCAATTTCACATGGACCAAGACACCGATGTATTTGATAATAAAGACACAGTTTTTTGGAACTTAGACATCCTTTTTTTTGCACAAGCTTGCATAGTTCGTAAATGGAATCCAATATATCTCTCGCTGCAACTGAATAAGGGCCAAAATAGGTAATATGGGGAGAGTCTATAATTTTCCTAGTTATTTCAAATCGGGGGTATTTCTGCGAATTGTCTATGTAGATGTAAGGGTATGTTTTATCATCGCGCAGTAAAATATTGTACTTTGGATTGAGCTGCTTTATAAGAGAGTTTTCGAGGATGAGCGCGTCATGTTCAGAATTTACAATGATGTAGTTGAGCGTAACTGTTTGAGATATCATCTTTGTTATTCTGGCAGAAAGCTTGGAATTTGCTTGTAGCTCCGGCGTAAAAGTAAAGTAGCTTTTTACTCTTTTGGATAACTCTTTAGCCTTTCCTATATACAGCAAATGGCCGTCTTTATCAAAATATTGATAGATTCCCGCACTATTTGGAAGTTGTTTAATCGTTTGTTCGAGTGTCATTTTTAGCTTTTATAATATCTTGAATTGACCTTACAAGAGTGTTGAGTTTTTCATCTTTTATATTTATTGCAAAATTTCCTGAAGCTCTTTCTGGATATTTGGCTTTTTTTATATCTGTTTTTACAGAAACTTTGATGAAAGTATGCGTTACAAAGGCTTTTATGTCACTAAAAGTGGTCTCTTCGCAATCCTCCGGCATATAAAACTTTAAAGCACTTTTAATACTTTGTATACTATTATCAAACTCTTGTTTACCGGCAGGATGATTTAGCACAAAAAATAGAATATCATTTTTTACATAAGCGAATTTTATCATCTTTTGTAGAGCCGGAATAAAGAGTGATTGTATTTTGTTTATACATTTATATTTTGTGAGTTTAGAAAATTGAGGCTTACTTTGAAGAGAATTAATAATTTGACCAGCGTTTTTCATGGGGCAATTATAGCAATGTTTTTATTAAGTTTGAGTGGATGTGGATATAAAAAAGCTCCATATTATTTAGAAGAGGCACCTGCGGGTGATACTAATGTTGAATTTATCCTAAAAGATAAAAATACAAAAACAAATGAAAAATATTGAGAAAAATGAATGCAGTATGATGTAATAATAATTGGTGCCGGAGTTGCAGGTCTTTATGCGGCTATCAATATACCAAAAGATAAAAAAGTGCTTATTATCAATAAAAGGGAAACTTTTAAGTGTAATAGTTTTTATGCTCAAGGCGGAGTGGCATTGGCGGTGGATGATGCAGATGTTCCTTTGCATATTCAAGACACATTGGATGCAGGTTCCGGATTATGTGATGAAGAAGCCGTAAAGGTCTTGAGCGAAAATTCAAGAACCGTGATTGATGATTTAATTAATCGCGGGTTTAAGTTCGATACAGACAAAGAGGGAAAACTGCTTTATACGCAAGAAGCAGCGCACTCAAAAGAGAGAATTATTCATGCCGGCGGAGATGCAACGGGAAGATATATGCATTTGTTCCTGCTAGAACAGAATCCACACCCTATGCTCACAGATACAAGAGTCGTAGATTTGCTGATACAAGATAAAGAGTGCTATGGCGTTACAGTTTTGGATAATAGAGAATCCAGAAATATATATGCAAAAAATGTAATTATCGCCAGCGGAGGAGTCGGTTCACTCTTTGAATATCATACGAATGCCCCGTGTATCAGTGCTGATTTGCAAGGTCTTTGTGTTTTAAAAGGGATAGAGTTGGAGAGAATGGAGATGATGCAGTTTCATCCAACCGTATTTGTCAATAGTGATTTGGCGCAAAAGCTGCTTCTTACAGAAGCGCTTCGAGGCGAAGGAGCTACGATTGAAGATGAAAATGGAAGAAGATTTTTGTTTGATTATGATGAGAGAGGCGAACTTGCTTCAAGAGATATTGTAAGCAAGGCAATATACGATTATAATAAAAAAACAGGTTCAAAAACATATCTTTCACTCAAAAATTTTGAGCATGTTTACTTTACAAAAAGATTTCCGAATATATATAAAAACTTGCAACTCCTAGGTTTTGATGTACCAAGACAACGAGTTCCTATCTCTCCGGCTTTTCATTACGCGATAGGTGGAATAAAGAGCGATTTGAATGGTTCCGTGCCCTCTGTAAAATCTCTTTATGCAGTGGGGGAAGTTGCATCTACGAAAGTGCATGGGGCAAACAGACTTGCTTCAAACTCCTTGCTTGAGGGCTTGGTGTTTGCCAAAAGGGCCGTCGAAACTATACTCAAATCTGATGTTGAAAAAAAAGATGTTCTATTTGAAGTGAGCGACGAGGAGATGAGTTTAAAAGAAGATAAGGATAAAAAAAATCTGCTTCGTCACATCATGTGGGAAAATGTTTCAATCGTTCGAACAAAACAGGGCTTAAATGATGCATTAAATCAAATTAATACACTTTTGAAAGAAAAAATTGGTAAACTACTGAAATTTCGTTTACTAACAGCAAAAGAAATAGTTCTTGCAGCATTGGCTCGTGAGAAGTCTATTGGTGTACACACAATTTTAGAGGAGAAGTGATGACAGAAGCACACGGAGCAGCAGGACACGCAGTAGATCTTGCAGTTGAGCCATTCGGTTGGTTATTATTGGCAATATTTGTGGTGGGGTATTATTTTATTGCAGCAGAAGAAAAGTATCACATAAACAAAGCAAAACCTGCCTTATTTACAGGGACATTTATGTTTATGCTGCTTGGCGGTTATTATGCATTTAACGGTCTTGATTTTTCTGCTTTTGATACAGAAATAGCACACCTTATTTTAGAAATAGCAGAAATTTTCTTTTTCTTGTTTGTTGCAATGACTTTCATTGAAGCACTGATAGAAAGAAATGTTTTTGATGCTCTTAAAGAGAAGCTTATGAAAGCCGGATACAGTTATAAACAACTTTTCTGGGTAACAGGATTTTTGGCATTTTTTATCTCGCCTGTAGCTGATAACTTAACTACAGCATTAATCTTATCTACTGTACTTATTACAATAGAAAAAAATAACAAAGCTTTTTTAGTTCCAGCGGCTATCAATATAGTTGTTGCTGCAAATGCAGGTGGTGCATGGTCTCCGTTTGGTGATATTACAACTCTAATGGCATGGTCGGCAGGCAAAGGAGCATTCATTGACTTTCTATTCTTATTCCCTGCCTCAATCACTGGGTGGTTGGTTACTGGCTGGTTATTAAGCCGTTTTGTACCGGATACTACACCTCCAAAAGTGGATACTGGCGAGCCTGTTCATATTCACAGAGGCGGAAAAGTTATAATCTTTTTGGGTGTATTTACGATAGCATCAGCAGTATTTGGAAAACAGCTGATGCATTTACCTCCAATGTGGGGAATGTTATTTGGCCTTTCACTTTTACAGCTTTATGCGTTTACGCTTAAAAAATACCATGACCATGATATTCAGATATATAAGTCCGTATCAAAAATTGAAAATGACACGTTGCTGTTTTTCTTTGGTATCTTAGCCGCAGTTGGCGCATTACACTTCGCTGGTTTTCTTGCACATGCAGTAAATTTATATACAATGTTTAGTCCAACTTCTGTAAATATAGGTGTCGGCTTCTTGTCTGCGGTCGTAGATAACGTTCCTGTTATGTCTGCTGTGCTTAAAGCTTCTCCAGATTTGGAGCTTTCTCAGTGGATGCTTGTGACATTAACTGCCGGTGTGGGTGGTTCTATGATTGCGTTTGGTTCTGCTGCTGGTGTCGGTGTTATGGGGAAACTCAAGGGGATTTATACTTTTAACTCACATATGAAATTTGCTTGGGCAATTTTAATCGGTTATATTGTTTCTGTAAGCGTATGGTATCTTCAGTTTGAGGTTTTAGGTCTTTATATTAAACATTAATCTAACTTTGTGTATCCTTTCATGACTTGAAAGGGTTCACTCCCTTCTTTAGAGCCTTTTGGCACCTCAAAACACTTTTATTAAAGGCATTTACAATGACAAATGTTAGTATCATAGTTTTAGACTTTGGTTCTCAATACACTCAACTTATAGCTCGTCGTCTTCGTGAAGATAAAATTTATTGCGAAATTCTTCCTTATCATACTCCTGTAGAAGAAATTAAAGCTAAAAATCCAAAAGGTATTATCCTTAGCGGTGGACCTTCCTCTGTTTACAATAAAGATGCTTATGTAGTAGATCAAGGTGTATACGGCATGGGTATTCCTGTTCTTGGTATTTGCTACGGTATGCAAAGAATTGCGGTAGACTTTGGTGGAAGTGTTATCCGCTCAAGCCATCATGAATACGGTAAAGCAGAGCTCAAAATAGAAAATGCAGGAGAGGGATGCTCACCTCTTTTAAAAGATTGTGATGACGGGAGAATCGTATGGATGAGTCACAGCGATAAGGTAGACGTATTGCCAGAAGGCTTTTCACCAATCGCAACTTCTGCAAATTCACCTTATGCAGCCATTTCAAATGAAGAAAAACGTGTGTATGCAATGCAGTACCATCCGGAAGTTCAACACTCGGAAGAGGGTTATTTAATGCTTCGTAACTTTGCAAAAAATATTTGTGGAGTGACTGAAAAATGGAAAATGGAACATTTCTTAAAAGAGCAAATTGCTAAAATTCGTGCACAGGTGGGAACTGGAAAAGTTCTTTGCGGACTGAGCGGAGGCGTTGACAGCTCTGTTGTAGCGGCTATGCTTTATGAAGCAATCGGCGATCAGTTGATACCTGTATTTGTAGATAACGGTCTTCTTCGCAAGGGGGAGAGAGAACAAGTTGAAGAAGTATTTAAAATCAATCTTAAAGTTCCTTTGGTAACAGTGGATGCTAGGGAGAATTTTTTAGGCAAACTTGCGGGTGTGAGCGATCCTGAAACAAAGCGCAAGATTATTGGACATACTTTTATTGAAGAGTTTGAAAAAGAAGCAAAAAAACATGATGGCATTAAGTTTTTAGCGCAGGGTACTCTTTACCCTGATGTAATCGAATCTATCAGTGTAAACGGCCCTTCAGAGGTTATTAAATCTCACCATAATGTTGGCGGTTTGCCTGACTGGATGGATTTTGAACTTATTGAGCCTTTGCGCGAGCTTTTTAAAGACGAAGTACGTAAAATAGGACTTGAGCTAGGACTTCCAGCAAGTATGATAAACCGTCATCCATTCCCTGGTCCAGGGCTTGCTATAAGAATTATGGGAGATGTAAACGAGCCGGATTTAACACTTCTTCGCGAAGCGGACGTAATTTTGCTCGATGAACTTAAGGCGAGTGGATATTACGCTAAAACATGGCAGGCTTTTGTGGTTTTACTGAACGTGAAATCTGTCGGCGTTATGGGCGATAACCGCACGTATGACAATACTGTTTGTGTAAGAGTTGTTGAAGCTGTCGATGGAATGACTGCAACTTTTGCGCACCTTCCTCATGATTTACTTGAAAGAATCTCAAGAAGAATCATTAATGAAGTAGACGGAATCAATAGAGTTGTTTATGATATCTCCTCTAAGCCTCCGGCTACCATCGAGTGGGAATAATAGAAGTGAACACAATTATTTACAGGGTTTGCCCTGTAAATAATTGTACCGTGAACAGATTTTTCACATTTTAGTTCCACATGCCAAGATGTAAGGAAAAAATTTCAAATGTCAAAGCCTATTTATCTTTTTTCAATCTCCACACATCCTCGTGCGATATCTATCAATTCTTTGGATATTCAATTTTTAAAACCAAATATAGATTTCTCTCAATATGATTATTTCATTATCACTTCAAAACAATCGAGTGAAGCGTTAAAACAGTATGAAAGTACAAAATATTTAAATAAACCCGCGCTTTGCGTCTCCCTCCAAAGTGCTTTGTCTTATGAAAAGATAGGCGGTAAAATCCTAGAAATAGGCAGCGGCTATGGAGACAACTTAATTACAAAAATTAACAATTATCCAAAAACAACGAAATGGCTTTATTTGAGAGCTGAAGTGGTCGCTTCTGATTTTGTAAAAATATGCAAAGAAGAGGGATATAACATAGATGAAGTTGTGATGTATAAGAGTGAATGTTCACAAGACATATGGCATGTGGAAGTGGAAGAAGAAGCTGTTTTAATCTTTACATCGCCATCAAGTGTTGAATGTTTTTTAAAAAATCACAGCATAAGTCCTCGTGCAAAAATCATAGTAATAGGAAAAACGACAGCTGCCGCTTTACCAAAGGGCGTAGAATATTATATTTCTGAAAAAACGACTATTGACAGTTGTATGGAGATAGGACTGAGTTTGTGATTTACTTAAAATTGCTGGCTGTTTTACTAATAACATGGAGTGGTTTTTTATATGCAACAGACACCGTAGTCGCGCATGACAAGGCTTATTTCAAATTTAAAAAAGAGAATGTTGAAGTTATCTACACACAAGATAATTTACCCTTTGCCGAGCATGTCGTCGGGATGCAGACGGCACTTCACAAGCATTATGAGAAATTTTTCGGCTGGAAACTTGATGAAACGCTTTATGTAGGTTTGATATCTACAAATAAACAGATTGCAAATGGATTTTCATCTCAATGGTCGAGCAACAGGCAGATGAATTATGTCGGCGGTACGCAGATGATAGATTATTTTTCATCAACATCCTGGCTAAATACTTTGCTTTATCATGAAACGGCTCATAACTATCAGGGCAATATGAAGGGACATAATATTTCAAGAACGCTTCATTCCGTATTTGGAAACGGCTCTTTTATCTTTCCGTTTTTCATCGTTCCAAATATTATGGAGAACTCTTTTATGCTTGAGGGGAATGCTGTTTTAAACGAATCATGGCATGGAAACGGGGGCAGACTTTACAGCGGTAGATTTAAAGCTGAAACTTTACTTCAGGCAAAGGCAGGAAACATCAAGGCGAGCGATGTTTATAATGTAAAACTTGCTTTTCCCTATACAGGAAATATCTGGTATATTCAGGGTGGTTTTTATAATCTTTATCTAGCCGAGTTATACGGGATGGAGAAGGTTAACAGTTATTTCAAATATTATTCAAAAGATTTCTGGTGGCCGCAGTTTACGGATGAAAGTATGAAATCTGCCGTAGGTATTGACTTTGAAACTTCATTGGAGCAGTTTTCAAATGAATATGCAAAGATGGCAGAGGGTATGGTTTTGGCAGAAGGTGAGAAAATTGCTTCTTCACAGTTTTTTTATTCACTTGGAAACAATAAGGATGAAATATTTTTTATAGTTCATAAAGACGGAGTGACAAAGCCGGAATTGCTCATAATTGATAAAGCAACTTTTGGACAAAAAAAAATAGGCGATAGCTGGCTAAGCGGCAAGGTTATCAAAGCAGATGGTATTTATTATACGCAGGGAAGTAAAAATGTATCTCCAATCAGAATATATCAGGGACTTTTTGACAATGAAGGCTTTATAAAAGAGGGAACTGCTTCAAAAATGGTGCAGGGATATTTAAGTGATTTAAAAGAGGTTTATTTTGATGTCGCTAGTTCCTATTCACAAGCGCAACTGTATGTCGGCAAAGAGTTTTATGCTCAAGTAAATTCATCCGTAATTATTGACACACAAGACAACCTTTATTATTTTGTTCAAAACGGTAAAACCAGAACGCTCTATAAAAATAAAACACCTCTTTATTCCTATAAGGGATATTATGGAATTGTGAGTGATGTTGACAGTAAAGGACGCGTATACTTTGTCGCAAATTCACAATTAGGCTCAACACTTTTTGTTGTTGATGCAAAAAACGTCAAACGTGCAAGCCAAGCAGATAATATAATAGAAGCAAGACTTGTGAATGATGATGAAGTGCTTATTGCCGCGGTGAGTGACAAAGATTATTATTATGTAAAAAATAAACTTCTAAATAGAGAAGAAGCTCCCTTTGAAACTATATTGTTTTTTGAAGATAAAGAATATTACGGAGGCAAGAGCGATTCCAATACTTCCTCCAAAGTAAATTTGGATTTGTCCGACCCTTACTATTCTGTTTTGGATATGCATTATAGCGGCATGGATGTTTCTCTCGCCTTTGGAGATGATGTATCCACATGGAATATCAATGCAAGATTTGGAGATCCGCTAGCTCAAAATTCCGGGAATTTTTTTCTCAATAAAGATGAGTCAAGTACAACCGTAGCAGGTGTTTCTTACAAAAATTCACAGTATTTGCTGCAATACACGATTTTTGCATACGGGGTGATTTCGAGTGATGAAAAAGAGAAAAACAGAGAAAATGGTTTTATAGTGAGTACTGAATTGCCGTTTTACAAAAGCGGATATTATTCAGGTATTTTGAGCGGGAATTACTATCAAGATTATAATACACAAAAAAGGGAGCCTCTGAGTGTGCTTTTAAATTTTTCCAGAGCAGAGGCATATAACTATTCAATGTATGAAAACTATTTAAATGATATTAGTTTTTACGGTGCAAAAGAGAGAATAGATACTCTTTATGGAGCAAATTATAATTTTAAACACTCTCTTGCGTATGAGTTTTATATAGGACTAGGGGCAAAATTTTCCCAGACAAATAGTGATATTTCAGATACACAAGCATTTATTGAGAATCGCGGTGTAAAGATAAGTAATGTATCGTATCAGCTGGACATGGACCCGACTACAGTTTTGGTGCCAAGCTTGGATGCCTCAGGTTATTTAAAAACAGCTTCGTACGCAGAATTGAGTCTAGCGAAAGTGATTAACTTCTCTAGTTATTGGTTTACCTTTCCTCTCTCATTGCAAAGAGAATCTCTTTATACCAAATACAGATATTACGATTTGGAGAGTTTTAGCAATAAAAAAAATAATTTTAGTGAGATAACAGCAGGATTGACTGTTTCTATGGTTGTGCTGAATAAATTTGTTTTACCGATTAATTTTGAGTATATTCACAATGATGCCGACTTTTTAGAAGATAAAAATAAGTTCAGATTTATGCTTGGCGGAACATTTTAAAATTTTTCCACATGCCAAGAGGGTAAAAAGAAAAATCAAGTATCCTTTTTGTATAATCACACTCGTAGTCTGGGTAGTTCGACCTACGCAAATATGAGGGTTCTACATTATCAACTGGTGAACTAGTAAAACTTCTGTGTGTCGGTGCTCTCGCTTGAGGCATGTTAACTCTACCGATGAGAATGCCGCCGTTATGAAGTCTTCTCTTCGCCCTAATTCGGCTTTGAGAACCAAAGCTAATTGTGAAACGGCTACCCGGGCTATTTTAGGAAAGTTATTTCGTGAATATATTTTGATATTTTCATTAAATAATTTAAAATTATATGGAGATGTGGATGAAGATTTTAATTTTAGGTAGTGGTGCTAGAGAATACTCTATAGCTCGCGCAATTTTGAATGAAAATGCGGGGCATGAACTCTTTTTTATGCCGGGAAACGGTGCAACAAGTGAGCAAGGCACAAACTTAAATATTAAAGATTACGACTCTCTTGCACAGTATGCAAAACAAAATAATATAGAATTGACCATCGTAGGACCAGAAGGTCCTTTAGTGGATGGTGTTGTAGATATTTTTAAAAAAAACGGACTTGTCATTTTTGGACCGAGCAAGGCCGCTGCACAGCTTGAGGGCTCAAAAGTTTATATGAAAAACTTTTTGGCAAAATACAAAATTCCAACGGCTCGTTATATTGAAACTTCGTCTATTGAAGATGCCTTTAAATTTTCAAATACTTTATCGACACCAATCGTTGTAAAAGCCGATGGACTTTGCGGCGGGAAGGGTGTTATTATTGCTCAGACCCATAATGAAGCAAAAGTTGCGATTTCCGAAATGCTGAGTGGAAAAAGTTTTGGAGATGCAGGCAAAAGTGTTATTGTGGAAGAATTTTTAGACGGCTATGAGCTTTCTATGTTTGCGGTTTGTGATGGGGATGATTATATCCTTCTTCCGGCTGCACAGGACCATAAAAGACTTAAAGATAATGACGAAGGGCCAAATACAGGGGGAATGGGTGCGTATGCTCCGACACCGCTTGTGGATGAGGCGCTTTACCAAAAAGTAAGAGACAGAGTGATTCGTCCAACACTTGATGGCATGAACAAAGAAGGCGCACCTTTTGAAGGTGTACTTTTTATCGGGATTATGGTTGTAAACGGTGAACCGATTACATTAGAGTTTAATGTTCGTTTTGGTGATCCTGAATGTGAGATTCTCATGCCGCTTATGACATCAAGCGTGAGCGATATGTTTTTAAAAGCTGCTACAAACAGATTGAGTGAGATAAAAGTGGAATTTTCTAAGCAGTACGCTGTGGGTGTTGTTATGGCGAGTGAGAATTACCCTTATGGAAGCTCAAAACCTGCTGAAATTATTTTAGATGATATTCATCATGAAGAGATAGAAAAATATACACATATTTCTTATGCCGGCGTTAGCAAAGAAGATGGAATTCTATATGCTGATGGCGGAAGAGTTTTAGTCTGCGTTGGACTCGGCGACAGCATAAAAGAGGCAAGAGATAGAGCTTATCTGCGATGTGGTCAAGTTCATTTTGCCGGTAAAAAGTTAAGAACAGATATCGCTTATCAGGCACTCTAGATTATGAATGAAGAGATAGAAAATACACTTCATCGAGAAGATATAACATTAGCAGATACAAAAAAAAGAGCGATGGCATTTTTTATAGATGAGATGCTTTTGTCATTTTTACTCATCTTTGCTTTATGGGATTCGTTTAGCAATGCAAAAGATATGGAAGAGATTATTAATTTAACAAATTCCTTTGTTTTGGAATATATGTTTATGAAGATAATCTATCAAGCTTTTTTTGTGATGCAGTACGGTGCAAGTTTAGGCAAGATAGTAATGAAGATAAGAGTGATAGAGATAAAAACTCTCCAAAATCCAAATGTTTTAAGCTCCCTCAATCGTGCAATATTCAGAATAATCAGTGAGATGCTTTTTTATCTGGGATTTTTATGGGGTATATTGGACCCGGCACGTCAAACATGGCACGATAAAACTGCAAGAACTTTAGTTGTAAATGCTTAAACTTTTTTACCTCTTTGTTATACTGGCTTCATTCGCATACGCTCAAGATAAGGTTGAAATATATGCGACTTCAATTGAATCCGAGAATGATACGGTAAAAGCTTCCGGTGGCGTAACGGTAGTATATAAAGATTATTTTATAAGTGCCGACGATGCGCTTTATGATAAAAAGAGTGGCGAGTTAAAACTCTTTGGCAATATTCGTGCAAATCATGGAAATACTTATAAGCTTTTAGGCGATTATGCAAAACTCAATATTGCAAAAAAAGAGAGGACATTTGAGCCATTTTTCATGCTTGAAAAAAGTTCTAAAGTATGGATAAGTGCAGACGAAGGTTTTGCAAAAGATAATGAGATTCAGATTGACTCCGGTGTTATGAGTGGCTGTAATCCAAATAATCCGCTCTGGAAAATTGAGTTTACTTCATCTGATTACAGTGCCGATTCTAAATGGTTAAATTTATACAACGCAAGAATTTATATTTATGATATTCCCGTTTTATACACACCGTATTTCGGATATTCTCTTGATACAACCCGCAGAACCGGACTTCTGACTCCTGCTTTTGGTATATCCGATAAAGAAGGATTTTTTTATGAACAATCTATATATATCGCAGAACAAAACTGGTGGGATTTAGAGTTAAAGCCACAAACTAGAACAAATCGCGGTTATGGGGGATACTCTACCCTTCGGTTTGTTGATGGCGGAAACTCAAAAGGTGAGCTGACCACAGGGTATTTTAAAGAAAAAAATGACTATTTTTTAAAAGAAAATTTAGTGAATAATACCCACTATGGTTTTAATCTTGAATATGAAAATAATAATGTCCTCAACCAATGGTTTAGAACAAGCTTGAGAGGACAATCGGGCTTATATCTAGATGTAAATAATATGAATGATGTTGATTATATCAATCTCTCATCCAATGATACAACCGAGAATGCAACATCCACACAAGTTTTATCAAGGGGAAATTTATTTTATAATACGGAAAGAAACTACTTTGCTACTTATGTAAAGTATTATAAAGATTTAACAAAAGATAGTAATGAAGATACACTTCAAAAACTGCCAACTTTTCAATATCACTATTATCTTGATACTTTGTTTCAAAATCATCTTTTTTATAATTTGGATATGCAAACAAGTAATATACAAAGGGACATAGATAAAACTGTTATTCAAACAAATATCAATATTCCTATTACTCTGCAAACCTCCCTTTTTGATGAATATTTAAATCTTTCCTACAAAGCTCAACTTTTTGCTCAACATTCGAAGTTTGGAGGGAATGAAGAGGTAGTTAGCGGTGAGTATAATAATGGAATTTTTGGAAGAACTTATAATATTCTTCAGGCATCAACCAAGCTTACAAAAGCTTATTCAGATTTTACCCATGTACTTGGGTTTGGTTCAAGATATACAATCTCAGGCTCAGAATATAAAGATGGATTTTATGAAGATTATAAAGATTTTTGTGCCAATCCGGAAAACTCGGATAAAGCCCAATGTGAATTTTATAATATTACGGATATTAATGAAGCTTTACAATTTGATTTTTCACAATACATTTTTGATACATCTGGAAATCAAAAAATATATCACAGACTTGCCCAGACGATAGCGTATGAAGACACTACGAGCAAAGTTGGAGAATTGGAAAATGAATTTGATTATCAGATAACAAACAACATAAATTTTTATAATAATTTATTTTATAGTTATGATGAGCAGTCTTTTTCTAAAATGTTTAATAAACTCTCTTATAAGATTGGCGGACTAGGTCTTTCTTTTTCCCATTTGTATAAAGATAGTTTTGATGATGCCTCTGCGGGTTCACCTTATACAAGCTACATTACATCAAGTGCAAGATATACTTACGACGAGCATTATTCTTATCATGTGAAATGGGATTATGATTTAGAAAACATTTTAAAAAAGAGTGCTGAAGTAGGGTTCATGTATAAAAAGCGATGTTGGGATTTCGGACTTAGATATGTGGAAAATAACAGGCCTATTCTTGCTCAAAACAGTGCATCGTCCGTGTATGATAGGTATGTATATTTTAGTATAGTTCTCAAACCGCTGATGCCATCAGGTAGTAAGTCTTCTGATTTTGCTGCAAGACTTTCCGAAGACTTGAAAGGATTATAATATGACAAGAAAGTATAAACACATATTGAAAAATCGATTAGACGCTGCTATTAAATTGATTGATGTATTACCGATGCAAAGATTTAAAGAAGAGTCGTGGAAGATTATAGCAGTTTCAAAGGGCGGTCTAGAATTAGGTTCATTTATTAAAGGCAGATATGCAAATGAATTGGACTTCTTATTTTCCGAAGCTATTTTTGCACCGAATAACCATGAATGTGAAGTTGCAAGAGTAAGCGAAACTGAAGAAATTGTAATTAATGAAGATCTTGTGGCAGCTTTTGATATTAAATACGACTTTATTTATGGAGAAGCGCGAAGAAAGCATGAAGAAAAAATTTTAAGCTACATCTATCAATATAGAAAAGGACGGCATTTTCCATCCATGTACAATGAAGTTGTTTTGCTCGTAGATGAGGGTAGCGAAACAGGATTGAAGTTTATGACGGCTCTTAAAACAATTTTGGCACAAAAGCCAAAAGCTGTTTATATCGCGGTCCCGGTTTTACCAACGGATGTGCTAGAATTATTAGAACCATTTGCGGATGATGTGTTTTTTCTTTATGATATTGAAGATTATGTTGAAACATCTTTGTATTATGAAGATTTATCCAATGTTGATGAAGACAAAATAGAAAAATTATTAGGAGAATAAATTGAAATATGATGTAAATTTAGAGCTAGAAAATAGAGTTGAAGAATACTCTTTTGGAGAAGTTGCAAAACAGGCGAATGGTTCTGCGTGGCTGAAGTCAGGAAATACGGTCATTCTTGCCGCAGTTGTTATTGATGAAACCGAAATAGTAAAAGATGATTTTCTGCCGCTTACGGTTCAGTATATAGAAAAATCATACGCATCAGGTAAAATTCCGGGTGGTTTTTTTAAAAGAGAAACAAAACCGAGTGACTTTGAAACTTTAACTTCTCGTATAGTTGACCGTTCTCTTCGTCCTCTCTTTCCAAAAGGGTTTGGATATCCAACACAAATAACTATCTTTGTTTTTAGTGTTGATAGTGAAGCAGATTTACAGGTATTGGCTTTAAATGCCGCTTCGGCAGCTCTTTATGTCAGCGACATTGATATTAACACTTCTGTCTCTGCTGTTCGTGCTGCCAAAGTTGATGGAGAGCTTGTACTTAATCCAACGCTTTCACAGCTCAATAATTCAACTTTAGATTTATATCTTTCCGGAACAAAAGATGACCTTCTTATGATTGAGATGCGTTCGTTTGGCTCACAAGAGATGCAAATGGAAAATAATTATGTTCTTGACCCCATGATAGACCCGACTTTAAGCATACAGAGCATAGCGACTCACGTGTCAAATGCGATGCCTGAAGAGGAGTTGATAAAAGTTTTAGAAAAAGCAGAAGCGTTGCTTTTTGATAGCAATGCCAAATATGAAGAAGTTTTTTCTGCATATAAAAAAGATGTATTAAAACTTGAATACAAAGCGCATATAATAAATGAAGAGATGGTCTCATACGTAAGAGACAATCATCTTGATGGCATTAAAAATGCCATGAATAACATGGCAAAATCTGAGCGTTCAACTGCTTTAAGACAACTCAGAAAAAAAATTATATTAGAAAAAACTGAGTGGGAAGAGATTGAACTCAAAGATGCATTGGAAAAAGTGAAAAAAGAGCAGGTAAGATCGCAGATACTTCATGAAAGAATTCGTGCAGATGGAAGAGCTTTAAATGAAATAAGACCTATAACAATCAGTACAAATGTTCTTCCAAGTGCCCATTCTTCTTGTCTTTTTACAAGAGGGGGAACGCAGGCTTTGGTAATTCTTACTATTGGCGGACCTAAAGATGCGCAGATGTTTGAAAATTTGACAGACGAAAGCACTCAGAATGAGAACTTTATGGTGCATTACAACTTCCCTGGATTTAGTGTAGGCGAAGCTTCTCCTGTTATGGGAACAAAAAGAAGAGAATTGGGGCACGGCAATTTGGCAAAAAGAGCATTGGAGCCTATTGTTGATTTAGACGGGCAAACTGTTCGTTTGGTATCTGAAGTTCTAGAATCAAATGGCTCTTCTTCTATGGCAACAGTCTGCGGCGGATATATGGCCCTTCGTGCGGCGGATATTGATACGAATGACACGGTAGCGGGAATCGCTATGGGTATGGTGAGTGAAGACGGAAAATATGCGATTCTTTCAGATATTATGGGACTCGAAGACCATGATGGAGATATGGATTTTAAAGTAACAGGTTCAAAAGACGGAATTACTGCCATGCAGATGGATATTAAGCTTGGAGGAATCAGTTTAGCGGTTCTTCAAGAGGCGCTTTATCAGGCAAAAGAGGGCAGAGCGCATATTATTGATATTATGCTTGAAGCTGAGAAAGAGATAGAATTTAACGATGGAGTGCTTCCAAGTGTGGATTTATTTCATATTGACCCAAGTTTTATAGGTGAAATTATCGGTCAAGCCGGAAAAACAATTCGTGAAATTATTGAAAAATTTGAAGTGGCAATAGATATAGATAAAAAAGTTGGAAAAGTAAAAGTAACCGGAAAAAATAAAACTGGAGTAGCTGGAGCAAGAGAACATATTGAAAACATTATCAATGCTCCAAAACAAGCGAAAATAGAGTATAAAGTTGGAGATAAGTGCAAAGGTGTGGTAAAGAAAATTGTTGATTTTGGAGCATTTATAGGACTTCCTGATGGTACAGATGGACTTTTACATATATCTAAAATATCAAATGAGAGAGTAGAAAAAGTATCTGATGTCGTAAGTGAAGGTGATGAAATCGAAGTTGAAATTTTGGAATTTAAAGGAAATAAAATTTCTTTAGGTCGAGCATAAAATACTTTACACATGCCCAAATTTATTTTGGGTGCTATGTAGCTAATTTATTTATTTGCATATTTCAATTTAAACAAATATTTAAGACTTTTTAAGTACAATTCGCCCATCAATTTTTTAGTAGGGAAATAGTTGCATTTATGTATCTATTGCTATTCGCGAGAATGGTTACGCTAGCCGAACAAATTTTGAAACAATTTATTGGAGAAACTATGAAAAAAATTATTTTCTTAATGGTAGCACTAGCTACTGCTGCATTCGCAAGTGACGGTGAGGTTGCTAACCAAACTCTTAAAGCTTACTCTATGATCGCTGCTGGTCTTGGTCTTGGTTTAGCTGCTTTAGGTGGAGCTATCGGTATGGGTCATACTGCTGCTGCAACAATTGCTGGTACAGCGCGTAACCCAGGTTTAGGTGCTAAACTTATGACTACAATGTTCATCGCTCTTGCAATGATCGAAGCACAGGTTATTTATGCACTAGTAATTGCTCTTATAGCACTTTACGCAAACCCGTACTTAGGTTAATCTTAAGTACTTCAAGCACCTTCGGGTGTTTTTACACCTTTTTTAAAATATATGCGACCGTGGTGGAACGGTAGACACGCTACCTTGAGGTGGTAGTGCCTTACGGGTGTGGGAGTTCAAATCTCCCCGGTCGCACCATCTTTGCTATCCATAAAAATTCTATTTTCAACATCCCTGCGCATTAAAATAATCCTAGAATATTCATTAGTATTTCTCATATATTTGATATAATCGTTCAATATAAAATAAAATTCTTATGACAGAGGGTTAGAATGCAAATTCCGGAGTATGCCCATTCTTTAAAAGTGGAAGAAATTTTACAGATTCTTCAGACAAGTTCTAATGGACTTAATGAGAGTGAAGTTCTAAAGCGACAAAAGGAATTTGGTAAGAATATTCTTGAAGAATATAAAGTAAGCAAACTCTCTCTTTTAGCAGAACAGTTTAAATCACCTCTTGTGCTTATTCTTCTTATCGCTTCGCTTATCTCTTTTGCTGTTGGTAGCTCCGGAGATGCTTTACTCATCGCTTTTATTGTACTTATAAACACTATTCTTGGATTTTGGCAGGAACTCAAAGCTCTTACATCTATTGAAGCACTAAAAAAAATGACTGAAAGTAAAGTTATTGTCATTCGTGATGGGAATGAGATATCTGTCGTTTCATCTTTGCTAATTCCAGGTGACATTATTCATCTGCAAGAAGGAGATATGGTACCTGCGGATTTGCGTTTAATCAAGGTTGAGGGATTGAGCATTGATGAGTCTGTACTTACAGGAGAATCGGTGCCGGTTAGCAAAGAAGCAGGGATAATTCTTCCAAACAAGACTTTGCCATTCGAACTTGATAACATGGCACTCTCGGGAACAGTGGTTGTAAAAGGATCTGCGATAGCCGTAGCGGTATATACTGCACAAAAAACTTATCTTTCGTCAATTGCACAAAAAGCTCAAGAAAAATCACCAGACAGCCCTTTAAGCAAAGCATTAGCTATCTATACAAAAAAACATCTCATCCTCATTTTTTCTACTATAGTGATTGTTGGAATTATTGCTTTATATCAAGGTCGTGACCTTATTGATATTATGATGCTTCTCATAGCTGAAATAGTTTCGGCTATACCGGAAGGATTGCCTATTGTAGTAACTTTAGTTCTTACTATCGGTGCGATGGCTTTAAGCCGTAAAAATGTGTTAGTTCGCTACTTGCCAACCGTTGAGACGCTTGGAAGTGCTACAGTGATAGCATCAGATAAAACAGGAACTATCACACAGGGAGAACTTATAGTAAAGGATAGTTTCGCAATTGATGAAACATTTACAAAGATTGCGGCTGCTTTGGCAAATGAATCAAAAAAAGGCAAAGGTGACCCCATAGATATTGCTCTAGCAGAGTGGCTCGGAGGACGCTATGAAGAGATGAGAGAGAAGTTTAGACGTACGAGTTTTTATCCTTTTGACACAAAGTATCGTCTTATGGCAAGTGCAAATATTATCCATGATGAACATAAAATAGTAGTAAAAGGCGCTTATGAATCCTTAAAAGAGTTTGCAAACAATAGTAAAGACTTTCAAAAGCTAGATGCAGTTCACGATGAATTTGCCAAAAAAGGATTAAGAGTTTTGGCTATGGGTGTAGGCGATTATAAAAGTGATAACATTGAGACATGGCAGATTGATATTGTCGGATTGGTTGGTTTTTTAGATCCCCCGAAAGAGGATGTGAAATTAGCAGTGGAGACGGCAAAAAAATCAGGTATACGCATGATGATGATTACTGGGGATAATGCTTTGACGGCTACTGCAATAGCAAAAGAGGTTGGAATTTATGCGGATGGCAATGAAGTATTAAGCGGTCCGGAAATCTCTGAAATGGATGATGAACTTCTTATGTCAAAACTTGCAAACACAACTGTTTGGGCTCGCATGCTTCCTGAGAATAAATACCGTATTGTAAAATTACTCCAACAAAATGGAGAGATAGTAGCTGTTACCGGAGATGGGGCAAATGATATTCCTGCAATCAAGACAGCAGATTTAGGAATTGCTATGGGGAGTGGCTCTGAAGCGACAAAAGCTATCGCTAAGATGATTTTACTCAATGATGATTTATCGGTAATTGTTGAAGCAATAAGGCAAGGTCGGATTATTTCTGACAATATAAGAAAATCTATTTATTTTTTAGTATCAACAAGTATAGACGAGATTATTTTGATCTCCGGGGCCATACTCATGGGATATCCACTCCCCTTATATCCGTTACAAATACTTTGGATAAATCTTGTCGCAGATAGTGCATTGGATAAAACATTCCCTTTTATTAAAGAAGAAGGAGATGTTATGAATCGTAAGCCTAAGAAGACAGACATGCAATTTTTTGATAAGGTTCAAATAGCACGGACATTATATGCTTCCATTATCATTGGTCTGCTTGGGCTATGGATTTTTCATACGACCATCCTAACACAAGGATACGACATCGCGGTGTCAACTGTATTTACTGCGATGATTGTAGCTATCTGGGTAAACGGTTTACAGTCTTTAAAAGAACATGAACCTTTTTTAAAAAATATTGATACAAGTTTTACAATCAATCCATATTTGTGGTTTGGTATTACTATTGGTATTATTTTGCAGGCAGGTATACTTATTTTTGCTGGGGAATGGTTCCATGCTCAGATGCCTGATTTAGAAGCGTTAGTCTCCATTGTCGTTATGGCTGTAAGTGTATTTTGTCTTATAGAATTGAGAAAATGGGCTGAATTATGGTACTGCAATAAAAGAAAAACGATTGAATAAATAAGGCTTTTTATTTGTTTTAACGCTACTATTTATTACAAAATTATCACATTATAAGTTTTTTGGATACAATAAGCGCTTGAAATTTTAAACAAAGAGTTGTGGGTGCTTAAAAAAATACATAATATTTCTATAGCATATAAAATATATATACCATTAATATTTATTATAATTATTGGACTAAGTATAATAATCATTAACTTTTCTTTAGCTTTAGACAGTATAGAAACGAGAGCAAAACTCGATATAAAAAAAGAACTTCAGTCCTATATTAGACAAGAACTCAGCAAAAATTATCAAGTGGCACTGAGTAATGCTATTAACGTGTCCTTAAATCCAAAAATTATAGATGCATTAAAAAATAATGACAGAGAGTTAGCTTATAAGACTTTGAATAATTTAGGTTCTATTTTTAAAAACTCTACTATATTGGATCAAATCAAAATACATATTCATGACAAAAATGCAATAAGTCTGGCAAGAAGCTGGAGTGCGAATGATTACGGAGATGATATTGGAGAATTTAGACAAAGCTTAAATCTGATTAAGAGAGATAAGCAAGCTGTTTTAGCAGTTGAAACTGGCAGATTAGGGATGATGATTCGTGGAGTTGCCCCAGTTTTGGATGGTGATGAATTTATTGGAAGCATAGAAATTATCCAAGGATTCGACAAACTGGTCGTTGATTCGAAAAAATCAAATAATTATTCCATCGCGGTATTTAATTGTGAAGATAATAACAGCGCAGTTAAAAAATTTAAAGAAGAAAAAGTTCTGAAAGGACGGGGTATGGTTCTTTCTCAGGATTTCGATATAACTGATAAACTGTTTTACGCCACACTAGAAAAAGAATTTGACAAAGATTTGATAATGAAGCATGAACTTGTACAGTTGGGCGAGTACTACGTAGCAGGATTCAAGCTGAGGGATATGAATAAAAAAAGAATAGGCTGTATTTTAATAGCAGCAGATAAAGAACACGTAAATAGATATGTAGAAGATGCAAAAAAGATATTCAAAGAACAAATTGGAATCATGCTTTTTATAGATATATTAATGTTGATGTTTCTGGTATATATAGTGTCTCTGGCAGTGAAAAATCCTATTTTCAAATTATTGAAAAATTTAAAACAGATTAATCAAGAGATAAATCATGGCAAAACACCACTCGAAATATATGAAAACAGTAAACTGCAATATGATAGTCACGATGAAATAGGCTCCATAAGTCAAAGAATAAATATCTTATTAAAAACTATGTCCAAAACTTTTGTCCAGCTACAAAAATCTCAAAAACATACTTCCGAATATATAAAAGCAATTTATGCAGGAGGACTTGTTTCCATAAGTGATATAAATGGCGATATAACATACGTGAATGATGAATTGTGCAAAGTAAGCGGCTATACAAGAACTGAATTGATTGGTAACGCACATAGTATATTTCGAGATGCAGAGACTCCTAAAAGAACGTATGAAAAATTATGGCAGAGGATTCAATCCGGAAAAATATATAATAATATATTGAAAAATAAAAAAAAAGACGGTTCAATTTTTTATACGAATGTCACCATTATCCCTATTAAGAATGAAAAAGATGAAATAATAGAATATATAGCTTTTAGGGATGATGTAACAGAGCTGATTAACTCAAAAAAAGAGCTTAAAAGAACCTCATCAATAGATGCATTAACAAATTTGGGGAACAGGTTTAAAATGATATCGGACATATCTGAAGATTGTTATTTGGCTATTTTAGATATAGATTGTTTTAAAGAAGTAAATGACTTTTATGGTTATGAAATTGGTGATTTGGTATTAAAAGACTTGGCAAAGAGGCTTTTTGAATACTTTAATGCTGCGAACATGGAAGTGTATCATCTCAATGGGGATGAGTTTGCGGTTCTTGCAAATAACAACGCTTTGCAGCAAAGTAATTTTTATGAACTAATAAGAAAATTTATAGCATTAAACTCAATGTACGAATTCTTTTTGAATGACAATACTCAAATTAATGTGAGACTAACCTGCGGAATTTCTTTTGATGGAAAAAATTTAATCAATTATGCTGATATAGCACATAAACATGCTAAAAAAATAAATAAAGATTTGCTAGAATATACAAATGAAATAAATATAGACGAAGAATATAAAAAAAATCTAGAGTGGACGAGTGAACTTAAAAAAGCAATAGATGAGGATAGAATAAAAGCGTATTATCAACCGATAGTGAATACAAAAACATTAAAAATCGAAAAGTATGAAGCGTTGATGCGGTTGATTAAAAAAGATGGAGAGGTTGTCTCTCCTGCTTATTTTTTGCAAACAGCAAAAAAAACAAGAATTTATAAAGATTTGACTAAAATAATAGTTACGCAAGCATTTGAAAAGTTTAGCGATAGTGAATATGAACTTTCTATAAACTTGAGTATTGAAGATATAATGACTTATGACGTAAGTTCGTGGATTTTTGATTTGGCCAAGAAAAAAAATATACAAAATAGACTTGTTATAGAGTTGGTAGAATCCGAAGGGATAGAATCTTTTGAGGAAATTGCACAGTTTATTAAGCAGGCCAAAGAAAATGGCATTAAAATTGCAATCGATGATTTTGGCACGGGCTATAGTAATTTTGAGTATCTTTTTAAGTTAAATGCAGACTATTTAAAAATAGACGGATCTCTAATAAGCGAAATTGATAAAAATGAAAAATTATGCAGCGTTGTGGAAGTTATTGTTGCTTTTGCGAAGAAAAATGATATAAAAGTGATAGGAGAATTTGTGTCAACAAAGAAAATTTTTGAAAAAACACAATTTTTAGATATTAATTATGCACAAGGGTACTATCTCGGCATGCCCTCGGATGAACTGCAATGAATTTAAGTGTAAAAAATAAAACGCTTCTTTTTACGGTATTGGTAATATTTGTATTTGCGAGTATTATTTTAGGGCTTATTTATGTTAAACAAAAAGACACTCTTATAGAAACGCAAAAAGAATATTTTGAGAATGTAAAATATTTATATTCAAAAGTCAAAAGCAAACATGAAAATTTTTATATCAATTGGAGTTTGTTAAATCTGGAATCAATGGGTATCAAAGAAGCGTTCTATAATCAAAATAGGGAAGAGTTGTACAAATTATCACATACAATCTGGAATACACTTCAAAAAGAAAACAAAGATTTAGCCTTAATGAGTTTCCACATGCCAGATGGAACGGTTTTTTTAAGAATGCATGATATTGATAATTTTGGAGACAATGTATCGAATTCGAGAACAATGGTAAGAAAAGTGCATATCAAAAAAAATGTATTATTCGGTTTTGAATCATTTTCAAATAATTTGGCATATAGAATCTTTCAGCCGATTTTTTATAAAGAAAAATATATAGGCGCTCTGGAATTTGGACTGCGACCAGATTATATTTTAAATGATGTAAATTACTATCATAAAGTTGATGGGGCTTTATTTGTTAAAAATACAGAACAAAATGGGTTCTTAAAAAAAACTTCGAAAATTAATGATTTTGTTTTGCAATACAATGTTTTGCTTAATGAAAAGTTATTAACTTATTTTCCAGAGAATTATAATTTTGAAAGTTTTATCAATATAAATACGCCAGACGGTGACACATGGTCAGTTTATTCATTTGATTTAAAAGATTTTAATAATGATGTTGCAGCGAAAGTAATATTTTTTAAAGATATTACAAATGATATTTTGGAATTTAAAAACAGCATTATAAATTTAACAATTATTCTCATGATTTTAACGGTAATTGTTTTTGTTGTTGTAAATATTGGCTTTAACAGCAGTATTAGAAATTTAGAAAGAAAATATATTGATGTCAGTGCATATAAAAATATGGTTGATGAGAATGTCCTTATTTATTCTATTGATTTAAATGGGATTATTTTGGATGTAAGTGATGCGTTTTGCAGAATTTGCGGCTTTAGTCAAAAGGAATTGATTGGCAAGTCTTTTGAAGTTTTTGCGCATCCGGAACTTTCTAAAGAGTTTTTTACAAAAATATGGGAAAGTTTGAAGTACAAAAAAACTTGGACAGGAGATGTTAAAAACTTAAAAAACAATGGGAAATATTATTGGACACATGTCAATATACAACCCAGACTGAGAGAAAACTTATTGGTTGGTTATGATGTCATTATGCATGATATCACAGATAAAAAGATAAATGAAGAGTTGTTGGTGACGGATGGCTTGACACATATTTACAACCGAAGATATTTTAACGATATATTTCCGAGAATGATTAAAAGTGCACAGAGGGATGGCGGCTATCTAAGTTTTTTAATCTTAGATGTGGATAATTTTAAATTATATAATGACACGTACGGGCATCAAGCAGGAGATAAAGCACTTATAGCGGTTGCAAATGTTTTGAACGAATCTTTAAACCGCGGAGATGATTTTTGTTTTAGACTAGGAGGGGAAGAGTTTGGAGTTCTTTATAAAAGCAGCAATGAGGAAGATGCTTACCTTTTCGCACAGAAGTTTAGAAAAAATATTATGGCGCTCAATATTCAACATGAAAAGAATGAAAATGAGGGAGTTTTGACAGCTTCCTTCGGGCTTGTATCACTTAAAGGTGATGAATTGCTAAGCAATGACGAAATGTACAAGATAGCGGATGAATATCTTTACAGAGCCAAAAAAGAAGGAAGAAATCGAGTTGTATCAAAATTAGTGTAAACTGATATTGCAAATGAAGATATAAAAAAATTATTTATCAAGGAAAATGTATGAAAATAGCCAAAAATATTACACAGCTGATAGGAAATACACCGATTGTTATGCTCAATACTCCTTCGAGATTAACGGGTGCCACGATACTCGGTAAATGTGAATTTATGAATCCTACAAGTTCAGTTAAAGACAGAATCGGTTTCAATATGATTAGACGAGCGCAAGAAGCCGGCCAAATTATAAGCGGAACAACTATAATAGAACCAACAAGCGGAAATACAGGAATAGCGCTGGCCGCAAACTGTGCCGCACAAAGTTTGAAATTAATACTTACTATGCCCGAATCTATGAGCATAGAAAGACGAAATTTACTTAAAGCACTTGGAGCGGAACTTGTTCTTACTCCGGCAGCCAAAGGGATGAGCGGCGCGATAGAAGAGGCAAAGCAATTACAAAAAAATATTCCCAACAGCATAATTTTGCAGCAGTTTCAAAATCCATCAAATCCAGAAATTCACATGCTGACAACAGCACAAGAGATACTTAGAGACACAGATAAGCAGCTTGACGCTTTTGTTGCCGCAGTCGGCACCGGCGGAACACTTATGGGAACTTCAACAGTATTAAAACAAGAGATTTTAAATATTGCAATTTTTGCAGTCGAGCCTGAAGCTTCTGCTGTTCTCTCCGGAGGAACCGCAGGACCGCATATGATTCAAGGTATTGGAGCCGGTTTTATTCCAGATATTTTAGATACAGGGATTTATGCAGAGGTGATAACAGTGAGCAATGAAGATGCAATTAAAACAGCAAAAATGTTAGCAAAAGAGGAGGGGTTGTTAGTGGGAATTTCAGCCGGCGCAAATGTATTTGCAACAATGCAAGTAGCATCAAGACCGGAGTTTAAAGGTAAAACTTTACTAACGATTCTTTGCGATACGGGTGAACGATATTTAAGTACAGCGCTCTTTAGTGAATAATAGTTTTTTAGAAACCATTAGAGCAGTGGATGGGGATGTGTTCCACATGCCATACCACCAAAAGCGCTATGAAAGTGTCTTGCACTCTCTTGGAATTGATAAGGTTGAAAACTTAAAAGAGCATCTCTACCCTCCAGAAAAAGGTCTTTACAGGTGCAGAGTCGTTTACACTCCACATGCCATTAATGTTACATATCATCCGTATAAAAAAAAGGATATCCGTTCTTTAAAGTTGGTTTATGATGATAAGATTGAATATTCTTTAAAATCTACAAACCGGGATAAAATTGATGCCTTATTTGAAATGAAACAGGGCTGTGACGATATATTAATCGTTAAAAAAGCAATGATTACGGACACAAGTATTGCTAATATTGCTTTTTTTGATTCCAAAGTATGGCTGACTCCGAAAAAACCTCTTTTAAAAGGGACAACAAGAGCTAGGTTATTGGACAAGGGTAAAATTTTTGAAGCCGATATAAGAGTTGAGGATTTAGATAGATTTTCAAAAGTCGCGCTATTAAACTCTATGATAGATTTTGATATAATTCCGATAACTAAAGTAAGGGAGTTCATTTGTTAGAAAATGTAGTTCAAGATGCTAAATTTACCTTTTTAATGCAAAAACATATAGAAGAGCTTATTATCCATTTTTTTGAAAAAGAACAGAATTTTGGAATTTTATGCAAAATAGATACTGTTTCTTTTGATCCTCCTCTGCCTAAAGAAATAAATTCCGAATTTCGTACTTTAACTCTTTTCTTTTTGGCAGGGTATACCTTTGAAACGGCCCATATATCCGGTGATACTTTGATTTTTGAAGCTGGTTTTGGTTCAGAAAATTTTGGAAGCATAGTAAGCGTTCCGCTCTTAGGCATTATGCAGATTATTATAGATGAAACACCTGTATTTATAAATTTGGCAAGCTATAAAAAGAAGAAAGAGTTCATAAAAAAAGTGGATAACAACGGCGTAAAAAACTCTATGGATTCTTTTTTATCAAATCCTGAAAATTTAAAATTTATAAAAAAGTAAATTGCAACGAAGGAGAAAGTAATTCAGGGGATTTACCCCATGAACTAGACTTTTGTAAGTGTAAGCAGATAGTTAACGACATTGTCTACAAAAGCATCATGTTTTTTCTCTTTTGAGTATGCAATGTAGAATTTTCTTTCAATTTTATAATTTTTTAGTCTCGCTTCAAAGAGCATACCTTTTTCGAGTTCACTTTTGATAACATGGCGGGACATAACGGAAACCAAGGGTCTTCCTGAATTTTTATCGGCATGCAAGATAGATTCTTTGATGGCGGTTGGGCTTCCGATAATTCCTATTACATTAAAATTATTGCAATTCACGCCCATCTCTTCAAAAACTTCAGATGTCAGCTTTCTTGTGTGTGAATTTTCAACGCGGCATATCCAGTCAAACTCGAATAAATCTTCTGCTTTTAACTGCTTTGGAATGGGCTGGTTTGAAAATACAACCAGCTCATCCTCAACCCATTCCCTGTAAATGATTCCTTCTCTAAAAACAGGTGATTCTATAAGCGCTACATCTATTTTTTTATCTTCTAGCAAATCAATAATTTCAGTAGATAAGCCGACTTGCATATAAACTTCATTATCTATTCTTTTTTTTATCTCACCAAGATAATTAGGTAAAATATAATTGCCTATCGCATAAGATGAACCTATGACAAAAGTGAACTCTTTTTTAATTATTTTCAAAAGTTCTTTTTCGCTGTTTGAGATAGCTTTTTCGAGTCTGAGGGCAATTCTGTATAAATCTTCACCTTCTTTGGTCAAAAGAATTCCATTTTTTTTTCTCTCAACAATTTTCGTATCAAGATAATCTTCTATAAACTTAATTTGTTGCGTAACTGCTGGCTGTGATATACCCAATTTTGCTGATGCTTTAGAGAAACTCTTCTCTTTAATAACCATTAAAAAAGTTTGTAATTTGGCAAAATCTTTTAACATAATAATTCCTATAAGATTGATTAATATAAAAATTATAACCCAAAATTATAATTATTGCAATAGATTTCTATCAATTTAATACTTTTTAGATACAATATAAAGGTTATACAAACATCTTAAAAATGAAATAGTGATTATATGAAAAAAATATTTGAAAAATTAAATAAAGCGCAAAGTTTAGCTGTGAAGCAAACGGAGGGTCCCGTGCTGATTCTAGCAGGTGCTGGGAGCGGTAAGACGACTACGATTGTTTCGCGCTTGGCATATCTTATAGAGGAGATAGGCATACCTGCATCCAATACGCTTACGCTTACCTTTACAAATAAAGCAGCAAAAGAGATGCGTGAGCGTGCTCTTGGGATGATGACGCAGGTGGCATACCCGCCGCTTCTGTGTACATTCCATAAATTCGGTTTACTGTTTTTAAAGTTTAATATACATCTTTTAAATCGAGAAAATAATTTTGTCGTCATTGATACGGATGATAAAAAAAGAATTATTAAAAAAATCAACAGTGAAATGCCGACACCGTTAATTGCAAGTGAAATCTCGAGATATAAAAATTCTTTAATGACACCCGATGATGCTTATAAGCAGGCAGAACTGTTTAACTATCAGCAAATTGCAAAAATATATGAAGAATATGAAGTGTATTTAAATGAAAATAATTTAGTTGATTTTGATGATTTGATTTCACTTACCTATAAACTTTTAGAGCAGAATCCGGAATTAGCAGAAAAGACATCGAAAAAATATCAATACATTATGATTGATGAGTATCAAGATACAAATGAACTTCAATTAAAGCTTTTGCAAAAATTATGCATGACACATAAAAATATATGTGTTGTCGGTGATGATGACCAGAGTATTTATGGCTGGCGCGGTGCGCATATAAGAAACATAATGGAGTTTGACCAAGATTTTATCGGAGCCTCTGTTTTTAAGCTTGAAGAAAATTACCGTTCTAAAGAACCGATACTGAAAATCGCAAATTCACTGATAGAGCATAATCGCTCAAGACTTGGAAAAAAGCTTATTCCAACTCGCGGAGGCGGTGAAGACGTTGCCATTTTAAATTCAAATGATGAGAATGAAGAATCAAGGAAAATTGCACAGCAGATTAATAAACTTTTGGATTCAGGGATACGGGCGAAAGATATTGCAGTTTTATACCGTGTGAATGTTTTGAGCCGTTCTATTGAAGAGGGCTTAAACCGTGCCGGTATTGCCTATAAACTTGTCGGTGGATTAAGGTTCTATGACAGGGCAGAAATCAAAGATTTAATTAGTTACATCAGAGTTATTACAAATTTTCACGATGATTTTTCTTTTAAAAGAATAATCAATAAACCAAAAAGAGGACTGGGTAAAGCAAGTATAGATAAAATAGAGCTGGCTGCACATGCCAATTCAACATCTATTTTTGAGTACATTACTCATGTTTCTATAGCAGATTTGGAAAATTTAGTCAAAAAGAAAAATGCAGCAACTTTAAAAGATTTTATAAAGAAAATTGCAGAAGTGGCTAAAGTTTCTACTGAGTCTACCTATAATTTTGTAGAAGTGCTTGAAGATACCTTCCATTTAAAAAACATCTATGCCGGCATGCAAGATGAAGCAGAGCGAATTTTAAATATGGATGAATTTTACGGATTATTTCGTGATTTTGTAAAAAATTATCCTGAATCCTCTTTGGATGAGTTTTTAAATGAGTTGACATTGCAAAGCGAACAGGATCAAGTTGAAGGGGAAAGTATTTATATGATGAGTATTCATGCTTCAAAAGGCTTAGAATTTGACCACCTGTTTGTGATAGGAATGGAGGAGGGATTTTTGCCTCTTGTCGGTGATGGAAGTGATCTTGAAGAGGAAAGACGTCTTGGGTACGTAGCATTTACAAGAGCAAAAGAAACTTTAACCCTCTCTCATGCCGGAAGCAGATTCTATAAAGGCAGAAGAACTGACTTGCAAAAGAGTAGATTTTTTAATGAAGCCGGACTTTGCGAAGGTTCTCTTATCGTTGAAAAAAATACCGCTTTCAAAAAAGGGGATTTAGTCCGTCATAAAGTTTTTGGAACAGGACGTGTTATCGGTGTTAGTAAATCCGGAAGAGAATTTAAGCTAAACATCAATTTTGCAGGCACAAAAAGAGAGATTTTAGCCTCGTTTGTAGAGAGACTATGAATAGGCTGTTTGTAGCTTATAAACCTTCAGGAATCGGTTCAAACCTTTTTTTGTCGAAATTAAAAAGAAAATATCAGACAAAAAAAGCCGGTTTTTCCGGAACACTCGACCCTTTTGCAAAAGGAGTGCTTCTCATAGGTTTAGGTTCACATACGAAGCTGTTTCGCTTTTTAAATAAAGCACCCAAAACTTATAGAGCCACATTGTGGTTGGGAGCAAAATCCGATAGTCTTGATATAGAGATGATAGAAGATGTGGAAATATTAAAAGAGTATTCGCTTGAAGATATTGAAAGGGTAATCAAATCTTTAGAAGGCGAACTCGAATACGAACCTCCGATTTTCAGCGCAAAACAAATTAACGGCAGAAGAGCTTATGATTTGGCAAGAGAAGGGAAAGAATTTACACTAAACAAAATCCATTCAAACATATTTGAAACAAAGCTCATCCATTACTGTCATCCGTTTGTAACTTTTGAAGCAACTGTTTCGGAGGGAACATATATACGCTCTTTGGGGCTTATAATTGCAAATAAACTAGGCGTTAAATATGGAAGTCTAAGTGCATTGGAGAGATTGAGGGAAGGACAGTTTAGATATAATGACGAAAAATTTTTAGATATTAAAAAATCTCTGAACATTCCTCAAAATAATTATTTGGGAAATAGTGAGAATTTAAAATTTGGAAGAGTTCTTGCTATAGAAGATTTAGAAAATAAAAATGACGGGCAGTATTGGTTGGATAATGGAGAAAATATTTCAATTATTAGTGTTGAAGACAATCAAATAAAATACGAATTGGGCAGGATAAATATATGTTAGTGTTAGCTCGAAAATTAGATGAGTCGATTGTTATTGGAGATAATATAATCATAAAGGTTGTATCTATTGACAAGGGTGTGGTAAAGCTTGGTATAGAAGCTCCTTCAAAGATTTCTATCATTCGAAGTGAACTATTGGAGCAAGTTCAAGATTCAAACATCGCTTCCTCTAAAGAGGTAGCGTTGGAAAACTTGAGCTTACTTAGTAAAATATTACAAAAATAAGAGATGTTATGAAAGTCTATAAGGCTTATGCAAAAGTCAATATATTTTTAAAGATTACAGGAAGCCGTGGAAATTATCATGAGATAATTTCTAGATTTATGAGAGTAGATACCCTTTATGATGAGCTTTTCTTTACTCCAAAAGAGGAACCTTCCTTTAAAATCATCGGCAGTTTTGATTGTGAGACTAAACAAAACAGTATCTATAAAGCTTATGAGGCACTCAGAGACGCGACGTCCTCCGAAGCTCTCGAGAGGCTTATGTCGGCATATTCAGTAAATGTTAAAAAGGCTATTCCGGCGTATGCGGGTCTTGGCGGGGGAAGCAGTGACGCTGCCACATATTTGAAGATGTGCAATGAAGTCTTGCATCTTGGACTTAGTCTCAATGAGTTGGCAACGATTGGTCTGAAAGTAGGTGCCGATGTGCCGTTTTTCATCTATGGCTTTGGCAGTGCGAATGTGAGCGGAATAGGTGAAGTGGTGGAAGAGTTTAAGGAAAAAATACTCAATATTGAAGTTTTTACTCCCGATATCAAGATAAGTACGCCAAAAGTGTATAAGTTATACAGAGAGAATTTTTATGAACCTATTGACGGGTTTAAGAGTGATGAATTAAAAAGAACTTTATCTTTGGATATTTTAAAAACCATGCACGCGGATGAGGCAAACGATTTGTTTAAGCCTGCTTTGCAAGAGTATTCAGAGTTGAAAAAATATTATAAGCACGGATGGCATTTTAGCGGAAGCGGAAGCAGTTTTTTTAAGTTAAAGGAGATATAGGTCATGGGTGATACAATTGCTAAAAATAAAAAAGCCTATTTTGATTATTTTTTAGAAGAAAAATTTGAAGCCGGTTTAGTTTTGCAGGGAAGTGAAGTAAAAGGGATACGCGCCGGCAGAGTGAATTTAAAAGACAGTTTTATTCGTATGGTGAATGGAGAAGCTTTTTTATTTAATGCGCATATCGGGAGATTGGAAACAACACACCATTTCTATTCTCATGAAGAAAGAGGAAGCAGAAAACTGCTGCTACATAAAAAAGAGATAGAAAAATTAATCAAAGCTGTCGATAGAGACGGCTACACGATAGTTCCTCTTCAGCTCTATTTTAACGCAAGAAATATCGTAAAAATTCAAATTGCAATAGCAAAGGGAAAACAGCTTCATGATAAAAGAAATGATCTCAAAGAAAAAGATATGAAAAGAGACGTTGAGAGAAGCATAAAAGAGTATAAATGATGTATAAAGTTTTTATTTTAATATTTTTGGGAACAACTCTTTTTGCTTCAAATATAAAACTCGATAGAACTACGATAGCGAATGGACAGAGTGTTTTTTTAGAACTAGCGCAGATACGAGAGATAGAGTATGAAAAAATAGACTTTATGGGCAAAAGCTACCCGATATATAAACACCAAACAAAAGATGCGGGTTACTATTCAATTTTGCCGATAAGCTATTATGAAAAAGCAAAAAAAGATAAAGTTGTTGTGCATTACCTTGAAAATTTGAAGCCAAAAGCTTGGCATGTGGAACTTTCCGTTATTGATGGAAACTACGAAAAAGAGGTGATTAAGGTTAGTAATTCTAAAGTTAATTTAAATAAAAAAGATAATGCCAGAGCCGAAGAAGAACAAAAAGAAGCAATGCGTATTTACAATACAACTTCTGAAAAAAGTTATATTTCATCTGAATTTATTGTGCCTCTGGACTCAAAAATAACAAGTGGATTTGGAAAAGCAAGAATTTATAACGACACACTCAAAGGGTATCACAGCGGGACCGATTTTCGTGCTGAGGTCGGCATACCGATTAAGGCGAGTAATGATGGAGTCGTTGTTTTGGCGAAAGAGAGATTTTATTCGGGCGGTTCTGTTATCCTCGATCACGGGCATGGCATTTATACCTGTTATTTTCATATGAGCAAGTTCAATGTTCAAAAGGGAGACAAAGTACATAAAACTCAAATCATCGGTCTCTCAGGTGATAGCGGTCGAGTCACAGGACCTCATTTACATTTTAGTGCTCGAGTGAGCGGTGTTCAGGTTGACCCGCTGCAACTCATAGAGCTTCTTAATAAAAAATTATTTTAAAGGGTAACAATGTCAGTTTTTCAATTACTAATGTTAGGTGCGTCAGCTTTTTTTGCTTATAAGATTTTTGAGCATATTCAAACGTTAAAAGATCCTCAAGATAGAGTCGAAGAACCAAAAGACGCGAATGCATTTTCACCGTTTGACCCCGAAGCTTTAATAAAAAAAGCGGATGATGCATTTGAAAACAAAGAGCATGAAAAAGCTTTTGCTTTACTGAGTGAAGCAAATATCAAAGAGCCGGGTAACCCGGATACACTTTTTAAAATAGCATATATTTTACAGCTTCAAGATGATAATGAAGAGGCAATTAAATACTATAAAGAGGCTTTGGCTGCGGATTCAAATAATGAGTACATCCATAATGCAATAGCTTCTCTTTACAGAAAAAACGGTGAGTTTATATCTGCAAAAATGCATTTACAGGACTCCATCGAACTTAATAATCAAAACCCTATAACCTATTATAATTATGGAAATCTTTTGGTGGACATGAAAAAAAATGAAGAAGCGCTCCGTATGTATGAAAAAGCGCTTGAAATAAATCCGGATTTTTCTGAGGCAAAAGAAGAGATGGAAAAAATAAAAAAAGAGGAATAAATGAATGAAGATTTTGGATATTTATAAATTTTTAGACAAGCTTTCTCCTTTTGAACTTCAAGAACCTTGGGATAATTCGGGTCTGTTAATTGGTGATTTTTCAAAAAATGTAACAAAAGTAGTTTTGAGTATAGATGTTGATGAGGCATTGATAGAATCGCTTGATGAAGATTCTTTGCTGATCACACATCATCCAATTATTTTTGGAGGACTAAAACAGTTGGAATTTAGTAAATATCCAGCTAATTTAATTCAGAAAATGATTCGTAAAAATATCTCTAATATCGCAATGCATACCAATTTTGACCAAACACATTTGAATGAATATGTGGCAACGCAAGTGCTTGGATACAAAATTGTGCAAAAAGACGGTTTTGTTGCTTATTTGGATGTAAATGAAAATTTTGATGAATTTTTCAAAAAAGTTTCACTTGCTTTTGGACTTCCACATGCCAAATGTGTCAAGTGTAACAATATGGTAAAACGAGTCGCCCTTACAACCGGTTCGGGATGCTCTTTAATGCGCTCAATTGACGCTGATTGCTTCTTAACCGGGGATATTAAATACCATGATGCGATGGAAGCAAAAAGCATAAAATTATCTATGATTGACATAGGACATTATGAAAGTGAGCGCTTTTTTGCAGAAATTTTGCAAACACATTTGATAAATTTAGGTTTAGAAGTTATAATTTCACCATCAGAAAATCCATTTACCTATATTTAGTCAATTTATAGCAAAAATGGTATAAGAAGAAAGCCAAAAAGGAGATTAATGAACAAGCACCTTAAACAGTTAATAGACCTCTCTCACGTAGATAAAGAGATAGATGCATTTGAGCCTCAGATAGAAGAAGCAAATTATAAATTTGAAGCTGCGCAAGCTAAAAAAGACAGCATTGACTCTGACATTGCTAATCTAACAAAAGAGATTCATGATGAAGAAATCAAAAAATCCAAAAATGAATTGCATTTAGCAGAGCTGTCAACCAAACTAGAAGATAACAGCAGAAAAAGTTCTGAAGTAAAAACGGAACGCGAGATGAAATCTTTACAACTTGAAGAAGAAATTGCCAAAGAGCAGGTCTCTTTTGCAAATGAAGAGATTACAAGACTCGATAAAATTATTTCATCTAAAAAAGAGCAAGTTGAATCAGCAAAACTTTCTTTAGCGGAATTAAATTCAAATTTAGAATCTGTAAAAGCTGAAGTAGATAAAAAACTAGAAATAATTAACAAAGCAAGACAAGAAGTATTTGTTAAAAAAGAAAAACTTGTGGGTGAAACGAATCAAAAAGGCTTGGCTTTTTATCAAAAAATTCGTCGTTGGGCTAAAAATAGTACGGTAGTTGTTGTTGAAGAACAGGCTTGTATGGGCTGTCATATGCTTTTGAATGATAAAATATATGCGGATGTTATCAAAGCTGAAGAGATTATTACATGTCCACATTGTGGTCGTATTCTCTATATGGAAGCCGTTGAAGAATAGGCCTTGTCGCCCTTTACTTTACTCTATTTTATTTTGAGTGTAATGCTATATATTATAGCATTGCCACTTTTGATATCCCTCTCATTTAAGCAAAAATACAAAGAGTCGATTCCAGCCCGCTTTTTTCTTTATAAAAACCGTAAATTCAGCAGTGAAAATGGAATATGGTTTCATGTTTGCTCCCTCGGTGAAGCGAGAGCCTTAAAACCGATACTTGAGCTCATTCATGGCAGAGATATAAAGATTACAACAATAACCCATACCGGCCAAGCGGAAGCAAAAAAATATGATGCACAGGTGAGATACCTTCCGTATGAGATGTTTTTACCGTTTTGGATAAAAAAACAAAAACTGCTTATCGTTCTTGAGGCAGAATTCTGGTACATGCTTTTTGCAGTTGCATTTTCCAAGGGAACGAGAGTCATTCTCTTAAATGCGCGTATATCTGAAAAAAGTGCGAAGAAATATTTGCAATTTGCATGGTTTTACAAAAGACTTCTTTGGCATGTGGAAATGATTTATGCGCAAAGCGAAGCCGATAAAAATCGTTTTTTGGCCTTAGGGGCGAAGAATATTGAGGTAATCGGAAATATAAAATTAGCCGGTAAAATACTCAAAACTAAAGATTATAAAAAACCTGAGCAAGAGTGTATCGTTGCGGGAAGTACACATGAAGGGGAAGAGGGAAGTGTCTTAAAAGCATTTATTGAGTACAGAAAACAAAAAGATTCTAAACTCATCATTGTTCCAAGACATCCGGAGAGATTTGAAAATGTATATGCATTGATGCAGGAGTATGCAAAAAACAACTCCTTAACACTCTCTAAATTTTCTTCTCATTGCGCATTCGATACAGACATGATTTTGGTTGATGCTATGGGTGAACTCAATAATATATATGCCATCAGCGACATAGCAATTTTAGGCGGTGCATTCAGAGAAGATGTTGGCGGGCATAACCCGCTAGAACCTGCTCATTTTGGATGCAAAATAATTACAGGCAAGCATTTTTTTCATCAGAAAGAACTTTTTAAATATGTTCACCATGTTCAATATGTAGAGAGTGATGCGATACATAAAGCACTCTTGGCATGTGGAAATTTGCCTGCATCTATGGTTGAAGAACGTATCAACTTAGAACCAATAATAGAAAAAATATTAAAAAATTAGGAGCTAAAAATGGCTACAGATAAAGCATATAAGCTTTTGGCACTTCAAGAAGGTGTTTCAAATTCTCAAGCGAAGTCTATGATAGATAGAGGTTTGGCATATGTCGGAAACAAAAAGGTGATGATTGCTCGTGGCGAATTAGATGAAAAAACAGAATTTAAAGTTCAAAAAATAGAAAAGGTAAAACCTATTTTTGAAAATGATGATTTAATTGTTATCGATAAGCCGGCATTTGTTAACTCAGATGAGATTGAAAAGCAGTTTAAAGGTTCACAGTTATTGCATAGACTCGACCGTGAAACAAGCGGTGTTTTAATGTTAGTAAAAAATGAAGAATTCCGTGAAAAAGCGATACAAGAATTTAAAAGAGACAGAGTTTATAAAGAGTACATAGCATGGGTTGAGGGAATTATAACGGAACCTATTGACATTGATAAGCCGATAATTACTCAAAAGAAAAATAACCGAGCAACTTCCAATGTATCAAGTAAAGGAAAACCGGCGAGAACAGAAGTGTTTCCAGATATAGTAAGTGCCAAAAAAACAAAAATCAAATGTATTATTCATCACGGGAGAACGCATCAGATAAGAACACACCTACGCTATATTGATCATCCGATAGTAGGAGATGAGCAATACGGAGGAAGACGGGCAAAAAGAGTTATGCTGCATGCTTATAAAGTAAGATTACTCGGAATGGAGTTTATAGCGCCGGAACCAAAGTCGTTTGCAACTTTTGAATAATTTAAAGAAAACTTAAAGCAATTTTTAGGTAAAATTCGCCACTTTTTACACCTATAAATATTATTAAGGAGAGTCTCATGTTTGGTACATTAACGGATTCGTTTACAACTGCAATTAAAAAAATTCGTTTCCATGATGATGACAAAGCTCTCTCTAAAGCCCTTAATGAACTTAAGAAATCTCTCTTAAAAGCGGATGTGAATCACAAAGTTGTAAAAGAGCTTATTGATAAAGTTCAAATACAAACAAAAATAAATGGTATAGGCAAAGACCAGTTTTTAGCAGCCCTTAGAAAAACTTTATATGAGCTTTTGGAAATAGGCGGAAACAGAGGCTTCGTTTTTGCCCCGAATCCTCCTACCGTCATTTTAATGACAGGACTTCAAGGTTCAGGAAAAACAACAACAACCGGAAAACTCGCCGCATATTTAAAAAGAAAACAAAAAAAAGTTTTAGTAGTGGCGGCAGACTTGCAACGTTTGGCTGCGGTTGAGCAACTTCGTCAAATTACATCTCAAATTGGTGTTGAACTTTACGAGGATGAAAGTACTAAAAATCCTGTTGAAGTAGTAGCCGCAGCTCTTAAAAAAGCTAAAAATTCCGTATATGACGTCGTTTTAATAGATACGGCTGGACGTTTGGCAATTGATGATGAATTAATGAATGAGCTGGCAAATGTGAAAAAAGCGGCCAATCCAAGCGAGATTTTTTATGTTGCTGATTCGTTGACAGGTCAAGATGCAGTTAAAACCGCAGAAACATTTAAAGAGAAGATAGGGATTGACGGGGTAATCCTTAGCAAGTACGACGGTGATTCCAAGGGCGGAGTGGCTTTAGGCTTATCTTCACAAGTTCAGGTACCGCTTCGTTTTATCGGTAGCGGCGAGAAGATGGAAGATTTAGAAGTTTTCTTACCCGAGCGTGTTGTAAACCGCTTAATGGGTTTTGGAGATATTGAAGGTCTTGCAGAAAAAACAGCCTCTGTAATCGATGAAAAGGCAGCAAAAAAACTTACTAAAAAGATTCAAAAAGGTCAATTTAATTTTAATGACTTTTTAGAGCAAATGGAAAGTATGAAAAAAATGGGCAGCATGAAGTCTATTATTGGAATGATTCCGGGAATGGGAAATATGTCAAAGGCTATTCAGGATTTTGACTTTGAAAACTCAGGTGAACTAAAAAATATTAAAGCAATGGTTTCCTCTATGACGCTTAAAGAGAGGGAAAATCCTGAGCTTATCAATAACTCCCGTAAACAAAGAATTGCTGTTGGTTGCGGCCTTAGCATAGTTGAAATTAACAGAATGATTAAGCAATTTAAAAATGCAGGCAAAATGGCAAAAAGATTTTCCGGAAAAAGCGGAATGAAAGATCTTCAATCTATGATGGGACAAATGGGCGGAGCGGGAGCAATACCAAGATAACTCTTTGGCATGTGGAATATTCTCATTCATTGAGAAGCGTTTCCACATGCCAAGGAATGCAAATTTATGTACTCTTGTGAGTATATAAATTTGCATTCAAAATGCAAATTTAACATATACAGTAAGTTGAAATATGACTTACGCAGAGAAGGACAAAAACATGGCAACAGTAATTCGCCTAACTAGAATGGGAAGAAAAAAACAACCTTTTTACCGTATCGCGGTAACAGATTCTCGTAAAAGAAGAGATGGAGGTTGGATAGAACTAATTGGTCACTTCAATCCAATGACTGCAGAAAAAACAGTAGTAGTGGATAATGAAAGATTAGATTACTGGTTGAGCGTTGGTGCTAAAATGAGTGATCGCGTTAAAAAGATAACTGGACGTTAATATGATATCTGACTTTGTCGCACAATTTGCCAGATTAATTGCTTCATATCCTGATGATATAAGAGTTGAGATGAAAGAAGGCGACGAAATTACCGAGATAGTTCTGTATGCAAATCAAGTTGACGTTGGTAAACTGATTGGCAAAGAGGGTAAGATGATTGGTGCTATTAAAACAGTAATCTCTGGCTGTAAAGCTAAAGATGGCGTAAGTTACCGTATAAATGTCGAACCAGTCTAAAGAGAACTCTCTTGTTCATATTGCCACAATCGGAAAAGTTGTCGGCTTGAAAGGTGATATGAAGTTTCATATTAAAAGTGATTTTCCTGAACAATTTGTCAAAGGTGCTACCTTTTTTATTAATAAAAAGGACAGTATCACTCTTGAAAGTGTTAATCTTGAAAGAGGACTTATTAAGATTTTTGGATACTCTACTCCTGATAGCGTCAAAAAATTTACGAATGCAAATTTATACACTACCTATGAAAAAACAAAAGAAAATTGCCATCTTGAGGAAGGCCAATTTTTTTGGTTTGATATTTTAGGTTGCAGTATTGTTGAAGATAGTAAATGTTTAGGCATTGTTGAAGAAGTTGAAAGAATAGGAATCGTTGATTATTTAAGTATAAAAACAGACGCTGCATTGGTTGCTAAAGAGTTTACTAAAAATTTCTTAATTCCCTATCAGCCTCAATTTATTATAAAAACAGATATTGAAAAAAAAGTTATTAATGTTCACGGCGCTATGGATATTTTAGAAGCTTCATAATGACGTATACATTTGTTACGCTTTTCAAAAACCTTGTTGAAGGTTATTTTCAAGACTCTATATTGAAAAGAGCGGTTGATAGCAATATTTTAAATTTGAATTATTTAAATCCACGTGATTTTAGTGATTCAAAACATGATAAAGTAGATGATACGGCTGTTGGCGGTGGAGCAGGAATGGTTATGAATCCACAACCTCTTTTTGATGCTCTTGAATATTTAAAATCAGATGATGAAAATGTTCATATAATTTTTTTAACGCCTGTTGCTAAACCTTTTAAACAAAATGATGCGAAGAGGTTAGCTGAAAAATCCCATATAGCTTTTGTGAGTGGAAGATATGAGGGAATCGATGAAAGAGTTATTGAAGAATTCGCTGATGAAGTATTTAGTATTGGTGATTATATTTTGACCGGCGGAGAATTGGCTTCTCTGGTTATGTGTGATTCTATTTCTAGAAATATAGAAGGTGTTCTTGGAAATATCGACTCTTTAAGTGTTGAAAGTTTTGAGACGCCACTTTTAGAAGCACCATCTTTTTCTAAGCCTCAGGTTTACAAAGAAAATAGTGTTCCATCAGAATACTTAAAGGGAAACCATAGTAAAATTCGCTCACTAAAATTAGCCTTGTCTGAATGTAAAACTAAATTTTTCAGACCAGAGCAGCTTTTGAAGCACAGAACAAGGATATCTTATGAGAAATAAGTACATCGAAAATTTCGAAAAAGCACAAGTAGCTGAGAAAACTCTTCCAGAATTTCGTGCTGGTGATACTTTGCGTTTAGCAGTATCTATTAAAGAAGGTGACAAGACTCGTATTCAAAATTACGAGGGTGTTTGTATCGCAAAACGTGGTCAAGGAACAGGTCAAACTATTACTGTTCGTAAAATTGGTGCTAACGGTGTAGGTATTGAAAGAATTTTCCCAACTTACAGTGATTCTATTAATGAGATAAAAGTTATTCGTCGCGGTCGTGTTCGTCGTGCAAAACTGTTTTATCTTCGTGAACTTGCTGGTAAAAAAGCTCGTATCAAAGAACTTAGAAGAAAATAATCTTCTAAGTTTCCCCTTAAGTTTTCCCCTCTTCTCAACAATTACTGTTTTTGCCTTCTTCTTTTGACTCAAAATATTTCAATATATAAATTGCACCTGTACCCTTTATTTCAAATCCGTTAAAAATATTTTTTACTTTTTTGGATTGAGTATCTGAGAGGCGTTAAAATGACTTTTCAGTTATATAAAGAAAGTGTATTCGGCGTAGCGACTGGACAGGCCGCAGTTTTTTATGATGATGATAAGCTCATAGGCGGCGGATGGATTATAGAGGCTTAATTAACAGATAAGAATGAAATAAATCAGATAAAGTAAGAAAAAAGACAACTTTCAAAATAATCTCAAACTCTCTTTAAATTTAAGAAACTTCTAAGCATACACTCCCT
>JAHJJX010000005.1 GCA_018822665.1 bacterium
AACTTCAATTCTCTTTTTAATCAAACTTTAGAATCAAACTTTTTTATTCGAACACAACTTCCTCTTATTTAAACAACACTCTTTTATTTAAACAAAACCTATCTATTCAAATATTATCCCTTTCTTATCAAACCTTCTTAGGAACTCTCTTGAAATAATTCTGGCATGTGGAAATATGTGTAGGTTTTTATGGGGATTTTTACTATTTGCCACATGGAAATATTTATAAACAATGTTATATATGCTATTATTTTGAACTAACTTTTTAGGAAATAAAAGATGAAAAATTATATTAAAGATCAAATAAAAAAATCGTATGAAACTAAATTATCTATGTATGAAAATGATGATTTATTAAATGTTATAGAACAGGTTGCAATGAAATGTGTGGAGTTATATAAAGGTCCAAATAAAACCATTTTAGCGGGTAATGGCGGCTCTGCCGCGGATGCGCAGCACATTGCCGCTGAACTTGTAGGTAGATATGGATTTGATAGACCATCTATTCCATCTCTGGCATTAACAACCGATACTTCGAATCTTACTGCAATTGGCAACGATTACGGCTATGACAAAGTTTTTTCCCGTCAACTTGAAGGTATGGGTCAAGAAGGTGATATTTTTATCGGAATATCTACTTCAGGAAACTCTATAAATATAATTAATGCTTTTAGTAGCGCGAAGCTCAAAGGAATTACTACGGTTGCTTTGGTTGGAAGAGATGGCGGAGAAATGGCTAAGATGGCTGATTTCTCTATTATTGTTCCATCAAACTCTACTCCAAGAATACAAGAATCCCATATATTGATTGGTCATATTTTATGTGATATTATTGAAAAAGAAATTTTTGGCGATGGGGTGGGCAACTAAAGAATGCCTAAAGCTCTTTTTTTAGACCGTGATGGTGTTATTAATGTTGAAATAGACTACTTGTATAGGATAGAAGATTTTGAATTTATTGAGGGTATTTTTGAACTTTGCCGTCATTATCAAAATTTAGGCTATTTAATTATCGTAGTAACAAATCAATCTGGAATTGCCAGAAAATATTATAATGAAAGTGATTTCTCTTCACTTACTTCATGGATGATACAAGAATTTTATAAACATGGAATTATAATTAACAAAGTTTATTTTTGTCCTCATCATCCTGATATATCAGGTGAGTGTTATTGTAGAAAGCCAAAAGCAGGAATGTTATTGGATGCTCAGAAAGAATTTAATATTGATTTGGATGATTCAATATTAATAGGGGATAAAGAGAGAGATATCGATGCTGCTCTAAAGGCCGGATTACGTGAAACTTATTTATATAATGAGGCTAAGGATATTACTATTTCCAAAGCAACAAAAATAGTTTCAAAACTAGATGAAATATGGAAAAAATAGATGTTGATATTAAATAGTGGCGGTACGCTCAACAAAAGGTATAATCTTTTAAACGGAGAGTTGGAAGTGCCGTATGATAATATTGCCATTGATAAAATTATGCAAAGTGCAAATTTTGAATTTTCTCTAGCAGGAGTTATTTATAAAGATAGTTTAGACATGGATTTAAACGATAGAAAAATGCTGGCCAATATAATTAAAGAATCGGATGAAGATATTTTTATAATCATTCATGGCACGGATACGATGCATCTTAGTGCTGAATTCCTTCATGAAATATTTACGGATAAAAAGATTATATTCACAGGGGCAATGAAGCCTTTTGAGATAGACAAAGTAGAATCAAGCTTTAATCTTGGCATGGCATGCGGATTTGTAAAATCACTTTATGAGAATGGAATCTATATATGCATGAATGGGCACGTTGAATCTTGGAAGAATATAAAAAAGAACACACAACTGGGGAAATTTGAAGTTGTCAGATAAAATAGCATGCTCCCATTGTAAGCTAGAATTTGATAAATCAGTAATGATTGAAGAAAATAAGCATTATTTTTGTTGTAAGGGTTGTCAGGGCGTTTATCATCTTTTGAGTGATGAAGGCTTTAACAGCTTTTATGAGAAAGTCGGAAGTGTAACATTGGCACCGCCTACTGCACAATATGAAGATTCATCAAAGTTCAACGCGCCTGCCTTTTATGATAGATTTGTAAAAATAAACAGCGACGGATTCCATGAAGTTTCACTCATAATAGAAGGAATACACTGCTCTGCTTGTGTTTGGCTCAATGAAAAGGCTTTACATAAAATGGATGGCATCGTAGAAGCTAATATTAATTTTACAAACAACAAAGCTACTATTGTATGGGCGGATAGTGTGCTGAAGTTATCTGCAATTATTGACATGATTCGGGCCATTGGCTATAACGCTTACCCTTATGATGCATCTATGCAAGAAGCGCATGCAAATAAAGAAAGAAAAGAATACTATCTTAGAATGGCTGTGGCAATTTTTGCATCTATGAATATTATGTGGATTGCAGTTGCCCAATATGCAGGGTATTTTAGCGGTATCACTCAAGAAATTAAAACTATTTTAAATATTTCAGAGGGAATATTAGCGACTCCTGTTCTCTTTTATAGTGGCTGGGTGTTTTTTAGAGGTGCTTACTTTGGTCTGAAAAACAAAGTTGTAAATATGGATTTACTGGTGGCAACCGGAGCATCATTAACATATATTTATTCAATCTATATAACAATTTTACAACGAGGTGAAGCATATTTTGATTCTGTGAGTATGATTATTACTTTTGTGCTCATCGGTAAGTTTTTAGAGATTTTAAGTAAAAAAAATGCGGCAGATACTTTGGATATTATTGGTAAACATATACCAAATGAAGTGAAAATTGTTAAAAATGCTCAAATAGTTTCATGTAAACTGAGTGATGTAAACATTGGAGATACCGTTGTCGTATCATCCGGAGAAAAAGTTTTGCTTGATGGCAAGATTACGAAAGGGAGCGGTTCTTTTGATGAATCAAATCTGACTGGAGAAAGTAAACCGGTCTTTAAGACAGTACATGAAAATGTAATCAGCGGAACAACAAGTATAGATGCGGATATTCACTTTGAAGCAACAAAAGATTTTGAACATTCAACATTATCAACCTTGGTTTCACTTTTGGAATCTGCAATCAATAAAAAACCAAAAATAGAACAAATGGCAAATAGGCTCTCCGAACATTTTTCTACTGTCATTTTGTCTTTATCTTTTTTGACTTTTATTGTTTGGTGGCTGTGGACACATGATTTTGAAACATCTTTCATGATTGGAATTTCCGTGATAATCATAGCATGTCCATGTGCCTTGGCGCTGGCAACCCCTGTCGCAACCTTGGTTGGACTGAGTTTGGGTGCAAAACGAGGAATACTTTTTAAAGAAGCAGCCCAATTGGAGACAATGGCAAAAGTCGATACCCTTGTTTTAGACAAAACGGGGACGATAACCATCGGGAAACCGGAAGTTATTAAAGAATATCTATACGAGCAGTTTGATAAAACTCTACTTTATTCTTTAGTTAAGTCTTCGAATCATCCCGTGGCATGTGGAATTGCTGAGTATTTAAAACAAAATGATGAAACCATTAGCACTGTAATGTTTGATGAATTGAAACAAATATCTGCTAGAGGAATTATTGCCAGATATCAAAATACAGATATATTGGGCGGCAATTTAAATTTAATGATTGATAATGGAATCAGTACTGAATATAAAAGCGATAAGACATTATTTTATTTTGCGCTTAATAGGCAAGTTATAGCCGTATTTGAACTCTCAGATAAAATAAAAGAAAATGCACATGATGTCATTCAAAATATTTATAAATTAGGGATAAAGATTATTATGCTCACGGGCGATAATAAGCACAGCGCAATAAAAGTTGCTTCTGCCGTGGGTATTGATGATTATTTATTTGAGCAGACACCTCAAGATAAATCAGCATTGATAACACAACTGCATAACGAGGGAAGAACCGTTGTAATGGTCGGTGATGGCATCAACGATATTTTAGCACTTGCAAAAGCTGATATCGGAATAGTAATGGGAAGCGGTAGCGATATAGCGATTGACGTAAGCGATGTGGTGCTTTTAAACAACTCTCTTCAATCGCTTGAGGATGCTTTTAAAATTTCTCGTACAACCTTTACTCTCATTAAGCAAAATTTATTTATTTCTCTTCTCTATAATGCAGTGACTATACCATTAGCTATGGCCGGATATGTTATACCTTTGGTTGCAGCAATCTCTATGAGTGTCAGTTCTCTTTTGGTCGTTGGAAACTCAATGCGAATTCGAACAAAATGGAATAAAAAATAGGAGAATAATTTGGATAACTGGATAATAGCTATGATGCTTGGGGTATCGATACTTTTAGGGGCGGTTGCTCTTGTCGCATTTTTATGGGCTATAAAGAATGGTCAGTTTGATGATGAAGAAAAGTTTTTAAATGCCGCTAAATTTGATGGTGTGGATGAACTAAATGATGCCGTGAGACAAGAAGAAAAAAGAAAAAGTTTAAAAAAAGATTACAAACCGGAATAATATTTTCGGCATGTGGAGATTTTAATTTGAATTGCCATAAAGGGCAATTCAAAAACAAAATTATTTAAGACTTGAAATATGTGCAGCAACTGCAGCTATTGCAGCATCATCGTAAGAAGCAACTTGCCCTTTCATTAGACCTTTCATTTTCCCGCCGTATGAACCGTCTTTATAACCTTTAAGAGCAGCTTCTATTTTAGCAGCATCCCATCCGGCAATGACTTGAGATTGATTAAGAGCTTTTTTCTCAGCATTTTGGCCATGGCAACTAGCGCACTTTTTATATAAAGCAACACCGTCTGCAGCCATTAAACAAACGCTTGCAATCAATAATGTTAATGCAATTTTTTTCATCCTATTTCCTTACTCTTGAGTTTCGGATCGATTATAGTAGCTTGCATCTTAAATGCTTGTTAATGAATGATAAGGTATTATTTTATTAAATTTACTTTATTATGGATGACAATATGAGATACTTAGAAGATGATTTAAAAGATAAAACAATTTTAATTACGGGAGGGGCAGGTTTCATAGGCTCCAATTTGGCATTTTATTTTCAAAACAATCATCCGGATGCGAAAGTTGTCATATTAGACAGTTTTAGAAGCGGTGAAACACTTTCAAACGGCAATTTGAAGAGTTTTGGTCACTTTAAAAATCTTATAGGTTTTAAGGGTGAAGTAATCAGCGGAGATATTAACGATAAAGATTTATTGCTTGACTTGGAAGTTAACTATAAGTTTGACTATATTTTTCACGAAGCGGCTATCTCTGATACTACTGCCTTAGAACAAGATTTAATGATTAAAACCAATGTAAATGCATATAAGGACTTACTTGATTTGGCAGTTGCCCATGATGCCAATATGATATATGCCTCATCAGCGGCAACATACGGCAATGCGGAATCTCCTCAAAGAGTAGGGCGTGAAGCACCGCAAAATGTTTATGGATTTTCAAAACTAAGTATGGATTATTTAAGCCGCGAGTATATGAAGGAAAATGAGATATCTATTGTCGGACTGAGATACTTTAATGTTTACGGGACAAGTGAATACTTTAAAAATACGACAGCATCCATGATTTTACAGTTTGGGCATCAGATATTATCCGGTAAAAATCCCCGTCTTTTTGAAGGAAGCGATAAAATATTGAGGGATTTTATTTATGTTGAGGATATTATTCAGGCAAACATAAAAGCAATGAAGCCCAAAAAGAGCGGAATCTATAATGTAGGAACAGGAAAGGCACGAAGCTTTCAAGATATCGTTGATATTTTACAGCGCGAGCTTGGTACTTCACTTAAGTGTGAATATATTCCAAACCCGTTTATCGGAAGTTATCAGTTTCACACAGAAGCAGATATCCAAACAACGAAAGATGCACTCGGTTATGAACCGCGATACGAAATGGAAGACGGAATCAAAGCTTATGTTGCTGAGATAAGAAGAACATATATAGAAGAAGTAAAATAGATGAAAGTTTTAAAAACATTTAAGCCGAATATTCTTGTGGTCGGTGATTTGATGATTGACCATTATTTGTGGGGCAGCTGTGAGAGAATTTCTCCTGAAGCACCCGTACAGGTTGTGGATATATCAAAAGAAACGACCGTTTTGGGCGGTGCCGGCAATGTAATAAACAATCTTATAGCTCTGGGCTCACGTGTGAGCGTAAGCAGTGTTATCGGTGATGATGACAATGGGGTAGAACTTACAAATATGTTAAGTTCCATAGGTGTTCAAACCAACAATCTTGTGGTTCAAAATGGAAGAAAGACATCTAAAAAAAGTCGTGTAATAGCAGTGAGTCAACAGATACTGAGATACGATAAAGAAAGCAAGAATAATATAGAAGATGCTTCTGTTGTAAAGATATTAGACTCCGTTTCTAAGGAGATATCCAAATACGATATTGTGATTTTATCCGATTACGGCAAGGGTGTACTGCGAGAGGAGTTGTGTCAGGGGGTTATCAAGCTCTCCAACGAGAATGGGGTGAGAGTTTTGGTTGATCCAAAGGGAAGCAACTTTTCAAAATATAAAGGGGCTTATCTTTTAACACCCAATAAAAAAGAAGCAATACTCGCAACGGAGATAAATATACGAGATGATGAAACTTTAAAAGAGGCTCTTTTAAAGCTGAAAACAGATTGTGATTTGGGCATCTCTCTCATTACTCTTTCTGAGGGCGGGATTGCTACGTACGAGAATGAGATGAAAAGATTTCCAACAGTTGCAAAAGAGGTTTTTGATGTAACCGGAGCCGGAGATACTGTTATTGCTTCTATCGCTTTTGCGCTTAGTGCTGGAAAAAATATAGAAGAGAGTGCAAAATTTGCCAACTTGGCAGCAGGAGTAGTTGTCGGAAAGATTGGTTCGGCCACCGTTACTCTCAATGAGATAGAGGAGTACGAAGCAAGCTTGCATAAAAGCACCTCGGATGCACACATCAAGAGCTTTGAAGATATAGAGGCAATTGTCAATCGTTGTCGCAGTAACGGAAAAAAAGTTGTGTTTACAAATGGTTGTTTTGATATTTTGCATGTCGGACATGTGAAGTATCTGCAGGTTGCAAAAAGTTTTGGAGATATACTTATTGTCGGGCTAAACTCTGATGAATCGGTATCTCGCTTAAAAGGACCGACACGCCCGGTAAACGTAGCCCAAGACAGAGCGTATATATTGGCGGCACTTGAAGCAGTTGACTTTGTAGTTCCTTTTACCGAAGATACTCCGCATGAACTTATAAAAATGATACGGCCGGATGTTCTTGTCAAGGGTGGAGATTATGAGGGCAAAGAGGTCGTTGGAACTGAATTTGCTAGTGAGTTAAAGCTTGTTGATTTTGTGGATGGCAAAAGTACAACAAAAACAATAGAAAAAATACAAGGAAAATCATGTTAAAAAAATTAGGTTTAACTGCCTTATGCGCAGTATCTGCATTTGCCATGCATAGTGCGGAGTTAAATATTAACGATAAAGATTTAGAAGTAGCCGGAAAGCTTGACATGGGTCAGTTTAATAATGCGGTTGAACCCGATACGGTATTTTTAGGTGCGAAATATCTCAAAGGCAGTGAAAGCCACAGCGATATACAATCAAATATTGAAGCTTTTTATGAGTTCAATTTTTTAATGAAGCGTGAAATTGACAATACGGGTCTTTCTTTGGGACTTGGAGTGAAGGTGAACCATACAGAAAAATTCACCTCAATACCTTTAGGTGTTGAAGCTGCATATAAACTTCCAGTAGGCGACATCGTTCCTTTATACGTAGGGGGTAGCATTTATTATGCTCCTGAGGTTTTAGCTATGGATGATGCTAAAGACTTTTTAGAATACCGTGTTCATTTTGATATTGAAGTAATTAAAAATGGCATGATTACTATCGGTTACAGAAATATTGCTACAAATTACGAACTCGCGTCACAGACGAATAACATCAGCTACAACAAATCAGCATACGCAGGATTTAAATTCGCTTTTTAAAATCCTAGCTTTTTTACAGCTTCAATCACCTCTGAAGCTGTAATACTTTTCATGCACTCATGATGTCCTAAAGGGCATTCCCTTTTCATACACGGACTGCACTCCATCTCATGTCTTACCATTTTGCTTTTTGCATTTTTCCATGGGGAGGTTTCTTTGTACTTTGTTGGTCCAAAAATAGCTACTGTCGGAATTTGGTAGGCTGCGGCAACATGCATAGGTCCGCTATCGTTTGTTATAAACAAAGAACATCCCGCAACATTCGCGCACAGTTCTTCTATGTTTGTTTTTCCGGCTAAATTAATACAGCGTGGAACATGCGCGGTGAGCGATAGCGAGGAAGTACCCTTAGGGTGCAAAGCTTTTAAATTTTCTTCTATCTCATTCGCCATCTCAACTTCATTTGGTCCGCCAAAGATAATGATGTCAAACTTATCTGAAAACTCTTTGGCGACTTCTGCAAAACGTTCCGGATACCATCTTTTAGCGCTTCCATACGTAGCACCTGCATTTATGCCCAAAGTCGGTCTTTCAAATTTCTTTGACTTTATATAAAGTTTTAAAGAGCCGATTTCTCCATTAAAAGCATCTGTGTCAATCATCGCTAATTTAGCGTATTGAATTGATAGATGCTGATTTGTAGATATTTTAGGAGTGTGAGAGAGTAAAAACATAGAGTGCCATGAGCGCTTAGTTATACAAACTACTGTTTGTGTTAAACGAAGTAAAAGTGAAGCGTGGAGCTGATTTCTAAAGCTTATGGCAAAATTGAACTCGCCTAACTCTTTTGCCAATTTATATGTGGCGATGTATCTGTTTGGGGCTTTTTTTGTTTCATCAACTACGGCTCTTTCACATTTTGGATGATATTTTAAGGCTTCTATGCTTACATGGCTGCCAACAAAGGTAAACTTGGCATGTGGATAATATTTTGCTAAAAGCTCAATAGCCGGAGTTGCCATTACAGCGTCTCCTAGCCAGTTTGGCAGAATAATTAAAATTTTCATTCAGGGCTCTTTTTCTCTATAAGCAAATCATAAAGCATAAACGTTGTAATGTAGACTATAAAAAAAGATGTCACGGTATCACTTAAAAAATGCCCGCCGGCCGCCATTCTTGCTATACTTACCAAGGCACCGTAGGTTAAAGCCAATGTTATCCAAAGTCTTTTTCTCCTTTTTGCCAGCAGAGCGAAACCTATGAGAGAAAAAGCAGCTGCACTGTGTCCGCTGCTAAAAGAGTAGCCGTTTTGTCCAGAAGGTATAAATGCCGGTGCAAAATGCATATCTCCTCCATGTTCAATAATTTGATTTGGTCTGGGTCGTCCCCAATTATCTTTTAATATCACATTTACTATCAAGCCGGGTGCAAGGCTGAGCACTAAAAAAATAAAGAGTATAACTCTGCCGTTTATATTTAAAATATTTGTTTTTTTAATTTTATTATAGACATAAATAAGTATGCTGATGAGGGAGAGAACAATGACAAGGGGTCGTACGGAATGATAAAGAACTTGTTCTAAAATTGTTTTGTTCGCGGGGAAAGAATCGTTGTCGTAAAATAAATCTGCTACAAATAAATCTATTTGCGGAAAAAAGATAAAAGTCAAAGAAAACAGTATAAACAAGGCCCAGATAGAATAGGGTACATTTAAAATTTTTTTATTCATGGCCGAAATTATACCGTGTCTTTAATGTATATATATAAAGGCGATGAACCTATGTGCAAAGTTTGTTCTTGTATTTTTTTTCCTTGGCAGCTAAAGACTTCAAAATACTCTTCGTTGTGAAGCGTGGTCGGTTTGAGCGACCAATGAATCTGTAAAAGAGTGTTGTTTTTGAGGCATTGAAGTATATAATAATCCCTTGTTATGTCCATACGGAGAAATTGAGTGTTTTTCAAGTTTTGCACCATAAATTTATATGCATCGAATGCCGAGCGTTTTTTCACATCCTCTTTGTTGTCAATAAGCCCGTATCCGGGTGCAATGAGCTGGTGCCACGAAACAGAATCAACTTGTTGTGAAGCAAAGGCTAAAAAGTGATAGCGGAGCATAAAGTCGCGATAGAGCTCTTCGCTGACACACTCATACTCGCTAGTCGGCGCATAAGGGGCAGTGCCGATTATCGGCCAGTTTGTTTCAGTAATGTGCAAAATATTGTTTGTTTTTGGACTAAGCCAAATCATGGTGCTTAAAAGCGCTATTTTATCAGACAAATCAAAGCCCATTTGTAGATTTTCAGGGGCACCTCGTCTGTCCACATAAAGCAGAGATGCGATTCCGTCGTAGCGGAACTTGAAAAAATTAAAAAGAGTATGGGCTGTAAAATAGTACTCAAAATCTATGACTCCGCTTCCAATAAGCTTGGCATGTGGAAATTCTTTTTCTTTTAAGTCATACGCTGTTTTGTAAAAACGGCTATATTCATCTACGCTGAAAAATCCCCATTTGGCTCTGTTTGGAGTTGAGCCTATTTCGAAGATTTCCACATCTCTCCCAAGTTCTCTAAAGAGCGTTCTTAAATCATTTTTTAAAAGTTGTGCATCTTCTATATGCTCTCTGTCTTGCATAATTTTAAGTATAATTTTTTTATTTCCACATGCCAGAATAAAGTCTTTGAGAGCATGAATTTTATCCATTTCCCAGAGTTTAAAACGAAGGAGAATTCTCTCTGTCCCCAATTCGTCTAATAACTCCAGAGCCAATGCAGGCTCTCTTTCAAAATCAACACCCATGCTGAAAAAAGTGTTTGATTGTATGATTTTTCTTTTTACGAAGGGCATCATCACAAGTGAAAACGGAAGAATAAATAAAGAGATAAAAAATGTTTTAACGAAAGAAAAAAGTTCTTTTTTTCTCATCTGTTTTTTATAATTTTTGTCTTTTAATTGTGCTGGCTGGTCGGAATAAACATCCCATTTAAATGGCTCTTTCATAAGTCGGATTATATCTTTTTTAAGATAAAATCATAAATATTTTTTCAGGAACTTATAAAATGAAAATACCAGTCATCGGCACGGCTTACGTCAGAATTGCAAAGGGATTTGAATATTTTCAAATCGGGGTACATTCATCTTGATCAAGCTTTTTGTTCTTGCATTTTTACTTGTTTTTCATTTAGATGCAAATGTTTTACAAAAAGCAAATATATACAAAGAGCAAAATATTTCTGGTTGGATGATGTCGGAAAAGCTAGACGGCATACGAGCTTTTTGGGATGGCAAAAATTTACGCTCGAGACAAAATAAAATTATTAATGCTCCGAGCTGGTTTAGAGAAAAACTTCCGCCCTTTGCGCTTGATGGCGAACTTTGGAGTAAGCGGGGGGATTTTGAAAACATTCAGTCCATTGTAATGGATGAGGTTCCACATGCCCGATGGGATGAAATCAAATATATGATTTTTGAGGTTCCACATGCCGAGGGTGATTTTAACACAAGGCTCAATAGAGCCAAAAAATATAAAGACGAATTGAAGTTACATCATATAGAAGTGATTGAACAAAAAATATGTGCCGGTCCGATAGAACTGGATGTTTATCTCCAAAGCGTTTTAGCCAAAGGCGGTGAAGGCGTTATGATAAAAGACGGCTCAAAAAGTTACTTTGAGGGAAGGAGTGACTCGATTTTAAAAGTAAAGGCATCTCAAGATATGGAAGCCGAGGTGATAGGTTATAAAAACGCAAGCGGAAAATTCACGGGCATGATGGGCAGTTTGCACGTAAAGCTTGAAAACGGAGTGCAGTTTTATATAGGAAGCGGATTCAGCGATGCCCAAAGAAAAAATCCTCCTCCTCTTGGCTCTGTTGTGACTTTCAAATATTTCGGTTTTACAAAATACGGTAAGCCGAAATTTGCTTCTTTTATAAGGGTGAGAAAAGATTAATGAATATTTTAGTGGTTCGCACCGATAAGCTTGGCGATTTTATAACGGCACTGCCGACAATCTATATTTTAAAACAGCATAATCCGCACAACAAGATTATAGTCTGTATCTCCCCGCTCAATAAGCCTTTGGCGCTCTCCTGTGATTTTATAGACGAGGTGATAGTAGATGAAGGGCTTGGCATGTGGAACTTTGTCAAAGAACTCAAAAAAGCGAAGATAGATGCTTCGATCACTCTTTTTTCAAATACCCGCGTGGCGCTAACGCAGTTTTTAGCAGGCATTCCAATGCGTATAGCACCCGCAACTAAAATAGCTCAAATTTTTTATACGCATAGAGTAAAGCAGAGGCGAAGTGAAGTGAAAATGGCTGAGTTTGAGTATAACATGGAACTTGCAAAAACACTTTTTCCTGAGATAAACCTAGAATATAAAAAACCGCTTCTAATCTTTGATGATGCAAAAATAATCTATAAAGAATTTTGTGCAAATCATGAGATACGTAAAGATGTCATCGCCTTTCACGTGGGTTTTGGCGGGAGCAGCGATGCAAACTGGAACCTTGATGAGTATGAATTTTTAATAAGAGAAGTTCTGCAGCAAAACAAATATCAGGTCGTTCTTACTTTTGGACCGGATGAAAAAGAGCTGTATGCGCAGATGCAAAAGAGACTCCAAGGTGAGAGTGCCCTCTTGTATCTTTCCCTTAACGGGTTGATCTATTTTGCAAAACTCATCAGTAGTTTTAAACTTTTTATCAGCACCTCTACGGGAACATATCATCTCGCATCTTTGGTAGGATGTCCAACGATTACTTTCTTTGCAGATACCCTTTTTGCAAGTTCTTTAAGATGGAAAGGTGTGGGAGATGAGAATCTTCAAAAGCATTTTATGATTCCACATGCTCCAAAAGAAAGAGAAAAATTATTACATACTATAAAAAAAGAGGTCTTAGAACTATGAATAAATCGTTACTTTTTTACAATCTTTATCCAAAATGCTATTGGGAAAGTATTACGGCTTCGTTATTAAGTGATGTTCCCCATGACGACATTATTGTCCATGTGACACTCCCCCCTTTTAGTATTTTTAGAAAAAATAAAGTGATACAAGAACTTAAAAAGTACCCAAAAATAAAACAAGTTCTTTTTTCAAAAAATATAAAAAAAGAGGGAGAAAGCATTGG
>JAHJJX010000031.1 GCA_018822665.1 bacterium
AGACCCGAGCTATGCTAAAAAGATTTTAGGCTGGGAGGCACAAAGAGGGATACAACAGATGTGCGAAGACAGTTGGCGCTGGCAATCACAAAACCCTCACGGGTATAAAAACTTATATCTTAAAAACAACTCCAAAATACTGCCGCCGACTCCATTAACGGATTCCGTATAACCGGCACCCAAAACTAAATGGTCTTGGTGCCATAACTTTCCGCCATATCCGGCATCAAATCCAAAGTTAAAGCCGTTTGACTGCCCGCTGTAGTATGGATTAAGCGTGAAATAGGGTCTCCAAGCCCGCGTGTATGAAGTATTATTTACCATTCCATAAGACAAACTCGCCCCCATGTTGTAAAAATTCGCAGGCAGGGACGCACCGTTGTTTGTTTGAAGTTCATCTATGACACCTCTTGAGCCCTCTGTTTCATTATAGACGCCATAATCATAAAAAATTCCCCATGAAATATCAGGGTAGCCGTACCTTAGCGCTTGAGTAGCAGAAATACGTCCATAATTGCCGCTTCCAAGCTCCACTTCATCTTGAGAGCTATAATCATTAAACTCATATAAAAAATCTATGGACGTAGAATTTTGTATCGCCCAATTTAACTCCAAACGAAAAGTGTCTTTCTTTCCTCCAAGAAGCAGTTGCGTACTCTCCTGCGCGTCTTTATTTTTTTCAAAACCGATATTTGTTTTTAAGTCTGTGCTCAATTGATACGAAGCAAGCAAGGCATACGCAGTATAATTACGCATTGCCTCTTTTAAGCCGACATGCACCTCTATATGTCCTCTCTCAAAAAGCTTTCTCACTCCAATATCCGCCTCAATACTATCATTTGGAGTTTTTTGTAAAAGATTTTCATCCAATGTGGAATTATCAAAATAGTTCAACTCACTCAATAAAAACCAAGCATTGGATACATAGGTGCTATTTTTTAATTTGATATATTTTTGCAATAAGGGGTCTCTGTTATAATGAGAAATTTGGGCATCAAAGGTATCGCTGTATTCTTTGGACAAACTCAAATGTTGTATATAGGCCGTTTGAGAAGCACTGTTTGTTTCAAGAGCCTCGTAGGCTAAAGTTTGCGAAAGTGCAATTTGCCCATCGTGTTGTGCTGCTTGAGATGTGTCACCCCTATTTAAATTTGTAAGGTACGCATCAAGCATATTTTCAATTTCACTATGATTTTGAAAAATTAGAGCATTGCTGAATTGCATCCATGCTTCTTTGTCTTTTATCTTTTGAAAAATGGTATGGCTTTTCTCATGCGCATTGTTGTATATTGCCCAGGAGTAAGCGATATCATTATAATTTTTCTCTGTTAAATATTTTTTAGCATTATGGAGTGTTTTTTCAAACTTTTCCGCACTCGCCGTAAATATGCTTGCACGAAGATAATAATTCAAATGATTATTTTCTTCATACAATTTTGCTTGCAGGCTCGCTTTGTTATCCAAATCTTCTACTATCTCCTGCATCTCTTTCTTAAAAGCCTGTTCATTATTTTGAGACTGGTATAGATACGCTTGCAAAAACTTGAAATCAAGGCTATGGATGAGAGGACTTTTTAATTGGAGCAATTTTTGTGTGTAAAATTTTGCTTTATCTATCTCTTGCAAATAAAAATATGCCGATGCCATAGGCAAGTATAATTCTTCTTTTAAATTATTCCCCTCCGACATATTTTGCAGAGACATTCTAAGCTCCTCATCAAGATTATTTTCCATAAAAAACCAAAAGAGTGCCAATTTAATCTCATCATCATCCGGGTCAATGGAAAGGGCAACTTTTATGGCATCTCTTGCTTTATCTACCTCTTTATAATACTTTAACACCTCTGCCTTGGTAACCCAATACAAAGACTCTTTTTTTATATCCAAGCTGCTCTCGTCAATATCTTTTATAAGTTTACGAAGTACCTCATAATTATTTTGTTCCATAGAACTGTTTGCATATCCGTAAAAGAGATACGATACCTTATATTTTTCGTAAGCTTCTCGTATCGCTTTAGCTGCTAGCTCCGGCTCATTATTTTTATAAATGAAAAGGATACGCTCATAATCAACAAATCTTGCCTCGTCCATCCGCATCAACTTTTTTGATGCCTGCGCGGCATGTGGAAAATCTTGCATATACCAGCCTAAATCACTCAGCAGAGTTAAATACTTAACATCCTCTTCTTCAATACTTTCTCTTGATACTATTAATGTCTGATAAGCCGATGCAATATCCCGTTTTAAATAATAAAAATAGGCAATTAAAGGGATATTTTCCTGAGAATATATTTTTTTTTCTTCTATAAGTTCTATCACTTTTTTGGCTAAACTCAATTCTCCCATATCAATATATATTTGCAAAGCTTTTGTAAGATAGATGGTTTTGCTTGTGTCTTTTTTGTATTGGGACTCCAAAATGGCTGCCGCTTTTTCCGGAGAGCCTATTTTTGCATAAACAAACAACATCCTGTTTATATTTTCTTCGCTTGGATTCTTTAAGGCTTTTTCTACAACCAAAGGTTCTATCTGCTCGTATTTGTATGCTTCTAGCCCATAATCAATCAAACTGTTTTGTATTTTTTCATCATGATTGTTTTCATAAATAAAGAACATATGTTTAATGGCTTCATCACCTTTGCCGCTCCACTGAGAAATTTCTGCCATTTTTTGATTCCAGTAATAAGAGTTAGGAGTTTTTTTGTAGCCTCTTTTTGCTGTTTCATAAGCATGCTCAAGGTCGTTTTGATATAAAAAAACCTGTAAAATAAGTTTTAATTCTTCTTCATCGTCCTCCGGTTTTTTCTCTGTTTTTCTTATTATTTTCTCAGGACTTTTCAAGGTCCTCTCAATGTACGGCAGCCCTTGTGCACTCGCCTTTGCTTGAACCTCTTTTTCAAATCTGTATTTATAGCTTGTTGCAACGTAAGCATGTTTATACTTTGTATCAAATGTGAGCAAAATATTGTTCGCTTCTTCTCTTTTTTCATAACATCCGCATCGGACGGTAAGCGTACTGCCTATCTCCATTACCCTGCAAGAGGAGGGATAGGTTCTGCTTGACATGGCATCTCGATTTTCTTGCGAACCGGGAGCGCTAAAGAGCTGCACCGTATAACAAGTTTCATCATCGCCCGCCATAAGAACTCCAACTGCAAATAAGAGAGTAAAGAATATACGCATCACTTCGTCACTTTGTTTAATATTTTTTTAGACAGGTTTGAAGCTTTTTGCAACTCACCTGAAGCGATATACAGCTTAAGCAGATAGATTCTCACCGCTTTATCATTCAAGTACAAATCTTCATATTTATGTCCTAAACCTACAGCTTCACTCACATGATTTCCCGCCTGCAAAGCGTTTATCGCTTTGAGGAGATAGTTTATTTTATTTGAATATCGTGTTGTGTGATTATAAAGGCTCATATAAGCGTTTGAGGCTTCAGGAAAAGCTCCTCTTGCGCTATAAAACATTGCCAATCTTTCACCCCAGAGCAGGGAATCGCTTGCATATTTTTTTAATAATAACTCAGCTTCTTCAAAAGACTTTTTATCAATCATCCAATAGTATTCAGCCATGCGCCATTCATCTCTTTTATTAAAATCTTTCAACTCTAAAGTGTGAAGAAAGAGAAGGGTATCTTCCTCTTGATGCATTCTTTTAGAGAGATGGTAGGCTTCTTCGAGCAATTCAACATTATCGGCATCTTGTAATATTCTTTTTTTTAACAACAAATATTGATTTCTTAAATCACCCAAAAAAATCGCTTCTTTGTACCATTTTTCAACATCCTCCGGATGATAAAATTCTTCTTCGATGATATTTGCAAACACCCTTCTCAATGTTTGCATTATCTGCATTTTTTGCTCTTTATCTTCTACAAAAAAATAATCCTCTTTGGATAAACGATAATTTAAAAGATGGGCTTTTTTTCTTATTTTCACATCTTTGCTTTTATGCAATAATTCCAGCAGTCTTAAAGAAAGGTCTTTTTTTCCCGATTGCAGACTAAGTTCGGCCAATGCTATCATCAAAGATTCATTTTCAGGGTCATGAACTAACATATTTTTTAAATACAGCATGCTTAAATCATAGTTTGCCTCTTCAGATAAAATTTGTTCTTTCAGTAAATCTTTCGGATATAAAAAAAAGAGAATTACCGTAAAGGTTATAAAAATGAGAACAAGCTCTTTATAGGAGGCTACATATAATTTTTCATTACTTGCATGTAACATTTATATCTGCTTTTTTTGCGTTTTGATAATATAGAAACAGTTCATTATCCGTATTTTGAACTGTTTTAGCAGGTTTTGGGGAAGAGCTGAGATTACAATTTTGCGGCAAATAAAAGTGTAATTTTAAATCCACATGCCCATCAAATGAGATAAACTGTTTTTCACCAAGAAAAGTATTTTTGACAAGCTGCGCATTTGCGGCTACCAAATAGCCTCTATCGGAGCTGTTTGTGTTTTTGCTGAGCGTTATCAATTGTTGGCGTGAATTATCTAAATGGATATACGTGCGTCCTTCCACATGCCGTAATCCCACAACGCCGCGAGAGTGCGAAAAATCCACGTACGCATCAGGCTGTTCTAGCCGAACTTCATGCAAGGAGTTCATCCCGTACAACAGCCATTTATTTTCTTCATTGCAAAGAGATGCGGTGTAGAAATCCATTGCTTTGTAAATATATTCGGAAGTGTATATCGGCATTACATCTTGTTCCAATGCCCAATCAAAGACATACTTTAAAGCATTTAAAGAAGCTTTTTTTGAACCTGAATAAAGATGGTAATAAATATCTATCGGCTTAAATCTGCGCGGGGAGTTTGTCAGCTTAAATGTTTGCACTACTTTTTTAAATCCCCAAAAAGGCCCCAGCCAATTATTGGTATAAATATTTTCATTTTGGGCCCCTGTATAAATTTGATAATAATCTCCTCTCTCCAAGCCCATTGGAGCTATGTACGTCAACCATGGCATCGTATTTGTTATCGTGGTATCGCCGCCGTTGATATTTAAAATATCCCGCTCATATATATATTTCAACACCTTTTCAGTAGGGATACAATCTCCGCTCCAAAAAACCGTATTTGCCTGTTGTTTGCCAAAAGGCAACAGTTGAGTATTGATATCTTCCAAAGAAACGCCTATTTCCCTGTGGAGTGAAAATTTATAATTTTTAACTTTCAAGCGATACTGTTCGTCCAAATCGTCATTTTCAATTTTTCCCCAGATAAAAGGGTGTGTAAATGTATGCGTGGCACCCTCTACATTTTCTAATGCATACATTTTTTTTACTATTGCTCTTAAATCTTTTGATATATCCGGAAATAAACCTCCGGAATCAATCTCGGCACCGATAACAGAAACCGAATGGGGTATTTTATATGGCTTTAAAATCTCTTCTAAAATCACCTCTCCTGAAAAGAGATTCGGATTCCATTCCGCCCTGTTCATAATTCCATCTCCGTCAATATGAGAAAAAAGCAATCTGTTTCCATTTTCAGTTGTCACATCCGGAATGAGCAAAGGCTTAAGACGCAAGGCTTTGGCAAAAAATTTAAAAGGGTCGATTACCCATATATTTTCATTGTTCATTTTCATTATTAAGGATGTATTCACCACATAACCGCCCCATGGCATAATGGCGGCGGTTGTAGATTTTAAATGATTGCTATCTTCATAAACAAGGAGCGGCTCTGCTTCTTTGGGCTGAAAGTATCTGCTGTCGATGCTTAAGGGCGGTTGTATCTCATACCCCATCATCTCATCTTGAAAAACAATTCTTTTTTTATTAAGATGACTGTCTTCTGCATTGAGCGTTTGTATTCCTAAGACTTCCAAGGAGTTTTGATTTATCATAAAACCAAAATTATCTAAAAAAGCCACCTTTATGCCTCTTTTTTGTAAATCAATCACCCATTGCAAGAGTCCGCTTGAATCGTTATAGTATTCATCCAGCCAAATGATTACACCCGCATATTGCCCCATCTCTTCGATTTTTGGCAAACCTTGATTGATTTCATAGAGTTTTTGAATATAGCCCATATATTCAAGCGGCAATGCTCCGTATTGATGGGCAGATAAGGATGCCCTGTCATTTTGACTTTCATCCACAAGCACCAAAATCTCACGCTTTAGAGCATTTTTAGAAGAAACACCGTAAATATTTAATGCACTGTTTGAAACATAAGGAATCATCCCCTTGGATTGTATGACCTGTATCGCTTCATCCGCCTTATCCATAGAGTTCTGCTCTAAATAATCCACAGAGATAACGTCAATATTATAAGATTTAATTTTATTAATGTGAATATCCAGCCATTCTTTATCGGATAAAGAGATTTTTTTACCGCCGAGCCCGTAATGATAAGATTCAAACAATACAGCTTCGATGGAATCATGCACCTCGTCTATAACTTCAAATCCGCGATTGATTATCAGCTTGGCATGTGGAAATCTTTTATGAAAGGTATTTATAAAATTTGCAAGTGCTGTTTCATACTCTTGACGCTCTTGGAGAGTTTTTGCATAAAGCTGGTAAGAATCCAATGTATCAAAAAAGAAATTTTTAAACCCCTGTTTTAGAAGCGGCTCAATCATTTGCTTAAATAAAAATTCATGATATTGCGGATTTTTAATATCCAGTACCTTCGTGTTCCAAAATTTATTTTCGGTGAGTATCCATTTTGGGTCAATCTTTTCATACTCTTTTATATCCGGATTTGCTTCTCCGATGCTTACATACGCGTACATCTTATCTTTATAAATTGAAAAACCGTGCGCACTTGTATTGATATAATCCGGCTGGACTATAATATAATCATGGACGCCGACCATTGTATATGAAATTTTCTTGCCATAATAAACAATAGCGCTTTTATCGCCCAAAGCTCCAAATAAAGAACTTGAAAATAAAAAGAAAATAATAATATATTTACTGAAGCATAAAAGTTTCATAGTCTAACCTGTCCATTTCATTTCGTATTACAACAACGCTTGCAATAAAAACAATCAATAATGACACCGTATACCCATAACCGAACATTGCCGGTCCCATATTTATAGAAATTAACGTCAAGACGGCATTGCCTACAAAAAAAGCTATACATAACCACATCGCAACCTTCTTTCTATCAAGATAATACAATATTGCTAAAACCGACATGAAACATATCTGCAACAATGCCCCTATGGTTAATATACTCAGCAAACCCAAATACAACTGCGGTATTTTAAGAGCATCAAATATCACAGGGGCTGTCAAGTAAAGTAAAATATTCAATATTCCTTGTATGATTAAGATTTCATGGATAGCATGACGAATAACGGCTACCATCTCATTTCTATATCTTCTGATAAGACCGAGTGTTCCCCCGTTTCTCACCGCATCAAAATACAGGTCGTATTTATCTGCAAAATCTGACTCTAAACGATAGAAAAAAACTGCCATGCCTGGAAGGATAGAGAGGTATGCCAAGAAAATAGGCATATCATAAACAACAGATGCGTGCAGTTTTCCAAGAACGGCATGCCCTGTTAAAGGGTGGTACCAAAAAATAAATTTATCCACCCATGCTCCAAGGTTATACGTCAGTCCTGCTATGGACAGAGTCCAATAAAAATTGGGAGCCAAAAAGAAATCTAACTTCATAAAGATGTGAGAATCATACGTTTTTATAATCAAAGTCATCAAAATAATAAACAAAAGAGAGTTTCCTATAAAAAATATCAAAATTAAAGCTTCTATGCTATCGCCAAAAAGGTAAGAAAACACTATTATCAGCATATAAGAGAGAAAATATGCCCAGACGACTCCGTGATAATATTTTAAACTTGCGGCCAAAATACTGGAAATCCAAACACCGCACAGAATTAAAAATGTTGAGATTACTCCTATCATAAATATTAGATTTTGGTCTTCAAAAACATAAAATACCACAGGGGTTATGAGAGGCAATCCCAATACCCATGATAAAAAAATAGCACCGAAATAAGAGGGGAGAATTTCATCTTCACGGTGACTGAAGATTAAATCTGCGACATATCTAGTAAAGGGAAGCTGTAACAAACCCGTAAGAATGAGGCTCGATGCCAAAGCGATTGCATAAGTAACAACGATTTGAAATTTTGCAGCCTCGCTCATAACTCCAATGGTAGCCAAGTTTATAAATCCCACAAGCACAATAGCGATAATAGAGATTACCCAAGGTCCCGAACTCAAAATTGCAGAATATCCATACACTTTTGCCAAAGACAAAAGCCTGTCTTTTTTTAGCATTTTACGAAGTTCAAAACCTATGCCGGCCATTACAGTTCCTCCTTCATAGCATTCATATAGATATTATGGTACTGCTTTAAAAACATCTCTTGTCTGTAATAAGCTTCAACTCTTTTAAGTGCAACAGCTTGTGCTTTCTTCCAAACATCATAATGAGATAAAAAATATATGTATTGCTCTGCCAGTTGAGATGGATTTGCTATGTTTGTAATCGCTCCCGCGGCACCTAAGGCAATATCTTCATCATTTAAACCGCCATATATCAAATCTCTGCAACTTCCAACATCCGTAGCAACACACGGCACGCCTGCGGCATATCCTTCTAAAATAACCAAAGGCATCCCCTCGCTGATAGAAGTTAATGTTTGAAGTGCTGATTTTGGCAGTATCTCTTTAATATTTTGAAATCCTAAAAATTTTATATTCTCTTTTAAACCAAGAGATTCAACCATTTGCTGACATTCAAAATAATACTCCGGATCTTCATCCGTAGGTCCGACTATCCATGCTTCCACGGCAGGAATTTTATTGACCGTAATTCTGATTGCACGGATAAACGTTTTGATATCTTTTATTGAAACAACACGGCCTATGAGAGTGATGACCGGAGGGGGCGGGTCTTGGCGATGAACCATAGTCGCATTCAGACCGTCTACATCCACACCGTTAGGCACAACTTGCGTGCGCAATTCATCTGCTCCAAAAGCAATTTGTATTTTTTGTGCTCCGGGATAAAGTGACAAGATAGGATTGGCACGCGTATAAGAAAATTCTCCTATTCTCTCAAAAAAACTAACCCACATTTTTTTTATATAGTTAAACTCTTCAGGCTGTTTTAAAAGGCTTGGTTTTTGAAAAGCAACCCATTCGGCTGTTAGCATATCTATTTTTCTTTCTCGTGTATAAATCCCATGTTCCGTTAATATGTATGGTTTGTTTTTGGTATATGAGCCGAGTGCGCCTAAAAATCCCGCATAACCTGTTGAAGGGGAGTGAAATACTTTTGTGTCGGGCAGATTTTTAACTATTGTAGCAAGAATCCAAATAGGTCTGTGAATATTTCTCAGGGTCCAAAAATAGTCTATAAACGGTATGTCGGGACAATTTTTAAGATACATTTCATTGATATACTCCCAAGACAGCTCCGAATATAAAAAATGCTCAAAAGTTACACCTTTCATGTAAAAATTAATATCTTTCATCATCTCCGGTATATCATATTTATTCTCTTCAAACGATTTATGCAACTCGCGAACAGCTTGAAAATTCTTTTTATTGCCTTTCATTCGTTTAATCTCAGGTTTATCCTCGCTAAAGAGATAATGCACTTCCAAATGCACTAAATTATCCGGAAGCTCATACCTCATCTCTGCATATTCACTCTCTTGCGAGCCGATAAAACAGATACCAAAGCGGATATCTTTTAATCCTGCCAGCAATTGCGCAATCCAGGAGGAAACTCCTCCGCGAATATAAGGGTAAGTTCCCTCAGCCAAAAGCATTACATCCACTTGGTCGCTACGGCGAATATATTTGCTCATCTAAGAAACCTTCCATTGTTCAACGATAGAATGTAATGTACTATTTAATTTTAGACCTCTTGATTCTGTAATGATTGATTTAACAACCGTATAAGAGCCGATATTAAAATTTATTTCTGCTAAAAACGGCATGATATATGCGTATTCATATTTATTCATCTCATATAAAAAGGAAAATTCCGTAGCCGCTCTTTCATACTCTTTTCTCATCATATACACCCGTCCGAGGACAACATGTAGTTTCAATTCATACTTGTCCGCTTGATTGGCTATTTCAATATACTTAATAACTTCATCTAAAAGATACTCTTTTAAAGAGTCTTCAGAGAGCTCATAATAAATCATTTCCCAATAAAGCAATGCCAATTCTTTTGCTAATTTTGCTTTTTCTATCGAGTTTTTTTCTACTGTAAATTTTTCCAAATTTTTATAGATTTTACTGTTGATTCCTCTTTCTATCTTATCAATAATTGCAAAACTAAACAATCTCACTTCATCATTGTTGCTTGAGAGCGTATCTTTTATTATGGCAATATTTTTTTGAGAAATATTATCTGACATAGATACAAGTGCTTTTATTTTTAAAGAAGTTGGAGCATAATCATTACGCATCAGCTCCAACATGGAACCTTCTCCAAATGCACGTTCTATTTTGACAAAAGAACTCTCAAACTCTTCAAGATTAATCATGTGTATATTTTCCAATACCTCTTCATATTTCACTGTTTTTAAATAATATGCAATCCAAAAAGAAAATAAATAGCCTATAACAGGCAAAGATATATTAAAAAACAACATAAAAATAAAATTACTTTTCTTGCTTTTTGGAAATCGCTTGTCTAAATATTGAGAGGAGATAAGACTGATAACAACACTAATGAAAATATGAAAAATATAAAATATTTTTACATATTCTTCAGTTCTCAATAAATGTTCATTGAACATAATCTGCACTCAAATATTTTTCAAATAAATTCTTTTTAGACAAATTAAATGTCATATATTCAAAGTCATCTTCGCCGACATCCTTAAGCTTTTCAAGAAGACGATGCAAGAAGCCGTACGCTGAAGATTTGTCGGCAAAGGGAAAAAGCAATGCAATTTGACTGAAATTTGTATGCTTAATACATGCTACCATATCCAGAGAACGGATAAGCTTTTTGCTTGTAACATACAAACGATTTGCCAGAAGTTCATCATCCGTTTTAAACACAAGTGAAATTGAATCTACTCCATAAAGCGCATACATCTCATCTAATCGATAGTATTCATATCTAAAATCATCATCTTGAATAACTGCAAGTCCCTCTATCGCATATAAAGTAGTTTTTTTGCGCATCTCATTGAAAAAATATTCAAACAAAATAGAGATGGAGGTTAAGTTTTCTTTATTAAAAGACATGAAGGGCATCTTTTCTATTAAAAGTAGACCCGCTACTTCTTTATCTTTAAGAGCAGGGACGACTGCAATATATTTACTTTTTTTGTTTGTTTCATCACTGATGTAGACAGGTTTTCTCCTTTGTAAAACATCTTTAATTAAAAGATCTTCATAATTCGTTTCTTCATGTATGCTCACTGTTTTCGCAATCATATTAAATTCTTTATCCACTGCATCTTTAGACACTATCGTTGCTATATTTACATTAAAGGCTTTATCTAATAATTTTAAAAAGCTGTCGTAATAATCTTCCCCATTATCGCTGGACTCTTTGATAATGCTAAGAGAATTACGTAAACTCATTGGTTTAATAACATAATTTTTTTCTAACTGATCATGCGAGATTTTTAAAGTATAAAATGCTTTGGACAACTCGTTTAACTTTAACCCGCGGTATTCTGAATCTGTTTCGGCTTCTTTTATCCGCTTATTCCAATAATAATTAAATTCACTAAAGATAAGAGTCATCATTAAAGCAACCATAAAATCAACATATTGAAATATTGGATAAAAGTACCACATCGCGACGGCTAAAATACCCGTAGTCATCATGCCGCTTTCAAAACCGTGAAAAAGTGTTACAATCGATAAAAGAATAAGCATATAAGATATTTGTCCACCAAGGATACATATATCATTTGGGTCAATCATATAGCCAATAAAAAGATATGCCGTTACAATAACCAGAGTTTCAAAATAAACATAATCGTGTAACTTTTTGGTTATGGAAGCAAATTTAGACTTTTCCTGAATTCTTTTTTGATTTATTTTCATTCAGTTCTCAACTAATTACTCAGCATTGATTCTATTAGATTTTGAGCTGTCGTTCCTATTGAAGCATTTCCCCAATCACTGTCTGCGCCTGTTGCATTCCAAACAACTTTAGAACTATTTGTTTCCGCCAAAGTACATTGTATGCTTACGGCAGGTTCTCCATCAATACCGGTTTTGTAACGCCATTCACTGACTCCACCGTACATAAAATAGTCCGAACCATCTTTTTTAGCTATTTCTAAGGCTTTAGAAATATTGTAATTTTCTGCGCTAATATGAGTGATGACGCGGTAACCTTTTGCAAGCAAAACCCCTTCGATGATGCTAGATGCTCTCATTCCGGCTTGAGGCGTATCGGTATAGTTGTTTAAAGCCAATAAAGATATTAAGACGCTTTTTCTTTCATTTGTTTCACGTTTATCAATAGAAACACCCGGCAAAGGTGTATCCACTTTTACAATCGCAACACACCCTGTCATTGACATTAAAAATATAAACCCAAAAACAACACTTTTTATTACATTCATTTGCACACCCCACACCCAATCTTTATTTTTACTTATCTTATTATAACTAAATACAATAAGTTGTAAAGGAATTCTTATGAGTATCTAGTTGCTTCTATAGTATAATGCAACAATTAAGCTTGGAGGTTTTTAGCAGATGAAAAATAAAATGACCCTATTGGCATTGTATATACCGGAAAAATTAACTTATAAAAATGTTGAGCAAGCATTGGGACTAAAACTAAAAAAAGGTATAGAATCTACCTATTATATTGAACTGAATGAAAAAATCCTTGCCTACACGCAATTTAATGTCTTAACGCTCATAAATTATACTAAAGATGAAATTATTGCTTTGCTTAAAAAGCTTGATATAAAATGGGCTGAGAACTTTGAATTTGCCACAATTCATCAAGATTATCCCATAAATATTGACCCTGAATTATCAAAAAGTTTTACTATTGACAATGAAAAAATTACCCTCAAAGAATATTCCGTTTTAAATCTGATTATCGTTTCTCTCGTTATTTCACAAAGTGTTGCACTTGAATTATATGAACAAAAACTCTCAGAATATTATGAAATAAGTCGAAATCTCATTGATGAATCCAATACATACTCATTTTTTAGACGCTCAAAGCTCTCAAGCTTTGCAAAACAATTAGTTCTTGTTCGTCATGATATGTTAATTGACCTGCTCATGCTGGACAAACCGAATATATTGTGGGATAACGAAGATAAAGAACTTCTCTATAACAGCTTGTTTTATACTTTAGAACTCAAAGACCGTTTTGATGTTGTAGAGCACAAGCTTAATAGTATTAAAGATGATATTGTGATGGTGATGGACCTCGCAAATCACAACCACAGTTCTTTCTTGGAATGGATAATCATAATACTTATTTTTATAGAAATAATTATGGGGATTATGGAATGGTTCAGACATTGATTTTATATTATTTTACGAAGCCTACTACGAAGAGGGAAAATGTCGTTTAAACCAAACACCCCCTATCTTGCGACAGACGGAATTGTAGAAATTTACAATACCTCTGATGAATTCCTTGGAATTGTTTTGATACAAAGAAAAAATGAGCCCTTGGGACTTGCTCTTCCTGGTGGTTTCGTCGATGTTGGGGAAAGTGTTGAGCAGGCAGTTGTAAGAGAAATGAAAGAAGAAATCTCGCTTGATGTAGAGATAAAAGAGCTTTTAGGTGTGTATTCAGACCCATCTCGCGATACAAGATTTCATACAGCTTCCGTTGTATATATCTGCAAAGCTTACGGACTTCCTCTTGGAGCGGATGATGCCAAAGAAGCCAGAATATATAAACTAGATGATATTCCTCTTGATATACTAGTATTTGACCACAAAGAGATACTAAAAAAATACAAAATGAGTAAAAAGTGGAAGAGATTTTGTAGATGATCTATTTTAATTCAACTAACCAGCAATTGAGGCTAACTCTTTATTAATATCTCTTATTTGTTTTTCAGGAGTCTTGACACTTTCTGGCTTAGTAGATATACTATTTTCAGAATTTATATTAAAGGAGTCTGTCATGGGAATTGGAGCATTTATAGCTGTATTTTTAGTATCCGTTTGGGTAGTATGGAGAGTTTGGTCTGTCGTAACGGGTAGATCTTCGTTCTGAGACCCGTCTCCTGAGGCACTGCCCTTCTTTTTGCTTCCTCCGTTTGGAGGATTGCTATTGTCTTTTGGTAAAGAGGAAAGAGTGGTGCCGTTTGTATTATCTTTTGAAGTTATTCCGGTATAACTTCTCGCACCCTTATTGTTATCCAGATATTCTTCCACATCTTTCGGGTCATTTTCATTAAAGAATTTAGAATTTCCTAAGTTTTTCCCTGCCTCACTTTGCCCTTGTGATGTTGCTATTTTCCCAAGACCTTCTGCTATCTTTTGAGCATCTTCAGACGACATCCCCTTGTATGATATTACTTCTCAATAGATTTACCAAGCACACCAAACTTACCAGACCAAATGGTAGCTTAGTTCGGAGAACCAGTATTAACATATCTGTTAAGGTAAATCAATGGATATCTCATAGCTTAATCCGTCTATATCTCCATTTTACAAAAGTTAAGCGTAAAAGATATATGTTTTACAAAACAGATTGCCGTAATAATTTAGAATTGAGCGGAAGTATTACTTTTTAAAGGTAGATATAGGGTGTATTTTTTATAAATATAGTTTTCTTAAAGTCTTTGAAAGTTCGTTATTAAGGGAGTTTTGAGAGATTTAATTATTTGATGGTGCGGATGAGAGGACTTGAACCTCCACACCTTACGGCACCAGATCCTAAGTCTGGCGTGTATACCAATTTCACCACATCCGCACGTGGATAAGCGTTTAATGTCTCTTCAGACATGGATACTATAAAAGTGGTACGCCCTAATGGATTCGAACCATTGGCCTACGCCTTAGAAGGGCGTTGCTCTATCCAGCTGAGCTAAGAGCGCATACATATAAAATGGTGCGCCCGATAGGATTCGAACCTATAACCGTCGGATCCGAAGTCCGAAACTCTATCCAGTTGAGCCACGAACGCCACAAAATTTTATTATTATTAAGTTTATATTTTATTTGTTATGGGGTGGGATGCGGGGCTCGAACCCGTGACCCCCGGCACCACAAACCAGTGCTCTAACCAACTGAGCTAATCCCACCATACTACGAACATAAAATATAAAAAAAGTGGTCGGGGTGAAAGGACTCGAACCTTCGGCCCCCTGGTCCCAAACCAGGTACTCTAACCATACTGAGCTACACCCCGACCTATTACATTAAAAAACAGACTCTATGCTGATTAATGAGGCGAAATTATAGTAAATAAATTCTCGAATGTCAATACTTTTTTGTCAATTCTTTTATATATTTTTATTTTTTAGTATAATAACTCAGCAAAAGGGGATGTAGCGGGATGAAAATAGCAAGATTTAGTAGAATTGGTTTTATTTTAGCGGCGGCAGGAAGCGCTGTCGGGCTTGGCAATATATGGAAATTTCCATATATTGCCGGTGAATATGGCGGCGGTGCTTTTGTTTTGGTGTATCTGTTTACAGTTTTACTTATCGGATTTTCAATCATGATTGCCGAAATGCTAATTGGCTATATGGGACGAAAAGATACAGTCACTTCGTTTGAAACTCTGGCCCCCGTAAATAAACACTTATGGAAATATGCTGGTTTTCAAGGCTTAGCCGGTCTCTTCATTATGATTTTTTATTCTGTTGTAATCGGTTGGATATTTCACTATATCGTTACTTCACTCTTCACGCTGCCCGCGACTGTAAAGGAAGCGGAATCCATTTTCACGCGCATGCTCCATAGTGACTTTCTTACACAATTATTTTACCATTCGCTTGCCTTTGTGTGCATAACGTATGTTTTAACCAAAGGTATCAAAGGCGGAATTGAGAAACTCAACATGGTTTTAATGCCTCTGCTGATGATAATTTTAGTCGGTATGTTTACCTACGCAACAACGCTTGGGGCATTTTCTAGAGCTGTAGAATTTATGTTTTACCCTGATTGGGGCAAAATCAACTCCGATGCTTTTGTTACGGCGGTTGGCCATGCATTTTTTACACTTTCCCTTGGTATGGGTGCAATCATGACCTATTCTGCATCACTGGAAAAAAATTCCAACATTGTAAAAAGTGCTTTTTGGGTTGTATTTTTAGATACTACAATTGCCATCATAGCGGGGCTTATGCTTTTTACTTTTCTTTATGAATACGGTAGTGGTCCTGCAAAAGGTCCGGGTTTAGTTTTTATTTCACTTCCTGCCGTATTTTATGAGATGGGAATCATTGGGAATTTCTTTGCCGTACTCTTTTTTATAGCACTTGCATTTGCAGGACTTACATCTTCTGTTTCTTTAGTTGAGCCCATGGTTCAATACTTTATAGATAGATTTAGTTGGAGTAGGTTAAAAGCGTCCATCATGATGGGGCTTTTTTTCTATCTTCTTGGCATTGTTGCGATTCTCTCCAATATAGACGGCTTTGCAAAATACTTAACTTGGGGTGGAAAGAATTTCTTTGATTGGGTGGATTATATAACCGCCGCCATTATGCTTCCCCTTGGAGGACTGATTATGGCTGTTTTTGTCGGCTTTGTCATTGATAAATCAAAAGTGGAATCCTTCATGAAACCTCAGCTAGGTTTTGCTTTTGAAGCTTGGTACTTTAGCCTCAGGTACATAACACCTGTCGCCATGTTTGTTGTTATGCTCAGTCTTATGGGTCTATTATGAATACAATAGAAGAAAAATGCAAAGAGCTTCTTTTACAAGAAGGAATATCTCTGAATTCAAACATTGACTTTAATGTCAACGGAAAAATACATACGCTCTCGTTTGAATACATCATCAAAACTTTTATGCAAGCTTCAGAGGAGTCACAACTGGTTTTTATGACTGCCCTGCAAAAAGCAATACGTGCCAAAGAGATGGGAGCAGATAAGTTTTTTGAGGGAATGGGGCAGTTACTGCTTATGACCCATTTGTCAAAAAATATAGAAGTTTAGTTCGCAGATTGTCCGGCATGTGCAAACGAATTTCCACATGCCAAAAGCTTTTAAGAGACAAAGCCCTTAAAAGCTTGTAGATTAAAACTGTATCATTCCATTGATTGGAGAGCTTGCGGTTGCATAAGGTCTTTTTGGAATTCTTCCGGAGAGGTAACTCATGCGACCTGCCATAACAGCATGTTTCATAGCTTCAGCCATAAACATAGGATTTTGCGCTTGAGCGATTGCAGTATTTGTTAAAACGCCATCCGCACCCAACTCCATCGCATAAGCCGCGTCGCTCGCACAACCTATCCCCGCATCTACGATTACCGGAACATTAACAGCTTCACGAATGAAAACGATGTTATAAGGGTTTTGGATACCTAAACCGCTTCCTATAGGTGCGGCAAGAGGCATAATGGCATGTGCTCCGGCATCTTCTAGACGTTTAGCCATAATCGGGTCATCCGAAGTGTATGCCATAATCGTAAAGCCCTCTTTAGACAAAACCTGACAAGCTTTGATTGTCTCAATCACATCAGGATAAAGAGTTTTAAGAGTGTCTCCGATAACCTCCAGCTTAATAAGGTCAATGCCCGTTGCCTCACGCGTAAGTCTAAAAGTGGTAATCGCCTCTTCAGCCGTAACACATCCTGCAGAATTTGGCAGAAATTTTACATTCGTGCCTGCAAAAGTATCTCGAAGATTTTCCTGGTCGGGATTTGTAATATTTAAACGGCGAACTGCAACTGTTATAAGTTCACTTCCGCTTGCAAGCGTAGCCTCTTTTGTCGTTTGAAAATCTTTATATTTTCCGCTTCCAACGATTAGCCTAGAACCTAGTTCGTATTTTCCAATTTTTAATGTATGCACTTTGTTTTCCTATATTTAATAATAATTATCGTGATTTATAACATAAGGATTCTATAATAAACCTTACCTTTTATAATTCAGCTATCCCCTCAATCAAATCGTAAGGTGTTAATGAAAAGTCGGCGCCCTTGTAATGTATTGCCAATTTTGCGTGGGCCAAAGAGGCGTTGAGGGCAGCGTGCAAAGGCTCATATCCTTGTGCTAAGAGTGCACCGATTAAGCCGCTGAGGACATCTCCGCTTCCACCCTTTGCCAGAGCAGATGTGCCATGAGGGTTAACGTAAAACGCATCGCCTTTTGCAATGATGACATTCGCGCCTTTTAAAAGCAATGTGGCATGTGGAAATACTTTACAAAACTCCTCTGCGTATAAAAAACGGTTTTTTTGCAAAATTTCTACACTGATATCTGCTATATTCGTTTGTTTTAAAAGTGCCGCAAATTCTTTGGCATGTGGAGTGATAACGACATTTTTTCTTTTTAATATCTCAAGAGCTATCGGCATGTGGAAAATATCCGCATCCGCTACGAGAGGAAGCCAATTGTCTAAAAAACTTTCCAACTCTATATCGCTAAACTCTTCTCCCAAACCCATTCCAAGTGCCAAGGCTGTCGTGTTGGCCGGCAACTCATGCGAATACATGATGCTCTCGGGAACGATTTCATCTTCAAACCCGACCAAAGTAACCAAGCCGCTTCCAAATCGAAGTGCTGCTTGAGCGCTTAAAATGCTCGCACCGCTTTTGCTTCCACATGCCAAGGCCAAGTGTCCAAAGCTTCCTTTGTGGGAGTTCTTTTTTGTTCTATGGGGAAGTTGCAAATCGGCCAAATCAAGTACATTCCAGTTAGTTTGTGTCTCATAAACAGCTCTTGAAACACCCAAGTCTATTACTTTTATCTCTCCCACAAACTCTTTTGCCTCATCTAAAAACATCCCCTTTTTGAGGGCTCCCATAGTTAGAGAAACATCCGCCCTAAAACATTCTTTGGCACATTCTCCGTTTTGTTTAAAACCAGAAGGAACATCGCAGGCAATTTTAAAAGCTTCCATGGAATTCATTTTTTTTATGATATTTTCGAACGTTTCGTTAAGTTCGCCCTTAAATCCCGTTCCAAGAACTGCGTCCACTAGCGCATCACAATTTTCAAGCTCACTCAACTCTCTTACGCCTATAGCATGCGAGCGCTTTGCCTGAATTTTTGCCATCTCTGATTTTGGCTCTTTGACATAATACAGATACACATCATAATCTTTATGCAGAAGTCTGCAAAGAGCTATGCCATCAGCCCCATTATTTCCGCTTCCACATGCCACGATTATTTTAGAATTTTTGGCAAAATTTCCACGAATATAATCCGCCATGCCATCTGCGGCATGTTCCATTAAAATATCTTCGTTTAGTCCAAATTCTTCGTAACATCTTTTATCTAAAGTGCCGACTTCATAAAACAGCTTTTGCATTTTTACTCTTCTACGTCATACTCATTTACTTTAACGGTATTGCTTACAATGTCATTAAAAAGAAGTGTACGATGCGCGGTACGGTACTGATGGAAAAATCTGTTTTTTTGTAAAGTTTTTAATTGCGCGGTATTAAAATACTCCAGATTTGAACATTTTCCAAGATATAAAAATGTAAATAACAATTTTAACTGCGGATTTTCAAAAACTTCATGCGGCTGCGCCAAAAAAGTGAGTCCGAATTTTTTAAGATTTAAAAATCCCAACATGTACAATAAGAAGTCTTCAAATTTTACATAAAAACCATCCAAATTCTTTATATCATGAAAAAAGTAATAATAATTATCAAGAAGTTCTTGCGTTTGAAGTGTTTGCGTAAGCTTACTTTTTATATCTCTTTTATTTGAAAAATAGTTCGGATTCACCGCCATATAAATGTGTTTTCTCTGCGCTATTAATTGATTAAATTCCTCTTTAAAAGTTTCGCTCTCATCAAATCGTATATAATTAAAATGTTCGTCTTTATATCTTTCTTCTATCTCTTCTTCGTTAGAATCTGCATAATCAACATAAAGAGTCGGCACATTGCTGTCAATGACATAATTTCTTATTTTACATGCCAGATTTGTTTTGCCCGCACCCTCTTCTGCTAAAATCAGCGTATTGTAATAAAGAGATCTCTCTTTAAGTTTTAACGCATTGATACTGCTTTCATATTTTCCTATGATATTTCTCACTTTATTCCTCCAAAAAAATTTCACTTATTATATCTTATCTATTTGCTTCCTGAACTTTTGTTTATTTTTTCAGACTCTTTTGTCGGCATGTGGAAACAGATACGCATCCGTTTTACAAAATCTTTACAATCGCCTCAGGCATTATCTCGTATTCAACGGCTTTTATTTTATTGCTGAAGCTCTCAAAAGTATCACTCTGTGCTCTTACAAAACTTTTCTGCAAAATAATATCTCCGCCGTCAAGTTCGCCGTTTACCCAATGAACCGTCACTCCGCACTCTTTGTCGCAACTCTTGAAACTTTCTTCGATTGCCTTTGCTCCTTTGTACTTCGGAAGCAAGGATGGATGCAAATTGATAGCCTTCATATTGGAGGTAAAAACATCACTCAAAATTCTCATAAACCCGCTGAGAACAACTAAATCAGGGGTGTATCTATTTATAATATTCACAAGAGCAGCATCAAAATCTTCTCTTAATTTAAAATCCACATGCTCTAAAATTTCTGTTTTTATCCCTAGAAGATTTAATTTCTCTATCCCTTTTGCATCTTTTTTATTTGTAATTCCACATGCCACAAAGCATTTTTTTTGATGCAGTTTTTTTACGATATTCTCAGCATTAAAGCCATCGCCGCTAAATAATATAACTATTTTTTTCATTCTTTAAAATTTCCCGTTTGGCATCCGCAAATTATAGCAAATATGCCAAAAATGAAGCTAAAAAAGGTATAATTGCGCCATGAATTATAAAGAGATTGCACAAGAAACTTTAAATATTGAAGCACAAGCACTTCTTAATGCAGCAAAGAACATGAGCGATGTTTTTGAGGATGCCGTAAAGACAATTCTTTCATGTAAGGGAAAGTTGATAGTAACAGGTGTCGGCAAATCCGGACTCATTGGCGCTAAAATGGCGGCAACCTTTGCTTCTACGGGTACTCCCAGTTTTTTTCTTCATCCGACCGAAGCACTCCATGGCGATTTAGGCATGATTAGCACCAACGATGTCGTAATAGCAATCAGCTACAGCGGAGAAAGCGAAGAGTTAAGTTCCATCTTGCCCCATATCAAGAGATTCGGTACGCCGATAATCGGAATGACAAAAAATGCAAATTCTACACTTGGCAAATACAGCGACCTAGTTATCGATGTTATTGTAGAGAAAGAGGCTTGTCCGCTCGACATCGCCCCGACAAGCTCCACAACTTTAACTTTGGCACTCGGCGATGCTTTGGCAGTGTGTCTGATGCGAGCAAGAGACTTTAAAAAAAGTGATTTTGCTTCTTTTCACCCAGGCGGTGCTTTGGGCAAAAAACTGTTTGTAAAAGTCAGCGACTTGATGAATACCACAGACCTGCCGATTGTTTCAAAAGAAACAAAAGTCAAAAACGCTATCGTTAAAATTAGCGAAGGAAGGCTTGGTACTGTTTTAATTACAGATGCGCAAAACAGACTGCTAGCACTTGTGAGCGATGGTGACATTCGTCGTGCTTTGATGCAAGATGATTTTTCACTCGAAGAAAATGTTTTCAAATATGCAACATTAAACCCTATGAGCATAAACGATGAAAATATGCTTGCAAGTGAAGCACTCGTTCTCATTGAAGAGAAAAAAATTCAACTCTTAGTAGTAACCGATAAAGATAAAAAAGTTAAAGGTGTCCTACACATTCATACATTAATAGAAAAAGGCATTTCATGATGCGATTAAACAAATACATAGCACACCACTCAAGCTATTCACGCCGCGAAGCTGACAAGGCAATACAAGACGGTTACGTGAGAGTAAACGGTGAGATACAAAAAGAACCTGCAACTCAAGTTGATGAAGAAAAAGCTGATGTTTGGATTAGCGGCAAAAAAGTTGCTCCTAGAGACAAATATACAGTCATCGTTTATAATAAACCAAAAGGGGAACTTGTCACAAAAAGCGACCCTAAAGGAAGAAGAACCATTTACGACTCACTCGATAAAAAATATAAACATTTTATCCCTGTAGGGCGTCTTGATTATGCAACAGAAGGTGTTTTACTTCTCACAGATGCTTCAAAAGTTGCAACTGCGCTTATGACTTCAAATCTGGAGAGAGTTTACAAGGTAAAAATTAAAGGTGAAATCACCCCTCAAATGGAAGCGGCAATGCTTAACGGTCTTGAGCTTACAGATGCAACAGCCGGCGGACATTCACACAGCGATGTCACTTCTATGACATTTGCACCTTTTATAGGTTACAAAATTCATAAAAGCGCACACAATTATTCTACTTTAAAAGTAGCTATCGCTGAGGGTCAAAACCGTGAAATCAGAAGATTTTTTGCACACTTTGGAGCAGAAGTATCTGACCTTAAAAGAGTAAGTTTTGCAGAGATAGAGCTGAATAATCTTCCGACGGGAAAAACAAGATTTTTAACAAGAAGTGAATATTCTGCACTCTATGGCTTCTTAAAAGAAGAAAATCAAAAAGCAAAAGAGAAAGGAAGTAAAAAATGAAAACTATGAAATTTCCAACGAGCCATAAAACACAATTGATGGATATCAGCAAGGAAGTGACGGAAGCCGTCATTACCTCCGGTATCAAAGAGGGGATTTGTGTTGTTTTCACTCCCCATACCACATCAAGCATCTTTATGTTTGAAAATCAGGACCCTGCTCTTCGCCGTGATTTGCTCGATGCACTTAATCGCGTTATTCCTCCCGATGCCAAATATTTACATAAAGGCGATAACGCGGCGGCACACCTTAAAAGTTCCCGTATGGGCAACTCCATCACCGTACCCGTTGTAAATGCAAAACCTATTTTTGGAAAATGGCAGGGTGTCTTTTTTGGTGAATTTGACGGACCAAGACAAGAAAGAGAAGTTATCATCAAAGTTATCGCGGGCTAAATAACCTTGCCGGATTTCACCCACCTTCTTCGTCCAAAAACTTTTGATACGCTTGTCGGGCAAGAGCATCTAAGTTCTCAAAATGCTCCTCTTCGTGTTCTTTGCGAAAAAGGTGTTTTAGGGCATAGTTTTTTTTACGGTCCTGCCGGATGCGGAAAGACAACTATCGCAAGAATCATCGCTCAAATTATGGATATGCCGTTTTATGAGTTAAATGCCACATCCATAAAAATAGAGCAGCTGCGCAAAATATTTGACCAATACAAAAATGCCCTTCAAAAACCGCTTTTATTTATAGACGAAGTTCACAGGCTTGCAAAAAATCAGCAAGAAGTTTTACTTCCGGTTATGGAAAATAACTCTGTTTTGCTTATCGGTGCTTCCACGGAAAATCCATTTTATTCGCTTACCTCGGCCATCCGCTCCCGCTCAATGCTTTTTGAAATGAAATATATCCATCACGATGCTTTAAATTCGCTTGCATTAAGAGCACTTGCACATGCCGAACTTACCTGCGATGAAGAAGCAAAAGAGTATCTCATTGCAAGCAGCGGAGGAGATGCCAGAGCCATGCTCAAACTGTTGGAGTTTGCTTCAAGCATCCATACGCACATCACTTTAAAGATACTAAAATCTCTCCGTCCCAATGCTCTAAGCGCAGGAAGCAGTGAGGCTGGCGTGCATTATGACTTGGCAAGTGCGATGATTAAGTCTATTCGCGGCTCAGACATGGATGCCGCTATCTATTATTTGGCTCGTCTTATTGACGGGGGAGAAAGTGCTGATTTTATTGCAAGACGCCTTGTTATTCTAGCAAGTGAAGATGTGGGAAATGCAAACCCGCAAGCTCTGACTTTATGTACCTCTGCCATGAACAGTGTTTCAAAAATCGGATATCCAGAAGCGAGAATCATACTGGCACAGGCCGTTATTTATCTCTGCGCATCTCCTAAATCAAACTCCTCTTATCTTGCCATCAATGCAGCCATGCAAAGTGTAAATGAGGGAGTGATGCTGGAAATTCCAAAAAACATAACGAATAAACATGAGAACTATTTATATCCGCATGATTTTGGCGGCTATGTAAAACAAAATTACCTCTCAAAGCCTTTAAAGTTTGTAAAATTAAAAGATATTGGCTATGAGAAGAAAATGAAAGAGTGGCATAATTCTTTAACTTAAATTTATTTTTTGTATCAACTTATAGAAAAATTTGATAGAATAAATTTTCTAACCCAAAATAAATATTTTAATCTAAACAAAAAAAGGGGTGTATTATGAGTATAAAATCCAAACTCAATATAATAATCGCCATGGTTCTATCTTTTGCGCTTATTATCATAGGTCTTTCCATAAGTAAGGCATGGAGCGAAAGGTCTCACATCACTCAAGTTCAAATGCTCAATACTCTTTCTCAAAAATTGAGTCTGCTCATCCATGAAACACAAAAAGAAAGAGGTGCAACGGCCGGATTCTTAAGTTCTCAAGGTGAAAAATTTTCAGATATTTTACCCAAGCAAAGAGCTTTAACTACTGCCAAAAATAATGAGTTAAATGCCTATCTCTCCACTCTTGATTTAAATGAGTTTTCCCAAGAATTAAAAAATGAACTTACCTCTTTTAATTCTGCCATGGCGAACATTAACGATATTCGAACTAAAGTGGATGAGCTAAAAATCAGCGTAAAAGATTCTGTCACATACTACACGAATATGAATACAACTATTTTGAATATAGTTGCACTAACTGCTAAACTTGCAACATCCCCGCAACTGATAAAAGCACTTGACGCTTATACAAATTTTTTAAAATCAAAAGAGAGAGCAGGCATAGAAAGAGCTGTCTTGAGTGCTACTTTTGCGAGTGATACATTTGCTAAGGGGATGTTTGTTAAATGGATAACACTCATCGCAGAGCAGGATGGTTATCTTGACTCTTTTATGGCAATGGCAACGGATGAGTCCAAAGCTTTTTACAAAGAAAAAATGAAATCAAGTGTTATTGATGAAGTCAATGCCATGAGAGCTATTGCAAAAGAAAAAGCTTCAACGGGCGGCTTTGGAGTTGACAGTGTTGTTTGGTTCACCACTATTACAAAAAAAATCGACCTCCTTAAAGAGGTAGATGATGCACTCGCCAAAGACAACACGGCTCTTTTACAACAGATAGAAGCATCTTCTAAAACCAGAATACTGATTACTATATTCAGTTATACCTTCTTTGCATTCATAATATTTATAATAATTCTTACAATTAGCAGAGGCGTAAATAAGAGTGTAAAAAGCAGTTTGGAAAAAATAGGATGTGTCTCTTCAACACTTGATTTAACATGCAATATTATTGTGGATGGCAAAGATGAGATATCGCAAATATCCCAAGCTATACATAAAATGATAGTTGCCTTTAAAGAGAGTGTTCAGCAAGCAAAAGATGTATCCTCTGCAACCACAAATGAAACTAAAAAACTCAATGGAGTGGTTGAAGAACTTACGGCAAATGGGAAAACTTCAGATATTAAAATAGCAACTATAAATATATTAGTTTCTGAAATTGGAGAGAGATTAGATGCTATTGAAGAAGATTCCATTAGTGTAACCGAAGATTTAAGCGAAACATTTAATATTCTGGATGAATTTATAAGCAAGCTTGACGCGGTTGTAAACTCAATAGAAGAAGGAAGTGCGCAGCAAGAAGACCTAGTTCATAAAGTTTCCTCTTTAACAGACCAAGCGAAAAATATTAAGGATGTTTTATCAATCATCTCAGATATTGCCAACCAGACAAACCTTTTAGCCTTAAATGCAGCCATAGAAGCAGCCCGTGCGGGTGAGCATGGCCGTGGTTTTGCCGTCGTTGCAGATGAAGTTAGAAAACTTGCAGAGAGAACTCAAAAAAGTCTGAATGAAATTAGTGCAAACGTAAATTTAATTACACAAAATGTTATAGAGATTGCAGGAGAGACATCTCTGACATCAAAAAATATGCACCGTATATCAGAAGCCGCGCAAGAGCTAATCTCATCTTCTCAAGAGACAAAAGAAAACCTGTCAATTACAACTAAAAAATCGGAAGATGTTATGCATCAAAGTACATATATTGCCACAAAAACTAAATCTCTCATAGACAATATGGAAGAAATCATACAAATTTCTTCCAAAAATATTGAACATAGAGCAAAAGTTGAAAATGCCGTAACTATACTTTCCAGCGATGCGAAAAAATTACAAAATGAACTGGCTAAATTTAAAATTTAGCCTAAAGAAGTTTTACTTTGACGTCAATCACGCAAGAACTTACATATTGGCGTCAAAGTGCTAAATCCTTCAGTAAATTTCTGATAATATTTACAACTTATATCAAAAAAGGCTTAGAGAAATGAAAATATCATCACAAAACAGCATTATCAACATAGAGGGAAATATAAAAAGTCTCGCTGATTTTCAAGACATCAAAAATACAATAGATGCTACTACGGAAAAATATAAGGACATTACCATCAATATTAATGATTCTATATCTGTCATCTCTTCGGTTATAGGCTATTTCAATAAACTTGTACTCAAAGACAATATAAACATAAAGATAAATGTAGGAAGCAAAAAACTCTCTGAACTTTTTGATGATTTAAATCTTACGACTATATTTAAAGTGAAAACTCTTTAAAGCGCATGCCTTTGCAGCATACTATTTTAGAAATAGATAAAAAACTACAAAAGTATAAAGATAAAGAAATCTATAACTCCTATCAGGAAGAATTAGGTTTTGCTAAAGAGTTAAACATCTTAAGAAATGACTTTTACTATAAGATGATTGAAAACACGACCCCTTTGCTGGTTGATTTTCTATATAAACCTTTAGACATCATGAGCGGAGATGCTTATACAGCAAGAGAGATAGATAAAAATAGAACTTTTTATCTTATCATTGACGGGATGGGAAAAGGGCTCTCAGCTTCACTAACTGCAATGCTAATGAGTGCATTCATCAACCATCTTATTGATAAAATGAAAATGTACGACAGCTTTGATTTGAACATACTGATAAGGGAATCTCTTGAGTATATTCAGCCTATCTTGCTAGATGAAGAGGCTTTGGCAATAGACTATATCCTCATTAATAACTATTTCGCAACAATGGAATATGCCAAGTTTGCAATGCCCGCCATACTTTTAAAAACAGATGATAATTTAATTGTAAAAATAAAATCCAATAATCCTCCAATGAGTAAATATCAAAATACTTTTGAAATATCTCTCTACAATATCTCAAATATCTCGAAATTTCTCTTTTATAGTGACGGTGTCGTGGAAAATGTAACCTGTATTGATGCGAAACCTTATGCAGATTTTATTCAAGAAGATTTTTCAAACTCCTTCACAAAAGAAGATTTAAGGGAAAAGATTTTTCAAAAGATAAAAATCCAAGAGGATGACTTGACACTTATCTTCATCAATAAACTTGAATCTTTTGAAAATTCAATACACAAAAAAGAGTTCGGAAGCTCACTTGAGGAAGTTCAAAACGCAAGTGAATGGTATGATAAACTTTTTGAAGATTTATCTCAAAATACAGAAGTATCTTTTCATGCCAGCTTGGTCTTTACGGAACTCTTCATGAATGCTTTTGAACATGGAAGTCTAAGGTTAGATGCCTCACAAAAACATCTTTTAATTCAAAATGATGAATATATGGACAAACTTACAGAACTTAGCAAAAGCTGCAATAAAAAAATAATTGTACAACTCAATAGAACAGAATACTCCGACAATAGCTATATTATCACAAAAATATCAGATGAAGGGATTGGTTTTAACACACAACTCTTGAGTAAAATATTTAGAAATGCTAAAACTTTTAATGGACGCGGAGTTTTTGTATCGAGAAAGAATTCTTTGGGGATTTACTACAACAGTCAGGGAAACTCTGTCTTATACATTCATAAGATTTAAAAAGAAGCGAATAAATCTTAAAAGACCCAAGGGGTCTTTTAAGATTATTTGCTAAGTGCCGCTTTTGATGCTTGGGCAACTGCAGTAAATGCCGCTGCGTCATTCATCGCCATATCAGCAAGAATTTTACGATCAAGTTCGATACCAGATTTATGAAGTCCGTTGATAAAAGTTGAATAATTCATTCCATTTAAACGAGCAGCAGCATTAATACGGATAATCCATAATTTACGGAATTCACGTTTATTTTGCTTACGGTCACGGAATGCATAATACATTGAGCGTTCAATTTGCTCTTTAGCTTTACGGAAATGTTTACGGCGACCGCTGTAAAAACCTTTCGCTAATTTTAATATCTTTTTGTGTCTTCTTCTACGAACAACACCTGTTTTTACTCTTGGCATATTTTTCCTTTTTCTTTACCTAAACACTTGTTCAGTGAAAGGTGCCACATCTTTGGTGGTCTTGCCCAATTAAAAATTGGAGATTAACGATTTAACTAAGATTAGTTAATCATTGCCTTTATATTTGCTGCATCTACTTTAGCAATAGTCTTAGGACTATTTTGCTTACGACGAGTCCCTGCATCTTGTTTAGTTAAAATATGGCTTCTAAACGCTGTTCCACGTTTAACAGTACCGTTTTTCTTAACTTTAAAACGCTTTACAGCGCCTTTAACAGATTTCATTTTTGGCATCGGTTGCTCCTTTGTAAAATTCTCTATAAAGTCACTTTATTTTACACTATAGACTTTGAGAGCGAAATTGTACCCAAATAATTATAAATTTTAGCTACAATATCTCTATGAAATCAATACAACACATACAAAATGCATTATCAGATTTGGACGCAGAAGTTCAGGAGATACTTTTAAATATTTCTTTGCCATTAAATGAAAAAGATAATTTTATGCTTCCTCTGCTTCAGCAAAAACGGGTATTAAAGCAGACATTGGAAGATTTAACATATCTGAAAAACAATCCGCCCAAGCAAAATCAGCCCTGTGGAATTTCTAAATATAGACAAGATTAGATAATTATTTTATTATTTTTCATTCAAGGGTTTTATTTTGAGCAATACATCTTCACCATTTTTAAAATCCACATGAACTAAAAATAGTTCTTTTGAATTGCTCGAAGATGTTGTATTGCCATCAGATTTATAAACTCTAAAGCTGTTCACCTCTCCAAAATCATCTATGCTAAACTCACTTGCCTGATTGAGCGGGTAATCTTTAAATTCTCTCAACGATTCAAGTCTATAGAGTTTAGAATTTTTAACAATATAAGCAATGTAAGGATTATCTCTGTCATGAATCGAATTTGAACTTTGAAAAAAAACAACGTCCTCTTTTTTGTTTTGATTTAAAATTGTATTGCTAGCAAACAAAGCCAATGAAAAATCTAAGAAAATCACCCTTTTTTTTATTTGTTCATTTTTTATATGATTCAATTTTTCTTTAAAAATCGTATTTGAAATATTTAATGAAGAATAGCTTTTATACAAAAAAATCATAATAATCGACAAGAGACTTATAGCAACAAGTAATTCTATCAGAGTGAATGCCTTTCTAAAATTTTTTCTCATTGCATTCTTAACCTCAACAAAGCATTCGAACTTGTTATATTTGAAGAAGCGATATCTATTTTGATAATAGTTTTGCCTATTTCAAAAACCATATCTGAATTTATATTTTTTTCTTTTTGCAGTTCATCTTGCACCTCTTCTTGTGCATCACTAAACTTACTCATATCTATTCGTTCAACTTCCTGATAACTTATCTCTACTTTTACTTTTTTCAACTCTTTTCGCAAATCGTCTTCTACTTTAAAATCAGCTACAAGCGCATCCATGAAAACACTTTTTCCCTCAAAGCCGTATTGGGAATTTGAGATAAAAAAAGAGGAGTACTGATTTATTTTACTTTTTTTATCAAGAGCAAAAAACATATGGGTGTTATTTCCCTGCATTTGCACAAGAGCAAGGATAACAACAGAGATGATTACCACAGCTATCATCACCTCAATAAGAGTAAATCCCTTTTTGCTAATCATTCCCTAAGCCGATACGTATCGCCTCGTCTAAAGAAGTTTCTCCATTTAAAAGCATTTCTATCAACTGCTTGGTCAATGTTTGAAATCCGTCTTTTTCAAGCGCTACTTTAATAGTATGTTCATCCGTAGTTGTTTTTAGCATATCTTTTACTTTGTCCGTCATCACCAAAAGTTCGCCGATGGAGCGGCGACCGGAGTAACCGCTGTAGTTACAGCTTTTACATCCACATGCCTTAAATATTTTCGCACCCTCTTGCAGATTATAATCCTCTGCATACACTTCTGCTATGGTGTCTTCTTCTTTGCACTCATCGCATAAAATACGCACGAGTCTTTGAGCAAGAATGCCCAAAAGAGATGATGACATTAAAAATGGTTCTATTCCCATGTCGGCAAGTCTTGAAATAGTTGCAGCCGCCGAATTGGTGTGAAGGGTTGAAAATACCAAGTGTCCCGTAAGTGCCGCACGAACGGCAATCGCAGCCGTTTCTTCATCACGAATCTCACCAATCATAATAACATCCGGGTCTTGTCTGAGAATAGAGCGAAGCGCAGCGGCAAAAGTAAGTCCGACTTTTTCATTTACCTGAATTTGAGAGATATTATCCGACTTGTATTCGACCGGGTCTTCAACTGTTAAAAGGTTTCTCTCCGGCTGCTCAACCTCCCGCAAAAAGGAGTGAAGAGATGTTGTTTTACCGCTTCCTGTCGGTCCGGTTACCAGAATGATTCCATGTGATGCACGAAGAAGTTTTTTTACATCTCCGATTAAATCGTTATTAAATCCAAGTTCCGTTATTTGAGGTATTTGGCTGCTTTGCATCAAAAGCCTCATAACAATTCTCTCACCGTAAAAAGTCGGTAAAACCGAAACCCTGACATCCAAACTTTCCCCCGCAATTTTTATCTGCGTTCGGCCGTCTTGAGGAATTCTCTTTTCTGAAATGTCCAAGTTTGAGATAACTTTTATACGACTGATAATAAGATTGACCACCTTTTTATCCAAATCTGCATTTTTAATAAGCATCCCATCGATTCTAAACCGGACTTCCCCTCTTTTTTCCTGCACTTCAATATGAATATCTGAAGCCCGTTTTTTCACGGCCTGATAAAATAGAGCATTCACAAATTTAATAATAGGAGCAGATTCTTCACTCGTTAAAATATCGGATGATGTACGCAAAAAATCTGTTAAAGAGATATCTTCTGTATTTTCATCATCTTTTGAATCTTCTTGCATGGTCTCAATAGCTTTGTCGGTACGAAGTTCCAAAAAGCGGTTGTAAAGTCTGTCATAAGAGTCTTCATCGAGCATTTGAAGCGGATATTTATTTTTTAACTTTGTATAATAATTACTTGCTTCAACTAAGTAGCGCTCGCTTATTAAAGCGGTCACTTCTCCATTTAATTCACTAAAAAGAAGATAGTTTTTAACACTTATATCGGTAACGATATCTGATGGCTCATAAACCTCAAGCTTTAGGTTATGAAGCGGCTCTAAACTTAGCATAACTAGTTTTCCTTTGTCTCTTGAATATTTTTCCTATTCGTCGACTCCTCTAAAACAGGTTCCAAAGGGATATTTTCCTTGTCATTTGCAGTATTTATAACCGTGCCCTCACTCTCAATCTTTTTAAATACTTCAATATTATATTCTTTTTGTAGTTTTGCCATTACTCCCAATTCTCTTTGAAGCTGTGAGAGTTTTTCACTTTTATCTATGACATAAGGAGTTAGTATAACGACTAAATTATCTTGTTCATTCGATACGGTGTTAGATGAAAACAACCAATCTCCCAGCCAAGGGATATCACCCAGAAAAGGCACTTTAGTTTTGCCTTCCAAATCATACATCTTTACAAGTCCACCAATAATTATACTCTCCCCGTGACGAAGAATTGCCTGCGTTTTCACATTCTGCTTGGAGGTAACGGGCTGTCCCGTTGCATTGCTTGAACCATCATCCAAAACATTTTCCAAAATAGTTTCAACATCCAAAGTCACTTTATCCACAGAAGAAACCCTAGGTTTTATCTTCAAAGTTAAACCAACCTCTTCTCTTTTATAATTGTTTGTTATGCCCGATACGGCATTTGATGTAGACCCGTTTAAGATAGATATTGTTTTACCCACATATATAGAAGATTCTTTATTATTTACACAAAGAATGGATGGGTCAGAAATAGCTTTTGAGGCACCATTTGTTTGTAGAAAGTCAATCGTCGCACCCAGAGCAAATGCACTTTTAGCACCAGAACCAATATTTCCTAAATAGTCCGAAACTGCACCCGAAGATATAGTAGTTAAGCCTGCGTCGCCAAAGTTTGCACTCATCGCATATAAGCCCGACGCGGAAACATCGCCGGCAGCAAAACCGTATTTAATTCCTAAGGCTTCTGCATTTTTTTTATTAATTTCTATAATTTTAGCCTGAACATAGACTTGGTATTTTTCTTTGTCAAGTTCATCAATAATATACTTTATCCCCTTAATAATATTCGGTTCACCCACCGCAATGATTGCATTTATCTCTTCATTCATTGAGACATTGGGTTTTAATGAAGGGTCTGTAAAAGTCTGTTTGGAAATAATTTCGGTTAGACTGGCCAGAACCGTTTTTGCGTCAGAATTTTTAAGGTCAAATATTTGTACGGCATTGCTTATGTTGGATTCCACATCAAGCTTTTGAATTAAAGATTCCAAGGTTATAACATTTGATTTGTTCCCTACAACAATGACTCCGTTTATATTATCATCTAAAATAATCTTCACCTCTTGCGCCGCTACTTTATCGTTAAAAAGCGATTTAGAGATATCGAGCAGTTTTGTCTGAAGTTTTTTAGCCTCTGCATTTTTTATCGGTATTATTTTCACCACAGCCTGATTGTTCGTGTCTATCTCTTTAATAACCTGCTTGACGGTTTCAATATTTTTTGGATAGTCTGTAATTAAAATCGTATTGCTCTCTTTCATCGTCATAAGTTTTGCGGTTTTTGAAATCAGATAACGGATTTTTGCGGCTATGATGTCCACATTCTCTCCCTTAACCTCAATAACCTGCGTAACCATCAGGGAGCCGTTGAGTTTTTTACCCTGCTTAATAACGGCGGCATTGTATTGTGCTGCATCCGTTGAGCGGACAATCTCATAAAGTGAACCCTGCTGTATAAGAGTAAAACCTTTTGACTCCAAAACAGACACTAAAATATCCATAAGTTCATCATCATAAACAGGCGTTGTACTGATAAAATCAACCGTTCCGTTTACTTTATGATTAATCAAAATATTTTTATTTGTAATTTTTGATGTTAATTTTATAAAATCATCTATCTCTAAATTTGAAAAATTAACATTCACCTGTTCTCTAGCCTGTAAAACTAACACTAAGCTAAGTGTTAAAAAAATAAATCTAATGAATCTCATATACCAACTCCATCTCTTGATTGTCTCTTAATACCACGATTTGCACCGTGTCTAACTTGTTTATGTTTTTATAAATCTCTATTGCATCTCTGTAAGACTGAAGATTAACATTATTTGCCCTGATAATTAAATCTCCCTTTTGCAGTCCTAGAGTCGCAAATTTTGAATCTGCTTTTATGGCGGTTACTTTAAAGCCGACTATTTTTTCCCCATTTTTAACTTCAACTATAGAGATATCTTTCCATATTTGCTTTGGGTCTTTTGCATAAAAAGCTATATCTTGGCGAGAAACTCCCCTTGGTTCACCGGTTTCATAATTATTTTTCACTTTAGTGATGGATGCGTTTTTCTTTATCTCCTCGAGGCTAAGAATGTAGTCTTTGCCTAATTTTTGGAAAATAGCACTTGCGGGCAAAATAGTTTTTAAGGTATATCCGCCGAAAACTTCGCCTAGCCCTATAATGGAAGTCGCTTTTTGGTTTGCTTTCATAGCAACAATGACATATCCTCCCGAGCTTGTTCCGTATAAACCTTTTAGCACCATATTTGTAATGCTGATACCTGTATTTGTATCTTGTTCTGCTTGTTTATTTTCTGCGATTTCTTCCATAGTTATCATATTTTTAAAATCCACTCTTTGGTATTTTGGCTGATAATTGTTTTGAATATTAAGCTCAACTCCATCGCTTGGAAAATACCACCAAACCCCAAGCGAAAAAACTTTGGCAAGTGCCAATAAAATAAGTAATTTTGTAAGAAAAATTATCATTGCGGGATTAGAAAGTTTTGTCATAAAGATACTCCCCGCTTTCATTTTTCACAAGTGTTTTTAATGTATGCGTATAATCTTTAAGCATCACATCCGAGGGAATCAACTTGAGATGAAGTGTGTTTTGCAAAAGATTGAACTGCGCTTGCACTTCGCCAAAGTCACCTTTGGCATGTGCAACAACATGTAAAGGATTCAAAACCGTATATCGTATCTCTGCCGCATCTGCCTGCAATGGGATGAAAGAACCTGCCGCACTCGATAAAGTAATATTTTTTAGATTCAAAGAGTTGTAAAGAACGAAAATTTTCACACCGATTTCTCCGATATTTGCACTCTCTATTGATTTAACGGAGATACTCGCATGTTCTATGCCAAGCGTAAAGCCATCATCTTTTACTTCTTCTGAACTTATGATGACGGCGTACGGCTTGAGCTGTTGTTCGAGGAAATAATACACACTTACCTTTGGAGTAAAATACATAAGTGCAAGTATAAAAAAGACAAAATATCCAAGAAATCTAGAAAGTTTTACCATGTTATCTCCATATGCAAACTCGCCTTTGTTTCACTCAGTTTTTTTATCTTCAATGCAGTTATATTGTAAGAGCTGTTTAAAATCTTCCCCATCAATAAATTGAGTGCGATTATATCCATACTGCTTGAGCTTATTTCAAGACCTGAACGTTTTATTTTTTGCTCCAAAGAAGCTGATTTTAAAGACGTTAAATTTAAAATGCCCGCCAAGGATTTTTTAATCTGTTCTTTATCTCCGTAAACCTCTTTCAATCCACTCAAATCTGCCGCAACTTTTGCAGTGAATGTATACGATTCTTTGGCTTGGAAAAGCTCATCTTTCGCACTGCTTAACTTAAACAGCAAAATTATCAAAATCACAAAAAGCAATATGCCGATGTAAAGAGGATTTACGCGATTCATAGTGACATTTCCAGATGCATAATACTATCTTTATAATCTATGTTGAATGAAATATTTTTAGATTTGAGCATGTTTGAGATATGTGAATCTTTACCCTTTTGTATTCCGGTAAAATCAATTTCCAAGCTATTATTTTTCATATTTATTTGTGAGATTTTTTCTCCGCTGTTGAGCTTTAATGTCAAAATATAAGAGGCATATTCCCTTAGCTTCATTTGCTTTTTATGAATAGAATCAAATTTTTTTAACATAGATTCATTTTGCATCATTGTTGATTTTAATCCGTATTTTGTGAAAAGTTCATCTTTTAATTCTAAAATTTCTTCTGTTTTTTGGGCGGTAATAAAATATTCCGTACCCACAAGCAAAGACAAAATAACTATAATTGCCGCTATTTTATAGAGACTTGACTTGTCTACAATGTGTCCGAACTGTTCCAAGACAATGCTATGCTGCGATAAAGTAAGTTCATTGATTTCTAAATTCTCGCACTCCTTCGTCCAAGCACCGGGAACCAGCACAACAATGCCATCTTTTACATATATATTTTGTGATTCATTGATTCGCAGGGCACCTTCAATGTTCCATAATTCACTTTGGGCAAAATAAACATTGGCAACATTCGCCGCTACAATACCTTTTTGCGCCATCGTGTCTAAAATGAGTTTATCTTCGTATGCAAATACAAAAAACTCATCTGCAACTTTATAGGCACTATAGCTGTATTTTCCGGCGGGGAGCGTATCTTCAAAAATAGATGGAAGAAGTTTTTTCACCTCTCTTATATACTTTACAGGAAGAGAAAGCTTTTTAACCCAGTAAAGGGAAGGGGAAAGAATCAGATTTACTTTCTCATTTTTTTCATCTTGGGTAAAAACTGACGCTTCTGGGTCTAAAAACAGTGTTTTTAACTTATTGTTAAATTTCATAAACAAAATTATACCCCTGTTTTTTTTTCATATCATATTCAAAATTTATTACAGAATTGTTTTCATTTTGAATAATTTCAACTCTCACGTCTAAATAAGGCTCAAAAAAACTTGGGCCAAATTTTTCCAAAGCCAGTCTTTCATCCTCACTTAAAAGTAAATCCTCAAGCGATTTATAATAGCCTCCGCCCAAATGAAGCTCTTGCGCTCGTAGCGCATCGACTCCTAACATCAATTCCCATGTTTGAGGTGTTGCATAGTTTACGTCAATCAAAGTATTCTTCTCTTTCGTGCAATAAAAAAGATTCTTGAAATCTATGTTTTTCAAACTATTTTCATGATATCTTTTTATGTAAAAATCATTTACCTCATCAAGATGTTTTAACGAAACTATATAATCCCTAAAAAGGTAAGGTTTTTCATAAAATATGTCACTATTATAAGACATGTCTTCTTTAATTCCGCCCATTATATCAAGTAAAAAATCTACATACTCGCTATTGACTCTGTATCTGTCTACATATCGCTTGAGTGCGTCTACTCTGTAAGCACTGCCGTTTGTGTCTGCGAGTAAATTTGGATTAAATTTCGCCCTTGCACTTTTTAACTCAATGATTACTTTAATGCCCGAGCTCTCAAAAGGGATAAAAGAGGCCTGAGATAAAAATGCAAATAAATCATCTCCCGAGTTATCTTTTACAATCATATCTAGCTCTTTGGAATTTTGCAAAAGCGTTAACACATCGTCTAAAAGCACACTTGTTTGAAGCATAAAGCTTTCATTTTCCACATGCCAAGATGCTTCGTTAATTTGCTTAAGCCCGACTCCAACCGCCACCGTAATGGCTATGATGAAAAACATCGTTATGAGAAGCGCTATCCCTTTTTTTCTGAATTTCCACATGCCTTATCCGACACTCATAGAAAAAATCGGTAAAAGCATAGCTGCAACAATAAATCCTATACTTCCCCCCACAAACAGCATTAAAGCAGGTTCTAGCAAAGTCAAAAGCATACTTATCTTATCTCTGTTTTCCTCAAAATAAAGTTCGGAAATATTAGTTAGAACGCTTTGCACCTGCGAAGTTTCCTCTCCAAGCGCAATGGACTGAATAAAGGCATGGTCAATCTTTGTTTTGGACTCGTGAAGCGCACTGGAGAGAAGTTTTCCCTCTACCACTTTTTTTGCGGCAGAGCTGAAAAGTTCTTTGAGAACAAGATTGTTGAGTATGTTTGCGCTCAGATTAATCGTTTGAACAAAAGGAACACCCGAACGGGTAAGCAAGGACGCTATATAAGAAAATCTTGCCAGCTCACTCTTGAGTGCGATATCGCCAAAATAGGGAAGTTTAAGTATAAGTTTATGGATAAAATATGCAAAATTGTGGCTTTTTTTCATAAAAATCATAAAAGTAATAACCGAAACAAAAATCAGCACAAGGATGGTTATAAAATTATTATTGAAAAAATCTCCCATTGCGATAACGAACTTTGTAGGAGTCGGCAACTCTTGATTCATACTCTCAAATATGCCCGTAATTTGGGGAACAACAAAGGCAAGCATAAAAGATATCATCAACAATGAGATAATAATCATAAAAGACGGATAAGCAAAAGCGCCCCTTATCTCTTTGGTGATTCTGTCTTGTTCTTTTAAAAATCTGGATAATTCCATCAGGACTTCATCCAAAATTCCACCGCTTTCACTCACTTTGATAGACTGCTTGAAAAACTCCGGCAAAATCACTATGCTTTGAGACTCGAGTGCGGTGTAAAAGTTTTTTCCCTCATCCAGATGCGTACTGACCGTTGTTAAAAAAAGTTTCATTTTTTTGTTATTTTCGTAGTGTGTTTGAACAATTTTAAGTGCGGAGACTATGCTGATTCCAGAGCGGATATACATAGAAAGTTCACGCGATAATCCTGCCAACTCTTTTGCAGGAATTTTGTATTTTTTACTAAAATCGAGCTCTTCATAAAAAGACGGGCTGTCCTCTGAAATATTCTGATAAATGATTTTTTTTGCTTTAAGTTTACTTTTGGCTTCCAAAAGTGACGTGGCTTCCACCTTGTCATTTACTTTCTTACCGTTTGAATCGATTCCTTTGTATTTAAAAATCATCGTAAAACTTCTTGTTCTATTTTTCGCTTGGCGGTTAGCGCTTCGCCAAGAGAGTTATATTTTGGCGGCAACGTGAGGTAGGATGTAAAGTCATACACTGCTTTGTCATATTCTATGAGCACTTGTTCACCTACTCCTTGTCTGTCTACTGCGTATGAAAAACAAACTTTTTCTTCCACATCTTCTTCGTTAAAATACACATCCTGAAGTTTTGAAACCGCACCCAGCAAAAAGTCATATCTGTAAACTTTTATGCTCTCATCTATAAAATCGTCAAAAAAACCTTCAAGACCTTTTTGTTTCTCACCGTCGACAAAAACATCACAACTTGAACAATCATCCAGACACACAAGCTTTACGCTCTTGGCATGTGGAAACTGTTGCAAATACTCTTTTAAATTCTGCAAAGTGAGTTTTGTCGCATTCTCTTCAATCTTATTAAAATTGGTGATAGCCAGATTATAAACAATCCCTATGATTAAAACAACTATCAGAAGTTCTACAAGAGAAAAAGCTTTTTTCAAAGATTTATTTACACTCGCTCATTTTAATATCGGCAGCTTCATCTTTCCCGCCCTCTTTTCTGTCGGCGCCAAAAGAAATAAGTTCTATCGTACCTTCATCATTGATATAAATAAAATTATTGCCCCATGAATCTTTAGGCATCTTTGAATCTTTAAAATACCCGCTCATTGAGTAGTTTTGGTACTTTTCTTCATCAGGATTTTTAACCAATGCCTCGAGTCCCTCTTCGGTTGAAGGATAAACACTGTTGTTTATTTTAAACATATCCAAAGCGCCGTTATAAATGCTCTTCATTTGAACACAAACTAAATTTCTCTTGGCCTCTTCACCTTTTCCGGTAAGACTCGGCATAACCATAGCCGCTAAAAGACCTAAGATGACGATTACTATCATAAGCTCGATGAGGGAAAACGCATTTCTAAAGTTTGTTTGTTTTTGCATAAAAATACCTTTATTGATTTTAATCGCTTATTATAGTAAAAAATGATTACATTTTGTATATGGTACTAAAATTTTGCTTGCCCTAAAAGAGAAAGCTGCCTGCAGCTAAGGTGTAGTCACAAATTCTCAAGCATGAAAGCTTGAGAATTGCGAAGCAGAAAAATCATTTATTCATTATTTACACTAAACGGTCCGTTTGGTAGAATTTTTTTGAAATCCACACCATTGCTCTGTTTAACTATAGGATAGTTTGTAATATCAAAGCTTAGTGTTTGACTAGGATTAAAACCCGCATTGCCGTTAAAATCATAAGATGCGTTCGCTGTAAGATTCACAGTTAATGTGTTTATCTCAGTGGATGCATTATAGGTGCCAATCTCAAATGCATTCACTAGTTCATTATTGCTTGTCAAACTAATATCATGAATCGTTTTATTTGCAAAATCAATATCAGCAACCATATATTTACCATCTCCGCTAAGCAGCAACGCTCTCGTTATACCGCCATCTTCGCCAAACCAAGCACCCGTCCATGGTAAGTCCGCTTCTGCAGCGCGTGTCATAGGGTTTGTAAACTCCGGAACAGATATCGTATCTGAAGTGCTGTTGTATGTTAAAGTTATGCCCTGGGCAGTATCTCCCGCATTTGTATTGATATCCGGAGTAAAGCCAAAAAGCGTTGTATTGTTCTCAAGAGTATACGTACCCACTTCTATTCCTCCGGCAATGCCTCCCTCTCCAACATCTTTTTGCATCATAAAGTAGTGTGCATTATCGACAACAACCAATACAATATCCATATAGCCGTCCAACAGCCATGCACCGACTACCGGGCTGTCATTGGGTGTCGCAGACCCGATATTGCATTGCGCATAATTCTGGGCAGCTGTAAGCGTAGTAAAGTATTTATTTGTGCTATCCGTCTCATTTGTATCACCTGAAACCCAATTTCCTGTCATAAAATACGGCTCGTCTGTTGCATCTTGATATGTAGTCGTACCGCTTAACACCCCATCCTCATACGTTAACATCGAATTAGCATCCACTGTATAGGTAAGGGATGTTATTTCATTTGGTTCTACGGTAATTCTTGTAACTAAGAGGGTGTTGGCTTCCCCAAATTCACCTTTTACGATATGTTTCCTACAAGTACTTGTCTCACTATCATCAACTGTAACATCATAGACATCATAAATCGTTATTCCGGCTAGATTATTCAGGTCAATGCTTAGCGTAGGTACCGAGTTAAACATATTTTCAATTGCCCTCGCCGCTATATCGTTGAAATACGTATTTATACTTCCCGTATCTGTCGCTTGGTAATCCCCTCTCCATACAACGTTCGTTGCATTGCCCTCTATGCCGAAACTATCGAGTACAAAAATCATGTCATCATACCCTGATGCACTCACAGTTACTCTTACAATATCAGAGTTATTGCCATCTACGGTTTCATGTCTCACAATATCCCATGTTCCTGCGTTTGGATTCACCACAAAAGGCTCTCCCTGATTTTCGTAAACATTTGTCATGTCTACTTCTATAATATTTCCGCTTGCGGAGCTAAAGTTTTGGTTATTGTCAAAAATAAGAAGTCTCTTATAGTTTGTATTATTACCTGATACAACTCCGTTATTTTCAACAAAAGCAACCAATGAATCGTACGTTAGCACTGTACCTGTTCTCCAATCTTTTACTACATCATTAAATTTATAACGCTCACTTTTCATTAACATCGCCATCTCATACGCGACTGCACCCTCAGGCAAAGTGATGTTTAAATCAGCAGAGATAGCTGCTGCGTCATAAATATTGAGAAGTTTAACATCCGCAACATTTGCTTGTGCATCATAGAATGTACCCATTGAAATCGAAGTGGCACCGTCTGTTAAACCGGCTTCATACGCATAGTCGGTTTCATTGTCGTCTGTGATGAAAAATCGAAAACCGCTTGAAATGAATTCCATATAGCCTGATTCAAGAGTTGTAACATTATTCTCATCTGTTTGCGTACCCCAGAAATCGTACAGTTTCGTATCTTCAGGGATAGCTTGTAAATTCACATAAGCATCAAACATCGCCTTATCTATTTTATCTCCCTCACTGTATGAATAAGGGTTATTGTCATTTGTTTCTGCGGAGACGATATGAATGTAAAAATCCGCTTCGTCACTCATCGCAGGGTTTGCGCTGTCGGTAACTTTTACGACTATTTTACCTTCTCCTATCGTGCTTGCAGTAATACTGTACGCTCCGCTAGAGCTTAAAGAACTTCCTTGTAAATTTGCAAGATTACTGCTTTCAAACACCACTGAATATGTCAAAGTGTCATTTACATCAACATCGCTTGCCATTACCTGACCCGTAATCGTTTCACCCACTACCATTGTCAATGTCCCGCCCATAGCAACAGGAGCATGATTTCCGGACACAAGAACACTTACTAAGGCTGTTGCATTTAACTCACCGTCTGTAACGGTACATGAGAAAGTATCTGTTCCTATGAATTCATTTGCAGGAGTATACGATGTAACCTCAGACGAAGTATAGGTTAGCGCACCTGCGTTGGCAGTCGTAGTCTCACAACTAGCAATACTTAAACTTCCATCCACATCACTGTCGTTTGCTAAAATATCCCAGCCGTCTGCATTGGTAGTATTTAACAATGCTGTAAAACTGTCTGCTACCGCTATAGGAGCATCGTTGACTGCATTTACGCTCAGCGCAATCGAAAGATTTACTGTTTGTGTGCCTTGCGTTGCTGAAACTGTAATGCTTTCATTTCCGCTTGCATTTGCAACTGCCGAAATTGTTAAGCTTGCACCTGTCACGTTTGCACTGACGATACCCGTAGTGCCTACAAGAGCATACGTCACGGCACCGTCCACATCTGTTGCATCCAGCGTAACACTCAATGGTGCAAAATCTTCGTCCACCGCGCCAAGTGTGGCCGCCGTGTTCCAAACTAAAGTATCATTGACAGGGGTAACTGTTACTAACACCGTTGCATTGGCTTCATTTCCACTTAAGGTTTGCGCAGTGTATGTAAATGTATCCGAACCATTGTAGTTCGCTTCAGGCACATAAAGCAAGCCACCCGCGGTGATTGTTACACTTCCGTGTGCAGGGGCTGAAACTGCCGAGACTATAGTACCGCTTGCAGGAGTTGTATCTATCTCAAAAGTTGAAATATCATTACTCAATACGTCAATCGTCACATTCGTATCCTCTGCAATCGTCGACGTGTCATTGTTTGCAACAATGTTAATAATGGCATCAACAACATTGATAGTTATAGTAGCCGTATTAGATACTGCATTACTGGCATCTCTCACTGTAAATGTAAAATTTCCTTCGCCAAGATAATCCGTCGTTGGATTGTAAGTAAATGCGCCTGTTGCAGGATTTGTAATAGTTAGCGTTCCATTTACATTTGTTTGATTTGCGATGGTATATGTGAGTGTGTCTCCCGCATCTACATCCGTCGCACTTAATGTCCCTGCATAGAGTGTATTTTTAAGAGTTCCTATTGAACTGTCTTGCGCTGTTGGAACATCATTTGTATTTGTAATGCTTACATCAAAAGTTGCAAGAACAAGAGGTGAAGCAATGATTCCGTCAGTTACAAGAACTTCAACACCGACAGCTGTTCCCACATCTTCGTTGAGAGGCGTTCCGCTTACTGCTCCACTTCCTGAGTCTATGTGCATCCATGCAGGATTGTTTGCAAGAGAGTATGTTAAAACTGCACCTGCATCCACATCCGTGGCAACTGCCATAAAGCTATACGCTGCATCTTCCGCTATTGTTGCAAGAGGAGTAAATATACCCGCTATCGGAGCATCATTTGTATTTATAACACTTACATCAAAAATTGCAAGAAAAACAGCAGGAGCGATTGCATCTGTTACAAAAACTTCAACACCGACAGTTGTTCCTACATCTTTGTTTGCAGGAAATCCGCTCACAACACCTGTACTGGCATTAATATCCATCCATACAGGATTATTTACAAGAGAATATGTTAAAACCGCATCTGTGTCTGCGTCTGTAGCCTGTGCGGTAAAAGTATAGATTGCATCCTCCAATACAGTTGTAAGAGGCGTCGTAGTTCCGGCTATCGGAACGTCATTTATAGATTTTACAGTTACATTAACTGTTCCCGTGGTACTCAAACCTGTATTATCGCGAACAGTGTAAGTAAATGTATCTGCGCCGCTAAAGTTTGCGTTTGGCTTATAACTGATAACATTTCCGGCTAAGACTACGGCACCATGCGCCGCATTTGTGTAAGCCGTGAGTGTCAAAACATCATTTGTATTTGTATCTGAATAATTTAAAGTGATTGCACTTGCGCTTGCATCTTCATCGATTGTAATATTTGTATCTACTGCAATCGGTGCATATTCGTTCCTCTTAACAATCAAATCGAATTTTCTGTTGTTTGTGGCTAAAGAGTTGTTCACTCTCGCTTTGAGCTGCACCGCAATATCTACCGTGTCGCTAGCATTTCTTGCACCGCTTGAGGCATCAATCGCCGAGTTGCTTGAACTCCAAGTGAGATTTAAATCATTCGTGTCAAAAGGAGCCGCATTTACGGCTGTTAAGACAAGATTTGCGGTAATATTGTTGTTAGCGCTGTTTGAACCTAAATAACTGATGTTATGGTCTAAAGCACTTTCAACTTGCGCCAAAGCGCTTAACAATAAATCTGTATAGGTTCCATCCGCTACTTCATTTATGGTTGTATTGACATCCATAGTCTCAAGAGTATTTTGCGTCGTTGTAATCAGAGCCGTATCATTTGCATCTAATGCACCCTCTACAACTTCGGTATACGCATTTAAAATCCCTCCGTAAGTATCCAAATCACCTACTGTCACACCCAAGGCTGTCATTGTATCTACCGTCTGCGTATAAGTATCAAGGAAAGTGCTAATGGATGTCGCCACTCCTCCATCTATCGCGCCACCATCCGTTTGAACCTGCAAAACAAGTCGTGTCGCGTTAAAATCTGCACTAGGATTTGCTTTAACATCTTTTGCCAAAGAACCAAAAACTTCTTTGTACGCTTTATTGAAATCTGTGCTGCCTTTTGCCGTGGCAATCACTTCCACAGTTTTTTGCACCTTTTGTGCCGCCATAAAAAGAGCAGGTACACTCATCGGGTCTTTGCTTACATCTGCCGCACTAATCCCTAAGTTTGCCGCAACCAAATTCGTAGCCTCTTCAAAACTTATATCGCTATCAACCAAAGCTGTAATATACGTAGTTAAAGGTGACAATATCACAGGCTGGCGAGTTGCATCGTAAACTGCTGAGAGTTTTCCCTCAAATGCCAAGCCCGTACTCTTATCTATTCCGCCATAGGCATATATTTTTGTCCCATCACTAATTGTACCCAAGAGTTCAAAGTCACCATCTGCATTCGTTATAACCGAGTGTTCGGTGTCATTGTGTTCACCCTCTGCGCTTGTGTCAACAAAGACTGTTGCACTTTGGAGATAACCGTCTACGGCTCCACCGGAACTTAAGGTTGTTACAGCAGGATTCGCTGCGCCGTCTGAAGATTCGCCTCCACCGCTACAACCCGTAGTTCCCAAAACAATCGCTACTGCAAGTGAAAACATTGATGTTTTTAATATGACCTTTTTCATAAACTTCTCCCTATTTTCCAAAGTATTTTCTGCTTGATTATATGAACTTTGCGTCACATTCCATGTCACAACTCATTTATTTAAACAAAGTATTATGTGGATTGTTCTACGAAAACAGTGTTTGGCGATAAAGAGATATCAATACACTTTAAATTTGTAGGGTTTATAGAGATGAGCTTTGCCGTATATTTTTACCCGTAAAAGCGTGTCTTGCAGGTCAATGGGACTAGTTGGCTTAAAAATGCAGATGGATTTGCCTATGCAATGTTGCAATTGTAGATTGTACTCTTTTTCAAATAATGTAAAATCAAAGGATTCTATCTGCTTTATGTTTATCTGTATCCAAGCTTGTGCATTATCTTGTCTGTTTTCATCTTTTTCCACACCAAGTGCCAGTGAAAAAAACAAAACGATTGTTATAAATATTTTCATTAATGACCCCTTATACTTAATTCTAATCCCTGCAAAAAACCGCTGTCTAGCGCCTGTGCATCCCGTACAACGACTTTCCACATGCCAAGAGACTCTTCACCCAAAAATGCCAAAGAACTCAATCTAAACCCTTGAGAATATCCATCAAACTTGATATCATTTACGCTCATAAGATTGCTCACCGTGCCCGATGGTGCAATTAAATCGATGTTCAAATCTCCGCTAAAAGGGTGATTGCTTTTAAATTCAAGTCCTACCCATTCTATAATCAGGGATTCTTTAATATTTAAAGTTACATATACAGACTGGTTGTTATCCGGTATAGGGATGTTTACTACCTGATACGATGAAGATGTAATTTTTGCTTCATGAAGAGGTTTAAAATACCCTTCTCTGCACAGCTCTATCATTAACGACGGATTTATTAAACCAAACCCGTAGTTATTGCTGTGCCAGAATCCTGCACTGTTTTTCTTCCACGACACATCCTCCTCATCCACTTTTTTTGCAGTTATTGCACTCAACCATTTCAAATCACGCCAACTCAAATTTGGACAGGCATCGAGAGTGAGTGCCAAAGAGGAGCTAACCATTGGAGCCGCCGCGCTTGTTCCATTCATAGCGACTGTATAGTTTCTGCTTGTATCTGCATAATCCGTGAGGGCTCCCTTTAAACCATAAAGCTCATTTTCGTAATAGGATTTTCCCATCAAAAGCGTAGTGGCAATCGTCGGTGCTTCGTAATACCTCTCACCCCCATACGCACTTACAAGCAGGTTTGAACCTGGATTGGAATATTTTGAATACCTGTTCTCATGATTGAGCGCAGCTACTGCAAATACATAAGGATTATTTATCAAATAAGATAAATTTGCATTTCCGAAATTTTCACGATCATTGCCCGCCGCAAAAACAAAGATGCGCCCTTTTGCATCTCTAAGTTCTCGCGTTGCTATCTCCATTATCTGCTCAAAACTATCATCTTCCACAAAATATCCGCCCCAACTGTTATTGCTCACCGGACAAGTTCGTGCAGCTTCTGAGTTGTACCATAAATCTTCGAGCTTTTGAATCTCACCGCTCTCGAGCCAATTACTTCCTGCTATGCTGGCACCCGGAACCATTCCGCGAACTCCGACACCGTTTTGTACTTTGGCTGCTATTATCCCTGCAACCGCCGTTCCGTGGCCTATTGAAAGAGGGGAAGTTTTATCATAAACAGATACCGTTGCCACCGGAGTCGGGTCATTGCTATTGTTTATTGCATTTGAAGAAAGAGCCAAATCTACATCAAGGTCTTCATGCACAGCCTGTACGCCTGTGTCTACCACCTGTATTTTTGGTCGAGAGATTAAAGTGGCGGTTTGGGCATTGAGCTTAAAAACGTCCAAATCATTTCCGGATACGGTGGCTATATTTTTAGTGTTGTTCACCACTGTTGCTTCGCTATGAAGATGCCACTGTAAAAACAAAAGAGTGTCCCCGTCTATCCCGTCTTGTATCCCGTTAAAATCTTCATCCCCCACTAAAGGATTTGTAAATAATGCCAGCTCCACTCCATCACCCAGATAATCACCGTCCGTATCTGCCAAGAGTGGCGATGTTGCATAACTCATTTCATCCTTGTCGTTTATTCCGTCAAAATCACTATCGGCTCTACACGGTGATGTGCCCAGCTGTACCTCATCATAATCGCTCAAACCATCAGAATCACTGTCACTCAGCAAATCTGAACTACAGTACAACATCTCTTCAAGTAAAGACAAGTTATCATTATCTTCATCCTTATTGAGCAAAACATTTATATTTTCATCTTCTAAAACAGCGGCAATGAGCCCGCTTTCTATAAAAGACTGCATGAGGTTTGCGTGCACAAGCGCAATTGTATTTGTCGGGAGCAAAGAGAGCAAATCATCCCTGTCGATATCTGTATCTTCATCCACACTTCTTCTGAGAACCAAGGATGCAAAAGTTGAGTTGTGCTGTGTATCATAAAGTTCTTGAAATGCGCTCAACTCCGAGATAACGATGTGTTCCTCTCTTAACTGCTTCGCACTGACATTAACACGCACCTGTTTTGTAAAGGGGATGCCCTTAATGGTTCCCCCGCTTACTACAAGTCTTAAACTAGCATTATCTTCTATATTTTGATCAACAAAAAGTTCAAATCTTGAACCTCTTTGCTCATCAAATGCCAAAGCCTGCGTAGAAATAATCTCTTTTTCATCTTGATAAATTGTAACTGTTGCATTGGAAAGGGACCCAAAGTAAATAGTGTGGCTCACAAGCGCGATACTTGGAGTTTGTTGTTTTTCAGAATACGTATCACTGCATCCTGAAAAAATGAGTACCGCTGCTACAAGAGCAGCAGTAACTTTAGTTCCAAAGTCTTGAAACATCTAAACCTATGCTAAGCGGGTTTAGTTTTGGAAGCTCTTTCGCCCCACTTTCTTGCGTACTTGCCGCTGCAACAGAATAATTATAATAGTCATAAAAATACGTATGCATTGAACGAGAAGGCAAGATAGACCATACATGATAATCCATTCCTGAAGTATTAAAGATGCTTAATATTTCAGCTTCCGTTTTGTCTTTATACTCTGTCATATCAAGATAAGATTCACCCCAGTATATGCTAGAGAGTTCCCGTTCTAAATCTTCAACCGAGTTGACAACGCTTTGAGGAAGTACACGACTTAAATTCACATCCTGTACACTGTTCGCAACTACGGTAGTAGCGATGTTGAAATTCAACGTAAACATATCTCCTTGCGCTGTTTTACTATAAGTAAGCACACTGACTTTACTTAAATCATTTCCGCCAAACTCAAGATTTTTATCTACTGCTGAAACAGTTATGTCAAGTTGCGGATAATCAGCCAAAGTATACACCGTTTGAAGTGTTCCGTCTCCATAGTAGTTGTTATGGGAATAATATAGATTGAGCCCATCCACAGAAGCTGACTTCGTACCGTTAATAGCAATACTGGCCTCCGGAATTTCAAAAATATTCATCGTATAACCACCATCATTTGGAACTCTATCACCTTGTATATAGTAATTAAGCTCTTTATAGAGTCCGCTCAAATACATTGAACCTTCAGTAGTGTCCAAGGCTGCAACAAAATCAACAGAAGTTCCTCTGTCAAATGAGCTTACACTCACACTAAGGCCGCTTTGTAGCTCTGTAGCCGTACCTTCTATGAAATAAAAGCTTACATTAGTATCAACTGTCAATTTAGCCAAGAAGCTGTACTTGCCGTCTGCTCCAACACTATAAGCATTTACAGGTGCCGTGATGGAGTTCGTGCCGCTGTTATAGCCATAACCATTACCATTGCCGCTCACATTTACATAACTGCTTAGCGCAGAATCTAAGCCCGTAATCGTTAAGTTGAACTCTTTTAAGCTCAAATCACTACATTGAATACTTTCTTGATACTGTGCGTATTCCTGATATTGATTAAACATAGAAATAGAATACTCTTGAACAGGAACGGATGCAAGCATTTGTGTTGTAATCACTTTGCTTTCATTATCATATTCGCTCAAAGTAATTTGACCATCACTATTTGTATCATTCAATAATAGAACAGCTGCGTACAGCTCTGTATTATCTACAAAACCGTCATTACTTGTGTCTATTTCGTCTGCAGTCAAAAGAACCGTATTGTTTTCATCTGTCGGCGGATTAAGGTCAACAATCCAGTTTGGAAAACTTTGAGTGTCTGAAATAGCACATAAATCTACACTTGCGCAGAGCAACGTTGTGTTTACATCTGTTGAATAAGAACAAGCATAAATCGCTTCGGAGATAAGCATATCCCGAATCTCTTTGACTATAATCGTAGAACTAAGCACGGTATCGGATGTTAATGAAACTGAGAAAGTTGTTCTGTCTCCGCTAACACTAAACGTCGCACGACCATTGCTGTCTGTGAGTTTTTCTTGTCCGGCTATCGGTTCTAACGTTGTCATGTCATGTAGTGCAACCGTTAAACCTGGCATTTCTGTATTTACCGTTAATGTACCTGTTACAGTCGGGTCAACAACCGTATATACTGCACTTGAAGTAGCGATTTTTCCATCGCCGTCAGTTGCAGTACATGATATATTCACTTGACCGGTTGTAGAAAATGTTTGACTGAGAGTCGTTCCGCTTGTTCCCTGCACTACACCGTTTACAGTCCATGCATAGGTAACAAATGTACCTTCAGGGTCACTTGCCACACAAATCAAGTCTTTAGTTGTTCCGACATTGACTGTTTCGCTTAAGAGCTCCGTAGTAAAAATCGGTTTTTGGTTATTCGCAATCACTTCAACTTTTACTTTATAAGGAGCACTCGTAGCACCGTCTTTATCTGTGGCAGTAATGTCATACGTGTATGTACCTATGCTAGAAGGTGTGAACGCAGCACTTACATACATCCCTTTAAGAGCATTGTATGTCAACGGATAACTCGTTTTATTTTGGTCCACCGCTTGTACCGACGTAACGATGTTTCCGTCTTCTTTATCTTTGATGAAAGCGTATAGACTTACAGTCTGTGATGCACCGATATCAACAAGATAAGATTTTGCACCCGCTGAAGATACGACAGGAGGATTATTTCCAACCCAAAAAGTGTACGATTTAGCGGTCGTCAATGAACCGTCACTTACACTGACACCTATTGTATGACTACCCGTTGCGAGTGCTACACCGACACCGCTGCTTACATTGCCATCAAGCGTATAGGTGGTAGTTGTCGAATCACCGTTTGGATCATAAGAGTAAGAGCGAATATCATAGGTTCCTACGTCAATTGTTCCGGTTAAATATACATACCCTTTCGTTGCACTGTAAAGATATGTGCTATTTATAACAGGTGCGCTGTTTGGCACTATTTTTAATTGAGCGGTACTGCTTCCGCTGGATTTTCCATCAGAATATGTAGCTGTTAAATTATTGTCTGAACCAGCATTAGTTTTATTTAAATCTAAAACCGCGTATACGTAATCATACGAAGTACCTGTATAACGCTCAGTTACACTGTAATGCGTATCTTTAACAAGATTCACTCCATTGAGCGTCAAACTGCTCATTGTAACTTTATCTCCATTTGCATCTGAAGCAGAGATAGAAAACTTGGCGGTTGTTGCAACACTGCTTATTTCAGATTTGTTAAATCTTGTATAAACCACAGGTGCTTTATTTTCATCTTGCACACTCACACTTAAAGAACGGCGACTGTCGGCTGTTTCCGGACTTTGTACCGAGCCGTTAGCGTTTACATTCGCCTCTTTGGTTGCATACCTTACTACATACGCAGTATCGGGTTTAATTTTAAATGTGGCCATGCCATTCGCATCTAAATATTGACTCTCGTAAAAATAGTTCCCATACGTGTTATTGTAGACATAAACATATCCTACCCCAACAGTACCGTCAATTTTTTTAGCCGTAACCTGCATAATTGTACTGTATGGGTTTTCAACACTCAGAGCTAAATCATAATCACAACCCGCTGTACTGCTTTTGACAATTAAACTATTGTCTATAGCAACACTCGACCAGCCTGTAATTGCCCCTGAATAAGAAAATGCATACTCACTCGCTGTACTTCCTGATGTTAAGGCTAAGGTTGCTTTTCCTTCACTATTGAGCCATCTTGTTTCATAGGCCGTATCTTTTTTTGCGGTAATGCCCAAACTAGTGACTGCATTGCCTTCTTGGTCGGTTGCAGTTACACAAACAGCTTTTGGCTGTTCTATCGCAAAGTCATAATCCAGATTAAGATATTCACCCCAGTTTTCCGTAATACACATAGTAGCAAATGCTCTTCCCGTAGTGTTATTCACATCTGTCGCAGATGTATAATACGCAACACCGAGATAATCCCACATGCCGAGTTTTGAGTTGTAGTACCACATAGGAACTTCAAAATCCGTCGTCGTATTGTCATCATCTCCGTAGTTCTCTATGAGCGTAACTTGTGCGCTAGAGAGATAACGGACTTTTGTTTGCAGACAATTGTCATAATCGGCTTGTGCAAGCAGTTTTGAAGTTCTCAATACGGAATTGTCAAGTACGACCGGATCCCCGTTTTGATCTTTAAGGCTCACCAAGTCAAAAGCGGCAGACACTAATTGTCTCTCCTCTGTAGAACCTCCTACACCTGTTCCTTTGTATTCACCCGGGAAATATTTGCTGTCCTCTTCGCTCGTCGGGTCAAATGCTTGTATATCCGCAGTAATTTCCGTGACGCTCGGAGGTACCGTATCCAAAGGAATAACGGAAGAAGAAACATCTTCTAGTCCGAAACTAGGGTCGGTAGCCTCTGCATGCAACTCACTCAGCGACATAATTCTAGAATATGAACTAAGACCTGTTGATGTTTGTTTAATGCCGAGTTTTAAATAACTGCCGCCTGGTACCGTAGTATTTCTATCAATTGAAACAACCTCGGTAAGCACAGGCAAAGCACCCGCTTCAGCGACAACAGAAACATTCTGTCCGTCCGTTAAAGTAACTACTTTAGTTACCTTTGCAAAGCCGTTTTTACTCACCGTAAGCTCAGCTTTAGTTTCTCCGCTCTTATTCACTTGTACATCTTTAAACTCAAAAGAGCCGTTTACGCCGACAACAGATGTATATTTAACATCCCCGCTGTCTCCGTATATTTTGTTTTTGCTTAAATCTACTACAAGCTGTGCCGATGCATCTGCATCAATATCTGACACACTCATCGCACTAAATCTACTCGGCGCAGTAACAACGTCCCCCGACGTATCCTGCGCTATCGTTCCGCTCAATGCAGAAGAACCCGTCACAACAACAGGATCCGTCGTATCCCCGCTACTGTCACCGCCGCCGCTAGAACACCCCGCCAGCGAAAGCATCAATACTAATGCCACCAATGTTGAATAAGCCCAATTTTTCATCTTAAACTCCTTTAACCTTTGAAACAATCATGACTCCAAATCACTTAAATAAATATTAACCAAAAAAATTTTATTAATTTTTTTATTAATTTTTCTTTGATAGATTCTGATTGGAGGGGAGTTCAAGGATGTCAAAATAATTTAAATTTATTTTATTTTATGGATTTTTTTAGCAGAAAATTTTCTTTTTTTTTGTTAATTGAGAGATATGCTGTTTTAAGAAGTTGTATAGGATTAAAAAATAATTGAAATGTGATAAAACGAAAGAAAGACTCCCCTCCAGATACCTGCGGCACATGACAAATCAAGGTGTGCTGCTGTATTCCTACCCTGACACATTGTCTCAAAATACCATTGCACAGGTCTAAAGGGAAGCGGTGGAATTATAGCCAAAAAATATAAAATTACAAAACTATTTTGCTACAATAACGCATGTTGTACATTATCACCGCGCTCAAACCTGAGGCTCAGGCTTTTATTGATAAATATAAACTCAAAAAAGAGAGGCTTCATCGTTATACGCTCCATACGAACGAAAACATGAAACTTATCGTAAGTGGTCTTGGAGTTCTTGACGCAATGCTGGCCACCCAAGCCCTTATCAATCAGTATGACATTAATGATACAGATATCTTTTTAAATATAGGAATATGCGGTGCAGACAGCAGATTTAAGATAGGGCAGCTTCTAGAGATAAGTTCTATTTACTACAAAGATGCAATGTATACACTCAACGAAAATTCAAAAGAAAACATAGTTTGTTTAGACCATGAAGCCTCGCAAAATGATTATGAAATAGTGGATATGGAATCTTACGGATTTTATGAAGCAACAAAACATTCATCTGCTATCAAAAACATCTTTATGCTAAAGGTTGTCTCAGACCATTTTGAGCCAAAAAAAGTTACGAAAGAGGCAACAAAATCACTTATTTTTAATGTATTGGAAGAAGTTTTGAAAAAGGTATATACTTAATGAAAACAGCAGTTGTTACAGGCTCAAGCAGCGGAATCGGCAAAGCAATATGCCAAAGACTTTTATCCCTTGGTTTTCAAGTCGTCGGCATCAGCCGAAAAAGCTCCCGCGAAGATTTCAATCATGCAAATTTTATTCCGCTTCAAGCCGATTTATCCAATGAAACCGCAACACTCTTGGCATGTGGAACTCTCCGCAAACAAGATATTCATATCCTTGTAAACTGTGCAGGTTTTGGCAGATTTGAGCCACATGAAGAGCTTCACCCAAAGATTATTACAGATATGGTTTTTTTAAACCTAACCGCCCCGATGTTACTGACAAACGCAACACTAAAAAGTTTAAAAAGCAACAGCGGCTATCTTCTAAACATAAACTCCATAGAAGCACTGCGCGCTAGTAAATTTGCAGGTGTTTACAGTGCTACAAAAGCAGGATTGAGGGCATTTGGCGACTCACTGTTTGAAGAGTGCAGAAAAAGCGAGCTAAGCATTACAAATATAAATCCGGACATGACCCAAAGCTCTTTTTATGATGCGCTTCGATTTTCCACAAGCGACAAGGAAGATGAAAAACTGATGGCAAGCGACATAGCCGATGCGATTGAGCATATACTAGGCATGCGAAAAGGTGCCGTTGTAAGCGAATACACCCTGAGAAGTTTAAAATTTGGGATTACTAAAAAGAAGTTATGACTTTATATCTAATCTTCTTGAAGTTGGAATATCGGTAGAGCGTAAAAACGATAAATTTTTTTGAATCTTTTTCATCGACAAGGAAACTTCATCTTGCAAAGTGTACATAAGTTCCGCCGCCTCTCTTAAAAGGTAGATAGATTCCTCTATATCTTTCATATTGCTAAGCTCGGGAATCTCATCAAGAAGCTTATTGATAGAATCTATGTTTTTTTCAATGATTGCTATTTTTAACTTATTGAGCCACATCTGTAGTTTCTCTCCATGCTTCTAAAAGCCCTTTAAATACATTGCTCACCTCATCAAGTTCATCCATATTGTTATGAATTCCCGCAGAAGTTAAAAGCTGTATCTCATAATTATACAAACCTTCCAAATATTTAGAAACATCACCCCCGTGCGAGTGGTCCAAAATGGAAACAAGTTCAGTAATAACGGCAACCGAACGGTTTATCCAATACACTCTTTTTTCCACATCTCTGTCTTTGACGGCTTTTTTTGCCTGCGCATTAAAGCGAAGAACTCCCTCGTAAAGCATCTCCACCAGCTTGGCCGGAGACTCAACACCTATATTATTTTGTGCATAAATATTATGAGCTAAATTACCATACATCTTAGAATCCTTTTCATCTTTATTATTTAAATCATCCATGCAAAGTACATCGGCTTCTTGGCTGTTTACTTTAATTTTTTAGCTGTAAATTTAATTACTTTGAGCCGCAATTTGCGCATTTGCTATCTCTGTAAACATAGAGGAAGCAGAATTTATTTTACTTATGATTAAATCGAAGGCGGCATACTGCTTTTTCATTATCTCATACTTAGCATCCAATCTTTCAGTAGCGGTAGTTTTTCTCTCTTCAAGCGTTGTAATATTTTCGGCAATAGAATTTTTAAACAAATCCAACGTTGCATTGTATTTTGTATAGCCTTCTACTTTTGTAGCGAGTTCATTAAATGCTCCCTCCACTTCAACCGTAGAACCATCGGTATTTGTAAAAGTCCCCCCTGCAAAAAACGCTTCCACATTTGCAGGATTCTCATCTAACTTTGTATTTAACACGGTTTTATCCACCGTCATTTTTCCGTCTTTATCGACATCAAACCCGTAATCCGCCATAGAGCCGACACCTCCGCCAATACTTGCAATCATGTCTTCTATAGCTCTTTTCATATTTTTTATAGTGCTTTCGCCTGAGAAAATTCCTCTCTCCGCACTGTCGGTACTCGGTTTTGTCATCTTCGTTAATTCGGTGATTGCAGAATTGTATTTTTCAACAAAGCTGTCAATTTTTGTCATGATGTTATCGCGGTTTTGCTCTATGCTCACTACAGATGCGCCAACTTCTTTTAAAGTAATACTCAAACCGCTGATTAAATCACTCACTAAATTGCTCGTACGCGTTATAGACTGGCCGTTAAACGTAAAGTTAGCATCAATACCCGACTGTATAGCAGTCGCATCAAAGGAGGTAGTCAGCCTTGTATCCAAGGCCGGCGCATTATTATCCGTCATGGTAATATTTTGCGTTGTTCCCGTATCGGCGGAACTTATAAATAAACGGAACTCACCGCTGTTTATCTGAACAATCGTCGCATCCACTTTGTCCCCTGCGATATCATTAATAAGCTTTTTAAAATCATCCAGCGTTGTCGTTGCGTCATAATCTATTGTAAAGTCCTGAGCGTCTATATTTAAATTCATACTGCCCGCACCAGAAGCGATAAGATCAGTTCTAGCTCCAAATGCGCCCGATTGCTCTATCTGCTTTGTTGCCAAAGTAACAACATTGAGCGTAAAATCCTGTATATCGCTGCTTGCAGCCGCAGTAGCCGTAACGGATGAGCCGCTAATGGTGGCTGAGCGTTCATCAAAAAGAGTCTGACTTTTCACAGCCGTTATGCTGTCTATAAAATTTTTCATGCTCGCTTCTATAAGAGTCATAGCATCTTTTTTGTCATTCTCATTCGCTAAATTCAACTCGATTGGTTTAATTTGCGCAGATTCATCGGCACTTCTCAACTGGTCTAAAACATCTTGCGTTAAAATACTCGAACCCACACCAAGTGAACTGATACCCATAATAAATCCTTTTTATAAACTGTCTTACAAAGCTTTTATTTTTTACTAGGAACAAAATCGACAAATTGTATTATTCTTTTAGCAAAATCTAAAAATGATATATGGCACTCTTTTTGCTCTGATAAACAAAATACGCACGAGGAATCCACATGCTCAATGGGAAAAATATACTTATTACAGGTGGAACAGGCAGCTTCGGAAAGCAATTTGTAAGAACTATATTAAAACGCTTCAAACCAAATAAAATAATCATCTATTCTAGAGACGAATTAAAACAATATGAAATGGCTCAAAAATTCAATGCTTCTTGCATGCGATATTTTATCGGTGACGTAAGAGACCTGCCTCGACTTCAAAAAGCCATGAGCGGTGTTGATTTTGTCGTGCATGCGGCAGCACTTAAACATGTTCCCATCGCCGAATACAACCCTATGGAATGTATCAAAACAAATGTTATGGGGGCACAGAATGTAATTGATGCCTGTATTGCCAACGGTGTCAAAAAAATCATAGCTCTCTCCACGGACAAGGCGGCAAATCCTGCAAATCTTTACGGAGCCAGCAAACTGGTTTCAGACAAACTTTTTGTAGCCGCAAACAACTTAACGGGCGGGCATGAGATACAATTTAGCGTAGTGCGTTATGGAAACGTTTTAGGCTCTCGCGGCTCCGTCATCCCGTTTTTTGAAAAACTCATACAAGAGGGTGCTTCTGCCCTGCCTATCACCCAGCCTGATATGACACGATTTTGGATTACCCTCCAAGAAGGTGTCGATTTTGTACTTAAGAATTTTGAGAGAATGCAAGGGGGAGAGATTTTTGTACCAAAAATCCCATCTATGAAAATGACCGATATGGCAAGAGCGATAGCACCCCGTCTTGCGCAAGAAGTGATAGGAATTCGCCCCGGCGAAAAACTGCATGAAGTGATGTGTCCGCTTGATGATTCTCATCTAACCTTGGAATTTGACAAGCATTTTGTTATAAAACCCGGTATCACTTTTACAAATCCTGTAAATTATGCCGTGAACGCTTTGGGTGAAATCGGCAAAATTGTCAAAGCAGGTTTTGAATACAATTCAAGAGATAATGAAATTTGGCTCAGCGATGAAGAGTTGCTTCAAAAAATACAAGAAACAAAAGACGAAGAAAAATAAATGATTCCCTATTCCACTCAGCATATTGAACAAGATGATATAGATGCTGTCGTTGAAGTTTTAAAATCATCCCACCTGACGCAGGGGGAGAAAGTTTCAGAGTTTGAAGCTATGCTTTGTGATTATGTCAATGTTGCACATGCCGTTTGTTTCAACTCTGCAACCTCCGCACTTCTTGGGGCATATACCGTGGGCGAAATCAGCGAAGGAGATGAGATTATCACCACTCCCATCAGTTTCGTTGCCACTTCAAATATGTTTGTTGTTCTTGGGGCAAAGCCCGTCTGGTGCGATGTAAAACTTGACGGAAATATAGATGAAAGAGGGATTGAGAAACTGATAACGCCAAAAACAAAGGCTATCGTCGTTGTGGATTTTGGAGGAAAACCCGTTGAGATGCAGTGCATAAGCGAAATTGCGAAAAAACATAATCTGCTTCTCATTGATGATGCATCCCACGCTCTGGGTTCAAGTATCAACGGCAAAAAAATCGGCTCTTTTGCAGATATGAGCATCTTTAGTTTTCATGCCATTAAGCCCATCACCACCGGTGAGGGGGGAGCTGTTTTAACCGACAATGCGGAGTATGCAGCAAAATTAAAACTTTTTCGCTCTCACGGCATAATAAAAAAAGCCCTTTGGAATTCAGATATGCTAAGTCTTGGACATAATTTCAGGCTAACGGAATTTGCCGCTGCTCTTGGGATAAGCCAGCTTAAAAAGCTCGATGGTTTCATACAAAAACGAACAAAAATAGCCTCGTATTACGATAAACGATTTTGCAATGAAAAGCTTTTTATATGCCAACAGATTCCACATGCCGACATCTCTGCGAGACATCTCTATCCTATTATTTTAAACCCTGAACTTCAATGTTCAAAAGAAGATATTTTTACGCAACTTCTGGCATGTGGAATCGGAGTGCAGGTTCACTATAAACCCATCTATCAAAACAGTTTTTACAAAGAAAAATTCGGTGAAATCTCCCTGCCTGTTGCAAATGATTTTTACAAAAGTGAAATCTCCCTCCCCTGCCAGCATAAAATGACGCTTGATGATGCGAAGTTTGTAGCCGACACATTTTTAAAAATCATTCATACCTACAAACTCAAGGGGTGCAGTTTTTAATGAAAACTTCAACAGCCGACAGCCTTGAGTATCTCAAACTAGGACTTCTGTGCAAAAGTAAAAACGACGCACAAAATGCGGAACTTTATTTTAAAAAAGCGATAGAAATCGACCCGCTTTGCAGTGATGCTTATGAAAACATCGGCGATTTGTACAAAGAGCATCATTTTATGCAGGATGCAAAAAAGTGTTATGCCATGGCAATAAAACTCAATCCCAATCAGCTGACTTCCTACATCCCTCTAGGACAGATTTATCAAGGCGACAATGATATGCAGAGTGCACTTTTTTGCTTTGAAAAAGCACTTGAAATAAACCCCGATATTGCTCAAACCTACACGAGTATCGGAAATCTTTACTTTGCCGATGGAAATTTAACGCAGGCAAAACCTTATTATCAAAAAGCTATCTCTCTCAACCCCGCAAGTTATGAATCTTACAATAATTTTGCTTCTTGCTTTATGTATCAAAACAAACTCAAACAGGCAAAAAAGTATTATAAAAAAGCACTTGAGATAAACCCGAAAGGAAGTTTATCGCTCTATAATTTATCTCTGATTTCTTTGCTTGAAAAAGAGTACATATCGGGGTTTAATCAATACAGACACAGATACAGCCACGAAGTAAGAGGAAGCAGTCTTGGAGGAGTTGCCTACCCGCCCACACTCCTCACCCCAAACGACGATATTTCCGAAAAAACACTCTATATCAGTCATGAGCAGGGCTTGGGCGACACCATACAGTTCATCCGTTTTTTACCGTTTTTTTTAGAAAAAAATGCACATATTCTTTGTTACGTTCCCCCCTCTTTAAAAAAGCTTTTTGAGTACAACTATCCGGAGGTTGAATTTGTTTTGCCCAAAACGAACATCTCCTTTGATTATAACTTTCCCATGCTCGAAGCACCGTATCTGCTTGGGACAAGCTATGAAACAATCCCTTATGGGGAAAAATATATCCGCGTCCATCCTGAGGATGCTGCGGCATTTCAGGCAAAACACGACATTTGCAAAACGAAAAAAAAGATTGGAATCTGCTATCGCGGTTCTCAAGGTGCCAATGCGGTGAAAAACAGGTCTTTGGAACTCGAATATCTGCTTTCGTATCTCAATAAATTGCAGGGTAGTTTTGAATTATACTCTTTGCAATACGAAAGAACCCCTCAAGAAGATGCGCTTTTAAAAGCGCACAATGTTAACAATTTGGGAGTCCATATACAAGATTTTTACGATACGGCGCTTGGGATTGATGCCATGGATTTGCTCATCAGCATCGACACCTCTTTTCTTCACCTTTGCGGTGCTATGGGAAAAGAGAGTTTTGCTCTGGTGAAATTCTCCCCCGACTGGAGATGGGGGCTTCAGGGGAGCACTAGCAAATGGTATGAGAGTATCACGATTATAAGACAAAAAGCAATGGGAGACTGGGAGAATGTTTTGGATACTCTTCTTGTCTTGCTTAAGGAAAAACTATGAAAAATGCAGTAGCCATCATCCCTGCACGGGGGAAAAGCAAAAGAATTCCACACAAAAACATCAAAGATTTTCACGGTAAACCGCTCATCGCCTACTCCATAGAAGCGGCTTTGAGAAGCGGACTTTTTGAGCGGGTGATTGTTTCAACCGATGATGAGGAGATTGCAAAAGTGGCGCGCAGATACGGCGCCCAAGTTCCTTTTATGCGCCCTGATGCACTTGCCGATGATTTTACGGGAACAGATGCCGTAACGGCGCATGCCCTGCATTGGCTAAAGGAAAACGCTCAGCATTATGATTTTGTCTGCACCATTTATGCAACGGCTCCCCTTTTGGATGAAAAATATCTCATCCAAGGGCTCCAAATGCTCAAAAATTCCGATGCCATCAACGCCTTTTCATGCACCTCTATGCCTTTTCCTATACAGCGCACTTTTAAGATAACACAAGAGGGAAGATGCGAAATGTTTTTTCCCCAGCACTACCATACAAGAAGTCAGGATTTGGAAGAAGCGTATCAGGATGCAGGGCAGTTTTACTGGAGCAAAATAGGCAAAAGTTCCGATGTTATCTTCTCTAGCGAGAGTATTCCAATCGTCTTGCCACGCCATCTTGTTCAAGATATTGACACCCAAGAAGACTGGAAGAGAGCCGAGTTTATGTACGAAGCCCTTATAAAATCAAAATGAATATCTTAATAAGGGCGGACGCATCCAACACAATCGGAACAGGTCATATCATGCGTGATTTGATTTTGGCACACGAATTAAAAAAACAGTATCCACATGCCAAGATACTTTTTGCCACACGCAATCTTGCCGGAAATATCAATCATAAAATACTCGAAGCAGGCTATACAATACACACCCTGCACTCACATGCCAAAGATGAACTTTTAGAATGTATGCAAAAATTTCAAACAAATATGCTGGTGATTGACCATTACAAAATCGACTATGCGTATGAAAGTTTTCTCAAAAACAATTCAGAGGCAAAAATTTTGGTTTTTGATGACACCTACGTCCAACACAACTGCGACATACTTTTAAACCATAACATAAGTGCTGATGAAAAAAAATATAAAAACCTGCTTCCACAAGGGTGTGAGCTTCGCTGCGGAGCAAAATACACCCTCCTAAGAGAAGAGTTTACAGAGCAAAAAGCAAAACAAAAAGCTTTAAAAAATTTCCATAAAAAAATGAATATTTTAGTTGCCTTGGGCGGTACGGATAATTTCAATCTCAATATAAAAATTTTAGAGCTTCTCAAAGGTTTTAAAAATATTCAGGTTCATCTCATCACCACAACAGCCAATAAAAATCTGAAAAAACTTCAAAACTATGCAAAAAGCAAAAAATTTGCAAAACTTCATATCAACACAAATCAGATGGCGCAAAAGATGGCAGAGGCCGATTTGGGAATCATCACTCCCAGCGTAAGCGCAAATGAAGCGTATTTTATGAATTTGGATTTTATTGCAATAAAAATAGTATCCAACCAAAATGCCATGTATAAATATTTAAAACGAAAAAGATTTAAAACATTAGATAAATTCAATAAAAGGGGTTTGAAGTGTCATTTGATGAAAGCTGGGAAAAACAAATCTATTCACAAAATAAACATATAAACAGATACCCTTACGGGGAATTGGTTTCTATTTTTTTCAACTCTTTAAAATTTTTGCCGCAAGAGCGTTGTGGCGAAAAAAAAGAGATGAAAATTTTAGAGCTTGGTTGCGGAAGCGGGAACAATCTCTGGTTTTTATCGGAACTCGGGTTTGATGTTTACGGAGTGGATGCAAGCAGCAGTGCATGTGCAATTGCAAAAAAAGAGTGTGAAAAACGGGGCACGTATCCAAATATTCTCGAAGCTTCTTTTGATAAGCTGCCTTTTGAGGAGAATTGTTTCGACATCATCATTGACAGAGAATCAACGTATTGCGGCACAAAAGAGAGTATCAAAAACTCCTGGAGTGAAGCAAATAGAGTTTTAAAAAGCAAAGGAGTTGTCATCTCCTTTATGTTTTGCGATGACAGTCCCGACCTGCTGAAGATACAAAACAAAGAGATTCAGGCGACCTGCCTTGAACCAAACACCTATACGGATGTTCAAAAAGGAACATTTAAAGACACGGGAATCGTTCATTTTACAAGCTACGACGAACTGCTGGATATCTTTTCATTTTGCGATATTCAATTTATCAATAAAAATACATCTCTTAGGGTATATAATAATTCAAATAATCAATTTAACTATTGCGAATGGATTGTTGTGGGGGTCAAAAAATGAGTGTTTTTATTATTGCGGAAGTGGGGATAAACCATAACGGCGATATCTCTCTTGCCAAAAAGATGATAGATGAAGCCAAAAGAGCCGGAGCCGACTGTGTAAAGTTTCAAACTTTTAAAGCTCAAGAGTTTGTAAGTGATGCAAGCCAAACCTATACCTACACTTCCGGGGGCAAAGAGATTACGGAATCTATGCTGGAAATGTTTCAAAGGTATGAGTTTAACAAACAAGAGTGGATTGAAATCATAGCCTACTGCAAAGAAAAAGGGATTGCCTTTAGCTCCACCGCGCAAAATAGTTCCGATTTGGACTTTTTGCTCTCCCTGACAAAACTCCCTTTTATTAAAGTAGGAAGCGATGATTTGACATCTCTGCAACAACTCCGATACTACGCTTCTAAAGGACTGCCTATGATAATCTCCGCAGGGATGGCGTATGAGTCAGAGATACACGATGCTCTTGAGGCCATAAGAGAAACAAGGAACGATGACATCACCGTCTTGCATTGCGTCTCCTCCTACCCGACGCAAGCAGAAGAGGTCAATCTGAAAAAAATCCCCGCTATCAAAAATATCTTTGGAGTGAAAGTGGGTTTTTCCGACCATACGCTAGGAAGTACGGCCGCAGTCGGGGCTGTTTGTTTTGGAGCTTGCGTCATAGAAAAACACTTCACTCTTGATAATGCCATGGCAGGACCCGACCACTGGTTCAGCGTCAATCCAAAAGAGCTCCAAAAGTACATACAAGATATCCGTTTTATTGAAAATGCCATCGGCTCAAGTGAATTGAAACCGACAACAAAAGAGTTGGAGATGCGAAAACTCGCACGCAGAAAAGTTGTAGCCAAAACAGAGATACAAGCAGGCCAAACCATAGAAGCACGGCATGTGGACTTCAAAAGAGTAAATGCCTCCGCACAAGGAACCGTAGAGCCAAAAAATGCACAACTTCTCTTTGGAAAAACTGCAAAATCAAACATAGCAAAAAACACCCCAATCACTTTGGAGATGCTCTCGTGAAGCAAAATTTTAACTGCGAGGGTTATGAGCTTCTTAATTATCTCAATCTTCATCCGCAAGAAATAGAGATGATTTTGGAGTGGAGAAACCATGAAAGCGTAAGAACTTTTATGAGAGAGCAAAACATCATAAGTATGCAAGAACATCTGAGCTATCTCGATAACTTAAAAAACAATAAGCAAAAGTTTTGTTTTTTACTCAAAGAAAAGGGTGCGTATCTAGGGGTGATTGAGTTGAGTAAGATTACAAAAAACAGTGCCTACATTGCTTTAAATAAAAATCCACATGCCAAGCATGTCGGAGCAAAACTCATGAAAGCCCTCGAGTGCACGGCCGCAAATATCTTTAAGTTGCAGCTTTTAAAATTGTCTGTTTTACAAACCAATACCCTCGCCTTTGCCCTGTATGAAAAATCCGGTTTTAAGCTGATATCAAAAAACGAAAGAGAGTTTTTTATGGAAAAAAGCTTATGATAGTCTCTGCCCACCAAAGCGCTTACAACCCTTGGCTAGGGTATATGCATAAAATACTTGTTTCTGATGTTTTTGTCGTGATGGATGACGTACAGTTTGAGAAAAATTCTTTTATCAACAGAAATAAAATCCTACAAAACAAGAATGAAATAATGCTGAGTATCCCTATACATACAAAAGACTACAAGTCAAAAACCATCAAAGATATGCAGATAAGTTCGGGCATGTGGAAAACAAAACATCTCAAAAGCATAGAGCAGTCCTACAAGAAATCACCCTGCTTTGAAGAGGTTTTTTGCCAACTTGAAAATATTTATCTACAAGAGAGCGACTTGCTGATTGATTATACGAATGCTTTTCTTGATTTTTTGGTTTCATACCTGCAAATACAAACAAAAATAATCTATGCAAGCAGCTTAAATATTAGATCAAAAAAACTCGATTATGTGATAGAACTCACTCAAAAAGTCGGAGGAGACTGTTTTGTTTTTGGCTCTCTTGCCCGAGCGTACGCAAACGAAGACAAACTCAAAGAAAATGGGATTATTCCCTATTTTCAGGAGTATAAACATCCCCTATATCAACAAATGTCCACTCCATTTCACCCCTATATGGGAATCCTTGATTTACTTTTCAATGAAAACGCGGCGGATATAAAAGATATAATTTTAAAAGACAACATTACAAAAAAGGAACTTCCATGCCAAAAAAAATCTTGATAGTTGCAGCACACCCCGATGATGAAGTCTTAGGATGTTTTGGCACGGTAGCCAGACTGATACAAGAGGGGTATGAGGCATACACGCTTATCCTTGGCGAGGGCAAAACTGCAAGAAAAAGCGAAAACACGGATACGGAACTTGAGATTTTACATGATGAGATGAAAAAAGCAAATGCGCAGATAGGGATAAAAAAAGTTTTTACCTGCGATTTTGCCGATAACAGTTTTGACACTGTGCCCTTGCTTGAAATCATCCAAGCCGTCTCAAAAGTGAAAGAAGAAATAAATCCGGACATCATTTTCACCCACTTTGAAAATGACCTCAACATCGACCATCAGATAACATATAAGGCTGTTCTTACCGCGACAAGACCGATGAAACAAGAAAGCGTCAAAGAGATATACAGTTTTGAGGTTTTAAGCTCGAGTGAATGGAACTATCCCCTCTCTTTTTCACCCGATACTTTTTTTGACATCAGTGCCACAATCGGTTTAAAACTTCAAGCCATGAACCGATATAAATCAGAATTATGCCAATATCCCCATCCAAGAAGTCTTGAGGGGATTGAACTCCATGCAAAATACAGAGGCATGGGTGTCGGAGTTGCACATGCCGAAGCTTTTAAATGTGTAAGAGCTATCAAATAATGCTAAACAATCTCCAAGGCAAGGCGCTTAGAACCTTTGAAAACAACCTTGTTTATTTTGAAAAAAAACAAAAAAATGTTTATGACAAACTCGCCGCACTGAATTGGGCGCTCGAACAAAACGCGTATCAAAGCAGGTATGATTTAATTCTTGAAGAGAGTTATTTTGAGGTGATAGAACTCTCAAGCAAAACAAAACTCTACAACTCCGACAGCTTTGCTTATGGCGATATCGTGAGAGAAAGTGTCAATTACAAAAAAAATGAAAATGTTTTTGAAACTTTTAAAAGAGTGCATCTGAATGAAAAAAATGATGAGCACATAGACATTTATGAGATTTTAAATTATATAAATACTTATAAAGCAAAATCCGACACCTTAAATTCTCTGGATAAATTTATCTTTTTCGGAGCAGGTCTTGGGACGCACATCAGCAAGGTAAATGAAAAAATCAAAGCTTCGTCTTACCTCATTATCGAAGATGATTTGGAACTTTTCAAACTCTCTTTGTTTGTCACTCCCTACTATGAAATAGCAAAAAACAGCAAACTTTTTTTTAGTGTTTTTGAATCGAATGATGAGTTTAAAACAGTATCCCAACAGTTTATCAACCACAGTTTTCATCTCAACCATTACATAAAATATTTCCACATGCTCAGCCACGGCGAAGAAAAAATAAAAGAGTTTCATCTGCGGGTCATCTCCCAGTCGCACAATATCTTTTTTTATAAATCTATTTTAGACCAGTATCTCAAACCTCTCGATTATATCAAAGAGGGATATAAGTTTTTAAATATGCTGCACTCCTATAAAGGCTCCTCTTTAGATACGAAACCGGTGCTTCTTCTAGGAGCCGGCCCCTCCTTAAAAATAAACATGGAGTGGCTCAACAAAAATCAAAACAGTTTTGTCGTCGTTGCAATTTCATCCACTCTCAATATACTCCAAGCGCACGCTATCCAACCCGACATTGTAATTCACATGGATGGTTTTGAATCAAGCGGGGCACATTTCACAAAGCTGGAAAACTTTGAGTTTTTAAGCAAAAGCATCTTTTTTTTCTCAGCCAGAACACCCCAATCCATAATAAAACTTCTCAACAAAGATAAAATATTTTTTTATGAAAACGGAACAAGCTACAAAATAGGTTTGGGAAACCTCAGCGCCGCCTGCGTCGGCTCCACTTCCTACCTTTTGCTTCTTGGCGGACTCAAAGTAAGCGCGCTGTATTTGCTGGGGCTTGATTTGGCACTAGACAGCCAAAGCGGAGAAACCCATTCCAAGGGGCATGAATACGCCCAAAAACTTGATTTAAGTTCACACGAACTTCACAATGATGCGATGGAGTTTAAAAAAACCGTGTTAAAAGTTCAGGGCAATTTTGACCCCTTTGTTTATACAACCCCTGAATGGCTGCTCTCCATAGACTCCATCCATACCTCTTCAACATCTTTTAAAGAGCCTTCTCAAAACATTTACAACCTTAGCAAAGGTGCATTTTTTAAAAATACAATCCCCACTCCTCTTGAATCGCTTCAAATGGATACCTTGATGGATAAAGACAAACTCAACGCAGAACTTTTCGATAGTTTCAATTTTGCATGCTCTCAAAATTTAGGCAAGGATGAGAAAACACTTTTGCAAAGTAAACTCAAAAAAGCGAAGAAACTTCAAAAAATACTCTCAAACCATCAAGAACCGCGTAACAGTGATGTCTTTTTAAAAACTCTCCCTGCACTTTTCACCGAACTCTCAGGCGATACATCGCAAAGCGGATACGATATATCGCTCATTTTGCAGGAATATTTTAAATTTATCTATACCAATATTTTTGATTTTTTCAATACTCAAGGTTTAAGCCAAAAAGATTTGCATGCAAAAGAGATAAACGCTTCGCTTGTAAAAGCACTACAAAGAATTGTGAGAGTGTATATAAAAGCCCTAGAAGCCGTACTCTAGTTCCGCCTGTGCGTAACTCTCGGGCGTGCCTATGTCTCTGTGGTACACATCATTTAAAAAGGTATTTATTTTCCCCATATACGCAGGCAAAACATCCAAACTGAAATCTGCCTCTTTTTTGCCAAGGCTTTTTATAAACTCTATGACACCTCTTTCGCAGATGTAAACCGCTCCGTTTGCAAGATTGGAGGGGGGATTTTGCACTTTTTCATAAAACTTCTGTACAACACCCTCTTTGTCCGGTTCAACAATTCCACATGCCGAGGGATTATCCGTTTTGAATGTCATCATCGTTATTTCGCACCCCTTTGGACGTTTGGCATGTGCATCCATAAAGGCTTTAAAATCGCAAAAACAAAGATTGTCCGCATGCACCAGCATAAAAGCCTCATTTTGAAAAAAAGCCTCATTTGCCAAAAGAGTTCCGCCGGTATTTAAAAGCTTCTCTTCATGCGTAAGGGTGATTGCATCTTTAAATTTGGAATGATTTACAAAGCTTTCTACCTGCTTGGCCAAATAAGAAGTATTAATTAAAAATTCGTCCACTCCCGCGCCGCTGAGATTTTCAAGCCAATAGTGCAAAAGCGGTTTGCCCTTGATGGGCACTAAACATTTTGGGGTCCTAAGGGTAAGAGGACGAAGTCTCGTTCCCTCTCCTGCGGCTAAAAGAAGTGCTCTCATCTATTCAAACTCTTTTAAAATCTCTTCTTTTTTAATAGGAACATTTCCCACGCGGCTTATCTGAATGGCAGAGGCCAAAGAACCCAGATAAGCGGCTTCCCAGATATTTGCCCCTACACCCAGCGCCATAGCGCTGCAGGTAAGCAGAGAATCTCCCGCACCGCTTACGTCTTTTACGATATTGCCCAGTGCGCTTATATTGTCCGTGAGCAGTTTGTCTTTTGGAGTGTTGTATATCATCATCCCCTCCGCGCCCAAAGTGGTAAAGATATATTTTGCATTGGAGACGACGGAGAGCTTATCGGAGAGGACAACCAGCCCTGATTCAAAATCATTGAGGGAGAGTCGTATCTCCCTCTCCGTAGGTGTCACCAGAGTCATCTCTTTGAACTTGGATATATCTCCCACTTGCGAGGAGCTTTGAGAATCCGCCGCCATCAAAATAGAGTTCTCAAGACCCAGCTTTGATATGTTTTGGATAAGGGTTTTGGTTAAAACTCCGTAACTGAAATCTGAAAACAGTATCAAATCGATATCTTTTATCTCATGTGCTAGAGCTTCCAAAACCGTATTTTCAATATCTAGGCTGATAGAGTGCTGTTTGAGATGGTTTACCCGTAAAAGCGTTTTTGAACTAGCACGAAATCTTTGTTTGAGCGTCGTCGGACGCGTACAGTCGGAGTACAAAAAGACGTCGATGCCCAAGGCTTCAAGCCCGTTTTTAACATATTCCTTATTTTCATCTTCCCCGACGACGGAAAAGAACTTTACCTTTGCCCCGAGGGTTGCGGCATGAGAAGCAACGATTGCGGCTCCCCCTATAAACTTGTTGCTCGCAAGCGGACTCACCACGATAGTAGGGTCTTCCTGACTCATCCCCAAAGGCTCACAGGTGATATACTCATCGACAATGGTGTCGCCGATTACTAAAACATTTAAATTTGAAAATTTCTCAACAATATCTCTGAGGTCTTGGAGTTTAAAACTGTGACGCTCAAGGTACGAGGCGCTGTGATTCACCTTGTAATTGGAGGTGAAGAACTCTTTTTTTAACAAGTCCATTGAGGAAAAACCAATCTCGCCTGAACTAAAAAGCAATTTCCCCCCATACCCTTTGATTATCTCTAATTCAGGATTATACTTGCTCTCGAACTCTTTTCCCTTTACGACGATATCGGGGCGATTTTTTTGTATGTAGGCAACAGCGCTCTCTTGCAAAATAAAAGCCTCATCCACATAACTTGTCGCCCGTATCGATTCGAGTCGTACGTCCTGATTTATCCCTTTGTTAAAAGTTACATCATCACTGTTGACACCGACAATAAGGTAGGTTCCGCTCTCTTTTGCAAACTTTAAAAGTCGGAGGTGTCCGGGGTGGAGAATATTAAAATCACCATAAACAAAAACCGCTATTTTTTTATTTTTCATTATGTTTCCTAAAAAGTGTGATGTACTCTTTTAAATACGTATCTATCGGTTTTGGAGCAAAAAGAGGAATCTTTTCTTGTAATGCCCTTGTATCAAAAAACAAATCACCGGCTCTGAGCTCCTGCGCTTTTTCATATCGGATATCAAAAGGAATCTCCAAAAGAGAAAAAACTTTTTTGATTAGATTCATTAAAGAGATACTTGTTCCCGTTGCCACATTCAAAACACCTTCGAGCTCATTTTTTATGGCAAAATCCAAAACTTGCACCAAGATGCCCACAGGCAAAAAATCTCTTTGCAGCGAACCGTCTCCGACAAGAGCAGCCGACTTGTTCTTATAAATATTTGTCACGATTTTAGCGATTGTACTGTTGGTATAATCGTATTTTCCGTAAACGCCGCTTGCTCTTAGGCGCGTTAGTTTGATGCCGTTTTGAGCACAAAACACCTTGAGTATATATTCACCCGCAACTTTTGAAACAGCATAATAATCCTCGGGATTCAGCGGTGTAGATTCATCGATGGCATGTGGAAGATTTTTAACTCCGTACACATCGATACTGCTAAAAAACAGCAGGTGTTTGACTTTGCACTCTTGAAGTTTACGAAGAAGATTTTGAATCATAAGAATATTTTTATTCATAGATTCAAGGGAATTTTCTCTGAGTCTTGTGATGGAGGAGGCGAGAAGGAGCGTGTCCTCAGGCTTGAGGATTTCAAGCGCTCTGCCAAGTGAATCTGCGTCTAGCAAATCGCACTCTTTGGAGCCAAAGCCCACTATCTCTTCACCCCGATTTTGAAAATACTCAAAAATATTTTTTCCGATAAAACCGCTAGAGCCAAGAAGTACAATTTTTCCCATTTTAGTCCTTGACCTCATTTTTGGGCTTGAGCCAGCCGCATCGGTTACACCCCTCGACAAGCCCCTCTTTTTTGATGACAGATTTAAACGCTCCAAAGGCTTTGCCGAAAATAATCTCCTCCAAACGCATCTCTTTGACATTTCCCATAGAGATAGCCATACAGGGACAGAGATTCCCGTCATAATTGATATGCACGCTCGACCACGGAAACTTGCAAGGCTTAAAATCTTTATAGTTCATCGCCTCTTCATTGATGCAATCCAACTGAGCAAGAGAGTCTTCTTGGATGAGTGAGCCTACTTTTGGGTGTAAAAAAGATTTTTTCTTCTTCGCTTGATTGTACTCCTGAATCTGTTTGAGCTGTTTTTTTATCTCTGCAAACTCGCCATAGACATAGGCGTGGGATTTTTCGTACATCTTGTCTGCATCGTAAATCTTATCGGAGTGTTGCAGATAGGAACCTTTTAAAAACTGAAACCCGTGGGTGTCACAGCCCAAATCTTCAACGCAGTATCTGTATATTTCAAACAAATCTTTTGCATTCTCATCCAAAATAGTCGTTTTTATATCCAAAACGCAACTGCTTTTGAGCGCATCTCTTTTTTTCACAAAATAGCGAAGCTTCTCTTCGAGTTCGCTCCACTCTTTTGGCGAGACATCACGAATGCTGTTTGTGATATTGTCTATGGAGATGGAGAGCACTTTAAAATTATCGTATTTAAGCATCTCATCTATAAGCTCATAGCTCAAGAGCAAACCGTTGGAGATGATATTGCAGTGCGCTTTACTTGCAACAATTTTAAAAAGCTCCCTAAAATTAGGAAATATCAGCGGTTCGCCGCCTGTGAGTGTGACTCTTGCATTTTGCGGAATCTGTTCAAGAAGATTGACCCAGTCCTCAAACTTCATATTTGAGTTCATAACTTTTTTTTCCTGAAAACAAAAACTGCATTTTAAATTGCATCTGTTAGTAAGCACAAAAACATACCTGTGGGGAAGCACGTCTTCGTGCTCATACGCATACTCCGTAAACTCCAAAAGATTATTGTGAAAATCTATATTTTTATTTGTGCCAGTCATTGCCGTGCCTTTTTAGTTTATAGAGTCCGCCGTCGGATTTTAGTTTATCCAAAAGAAGCGCTTCGTTTCTCCACGGGTCATGCACCACCGAAAAGTTTCTTCCGCTCACCAGAGCTTTTTCCTTGGAACGAAGCCATACAAAACATTCGTATATATCCTGCATGCTTGTTCCCTCGTTGTTTTGCATAAACTCTTTGGTCTTTTGATACTTCTCATCCCCTTTGTCGGAGTTTTCCAAAATCAAATCATGCACTTTTGTTTTTACCCAGCCGGGACCTATGAGCATAAACTTCATATCCTCGTTTTCCGCATCCAGATATTCACACATTTTCAAAAGAAGAATTTTTCCCGAAGCCACGGCGGAAAACTTTACGACCTCCGAATTGATACCGGCTGTTCCGAAAAAGAAAACATCGGTGATACCCGCCGTATTTCTGTATTTATGGAGTGTATGGAGCAGTTTTAACTGATGTATGGAGTTGATATGTACAGAATCACTCCAGGCATGGAAGTCTGCTTCAAAAAAATTCTGCATAGGCAGCGGTGTCGCCGGAGCTGAGATATAGATGTCCCAAACGATATCGAGTTTTTTAAACGCATTCTCAAATTGATGGATACTGATTTGGCTTGCGAGTTCAATGCTATAGAGTGAGATATCGTCCTCTTCTTTAAAGCAGCCCTCCACGGAGCCCGATGTTCTGTAAGTACCGACCACCTTGTATCCGTCTTTTAAATATCTGCGGGCCAGTTCCCTGCCGATATCACTCCCCACGCCGATAATCAGCACTACCTTTTTACCCATAGCCTAGACCCTGCTTTGAGTAATCATGAGACTTTTTAACTCATCCGCATCCAAAAACGGAGCCATATCTTCGAGTGTCGTTGAAGCCAAAGAACCGTCCTCTTGCTTTTTAAACGCCATTCGGGGGATAAGCTCCTGCTCGGGTGATGTCATTATCTCACACACATACGGCTTGTCCGAAGCCAAGAACTCTTTTATCGAAGTGCTTATGTCGTCCTTAACTGTTATTCTCTTATACGCAATCCCGTAAGCCGGTACCACTTTTGAGTAATCAGGCATACTGATGCCCCCTTTATCGGAGGAACCAGCATATCTCTCATCCAAAAAGGCCCCTTGCGTATGTCGTATGGCAAGGTAGCCTTCATTGTTTATCAGCAAGATTTTTACGGGAAGCTGATGATGGAAGATGGTCTGGAGTTCATGAATATTAAACTGCATGCTCCCATCCCCTATGATGCACAGCACTCTCTTTTTATCATGTGCAAAGCAGGCCCCTATGGCTTCTGGAAGTCCTATCCCCATAGAACCTATCCCTGCGGAAACTATCATCCTCTGCCCCTCTTTGAGGCACATAGACTGAAACGGCATATATAAAGCCGTTCCGCCCCCGTCAACGGCGATAATATCCTCTTCACTTAGTTCATCACTCAAAAGGTCTAAATACTCGTAGGGGTCAATATAAGCGCTCTCTTGGCTTTTGCTTTTATTGTATGTTCCGTATTTTAAACAGACATCATTCCACATGCCGAAGTCTGATGCAAATTTTTTGTCTTCAAGGAAATGGATGAAAGAGTTTAAAAACTCTTTGGCATCGCAATGGATAGAAAAATCCACCCTCACCGTCTCATGCTCAATCTCCTCTTTATCAATATCAATCATCACTATTTTTGCATCTTTTGCAAACTGCTCAAACCTTGTCCCTGTCAAAGGAATACTCAAATGGGAACCTATACTGAGAATGAGGTCGCTGTTTTGAACGGCGAGATTGGCACCTCTTTGTCCTGCAATCCCCAGTCTTCCGCAATTGAGCGGGTTCTCTGCCCCAAACATATCGCTTGAGTTCCAGGTCGTGACAAAGGGGATGTTGAGATTTTTCACTAAAGTGTTTATCTCCTCTTTGCCACCGGAGAGTCTTACTCCGTTGCCCACGACAAAAAGGGGTCTTTTTGACTGCCCTATCATCTCCAACAACTTCTCAAAACTCCCCTTTTGTATTTTTGGTCTTTCATCTTTGGCTTCAAAACTTTCAAGTTCGCTTGGAGTAATCTCGCTCCACTGAAAATCCATAGGAACATCTATCCAGACAGGCCCGGGTCTGCCGCTTTTTGCTATATGGATAGCTTTTTGCATCTCATATTTTATCTTTTGGGGGTTATCAATCATAACGGCATACTTGCTGATACTCTCTACCAGGGTGACGATATCCATCTGCTGAGAGCCTACTTGGCGCAGAGGCGATTTATGATTCGTGTGCTCAAACCTTTGTTGTCCCGATATAAAGATGCAGGGGATAGAATCAAGATACGCCGCTGCGAGACCTGTAAGGGCATTTGTGCCCCCCGGTCCGGTCGTAACGATACAGGCACCCAAACCTTTGATTCTGGCATAGGCTTCAGCCGCACATGCCGCAGCCTGCTCGTGATGGGTGTAGACGGCTTCTATCTTCCCGTTTTTATCGATGGAATCAAAAAAATGTACGGCAGCACCGCCCGTAACGCCAAAGACGGTCTTAATCCCCTCTTGTGCTAAAACTTCTACCATATAATCCGTGAGTTTCATATCTTCCCTTTTATCTGCATTGCTATTTTTAAAATCATATCCTCTTGCCCCGCGATAACCTTTTGTCTGCCCAGCTCTTGTAATATCTCGCCGACATCCAGATTATGCTCTTTTGCAATCTTTTGTACCTGGTATTTAAATCCGGAAAAGACCCCGTGCACTCCGCCTAAAATACTCGAACTGTTTGAATAGGGAAGCTCTTTTAAGAGATGCGCATGAGCATAATCGGCTAAATCCAAAACTTTATCCACCCTCGCTTTAAAAGAATAGCCCTCTCTCTTGAGAAGCGCGGCTAAAATCTCAAGCTGGGCATTTCCCGCCCCTGCTCCAAATCCCCGTGAGCAGCCGTCTGCTATTGTCGCACCCGATTGAATGCTTGAGAGCGTATTTGCCACCGCCAGCCCTAAGTTGTTATGAGCATGAAAGGCAACAGGTTTTTCAAGATGCGCCCTGAGATACGATATCTTTTCGCTTACCGTTTGGGGAGTCATATACCCTGCAGAATCAAACAAGAAGATGGCATCCGCCCCGTAAGAGACACCTATCTGCGCCTGTTTCAACAACTCCTCTTTGCAAACCATGTGCGACATCATAAGCGCCAAATAAACATCCTTGCCGCTTGATTTTATAAAATCGATATAACTCACGCTCAGAGTTGCCTCACTGCAATGCACCGCCACCCTGAAGATATCTACCCCGATATCTACGGCATCTTTTAAATCATTTTTAATCGACACAAAACCGGGTAAAACAAGGGTGGAGAGTTTTGTTTTATCCAAGTTTGCCTTGGCGCTCTCAAACATCTCTTTGTCGCTGAGCAAAGCCATACCCACCTGAAAAGAGGAACCCGCCAGCCCGTTTCCGTGACCCACTTCGACTATATCTATGCCGCTTGATTCGGCTAATTTTGTATAGTTATGAATCTGCTCTTTTGTTATTTGATGAGAGAGGGCATGATTGCCGTCCCTTAATGTCGAGTCATAAAAAAGTAGTTCTCTCATTTTGTCTCTTTGTTTTGTGCTAGATTTTCTGCAACATATATTGCAGAACAGGTGATGATATCCAGGTTTCCTGCATACGCGGGCAGATAATCTCCCGCTCCGTTCACGCTTATCATGATTGTCAAGATCCCCTCCTCATAGAGCGGTGCAATCACGATGCCGTAACCCGGAATATACTCTTGCAAGCGTCGGACAACGGCATTAAAAGCAGGTATAAACTCTCTTTGTTTATACTCCTTTACAAGTGCTTTGATACTTACCTGCATATTGATACATGGCTGTGCAGGGTTGACAATAAGTATCGTTTTGGCATTTTTTACGCCGCAAAACTCCTCTATCGCACTTTTTGTCACATCAATATACTCGCTGATATTCTCTCGTGTAGCCATTCCCGCACTCTTGGATGAGATGGTTGAGACCACCTCCACATATTCCAAGACTCCGTGTATTTTAGAAATGGCATCTATAAGGGGGATGCAGGCCTGCCCCCCGCATGTCACCATATTTACATTTTTATACTTTTTTGCTTCATCCAGGTTTATTTCAGGAACAATGGCCTGCCCGAGTTTGGAGGGTGTCATATCTATGACATCCATTCCAAGTTCGTCAAATCTTTGAGCATTTTTCAGATGTGATGCAGCGGAAGTTGCATCAAACACCAGGTCGATTGCATCCCTGTTTTTTATAATGGCTTCCATGCTGTTGCTGAAGGTTTTGACTCCCAGCGAAGCGGCAAAAGCCAAACCCTCCGATTGTTCGTCCCGTCCTGAGATCAACACCACATGAAGATAGGGTGATTTTTCTGCTTTTACCAGCAAATCCAAAGCGATATTTCCGCTTCCCAAAATAGCAATATTTATTTTTTTATTTACAGATTTTTTCATATATTCTTTACTTAAAAAACAAGCGTTTGTCTTGATTTTTTTCTGATTTCATTGAGTTCTTCCACACTCAAACCCCACAAAGAAGCTACTTTTTCTATTCTGTTTGGAGCAAAATTGATTCTGTCCCACTCATAAAGTCTTAATATGCTTATATCCTGTGCGCTCCATTCATCCGATTTTATCTGCGAATATCTCCAGTCTGTTTTTGGAAACTCATCGTTATGCGACAAAAACTCTCCCATAGAGGCTATGCTGTAAAGCTCGGTGCCATACAGAGGCACCGCCACAAAAAATTTCACATAATCCGCACCGCAATGTTCGGCAAAATATATAGTTTCTCGTATCTCTTCCCAAGTCTCCCCCGGAAAACCTATGATGAAATTCGCTATACAGTGCATGCCGTACTCTTTGACTTTGCGAATGATATTTGGGACCTCTTTTAAATCTTTTATAGGTTTTTTGACAATCTGCTTTAAGACCCTCTGCGTTCCGGATTCTATCGCCACGTTTAAGCCGATACAGCCGGACTCTTTCATCAGTCTGAGGTGTTTATCCGTAAGTAAGAAAAGGGCAAATGCCGTTCCCACCCATCGCAGGTTTACCTCTTTGTCTATCATCTCCTGAAATAAAGAAGCGGCATATCTTCCCCCATCAGCCATAAGCATATTGTCATCGCCAAATACGATTGACTTTATACCATATCGCTCTTTTAAAAATAAAATCTCTTCCACTACATTTTTTGGGTCTTTGTATCTTACCTTTTTACCCGATATCATCTCCACCTGGCAAAATGAACAGCCAAAAGGGCATCCCCTAGTCGTATTTACGCTGTAAGAGGGATATTCAGGGGGTCGGTTTGGTCCGATTCGCTCCCCCCTTTGAAGATACTCTTCAAAATTTATATAGGAGTAATCAGGCCAGGGAAGCGTGTTTAAATCCTCAACCCAGACTATCTCCTGAACATGGACCTGAGCGTTTGCATCTCTGTAAATAAGCCCTTTTTTGGGGAATTCTCCCTTGCCCTGCAAATAAAGGAGCAGCTCTTTTAAGACAAACTCCCCCTCTCCGTTTACGCCGTAATCCAAATCTTGGTTTCTAAAAGCAAAGGCATGTTTGGTTGTTATATGCACGCCTCCTGCGATAGTAATCATCGCGGAGTTCACCTCTTTGGCAAGCTCTATGGCTGTATCCAGAGTGTCCTGGTATTCGGAGGAGAGTATGGAGATACCGATATAATCGGGGTTAATCTCTTTGAGCCTGTTTTTAAACTCCTCCCTGCTCATATCATAAAACTGCGCATCTATAATGTGCACTTCTACGATATCTTTCACCATAGCGGCTAAAAGACAGAGCGTTACGGGATTTAAATCCCAGACCGTATTCATATCCTCTTTCTGCCATCTTTGGTTTGGATAGGTTAAGACTAATTTTTTCACATTCAATCCCTTTAGGGTATAAACCAGTAGTAGTCACCCTCGTAACCACACTCTTTAAAAAACGCTTTCCACTCTGCCGTATGCATCATTGTGAGTGCCGTAAGGTTCCAGGCTTCCATCGCTTTTTTTTCCTCATCATCTCTATAAGCATCAAGCGTAATAAAAGCATCTTTTTTACTCACTCTCATAATTTCTTTAAGAGCTATTTTCATCTCATCTTTATCTAAATTGTGTAATGTTGTTATAGAGATAACTAAATCAAAACTGTTATCTTCAAATGGCAAACGCATCGCATTTGCCACTTGAAGATACTCTTTCACCTCCTCTTTGGCATGTGAAATTGCATATTCGGATATATCAACTCCCCTTACACCAATTTCGGGTATAAGCCTTTGAAAGTCATAAAGCATAAAACCTTTAGCACAACCGATATCCAATATTTTACTACTCTTATCAAGTTTGTAATACTCTTTAAATGTTGGAATCACATCCTCCCAAAACTTTGGACTATAATAAAATCCGCCATACCCATGACTTCTCTCACCGTCAAAAAATTCTTTAGAAAATTGTCGCGCCAAGGCTTTATCTTGTTCTGTTTTCTCTTCTAATCTTTTACTCAAATCCCTCTTTGTTTTAGGGTAGTTTTGCATCAGATTTATCTCTTTACCCATTACACAAAGCCCATATGTTCTTTATCAACATCTAAATATTTAAATATTAGTTTATTCTTCTCATTAACAGCACAGTGATGGTTACAATCTATGGACGGATTGACATTAAAAAATTTATCTTTTTCGTTCATCCAGAGCTCTTTAAATCTTCTCTTTTTTATACTTCCCAATCCACCCGTGTCCAAATTATATGCTTTGTCATGACATGTATAAACATTCATATCAGCCCCGATTACCGGATTTATTTGCACATATGGACACCACTTATAATCTTTGTCAAATTTATAATCTAGTAGATGATAACTATCAAACACTTCAAATGAGGCATCCTCTAATTCATCCTTAACCTGCATGGACAGATTCTTCGCTTCTTGGTAAATCGGCTCATGATATCTATTGTTTTCTATCCCGTTGTTGCCAATAACACAAGGTGCGATTTTAATACTATCAACACCAATCTCTTTCATTAGCTTTGAAAAGTTATAAATCTCTTTATAGTTCTTGTTATCAACGATAAAGCTGATACCGAGATTACACTTTCTCTTAGGTATCTTTGCAAAGTTTTTCATGTTGTTGATAACTCTTGTGAACTCTCCGTGCTTTACATTTCTATACTTAGCATAACTCTCATCATCCCATCCATCAATGGAGACTCTTACCCAAGTTCCATATTTTGCAAATACATCGGCTATCTCACCCTCTAATCTTGAACCGTTTGTTAAAGATGCAAATTTAATACTGCTTGTAGCCAAATTCTGTACAGTTTCTAATAGATGAGGGTAAAGAAACGGCTCACCCCCACCGCTGAAAGTTATTGATTGAACTTCCATATCAATACAGTCTTCAATGATTTCTCTCATTTTATCTTTAGGAATTGTATCTTTGATTGTCATATCTTTACCAAGCTGAATATCATCCAGACTCTGATAGGAGCAGTACCAACATGAATGATTACATACATTGGTGGGCTTGATTCTAATATGCAGCGGCGCTTTTATCGTATCTACCTCTTTAGATAAAGAGTCAAGCTTATCTTGAAAATGAAATATTTTATACTCAGAATATTTAGTTGCCATATTAACCCGCTTTTTATAAACATCTTAAATATGTCGGACCATTAGAGGCAAACATATCTTCTACATCTTGCTGTAAACTTTTTACAGTCGGTGCAAAAAGTTTAAAATTTTTAAAAATTTCCATCATCTGCACATCATCACTATCCATGCAGTGACTTCGCCCTAGCTTATCAAAGTAGTTATCGGCACCTACACCGATAAGTTTAACATTCATTTTATGCTCGTTCAAATCATAGCGTATCTGCTCATAAGCACGCATAACCAAAAACGGTACTTGAGAATATACTATCGGTTTAAGTCCTGCCAAATACATTCCTGCACTCATGCTAATAGTAGCCTGTTCACAAATACCTACATTAAAAACTCTCTCTTTATGGTTATCAAAGTAGTTATCAAGAACAGCAAACCCCATATCTCCGACTAAAAGAGCCATTTTTTCATCATATTTGAAGTAACTGTAGATTTCACTCATTACCTCTTTTTTTGTTACTAACCTACTCATCAGTTTCACCTAAAACGTAACCGTCTTGAGTTGGACATCTAAAGTGATACGCTATTGAATTTTCACAAGGCTTTAGCCCTTTTCCTTTTACGGTATCACAAAACAGAATCGAAAAATTTGAGTTTTTATTTGTAAAAAACTCTCCCATCTTCTCTTTTAAGAGAGTCTCATTGTGCCCATCTATTTTTGAATAATTATCACTGTAACTACTCAAAACTTTAGCAAGTCTCTCATTATCAAGTCCAACATCTTCAACTCTATCCATTGCTTGAAGTCCGTTTGCATCCACAATTAAAAGAAGATTATCAAGCTTAAATCTATATGCAAGTCCAAGAGCTTCAAAATTACTCCCCTCTTGCATCTCGCCATCCCCTACAATACAAACAACCTTATTACTCATATTTTGCATTTTAAACGCATGTGCCATACCGACGGCTATGGGCAATCCGTGTCCTAACGATCCTGTTGAGGCCTCAATCATATAATCACTGTTTTTAGTTAAACACCCTTTTATAGATGCTCCGTTATAAAAACTCTCCAACTCGCTGTTTGGTAAAAATCCAAGTTCATTTAAAATAATATAATAGGCATAAGCACCGTGCCCTTTGGAAAAGAGAACTCTGTCTCTGCTCTCATCTTTTACATTTTTTGTATTGTAAGTCAAAAAATCTCTAAATAAAACCGTGAGCATCTCCACGCACGAAAGGGAGGGAGCAAGATGCCCCGCACCGCTTTTGCACGAGAGTTCTATCGTCTTTTTCCGTATATCCGCTGCTTCAAGCATCCTTGTCTCCAAGACACTCAAACCACTCTTTTGTCGCTTCTTGGATACTGTCCTCATCCCATACGGGAGCTTCTCTCCACTGCTCTATATTCTCAAGCATCGTCTTCACACCCTCTTCAAAACTCACTTTTGGAGTCCAGCCGAGCATGGTTTTTATCTTTGTTATATCGGCATAGGTGCATTCCGGCTCTCCGGGTCTTTTTGAGATATGCACCTTCTCCCCTCCCAAAAGTTCGACCAGATAGTTTATACTGTAGGTGTTATCGCTTCCCACATTAAATATCTCTTGGACGTAGGAGCTTTGGCAGGCGGTGTAACATGCATCTACGATATCCGTTACATAGGTAAAATCCCGTGTTTGTTCTCCGTCGCCGACTATCGTCAGAGGCTTTTTGTTTAAAAGCTGTGCCAAAAACACCCCAAAAACAGCTCCGTATGTTCCGCCGGTTCTGTGCCTTATCCCGTAGACATTAAAAAATCGCATGCTCACAACCGGCATCTTGTACACCTGACCCCAGTGCATCACATACTGCTCCCCTACCGTTTTGGTGTGGGCATAGGGGTATTCCGGTCGTATGGCACTGCTCTCGGGTGTCGGATACACATCGGGTATCCCATAGCATGAGCTTGAGGCGGCATACACGAACTTTTTAAGGTTTTTCGATTTTCTGCTCGCTTGCAAAACCCGCATCGTACCGTCAACATTTGCCTGATGGTATTTTAGCGGTTCATTTATAGAGGGCACGATATCCGCCAAAGCGGCATAATGAAACACATAATCCACATCAGCAAAGACCTCGTCCAAAGAGAGCTTATAGTCACCGATATCGGCTTGAATAAATCGGACTTTACCCTTATGATGCTCTATATTTTCCAATCTTCCGTTTGCAAGATTATCGATAACCGTCACTTCATAATTTTTAGAGACCAATAAATCTACCATGTGCGAGCCTATAAATCCTGCTCCTCCGGTTACAATTGCTTTCATTATCAATCCTTAAATAAAATTATCATGGGCATGTGGATTCTTCAGTCTGAAAAGGTAACGGTTTACCTCATCCATTCTGCAATTTACCCTGCAATTCTTTATATCCAACTCATTTTTTACATATTCGTAGGATTTTTTTCTTTTGTCGCTTTCCCATATCTGGCTGAAACTGTTCTCATATATATTTCCATAGCAAAACTTATCATCGCCCAGATACGCACTGCACCCGAAAACTTTTCCGTCTGCCGCGATATATCCCCAAAAGAAGGGTGTAGAATGGCATGTGGAATAGGAATGCGTTTTTTGCACATGCTTTTTCATCGTATTTGCACGAAAGACCACGCTGAAATTTTCATCATTCAAACACTCCAACTCTTTTTCCAAATCCTGTGTATCGGAATAATCGATATCTGCATATTTTGTGGTTTGGCTAAAGTTGTGCTGCGAATAAGGCTTGATAACCAGATAGTCTACTCCCGTCTCTTTACACTTTTGCGCCAAAATAACGGCCTCATCCTTGTTTTCGGGCAAAAGCAGCATCTGTACGCCGAGCGTGCATTTTAAATTGTTTTGTTTTCTATACTCCAGGGCATATTCAAGATTATGCATAACCCTCTCAAAATCAAGCTCTTTTGTTTGATGTATCTGCGCATAACTCTTCGCTGTTCCCCCGTTGAGGCTCACCTTTATCCAAGAGCAGCTCTCTATACATCTTTCAATGTTTTTTTTATTCAGCGGTACGAAATTTGTCGTGAGTGAAGTATCTATTCCCACACGTGAGCAATGTTCCACGATAAGGTCCAAGTCTTTAAAAAGAAGAGGTTCCCCCTCCCCCGCAAACATCACGCTTTTTACACCTTTTTGAGCCATGTCGCTCAGGGTGTTTTTTAAAACATCAAACTCCAAACCTATGTTTTCATACCCCATATAATCAAGTGCACAAAAGGTGCAGCGGTGGTTGCACCCGCCATAAGGTGAAATCTCTACATACACGGGATATATCTTTTTTAACTTTTGCCAATCCTCTTTTGCTTCAAGCCACTTAGCAACCCGAAGAGGATGCAGACCCATCTTATGAGAGTCTATTGAAAATTTATCGCTCATCTAACCCACTTCTTGTTCGATTTTTTTCACCATTCTTGTAACAAAAGCGTTAAAGGACATCTCCTCAGCTATTCCATACACATTTTTTTTCGGCTCTTCGCCTAATATATCGACAAGCTCCTCATAATTTGAAAACAAAAGCGTATTTTCTTCATAATCATACTTCTCTTCGCTCATCGCTCTGCAATCATAAGACACCGGAATAGTTCCACATGCCGCCATCTCCGGCAATCTTTGCTGATACATATCAAAAGAATGGGCATAAACCGAGTAGCGGGCGCTGTTGTAAACCTTCGAGAGTTCTTTGCCGTGGGGAAGTTCTCCTTTAAAATACGGAGCGACAAGGGGATTATTTTCCCAATGCCTGCCATACACTTCGACAGCTATGTTCTTTTGTTTGCATATCCACTCCACGCTGCATTCGCGTACGGCCATTGCAAGAGGGCTCAACAAGATTAAATTATAGTCTATCTCATATTTTCGTGAGAGTTCCCCAACATACTCCGGCGTTATTTTCATCCCCGTGTTCAGGTTTTCTCTAAAAATATTATAAAGTTCTCTGAATCTCTTATCGCTTATCTCTTTATTTAAAACAGCGGCATAAGAGGAACCTATAAAAATGATTTTATTCTCTTTTTGAATTGTTTCATCCCTGTAAAAATCACTCTTACTGACACAAAACCTCTGAATCTCATAGCTCTCTTTGATAAATTTTTTCTTCATTATCATATCCGAGAGCGCATAAATAATGTCTCTTTGTCTTAAATGGATTTTGCTCTCATCATATAAAATCGGCATCGGGTCTTGAAACCAGACAAAATTAAAAATAGAATCGCTTAAAAAAGTATTGTTGAGATTATTGATATTGATTGTGGCATGGGGCTGAAACTCTGACATAATTTTAAAAGAACTTAAATCTTCTATCCCCTCATACAATTCAAAACAAACTTCATAACCCATATCTCTTAAAGTATTGGCGATATTTTTAGATACGTACTGCATCACTTGGGTTGAAACATTGGCGCAGAGGTGAAATCTTAAACGCTCGCTAAAATCCGGCGAAGAGTTTTTCATTTTTTGCAAATAATGTGTATTAAGCTGTGTTCTATACATTTTTGCCTGTTCAATGGATAAATTAAAGTTCATTAACACCTCTAATTTAATATCACTCGATATTTCCAATCCCGTAAAATCTATTTTTGAGGGTATTCTGTATGTGCCGTAAGCCAATGTTTCGAGCAGATTTTCTATTGGAAGATGTACAAGATTTGCCAAATCGCTCTCTATCTTTTCACCTTCATAGTAACATAACTGTAAATAATAATTGTTTTCGCCCCATCTGTTTTGTTGTGAGGCAACCCGCAGAGCTTCCTTTGGGCTAAGGAAGTAAATATCTTCATGCATTGTTTTAATCTTTATATTTGATTTGTTTGAGTAAAATACAACACTTTGACTTAAGGGTTCGTAAGAGGAGAAACATTAGTGAAAAACTTTGCAAAAGATTACACAGGCAGACTCATAGCACTTTTGCAAAGCATAGATACGGATGCTATCGCAGAAATCATTCAGGCACTCGAGCGCACAAAAGGACGCATTTACATCATAGGCAACGGAGGAAGTGCCGCTACCGCTTCGCACATGGTGAATGATTTGGGGGTCGGACTCAAGCGAAGAGATATAAGAAATTTTGATGTGCAGAGTCTCAGCGACAACACTCCCGTCTGCAGTGCCATCGCCAATGATATCGGGTACGAAAATGTTTTTTACATGCAGCTCAAAAACAGAATCTCCAAGGATGATCTGCTTATCGCCATCTCTTGCAGCGGAAACTCTTCAAACATCACAAAAGCGCTAAGCTATGCAAGAGAGCAGGGAGCTACCGTCATCGGCGTCACGGGATTTGACGGAGGGGAACTCAAAAGACTCTCCCATATCAGTTTTCATGTCGATACCCCAAAAAACGAATACGGACTCGTGGAAGATATGCACATGATTTTAGACCACATCATCTACAGCTACTACATAGACCAAGCAAAATAAGATGGATATACTCAAACTTATAGGACGGGAAAAAGAACTTTTCATGGAGGATATTTCGGCATGTGCAACTCAGCTCTGCGAGACGGTTGCCTCCTCCTCTTTTTTGGTAATCGGAGGAGCCGGAAGTATCGGTCAGGCCGTTGTAAAAGAGATATTTAAACGCAAACCCAAAAGACTTCATGTCGTGGATATCAGCGAAAACAACATGGTTGAGCTTGTCCGTGACATACGGAGCAGTCTTGGTTATATAGAGGGGGAATTTGCCACCTTTGCCCTTGATGTCGGCTCCATAGAATATGACGCTTTTATACAAAATGACGGCAGGTATGATTATGTTTTAAACCTCTCCGCCCTTAAACATGTGCGAAGCGAAAAGGACCCTTACACCCTGATGAGGATGCTTGATGTCAATATCTTCAATACGGACAAGACCATAGCCCAGGCAATTCAAAAACGCAGCAAAAAATATTTCTGCGTCAGTACGGACAAGGCGGCAAATCCCGTAAACATGATGGGAGCGAGCAAACGTATCATGGAGATGTTTTTAATGCGCCGCAGCAAATACATCAAAATATCTACCGCAAGATTCGCCAATGTCGCATTTAGCGACGGTTCCCTTTTGCACGGATTTAACCAGAGAATCCAAAAAAGACAGCCCATCGTTGCACCAAACGATATAAAACGCTACTTTGTGACACCCCAAGAAAGCGGTGAGCTTTGTCTTATGAGCTGTATCTTCGGGGAGAACCGCGATATCTTTTTCCCAAAACTCGATGATACTTTGCACCTTGTCTCTTTTGCGGATATCGCGCTTAAGTATCTCAAAGAGTTAGGATACGAACCCTATCTTTGCGCGAATGAGGATGAGGCAAGAGAGCTTTGCGCAACTTTGATTGATGAAGGGAAATGGCCTTGTCTTTTTGGAGCAAGCGACACAAGCGGAGAAAAAGATTTTGAAGAGTTTTACACCGACAATGAGATTTTGGACATGCAGAGATTTAAATCTATCGGTCTTATAAAAAATGAGCCTCTTTATAATGAAAATTTATTGAACTCTTTTACGAACAATATCCGAAGCATGAAGCGAAATCTTTTTTGGAGTAAAGAAGATATCCTCAAAGAGTTTTTCAAACTTCTCCCGGAGTTTGGGCATGTGGAAACGGGTAAATATCTTGATGCAAAGATGTAAGATGCAGAATATTATTGATTTTATACAAGCGCTTTATGGCAAAAAAGAGTTTATTGCTCTACATGAACCCCGTTTTATCGGCAATGAAAAAAAATATCTTAATGAATGTATCGACTCCACTTTTGTCTCAAGCGTAGGCAAGTTTGTCGATACGTTTGAGAGAGATTTTGCGAAATTTGTCGGTTGTCGCTACGCTATTGCCACGGTCAACGGAACGTCTGCACTTCACATAGCCCTGCTTTTATCCGGAGTAAAAAGCGGCGATGAAGTTCTCACGCAGGCTCTGAGTTTTGTGGCAACCGCCAACGCCATAAGCTACACCGGTGCAAAACCTCTGTTTTTGGATGTTGATTTGGACACTTTGGGATTAAGTCCACATGCCATAAAGAAATTTTTTGAGACAAACTGTGAGATACTCCATGGCGAATGTATCAATAAAACAACTAAAAAAGTGATTCGGGCATGTGTGCCTATGCACACTTTTGGGCATCCGTGCAAAATCGATGAGATAAAAACAATCTGCGAACTCTGGCATGTGGAAGTGCTCGAAGATGCTGCGGAGAGTTTGGGAAGTTTTTACAAAGAGAAACACACAGGCACTTTTGGGCGCTTGGGTGCTTTTAGTTTTAACGGCAACAAAATCATCACCTCCGGCGGCGGCGGAGTCATTGTTACGGACGATGAAGCGCTTGCAAAAAGAGCCAAACATCTCACCACCACGGCAAAAATTCCACATGCCTACGAATATGTACATGATGAACTTGGCTATAACTACCGCATGCCAAACCTCAATGCCGCCCTTCTTGTTGCACAACTCGAACAGCTCCGCGGATTTTTGGAAGATAAAAGAGCCCTTGCAAGCGAATATGAGAATTTTTTTAGCGGATTGGACGATATAAGCTTTATAAAAGAACCAAAGGGTGCAAAATCAAACTACTGGCTTCATGCAATTATGTTTAAAAATAAAGCTCAAAGAGATGCTTTTTTAGAGTTCTCCAATGCAAAGGGTGTCATGACGCGTCCGATATGGAAACTTTTAAATTCGCTGGAGATGTATAAAAATACTCAAAGCGATGCGCTTAAAAACTCAAAATATTTAAGTGCGCGTCTTGTCAACATACCAAGCAGTGTGAGAATCTCATGAAAGAAATTATTCTCGTAGGCGGCGGCGGTCATTGCAAGTCTGTAATAGACGTAATAGAACAAGAAGGCAAATACAAAATCGCCGGAATTGTTGATAAAAAAGAGTTTCTTGCGCGGGATGTTTTGGGCTATAAAATTATCGGCTGTGATGAAGATTTGCCCGATTTAAGAAAAAAGTTTCCACATGCCCTCATTACTCTAGGACATATAAAATCCAACGAAACAAGGGTAAAGCTCTTTCATCTTTTAAAAAGTTTGAAGTTCCACATGCCAAGCATTATTTCCCCGCTTGCTTATGTCTCCCGACATGCTTTTGTGGATGAGGCAACGGTGGTGATGCATCATGCCCTTATCAATCCACATGCCAGAGTTGGCAAAAACTGTATTATTAATTCAAAGGCACTCATCGAGCATGATGCCGTCGTAGAAGACAATTGCCATATTTCCACCTCTGCGGTTATCAACGGAGGGGCACGTGTACAAGAGAACACTTTTTTTGGAAGCAAGGCTCTTCTTAGGGAGTATGCCGACGCAAGCGGATTTATCAAAGCAGGGAGCGTGGTCAAATGAATAAAGTATTTATTATCGCCGAGGCGGGAGTAAATCATAACGGCTCCGTTGAACTTGCAAAAAAACTCATTGACGCGGCCTGTGAATCCGGAGCGGATGCCGTAAAATTCCAAACCTTCAAGGCCCAAAAGCTTGTGAGCAAACATGCGCAAAAAGCGGAGTATCAAAAACGCTTCACCGATAAAGAAGAGTCGCAGTTTGAGATGCTTCAAAAACTCGAACTGGATGTGCAGACGCATAAAGAGCTGATTTTATACTCCAAAAGTAAAAACATCATGTTTTTATCTACCCCTTTTGACCGTGAGAGCATAGACCTTCTACATGACTTAGGGCTTGAAATATTTAAAATTCCAAGCGGTGAAATTACGAACCTGCCCTATTTGAGGCATTTAGGAAAACTAAACACAAAAATAATACTCTCCACGGGCATGTCGGATATGGGCGAAATAGAAGACGCTTTAGATATTTTACTACAAGCGGGAACAAAAAAAGAAAATATCACCGTGCTTCACGCAAATACTATGTATCCGACTCCCATGGAAGATGTCAATCTCAAGGCTATGGTGACTATCGGAAATACTTTTGATATTGCTTTTGGATACAGTGACCATACTTTGGGAATCGAAGTGGATATCGCCGCTGTTGCGATGGGGGCATGCTGTATCGAAAAACACTTTACCCTCGATAAAAACATGGACGGACCCGACCATAAAGCCTCCCTTGAGCCGAACGAATTAAGTGCGATGGTCAAAGCTATCCGCAACATAGAACTGGCTCTAGGCAAGGGGATAAAAAAACCAAGCAAAAGTGAAATGCCAAATATGCACGTTGCTAGAAAATCCATTGTCGCTGCGCGCAAAATTAAAAAGGGTGAAACCTTCAGTGAAGAAAATCTGACCATTAAAAGACCGGGTGGGGGAATGAGCCCTATGCGATGGGATGAAATCTTGCATACCCTCGCGCACAAAGATTATGATGAAGATGAACCCTTATGAATAAGAAAAAAATATGTGCAATAACCGGCTCGCGCGCAGAATACGGCCTTCTTTTTTGGCTCCTCAAAGAGATAGAAGCAGATTCTGATTTGGAACTTCAGATTATCGTCACGGGAATGCATCTGAGTCCGGAATTTGGCTTAACCTACAAAGAGATAGAAAAAGAGTTTAAGATAAACAAAAAAGTGGAGATGCTTTTATCTAGCGATACTCCCCTTGGCATTTCAAAATCGATGGGACTCGCCCAAATCGGATTTGCTGAGGCGTATGAAGATTTAAAACCCGATATCGTACTGGTTTTGGGGGATAGATACGAGATATTTTCTGCCGTAAGCACAGCCATGATAGCCGGAATTCCCATAGCACATCTTCACGGCGGAGAGTTGACGGAGGGTGCCTTTGATGACGCTATGCGACACGGCATAACAAAAATGAGCCATCTTCATTTTACAGCCGCCGATGTGTATAAAAACAGAGTCATACAGCTAGGGGAACAGCCAAAAAGAGTTTTTAATTTCGGCGGCATGGGGATAGAAAATATAAAAAGATTGAAACTGTTAAGCAAAGAGGAGTTTGAAAAATCCATTGATTTTAAGCTTGGCAATAAAAATATTTTAGTTACTTTTCATCCTGTCACCTTGGAAAATGCGACTGCTTCGCAACAGTTTCAAGAACTGCTTGATGCACTCGATGAACTTCAAGAAACACATATTATCTTTACAAAAGCCAACAGCGACACGCAGGGAAGAGTTATTAACAAAATGATTGATTTGTATGTCTCCAGAAATCTTCATACATCCATCAGCTTTATCTCCATGGGGCAGTTACGCTATCTCAGCGCTTTGCAATATATCGACACTCTTCTCGGCAACAGTTCTAGCGGCTTGCTTGAAGCACCAAGCTTTAAAATAGCCACCATCAACATCGGCGACAGACAAAAAGGGAGAATCAAAGCGAGCAGCGTTATTGATTGCGAGCCAAACCTTGCCTCCATACAAAACGCCATACAAAAAAGCTACTCCAAAGAATTTCAAAAAACTTTACGCAACACAAGCAACCCTTACGGAGAGGCTATGGCAAGTAAAAAAATCAAAGAAATTATAAAAAATACTGATTTAAACGATATATTGAAAAAGCAATTTTATGATATCCAAGGGAACTAGATGAATGTAAGAATAATTGTAAAGTTGGATGTAAAACCGCCTTATGTCGTTAAACCCCTGCACTTTGAAGGGCTGAAGGTGATAGCAACACCTGCGGAGCTTTGTAAAAAGTATTATATGCAGGGTGCGGATGAAGTTTACTACATCGACATAGTCGCTTCACTTTATCAGCGGGAGATTTTGCTTTCTCACATAGAGGAGAGCGCGAAAGAACTCTTCATCCCTTTTTGTGTCGGCGGAGGAGTAAGAAGCATAGAAGATTTTTCACAGCTTTTTCACAGGGGAGCCGACAAGGTTGCTTTAAATACCTATGCCTTACAGGAAAATCCCCAAATCATCAACGAAGCTGCCCAAATTTTTGGTAATCAGGCGGTTGTCGTCAATATTGAAGCCAAAAAATGGGATAACAGATGGGAATGTTATAGCGACTGCGGAAGAATTCAAAGCGGCAAAGATGTCATAGAGTGGGCTAAAGAGGTGGAACAAAGAGGTGCGGGAGAAATACTCCTTCAGTCTGTGGATTGCGATGGAGTGGGGAGAGGTTTTGACTTGGAGCTTGCAAAAAAAGTGGTGCAGAGTGTTCATATTCCCGTCGTTGTAACAAGCGGAGCCGGAGAACTTAAAGATATTTTAGAGCTTATACACTATGCAAAACCAAGCGGTGTCGCCATTGCAAGTCTGCTTCATTACGACAAGCTCACGATAAGCGATATAAAAAATTATTTACAGCAAAACGGCATCAAGGTATCAGCATGCGTCATATAATAGGAATTATCAACTATGGAATGGCCGGAAATATTCACAGCATAATCAAAGCTGTTGAAAAAGCCGGGGGAACGCTTAAAGTCGTCAACTTCAAAGAAGAGCTTAAAAATGTGGATAAAATAATTATTCCGGGAGTCGGAAGCTTCAAAGATGCTATCAGCGAACTCAAAAGCAGTGATTTGTTTGATACCTTAAAAGAGCAGATAAAAATAAAACCGACTTTAGGAATCTGCCTTGGGATGCAGATACTCTCCTCTGTCGGTTTTGAATATGGAAAAACCGAGGGCTTATGCGGCATCAACGCAGAGGTTAGACCTATGCTCATCGATGCAAAAATACCCCACATGGGGTTCAACACAGTCGATGTCATCAAACCGAGCATACTCTTCAGCGGTATAGAAAATAAAGAATTTTATTTTATGCACTCCTATGAAGTTGTAAATTTTCATGATGTTTTATCAACCACCGCATACGCATCCCATCAATTTGTCTCCTCCATACAAAAAGGCAATCTCTTTGGGGTGCAGTTTCATCCTGAAAAAAGTCGCGAAGCAGGGATACGGCTATTTAAAAATTTTATCGAATTCGAGGGCTGACTTATGATTGAAAATAAAAACACACAGACAAGATATAATCTCCCCTTGGAAGTAAAATATTGCACAAAGTGTACTCTATCCAACCAGCGTCCCCGCATCACCTTTGATGCGCACGGGGTTTGTGCGGCTTGCCAATATGCCGAGTTTAAAAAAACAAAAATTGATTGGGCATTGAGAGAGAAAGAATTAAAAGAGCTGTGCAATAAATACAGAAAAAACGACGGCTCCTATGATGTCATTGTTCCTTCAAGCGGCGGCAAAGACAGCGCTTTTGTTGCTTACCAATTAAAATACAAATACGGGATGAATCCTCTCACAGTCACATGGTCTCCGCATCTGTGGACAAAAGACGGTTTCGATAATTTTCAGGGCCATATTCACACCGGAGGCTTTGATAATATTTTAGGCACTCCAAACGGGCGCATTCACAGAAAATTGACAAAAATCTCTTTTGAAGTTTTGGGAGACCCTTTTCAGCCCTTTATTTACGGACAGACAAACTACCCGATGCAGATGGCACTCAAACACAATGTATCGCTTATTATGTACGGAGAAAACGGTGAAGTTGAGTATGGAGGCAATATGAAAAATGCCTTTAAGCCAAACCGTGATTATAAAACAGACCACAAGGAGCATTATTTTTCCGGACTCGCTCCCGAAGATTTGCTTGAATACGGAATTCATTCCAATGACATTCTCCCTTATATGGCTCCGGAAAATGAAAAACTTGAAAAACTTGGACTCAATATCCACTTTTTTGGTTATTATAAAAAATGGATACCTCAAGAGCTGTATTACCATGCAGTGGAACATACGGGGTTTAAACCAAGATTTGCGAGAAATGAAGGTACCTACTCGAAGTATGCTTCTTTTGATGATCAAATTGACGGGTTTCATTACTATTTGGCATATATAAAATTCGGTTTGGGAAGAACAACATCCGATACTGCCCATGAAATTAGAGACGGGCATATCACACGTGAAGAGGGAATCCGTTTGGTAAAAAGGTTTGATGGAGAATTTCCTGCTCTGCATTTCAAAACTTTTTTACACTACTGCGATATCGGCGAGGAGCACTACTACGACATCATCGACAGCTGGAGGTCGCCTCATTTATGGGAAAAAAATCACGGTAAATGGGAACTGAAACATCCTATATTTAAAGAAAATACCCAATGAATAATGTACAAAATATTTTATTAAAGTCTACATCCACCATCAAAGAAGCATTAAAAATCATTGATGACGGTGCGATGAAAATAGCCCTCGTGATTGATGATGAGGGAAAGCTCATCGGAACCATCAGCGACGGAGATATCCGAAGGGGTCTTCTTAAAGATTTAACACTTCAAGATACGATTGAAACCATAATCTTCAAAGAACCGACCGTTTGCAGTATGGAAGCTTCCAAAGAAACGATTCTTTCTCTTGCTCTTGGGAAAAAACTTTACCAGATTCCAATTGTCGACCATGAGGGCAGACCTATCGGTATTGAAGAAGTGGATGCACTTTTAAAGCCTACCGACAAAAGCAACAAGGTTGTTTTAATGGTTGGAGGTTTAGGCACACGGCTTCGCCCCCTCACGCATAAACTTCCAAAACCTATGCTCAAAGTGGGTGACAAGCCGATTCTTGAAACAATTATCCTTAACTTCAAAAAATACGGTTTTCACAACATCATACTCAGCGTGAGCTACAAATCAGAAATGATAGAGGAGTATTTTGGAGACGGCTCCAAATTTGGAGTAAACATCGAATATATCCATGAAAATAAAAGAATGGGAACGGCAGGGTCACTCTCTTTAATGAAACAAAAATTAAGCGAGCCGTTTTTTGTCATGAATGGCGATTTGCTTACCAATATTAACTTTAAACACATGATGGATTATCATACGATTTATAATTCACATGCAACAATGGGTATCAGAGAATATGATTTTGAAGTTCCTTACGGGGTTGTCAATATTGAAAACAACGCTATCACTTCCATAGAAGAAAAGCCGATTTATAACTTTTTTGTGAGTGCAGGCGTTTATGTTTTAAACCCTATTGCATTAGAATCCATCCCTTATGATGAGTTTTACGACATGCCTTCGCTCTTTGACAAACTCATTAAAAGCGGTTTTCAAACGCTCTCTTTCCCCATCAAAGAGTATTGGCTGGATATCGGAAGAATGGAAGAATTTGAAAAAGCAAATAACGAATATTCCGAATATTCCAAGGTATTTTAATGTTTAAAGAGAAAACTTTTTTAGCCATCATCCCCGCACGCGGAGGGAGTAAACGACTTCCAAGAAAAAATATTTTGGATTTAGCCGGAAAACCTCTCCTTGCCTGGAGCATTGAAGCCGGATTAAAAAGCAAATATATAGACAAAGTGCTTGTAACAAGCGATGATGAAGAGATTCTTCTTATTGCGCAACAATTCGGAGCAGAGATTATTCAAAGACCAAAACATCTCGCCGCCGATACTTCAACCACCTTTGATTCCATAAAACATACGATTGACAATATGCCCCGCTATGACTATATCGTCTTGCTTCAGCCCACCTCCCCCCTTAGAAATGAAAAACATATAGACGAGGCTATCGAGCTGCTCTTTAGCAAACAAGCAGATGCAATCATCTCGGTTTGCGAGATGGAGCATACACCGCTTTGGGCCAATACTTTGCCGCAAAACGACAGCATGCATAATTTTTTAAGAGATGAGATTAAAAACAAGCGAAGTCAGGATTTTGAACAATATTACAGACTCAACGGAGCCATTGATGTTTGTCAAACCGATAAGCTTCTGGAAGAAAAAAGTTTTATGCTTCAAAATAATATTTTTGCGTATAAAATGGATAAAAAATATTCTATCGATATTGATGAAGAGATTGATTTTAAAATAACACAGATTCTTTTTGCGAACCTTTAAAAAAGGAATATATTTTGCTACTAAAAAGACAAAAAGGCTCTCTTCATGGAAGCGATACAAGATCAGGCGATTCAAACATATCAAAAAAATTTAGAATACTTAGCCAAAAATCATAAAGAGCTGTCCAAGCTCTTGCATATCTTTGAACGCGCCATCCAAAATGGCGATTTTGTTCCGCAGTTTGATTTGGAGTATATCAACGGATACTTTGACATTAAAGATTTAAAATCAAACAAATATCTTTACGAAAGCGACTCACTCGAAATCTCAAAACAATTCGTCAATAAAATCAACTTCAGAAAAAACTCCTATATCTTTGAGGGTTTCCCCGTCTATAACTTTAGCCCTGAGGGTCTCAAAAATCTGGATACCACTTCAAAAACTATAGAAGGCGTACTCCCTATTATGAGCTATTATTCTCAAAACTTTAGTGAATTCGACACTATGAAAAAAATATATAAATTTATGATTATCGGGGTTGGGATTGGTTTGCATATTCCCCTTATCCATCAAAAAGTATCCGCAAGCGAGTACCTTATAGTTGAAGATAATCTAGAAATTTTTAAGCTCTCTTTGTTTACAACAAAATATTATGAATTAGCAGAAGATGCCGAGCTTTATTTTGCGATATCGGATGATGAAAATATCTTTTTACAGACGATGACCAATTTTCTCGAAGGCAACTTCTTTTTTAACAGATATATAAAATATTTCAAATTCCCTACCCATTCAAACGATAAACTCAAACAAATACAAAATGCCATTACCACCCAATCTTTTATATTTTTTCCCTATAAAGCAGAACTGTTTAAATCACTCAAGCCTCTGGAATATTTAAATGACGGTTATAATCTTTTAAATGTCGGTACCCATTTTAACGATGCTCTTTTTTATGACAAACCTGTTTTGCTTCTAGCCGCCGGTCCCTCATTTCAAAAAAATATAGAGTGGATAAAAAACAATCACAAAAAATTTATAATCATTGCCGTTTCTGCTACCTTAAACACCCTCAATAAACACAACATTAAACCCGATTTGATAACACATCTTGATGGTGATGATATATCGGCAGAACATTTTAGAGATGCCTGCAAAACAGATTTTTTAGACCATGCTCTTGTGCTCTTTGGTCCCAACACCCCTACAATAGTAAGAAAAATGTTTAAAAAAGAGCAGATTTTTTACTATGATGAAGGTACCGATTTCGTTAAAAATTCCGGTTCTATCTATGCCCCGTGTATTGGCTCTTCAAGCCTTTTTATGTCGCTAGTTTTCAACACGCAAAATCTTTATCTTCTGGGTCTCGATTTGGCTGTTAATCAAGAAACGGGGGGAACGCATGCCGATGAAGAACATGTTGATTTTCAAAAAATAAACCTAGACAAGAAACATGAGCTTCAAAGCACTATGGAATATATCAAAAACCTTTTCCCGATTCAGGGAAATTTTAAAGATATCGTCTATACAAACTCCCTTTTGCATACCTCCGTTCAATCGCTTTACAGAAATATCTCCAGCATCAAAAGAGCAGACCAAAAAATTTACAATTTGAGCGAAGGCGCTAAAATATCAAAAGCAATTCCCACTTCTATAAAGGATGTACATACAGAGCATCTGCCGGAGTTGGATAAAGAAATATTAAGCCAATCTCTTCATTCTCTGTTTTTAAGTCATTCTCTAAAAAATCTCCATCCTCAAGATATTGAGTTAATTCAAAAAAGGCTTGAAAGTGCGAAAAATATTCGTGCAATCATTGATGAATACGACAATCTTTCACATACGAATACAGAAAAATATCTTTATGACCTGCTCGGTCTTATTTCATCTATTTTACACAAAAAAGGTCCACAAAATAAAAATATAGTACAAACTTATCTGCTATTTTTCAAATATTCATTGGCAATAATCATCGATTTTATGAACGCTAAAGAGCTGAAAAATGAAAAAAGACACATCAAAAAATTAGACAAATTATTAAAGAGTGAGATGTACGACATCGCCGACATCTATATAAGCAAGATTGAAGAGTTTCTAAAAACCAGAGGATAACCTCCGGTTTTATGAAGAAATATGCACGGCTCACGCCGCTATTTCATCTACTGAAGCAGACGAAGTACGTTTTGTTGAACAGCGTTAGCCTGACTCATCGCATACGAACCTGACTGCGCTAAAATATTATGTTTAGCAAAGTTTGCGCTCTCTGCGGCAAAGTCAACATCTCTAATTTGAGATTCTGCGGCTGTAACATTCACTTGTGTTACGGAA
>JAHJJX010000006.1 GCA_018822665.1 bacterium
GTAATAAATATGCTTGTTGTCTGTTAGAACTAAGGTACTCTTTTGCCATATAAAAATCTTTTTGTAATTGTATTTAGGAGTTGGTATTTTACTGTTTAGTTGCTTATTGTTGGATGATTGGAGTCCGACAGACTCCTAGTATTGTAAAAATAACTATAATTTCCAAAAGTTAAGAAAAACTTTTAGCAAGATTTATGGCGTTATTTGAACAAAGTGTTTAGATAATTGTTTAAAAATCAATTATTTTTGCATTGTGTTTAGATAATAATAGAAGAGGTTTAAAATGAGTGGAAAGAAAAAACTATTGGATATTGTAAGAGATAAGATAAGATTTAAACATTATAGTTATTCAACTGAAAAAACTTATGTTGGCTGGATTAAGAATTATATTTTCTTTCATGATAAAAAGCATCCTATAGAGATGGGCAAGGCAGAAATAGAACAGTTCTTGACATATCTTGCAGTTGAGAAAAAAGTATCTCCAACAACTCAAAACCAAGCTTTTAGTGCTATTTTATTTTTATATAAAGAAGTTCTTGGTATAGATATGAGCAATCAAAATATTCAAGCACTTCGTGCCCAAGAACGAAAGCATATCCCAGTTGTGCTCACAAAAGAAGAGGTACAAAATATTTTAGAAAATGTCACTGGTATTTACCAGTTGCTTGTGTCACTAATGTATGGTTGTGGACTAAGAATGAATGAGGCACTTAGTTTAAGAATAAAAGATATAGATTTTGGGTTTGACAAAGTCTATATTTGGGACAGTAAATCTCTTAAAGATAGAACAGTTCCTCTACCTTTAAAGTTAAAACAGAGATTATTGGCACAAGTAGATTATGTTGAAAATATTCATCAAAAAGACCTAAAAGATGGCTATGGTTCTGTATTTTACCATTTGCTTTAGAAAAGAAGAATCCTCGAGCTAAGTATGATACAAAATGGCAGTTTCTTTTCCCTATGAATAATGTTTCTAAAGATCCACGAAGTGAAATAGTACGAAGACATCATATTCATCCAACTACTCTAGGAAGAAATATTAAAGTAGCATCTCAAAAGAGCAATATTAACAAAAGAGTAACTTCCCATATATTTAGACACTCATACGCTACACATCTACTACAAGCTGGAATAGATTTGAGAAGTATTCAGGAATTACTGGGGCATAAAAGTGTTGAAACTACGATGATATACACTCATGTAGTCTCTGAAATGAACAAATCCAGAGTTATCAGCCCTCTGGATTTATAGATTTTTTCCCTAGTTTGACAAATGCTATGCCAACAGCCACAAGAACAAATATAGCAACAATACTGAGTGCTATAAATGTAAAAGAAACAGGTTCGGCAAAGTTAGGCATTTAAAACTTCTGAACATCTTGGGCATGTGGAATCTTCGTTCGCTGAGTGATATTTCCAGCATCTTGGACATTTTGCTTTTGTTGCTTTAGAGATAACAAAAGTATCTTCATCCACTTTGAAAGTTCCAAGTATCTCTTCATTTGGTTTGTCTTCAAAAATATCCGAAACAACAAACCAGTCTTCAGCCTCGGTAGAATCCATTTGAAGGACTACTTGCGATTCGGTGCAAATTACAAGTTCGAGGGTACTTTTAATAGTTTTTTCTTTTTTTAGTTTATCGACAACTTCGTAAAAACCTTCTCTGGCTTCATTCATATACTCGTGTGCAAAACCACTTTTGTCCACTTCAATAGCAGAGTATGTTAAATCAAAAATATCTTTTGCGTCGCCTTTTATGATTGCAGGTGCGTTATCTATAATTTCATCCGCCGTATAAGTTAAAATCGGAGCTATTAAAAGAAGCAACGATTTTGTGATAATTGCCATCGCACTTTGACTTGCACGGCGGTGAGTGTCGTTTGCGCCATCACAATAGAGTCTGTCTTTTGTAATGTCTAAATAGATTCCGCTTAATTCATTCACAATAAAATTATTTAACAAACTCATGCCGTGAACAAAGTTGTAGTTGGAAAAAGCTTTATGGGTGTCGTTAAATACTTTCTGTGCAACTTCAAGTATCCATTTGTCAAGTTCGCTCATTTGGGCATGTGGAACTAAAGTTTCCAAGTCATTAATGTTTGCCATTAAAAATCTAAAAGTATTTCTAAGTTTGCGGTAGTTTTCAGCAGTCTGTTTTAAAATACCATCAGAGATTTTTAAATCACCCTGATAATCACTCGAAGCTACCCAAAGACGAAGTATTTCACTTCCGTACTCTTTTAAAACTTTCTCAGGTGCAACAACATTGCCCTTAGACTTAGACATTTTTTCGCCTTTTTCATCCACCGTAAAGCCATGAGTTAAAACGCCTTTATAGGGCGCTTTGTGCTCAACTGCAGCACTTAAAAAGAGAGAAGATTGAAACCATCCGCGGTGTTGGTCAGAACCTTCTACGTATAAATCAGCCTGATATTCGCCCGCATCATAGTTGCGGGATTTTAAAACCGCATTCCATGTGGAACCGCTGTCAAACCAAACATCTAAAATATCTGTTACCTTTTCAAGCTCATCCGCTTTATAGCCGGCACCCGGGTAGAGAAGCTCTTCGATTGGCATAGAGTACCAAACATCGCTTCCCTTCATCTCAAAAATCATGGCAGTGAAGTTTAAAACTTTCTCATCCAAAAGAACTTCACCGGTCGCCTTCACTCTGAAAAATGCTATCGGCACACCCCAATCTCTTTGACGGGAAATACACCAGTCAGGACGGTTTGCAACCATAGATGTGAGTCTTTTTCTTCCACTCTCAGGAACAAACATAGTTTTTTCAATTTCGCTCAGAGCAATTTCTCTTAAACTTTTATCTTTGCCAAGAGGTTTTTCATCTACACTGATAAACCATTGTTTTGTAGCACGAAATATAAGCGGAGTATGACTTCTCCAGCAATGCGGATAGGAGTGGGTAAATTTACTTACTTTTAAAACACTTTCACCCATAAGTTCAATAAGTTCATCATTGGATTTAAAGATATGTTTACCGACAAAATTTTCGGCATGTGGAATTAAACCAAGTCCTACGACTGTTTCATCAAAACAGCCTGTTTCATCGACAGGCATAACGACTTCCAAATCATAAACAAGACCAATTCTGTAGTCGTCTTCACCGTGTCCGGGAGCAGTATGCACACAGCCTGTTCCATTGTCAATTAAAACATGTTCGCCTAAAACGATGCGGGAAGTTCTGTTGTTGAGAGGGTTGATTGCAAGTAAGTTTTCAAATTCTACTGCTTGAAAAGTTTTTGCAATATCTCCACCGAGAACATGCTGGTCTTTAAGAGAGTTTAAAAGCTCTTTAGCGACAATGTAGCCGGTTGTAGTTAAGACATACTCTTCCTCAGGATTGAGTGCGATACCTGTGTTTGCGGGTATGGTCCAAGGTGTTGTTGTCCATATAACAAGAGCTGCCTTCGTTAAAATGCCAAGTTTGATTTTAGCCTCATCACTCAATTCAAAAGCGATAAAGATTGAGTGCGACTCTTTGTCTTCATACTCAACTTCGGCTTCAGCAAGTGCAGTTCTCTCCGCCCATGACCAAAAAACAGGCTTGCTTCGCTCAATTAAAAGCCCCTTTTTAGCCACACCGCAAAGAGTTCTGTAAATATTTGCCTCAAATTTAAAGTCCATAGTAACATAAGGATTTTCCCAGTCGGCCAAAATACCGAGTTTTTTAAATTCATCTCTTTGAATGTTGACAAATTCAGAGGCATGGGCACGACAAAGTTCACGGATTTTGGCAGTTTCTAAAAGCTCTTTTTTTTGTTTTCCACCAAGTTTTTTCTCAACTTGCTGCTCTATCGGCAGTCCATGGCAATCCCAACCCGGAGTAAAACGGACTGACTTTCCATTAAAATAGTTATGTTTGACAATAATGTCTTTTAAAACTTTATTTAAAGCATGACCGATATGGGTGTGGCCGTTTGCGTACGGAGGACCGTCGTGAAGCGTAAAACTTTGTGCGCCTTTTCGCGCAGTTTTCATCTTCTCATAAATTTTATTTTCATACCATGCAGAGTAGCGAATTGGCTCGTTTTGTGTTAGATTGCCTCGCATGGCAAAATTTGTAGTAGGTAAAAGTAGGGTATCTTTATAGTCCATTTGTGCCTCATAAAGTGTATTAAAATTTTTGGATTGTATCTTTAAAGGGTTTAAAAGCTTCTTTAAATAGTTAAAACAGTGCTATAATGGGCAAAAATAAATCTGCTACAAAGGCTGTGTAGGGCATGAAATTACATCTTTTATTTATTGGAAATAAGTTTATTTATAATGAGCCGCTCAAAAGATACATTATTCGAAAAATAGAACAAAAAACAGATTACATAAACTCCGTCACGTATTTTAAAGAAAACGACAATGCCTTGTTCTTGCATCTGGAAAAAGAGTTCAATTCATCTCATAAAATAATCATTGTTACGACAAAACAAAACTCATCAACTGTCGGAAAATTAATCTGCACAGTAACGAGAGATAACCAGATATTAAAAGATAACATGCTGATTCCTTCAAATTGTTCAGTTTTTGAAAGCGGCAGCTATCTGCTGGAGTACGAGAATTCTCTTACTAATGTATTGTACATGGACGAAATGCAAAAATTACCGGAAATTTTGTTGCAAAATCAAGACTCCAAAGCAACCATACATATCTTTGAAGAAGATAAAGAGAGTGCGGTTGCTATGCTGAGTCCAATCGCTCAAACTTATGATGTTCATATTGAGATAGTGAGTTTGATAGATGGTTGGTTAAAGGTGGATATTGAAAGCAAAAAATATGGAAATATATCAAAATTTATACATGCGGCAAAACAACTTTTACCGCATAAGCTCCTAAGCGCGTCAAACATAATTCAATATATAATAGAGACACTTTCAAGGAATCAGAAGAAACTTACATTTGCAGAAAGCTGCAGCGGGGGGCTTCTTTCTTATTATTTTACTAGGGAAAATGGGGCTTCTAAAATACTTGATGGTTCTCTTGTAACATATTCAAATGAATTAAAAGAGAATTGGCTTGCGGTTGAGCATAAAACTTTAGAAGAATTTGGTGCAGTGAGCAGTGAAGTTGTTTCACAAATGAGTGATGGCGCTTTGAATGTCAGCAATAGCGATTATGCCTTGTCCATCAGCGGTATCGCGGGAGAGGGTGGCGGAACTGAGTTGAAGCCTGTGGGGACAGTATATATAGGTGTCAGAACAAAAAAAGCGCACAAAGAGGTATCCTTAAATTTAAATGGAGACAGAAACTATATACAAGAACAAAGCGTGTTATTTGCTATTAAAATGCTTGTCTTAATTGACAAAGAGATGTTTTTTTTAAATATTTAAAAAATATCTTGACAAACAAAATCTATTTGTCTATAATTTCGACCTCTTAAACATTTAGGAGAGAATGTCTTGTTAGCTCAGCTGGTAGAGCACGTCACTTTTAATGATGTGGCCGATGGTTCGAATCCATCACAGGACACCATTTATAAAACTAAAACATGTATGCGGTGGTAGTTCAGTTGGTTAGAATACTTGCCTGTCACGCAGGGGGTCGCCGGTTCGAGCCCGGTCCACCGCGCCATGAGTTTTTTAGTATAAATGGGCGCTTAGCTCAGTTGGTAGAGCGCTACCCTTACAAGGTAGATGTCACTGGTTCGAGTCCAGTAGTGCCCACCATTAACAAACCTTTTGTTGTATGAAAGTGACCCTTTCGTCTAGTGGCCAAGGACACTATCACTTCATGGTAGGGACAGAGGTTCAAATCCTTTAGGGGTCGCCATTTTGGTGTTTTTACGGGCGCTTAGCTCAGTTGGTAGAGCGCTACCCTTACAAGGTAGATGTCACTGGTTCGAGTCCAGTAGTGCCCACCATTTGTATTGCAACAAACTTGCAAAACAAATTTTTACTTATTATATGCGCGGTGGTAGTTCAGTTGGTTAGAATACTTGCCTGTCACGCAGGGGGTCGCCGGTTCGAGCCCGGTCCACCGCGCCACTCATTTTTATACAATCATCATAATAAAATAACACAACATAAGCAACTAAAATTATCAAATATCCCAAAAGTTCTGCCAAATTCAACAATTCCAACTCCAGTATTCACTGAAATTGGGATGGTTTACTTAATTTTCTAATCCACCTTCTGCTATCCAGTCTCTTATTGTTTTGTAATGAACATCCGTAAGTTGGTCTCCGCCATTGTGACCATCTCCTCCATTGCCCTTAATGAGAAGGACTGAAGAGTCAGGAGATGAGACACTTATGAAACTATTGGTAATTATATTACTATATGTGTATGCGGCATCACCAACTTGAAATTTTCTTTTACTGCTTGTTGCATGACAATCTATGCAATTACCTTTTGATGCATCAACTAAAATTGGCATTACATCATTGCCAAAGGAAACCGCTACGGCTGTTGTGTCATTGTCCAAGATTGTGCCAGTTGCAGTAATTCCTCCAACATTTAAGTTATATGTTTCTGTGCTTTCAACAAGGGAATCATCAATAGTAGGAGTTGTGATTGTAAACGTTGTCACACCAAAGGGAACTGTGATTGTTCCATTGCCGTTATTAAGAACTGAATTACTGAATATTGCAGCTGAATAATCTGTTACAGAATCTGCCGTACCGCCGCCAAGCGTAAATGTATAATCCTGATCTGAAGCAGAGGCACCACTCATTACTACCGTATGGACCAAGTTTGTTCCCTCTGTTTGTGTATCGGATGAAACTGTGCTTACAGATATTGTTAGAGCTGTTGTCATATCGTAGGTGATTCTTCCAGGAGCTTTTGGACTACCTGTACCTTCTGCCGTATGACAATTATTACAGTTTAATTTATCGGCTCCGTGCGAATCAGTAGCTGAAGAATTTACAACACTCCCGTTGCTATCAAGAACTTGCGCAGTAAAATCATTTATTGATTCTGAGTACGGAGTATGAGAGTTTCCTATTCCGCTGCCTTGTATATAATTTACTACCGTATGCGTCCCCTCTAGGACCAATCTTATTGTGTATCCATCTGCGTAAGAATCATTGGAATCCAAGCTTGTATATACAGTTGCACCGGATATAAACTCTTTCTCACTCCCCGCACCGTGACAATCTAAACAAGATTCACCCTGATTATGGAGAATGACGCTCAAGTCTTTATTATCAGATGAAGCGCTGGGGGAAGTACTTTCAGCACCACACCCAATAATAACAAGCAATGTAACGACCAGTAAAGCTAAAGTATATTTTTTCATAATAAACTCCTTTTTAGTTGTTTAATCCACCCTGTACAATCCAGTTTCTCATCGTTTGATATCTCACATCCTGTGTAATAAATATCAATCCGCCGCCATGATCGAGCTGCCCATTAGATTTTAATAACAAAAGTGAAGCGTTGACATCTGTCGTATTAATAAAATTGTTAATTATAATATTGTCATAGGTTGCAGAAACAGTGTTAGAAACTTTAAATGGCCTGTTATTCGTATGGCAACTTCTGCAAGAGGTATATAAAATAGGGTAAACGTCGCGCGCAAACGAAACTGTTTCTGAAATATTTGAATCGACAGGCAAGGTGCTGTAATAATCATAAGAGGTTATTCTTCCAGGGGCTCCATTAATACCATTTTCGGTATGACAGCTATTGCACTCAAGTCTGCTGAATCCATGCGAATTAGGTGTTGAAGAGTTTACAACATTATAATTTTCATCAATAACCTGCGCCGTATAATTATTTATCGTATCCGTGTATCTGACATGGGAATTTCCTATCCCGTTTCCTGTAATATAATCTACTTCCTCATTTGTAGTTTCTAAAACTAATCTAATCGCATAGCCATTCGCAAAAGATTCCAAATTAGAAGCATTTAAACTCGTGTAAACAGTCGCTCCGGATGTAAACTTTTGTTTTAAATCAAGCAAAGTGCTGCTGTCTCCGTGGCAAACCAGACATGATTCTCCCTGATTATGATAAACAGTAGCATCACCAGAATTCTCCGACCCACAACCAACTAAAAATATTGCTGTTAATAAACCCAAAGTGAATCGATACATGAAAACTCCTTTTACCATTCTTGCATTATTGTAACTTGTATTTATTTATATAAGGTTTAAACATAAGATAAAATAAAGGTCTTTGTTTTTACGAAGAAGAGGCAGAAGCAAATTAAATTTTTTTACTGCTTATTAAAAGAATTGAAAAGATTGCTTTTGTTCCGTGACCTATGCCCTTACTTTGAATGACAACATTTCCATTAAGAATATTTGCCATTTTTTTACTGAGTGATAGCCCAAGTCCTGTACCTCTATGTTTTTTTTGCATAATATTTTCAACTTGCGTAAAGTCAGTAAACAGCTCTTGAATATCATCGTCGGATATACCGATACCACTATCTTGTATACTGACATATATATTGTCTGCATCACTGTATAGGTTGAGTTTTATACTTCCGTATTCAGTAAATTTAATAGCATTAGAGAGCAGGTTAATAACAATTTGTTTAAACATTTTTGGATCAGTTTTGTAAGATTTATTTTCAAAATTTTCTATAAGGAGGTCAAATTGTATATTTTTATCAGAAGCAAGAGGCTCGAGCATATTATAGCAGTCTTGAAGCAGTTCTAAAATATTTACATCGCTGATATGTGCCTCCATTTTCCCAGCTTCTATTTTAGCGATATCTAAAATGTCATTTATCATTTCGAGTAAATATTGCGCAGAAGATTCTATACTTGCCATAGCATCTTGCTGGTCGTCACTTAACTCTTCATAAACAAGCATACACTGTGTGGAACCAATAATAGCGTGCAAGGGGGTTCTCAGTTCATGTGACATATTGGATATGAAGGCAGACTTGGCTTTTGATACGGACATTGTTCTGTTAATAAGTCGAATTCTATCAAGTTGCAAAGTTATCATCGTTGCAATGGCATTGTAAAATCTTTTTTCATTTATATCTTCAAATTTTTTTACCCCCAAGCTAATAGAACCAAAATAAATTTTTTTTTCATTCTCAAAATCTGTAACATTTAAAGCAATAAATTCTTCATCAATATGCTTGTGTTTTTCTTTTTGAAAATACAGGTTGTCTTTTTTTGTTAAGATTTTTATTTGCTCAATAGAAACATTTATACACTCATCTTCATTTTTAGTTTGAATAATTGTATTAAATACTTCAATCAGCTGTATAAATCTTTTTAATCTTAACTTATTTTCGATTTCGAGTGTTTTGAGCGCTAATGATGTGGTTTCAAGCATATTGTTGAAAGAGTTGGTTAGTATGGCTATTTCATCTTTTGAACTTACTTCTAACTTTGTGGAGTAGTTATGCGTATTTGTTATATTATCTGTTATTGCAGTGAGCTCTTCTATAGGTTTTACCATATCTTTTGAGTGTTTAATTGCAACGTAAATTATGAAGACAAATATAGCCAATGACATATAGAGCATGAAGCGAATATATTCATATAAAAACGCTAATGCTACACTTTTATCTACGGCGTACACGATGAACCAACCATCTAAAATAGAAGATATTCTTTTATAAACAATAACATGTGCATTATCAATAATACTGTTTTCATCCTTATTAAAGTGAAGATTTAAAGACAGGTCTTCTCCAATCGTAAAATTATTTTTTGGATTTATTATGTAAGAATGTATGCTGTTTTTGTGCGTTAAATAGAGGTCTAAATTATCTAGATTATATTCCAATACTAACAATCCAAGCTCTTTGGCATTGTCAAAGGAAGCATGAACTTTTGAATAAATATACAATTTTTTATTATCAATAAATGTGCCATACTCTTTGTTTATAAACTTTTTGATGTCAAATTTATCAAGTAAATTGTGCATACTTGAGGAAGCCACTATATTAGCGTCAATGTTTACAGCCATTATCGTTATATCTAAATCTAAATCATTTGACTTTTGTGTTAGAAGTCTTGAGAGTCTCTTGTCTAAATCATCCGTTAAAATGTCGTCCATTAAATCAAGAGAGCTTAAAAAAACTATCTCTTTTGTTAAAGAGTTAAGATGATTGTTGATAAGTTTTATGACAACCTGTGTTCTGTCGAACTGTTCATTAATAACTTTATTCACTAGCTTGGTTTCGCTTAAAAATAATGTGTAAACCAAAAGCGTTAAAAAAGGAAGAAAACCTATGCTTATAAAGGTTGCAAGCAATTTATTCCGTAAGGATTTCTGAAAAAAATCAAACAATCAATCACTCCACTTGTAAAGAATTTTAACACTGTCATTGAGCGAGCGGACATGAACATAACCTACCGCACCTTCAACTTTTTTTACAAAAGTTATAACACTGTCTTCTGACTTTACACTCACAGGCGGTCTATGCCCAAGATAGTGTTGTGAAGTCCAATACGCTTTTAATCTAGAAAAATCCATTTCTAAAATATCATTTTCAAATTGCAGTCTTAAAGAATCTCTTGCTTCTAAATTTACAGGAATAACTTTTACATCCTCTACATAAGTTATTTTTTTTAAAAATATTGCTTTTATCTGAGTTATAGACAAATCTTTCATTTGTTTATTAGAGATAACAGCATATTCGTCAGCCAAAGATACTACCGATAAAAGGGTAATGAGTATGAATCCTTGGACTGCTTTTTTCATTAAAAGAGTACCGAAAAAGAGAATAGAAATTGATTTTGTTCTCTCAGTGAGTGAAACTGATATTCAGTTTTAATAGCTATCGGATACAAAGGCCTGTATGTATAACCGATAATTGCAATATTATCATCCACGGCATGTGCATTATCTTCATACGATTCAACCCTCATAACCCCTAAGTGTTGTTCTGTAAAACGGTATAAACCCTGAAGATAACCTGCGTAGGTGGTCGTAAAATCATTATCAGCTTTTTGAGAACCTAGCTCAGCTAAAAGCTGATACTTTTGTGAATCATATTTTGCGCTAAGAAGAGCATAGGAAAGCTTGTCCGCATAACTGTCATCATGAATTTTATGAAAATAACCGGCATTTGCTTTTATGGAAAAGGCATCTTTTTCATAAGAGATACCAAAACCATAATGTTTATCAACTTTATAGTTATTGTATTCATCATCAATATCTTCATTGTTTTGAAGCATGACATCTATTCTAAATTCATTCTCAATATAAGAGGTATACGTAGCGCCGACACCCGTTGTAAACTTTGGAAAAAGTATAGATAAACTAAGCGGACTCGAAGTAGTTTCTCTTAAGACATTAATAGGAAGTAAGTTCCAAAAACCAATAGGGGAGTTGTATTTTCCAATTCTCAACATGTAGTTCTCATCATGATGATAATCAAGATAAACTCTCTCTATATATAAACGATAATCCCGCGAAATCTCAGTTGTATCATCATCGCTATTCTCTACATAAAGCTCTTTGAACTCAAGCTCAGCCATATATGAAAACTTTTCATAACTGCCATAACCTAAGATGGCTAAGTCATCAATTTTATATTTTTTTTCATTGTCAGTATTTTTATAATTTATTGAAAAATAACCACCAATAAATAATGGCAGTGATGCAACTTGGACACCCTTTCCAAGTTCGTATTCATTTTGAGCATGCAAAGAAAGAAACATCGCCAATATGAAAATAATCTTGCGCACAGACGCTCCCTTTTTAATTCCTTGTATAATATCATATTATGCTTGATGGATAATGATGATTGTGGATATTGTATGGATATAAAATTTACAACAAAGTGCTTAAGTGCTTTAAAAACTCCTCAGGTGGTTTATAGCCGATGAGTTTTTTTGCTGTTAAATTATTTCCATTTTCATCAAAAAATAGAATGCTCGGTGGTCCAAAAACACCAAATTTTTTAGATAATTCTTTTTCACTTTTGCTATTTGCCGTAACGTCCGCTTGAACAAGAACATAACTTTTTAACATCTTTTGCACGTCTGAATGAGAGAAGGTATTATGTTCGAGTTCTTTACAAGAAGTACACCAATCGGCGTAAAAGTCCAACATAACTTTTTTACCTTTGCTGTTTTTTAAGATAGAATCCAATTCATCGATAGAATGTATTTTAATAAATTTATTTTCATTTACATTTTGTATATCGTTAGCAATAGCTCTTTTGGATGTAAAATTTTCATAAGGATTCAGCGGGTTTGCTGCTCCGCTTAAAGCTCCAAGCAGGAGCGAAGCTCCAATAATAAATATAAATATGCCTAAGCCTTTCATAAGGGCATTCCATGCTCTTTTATCATCTTTAAGTGCTTCAAATACTCCCAGATAAACAGATGAAACAATCAATAAAAGGGACCAAAGGAACATGATAATTTGGTTTGATAAAACACGGGACAAGAGCCATATAGCGATGGCAAGCATAATTACACCAAAAACTTTTGAAACACTCGTCATCCAACCGCCGGGACGTGGCATAAATTTGCCCGCACCAATTCCTATTAGTAAGAGAGGTACGCCCATCCCTAAACTCATGACAAAAAGTGCCACTCCGCCTAACAAGGCATCTCCTGTTTGACCAATATACATAAGCGCGCCTGCAAGCGGAGGAGCGACGCAGGGTCCAACGATGAGGGCCGACAAAAATCCCATAATTGCAACGCCTAAGAAACCGCCCTTGTGTCCGGCCTTGTGAGAAGTGTTAGATAATTTACTTTGAAGGGATGAAGGCAGTCCAATTTCAAAGAATCCAAACATAGATATTGCAAGGGCTACAAATATGGAAGCAAAAATGGATAATACCCATGGATTTTGCATTGCAGCTTGAATATTACTGCCGAATAATCCAGCTAAAACTCCAGCCATTGTATAGGCGATACTCATAGCTAAGACATAAATAAGAGATAAAATAAACCCTTTTTTAGCAGTCATTCCTTCCCCTTGGGAAACAATGATAGAAGAAAGAATAGGAATCATGGGGAAAACACAAGGCGTAAGTGCTAAAAGCAATCCAAATCCAAAAAATGTTAACAAGATAAGGGAAATACTACCACTTTTAAATGTGTTCGTAATCGTATCTGTTTCGGATGAAACTACAACCGTATCCATTGAATCATTTGTGGATATAAATTCTAATTTGGATGCATCTATTTGAAGCTTAAACTCTTTTTGCAGAGGCTCATAACACAAGCCTTTTTCCGAGCAGCCTTGATATGCAACAACGGCTATTATTTCATCAGCATTACTGTTTTTGACTAAAGTCGCATCTATTGTTACAGATTTTGTGAAAACATCCTGACCATCATGGTCTTCACTTTGAGGGTAGTTTATATTTTTTAAAACTATACCGCCATCTTTGAGTGAAATATTAAGCTTATCTTTATACAGATAAATAGAATCAGCCAATTCTATACGAACAATCAGCTTATTTTCTTTTACTTCTGCACTTGGTTTAAATGCATCTTCAGGCATTAAAAAACTGCCAAAACCAAAGAGAGAACAATACAGCGTAACTAAAATTAAAATATATCTCATTTTTTCTTACCTTTGTTATAATTTACAAATATGTTAATTCAAGAGAGTTGAGTTTTAAATCTCTATTATTGCACAAAGAGATGTTAGACTCTTTATCAATCGAAATTGTTGCAAAATTCAATCTTTTAGAAAAAGATTTTACATAATCCAAATTTTTATTAAACATAGCAGTTGCAAATGCATCTAGCATATCTATATCAAAACCATTTTGTATTACAGTCATTGAACTGTAAATATTGGCTGAGATACCATTGCTTTTGTTTAAGATGTGGTTATTTTCTTTAGAGCTTATAAACCTTTCGTAATCTCCGCTTGTAGAGATTGAAATCGGCTCCCGAGATGTTTTGATATAGCCGATGTTTGCTTCGGAGAAAGGGTCTTTGATGGCTATATTATAGCTTTTTCCAAAACTTACAATTTCTCCGCCTACATCTACTAATGCCTTTGTAGCACCATTCTGTTTTAAAAATAATATTATTTTTTTCGCAACATACCCTTTCCCGATTCCACCTAAATCAAGCCTCATCCCTTTTTTTGTTAAAAAGATGGCACTTGGACTTAAATGAATTAAATTAAAATCAACAAGTACTTTTTGTTTGTTCAGCAACTCTTTTGTGGCTATTTCTTGATTGGAAAATCCAAAGTGGTACGCACCATGGCTCAGAGCTCCAATGCTGATATCAAATCCGCCCTCACTTTGCCTTGAAGCTTCTAGACATCTTTGAAAAAGTTCTATATCTTCACTCTTGCAATCCACCCAGTTGAGGCCGGCTAAAGAATTTATCTTATTTAAAAAAGAGTTTTCTTTGTACGCACTGTATCTCTCTTCAAAATCTTTTGCAAGCGTATAGGCTCTTAGTAATATGCTTTTTGAAACATTGGCACGAATAAGAAGTTTCGTACTCATAACCTTTGCTTCTAATACTTTTTCAAAAAGTGCCATCTACATGCCTCTTAAAATTCATAATCAACTTTGAGTGTTGTATATATCGCTTGGATATTGCTATTTCCATACCAATTTTGAATATATGCATTATCGCTGGTTTGATAGAAATCAATACTTGCGGTAACTTTATAATCACTCGTTGGCGATGGTCTATAAATCAAAGGAATACCAACATCATAAGAATCAAATGCGCTCATACGATAATCGGCAGCAAAATATAAATCAGTTTTCTCATAGGTTCCGATATCTTTTGCAAAATTGGAGCCTGTCTGTGTATAGTATCTTGCTCTGAGTCCTGATGTTATCTTGTCGTTAAAATCTTGAAGCCATTCAATATTGAGAGTGTGTGATGTGATATCCCAATCATCCATATAGTATCTGTAAGAATAACTCATGCTATTGGCATCATTTAATAAATTTACCCCTTTTACGGCAAAGGCATGTCCGGTCCTTTTTTCAGGATAGTTCTCAAATTTTGCAAAAACGTCCTGAAGAACATAATGATAAGGCGATGATAAAAAACCTTCGCTGTACATATTTGAATACACAAATTGTATAGATGCTGTTGGAGTGAGCAATTGATTTACTGAAATATCAATTTTTTTCTCTTTTCTGTCATTGCGAGGCAGATTTCTATCAAAAACAGGTTTCCATTCATCCGATGATTGAGAGATTCCTATCCCTATGGCGGTATTTTGCTCATTGAATTGTCTCACATAATTGGCAAAAAATGCCATACCCTCATAATCATTTTCTGTTGAGTAATAAATCCCGCCGCTGTATGTACTTTCCCCGTCTTGATAAGACATTAAAAATGTAGGAGCATATCTCATCTCATCAAATGTGTTTTCCTTAGAAGAGGCACCTGCTACAGCATCCGTTACAATAGGATTTCCCCCATTGCGAATACTTGCCGCAGCGATGGCATCCACCCTCATTTTAAAGCCGATTAAAAAGTTTTTTGACAGTGCCTTCATAAGAGAAAATGTTGGTGAATACACTTGCACGTCACCCGTGTCACTATATGTATTGAGTCCTATGGATGCACTGTCTTTAAAGTCTGATGCATGCGTTTTTAAAAAGGGAATCATGACCATGAAACTGATAAAAAGTGATTTAATTATCTGCATCCGCAACCTCCCTGAAAACTACTGTCTCCACCGGCGGAAGCTTCTCGTATTAAAAAAATATGTCCTTCTTGTTCTGCTCGCTCATCAAGGGGACTTAAGCTCATTTTATCTTGGGCAAAATATTCTTTTTCATACGGCATAACCCGTACTAAAGCATCCGAACATCCACTCAATAACAAGAGAGCAATTAAAGCTATATAATGCATATCTCACCTACTTCAATTTATCTATTTCTTGTTTCAACTCTTGGATATCTTTATTGCTCAAACTTCCGACAATGACAAGTCGGACAACTCCATTTTTATCAATTAAGTAAGATGAAGGCATTGCTACTGCTCCATAAGCTTTAGGCAACATTTTTTTACCGTCATGTATGGTTACAAAAGGTGTTTCATAACCCATTTCATCTTCAAGACTTTTAAGAAATTTTTGAGAATCATCCGCATTTTTATCGATACTCACTGCGACAATTTTAAAACCGCTTTTATACTCTTTTTGCAGTTTAAAAAACTCCGGCATCTCTTCTTTACATCCGCTGCACCAACTCGCCCAGAGATTGAGTAAAACAACCTCACCTTTAAAATCGGTTTGCTTGAAACTTTTTGATTGATCGAGAGATTTTAAATCGAAATCTACTGCTTTGTCACCCTTGGATATACCGGCGTAAAGGCTTAAGCCCAGAGCTATTAGTAAAAGTATCTTTTTCATTGTATTTTCCTTATTGGCATGAATTTGAGTTAATATTGGCATACATCGGTCCTGCCGCGCCTGATTGACCAACTTTTTGATGACACGCATTGCAGGCATTGCGGTTGGACACATCTGTTGAATTGTTACTATTGTAATCTTGAGCACTAAAAGAATGCAAAGTTGTTGATTGAGCAATGGTCAGAGATGTGTTTCTATCTTTGATTCGAATATAATAATCAGCATTTAAAGAGTTCAACATTCTTGATAACATAAAAATGTTTCCTTTCCCTTGGTAGCCTTTAGAATTTAAATCTTCAAAATCGTTTGATGAAATCTGAGTTGCATAAGAAGCATCTAAAAATTCAACTACAAAATCACCTCCGCAGCTTTGAGACAAGTCGTCATTATCTGTTACTCCAACATTCTTAAACAAGGTGCCGCCAAGAAGGAGATTTTTTTGCGTATTTAAATCAACATTGTGACATGCCAAACAATCCCTGCCTTGAAAATGCCAACCACTTGCAGCAGCTGTCTCACTGCCTTCTTCGCTTTCTTCACCGCAGCCGGTGAGAAAAAAAGATACAGCTATGTAAAAGATTAATGTGTAAAACTTCATCGATACTCCTTAATTATTTGCCGCACCTTGGGCAATCCAATCTCTTAGGGTTGCATAGCCCGTACTTGTTGTGCTCAACTGTGTTCCACCCCCATGACTTACTCCGCTTGCTTTTGTCAAAAGCAAGGAATTGGCCGGAGTAACCGTATCTACTCCATTAAAGCTTGCAATATTGCTATATGTTGCAGATGCCGTAGTCACGGTAAATCGTCCGTCTGTTCCATGACAACCTTTGCATCCATTGAGAACGGGAAGTACATCATTTGAAAATGAAATCGCAGTTGTTACAATGGGTGTTACGACAGGTGTTGTTTGGGTTACCGTTCCAAGCGTCGCTCCGGCTGCTATCCAATCTCTTATGCTGATATAGTCTGCATCTGTTGTCAATAAGGCAATTCCCCCTCCGTGACTCACTCTTGCACTTGCTTTTGTTAATAGGAGAGAATTATCCGGTATCACAGTGTCTATGCCGTTAAAACCGATAATGTTATCGTACGTTGCTGTTGCGGTGGTAACACTAAAGATTCTGCCCGTTCCAGTCGTGTGACATACTTTACATTTATCCAGAATTGGAAGTATGCTCGCTTCGAATGTTCCTGTTGTTGTTTCTGTTGTTGTTCCTGTTGTTGTTCCTGTTGTTGTTTCGACGGTAGAGGGATTGAATGAAGTAATTCTTCCCGGTGCCCCGTTATTCCCCGTGGACGTATGGCAAGAGTTACAATCTAATCTATCAGAGTTATGTGAGTTAGTTACAGAAGCGTTTACCACTGTGGCGCTGCTGTTTATTACTTGAGCGGTAAATGAATATGAGAGTAATCTTGAATCACTATTATTTGAATTACCGGTTCCTCGTCCGCTGCTATAGTTGAATGCTTGCCCATTGCTAAGAAGCGCTCTAATGATATAACCATTTGCAGATTGATTTACAGAGGTGGCATCTAATGCTGTATAAACAGTGGCTCCAGATAAAAAATCTTCACCATCAGCTGATCTTGCAGGGGCGGCATGGCAACTTAAGCATGATGCACCTTGATTGTGCGATGAGATTGTGTATGTTGTAGAAGTTGTTGTTCCGTCATTATCATCATCATCTTTGTCGTCGTTGTCATCGTCGTTGTCGTTATTGTCAATGCTGTAGGATGACGAATCATCATTGTCGCTATCGCCATTGCTGGTTTCCTCGCTTGTCGGTACACATCCCGTGAACAAAATAAATGCAAGCAAACTATATATGAATTTTAACTTCATGACCTACCTCCGTAGTTAATTAATAAGGGAAGTATAAAGTTTATTTATGAAGATAAAATGAAGATTATAAAGACTACAAAGATTTGTTAATTTTGTATCCAACACCTCTGACGTTTTGTATAAAATCTTTTCTGTCTAATTTTTTTCTTAAATTTTTTATATGGACATCAACTATGTTGCTGTGCTTGACTGAATAATTGTCTTTATTTATATGTTCGCTTAGCTGGTATCTTGTTAAAACTATGTTGAGGTTTTTCATAAACAGTTCAAGCAAATCAAATTCAGAACTCGTTAACTCAATAAGAATGTCGTTTACAAAAACTTCATGCGTGACAATATTTAATTTGACATCATCAATACAAAGAGTGGAAACTTTTTCTTTTGATTCCCGCCTAAGCAGAGCTCTCATCCTTGCTAAGAGCTCAACATTTGAATAGGGCTTGCATAAATAGTCATCTGCCCCCGAATCAAGTACGGTTACTCTATCATTAATCTCAGAATTTGCAGAGAGCATGAGTACCGGAGTTTTTATCTGCATCTCTCTTATCTCTTGGAGTAGCACCAGTCCGTCCCCATCCCCCAAATTCCAATCGAGCAAGATAATGGAATAATTATTTTTGTCAAGATATATCTTTGCATCAAAATATCCACATGCCGTATCGCAAGCATATTTTTCATTATGTAAAAGCTTTGAGAGCTGCTTCGCGGTTTGTTTATCATCTTCTATTATCAATACATTCAAAAAATTAACCTTCGCAAAAATAATAATTCATTTTGAAATACAAAGAGAATTCTCTTATTCTACTATACTATTTATGAAAACTATAAGAAACTCTTTGTTCCTCTCGCGTCATACATATCTTTATATCTAAAAGTAATCAGATTTTGCATAATAGCAAAGAGGATGATAAAATTTATAAAGCTGCTTCCGCCATAACTAAACATAGGCAAGGGAACTCCAACAACGGGTGCAAAACCTATGGTCATCGATATATTTACACCCATGTAGATAAAAATCATAAAGGAGATGGAAATTGTGACAACTTTAATGTAATAATCTTTGTTAAATACACTTAAGCTAAAGAGATGAAGGATGAGCATAACATAAATCAAAATGATGGCTAACCCACCCAAAAAGCCTGTTCTCTCCACCAAAAAAGCAAAGATAAAATCACTCGTGGCAATGGGTAAAAATTTCATTTGTGTTTGAGTTGCTTCATCTTTTGATTTACCTGTAAGTCCGCCAGAACCAATGGCAATAATAGATTGCTGAACATGGTAGGAGGGTTTTTCGCTTAAGAAATCTATAATTCTTGTTTTTTGGTAATCATGAAGTAAAAATTTATATGCAATGGGAGATAAAAGCAAGATGGCAGCAAAAATTGCAGCCCATATTTTCCAATATACACCAATAAAATATAAAACACCGTAACCTATAAGTAAAAGCACGAGCGCGGTGCCTAAATCCGGTTCTTTGGCTATTAAAATAAATGGTAAAAGTATGTATGCGCTTAAGATTAAAAAATCTTTTATTCCATATCCGTTATATGGAGGAGGATTTTTATTTATAAGATAAGCAAGCATGAGAATAAGGGCAGGTTTTACAAACTCTGATGGTTGAATTGTTGCATTTATAAAAGGGATGTCTATCCATCTTTGTGCACCGAGTCTTGCATGCCCAAAAAATTCAACGCCAAGCAAAAGAGCTATGTTTATCCAATAAATAAGGGGAATTAACCAGCTCATTCTACGAATAGGCAAGATAAATACGAATAAAAACGCCAGAAGAGCAACACCGACATACGCAGTTTGTTTTTGCGCAAGGGCAGGGACAACTTCCCCAATGAGCCAGTTGGAAGTGATAACCAGAGGTATGATTAAAATAATTGAAAAGAAATCAAATTGTGCTAAAATACGCTTATCAAATCTCCACAACTGTGTAACTCCTAAAATTATTGTAAGATTGTATCATAAAGGGATAAAATGAATGAAACAAAAAGCTATGTATGTAATGAGCCTCAGAGGCTAGATATATTTTTAGCATCAGAAATTGGACAGAGTCGTTCACAAATTGCTCAGTTAATTAAACAAGAATGTGTTTATGTAGATGACAAACTTGTCGCACGTGCGGGAGTAAAGTTAAAAGCGGAACAAACCATTAGAGTTGAGTTTCCACATGCCAAGAAAGAGCCGGCGCTTCAAGTTGATTTTGATGTTGAAATCCTTTATGAAGATGATGATGTTTTGGTTATCAATAAACCAAGCGGTGTGACTGTTCACCCCGCTCCTAGCGTAAAAGAAGCTACTTTGGTTGATTGGCTGAAACACAAGGGAATAAGACTCTCAACCATCAGCGGTGAAGAAAGACACGGAATAGTGCACAGGCTAGATAAGGGCACGAGCGGGACTATGATTATTGCTAAAAATAATGAATCACATGAATTTTTATCGAATCAGCTTCAAGACAAAACTATGGGAAGATACTACTTAGCCGTAATTAATCCTATTTTAAAAGATGACATTACCGAAGTGGAGTGCTCTATAGGAAGAAGTTCAAATAATAGACTGAAAATGGCGTGTGTTGCAAACGGCAAATATGCAAAAACAGTGTTTAAAGCTTTAGCCTTGTCAAATGATGAAAAAAATCAACTTATCGCATGTAAACTTTTTACGGGAAGAACGCATCAGATTCGTGTTCATTTGGAGAGTTTAAGCCGCCATATTATAGGTGACCATATTTATGCAACCAGCCCAAAACAAGACAAATCGGAACGAATTTTGCTACATGCTTATCTGATGTATTTCATTCATCCAAAGACCCAAGAAAAGATCTCTTTTATGGCAGATATGGATGATGTGATGAAAGATTATTTATCTAAAAAATTTAACATGGAGTATATAAATGAAGTTATGGATGCAAACAACATTATTGGCAGCTTCACTTCTCATTCTTAGCGGTTGTGCTTCAACGCCGATACCGAAAAAAGAAGCAGTCATCGATGCTACGCTTCCTATTGTTGTATTAACGCAAAATGGAACTATTGCTGATATGAATGCAATTGCATTTGAATGGCAAAGCATAAAAGACCCAAGAGTTAATGGTGTATATATTTATAAATTGGCACCAAACTCACAGGATAAAACACCTAGTTACTATGCTACTGTGAATAACCGTTTTACAACGCATTTTACAGATTCTCAAGTGTCTCCTGATACACAATACACCTATTATTTTAAAACATTCAGTAAAGATGCAGAGTCACAAAAAAGTAACAACATTGTGGTAGATTCTCTCCCTTTGATGGAATCTGTTGCGTGGATTAGCAGTATTCAAGATATGCCAAGAAGTGCAAAAATTATCTGGAGACCTCATACAAATCAAATAGTAAAAGCGTATGTTGTAGAGAGGAAATCACTTCAAGATACCGAGTGGAAAAAAATAGCAGAGGTCAATGGAAGGCTGAGCGCTGAATATATTGACAATGATTTAAAAGATAAATCTATCTATCACTATCGTCTTCGTGCCTTAACGTATGACAATATTTTATCTTCTCCAAGTGTAAATGTTAAAATCGTAACAAAAGCACTGCCTCAAGGAGTTGAAAATATTACGACAACTACGGATTTGCCAAAAAAAATTCAAATAGAGTGGTCTAAGTCGAAAGCAGAAGATTTTTACCGTTACTTTATATATAGGTCTCCAAGAGCAGACAGCGGCTATGAGCTGATTGCAAAACTTTATAATAATTTATTTGTTGATAAAATAGAAGAAGACGGCAAACAATATTTTTATAAAGTCAGTGTTGTTGACAAAGATGGTTTAGAGAGTAAAGATGATGAAAGTTTCATTGCAGGATTGACACTTGTGAAACCAAATCCTCCCGCATTGGTTGATGCCCGATGGATAGATAATAAAATTAAATTGGTGTGGAGCAAAACCGATCCAAGAACAAATAAATACAGAGTGGTGAGAAAATATAAAACAGGCTGGTTTGATGAAATAAATGAAGAGTTTGCAGTTGGAGCAAATAAAGAGTTTATAGATTCAAGATTAGCACCAAATACAACCTATTTTTATACAATTTATGGACTTGATACATATTCAATAAGGTCAACACCAAGTGTAGTTGTAGAAATTAAATCAAAAGAACTTCCTCTGAATTCAAGCAATAAAGATACTCAGAAAGAAGAGACGGTTATTCCTTTGAAAGCTCAAGAAATTGAGAGCGGAGAAATCATTACACCGACACAAGATTTTAAATTAAATGAGATTTAATGCCGCATTTACATATAGAAAAATTTAAAGGGATACAATTTCCTATCGTTGAAGACGGGATTTCCTTTGACTTCATCGCTAAAAATGTGAAACATAATGATGAAAAGCTTATCGCCGTGAGCGCACAAGACGATAAGTTTTTCTTGCTAGTCAAAGAGGAAGAGGGAAAAAGTCTTTTAAAAACAGATAAGTTGACGAGACCGGCTTCTATTTATAATGTACATAAAGCGCTTCTTTCGTATGCAAAAGCAGCAAATATAAACATCTTAGCTTCGAATGTCCCGGAATCACAAAAAAATATCCATTTACAAGAGGTAACTGCCTTAAAAGATATAAGTTATTTCGCTTCGCATTTCCCTAATAATAGAGAGATGAGAATTGAAGTTGGCTTTGGCTCCGGCCGTCATCTTCTTCATCAAGCCAAAAACAATCCTGATATATTGTTTGTAGGCATAGAGATTCACAGACCTTCAATAGAGCAGGTGCTCAAACAGATTAGCATCCAACATCTGGATAATTTACTTGTTCTTGATTATGATGCAAGACTGTTTATGGAATTGGTTCCTTCAAACATTGTTGGTAAAATTTATGTACACTTTCCGGTTCCATGGGATAAAAAGCCACATCGAAGAGTTATCTCCACTACCTTTATCGAAGAAGCCGCAAGAGTTTTAAAGGTTGGCGGAAAATTAGAACTTCGTACAGATAGTGAAAATTATTATGCGTATTCGTATGAAACCTTTATCGCATTCAATAAAATTTCATTGGCGATAAATAAAAATAGAGATATAGCAATAAGCAGCAAGTACGAAGACAGATGGAAAAAGATGGAAAAAAACATCTATGATGTGACAATGACTAATGAAGAAGAATCGGCAGAACTTCAAATCCAGGGCGATTTTTCATTTAAAGATGTCAACATTCCACATGCCAAGATATTGGAACTCAACGGAACAACAAAAACATTTGATGGCGGTTTTATTCATTATGAAAGAGCGTATAGTATAGACAACGGCATTATGCTTCGTATATCGCTAGGAAGCTTTGACAGACCTGAACATCTTTATGTGATTATTACAGATGAAAAAGCTTCATATTATCCATCGTATCCGTTAAAATCCAAAAGCAATTTAAATGCGCACCAATTTTTAAACGGAGTGTTGCATGGATAAAGTTATTTTAGCTAGAGATTTATCACTGTCGTATTCCAATAACGAAACGATTATAAATCAAGCAAATTTTTCTATTAATTCAGGCAGTTTTATTTTTATAACAGGTGCCAGCGGTAGTGGAAAATCAACTTTACTTAAATCTCTTTATGGAGCTTTAAAACCTAAACAAGGCAGTTTGATTGTCGGTGGGGTAGAGTTAAAAGGCGTTTCTAGCACAAAACTTAACTTTTTAAGAAGACACATCGGTATAGTTTTTCAAGATTATAAACTTGTTAAAGAGTGGAATATAGAAAAAAATATAATGCTTCCGCTTATAATAAACGGGTATGAAAAAAATATAACTAAAAATCAGGTAGACAGTTTGTTGAAGCATGTAAGGCTGAAGCACCAATCTGGGAAATATCCATTGGAATTGAGTGGAGGAGAGCAGCAAAGAGTTGCAATGGCAAGAGCTTTGGCACATAATCCAATCATGATTTTGGCTGATGAGCCTACGGGAAATTTGGATGATTATTCCTCGCAACTTATTTGGAACTTGCTCGAAGGTGCAAATACCCAGTTAAAAACAACCGTAATTGTTGTAACGCACCATATACCCGAAACAATGAATATTGAATATAAGCACTTTCATATAGAATATGGGAATATACATGAAGTCAGTTAGGAATCATCTTTCTCTTGTAATTGCACTTTTTAGCATACTTTTTTCTTTGCAAGTCTTTATTGTAGTTGATAGGTCTATTTCTGCTTATAAAGAAAATCTGGCTCATAGTTATTCGATAATAATAGTTAGCCAAAAGCGCCTTGATAATGAAACCATCTTAGGTATGAACAAGATGATTTCTACTGTTTCTGAATTGACTCCGGACAAAATTATTCAAAAATTAAATGATGGAATGGAATCTAAAAATGTTGAATTGTTAAAATTGACACTGCCGAAATTTTATAAGTTAAATCTTTCACATTATCCGGCTCCAAGTGAGATAAAAAAACTCACTAAAAGTTTACTTGAAAATACTTCAGTGATAAAAGTAGAAGATTTTTCTAGCAGCCATGATACGACATATAAACTCTTACTGCTATTTAAAAATGTGATTTTTGTTTTTTCCATTGTAATTTTTTCGGTAACAACACTTTTAATTTTTAAAGAGCTTAGAATTTGGCAGTTTAAGCATAGTGAAAGAATGAGTATAATGGCATTATTTGGAGCACCGATATGGCTTCGTTCAGCTGTTTTATTCAGGCTTGCAATAGTGGACGCACTCATATCTTCCTTATTGGCATTTATTGTATTTGAATATATTTCATCAAATGTATGGATTTTGGAACAGTTTACAACTATAGGTATAAGTGTTATTCTTTTTGACCCTGTGGATGACGGATTGAAACTTTTGGGAGTAGCGATGGCCCTTTCTATTATATTGGCATCTTTAATCGTCTTAGGGCACAAAGAAGAGGTATGATTCGTATATTTATTGTTTTTCTTTTTTTATGTGCACATGTGTATGCAAAAAGTGATGTAGACCAAAAAATAACTAGTGCCAGCGGAAAATTAAGTTCGTTCAGTAAAAGTTACAGCAGCATTAGTGAAAAAATGAATGAGAATGCAAAAGCTATTTTAAAGCAAAAACAAGAGATTCAGGTTCAGGAAAAATATTTAGAAAAGCTTATACAGGAACTTTCGGAAAAAGAAAACAGTCATAAAGAAAATATTTCCCAAATGCAAGAACTTAAAATAGAACAAAGAAAACTAAAAAAAGATCAAGAAGAGATTGAGCAGGAGCTTGTATTTACAATAGCCAAAAGTGTTTCTTTATCGGTTGTTTTAGAAGAGCAATATGCTGTAAATGCAGATTCAATTATTGAGTTTGAAGTACTCAAGTCCATGCTTCAGAGTTCAAAAGATAAAGCAAAACAATTAAATCAAAAATTTTACGCCAACTCTAAAGATATAAATGTTTTGGATACGTATGTAAATTCGCTCGAGGTTTCAATAGCAAATATTGATGCCAAGAGAAAAGATTTGCTACGCACGCATGAGAAGAATAAAAAATCATTAAATAATCTTGAGATAGCAAAATTATCGTACAAGGATGAATTAAAAAAACTTTTAATAAAACAAGATGCTTTGAAAAAAACTTTGGCAGAGTTAAATATTATAAAAATAGATGAAATAAGAAAAGCAAAAGAGGAAGATGAAAGAAAAGTCGCTTTTTCCTCACAGCAAAGTGTTTCAGATACCGATTTACCTCAAGTTGTAAAACATGGCAGCAGTTATCAAGCGATTAAAACAAAAAAATATTATGGCATCAAAACAATTGCTCCTCTTGATTATTATGATATTACGAAGGATTATGGAACGTATACCGATCCAATCTATGGCATTAAAATATTTAATGA
>JAHJJX010000032.1 GCA_018822665.1 bacterium
GAACAATGTCCCATTTGCCAAATACATTGAATTCATTTTGGCTCTGGAGAGAAGTTTCATCAAAACTTGGTGTTTCCAACCCTCTTTATAAATATTGGAAAGATACGCCTCATTTGAAACTGAATAACAAATATGTATTTGTTCAGAAAAAAACACTACCTTTCAAATATGAATATGTGGAACCGCTCTTAACAGATTTGAGCGGTTATTTGCCTATTAAATATGCTTCGGACAGACTCCATGTCAACGAGCATGTCTTTTCGTATGAAAAAATGAAACTCTATAAAGAGTTTGAATATAAATATGTAGAAGATATAAAATTTGTAAATCTAAAAAAATTTTTTAGAGAAAATGGAATCAAGGTGCTTAAAAATTCAATCATTCAGCTTGGAAAGGTTAAAGATTTGGATATAAGCACAAACTCTACATTTTACAATTTAAAAAATGACTACGGTTTGGTAGTGTATGAGTAAAGAATTATGAATACTTTTTTTATAGAATTTCGTGACCCTCTCTTTGGAATAATCATATTTTTTGTTCTTATTTTTGTCCTTGCTTTTTTCTCTTACTGGTGGGGAAGATATAAAAGAAAAGAAGATTACAGGCATCTGGATAAATTTTTAAAACAATTTCGTTCACTTCCCTCTCAAGATGAACTGAAAGTTTTAATTACAAGAGGGGAGTTGTCTGAAAAATCTTGGCTGCTTCTTGCAAATTCATACACAAAAAACGGCAATTATGAAAAAAGTATAGAGATATATAACGAACTTTTACTCGTTGGAGATAAAGCCAACCATAGAGAAACACTGTTTTTGCTGGGACAGACATATTTCAAAGCAGGTTTCTTAGAGCGGGCAAAACAGATTTTTTTAGAGATACTTAAAAACAATCCTCGAACTCCGCAGGCTTTGCATTCTTTACTTTTAGTATACGAATCAATGAGAGACTACAAATCCGCGCTTGAAATTTTAGAGCCTTTGGATGAACTGCAAAAAGACATAAAATGCGATAGCGCCTATCTGAAATCGCTTGCATTATTGAATAATGCGGCATTATCGGCAGAGGTAAAATCAAAAAAACTGGTGGAAATTTATAAACAAACCCATCAGCTTTCCTATCTTGTATTTGATTATCTGTTCAGGGTGGACCCAAAGTTGGCATGGAAAAATTTTGACAGTTCCAAGAGTGAGTTGCTGAGTGACATATTATGGCATGTGGACAAAAAAGATTTAGATTTAGATATAATTACGAAAAATGGCTATTTAAGGGAACTTTACACGGCCCGCGGTGACGTTAAGTTGGCTACAAAGAGTTCCGTATTTGAGTTTGATGTTCTCATAAATTTAAATTCAAATGTCAACGCAACGCTTAATTTTGAATATATATGTGATAGCTGCAAGCAGATTTACCCGTTTGCTTTTACGCGTTGCAGTAACTGCCATTGCATAGACACCTCTAAAGTTGAATTTAGCCTGGCAAAAGATTATCGTAGGGATTTTAGTGAAGAAAATAACTCTTTTCAGTGATGGAAGCGCTTTAGGAAATCCGGGTCCGGGAGGATACGGCACGATTTTAAAGTATGGCGAAAGCGAAAAAATAATTACCGGCTCAGAAGTTCATACCACAAATAACAGAATGGAGCTTTTAGGTGTTATCTCAGGCTTGCAGGCTTTGAAAGAGCCTTGTGAAGTTGATGTTATTTCGGATTCATCTTATGTCGTCAAAGGAATCAATGAGTGGTTAAGCGCATGGATACAAAGAGATTTTAAAAAAGTGAAAAATCCGGACTTATGGAGAGAGTATATCGAGAGCTCGAAAAAGCATAAAATTAATGCAATTTGGGTGCGAGGTCATAATGGGCATGTGGAAAACGAGAGGTGTGACCAACTTGCAAGAGATGAGGCACAAAAAGAAAAAGATTTGCTAAGACAAGTTTAAGAGGATATTATGGATAGAGAGCTAAGCGACTTAGAAGAGACTCTAGGATACAAGTTTAAAGATGAAAAGCTCCTTATTGAAGCGCTGACACACAAAAGCTACAAGCAGCCCTACGATAATGAGCGACTAGAATTCTTGGGTGATGCAGTATTGGATTTGATTGTCGGAGAATATCTTTATATGAAATTTTCAAAATCAAACGAAGGAAAATTATCTAAGATTAGAGCTTCTTTGGTAAATGAAGACGGGTTTCATAAATTGGCCCGTTCTATCAATCTTGGCGATTATATTTTTCTCTCAAATGCCGAAGAAAATAACGGCGGAAGAGAAAAAGCTTCTTTGCTTTCAAATGCTTTTGAAGCTGTAATCGGGGCTATTTATCTTGAATCTGGATTAAAAACAATCAATGATATTGCGATAAGGCTGATAGAAAAAAATCACGAAGAGATATCTTTGGATTCACTTTTTAGAGATTTTAAAACTACGCTTCAAGAGCTTACGCAAGCGAGATTCGGTGTGACACCGGAATACAAAGTGGTTGCGAGTCGTGGACCCGACCATAAAAAAGAGTTTGAAGTCGCTGTTTTGATAGAAAATCAAGAGTATGCAAGAGCGATGGGTAAAAGCAAAAAAATTGCTCAACAAGATGCCGCTAAAATAGCTATTGAATTATTAACGAAGGAGTCTTAATGAATAATTTTGGTCAAAAGTTAAGATTGAGTACATTCGGCGAATCCCACGGAACGGCGATAGGATGTTTGCTTGATGGTGTTCCTGCCGGACTAGAGATAGATGTAAATTTTATTCAGAGTGAACTCGACAGAAGGAAACCCGGAAAAAGCGAGTTTGAAACTGCCAGAAAAGAGGATGACAAGGTTGAAATATTAAGCGGTGTTTTTGAAGGAAAAAGCACAGGTACCCCTATCGCTATGATAATTTATAACACAAACCAAAAATCCAAAGATTATTCCAATATAAAAGATATTTTTCGTCCGGGGCATGCCGATTTTACCTATTTTCACAAA
>JAHJJX010000033.1 GCA_018822665.1 bacterium
AAATATATTTAAATTAAAAAAAATATAACATACCTAAAATATAATTTTATCTTATTTGTCCAGAAAATTTAAACTGCTATTAATTAAATAGAAAGAATACTTATCTTAAAATTGAGGTAGCTAAAGCGTGGAGTTGTGCATGTTTATTTCATCTTATAATACTTATGCAAGTTCGGGTACTTCTGATAAGGGCAGAAGATATGACGCTGACAAGAGATTAGAGGATGTGTCTCTGTACTTTAAACGTACAGATAGTGCGGAGCGAAAGTCTGACAATAGTTTCAATCTGCCTGTAAATTATATTTTAAAAAGAAATTTTGATACCAAACTGGAGCCAGAATTTCAAAAACAGCAACTTCAAAATCCAAAAGAACAAGACAGTATCCACGATACAATAAAAAAATTTACAAATTATCAAACTTTGCAAAATGCAAAAACCGCCTACGAAGAAAATTCTAAACTTTTTTCAATTTTTTCAAAAAAACCGCATCTAACACAAAATCAAACTCCAAATACAGATAAAAGACTCCCTAAAGATATTCAAGAAATAAAAGAAAAAAATATGCGCAACACTATGGTAAACACCTATCTAGCAAACGATAAGTATTACCAAATTACTGCCTAATTTCTACTCTTCGATAATATAAGGTTCAGCCTTAATAAATTGATTTTTAAAACCTCTTGTTTTTGGCGCTATAGTGAATATGAATGTATTTGGTACCCAGCTTTCATTCGCTGCATTTACATCCCATGGACGCGCCATTAAAATATAAATTTTATAATCTACATATCTGTTTCCGTCTTTGTCTTTTTTCACATTAACCAGAAAATAATCTGAGTTTTGTCTTGTTGTTGAATTATTATAATAAATCTCTTTTACCCAGCCATAATATGATGCATAATATTTTGCGCCCACATTTAAATAGACTTCATCCGTCGTTATACTTTCAGGCACAGCTATACTTCCGTGAATATATGCTTTGGTATCTGATTCTTTTATTTTACTTACTGTGTCTGCAAACTGATTTGCATCAAATGAACCTCTGTTTGTATATTGGATATAATCGAGCATAGGGGCTTGGCTCTTTGTATGCACATCAAAAAATGCTTTGTTGTAAGTTCTACCCGCAACCGCTTTGCTTGGTTTTTCAACAGCCGATGCAGGAATCAATTCCGGAATTGCTTCCACTCCTCTCTCTTTATAGACAACTTTCTCAACTTCAACAGGAACTTCTTTAATTACTATTTTTTCTTGAATAATAACTTGCGGAGCAGGTACCTCTTTTTTACAATCTTCAAACTCACAATCCAAACCTTTGAGACTTTCTTTTGCCGCAGAATTCGCCCGTATATAATCCGAAGCAGATACGTTCGAAAATAAAAGCACGGCGGTTAGAGATAAAACAATTTTAAACATAAGTTTCCTTTATAATAATTCTTGTATTTTATAACACCGAATGTTAAATACAAATAAAATTTCCCTACTCTTCTCTCCAAGCATCTGTTTGTATCACTCTTGCATCATCAAAATATTTTAATTTAAAAGCATGACTGCATACTCCATCACTCAAATCCATTATAGCGATTTGAAGTATTTTTTTACAAGACTTTGGAATATCAAAATGCCCCTTCATCCCTGTCAAAAATTGCTTTAAAGGTATTTTTTTATCCATGCCTATTACATTATCTCTACACCCGCTAAGACCGATATCTGAGAGATACGCTGTACCGTCTGAGATTTGAAAGTCATCCGTTCCGACATGAGTATGGGTGCCGATTATTCCGCTGACTTCTCCTTGAAGCAACATCATCATCGCTCTTTTTTCACTCGTTGCTTCTGCATGAAAATCTATAAAAATATTTTTAATTCCTTGTGCATGCAAGGCTTCAACCGTACTTTTTGCACACCTAAAAGCATTGTCCGTATAGGGCATAGAATAGTGTCCCATAAGGTTTAATACTGCTAATTTTTCACCTGCAACCTCATAAACTTTGCATCCTGTTCCAGGGACGCCTTGTGGATAATTATGAGGCCTTAGAATCTCATGAGAATCAAACAAAGCTTCAACTTCTTTTTTATCCCATGTATGATTTCCACCGCTCATGCAGTCAATTCCACATGCCAAGAGTTCATTGGCATTGTTTACAGTGAGTCCAAAACCATGCGAAGCATTTTCATAGTTTGCAATAATAAAATCTATTGCGTACTCTTTTTTTATTTTTTGTAAATACGTTGAGCACATACTTCTTCCGGGCTTACCTACTATATCTCCAATAAAAGCAATTCTCATGATTTATAATACCTTTGGTTTGTTGTTTCTAAGATAATAAAGTGTTGCTTTTATGATGTCATCGTCATCTTTGCTATTTGATTTTATTGTCTCTTTTGAATCATTTATATAGGTTAGGGTTATATTTTGCCCATAATTTGAAACAGATTTTATCTTCTTCTCTAAACTTAAAAGTTTTATAATCATAAGTTCAAAGAACTGTTTTGTAGGAGTGTCAAGTTCACCGAATCTATCTATAACTTCCTCTTCTATCTCATAAATTTCCACCGCATTTTCACAGGCTGAAAGCCTTCTGTAGATATCTAATCGAAGTCTGTCTTCTTTAACGGTAGTATCTGAAATATACGCAGAAATTGTAAGTTTTATGTCTACTTTTGCACGTGCGACTTCCATAGTGTTGCTGAGCTCTTTTATAGCATCTTCCAACATTCTAAGATAAAGGGAATATCCGATATTTTTTATGTGTCCGCTTTGCGCATCACCGACAAGATTTCCTCCGCCTCGTATCTCTAAATCGTGATATGCCAAAACGGAACCGCTTCCCAAAAATGAGTTAGATTCCAAGGCTAAAAGTCTTTTTTTTGCTTCATCCGTCAAGTTTTCTTTATTTTCTACTATAAAATAGGCAAAGCCCTCAAATTTTCCGCGACCGACACGACCGCGAAGCTGATGTAAGTCTGCTATGCCGAATCTATCTGCACCATCCACTATAATGGTATTGACTCTTGGCATGTGGATTCCGGATTCAATAATAGAAGTTGCTAACATCAAATCATATTCTCTCGCTTCAAACTTTAACAACTCTTTTTCTGTTTGAGATGCGGAGATTTGCGAGTGAAGCATCACAACTCGCAAGTCCGGTAAAAGCGCCTTAAGCTCTCCTAATTTCATAGGCATATGTTCTATTGAATTATGCACGTAAAATACCTGTCCGCCACGGCGAAGCTCTCTTAAAATCACCTCTTTAATCAGTTTTTCTTCATACTCTTTTACAAATGTGCGAACCGGCTGTCTCTCACTCGGAGGGGTAAGAAGCTGAGACATCGTTTTTATTGAGCTCAGGGCTTGATTGAGTGAGCGGGGAATCGGTGTTGCGCTCATGGAAAGAAGGTGAACATTGTGATACGTTTCTTTAATTTTCTCTTTTTGCTTCACACCGAATTTGTGTTCTTCATCGATGATTACCACACCTAAATTTTTAAACTCCAACCCAAATAAGGAGTGTGTTCCAACAACTGCATCCAAATCTCCACATGCCAAGGCCTTGACAATCTTTGTGCTCTCTTTTGTACTTACAAATCTATCAAGCTTTGCCACTTTAATGCCTAAATTGTCAAAGCGCTCTGCAAGAGAGCGGTAATGTTGCGCTGAAAGGAGTGTTGTGGGAACTATTAAAGCTGATTGAAAACCGGATTTATTTGCTGCAAAAATAGTATTCATGGCAACTTCTGTTTTTCCAAAACCGACATCTCCGCTTAAGAGCCTATCCATAATATGCCCGGATTCCATTTGCGTAATAATCTCATTGACGGATTGTTCTTGGTCCTGCGTATATTCAAAGCCAGATAATTTTTGAAACTCTTTTAACTCTTTTTTGTCTACTTTAAATAAAGGCGCTTTTATGAGCGCCCTTGCTGCTGCCGTATTTACGATTGCCCCTGCGATTTCAAAAAGCCGTTTTTTCACTTTCTCTTTTAACTTGCCAAAATTCCCTTTGCCAAGTCTATCAAGGACAGGAACAGAACCGCCGGATGCAATGTAGCGGTCAATAAAATCAAGATTCTCTACAGGAAGTAAAATTTTATCATCACCTACATACTTAATGACAACAAAATCTTTTATTCCCCCTAGTATCTCTGCTTGCTCAATTGACTCAAAAATTCCCACACCGTAATCTTCATGAACTACATAATCCCCCGTCTTTAAATCATCCAGTAAAATTGAAGTTTTTCTGCGGCGGCGCTTTTTATCGGGTTTATTGAGTGAAATAACCAAGATCTCTTTAGAGATAATATTTAAGATATACGGAGCATACACCTCTGTGATATTTTCAAGATTATGAAGTCCGGCTTGCTTCATTACTGCTTTGTTTGAGGCAATAATTGTAATTTTTTTCGCTTTATGTACTTTTAAAAGCATATGAACATCTGCTACTAGCAAATCTTTGTAATCATCCGATTTTGGCAGTATTTCCAAGTTAAAACATTCTCTGGATATGCTCGGATTATTTATTCCGTATGCATCTTTTAACAGGTTATTTAACTCTCTTGCCAATCTGACATTTTTTCCCTCTAAAAAGTTCATTGCACTCTCTTGAAGATACCAAAATCCAAGTGAAGCCACATCTTTCATCAAAGAATCAAATTCTGATTTTTCCACTCTTTTGTTGAGTGCATTAAACTCTTCTTCATTTAAAGAATAAAAAGCGCTCGTAACCTCAAAACTATCAAGCTCATCCGGCAATGTTCGCTGAGATTCTAATTCAAAAAATTTTATCTGCTCTATCTCATCATCAAACAAAGAGATGCGGATGGGGTTTTCGCCAGAAGGGGTAAAGATATCTATTATGTCTCCGCGAAAAGAGATTTCACCCTCCACTTGAATAATATCAACAAAGGTATATCCCCAAAAGAGCATTTGTTCTTTAAAAGATTTAAGATTTATTTTTCCGCCAAACTCTAAAGTAATGGATTGTAAGAGTTCAGCTTTTGGCAGAGGGAAAAGTAAAGTTTTCAGAGGAGATATGACTAGCGGCTTTTTTTTGGATGTATAATAAACTCTTAACTTGGAAAAAAGTTGATGCAATTCCTCTTTATAAGAGCGTAAATCATCCCCAAAACTAGGACGAAAATCAGGAAAAACCAAAACATCTTTTTTAAAAAATCTAGCTACACTTTCGAGCTCATAAGCCTCTTTTGAGTCTTCACAAATCAAAACTTCCATATTTTTATTTTTACTATCGTTAAAATATTCAAACAATTGACTTTGAGACATATTTTTCCTAATTAATTAATGCGTGGTATTTTAGCGAAGAAAGTTAAAATACAAATGAGAGCCTCTCTCAAGCAAAAGCAATAACTTTTACTTTAAGATTTTTTTATTTCTTCTTTTTTTGAAATGAGTGCCTTTGGTGGGGTTACTTCTTTAACAACACTGTTTCCTTCAAAAATTCCTTTTGCTTCTATAACAAGTTCAGCTGACTCTATACTGCCGCGAACTCTTCCTTGTGCTTTAATTTCAACTCTTTGAGCATTAATGCTTCCTTCCATATAGCCTTGGACAATCAGCCTCTCAGTCACGATGTCACCCATGATATGTCCGTTTTTACCGATATTTATATCTTTTTGGGAATGAATCATCCCCTCAAACTCACCATCTACATATAAACTGCAAGAGAGGTTCATCTCCCCTTTTATTTTTGATCCTGCTGTGATAATAGTAGTGTTTGTGTCGGACTTTGTGTCGGATTTGGTACTTTGATGTGCGCTGTTGCTGTTATTAAAGATTGCCATGGTATACTTTTTTCCTTTTCAAATATTTCTTTATAATTTTTTACATCCCAATGAACGAACCAATATGGATTAACCGCTCTTTGAACAAATCTTATTTCATAGTGGAGATGCGGGCCGCTGCTCATACCTGAGTTGCCTGTATAAGCAATTAAATCACCTTTTTTTACAAATTGACCCGATTCTATCACAATTTTGTTTAAATGGCCAAAATAAGCCCTGAATCCATAGTTGTGTTGCAGTATGATAAGATTCCCGAATCCACTTTTTTGATGATATCCGGAATATTCAACTATGCCGTCTGCCGTTGCATACACAGGAGTTTTCATGACTGCTTTCATATCGAGTCCGCGATGAAACTCTTTTCTGTTTAAAGTGGGATGAATTCTGTATCCGAATTTACTTGTAATTCCGCTGTATTCCAATGGTGAGCCGCTGGGAATAAATTGTAAAAGTGTTGCCATATGCTCTGAATTTAACTTCGTCTCACTTACTCTTTCTTGCAATGATTTATCTGCAACGGGAGCCAAACCTATGAGTGTTTCTATCTCAGATAAAGAATCAGATACTTCGCTAAGCTCTTGCTTTTTCAATCCAAGTGCTATTTGTGTACTTGCCATCTCTTGCTTTAAGTAATTATTTCTGCGTTCTAATTCTAAATAAGCATTTTTCATCTCTAATCGTTTAAGTTCTATTTTATCCACTGAAGAATCCAGATATAAAATTGTACCTATTGCCAAAAGAGCAATAAATCCTAAAAAGACAACTGCATAAAAAATAGCTCTTTTTACCAACTTGTGTATGTTAAACTGCTTTACACCATGTTCATCATTTATGGTAACCGTAAAGTGATTATTCATAATACTCTCTTAAAAAAGCTTCTACAACACTAAAAGAGCCGAAAACCAAATACAAAAAACGAGGGTCTCTCTCTTTATAGTCTTTGTATTTTATCTCTAAATCAGTTAAAACTTTTTGAAGCGTTTGTTTAGATTCTATTCTGTTGTCGGTTACATCAATAATTTCCACATGCCTAATAATAGGCTTTAATATTCGCAGTATCTCTTGATAGTTTTTATCTTTGTAGCTGTTGTAAATTAAAATGTATTTTTCTCCCTCTAAGGCATTGAGTAAAGATGCAGCCGCCAAAGGGTTGTGTCCAACATCTATAAATACATTTTCATCTATTTTGCTTAAGCGTCCAAATAATTTTGCATTCTTTAAATGTGTTTCGTTGTAATGCATTCCTAAAAACTTTAAAGCGCTCACACTGAGTTTTAAATTATCTTGCAGATACGGGGCAAGCTTTAATGTTTGAGAAATTTTTTGAATGTTTGCAGTATCATTTTCATCTAAAAGTTCATCCATACTGTGTAAAGATGCAATTTTTTTCAAACATATTTCAGCTGCAATTTTTTGCACTTCTTCAAATTTTTGTGAAGCTAATATAGCATTTTTTTGTATAGCATTTAATTTTGTCGTTGCTATTTCTTTAATGGTATTTCCCAAAAATGCTTCATGGTCTATATCGATTGGAGTCACGAGAGTGAGTTCATTGCTAAAGACGGCAGTGGCATCATGTTCACCGCCAAGACCGGCTTCCAAAACAACAAAATCACACCCGATAAAGAGCATCATTGCCAAAAATGTTGTGTATTCAAAATAACTAAGAGAATTTACATCTTCTAAACTTAAAAGGCTTAAGAGCTTTTGATGCGCTTCGTCAAGCTGTTCATTGGAAACATTATTTCCGCTCAGCCATATTCTTTCATTAAACTCTAAAATATGCGGAGATGTGTAATGTCCCGTCTTCCATCCAAGGGAGTGTAAAGCCGTAGCCAAAAAACGCCCCGTTGTTCCCTTGCCGTTTGTTCCGATTATATGAATTGTTTTTGATGTGCAAAGATGAGATTTAATTTTTTCATACACTCTTGGCATACGGGTATAGTCAATCTCATTGTAAAATAAGGGTTTGTCTTCTAAAAACTTTTTCAGCACTATTGTTTCTTATGTGCTACTTGATTTCTGCCGTCTTTTTTTGCTTTGTATAAATATTCATCAGCAGAATTAATAGCATTTTGAAGTGAAGCGTGTGCCTTTCGTTCAGAAACACCACAGCTCACAGTTACTTGTATTCTGTTTCCCTTATACATAAAACGGGCTTTTTCCACATTTGCTCTTACTTTTTCTGCAAAAACAGCACCGCCTGCGGTATCTGTTTCACTTAAAAGTGCCATAAATTCTTCTCCGCCAAACCTGCCTATAATATCAACACTGCGCGCTTCATTTTTAAGTATTTTTGCAAAAGCCGATAACACTGCATCACCCGCTTCGTGTCCAAAAGTATCATTTATAACTTTGAAATGGTCCAAATCCAACATTACCACAGAAAAATTACGTCCATATCGCTCAAATTCTGCTTCTTTAATCATTAAATATTCGTCTAATGCTCTTTTGTTATACAGCTTGGTTAAAAAATCCTCTTTTGAAGCCTGTTTTGCTTCTTCGAGTTGATATTCTAATTGACGGACTTTTTCACTTAAAATAGCAACTTCATCGCTGTGTCCTTGTAAATCTCTACTGAGTATTTGTGTGTTTTCTTCCAAGGCAATAGCGATAGTAAATAATTTTTTATGTGCTTTTTTAAAGTTTGTGCTGGATTCTTCATTATAAGATGCTAATTCAGTTTTAATAGCTTGAATCTCAACAGTGGAACTATTTGACCTCTCAATCATCTCAATCAGCCTCAGAGATAATTTGTCAAGAACTCCGTCTAAAGATTCCACCATCTCTTTGACACTATTTTTATCAAGGGCTATTCTCAGTAAAATCGCTGATTTTATCTCTTTTTCAATGCTTACGCTCTCAAGAAGAGAAGGATTATTTTTAATTTTTTCACTTAAACTTGCTATTTGATTATTTACACTCGATGCAATAGAAGGGACAAAAGAAGCTATTAAAAGAGAGGATATTCTCCTAAGTTCCGTCTCGTTGATTGATTTATCCGAAGATAAAAGAGAAACATTAAGATTTTCCACAGTTTTTCTCAAATCTGTGTTGTCTATATTGCCCAAACTTTTTAATTTATTTAAAAAAGTATCATCATACGTGGTAATAAAATTTATCCATAATTGTCTAAACTGGTCTATTTGAGAGGCACTTGGTTGAGTATTTAATAACTCTATGCTCTTTCTGGCCAATTCGCTTGCTTCTTTATTGTGTAAAACTTCTATAACCTGCAAAATTCGTTTAGTGAAAACACTCTGAGATTCAAGTGTTTCCGTGCATTGTGTGGAATTTGTTCTATTGAGTTTTGAGATTAAAAATCTTGTTAATTCGGCCATAGTTTTGATTCTATATTGAGTCAACTCTTTTTGAAGGTCTTTGTTTAATGTTTGAGTAAATTTATTTACATGATTACAGTCTTCACTCAGCATACCTACTTTTTGTGCTTCCATACAAAAAGCCTCTGCGTAAAAATCAGGAGTTAAGAGCTTTCCCTCCAACTCTAGTCTTTTGAGAGCTTTTCTTATAATGCTTTGAATAGTCATAACAACACTCCTTCTACTTTATTCTTTTGCTCTGGCACCCTCGGCAGACACTTTGGCAATAAATGACGCGATAGCTTTTGTAGCACTCAATCTTATTGCTTCAAATCTCTCCTGATCCGTTACAACAGCATTGGCTTGAACGGCAAAATCATAAAAACCTTTTGCAATATATTTTTTACTTAGTCCATTATGATACCTAGTTATATTTAAAACTATGCTCATTCTATACCCTATGACATAACCGTTCACATCGTATTGAATCGGCAGGTAGCTAGGATTAGATAGGCTCAGTTCCAAATGCGTTTGGGAATTGGCCCTGTCCGTTAAAGAAGCGTGAAATACCTCTATAATTGCACTGTCCACAGCATCTTTAATAGTAACCGTGTTTTCAGGGTCATGCGAGGAGATAATCACACTCGTGCTTATTCTTTCTCCGACAACATCACGCGCAAACTGAGAGCTTGGTTTATATCCACATGCCGTAAACAAAAAAGATATTGTAAGGAGTATAATAATTTTTTTGGCACCCAGAAAGTATTTTTTGTTTTGTTTAAACGGTTTCTGGATACTTTTCAAATTAACCCTTTATCACTATGTTGACTAATTTTTTAGGAACAACTATCTCTTTGATTATAGTTTGACCTTCGAGCCATTTAAATACACTCTCTTTAGCCAGAGCAATGATATTTTCATTTGTTTCATCCTGAGAAACTTCTATCTCGGCTCTTCTTTTTCCGTTTATAGAAACACCCAGCGTCATACTATCTTCAACAAAAACTTCCTCTATCACTTTTTGAGGACTTAAATTTTTCAAACCGAAATATTCACTACTTATCTGCCAGCAAATATGCGGAATAACCGGCTCCATAATAGAAGTCAGTATCCAGTAGCCTTCGCTCCATACATCTGAATTTGTTTGAACATTCAAAGCATTCATCGCTTCCATAACACCGGCAATCATCGTATTGAATGTGTATCTTTCATTATAAACATCATTCGCACGCGCAAGAGCCTCGTACACTTTCTTTCTTGCAAGTTTTTCTTCTTTGCTCAAGGACGCATGCACAATCGAAGGTATAAAATCTGATTTTATACAATTGCTTGAACGGTCGTAAAATCTTTTGATAAACTTATAGGCACCCTCGACCGCACTGTCATTCCATTCAAGCTCTTGTGTCGGAGGCGCTGCAAAAAGTATAAAAAGTCTCGCCGTATCTGCACCGTATTTTTCTATAATTGCATCAGGGTCGACCGTATTGCCTTTTGACTTACTCATTTTAGCACCGTCTTTAAGTACCATTCCCTGCGTAAGAAGTTTATCAAACGGTTCATCGAACTCGATATAACCTAAATCGCGAAAAACTTTTGTAAAAAATCTTGCATACAAAAGGTGAAGTATCGCGTGTTCAATTCCGCCTATATAATGGTCAACACCCATCCAGTATTTTATCTGCTCTGCGGAGAAGGCTTCTTTTTCCCAATTTTGAGGCGATGCACAAAATCTTAAAAAATACCATGAAGACTCCACAAAAGTATCCATAGTATCCGTTTCGCGCACAGCGTCCCCTCCACATGCCGGACATTTACAGTATTTCCAAGTTGGATGTTTCTCCAGCGGATTCCCTTCCCCCGTAATCTCGATATCATCCGGAAGCGCAATAGGAAGATTTTCTTTTTTTTCCATCACCAGACCGCAAGAATCACAGTGAATAAACGGAAGAGGCGCACCCCAATATCTTTGTCTTGAAACACCCCAATCTTTTAACTTGTAATTTGTTGTTTTTTTGCCAATATTTTGAGACTCAAAATGCTCTATAATTTTTGCTTGTGCTTCTTTAGAATTAAATCCGTTAAAACTCTCTGAATTGAAAAGTTCCCCTATTTCCGTAAATGCAGAAGTTTCGCTTAATTCACCTTCGTAAGGTTTAATCACCGATTTTATTTCTAAAGAGTATTTTTTTGCAAAATCAAAATCTCTCTCATCATGGGCCGGAACAGCCATCACGGCACCGCTGCCGTAATCCATCAGTACAAAGTTCGCTATCCAAACGGGAATAGTTTTGCCTGTTAAAGGGTGCAGAACATTCAATCCAAGAGGCACACCGGATTTTTCTTTTTGCCTCTCTATAGATGAAGTATTTTTCATTTTCACAATTTGTGAAACAACTTCGTCCGATAAAAGAGAATTTTCAAGCATATAAGTGACTATCTCGTGCTCAGGAGCCAAAGCGGTATAGCTCACTCCATAAACGGTGTCGGGTCTTGTTGTAAAAACATCAAAACTTTTAAAAGCAGAACTTAGTTTTTCAAGAGATACATCATCAAAAAAAAGATTAAAAGCAAGACCGTTTGATTTACCTATCCAGTTCTCCTGCATCGTAAGAACTTGTTTTGGCCAACCGCCCTCAAGCCCTTTTAAATCTTCTAAAAGCTCATCACCGTACTGAGTAATTTTAAAGTAGTACTGATTCATATCTTTTTTGACAATAGGAGTATCACATCTCCAACAGCATCCATCCACGACCTGCTCATTTGCAAGAACGGTTAAGTCATGCGGGCACCAATTCAAGAGACCTTTTTTACGGTATAAAAGCCCTTTTTCATACATATCGATTATAAAGGATTGTTCAAACTTTGTGTACAGTTCATCACTCGTTGCTAGTTCTCTCTCTCGTGAGAATGAAAAACCAAGAGAATAAAACTCATTTTTCATATAATCAATATTGTCGTATGTCCATTTTTTAGGGTGAGAGCCGTTTTTAATCGCAGCATTCTCGGCAGGCATTCCAAAACTGTCAAATCCTATGGGATGAAGTACATTAAAACCCTGTTGACGATAATAGCGGGCAAAAGCATCACTAAGAGTATAGTTTCTTACATGCCCCATATGCAGTCTTCCGCTTGGAAACGGAAACATACTTAAAATATATTTTTTTTCTTTTGTAAAATCTTCGCTTGGCTCAAAACTTTTATTTTCTTTCCAAAATTCTTGCCATTTTTTTTCTACTAATTGAGAACTGTATTCCAAAAAAACTCTCCTAATACTCTTCGTGAGTTTTTGAACTCTCTATATAAACCAATCCCATTGAAAAAACATTTGCTATCAATGCACCAATAGTTAAAGCAATTGCCCACTGTAAATTTCCAACAACTTCTAAATACACAAATGCTGGAATCAAGTGTAAATCTGCCACCAGTGAAGAAGCCAAAAGTTCAGCAGAAAGTAAGTTTCTAACACCGATTTTTAAAAATGTAGAAACCAAATTTAAACTCGCAGCTACAAAAAGCGCAACGGCACTGTGCTCATACAAAAAACCCGCGATTGATGTTAAACTCATCAACGAAAAAAATACGTATATTACTTTACCCCAATCCATCTGCTACTCCATTCTTAAATTTTATACAACACCAGACTCATACTGAGCGCGCATTTTTGCTTTTTCTGCTTCTCTTTTTGCTTTTGCAGCAAGTTTCGCATGATAGTTTTTCACATCAAAACCGAACCATAAAAGTATTGGTGAAGCAACAAAAATGGATGAATACGTCCCCACTACTATACCGACCAAAAGAGTAAAAGCAAAAGAATGAATAATTTCACCGCCAAACATAAACAGAGTAAATACCACAAACAAAGTTGTAAGTGAAGTTAAAGTTGTTCTCGCTAATGTTTTAGTAATGGATTCATCAATAGTTTCATCCAGCTCTAAGTTTTTACTCTCGGTAACGCCTTCACGAATACGGTCAAAAACTATAATCGTGTCATTAAGTGAATAACCGAGTATAGTCAGAAGTGCCGCTAAAACATCTAAATTTACATCAAGCCCGACAAGGGTTATAGCGCCTAGAGCGATTGAAACATCATGCACAAGTGCCACGATAGAGGCAACGGCAAATCTCCACTCAAATCGAAAAGCTACGTAAATTAAGATTCCCATAATGGCTAAAAGCAAGGACATAATCCCTTTTTCTCTCAGCTCATTTCCAACTTTAGGACCGACTATATCTACACGGCGGATTTCGTAATTGCCTGTTTCTTTTAAAGCTTCCCTTGTTACATCACCTATATCTACGGTGACATCGCCGCTCGTAGTTTTCATACGGATAACCACTTCATCAGGTGAACCAAACTCTGTGATTGAAGCTCCGTTAAAAATAGAATTTGATTTTAATTTTTCTCTCATCTCATCTATAGGTGCAGTTTTGTCATACTTCACTTGAATGATTGTTCCCCCGGCAAAGTCTACACCATAATTTAGCCCTTTTATCGCCAAAAGAGCTAAAGAAGATAAAACTAAAACCACAGATAACACAAGCGCAAATTTGGATTTTCCCATAAAACTAAAGGTTCTTGTATATTTAAAAAATTCCATTATTTACCCTTAATCCCAAACCAAAAACGGTTATTTTTACTTTTTTGTATCTTCGTTTCTAACATCTGGTAAATACCGTGTGTACCTAAAATCGCAGTAAGCATGGATGCTAAAATTCCTATACTTATAGTAATTGCAAATCCTTTTATTGCTCCTGTTCCATAAACATAAAGGACAACCGCAGCAATCAAAGTAGTTATATTTGCATCCAAAATAGCGCTCATTGCATTGGAATAACCGTCTTCTATGGCTTTATGGATTGAAACTCCCTGATGAATCAACTCTCGTATTCTCTCGGAGATAATCACATTCGCATCCACCGCCATACCGACGGTTAAAACAATACCTGCCATACCCGGAAGAGTAAGCGTTGCCCCAAACAAGGACATCACTGCCAAAATAATAAATAAATTGGCAATTAACGCGATATTTGCAATCACACCGGCTGCTCTATAATAAGTAACCATGAAAAATATAACCAAAATAAATCCGCCTATAAGCGCAATCATGCTGGCTTGAATACTCTCAGCCCCTAAACTTGGTCCAACAGAACGCTTTTCCATAAGATAAATTGGAGCCAAAAGTGCTCCTGAACGAAGAGCAATAGCTAAGTCTTTTGCTTCCATAACAGTATAATCACCCGAAATTTGACCACTGCCCCCGCCAATACGTTCATTGATATTTGGAGCAGAATAGACTTTGCCGTCCAAAACGATAGCAAGTCTTTTTCCAACGCTTCTGCCCGTAAAATCTCCAAAGATTTCAGCACCTTCGGCATTTAATGAAAAGTTAATGATTGGACGATTATTTTGGTCAAAACCTACAGAAGCATTTGTAAGCATCCCTCCGTCAATAATCGGTATTTCACGAACAAGATATTTTATCTGGGAGTTTTTTGCATCTTCTAAAATAACATCGCCGTAACTTGCTGCATCTGCATGACTCATGCCGTGAACACGGGCTATTCTGTCTTCATCCACTGCCATAAGCTCAAGCTTTGCGGCGCGAGATATCAATTCTCTTGCTCTTTGCTCTTCTTCTTGAGTTTTAATACCCGCAAGCTGAACAAGTATCTTCTCCTCACCTTGGCGCGCGACAACAGGTTCAGCCAATCCAAACTGGTCTAATCTGTTTCTAATGGTTTCTATTGCTTGGTCAATGGCTTGTTTTTTGGTTTTTTCTATCTCTTCTTGACTAAGACTAAGAGAGATATTTTCTCCATTTATAACAATGGCGGCACCTTCAATCTTATCTAAAAACTCTTTTATGTGCTTCGTGTCGTCACTATCTAAAAGATTAAAAGACACTCCCGATTCATCAAAGATAAGGTTATCCACCAAAATATCTTTTCTTTGGCTAAAGTGCTTAATACTCGAAGTAATCGATTTGATGCGTGATAAAGTTGCTTCTTCTGTTTTTACACCCAGAAGCATATGCAAACCGCCTTGTAAATCAAGGCCTAAAGTTACTTTTTTCCCGTTTTCTGTTTGGAGAAGTGAGGGAATTGAAAAAAATAAACCAAAGATTATAGCCAATAAAAAAACAACTATGCGATAATTAAGCTTCATCCTCATACTTTCTAGCGATAGAATCTTTTACAATTTTAACAACAACATCCTCGTTCATTTTTACGCTAAGAAATGCTTCTTCGACTTTATATATAGTTACTATAATACCGCCGTTTGTGACTACTTTATCACCTTTTTTCAGTGCTTCTATCATTGCTTGGCGTTTTTTAGCCTCTTGTTGTTGCGGGCGAATAATCACAAAATACATAATTGCGATTAAAAATACAAACGGTAATAATTGAGTTAACATTTCCATAAGAAAGTATCCTTTTTTTAATTAAATTGCGGCGATTATACAAGAAGTATCTTAATAAGCGACTGAAAATGTGTATAATTTCGGATGATTAAAAAACTGCAAAATCTAAAAAAATCAACTTCCCCTTTAGTATTTAATATGGCATGTGGAATTATTACGGCTATATTATTCAGCGCATTTATTTATTTGGAACATTTCGGAATTACTCTCAAGTTTTTCAATACGATTTTTGCCGTAGCCTCTTTGGCTTTGCTTTTGTATATTCCGAAAAAAGCTGTTCTTGTTGCCGGTTTTTTCATAGGACTTTTATGGTTTTACTGGATAGGATATAGTTTTAAATACAACGGTGTAGGATTTCTCACTCCCTTTGTTACTTTTGGGTTTGCGCTGATTTATATGCTTTTTTTTGGCATTTTAAGTCTCACAAATAAAGTTTATTTAAGAGCTATTTTTCTTTTTGGACTTAGTTTTTTCGAGCCATTTGACTTCAACTGGCTTCAGATTGAACTTATTTTTATTGATAGTTATCTAGGTATTTTCAAATATCAGTTTGCCATGGTTTTATTTGCCTTAACGCTTCCCTATTATATAAAAAATAAATTCAAATATACTCCGCTTTTATTGATTCTTTTGTCTTTCAATTTCCACATGCCGCAGATTCAGGAAGCTCCGCTAAAGATTAAACTCATCGCTACGGATTTAAAACAAGAGAGAAAATGGGTAAATGCCTTTAAAAATGATATTATTGCGGAAAATCTATTCCAGATTCAAAAAGCTATAAACGAGGGTTACGATTTAGTTGTTTTGCCTGAATCATGCTTTCCTCTTTTTATGAATACGCACCCTCTTTTGCAAGCAAAACTAGAAGAGTTATCTTATGAAATCTCCATAGTCGCAGGTGCTTTGCTCTATGAAGATGAAAAAAATTACAATGTAACTTACTTTTTTGAAAACGGAAACTTTGAGATAGCAAAAAAATTGGTACTGGTGCCGTTTGGGGAGTATATTCCCCTCCCTCAATTTGCCCAAAAAATAATAAACGATTATTTTTTTGCAGGTCAGGCAGATTTTAGCATCGCCAAAGAACCGACTGACTTTATAATCAAAGGTATCAAATTCAGAAATGCTATCTGCTACGAAGCCACATGCCAAGAAATTTATGAGGGTGATGTTCATTTTATCATTGCAACAAGCAACAATGCCTGGTTCGCACCATCGATAGAACCCACTTTGCAAAAACTGCTTATGAAATACTATGCAAGAAAAAACCGTGTTACACTCTACCATGCTGCAAACTGGCAGGGAAGCGGTGTTATAAAATAATTTAATACATTTAGATATAATAAGAAAAAATACTCGGGGACGCTTAATGATAAATCTTAGAAATCCAAACCTTTATAACAATAGAGAAGTTTCTTGGCTTCAATTTAATACCAGAGTGCTCAAACAAGCGCAAGACGAGTCTCTTCCTTTGCTTGAACGTTTAAAGTTTTTAGCTATCTACGGAACAAACTTAGATGAGTTTTATATGATTCGGGTGGCCGGCCTTAAAAAACTTTTCTCTGCCGGAATTATTGTTTCGGGTGCAGATAAACTCACGCCGCTTCAGCAACTCAGAGAAATTAGAAAATATTTGCATCAAGAACAGCAGGTTATCGAGCACTGCATGAGCGAAATTTTAAAGAAGTTGGAGCCGGAGGGAATATACGTAAAAACCTACGATACCGTTACACAAAATGAAAAACATAAATTAAACAAATATTTTAAAGAAAATATCTACCCTGTCATCATCCCTATTGCCGTGGATGCCACCCACCCTTTTCCACATTTAAACAACCTCAGTTTCGGGCTTATCGTAAAGCTAAGCGACAGCGATGACGCTTCAATAGAACGCTTTGGAATTATTCGAGTTCCCAGAGTATTAAGCAGATTCGTCGAACTTGGCAACGGAACTTACATACCCATAGGAAGCCTTGTAGCACAACATGTTTCAGAACTTTTTCCGGGTTACACGCTTATAAAGTATGCTTCATTCAGAGTCACCAGAAATGCGGACATTGCCATAGAGGAAGAAGAAGCCGATGACTTCATGGAAATACTCGAAGAGGGATTAAAACTTCGCCGTAAAGGGGAGATGGTACGACTGGAAATCGGAAGCAGCAGCGATGAAGAAATTATAAACTTTTTTAACCGTCATACGAATGTTTACAAAGATGATATTTACAGATTTCATACTTTTATTAATTTATCCAGTCTTTGGCAGATTGTCGGGAACAAAGATTTTGCTCATCTTTTAGCAGCACCTTTTAATCCAAAAAACTTGCCTCCTTTTGATAATAACGAAGATATTTTTGCAACACTTGAAAAAGAAGATGTCCTTTTATACCATCCTTATGAAAGTTTTGAGCCTGTCATCAGATTTATTCAGAACGCTTCTAAGGACCCTAATGTTGTTTCTATTAAAATGACACTTTACCGCTCAGGGACAAATTCGCCGATAGTTCAGGCGCTTATGAATGCTTCTGAATCCGGAAAGCAGGTTACGGTAATGGTTGAACTCAAGGCAAGATTTGATGAAGAGAACAATCTTATCTGGGCAAAAGCGCTCGAAAAAGCCGGAGCTCACGTTATTTATGGGATTAGAGGATTTAAAGTTCACGCAAAAGCCACTTTGGTAACCCGCAGAAAAAATGGAAAACTCAAACAGTACGCACATTTAGGAACAGGGAACTATAATCCTTCCACTGCAAAAATATATACGGATTTAAGCTATTTTACAAGCAAAGATATTGTAACAAATGACTTGACGAGATTTTTTCACTTTTTAACCGGATTTAGTAAAAAAGGGAAGTTGGATGAACTTTATATGGCGCCTTCTCAAATCAAACCTAAACTGCTTTCTCTGATTCAAAACGAGATGAGAAAAGGAAGCGAGGGGCAAATAATTGCAAAAGTGAACTCTCTTGTAGATGATGACATCATTCGTGCGCTTTACAAGGCAAGCCAAGCCGGAGCAAAAATAGACCTTATTGTTCGAGGAATCTGTTGTTTAAAACCGGGGATTACAGGTGTAAGCGAAAATATCAGGGTTATTTCTATTTTAGGAAAATATTTGGAACATCCTAGAAGTTTTTACTTTAAAAATGATTCGACGCAAGTATACATTTCAAGCGCCGACTTAATGCCAAGAAACCTTATGAGAAGAATAGAACTCCTGACGGGGATAAAAGATGAAGCTGCAAAAGACAAGATTGTTCAAATATTGAAACTTCAATGTTCTGACAATTCGCTCACGCATGAGTTGCAGAAGGACGGTTCCTATAAAAAAATCAAATCTGACCACGATAAAACTATTAATAATCATAAATTATTGGAAGATTATGTCAATCGTATAGCAAAAGCAAGAAAAAAAGAAAATGCAAGCGGTGTCGTGCAAACAGCATCCCGACTTTTTATAGAGGATTAAAAGTGTTACATTCATTTAAAAAACATTCACCGAAGCTAGGCGCTGAAACATGGGTGGCTCCATCCGCCGACGTTGTAGGCAATGTGACTTGCGGTGATGATTGCTCCATCTGGTTTGGCTGCGTTGTAAGAGGTGATGTCCATTACATAAAAATTGGAAATCGCGTGAATATTCAAGACTTAACGATGATTCATGTGACACATTATAAAAAAGCTGACATGAGTGACGGAAATCCGACGATAATCGGGGATGACGTAACCATAGGACACAGAGTAATGCTTCACGGATGCACCATTGAAGATGCCTGCCTGATAGGGATGAGCGCTACTATACTTGATGGTGCCGTTATAGGAAAAGAGTCTATCGTTGGAGCCGGTTCTCTTGTAACCAAAGGGAAAGTTTTTCCTCCGCGTTCACTCATCATGGGTTCTCCCGCAAAGCTTATAAGAGAATTAAATGATGATGAAATCAAAGAGTTATATGCATCTGCATCAAGATATGTAGAGTTTAAAAAAGATTATCAAGACTAATTCCACATGCCGGAATATTTTATTTACGCCGACATTATCGGAATCGTTGCTTTTAGTATCAGTGGATTTTTAATCGCTATAAAAAATGATTTAGATATTCTTGGAATTCTTATTGCATCCACCCTCACCGCTCTTGGCGGCGGGGTAATACGAGATGCGATTTTAAGCACAAGCCCTTTTGCTTTTATCTATATATACCCGGCTTTAACTCTTTTTATAACGCTTTTTATCGTGTATCTGTTTAAAATATATAAAAAACCGTCCATTGAGAGAAAATGGATATTTGTTATCAGTGATACGATAGGACTTGTTGCTTTTAGTATTACAGGTGCTATCCTTGCTATCAACGCAGAGTATAATTTTTTTGGAATTATAATCATCAGCTTTATCACGGCTATGGGCGGCGGTGTTACAAGAGATATTCTTATAAACCAAGTCCCAAGTGTACTTATCAGCGATTTTTACGGCTCCATTGCCGTTATTGTTGCAATTCTCATAGCTTCACTGCATTTACTTGATTTTTTAAACGAGCTCACAATTATAGTAGTGGCAATATTGTGTATTGTATTAAGATTAGTGGCTTTTAAGAGAGAGTGGAATTTGCCGAAACTGACCTAGGTTTAAAAATTCCCTGGCATGTGGAATTTCCACATGCCAGGACAATTATTGTCATTTCTAAGAACTAATGTTACCAAAATTTAGCGTAAAGACCCTCGCTTCAGCCATGGGGATATAAGCGTACATTATTCCACCAAACGATACTACAGCAATACTTATTAGTGTGAAGTATGTAGTATCTCTTTTTGTAGTGTTTTTTGAATAAAAGCATTAAGAGACATTCCAGCTTTTAATGCTTCTTGATAAACTTTTTTGTGAAGCTCAGGTTCAATTCTTATGTTAAATACACCTTTGTAAACTTTCTGTGGCTCTCTATTTAATTCACGGCAAGTTTGAATATACTCATCAACAGCTTGATGAAAATTATCTTCTAGTTCTTCTGCTGATACTGCTTCAAAAGTTATCAAATCATCAATCATTTCTAATTTTCCAAAGAAACATTTGTCCTCTGATGAATATTCAATACTTCCTATATATCCGTTGTACTCGATTGTATTAGCCATTACACACCTCTTTAATCTTGATTTGAATCTGCTTTACTAGATACACTTTTAAAATGGGAGATGGATGTGGTTTATGAAGATTTATTAATACATCTCTTTCTTTATTATAAAACTTTACAGCCGAACCAGCACCATCTATCTTAGAAAAGCCGCACGACAAAAGAAGAGTCTCTAGCTCATTAAAAGTCAAATCTTTTTTTGGTGGCACTTCTAAAAACTTTTTTAATAACTTATCTTTTTTACTCATACAATATGATACCATATTTCAGTTACATAATAAAATGTTTTTCAAATTTGTTTCTTCTTTATAGCAGATATAATTGGATAGTAGCATGGTTTAATGGAAGGGACAACAGATTACCAGTTTTTATATTTCTGAAGATTGCTTTGTAGTAGTTGGGATGTTCTGTGATATTTATGTCTGTAACTGTGACAAATTCAAACGGTTGGTTGGAAAATTTTGAGAAGAAATTGAGGATTGCTGAATTGTTTTGTGACAAATTTTAAACCCTCCATTAACATTAGTTCTTATCGAATAACATTTGTTCTTAGAAATGACAATTATGTTCTATAGTCCGCATTTATTTTGACGTACTCATAACCCAAGTCACAGCCATAAGCAGTAAAACTGCCCTCCGCTATGCCCAAGTCGCAAGAGATGCTAAATTTGGCAAGCTTCATGATGGCAGCGGCTTTCTCTTCCATAGCTTCATTAAAAAGCAACTCCCCTTTTTTGTAAACGCAAAGTTCATCAAAAGAGATACTTAAAGTTTCTTCATACGCTTCCACCCCGCTAGCTCCAACCGTTGAGGCGATTCTTCCCCAGTTTGGGTCTTCTCCAAAAAGGGCAGTTTTTACAAGAAGTGAATCCGAGAGTGCTTTTGCAACTATCTCCGCTTCTTTATCGTTTTTTGCGCCGCTTACATTATACGTAACAAGTTTTGTAGCGCCCTCTCCGTCTCTCACCATCTCAAGAGCCAAAAAGTGCATCACATTAAAGAGCGCCTCTTTAAAAGCTTCTTTATGAAATGTTCCACTTTTTGCGTTTGCTAAAAGCATAACCGTATCATTTGTAGAAGTATCCCCATCTACGCTTATCGCGTTAAAAGTATTCACCGTTACTTCATCTAAAATCTCTTGCATAACACTTTTGCCGACATCCGCATCTGTTGTGATAAAACAAAGCATTGTAGCCATGGCAGGGTTTATCATGCCTGCACCTTTTGCCATTGCGCCTATGTTGAAGCTTCTGCCATCAGAGAGCTCAACTTTAAAAGCTATCTCTTTTGCAAATGTATCTGTTGTCATAATTGCTCTAGAAGCACTTTTTGGCTCTTTTTTGGAAAGATTAAATAGTATTATGCTCTCTTGAATCTTTTGTTTTGGAAGTCTTACGCCAATAACCCCCGTTGAACTCATAACCGGATTTTTAACTTCTTGGCATGTGGAACATAAAACTTCCAACACCTCGTGGATATCATCCACTCCCGCTTGACCTGTCATTGCGTTTGCATTTTTAGAATTAATTAACACAAAGTTCGTTTTAAATTCACCCTTTGCTCTAAAATGTTTAATAGGTGCCGCATACATTTTATTGGTCGTAAATGCAGATGCTATTTCACACTCTGCGTCACTATAAATAAATGCTATATCCGGTGCGTTGTTTTTTTTTAATCCGGCGCTCACGCCATCAGCAAAAAAACCATCGCTTAAACATACTCCGCCATCCATTTGAACTATCTTATACATATTTAAGCTCCTTTGGCTTATCTCTTCTTCTTAACAAATCTTTTGTTATATTAATACCCTTTTGAGTTCCGATAATAAGCAGTTTACACTCACTTGTGACCAAAACATCCCCTTTAGGCATTGCTGTGAATTTTCCATCTTTTTTTGTAATGCCCACAATGGAGCAATTTGTAATTTCACGAATATGTGTTTCTCTTAATTTTTTAAGAACAACCCAGCTGTATTTTGGAACAACCAGCTCTTCCATGTCAAGAGGGTTATCGCTTTTATATAAAAATTCTTCAAGAAGATTTTCCATATCGGGTCTTGCCGCCATTGCACTGATTCTTTGCGCTGTTAGTTTCGTAGGTGAAACAACGGTATCCGCACCCAGTTTTTTTAGCTTTTCCACATCACTCATACTTTCAGCTGAAGCAATCACATAATAAGGTCGAGGCAAAAAATGCTCTTTTTCAAAAAGTCTGACCGAAGCGATAAGAGCTATGTTGTCCGCAATTGAAGAGGACAAGGTTATCAAACCTTTTGCAGACCCCAAATGCGCTTTAAGCATAGCCAATTCGGCATGTGGTTCTGCTTGCAAATAGGTTGGATACTTACACTCTTTTGCCCATTCATGTATCTCTTTTCGCGGGTCAATAACAATAAAAGGGATATGATTTTTCCGTAACTGCTTTGTTACTTCAATAGTGTAATCATTATGATAACAGACAACAAAATGTTTTTTTAAACGTGCTATCTTATATAACATTCTTCTTTCCTTTAAAATTGCAACTATATGACCTCTATTTAACTCTGCTATTAAGATACCTATTGCACTGGAAAAGACTGCAAATCCCGCAATAATCAGGGTGATAGTAAAAATTCTGCCAGATTTTGAAATAGGTGCTATTTCTCCAAATCCGACTGTGGTAAATGTTACCCCTGTTTGATATATAGCATCCATTAATGAAAAACCGTCAATAATGACATATCCTATGGTTCCTATAAGCATTGTGATAACAGTTAAGATAAGAGGAAGACGAAAAGGTTTGAGATGGGAGTAAACTTCAGGGAGAAGCTTTACATCAGGTTTGGGAGCGGACTCCCAGTGCAGAATTTTACGAACCTTGTATAAAAGATTCAATCTAATTTCCGGCTAACTACGCAGCTTTCTTAAGTGTGCGTAATTCTCTAGCAGAAATTTTGATTTTTTGTGTAGTACCATCTTCTAGTGTAATACGAACTGTTCTTAAATTAAGTAAGAAACGACGCTTTGTTTTATTTTTTGCATGTGAAACATTGTGCCCGCTCATTGGGCCCTTGCCACTTATAGCACATTTTCTTGCCATATCAGCTTCCTTGTTTAGGTTTTAAAGTTGCGAATTATACCTAGCCGAAGCAAAACTTCAACTTAAGCTAATTAAAAATTATATTTTTTTAGACTTTGTGAAAAAAATTGGTAGCCAAAAAACTATAGGCGAATATATACTGTTGATATTTAAAAACTAATTAATTTTTAACAACTTGCCAAAAACTAATAAGATATTGACATAGAAGTAACATCTAGCCCATGGTACCCCATAGAATGTAACTGTTTTATTTGCAATAATCTAAATAATGGTGAATTTATATCTATTTTATACGCTTATAGGATAGAATTAACGTACAAACGATACTCAATAAAAGTGCGGTGCAAAAGTGATTTCAAAAAACACAGTAGATAGTTATATAGATAAAATCCCCCCTTCGCCGCAGGCATTAAAAGAAACTCTTCGACTGCTTGACACCGGGGAGCTTATAAAAGCCGCGAAAGTAGCCCAAACAGATTTGGCACTTAAGGCCTATCTCAAAAGTTTGGTTAACAGACCTGTTTATGGGTTCGCAAAAGAGGTAAGTGATGTCTCGCAAATATTTGGTATTTTAGGAGTATCCGGCTCCCAACAGGCGGTTTACAACTATTTACTCACCTTGTTGTCTCCGAAAAAATGGCTTCTTTTTAAACTCAATTCTTCTAGCTTTTATGAACTTCAAGCCAGACTTTCTAGAAGATGGAAAGATATACTGGAACATCTCAAAATCAATGATAAAAATATAGAAAGTGCAATTACTTTACTACCGGCAAGTATTATTGTATCTGAAGCGCTGTTTTGTGAAAAAATCACCGATGTAAATCTTTTGCGAAGTGTAAAAAATCTTGATTTAAACACAATTTTATTCAGACTCTGCCGTGTTGACCTCTTTGATATATGTGAGCTAATAGCCGCCAAATGGGAAATGCCCGAAAAAGTATCTAAAATAGTAAATTGTGCTTCGGGAATTAAACCATCGGATGATGAATCTATAAATTTATTAGGAAAATGGATGCATCTTTTATTGTTTTATGAATTATCACAACCAATGTTCGTTGAAGCAGGCTTGAATGATTTTGTAGATTTTCAAGTGGATTATGTTTCTGATATTTATGAAGAATTTTCTAGTGTGGCGGGTCTTTCATGAGAGCTTCCATTAAAGACGGCATAGGAATATTCTCACCACAAGGTTTTCTCGATGGAAACGGCACTGAAGCCTTTTTAACCATAGAAGATATCCAGGCAACTACAAAACTCAAAGTAGATATGGTTTTAGTATCGCTTAAGAAAGTTATATTTTTTAATCGCAACGGTCTCGATGTTTTTGTAAAAATGCTTTCAAAAGTTCGTCTAGCCAACCATTCAATCGTTGGTTTTTGTGACTATGATAAAAAAAAATACGATGCAATAATAAAATTTTATAAAGATGAGCTTAACTTTTCTCTTTTTGCAACGCAAGAGATAGCTTCCCTCTTCTCTTGCAGTTTTAAAAATACAAATAAAAATATTCTGCTCTACAGTGAAGACAAATCTCAGCGCGCAGCAATGGCAATAGAATTGCACGATAACGGGCATAATCCGATTATTGCACAAAGCAAAGAAATTTTCTTAGAAAAATGCTCAAAAGAAGATGCTTACGATGTAATCATTAAAGACACCTATTTAGGCCAAATGGGACAAAAAATTGCGGCTCGAATAACAGGCAATGCTATTATATATACAGTTTCATCCTTTTTAGATGCAGAAATCGGGAATACGTTTAATATTGCATATCACAACAATTCATTAAATGTTGGCTTTAGGCTTTTTATATTTGATGCTTACAAAGTAATCTCAATGAATGTTCATGCGCTTAACTTTTTTTCAAAACTCTCAAGTTCTGCAGCCGAATACAATGCAACAATATGTTTTGTCGGAATGACTTTTGAAAAAACTCCAAAAACTTTTAAAGATAACATGGAAGATGCCGGAATACTGTTTTTTGAACAGATGGACGATATTTTAAAAGATAAAAAATTATTGGATGAGCTAGGCGCCAGCAGTGCGGCAACCGTAAAAAATAAAAGAGCTCTTAATAAATTGATTGTCACGGAGCTGCCAAGCTTTATTCAGGCTGCCGTATCAACAATTGAGATGATGACAAATGCGAAAGCCATTAAAGAAGCCGCTGAGATAAACAAAATCACTATCGATGACAAAAAAGATAAAATTGCCAGTTCCATCGGTTTTTTTGGTGATATCGATGGGATGGTCATCTTGGTTTTCCCAATACAAATTGCCAAAAAAGCATGCGAACTTCTTATCGGGGAAGAAACGGATGATACAGAACTCATACTGGATTCTTTAGCAGAATTGGCAAATATTATTGGCGGAAAATTAAAAACTTTGCTGTTGGATAATAAAATAAGAGTGGACATAACTCTCCCGAGAACCTATCATGATCTTGAGAGTTTGCTTGAAATAACACAAGACAGAAAAGGTGTTCAAGTGGATTTGGCATTCGATAATGATAAATTTTTATTTTTCTTAACCAGATAATTGGATAAAATGTCGAAAAAAGTTTTCCGGCCATAATGTATATATTGAATATTTTACAAATTATAAAAGAATTCTAATTCATAAAAAGGTGTGTTATGCTTATAGCTCCTAGTGTTTTATCAGCTGATTTTGGCAACTTACAAAGAGATGTAGAGGCTATCTGTGCAGCCGGCTGCGACTTAGTTCATGTCGATGTAATGGATGGACATTTTGTTCCTAATCTTACCATTGGGCCGGTTGTGGTCCAAGCCATTGCCGCTTGTGCTACAAAACCGCTTGATATTCATCTTATGGTTGAAAACAACACTTTTTTTGTTGAACTTTTTGCTCCGCTCAAACCTGAATATATCTCTTTTCACATAGAAGAGGAGAAACATCCTCACAGGTTGATACAAAAAATTCGCTCTTACGGTATAAAACCGGCGATTGTTTTAAACCCCCATACACCGCCAGAGAGCATAGAGTTTTTACTTAAAGATTTAGATATGGTGCTTTTAATGAGTGTCAATCCTGGTTTTGGAGGGCAAAGTTTTATTGAGAGCGTTATTACAAAAGCTGCAAGACTTAATGAAATGAGAAACAAAATCAATCCTCTTTGCCGCATTGAGGTAGACGGCGGAGTAAGCGATAAAAATATTCACTTACTCAAAGATGCCGGAGTAGATATTGTCGTAGCCGGAAGCTATGTGTTTAAGCACAGAAGCTTTAAAGAGGCGATAGATAGTCTTAAGGTATGAGAACAAAAATTTGCGGTATAACATCTTATGAAGATGCAATAAATGCTATACATGCGGGTGCTGATGCGCTCGGTTTTGTCTTTTATGAAAAATCCCCCAGATATATTACAGTTCCACATGCCAAAGAGATTATAAAACAACTTCCCCCTTTTGTAGAAAAAGTTGCGCTTTTTGTTAACGTAGATGCAGCCTTCATCAATTCCACATGCCAAGAAATCGGAGCCACTTTAGCGCAACTTCATTTTGACGTGCCGCAAGACTTATATACAAAATTAAAAGTACCCTCTATTAAAGTTGTAAGGGCGCAGACAAGCAGTGATATAGCAACTTTTAGTGACGAGTACAGGTTGGTGGATGCTTACTGTGAGACTTACGGCGGAGCAGGAAAAAGATTAAATATAGAATGGTTTAATAATGTAGACTGCTCTAAAATAATATTAGCGGGCGGACTGAATCCAAAGAATGTTGCTTCGCTCAAAGCGTACGGATTTTACGGTGTTGATGTAAGCAGCGGTGTTGAACTCTCTCATGGAAAAAAAGATTATCAAAAAGTAAAAGAGTTTATAGCTAATGCTAAGTAACGATTTACATTTGGATGCAAAAAGTATTGCAAAACTTTCTTCAAAAGGTTTATGTTTAGAATCTCTTAGAAAACAGATTCGTGAAGATTTGGATTTTACTTTTGAACTTTGGTTGTCTCAGGGACTTCACATAGTAAAACAGCAAGGTTCTTTTTTCTTTAATACAAAATTTATTCCCCTTGAAGATGCAACATTTTGTATAGTAGACATAGAAACAAACGGTTCAAAGGTAGACAAACACCAAATAATAGAAATTGGCGCGATAAAAGTGAAAAATGGCATAATTACTGATAGATTTGAGTCACTTGTCCGATGCAGCGAAATAAATAAGCATATAACCATGATAACAGGTATTACGGTTGAAGATACATTAAATGCACCAAAACTTAAAGATGTTTTGTATGAATTTAAAACTTTTTTAGGAGATGCTGTCTTTGTAGCACATGATGTAAAATTTGACTATAAATTCATTTCTGCAAGTTTGCAAAAGATAGGCTTAGAAACACTTCTAAACAGGAGCGTATGTTCTTTGGCCCTTGCGGAGAGAACTTTGGAATCTTATCGATATGCTCTATTTTATTTAAACGATTTTTTCCACCTCAATCCACATGCCACGCATCATAGAGCAATGTCGGATGTTATGACAACGTATGAACTTTTTAAACTCTCTTTAAAAAATATTGACAAAAATGTTAAAACGGTAGAAGATCTTATAAAGTTTTCAAAAGAGGCCAAAAGATTAAAAAGACCGAAATTCGATCCTTTAATTGTTAAAGAAGATACAGAAGATGATACACAAATAAAAGAAAGCTAAGCCTACTCTGAATAGGCACCAATTCCAACCAATCGCTCATATCGAGCATTCATTCGCTCTTCACTGTTCATATCACGAAGTTTTTGCAGTTCTGATAAAAAATAATCTGCTATAGCCTTCGCTCCGCCATCTTTATCTCTATGCGCACCAATCAACGGCTCATCAATCACATCATTGATAAGATTTAATTCTTTTAAATCTTCACTTGTAATCTTCATCGCATTTGTTGCCGCTTCCGCCTTGGTAGGATCATTCCACAAAATAGCTGAACATCCTTCGGGTGAAATAACACTAAAAACAGAATATCGCATCATGGCCAATCTATCAGCGACACCAATGGCTAAGGCACCGCCACTTCCGCCTTCTCCAATAACTATTGAAATCGTTTCTGTATCAAGTTCTGATAATTCTAGCAGGTTTCTTGCTATTGCTTCACTTTGATTTCTCTCTTCGGCACCGAGTCCAGGATATGCGCCCGGAGTATCTATAAGCATTAAAAGAGGTATTTTAAATTTTTCAGCCATTTTAGCGGCACGAAGAGCTTTTCTATAACCCTCCGGATGCGGCATACCAAAGTTTCTCTTTAGCTTATTTTTAGTACCTCGACCTTTTTGCTCTCCGATTACCATCACTTTTTCTTCACCGATATAACCAAGGTAACAAATAATAGCGGCATCATCGCTGAAATGTCTATCCCCGTGAATTTCATATTTATCACGCATAATTAAATTTATATAGTCAAGGGAATAAGGTCTGTCTTGATGACGAGCAAGTTGCAATTTTTGATATGGAGATAAATTCTTATATGTTTTTGATACTTCTTTATCCAAAGATTTTTGAAGTATCTCCACCGCATGACCATCATGACGAATCTGTGCAGAAACAATGTCCTCTTGAATATTCTTTATTTTTTGTTCAAAGTCTAAATATGTAGCCAACGTAAATCCTTAAACTTAGATTTTTTTAAAGATAAGTACGCCGTTTGTTCCACCAAAACCAAAAGAGTTACTCATTACTACATTTAAATCGGCTTTTCTAGCTTCATTAGGAACTATATCTAAATCACAATTTTCATCTGGTGTTTCATAATTAATCGTAGGAGGAATAATTCCATCTCTCATAGCCATTAAGCATGTAACAGCTTCTATACCGCCTGCAGCACCGAGACAGTGTCCAATTTGACCTTTTATAGAACTCATCGGAGGACAATTTTCTTTTCCTCCCAACAACTCTTTAACAGCTGCCGTTTCATTTTTATCATTAATCGGGGTACTTGTTCCATGTGCGTTTACATAATCAATTTTTGGATAACCAGCCATCTTATGCGCAGCTTTCATAGCGCGAGCCGGACCATCAAGACTTGGTGTCGTAATATGATTTGCATCACCGCTTTCGCCAAATCCTATTATTTCACCATAAATATTTGCCCCGCGGGCAAGAGCATCTTCATAAACTTCTAAAACAAGAGCAGCAGCACCCTCTCCCATAACAAAGCCGTCTCTATTAGCATCAAACGGACGAGAAGCTTTTTTAGGCTCTTCATTTCTTGTAGACAAAGCTTTCATGGAGGCGAATCCACCTACACCGGCACCCGTAACCGCTGACTCAGCAGAAACTACTAACATCTTATCGGCACCACCGCACATAATTGTTTTACACGCTTCAGAAATAGCATGCGTACCTGCAGCACAAGCTGTTACACTTGAAAGATTTGGGCCTTTCGTTCCATGTTCGATTGACACAAATCCGCCAAGCATATTTACAAGTGCGGAGGGAATAAAAAATGGAGAAATTCTACGAGGACCTTTCGTTTCTATAATAATTGAGTTTTTTTCAATTGCCGGAAGACCACCGATTCCAGAACCTGCACTAATGCCAAATCTTTCCATATCTGTATCTTCTTGTAAATGCGCATCCGCCATCGCTTCTTGCGCGGCTTTAAGTCCTAAGTGGATAAATCTATCCGCTTTTTTGACTTCTTTAGCATCCATAACGGTTACCGGGTCAAAACCTTTTACCTCACCAGCAATTCTCACGCTATAATTCGTTGGATCAAAAATTGTTATTATATCTATACCGCAGACACCGTCACATATAGCTTTAAAAGAAGTTTCTTTATCATGTCCAACTGCATTAATCATGCCCATACCCGTAACTACTATTCTTCTCATTAAATATTCTCCCAAAAAAATATAAAATACTTTTAACAACCAACTGCCATTACTGACTATTAAAAATATTTTACTACCCGAGGGTGCCCTCGGTAGCTTATAAAGTTATTATTTACTTTCTATATAAGTAACAACATCTCTAACAGTTTGAATTTTTTCTGCTTCATCATCAGGAATTTCAATATCAAACTTCTCTTCAAGAGCCATTACTAATTCAACAACATCAAGGCTATCTGCACCTAAATCTTCAACGAACTTCGCATCTTCTTTTACTTCATCAGGGTTAACGCTTAACTGCTCAACCACTACCTCTTTAATATCATCTATAAGTGCCATTATAGCTCCTGTATTTAAGTATAAAATCTCGTAATTGTAGCATAATTAACTTAAGTAATTTAAAAACACAAGCATAACCATTTGATATTTATACAAATTAACGTCTCGTTACATAAGAGAAAATCCCTTATGCCATATTCATCCCACCGTTTACTTTTAGCGTCTCGCCTGTAATGTAACTTGAATGGTCTGACAATAAAAAAGCTGTTGCTTCTGCAACCTCTTTGGCATTGCCAAATCGTTTCATTGGAATCTTTGAAGTGAAAGATTCTTTCACTTCATCACTCAGTATATCGGTCATCTCCGTAGCAATAAAACCCGGGGTAACTGTATTGTAACGAATGCCGCTTGTCGCGGCCTCGATTGCAAAACTTTTACTCATTGCAATCACTCCACCCTTGCTCGCTGCATAATTTGTTTGTCCGCCATTTCCTGTTTCACCGACGATAGAAGCAATATTTACAACTGAACCAAACTTTTTCTTTCTCATTACTTTCATAGCTTCCCTGCAACCGATAAAACACGAAGTCAAGTTTGCATTGATTACCGACATAAAATCTTCTGTTTTCATACGAAGCGCTAATTTATCGTTTGTAATGCCCGCATTGTTTACAAGATATGAAAGTTCACCGTCACTGTCTACTATGATTTTAATTGCATCTATAAAAGCGTTCTCATCACTCACATCAAATCCAATTACGGCAGCACTTCCGCCACTCGCTTCAATCGCTTCCTTGATAGCATCCGCTTCTTTTGCTCCGCTTCTATAGTTTATCCAAACTTTTAAACCAAATCCAGCCAATGTTTTTGCTATTTCAGCTCCTATTCCACGACTTGAGCCTGTTACTAAAACATTTTTGCCACTAAATTTCATATAAATACCTCTTCTTAATAAATATAACTACACACACAGCCGAATCTTTCAAGAACAATACCAAATAGAAGCTTTAATTTAAAGAAAACTTTAAAAATAAACAAGAGTTATCGGTCTCTTTTTCATACATATTAAAATTAAAATATTTACTTTCAAAGGCGAGGCTTAAAAGCCTCTACGCTTTTTATCAAGGGCGCATTTCAGGACTCAAGGTTTTCGCGAGGATTTACAAAGAGAAGAGTGGCGCAAGGTTGAGCAAATCTCTTAGACTAAACTTCGGTCCATCTCTTTTGGAATCTCAATATTCATAAGTTTTAAAATTGTAGGCGCTATATTGTTCAGTCCGCCAGATTCAACTTTGCTCACATTTTTTGCCATTACAAAACACCAGACTTTGCCGACAGTGTGATTTGTTAAAATATTTCCATTATCATCTCGCATCTCTTCACAATTTCCATGATCCGAGGTAATAACCAAGGCATAGTCATTCTCTTTTGCTTTGGCGATTATACGTCCTAACTCCGTATCAACAGCCGTCACGGCTTTTTTTGCTGCTTCAAAATCTCCTGTATGTCCAACCATATCGCCGTTTGCAAAGTTTACAACGACAAAGTCATACGCATCATCCATAGCTTTAAGAACAGCTTCACCAACTTCCGCCGCACTCATTTCCGGTTTTTCATCATACGTTTTTACATTTGGAGAGGGGATTAAAACTCTTGTTTCATTCTCATAAGGCTCATCTATTCCTCCATTTAAGAAAAAGGTAACATGAGCGTATTTTTCAGTTTCGGCTGTATGGAATTGTCTTAGTCCACATGCCGAAATAACTTCAGCTAAAGTATTTTTCGGTGCATCTTTCCTAAACAAAACCGGGTATGTAAAACTCTTATCGTACTCAGTTATCGTGGCAAGGTTGACCTTAATATGTTCTTTGGCAAATCCGCTGAAATTATTATCGCCAAGGGCAGAAACTATCTCCCTCATTCTATCGCTTCTAAAGTTTATAGTAAGAACGGCATCCCCGTTTTTAAAGCCCTCGTATCCTTCAAATGCTGCAGGTTCGACAAATTCATCTGTTTCGCCCAAGGCATACGATGCGCCTATATATCCGGCAGGTTCAAACTCTGTTTTGGGAGTTGCATTTACAATGGCTTCATACGCTCTTTGAACTCTTTGCCAGCGGTTATCTCTATCCATTGCATAAAAACGCCCGGAGATTGTCGCTATCTTAATTTTATCATTCAAATGATTTTCAATCTGCTCTATATACTTTCCTGCGGAGGTTGGAGAGACATCCCTTCCATCCGTGATAAGATGCAAGAAAACCTCTTTGTCGTTTCTTGCTGCAATCTCCGCAATTCCAATAAAATGGTCTATATGAGAGTGAACTCCGCCATCGCTCATCAGCCCTATAAGATGGAGTCTCTCTGAAGTTTTAAAAAGATTTTGCAAGGCTTCGTTATGCTCTAAAGTGTTCTCTGAAAGGGCTAAAGAAATTTTAACCAAATCCTGATATAAAATTCTGCCGCTTCCTATACTCATGTGCCCAACTTCCGAATTACCCATTTGACCCTCAGGAAGCCCGACACTTAGTCCAAAAGTATCTATTAAAGAGTGGGGAACCTCTCTAAAGAGCGTATTGTAAGTTGGTTTTGATGCGTTATAAAATGCGTTATACTCAGTTTTTGCGCAATAACCTATACCATCTGTAATAACTAAAATTGCTTTTTTCGTCAATTCTATTCCTTTAAACTAAAGATTTATGTGATTATACTATAATGTCGCTTTTAAAAAAACATGCCTTTAATGAGGCTATAGGACAAATATTGCTTTATTTGATACACGAATTATATGGAATCAATCTACTCGGATACATCACTATTAGAGCTGGAGTATCGTTTTTTCTCGCGCTGTTATTTACACTTTTTGTAATGCCTCGATTTATCAAATGGGCACAAAAAACTTCCAGTGTCCAGCCTATCAATAATTATGCTCCCGAAAGACATAAAACAAAAGCAAAGACTCCGACTATGGGAGGAATTGTTTTTATAGGCGCAACAGTTTTCGCATCTCTTTTAACGATAAAATTTTCAAATTTTTACGCAGTGGGCGCGATATTGACTCTTATTTTATTTGCACTTATCGGATTCAAAGACGACTATGCAAAAATCAAAAAAAATGAGAATTTGGCAGGCTTAAAAGCAAGAACAAAACTCTTGCTTCAAGTTTTATCTGCACTCGCCATTGCGTGTTTTTTATATATATTTGCAGATTTCAACACGGAACTTTATCTTCCTTTTATCAAAAAACCTGTAATTGACATGGGTATATATGCACTTGTGCTCTGGTGTCTTGTCATCATTTCTACTTCAAATGCGGTAAATCTAACCGATGGGCTTGACGGTTTGGCAACCGTCCCTTCTATTGCAGCATTGGCATCTTTTAGTATTATTCTCTACATAACGGGTAATGTTACGATTAGCTCTTATCTTCTAATGCCCCATTTTGACGTAGGTGAAGTCGCGGTCGTTTCTAGTGCGCTTATGGGGGCATTAACCGGATTTTTATGGCACAACTGCCATCCGGCAGAAGTTTTTATGGGAGACAGCGGTTCTCTTACCATAGGCGCTTTTTTAGGCTATCTCGCCATCATCGGCAAAAGTGAGATTTTACTCCTTCTGATAGGCTCTATCTTTGTCATAGAAACTCTTTCCGTAATTTTGCAGGTTGGAAGCTTTAAACTTCGCAAAAAAAGAGTCTTTTTAATGGCGCCGATTCATCATCATTTTGAGATGAAAAATTGGTCGGAAAATAAGATAATCGTAAGATTTTGGATTATTTCAATCTTATCCAACCTTATTGCCCTCATCACTCTAAAGATAAGATAATGCAAAAAGTCTCCCTTTTCGGATATGGAAAAACAACAAAAGCTTTGGCAAAAATATTTCCACATGCCACGTTTTATGATGATAAAGTAAGCAAACCATTTAGAGATGAAAACGGTTATACGGTGAAACCTTCAAGCGATTTCAATCCAAAATATTCACAATTGGAGATACCCTCTCCAGGAATTGCTCCCTCCAACCCGCTGATACAAAAAGCACAGCACCTTCTGAGTGAGTATGACTGTTTTGCAGACACGATGCCTCTAAGTATCTGGATAAGCGGAACAAACGGGAAAACAACCACAACACAAATGATGCAATATCTCCTCAAAGACAAAGGGAGCCAAGAGGGTGGAAATATCGGAACCCCTTTGGGTGATTTAAATCCACATGCCTCTTTATGGATTTTAGAAACAAGTTCTTTTACCATGCACTACACAAAAATTGCAAGACCAAATATCTATGTGCTTCTGCCTATTACACCCGACCACATAAGCTGGCACGGAAGCATGGAATCCTACATAGACGCAAAACTCAAACCTCTTGCGTCTATGAAAGAGGGGGAAGTTGCAATCATCCCACATGCCTACAAAGATGTCAAAACAAAGGCACATCTTATCACCTACACAAATGAAAATGATTTGGCAGAGTATTTTGGCATAGACATAATGCAAATCAAATTTAAAGGCGCTTTTTTGCTGGATGCTCTTTTGGCAATGGCTGTGGATAAAATTCTTTTTGACACAATACGCTATGAAAATATCAACAGTTTCACCATTGAGGCTCATCGACAAGAAGAATTAAGAGACAGTAAAAATCGCCTGTGGGTCAATGATACGAAAGCAACAAATCTTGATGCAACGATTGCCGCACTTCAAAGATACAAAACTTCTTTTGTTCATCTTATCTTGGGCGGTGACGACAAAGGTGTGGAACTCGATGCGTTGTTTGCTTTTTTGCAAACAATACAGGTAAAAATCTACAACATAGGTTCCAATAAAGACAAACTCTCTCTTCTCGCTAAAAAATATAAAATAAATTACCATACATGTAAAAATTTAAATGATTCCATCCGGCAAATAGACCTCCATCTAAAAGAAAATGAGGTTGCCCTGCTCTCCCCCGCGGCGGCAAGTCTTGACGAATTTAGTTCTTATGTACAAAGAGGAGATGAATTCAAGGAAGCCGTGGCAAACATAAGCTAACTTTCAGCGCGCAAGGGCTATAATTGCGCTCTTTAAAAGTGGCCAATTAGCTCAGTCGGTAGAGCAAGTGACTGAAAATCACTGTGTCCTTGGTTCGATTCCGAGATTGGCCACCACCTCTTTTAAAGACTTCCAAATTTTATTATGGCCAATTAGCTCAGTCGGTAGAGCAAGTGACTGAAAATCACTGTGTCCTTGGTTCGATTCCGAGATTGGCCACCACTTTTAAACTATCAACTTTATAACTTTCCGCCAATTCAAATAGTAACTACAACACCTGTTAAACCGCTGCATAAGATTTCGTAATTGTATCGAAAAATACTTCCGCAGGCGTTTTGTATCCAAGTGTCTTTCTCGGTCTTGTTTTTAATCTATTATTCTGTACATCAACAATTTGTTCATCTGTAATATTTTTAAACTCTGTCATTTTTGGAAAATATTCTCTAATTAATCCATTGGTATACTCGTTAAGAACTCTTTGTGCCGTTGTCGCTAGTGATTGTAAGTGTTTTGGCTTGAGTAAATGGATAATCGCATCTGTTACGACTCTTGCCTGTTTTGCTTCCACTTTCTTCATCAGAGTGAACTTTGAATTTCTATCAACTAAAGTAACGCTGGCTTGATGATGATTTTTGCCAATTATAGTGTCTGCTTCCCAATCACCAACTCTAGATTTATCTTCTACGACAGATGGTCTCATGGCTTATTTTGAAGATATTATGTATGTGGTAGAATCCCTAGAGAGCGAACTGCTAAATCTAGTAGAGCATAAAATAATTATTATAGAGATAAAGTTTGTAACAAAGCGTTTTGAACTTATAAAGCAGAGTATCGGAAGAAGTTACTTTACTCTTATTATGCAGGATATTGTTTCGTTTTTTGATTCAAACAAAGGCGATGAAAAACATGTATCTTCTTTTGGAGTTCATAGAACATGGTTTGAGGGTTTTGCTCTGTTTATACAAGATACAAAAGAGACAAAAGCGCCTTCGCTGGATCATCTTACATGTACTCTTGCTCTTTGGCTGGGCAGTATGGAGTTTGATTTGTATGCATACAGCATGCATGAGCACCAAAACGACATGTATGCCAAAATATTTTTAACCCATAGAGAACTGCACTCCGAGGCTTTATATATTATTACGATGATTGCAAGAGGCGAATATACCATAGCCGTTTCACACTTAAATAAAATGTTTAGCGCTTCGCTTACTTTAGAGCAGTATATAAGCACCCTGCAGATAAACTATACAAAAAACAAGAGTGCAAATTTTTTTAATTATATAGAGTATAAATCAAAATATGAGGATGAACTATACTACTTTACTTCTATCGTATTTAGCGACACCACGATAAAAGTGGTAAAAGAGTTTTTATATAAAAATGGCTACGAGATAGAAGGTACTTTAAAAAATATAATTATAAAAACTAATTTTGACGGGATTGTTTTTGTAAATGAGCACACAGTAAGCCTGCTTCTAAAAGAGAAAAAAAATAACGACGGTATGGAAGTTATGGAGTTTATTAACAACCATATCTATAAAAAAATGGCGGCAATGGCGGCAAAATATGATATAAAAGTTAAAATATTAGGCGTTAAAATAGATGATATCTACCGCATAAGCAAAAGTGTAGTTCCTATTTTACATCTTCTTAAAGTGCATAAGCAAGAAGAGAGTGTGGGTCTGTTAAACAGCTCGGATATAAATACTATCTATGGCAAAGTCGTAGAGAATGATAAGATAAAAGCGGAGATTAATAGAGCATTTAAAGAAAACCTATTTGAGATATTTTTTCAGCCTATCGTAAAAAGTGCTGCAAAATCAAAAAATCTTTTTGTAGAAGCTTTGATTCGGCTCCCGTATAACGGAGAATTTCTAGAGGGCGAAAATTTTATTAAGCTCATTGAAGAGCAAAACAGAATGAACGAGCTGGATGTTTATGTGCTGAAAAATCTGCATAAGCACATTGCTAAGCTCTCCGAAGTCGCTAAAACGGTAGCAGTAAATATATATCCGACTTCTTTTGAATATCAAGAGGTAATGGATGAAATAGTAAAAGTATCCAAAGCTTTGAAAAAAGCGGGTATTGAGTTTATAGTGGAGATAACCGAGCAGATGCTGTTGTTGTCTAAAACAAATATTTTGATGCTTGCAAAAGAGCACGGTATAAATTTTGCCATCGATGATTTTGGAAGCGGCTACTCAAGCTTTACGCAGCTTATAGAACTTGCTGAGATGGGTGTAATAAAGATTATAAAAATTGACGGAACTATAGTAAAAGGTTCGGAAGAGAACCCTACAAAGTACAATATTTTAAAAACTTTGGCAGATATGACGATTAGTTTAAATATTAAACCCCTGATATTTGAATTTGTAGAAAATGAAAAACTCTACAACAAACTAAAAAATTTAAAAGGGGATATACTCTATCAAGGCTACTATTTTGACAAGGCACTGCCCATTGATGAACTTGTAACTAAATATAAAATATAGTTCCAAATTTGTAACCTCTCGTTAGTACTCTCATATTTTTTTGTTGAATCAGAAGGGCGCATCATGCGCCCATCTCACTCGCCATACACCCAAAGCAAGTTTCTTTATCATCACAATTTCCACATGCCGGAGCAACACCGCCGATAGAGTCATATAAAAACTTTTTCCATAATTTATCTTTTGGTTTTTGCATTGCAAGTTTAGGAAAATTTTTCATCATAAAACGTCCCATCTCTGCTCTGCTTTTAAAGCCTAAATCTTCATACATATGATTCATTTCCAAAGATACTCGTGCCACATGCGGAGCTAAAATATATTTGACATATCCGTTGAGCGCATACAAGCCAAGAAGAGCATTTATATTCTCATACAATTTTTTATGTTCGCGGTTCATATTTCCATCTCCACTATTTTTCCCATAGTTATCTCAGCTATCTCGATGCCAAAAACATCACCGCTCAAAAGAATCTTTTCTTCATGCAGATACGAGCTCAAGTCGTCTGAAAAAATCATCCGCAAACTCTTTTTTTACGGTATCCATAATGCAGACACCTTCGCTGCCGCGAACGATATAGCTGTTATAAGAACTGCCGTTGGCTGTCTTCATGATAATATCGAAGGTACGTATTTTAGGATCAAACGCACCTATAAAATGAACACTTTGCGAAACTTGAGCGATACTGCTAATCATAAAAATCCTTCTTATTCATAAAGATGAATGCATTTTTTATACTAGAAAACAAAAAATACTCATTATTAAATAAAATAGTGGTAAATGCTTAGGTGAGTTTTATTGAATCCGCGTCTATTGTAAAATTGTTGGGCGTTTTGATTATTCACATCGGCTGCGAGTTGAATGCGCTTGTATCCATGCTCATGTGCCAAATTTCTCATCTTGTTGATAAGACGGCTTCCTACACCCATTTTTCTATATTGTTCATACACAACCAAATCTTCGATTTGACCGACATAATCACCTTCTGCACTAGAGATGAGTCTTTGCATAGTAAGCATTCCAACCACTTTATTTTCATATTTCGCAACAAGCAAATCACTGCTTTCGTGCTCAAACAAACGTTTAATTCCCGCGTACTGTTTTTTATAATCAATCATAAAATCTGTCTCAATTGCAAAAAGTACACTCAAAAGTTCTGCCATTTGAGACAAATCTTCCTCTTTTGCCTGCTCTATGCTAATGCCTGTTTTCATATTCAAATCACAAATCTCCGGGTCTAAAATCATAATTATTTTTTTCGCCTCTTCACTCAAAGGATTCCCTTTTACATACAAGGTTTCTAAAGAAGGCAGATTTGCCAAGGTGTCAGGTAACTCCGCAATTTGATTTCCCTCTATGTCCAATTGTTTTAGTTGTGCATATTTTTCAATCTCACGGGGGATTTCACTTATCTCATTTGAAGAGAAACAGATATTTTCCACATGCACCGACGGCGGCAATAAAAACTTTTTCAAAGAACAGCTCTCACAAGAGAATTCTTTAAGATGGGGTGCAAAATTCTCTTTGAGAGTGAGTTGCTCAAAACTGTTTTCATCCAAAGTGATACTTTCCAAAGAGTGCAATGACTTTAAATGTAAAATCTTCAATCTGTTTGCTGTCAAATTTAAACTCTCTAGGTCTAATTCAAAAAAAGAATCAGCAAGCGTCTCCAAATGATTATCGCTTATCTCAAGCTCTTTCAAGGAGCGCATTTTTGAGATGCAAGAAGGTATTTTCATAATTAAATTCGTATTGAGATTTAATCTTTGCAGATGAATGAGAGATGGGAAAAAATCACTCATCTCCCGTAAAAAATTATTGGAGAGGTTTAAACTTCTCATATTGTTGGCATGTGGAAGTACAAGGTTAATCTCTTTTATGAGATTATTGCTTAAATCTAAAACCCTCAGCGCATCACACTCTTTTAAAATCGCAATATCCGATATTTGATTTGAACTTATGTTTAACGATTTTAAAGATAATGCACCCAAAACACTTGGCAGTTCTTGAAAACGATTGCGTCTTAAATCTAGGTTGCTGAGATTTGAGAGTTTTGCAAAACTTTTAGGTAAAGATTCCAGTTTATTATTGGAAAGATTCAAAACAATAAGATTGGATAAAATGGCAATATTTTCAGGGATGCTTTTGAGAGAATGTCCGCTCAAGTCAAGTCGTACTATATCTTGCGCAGATTCTATATCGCCCTGCATTGCACCGTATTGCTCAAGCCATGTGCGGAGTCTGTCCCATTCATAGTTGTACATAGCTATTCCCCTTCTCCCAGTCGTTTTAGTCTCTCAAGCCTTTGCTCGATAAGATATGCAATCTCTTCATAATCAAAACGGCCAAACTGATTCATGTCATAAAGCTTGAGCAAAGCCCCGCGACAGCAGCTCTTATTGCATTGTGTGACCAATTTTTTTGCTTTTTTAAATGGCAAAGAAGTATCTTGAAAAATTTCTATAGCCTGTGCGATATTTTTTTCTCCGCACTCGCAAATCTCCATCTGAAGTATCTCTTCTTTAGTTTTCATCCTATTTCCTGCCAATAGCCTCAAAAACCATTGAAGATTACAAACCGTGTGTTTCTTTAAAACTGTTTGCTTCTTCAACCGCTACTTTTAATTTTTGGCTCAAACCAATCATTTTTTCATAATCCGTCCACAATGTATCTTCGACAATATCATGAATCTCCGACGCAATCTCTACCGCCATTCTCTTAAGCTTTGCCAACTCTCTTTTGTTTTCTTTTTGTTCCCCTGTCATTTCTTTCTCCTTTGAATTAAATTCAATTTACAATGAAAATGCATAAATATTTTCAAAACGAACATCACTATTTTTTCCCAAAGCCATATAAACATAAATTCTCCCTGTATAAAGTAACAAGTTCAACATCATTCAATACCCTTTTTCGAGATGTCACTATCTCGCGAATCCGAGGCAAAAGATGTTGAAGCGTATGTTTTTCGGCGCTGATTCCAAGCTGCTTGAGATGATATAAAATCGTTCCTGTGCCAGAATGTTTCCCGATTGGAAAATTTCTGCAACCCCCAACTTCAAGTGCATCAAAAGGCTCATAAGAACTGCTGTTTTTCATCATCCCATCCGCATGAATTCCGCTCTCATGGGAAAAAATATGTTCACCGACTATGGGCGCATGAGGCGATAAAGAGATGCCCGCCGCACCTGCAACGCCAAGTGCCAGCTGACGCATTTGGAGCGGGTCTACATGGCGTTTTTGTCCATAAAGATGTTTCAATGCCATCGATATCTGCTCAAAAGAAGCATTCCCCGCTCTTTCTCCAAGCCCGATTACAGTCGTATTTATACTTACCGCTCCCGCGTCTAAACCGCTAAGCGCATTTGCATTTGCTAAACCAAAATCATTATGTGTATGCATCTCAATAGGGAGAATATCTAAGGATGTCAAGGCTTTTACATTATTGTAAATGTGTGTAGGTGTCATAATCCCCACAGTATCACAATAGCGAAAACGGTCGGCTCCAAGCTCTTTAGCCATAGTCATCACTTCTTTTATAAATTCTATGGAACCTCTCGAGCTGTCTTCACCGCCAATACATACATAAAGCCCCTCTTTTTTGGCCAACAATATTGTAGCTTCGAGCTCACGCAGCATCTTGCTTTTATTGCCTGCAAATTTTATGTCGATTAAAATATCTGAAATAGGAATGGATAAATCCACTGCTTTGACACCACACTTTAAGGAAGCTTCCAAGTCGCTCATTTTTGCACGGTTCCATGTCATCATACGTGCATTTAGTCCCAAACCAAGCAACTCTTTTATGTCTTCTTGCTCTTTAACACCCATGGCGGCAATACCAATTTCAAGCTCATCCGCACCGCAGGCCGCAAGCCCCTGTGCGATAGAGAGTTTTTCTTTAGTATTGAACGCGACGTAGGGGGCCTGTTCGCCATCACGAAGTGTAGTGTCATTAATCAGGGCCAATTTCTACTCCTTTGTTTTGTCTGCTTTCTTGGCATGTGGAAACTTCCACATGCCATTGCACATGCCAAGACTAATTTATTTCCATCTCTTCGCTAAGATTGAAATATTTGCGAGTTGCTTTTAAAACGGAAGCCTCTATCGGCTGGTATGCATAACTTTGGTCTGCAATAAGTCCCGCAGTTTTGAGGTCATCTTGCGGACATCCACCGATTTTTGCAGTTAAAATCAACTTGCAATCTTTGAGTTTTTCTAAAATCGGTTCCATCGGATTTGCACCCTCAGGTCCTGCACAGTATTCATAATCGAGTTTGCGGTGATGGATAAATCGTATCCCTTTATCGCCCGCTTCATAAATCAAAAATTCTCTCACGGAACCGAAATGCTGATTAATCATCCCCTCGCCTGCCGTTGTAACTGCAACAAGAATTGTTTGACCCTCACTGCTGAGATTATCTTTTTCCTGTCTTACTCTCTCATTTGCTTTATCAAGAAAAAATCTAAACTCTTCGATTTTTGCCTGAGACTCTTGACGCGCTTTAATGTTGTAATGCTCTTCAAGTGCATCAAAACTCATAGAGCTAAAGACATCTTTTGTAAACTCCTGACCTCTGTCTTCGCCGATAAGACCGACAGCGTCTGCGCGACACTGACGGCAGTGCTGCATCAGTTTCATATCCATTCCACATGCCTCTTGTACTTCCATCTGCTGTTGGTCGGTTGCACTCGGCACGCCGCCGAGTCCAAATGCAGTCCCATGCTCCGGCTCTGAAATAATCGGCATAATGTTATGTAAAAATACGCCAATCTCTTTGAGCTTTTTAGAGACTTCAACAAGGTGTTTGTCATTGATACCCGGGATTAAAACAGAGTTTGCTTTGATTAAAATCCCGTTTTTAACGCACTTTTTCATACCCTCAAGCTGGCGTGCCAAAAGTATTTGCGATGCCTCTTTTGCGTAGATGCGTTTGTTGTTGTAAAAAATCCATGGGTAGATTTTTGAACCGATTTCCCCTGTTTCATCTACGCTGTTAATGGTTACGGTGATGTGGTCAATGTTATATTTCACCATCTCATCCACAAATGCCGGCAATTCCAATCCATTGGTTGATAAACATAATTTTAAATCAGGTGCTTTTTCGCGAACCATTTTGAATGTATCGAATGTTTTTTTAGGATTTGCAAGTGCATCTCCCGGACCTGCTATGCCAAGAACACTCAGGCGCTGAACTTCACCGCCCACATACATCACTTTTTTTGCAGACTCTTCAGGTGTCAAACGCTCACTTGTCACACCCGGACGGCTCTCGTTGGAGCAGTCGTATTTACGGTTACAGTAGTTGCACTGAATATTGCAAGCAGGTGCAACAGCTACGTGAATACGTGCATAATGGTGGTGCGCACCCTCAGAATAACACGGGTGATTATGAATTTTTTCTTGAATATCTTGTGGCATAAAAGCTTCGGCAGGGTTACTTGAACTACAGCTCATTTTAGCTCCTTATATAGGTTGTTTAGGAATTCAAATGATTTTGCTTCATGCAGCTACAATCATTTCATTAAAAGTGATTGTGCAATTGATGTTCTAGGAGTATGTTTATATTGAATACAAAAGAGTGACAATTTTGTCTTTTTTTTGTTGCGGGGTTTGTTTTGCTAAATTTATAAAAAATTATCTCACTCATTTTTCTCCGGTTTCGTCTGCTCTTTTTCTATGCTCTGCACGCTTTTCTCTGGGCTTGGCAAATCTTCTGGCATCTCTCCGCCTAGCTCTTTGATGGTTTGCCTTATGAGTTTTTCCTCAGCCTGTGTAGCACGAAAGAGGTTGGCAGCCAGTTCTGTACTTCCCATGTAATCTAAAATCTTTTGAGACAAAGATGGATAACTATTTTTTGCACCCTTTCCGTGCTCTATCTCCTCGTTGACTTCAACGATGTGTCAGCTACTTCAAAACCGCTATTTACACACGCTTCTTTTGCTTTGTCGATTACCTTTGTAAAGTTTCTAAAATCACTATATTCAAGCACTTTCGCAAGTGCTCTTGCGTACCAAAATTCTACACCGTTACTATCTATCTGTTTTATATCTTCAAATGTTTGATGGCTCTGATGAGATGCTAAAGTTTTCATTTATGCTCCAATGACTTTTTTCTTGATACTAGCATTTTAAAATCTGGCTGTTAAAAAATATCTGCTTAGGATTTAATTACGGCAAATTCGCCATAATTAAAATCACCATCTTTATAACTATGCAGCTTCAAGCCCAAACTCCACATGAAAGTATGTGGCTTTCACCTCTGGAACTAAAGCATTATTCTCTTTATGTAACTCAACTATGCCATAGCGCTCTAAAGTTTTTAATGTCCTAGACAGATTGGACTTCGCACGACCTGTAAGCTCTTCAAGCTCTTTAAGTGACTTTGGATGATTTATCAATATCACTTTGAGTAACTCTTGATTTTCACTTGAGAGAATCTGTGCCATAGATTTTACAGACTCAAACCACACCTTAGGCTCACCAGCTTTGACTTTATACTCACCTTTGGCAATGGCTATTGTTCTTTTTTTATATTCGCTCAGTGGCATAATGCCAACTCTTATAGTTTTCATTTTCATGTGTTGTTCTCCATATAGTATTCTACACTTTTCCAAAAATCTTCCATCAGCTGTGCGGCAGACTCAAACTCATACGACACCACTTCCATCTTTTTATGGATATGATCATAAGTCTCTTTTTTAGCTCCATACTTTTGAGTAGGCTTGAAACTGTGAGCATTGTCATACCCTATGATTCTATGATTTCGCTTATCATGAAGAGTCAAGGAGTATTTCACTCCATGTGGCACAGTTGCCGTTGCCTTGATTGCAATTGCTTCAAACTTAACCCAGTGACCGTTTTCCATAGGAAAAACCTCACCATGTAAATTAAACAAATTTTCCAAATCATTCACTTGGATTCCTTTTGTTATCATCAAATGATAATCATAGTTAGATTAAAACTTCTTGAATCAGGTTTTTTAGCTTTGTTGAGAGGCCTCTCTTTAGCATCTTAGAAACCTTTTTGATTTATAATAGCTTGTTATGTGAGATTGATAATTTTATTTGTCATTTTGTAATATATTTGAGCTGTCATAAAGTAGATGACTGCTTTCATCGCAGAATATTTTATAGTTCATTGGCTAGCCTCTATTTTCTTGTATCTTTTCTTACTGCTGTTAAAAATTGATAATATAAATAACCTAAAGATACTTTATTTAAAAAGAATATAAACGGTTTATCTTTTAATTTTTCTAAATTTGTAATATTTATATATTGCCAAAACTCATTCCAAATTTTACATATATATTCTATTTTAAAATGATATGGATGAAAAAATACATCTTTTACTATTTCAAGATGAACTAGAAAAATCGTCAAAAAACCCGTAAAAATAATCCACATTAAAGCTCTAAACCAACTGGTTGAATGTTTAGAACTTATATCATGGATTTTAAAAACTAAATATTCCGAAAAATTTTGCCATTTATTTTTTTCAAGCTCTCTTTTTCTTTGATTAAGCTCTAGAGCATGATATTTGTTTGCTTCTATTTTATTTCCAAGTTTTTCAAATTGATTTTTTATTATTCTATATGTTTCTTGTGAGGTTGTTGAAGTATCTTCAATTTCTATGCCATAAAAATTTATCTCTTTTTGGACATTAGTATATTCTAAATCCAAGCCTTTATGAAGCTTTGCACTTTTAAAATGATTATATCCCTCAAAAGTCACATACTGAAAAATTAATTTTTCGAAAAATTCTGTATCTCCAAATAAAGCTAAACTTTTAAAATTCATAGATTTAAAATAAATTTCCTTTGTATTTAAACCTTTATCAAATTTTGATTTATAAAAATCTGCATTTTTTTGAAAATCTGTATCTTTTAATTCTATTTCTTTCACCCTACAATTATGTAGTTTGAAATTATTTTTAAATTCTGTATCTTTGATGATTAATTTATTTAAAATTATTTCACTGTTATGGTCATCGTCTTGTTTATTTATATAAAATTTACCATTAAATTCGCAAAAATCTACTGTAATACTTAAAATAGATTTAATACCAATAAAGCTAAATCCATTTGTTGCTTTTTCATTATCATGCTGTATATCTTTTAAAATAATATCAGTAAAACTACAATCATCAAATCTCACATATCTATTTAAAAGCCCATTAAATTCTAATTTACCTGAAAATGAGCAGTTTTTAAAATATAAATCATGACTATCAAAAATACCTTTACCACCAATATTTTTACCATATTCTATTGTGTTTGTTGAAACTTTTATTTCATTATTATTGAATGTAATGTCAGGAAATTCAACATTTTCAAAAGTAATGATATTAGTTACTTCCAAACTGTTTCCATTTGAAAACAGTTTATCATCATTGATAATTATTTCTTCAAACCTAATCATTGCAAATACTCCTCATACAACTCAAACAAAAATTCTATGCGTTCTTTGTCGTTTTTGAAGCTTTTGGTTGTGTAGCATTTATCTACTGCTTTGTCTAACTCTTGGTGGGCTTTTTTTAGGGTTGGGGGCATGGCTAGTGGGTCGTAGAGGTCGGCTAGTGAGCTCTCTTTGAAACTCTCTCTTACTTCTAAAACTTTTTGTGCTTTTTCTTCTACATGTAGTCTGTTTTTTTCGCTTACATTTTTTGGGAATGGGTAGTTGTTGTAAACTAACTCATTTGAATATCTGATTCGACTTTCAAGTCTTCCTGCTATATATTTAATCCATGACATGTGCATTAGTGAAGTCAAGATACCAAAATGAGCTAGAGAAGCAATCGGAATAACACTTGTAGAATTATTTGCTATAGAATTTTCATTAAAAAAGCCAATTGGTATATATATTCTATTTTCTGACGAATGCAGTGGAATCAATACAAAATCACTTTTCGGTTGCCTATTTTCGCCAAATAATGTTGGGTATTCCGCAAGTTTTTTCGTGGCTTCTCTTGTACTCTCTTCTCTTAGTTTTTTTACATTTTCAATGCGTTGCTTCACATGTGGCATTGATTTTAAATCATTTGGTTCTAAATCTTCAAGCCATAAGCACCATCTGTTTTTTCCATGTAAGAATTCTTTTGCACTGAGTAATGGTTTGATATATTTCTCTGCCATTGGCTCATGTAGTAAAAGTTCTGCTTTTTCTTCATCGGTAAGCAAAAAGTTTCCGCCGTCATTTGGCATACTTCCAAAAGAAATATTTGGAACATCGCAAATTGGTTTTCTTCTTTTTTCTATGACAAAATCATCGCCCTCAACCAAATATGGATTGATATTTTTCACACTCTTGGCATGTGGTTCTGCTTTTATATCTTCGTATTCAAAAATAGTTTTAGTTTCAGTGTCAAAATTTGCAAATCCAATTATCACGACATGTACGGCTGCGTTTGCTTTTGCTTCGTTGCTCCAGTTAAAGGTTTGATGTGCAAAGTGAATTTTGATTTTGTAGTTGTCAAACAGTTCTTTCCAAAGTATGCCGACCTGTTCGCCCTGAGCGATGGAGTTTGTGGAGACAAAAGCGGCTTTTATATTTGTGTTTTGGATGTATCGTGCGGCTTTGAGATACCAAGCCGTAACATAGTCTAAAACTCCCGCCCCTTGAACTTTGCCAAAGATTTTTTTCATATCTTCTTTTTGTTCTTTACCTTGTAATTGCTTACCTATAAACGGCGGATTCCCAAGAATAAAAGAGAGTTTATCTTTTGCTATCACATCTTCCCAGTCAATAGCAAGTGAATTTCCATGCACGATATTTGCCGATTTTTTGAGTGGAAGCCTTGCGAAATACTGCCCAAAATACTCACTTATCATCATGTTCATTTGATGGTCTATGAGCCACATGGCTACTCTTGCGATTTGTGCGGCAAACTCTTCGACCTCTATGCCGTGAAACTGGTCAACATCACACCAAACTATGGCATCAATGTCAAGTACATTTTCTTTGTGAAGGAGTTTGAGTATTTCAAACTCCAGTTTTCGTAGCTCTCTGTAGGAGAGAATAAGAAAGTTTCCACTTCCACATGCCGGGTCAAAAAAGTTAAGTGTGGAAAGCTCTTTGTGAAACTCTTGAAGCTTCGTTTTGTTTTTCTTTACCTTTTCAAATTTTTCATAAAGCTCATCCAAAAACAGAGGTTTTATGAGCTTTAAGATGTTGCCCTCGCTTGTGTAATGCGCACCTAGATTTCGTCTGTGGGCTTTGTCCATGATGGACTGAAAAAGTGAGCCGAATATGGCAGGAGATATTTTGCTCCAGTCAAGATAACAACACTCCAAAAGTGCCTCTCTCATTTGAGTATTAAAAGCAACTATGGGTAAAAACTCTTCAAAAAGTCTTCCGTTTACATAAGGAAATGCGTTTACGCTCTCATCAAGATTTTTTAGTCTCTTGTTTTGCGGTGTGTTTAACACTTGATAAAGTTCGGCTAACTTACTCCCGACATCACTTCCGTCTTCATGTGTCTTGTTTTCTATGAACTCCGTAAAAAGTCTTTTTTCAAAGATGGCTGTATCTTCTGCAAAAAGCAAAAAGAGAAGTCGCACCAAAAAATGCTCCAACGGATGTCCGTCATAACCTGTCTCTTTGAGCGCGTCATGAAGTTTGCCCATAAGCAATGCGGCTTTTATGTTTATGGGGTCTTCTGCTACGACTTTGTGCTTTGTATATCCTGCGATAAAACCAAAAAGATTGACATTTTTGTAGAGTTCGCTTATGCTAAATTCGTGTGTAGTGTCTTCTTCCAAATCATGAAGTCTAAAAATTTCAAAGTCGGAGATAAGAATGTACTTTGGAAGTTCCACTTCTTTTAGTCCTGGAAAATAATCAAGTGCTTGAGTGTAAGCTTTGTCTAAATCTTTACCTTTTGATTTGTGCTCAACAAGCAAAACACCTTTCCAAAAAAGGTCAATCCGCCCTCTTTTTTCACCAAGTTTTTTAACAGGCTCTTCAAAGGAAGCTACACGTTTACGGCTAATACCGAAAATATTAAAAAATTCATTCCAAAAACTCTGTGATTCTGCATGTTCTCGCTCTTCACTTTCCCACTCTTTGGAAAAATTGATTGCTCTATTTTTTATCTCGTTCCAGCTTAGTGCCATTTGCAAACCTGAATATATTAATTTTTAACGGATATTGTATCTCTATTGATTTTTTTAGTCAAACGTATTGAACTATTTTTACTCCCTCTTTATCTTCATAACAATTTTGTACCGCTATGTAATCTTTAAGTTTATTCCACCTAGAACACAAAATGCAAAATAACTATAAATATATGAAAGGTCAACGAATGACGATAGCGGTTCCACTCGATAATGCGCTCATGCTTTATCATGACAACCCATTTACAGCGCCAAAGTTTGCTATCTACTTTATAAACGGCGATAAAACAAATGTCAGCTTTAAGAGGACAGATATTGCGAAAACACCTCCCATACGCTCAAAAACGGTGGAATATCGGTCTTTAAAATTCCAACAATCATCAACGACATAGAGATGGCAATTAAAAATTTTCTTATAGGAGCTTCTTATGCAAATAAAATACAAAACATCCACAATGCATCTTGAGGATATGCCGCTTGATGTGGGCTACGCCTCTGAAGTTGTGAAGCTCAAGGGCACAGACGGCAAGTTGCATACGCTTGGCGGACAAAACGGCAAAACACAGCTTTTTATTACTGCGCCATTTATAGATAAGGAGTTTTTAGAAGAGCTCACTCTTCTAAATGAGATGCTTCCACATGGTGGTGCGTATGAAGTGAATACGGCGCTTGTCGTTGCCGACACTCCACATGCCAATCCAAATTTGCAAAGGATAGATTTTTTTATAGACAGTGAGAATGAGTTTGGTGATTTCTACGGCACAAGATTACAAGGTGCGCCTTATGGCTCTGAACTTACAAAATCACTGATTCTTGTCTCAAAAGACGGAGCAATATTTCACGATGAATTTATGAAAGATTTAAGCGACAAATTCAACCTCGACACCCTGCTTCGCAAAATCAGCGCAGCGCAAATCTGCTACACCGGTAAAGGATGCCACTCATGAACGAGATAATTGAAACGATAAAAAAAGAGCTGAGAAATCAGACGACCGTGCCCTACTTTGGATTAGGAATATTTGAAAATACAAAAACAAAAGAGGGTGAGCAGATGCCCTTTGATTCGGATTCTATGATTCTTATGTTAAACAATGGCAGACCAATGAGTCAGCGTCTGATGTTTGAGTATTCCCGTGCGGCGATGCACCTTGAAGAACGTCGTGGAGTAAGCTATCTTACACAACTTGTAAATCATATTTATACAAAAAGTTTTGACCCGACACCTTTGCAAAAAGCGATTGTTGATATGTCGCCCCGATATATTGTAGATACAAACCGTGATAGTAAAATTCAAGAATTATTAGCCTATGAGCCTCACTGCTTAATCCTTGGAAAATCCAGAATCATGGCGGATAAAAACCGTTATGAGACCTATGAATATGATGTTCAAAACAAAAAATATTTTTTGGTAAAAGATGAAGTTTTGGACAGTGCAAAAAAGATTCTTTTTAAACCGATGGGTTCACCTTTGCCTGAACCGACTTTTGTAATGTCGGATGCCGATTATGTCGATTGGCTCACCGAAGCAATGGGCGGATTTGCGGTTCCTCCGATACTAAAAACATACAGAAAAGCAAAAAAATATCTCTTTTTGGGAACGTCTTTCGACCGCGATACGGACAGAATGGTTGCAAACGAGCTTAGCTTTGATTTGGAAGGCGGCTATATTATTACGGACCAAGAGTTAAGCAAAAAAGAGAAAAAGTTTGTTGAAAAGCACAATCTTATTGTTCTGAATATGTCATTAGAAGAGTTTACAAAAGAATTTATTTAATTACAAAAGGATTTCCACATGCCAATCATCCCAACAGTTAAAGACAGATCGCCAAGAGGAGAAAGATACTTTGACCTCTTCTCAAAACTTTTAAATGACCGCGTCATTATGATTACAGAACCCGTTGATGACTATATGATGGGAATTATTGTTGCACAGCTTCTTTATTTGGAAGCAGAAGATTCTCAAGAACCTATCCATATGTACATAAGCTCACCGGGAGGTTCTGTGATGGCGGGACTTGCCATACTCGACACAATGGAACTGATTTCTGCCCCTGTTTATACCTACGCTATGGGAATGGTGGCTTCCATGGCTGCCGTACTTTTTGCATGCGGCGAAAAAGGGCATAGGTACATTATGCCAAATGCGGAGGTGATGATTCATCAACCCCTAGGCGGAACATCGGGACAAGCGAGCGATATTGAGATTCAGGCAAACCATATTATAAAGCTTAAAAAAAGACTTTATAAAATTCTTGCAAAGGCGACAGCAAAACATGTTAAGACTATTGAAAAAGAGAGTGACCGCGACAACTATTTTGAAGCACCTCAAGCAATTGCATTTGGATTGGCCGACACAATACTAAGCAGTATCTCCAAAAAGGATATATAAAATGAATCAAGAAAAAAGCTGTTCATTTTGCGGAAGAATACAAAGTGAAGTTAAAAAGATGTTCTCCTCGCAAAGCACACATATTTGTAATGAGTGCGTAAGCATGTGCTCAAGCATCCTTCAAAAAGAGGTTAAATACGAACAGCGCACACAAATGCATGAGCAATTGCCAAAGCCTGAAAAAATTGTTTCTTTTTTAGATAAGCATATCATAGGGCAAGAAAATGCAAAAAAAGTACTGGCCGTTGCTTTATATAACCATTATAAACGGATAGAAAATCCTGTGTATAACAATGTAGAACTTGAAAAAAGCAATATCTTGCTTCTTGGTCCTACGGGGAGCGGTAAAACACTTCTTGCCAAATCACTCTCAAAAATCATGAATGTGCCCTTTGCGGTTGCTGATGCGACTGCACTTACTGAAGCCGGTTATGTGGGAGAAGATGTTGAGAGTATCTTATCGCGTCTTTTGGCTGCGGCAAACTACGACATAGAACTCGCACAAAAAGGAATTATTTACATTGATGAGATAGATAAAATCGCTCGAAAAAGCGAATCTTCTACAATGGGTCGTGATGTTTCAGGAGAAGGGGTGCAACAAGGGCTTCTAAAAATCCTAGAAGGTGCAGAGGTGTATGTTCCTCTTAAGGGAAGCCGTAAAAATTCTACCACAGAAACCGTACTTTTTAATACGACGCATGTTCTTTTTGTATGCGGTGGAGCCTTTGTCGGTTTAGTGCCTGACATACACACAAAAAAAGGAAATAAAGTCGGTTTAGGTTCTGTGACAAAATCGCAGATGAAAGAGCATAAAGTGGACCAAAAAGCCTTGGTGCACTATGGAATCATTCCAGAATTAATCGGTCGAATTCCGGTTATTGCCCAGCTTCGCGAACTCACGAAAGAGCAAATGGTTCAGATATTGAAAGAACCCGACAATGCTCTTATTAAACAGTTTCAGGCACTTTTTGAGATGGATGGAATCGCTTTAAAATTTGAAGACAAAGCCCTTGAAGCCATTGCCGAGCAGGCAATAGAAAAAGGTGTCGGAGCTCGCGGATTGCGTGGAATCATAGAAGAGGTGATGCTGCCTTTACAATTTTCGTGCCCCTCAAAAGAAAATTTAGAGAGCTGTACCATTACACAAGCAGCGGTTAAAGACTCAACAAAAGAACCTCTATTTACTTACAAACAAGAAAAGGAAGCGTAATGCGTGTATATTTAGACAATAATGCAACAACAAAGATAGACCCCATAGTGAAAGTTAAAATGCAGCCGTTTTTTGAGGAGCTTTACGGAAATCCGAATTCTCTGCACAAATACGGTATGGAAGTTCGCCCGCACCTCAATGAAGCGCTTGGTTCGATGTATGATTCACTTCATGCTGCGGATGAGGATGATATTATCATTACTTCTTGCGCGACAGAAAGCAACAATGCTGTGCTCAAAGGTATTTTTTTCAAATACATTTTAAGCAATCCTGAGAAAAATCATATCGTAACTACGTCGGTGGAGCACCCATCCGTCATAGACACGCTTATGTTTTTAAGCGGGCACGGTGTCGATGTAACCTATGTTGATGTTGACCATGAAGGGGGAATCTCTGCGAACGCAATGAAAGCGGCGGTTACAGATAAAACTGTACTTATCTCAATGATGTGGGCAAACAATGAAACAGGGATGATTTTTCCGGTGGATGAAGTGGGCGCTTTTGCAAAAGAGAAAGGGATATTATTTCATTCGGATGCAGTGCAGGCGATAGGAAAAGTTCCGGTAAATTTGTCCAAAACAGACGTGGATTATCTTACATTTTCGGCACATAAATTTCATGGTCCTAAGGGAATCGGCGGCTTGTATGTCAAAAAAGGAAAAGCCCTGCCAAACCTCTTTCACGGCGGTGAACAGATGGGCGGCAAGCGTGCTGGAACTTTGAATGTTGCGTACATAGTCGGAATGGGGCTTGCGATGAAGCAGGCGGTCGGGCATGTGGAAAAAATGAACTCTGATGTGAGAAGATTAAGAGATAAACTTGAAGATGCTATCGCAAAAATCCCCGACACCATTGTAGTTGGACCACGTGAAAAAAGAACTCCAAATACTCTTTTAGTTTCTCTTCGCGGAATAGAAGGCGAATCTATGTTGTGGGATTTGAACAAGGCGGGAATCGCAGCTTCAACAGGCTCGGCTTGTGCTTCTGAATCACTCGAAGCAAATCCCGTCATGAGCGCAATCGGCGAAGACCCGGAGTTGGCGCACACCGCCATGAGACTCAGCCTTTCGCGTTTTACTACAGAAGCAGAGATTGAGTACACCATAGAAGTTTTCACAAAAGCGGTTGAAAGATTACGCTCTATCTCTTCAACCTATGCGTATACAAATGAAGTTGCATAACTTTTAAGTTACGCCAATTCAAATTTAAAGTACAACACCTTTAAAATTTAATAGGCGGGTAAACCGGAGAGTTTAGAATTTTTTAAACCTTTTCTATCGGTTCCACCTGAACCTCTTTTTTCACACCGCGCATCTTTAACGGAATATCTTCACGATATTTTCTCTCTTTAAAGGCGGGAGATTTTATTGTTCCCTCTTTAGTGCTTGCAAGTTTATAAAGCCCTTCATTTGAAAAATGATTGTCAAACTCTTTGCTAAAGGGCATATCCCAAGTTATACACCCTATACTTGGGCAGATGGAAGCACACTGGGGGTCATCGTAAATGCCTACGCACTCTACACATTTTTCCGGTTGAACATAATAACGATTCGCTCCGGTTGGATTATTAGAATCATCTACAATAGCTTCAACCGGGCAGTTTTGCAAACAGGCATCACAGGTGATACAGCTTTCATCGATTATAACAGACATCATATTTCCTTTTTAATTATAGAGTTTCAATGTCTCACCGACACCGATACGGGACGCTCGCACATCTTGCGAAATACTATCTCGAAAAGGTCTCGGTGCCACAAGCGGGGACAAGAGACCATGCTTTTTGTGTACACGAATCACATAATCATCACTCAAAACAAAGTAATCATTATATTCTTCCGTATAAGGCATATCCCAAACAATGCACCCCTCAGTCGGACATACATCCGCACATTTTGGAACTGCGGCATCCACACACTCGATGCACTTCTCAGGTTTTACATACGTAAACTCGGCATGTGGAAGCGGAGATTCATCTGCACTCACTATTGCAGTTGCCGGGCATTCATCTATACAGGCATCGCAATTTATACATGTCTCAGTAATAAACACTGCCATTATGCACTTCTCATTTGCGCTTTATGAAAAATTCTCAACAGCCATAAAGGGGGATTGTCATTTAACATTGCTTGGAGTTTTGCAGCTGCTTCAGATATAGCTTCACCCTCACTCACACGAACGGGATGTATTCCTGAAGCTTGAACCATTTTTGAGGCAGTCGGACCGATTTGGGTGCAATAGATAATATCTGCTTCATTAATCGTTGCAATTTTATAATCTAACTTCTCTTTTTCCTCCTCAGGTTCTTTCGAGCTGTCAATGAGATCGATAAATTCAACCCGATTTTTATCTACCTTATAAAGGTAAAAAATTTTTGACCGGCCAAAATGCTGGTCAATTTTTTCACCGTTTGATGATGCAAAAGCGATATTCATATCTTTCTCCCTTTTGAGCTAATTTTTAAAAAGAATCCATCACATTTACGTGAGAAGTACGAGCGTCTATCGATATCTCCGCCATAAAAGCCTGTTCTTTCATCTCAGGAAGCATTAAACCTTTTTTCTTGTGTTCACGAATTTGATAAACCCCTTTTTCATGTCCTGAGGCATAGTAATCATTGAACTCAACAGTAAATGGCATATCCCATACGATTGAGCCCTCAGTAGGACAAGCTTCCGCACAACGAGGCGTGTCTGCGTGACTGACGCACTCTACGCAACTCTCAGGTCTTACATAAAATTTCACACCTTCATAAGGGTTTTTCTCATTGTCATCAGACAATATTGCCGCTACCGGGCACTCAGGCGCACACGCATCACAGTTTATACACGCATCAGTTATCATTACAGCCATTGTTTTCTCCTCTTTATATTTATAATCTTTATTATGCAAGTTTTGTTCTGAATTAAAAACTGCTCACTTTCATAGGGGCGATTATCGGCTCCAGACTTGGACATTATTTATTTATCGCCTACATAAGATAAAGTATGACATTTTTGTCAATCATTGTCTGAAAATGGTCCAGAAGCATGTCTGCGGTTGAAGTTGAACCAAGATGGCACCCCGAACATGCGCCTAAGTAACTTAACCATATTTGCGGTGTTTTTCCGGGTACGTAATTTATCAGCTTGATACCGCCCCCGTCGCTTGCTAGAGTAGGCTGTATTTTTGTTTCAATCAAATGAACGACTAAGGCTCTTTGACGCTGGGCATCCAAAGAATGAAAGGCTGTATTTTCTACACAACCGATTTCGCTGTTGCTCACATAGGTAATAATGGATTGGGCTTGGGCATTATTATTATGTGCAGCAGCAATAAGATATCGCATTGCCTCGGCAAGGTCTCCGTTTTGTCTGTAAAACATTCCTGCTTTAAGCTGGGCATCTGCATGAGCACCGTACGCTTGAACTGCTCTGTCAAAAACTTCAATCATATTAGTATCCTTAGCGTCTTTATTTTAATTCTTACATGCATGAATTATTCTAGAACTGATTATGCATGTATCTAGGAGTCTGTCGGTCTCCCAAAGTAGAAAGTCTGTAAAACTTACTTTTAGTGCTTCAAAAATATCTGTTTAATATTAATTTGAGTGTAATTAACACCTCCATCTTTAGTGCATTCGCAGTTTTACTTGATTTTATCCTC
>JAHJJX010000034.1 GCA_018822665.1 bacterium
AGTATTTTGGAGTTGTTTTTAAGATATAAGTTTTTATACCCGTGAGGGTTTTGTGATTGCCAGCGCCAACTGTCTTCGCACATCTGTTGTATCCCTCTTTGTGCCTCCCAGCCTAAAATCTTTTTAGCATAGCTCGGGTCTGCAAAACATTTCGCTACATCGCCGTTGCGGCGGGGTGCAATTTTATAAGGTATTTTTTTACCCGAAGCCTGCTCAAACGCTTTTACCATATCTAAAACAGAATACCCGTTCCCCGTACCAAGATTTACCGTCATTACCTCTTGGATGTTATGGAGTTTTTGCAGAGCTTTTACATGCCCGAGTGCAAGGTCAACGACATGAATATAGTCTCTTACTCCCGTACCGTCATGCGTGTCATAATCATCCCCGAATACACTTAAAAATTCCCGCTTTTGTACTGCTGTTTGAGAAATAAAAGGCATTAAATTATTGGGTATGCCATTTGGGTCTTCACCGATAAGACCGGATTCATGTGCACCTACGGGATTGAAATAGCGCAGTAAAACAATTTTCCATGTATTGTCCGAAACAAAGAGGTCACGTAAAATCTCTTCTATAAAAAGTTTACTTCTGCCATAAGGATTTGTAGCCGATAAAGGAAAATTTTCTTGTATGGGAGTGGTGTGCGGGTCTCCGTATACGGTTGCCGAGGAGCTAAATACAATCTGTTTGCAATCATATTCTTTCATCACTTCACAGAGCACTAAAGTTCCGTAAATATTGTTATCATAATAGCTTAGAGGTTCTTGCACCGATTCGCCAACAGCTTTGAGTCCTGCAAAATGTATCACCGCTTCAATTTTGTAGTTGCTAAACACTTTTTGCAAATCTGATTTGCTTCGGATGTCGCCCTCTTGTAAGATGATTTTTTGATTGACAATTTTTTCAACCCTTGCGATGCTCTCTTTTGAAGAGTTTGAAAAATTATCAAAAACAACAACCTGATATCCCGCTTTTATAAGCTCTATACAGGTGTGTGAACCGATATATCCGGCTCCGCCAGTTACTAATATCATTTGAAGTTCCTTGATACATTATAAATATATTATAACTTTTAATAGGATTGTACTTTTGTACGTATTCAATGCGGCTTAATATTTCTGGTGTAATTTATTTTGTACAATATTGGACAAGGATTACAGGGGATGTGCGTGTCAAGATTGATAAAAAAAATACTATTAGAGCCTTTTATACATTTTTTAATTTTGGGCGGCTTGTTATATATTTATTATGAAAGCGTCACTCAAATCGAAGGTGACAAAAAAGAGCTGATAACAATTTCTAATTATGAAATTCTTCAGATGAAAGCTGAATATAAAAAACGGTGGAACAAAGAGATGAGTGATACTGCACTTGAGAGTTTGATTCAAAAAAAATATTATGAAAAAATATTGCTCCGTGAAGCTTTTGCCCTTGGCCTTGAAAAAAAAGATAAGCAAATAAGCGACAGACTTCTTGAGCAGATGCAGTTTATTTTGGCAAATGCGTCTGCCTCTCATGAGCCAAGCGAAGAGGAGCTTCATAGCTATTATCTAAAGAATATAAGAGATTATTCAGAACTTCAAACCATCTCATTTGCACATATTTATTTTGAAAATGCAGAGGCACAAGAGTTTGAAGAGGTTCTTGGATTGTTAAAAATCGCAGATGTCAAGGCTCAAAACGCAAAGAAATTTGGAGATAGTTTTTCTGCTTCAAACAGCATTAATAACTTAGATTTTGAAAGTGTTGCAAAAATATTCGGAAAATATTTTGCATCCAAAGTATTTCAACTCAAACAAGGGAGATGGCATGGACCTTTGTATTCTCAATCCGGTTTGCATCTGGTGTATATTACAGATAAAAACACCTCCAATCCATACGAGTTTGATGAAGTCCAGGAGAGAGTGTATTTGGATTATATAAACACGGATAAAAAAAACAAATTTGAAAATGCATATAAAAAAATAGCTGCGCAATACAATTTGAGAGTAGAATAAAAGTGTTACATTTTAGAATATTTGTCTTCTTGTTTTTTTGTGTACTTTCATTATCGGCACATCAATCAGGTCTTTCTTATGTAGAGATACAAGAGGATGAGAATAAAAATATTGATGTTATCTATAAAAAACCGATTGAAGATTCTAAAGCAAAAGATATCTTTATTAACTTTGGAACACATTGTATGAAAGTTGAAGTTGCAGCAACTGCAATTGCAGATGGCTTTGTAACTGAAAAATTTTCACTTTGGTGTGGTGAAGATGGACTGAAAAACTCCCGTATCTGGGTTGAAGGTTTGGTTTCATCCGACAGAGGAGTTTTGATTCGATATGCAAATGATTCCCTTGTGGAAAAAGCACTTCTTTTGTCGAGTACTCCCTTTATGCGCATAAGTCATACAGATTCAAAGTATAAAGTTTTTGCAGATTATGTTAAACTCGGAATCATTCATATTTTAATGGGGTTTGACCACCTTTTGTTTGTATTGTCTTTGATTTTATTGGTAAAAAATTTAAAAATACTTCTCTATACTATTACTGCGTTTACCCTTTCGCATTCCATTACTTTGGCTGTGGGCATATTTGGTTTTGTAAACATAGCACCGTTGTACATTGAAGCGATGATTGCTCTAAGTATCGTATTTTTGGCAAGAGAGCTTCTTGTCGGCGCAAGTGATTCATTTACAAAAAGAAAATTGGGATTCGTTTCCTTTGTTTTTGGTTTGTTGCACGGCTTTGGTTTTTCCGGTGTCTTATCAAACATAGGCTTGCCGCAGAATGAAATTCCCCTCTCCCTGTTTTCATTTAACGTCGGTATTGAAATCGGTCAATTGATTTTTATTATTTTTGTAGGAATCTTATTTTATTTGCAAAAACGATTCGCCTCCAATATTATCGACAAAAACAGCAAAATCATCCCCTATAGCATTGGCACTCTATCTGCATTTTGGCTGATAGAGAGGCTTGTGTCTTTTTAGTTTCAACCGCTATAATCAAAGTGACATCTTAAAAAAGATACAATCACGAAAAAATTATTGAGGGATGAAAACCAATGGCGAAGATATCAGTAACAGACCAAGAAGCACTCGATTATCATGAATTTCCACAACCGGGAAAGATTTCAGTTGAAACGACAAAGCTTGTAAAAACACAAAAAGATTTGAGTCTTGCTTATACGCCCGGCGTTGCTGTTCCTTGTTTGGCGATAGAGAAAAATCCCGAAGATGCTTACAGATATACGGCAAAAAGCAACTTGGTTGCTGTTATTTCAAACGGGACGGCAGTTTTAGGTTTGGGAAATATCGGCGCGCTTGCTTCAAAGCCTGTTATGGAAGGGAAGGGGGTTTTGTTTAAAAGCTTTTCTGGACTTGACAGTTTTGACATCGAAGTGGATACGGAGAGTATAGACAGATTTTGCAGTGTTGTCTCTGCAATCGCTCCGACTTTTGGCGGGATTAATTTAGAAGACATAAAAGCTCCGGAGTGTTTTGAGATAGAAAGACGACTCGTAGAAGAGCTTAATATTCCCGTTATGCATGATGACCAGCATGGAACGGCGGTTATCTCCGCGGCAGGAATTATTAACGCCTGTAAAATTACACACAGAAAAATAGAGAACCTCAAAATAGTGGTAGTCGGTGCAGGAGCCGCTGCCATCTCTTGCGCGAGGCTGTATCGTCATCTTGGTGTCAAAACTATATATATGTTGGACTCCAAGGGTGTGATTCATAGCGGCAGAAGCGATTTAAATGACTTTAAGAGAGAATTCTGCGCCGTGAAATATATGACGCATTCAGAAGTTTTTGTGGGTGCGGATGTTGTTGTTGGTCTTTCGAGTCCCGGTTCTTTTTGTATTGCAGACATAAAGCTTATGGCAGAAAATCCTATTATTTTTACTTTGGCAAATCCTACACCGGAAATTTTTCCAAATGATGTAAGAGAAGCAAGACCCGATGCAATCATAGCAACCGGAAGAAGCGATTTTGACAATCAGGTGAATAACGTTTTAGGTTTTCCTTTTATTTTTAGGGGTGCAATGGATGTTCGTGCCAAAAAGATAAACATAGAGATGAAAGTCGCAGCGGCCAAGGCTTTGGCAGAATTGGCAAAAAAAGAGGTTCCTGAATATTTAAATGAACTTTACGGCAAAAAAATCAAGTTTGGAAAAGATTATATTATTCCAAAGCCTTTTGACAAAAGACTTGTCGTTGAAATTTCAAGTGCAGTGGCACTTGCGGCCATAGAGAGCGGCTCGTCCGATAAAAAAGATTTTGATATAGATGCCTATAAAGAAGAGTTGAAAAAAAGAATTAAATAATTATTTCATCACTCTCTAGCGGTTTTTCAAGAGGTTTTCCGCAATAATATCCTTGCCCATACTCGACGCCAAGCTCTCTTAAGAGCAAGGCTGTTTCTTTTGTTTCAACAAATTCTGCAATGCTTTGCATCCCCATGCCTTGAGAAAATTGGTACATGCTTGTGAGCATGTGGAGTTTTCTCTCATTCGTCGTGATTTCATTTACAATAGAACCGTCAATTTTCACCATATCAACATTTAAATCTGAAAAATATGAAAAATTTGAATATCCCGAACCAAAATCATCTATAAGAATTTTACAGCCAAATTTTTTAACCTCTTCTATAAAGTTTTGCACTTTAGATATATTTTGCAAGTTCTCCGATTCAAGCAGTTCTATGTCAAGTCTGGATGAGGTCGGTGCATTGTCTTTGAGTTTTTTAAGGAGCATATTGACTATTTCTTCATCTAAAATATCAATCATAGACATGTTGATGGAAAATCTAAGAGAAGGGTGCTCTTTTAACTCTTTGAGAACTTTCTCCACCATAATTGTGGTTATTTCACGGTAATACGGAGTTTTTTTGGATGTTTCCAAAAATTTATAGGGTGCTAAAAAAGTTCCGTCTTGAAGTTTGAGACGAACAAGTGCTTCATATTTTTCAATTTTCAATGTTTGAAGATTGATTATTGGCTGGTAAAAAGGGACTATTCTGTCATTTGCTATGGCATTTTTGATTTTTTCTACGGTATCGAGATTTTCTTGAACGCTTTTTTTAAGATTTAAGCTCTCTTTGTACTCTAAAAATCTTTTTGCATGGTCTTTTTTTAAGAGTTTAAGCGCTAAATCTGCATTTTCCAAGATAGGAAAAGTGTTATTGCTCACAACACTTACCAAGAGATGAAGTTCTAGCGTTTGAATCATAAAATCTTTTTGTGATATTTCTTCGATGAGCGAATGTGCAAAGCTTAAGACTTTTTGTCTTGGTGTATCATGAAATAAAATCCCAAATTCATCTCCGCCCAAACGGTAAGCCTTGGCATGTCGAACATGCATCACTTTGGCGCTTATAAGATTTGCAAGTTCCTGAAGCAGTCTATTGCCGATGCCATTTCCGTAGATATCATTGATATGCTTAAACCCATCGATGTTAATAACGAGGATATAAGGGTCGCCAAGAGATTTCAACTCCGTTTCAAGAGCGTTTCTATTTCCAAGGTTTGTCAAAATATCATATTTGAGCGAGTATTCAAGCGATTCTTTTGTTTTGAGTAAATTTTTGTTTTCTTTTATATATTTTAAAAACAGGGTCACTATAATCAAAAGTGCAAAAATGAAGACACTAAAAAGAATGGACGCAAAAATATCAAGTGCTTTAAAATCATTTATGGAAATATAAGAGAAAGTTTTTCTTGTATGGTGTATGGTCATACGAATATCGTTATTAAGCACTTTTTTTGTGATAGTAACAAATAAGGGGTATTTTTGTGTGAGATAGTCGGAATGGTTGTTGAAATTATGTATAAATTTTTTTGTTTCGTTATTGTTGGATGTTAGGTCGAGTAAAAAACTACTTTTTTGCAAATAGTCCAAGTCTTGCATTCTCTTAGCATCATGAAACTGCTTAAGAATCTGGTTCGCTTTGATATAAATATCTTTATCCTCTTTTTGCAAGAAAGAAGCATTGTCCACATGCCTTGTCAAAAAAACAATAGAGTTTTTTATTTCAGCATTGAGCATAAGGTAGTTTTCTATATCTTGCAAGTACGCTGTGAGCATTTGTTCTAATTGCATGAGTTCATTTTTTATTTGTGCGTATGAATCATCTTTTAAAATATTTGAGTTTTGTAAATGATTGAACTCCAAGGTGAAGGAGTTGATTGTATCGGCAATCTCATCTTGATTATGATAAGCATAAACAGAACTTTGCAAAATTAAGTAAGTTAAGCGGTTTTGAGTATTTTCGAGTTTATTTATCGAAAGCAGGAATTCTCTGTGGTTTTGGCTGAATTCTCTTTGTATGAAATAAAAGTAGACGATAGCCACCGATGAAGTTATGCCGACAATCAATACAAAAGAGAGTAAGCGGCCTAATTTCATTTCTCATCCAATATTTTTGGTTTTTCACCTGTGAGCGTATCTAAAAATAAAATAAGAAGTTCGGTTTCTTTTTCTGTGAGTTCCATCCCAAGATTATGCTGGGACATGCTTTTTAAGGCTTGTTTCAATGTTTTAGCACTGCCGTCGTGAAAGTAAGGCGCGGTGAGTGCTATATTTCTAAGAGTTGGAACTTTAAAGACGTTTTTATGCATAGGATTTTTTGTTATTTCACTTCTGTCTGGATAATTATTTGTTGATTTGTATTCTAAAAATGTGCCGATTTTTTGAAAGGAATTCCCTCCGATATTTATGCCGTTGTGGCACGTTACGCAACCGTATTGTTTGAAAATTACATATCCTTCAAGTTCTTCTTTGCTTAATTGTATTTCATTGCGTAAAAATTTGTCAAATTTTGCATTTGGGGTTGTCAAGGCATTTTCAAACTCCACGATTGCCTCCAAAACCAAAGGATACGTAATATGTGAAGAGCCGTAAATATCTTTAAACTTTTTCATATAATGCAGGGAAGTGTTCATTCTTTTTTCTATCGTCGCAGCATCCATGTTGTGTTCAACAGGATTTTTCATCGGTCCGTCTGCTTGTTCGAGCAGATTGTCGGCTCTGCCGTTCCAAAATTGTTTAAAGTTATATTTTGCATTGAAGACTGTCGGAGATTGGATATTTCCTTTTTTGTTTGCAAAACCCGTGGAAACTATTTTTTTATCGGCACCGCCGGAAAAAACATCATGACAGCTCACGCAAGCAGTTGAGTTGTCCTTGGAAAGAATGGTGTCAAAAAACAGCTCTTTACCAAGTTTTGCTTTGTCGATATTCACATCATTTTTCAGCGGAATAGGAGAAATCGGCTCATTTGCAAAAGAAGTTACGGCAATAAAAATAAAGATTAAAAAGGCTTTATGCATTTAAAGATTCTAACATATTTAACTTAAAGATTTTGCTTTATTGTAAAACTTTTTGAGTCCGAGTTTAGCTTTTGTATCTAAATCGTAAGAGATATATTCTAAATAATGAAGTATTTGAGATTTGGAAATATGAGTTCTCCGAGATGCCTTCTCCAGCAGGTATTGCGGAATGTTAACTTTTCGTTTTAAAAAGTTTTTTTGAATATTTTTGTATGTATTTTTATCTTTGTGATAGCAAAGCAGGGCAAAAACAAAAGGTGTTTTGTATTGCGTATTCCACTCTTTTGCCAGGTCGGTATGAGGTTTGTTTTCAAGGTAATACCGCAAAGCTTTATCTCCGATGAGAACTTCACCCTTTACTTTTAAAATACGGGCTAAAACATTGGAAGTTTCAGATTCTTTATCGCTTACATCCTCGGCATGTGGAATAACCAAAACACTTTGTACCTCTTTTTTCGCAATGATTCCCAAGTCCACATGCCGATGGTTTTTCGCACGTATGCTTGAGATAAAAGCGGCATCGACTCTGCGGGCTAAAAACTTTTTATTGATAGTTGAGGGAACGCCTTTGTTGTAGTTCAGGCCCATCTTTTGTTGATTGCTTTTTGTGAAGCGTTTCATAAACACATGAAACGGCAGGAGATTAAGATACTCTATTTTTCCAAATACCAAGCGCAGCTCCAAAAAATTAATAACTGGAATTATACTGCTCTTAACTTATAAAAAAGATGAGTTTGATATAATCACCCAAGCAAATATATTATCGAGGAGTTCCTTTTGGTAAAAGTAGAATTTTTGGGTCCGATACAAAAAGAACCATTAGAATTAGAAATCAGAAATTTAAATGAGTTGGCAAATATATTAAGAGAGGACGCGCAGATGCAAGAATGGCTTGAGAATTCTGCTGTTGCAGTGAATGACACGCTTGTAAGCTCCCTTGACGTAGATTTAAAAGATGGCGACAGAGTCTCTTTGTTACCGCCTGTTTGCGGAGGATGATACGTGCTTAGCATATACGGCAGTGCATTAGATGTCCCCAATATATTAAAAGAGTGGTATGAAGAAGAAGCGCACAGCAATTACGGAGCATTTATACCTTTTGTTGGAACGGTGAGAAGTGAGGATGGGATTGATGGTCTGAGTTTTGATATTTATGAGCCTATTTTGAATCGTTGGTTCAAATCTTGGCAGGATAAGGCGGAACTTTTAGGTGCTACAATTAAGATGGCACATAGCAAAGGTGACGTAATGCTGCACGAATCTTCCTACATAGCCGCAGTTTTTTCTCCAAAGCGTAAAGTTGCGCTCTCTCTCATCAATGAATTTGTAGAAGATTTTAAAGCTTGTGCTCCTATTTGGAAATATGATTTAAAAGAGGGAAAACGGATTTATGCGCTTGAGCGTTCCACGGCGATAAAGGGCAGTGGGATTTTAGGAGTCAAAAAGTGAGTCTTTTATCTTATGAAACCAGTCAAAATATGTTGGATTTACTTCATATTGACAATGTTAAATTCCATAATGTTCCGCTGAGTGCTTCTTTGGGGAAAATCTTAGCTCAGGACATTGTGGCAAGATATAATGACCCGCAATTTCCTACGGCTTCCATGGACGGATATGCCATTTTACATGCAGACCAAGAACTCCAAAATATAGAAATACTCGGAGTAAATCCGGCAGGAAATAATGAAAAAAGAGTTATAAAGTCGGGAGAATGTATTAAAACATTTACGGGTTCTATGATGCCCGAGGGAAGCGACACCCTCATCCAAATAGAAAACGTTAGTGTTGCACACGGAAAAATAAGCATACATCAAGAAGTCCCAAAAGGCTCATCTGTCCGTGTAATCGGGGAGGGTTACAGAGCCGGAGATGTTCTGATAAAAAAAGGGACAAAAATAGGTTTTGCTGAGATAGGCGTGATGGCTTCGCTGAACTGCGTAATGGTAAAGGTTGCCATTGCTCCTCGTGTTGCAGTGGTTTCAACAGGAAGTGAAATTTTAGATTTAGGTCAACACAGCGACAACCCGGCACAAATCAGAAGTTCAAACAATTATACTTTATGTGCTCTTTTTGAACAAGCGGGTGCGCAAGTGATTCAACTTGGTGTTGTCGGTGATGACAAAACCTCCATTATGCAAACTTTTCAAAATGCTCTTTTATCTGCGGATATTTTAGTGAGCACAGGCGGGGTAAGTGTCGGAGATTATGATTTTGTTAAAGATATAGTACCAAGACTAGGTGCGGAGGTTGTTTACAAGGGTGTGGCGATTAAGCCGGGTAAACATATTTTGCTTGCACAAAAAAGCGGTAAATTTATTTTGTCACTTCCGGGATTTGCTTACTCATCAACCGTTACGGCGGTACTTTATGCTCTTCCACTTATCGCAAAAATGCTAGGGCGAGAGAAGCCTTATACGATGGTAGAAGCAAAATTGAGTGAAGGTTTTAAAAAAAGAAGCACGCTTACTGAATTTACCGCATGTAATGTTGTTGTAGAGGATGGGGAATATTTTGTTAATTTTAAAGACAAGAAAGTGGGAAGTTCCGCCATTCTTACAAATATGCTCCACAAAAGTGCTTTAATGGTCAGCGGTGAAGAAGATTATGATTTGCAAGAGGGTACTTTTGTAAATGTTATTTTGCTGGAAAATATTTAATAAGTTAGCTTTATAAAGACTTTTTTGAATTGTTAAAGCGGTTGTAATTGACATTGTTTGACAATATTCAGCAGTATGATACCTCTAGATAATCTTTCCTAGGGGTTTTATATGAAAAAACTTGAAATAACCATCAAAACCAAACTCTTAATTCTCACCTTGATTCCTATATTTGCTCTGTTATATTACACGCTCAATAATACCTATAGAGAATTTTCCCGTTACAGCCATGCTTCCTTTTTGCACGAAAGCACGCTTATGGGGGTTGTTTCCGCCAATCTCATTCACGAACTTCAAAAAGAGCGTGGATTTAGTGCAGGTTATTTGGGAAGCAAAGGTGAGCAGTTTTCAAGAGAATTGACTATACAGCATGAAACAACAGATACACTCATTGAGAAGTTTAAAGACTCTCTCACGCGCAACAGCTCCAAAGACACTTTCCTCCCTCTTGGCAATACGCTTGATTTGGCATTGGAAAAAATCACCATTATTACAGATATTCGCAGAAAAACAAAAGCAATGCAAATGCAAACAGCAGACACCATTGCTTATTATACTTCCATAAATACACTGCTTTTAAATATGATAACTCAGATAGCAAAACAGAGCAATGATGCACAGCTGGCAAAAGAGATGATAGCCTATAACAGTTTTTTATTATCCAAAGAACGTGCCGGAATTGAAAGAGCGGTTGGTGCTAATACTCTTGCAATGGATGGATTTGCTGAGGGGGGAAGAATTCATTTTAACAGCCTTATAGCAATGCAAAAAAGTTATATGGATATATTTTTAGCAATGACTTCCAAGAAAAATATTGATTTTTATAATAGCAGTTTGGATATTGATGCACTAAAAACGATTCAACAGATGCGAAATACAATACTCAATACGGATACTCCCGACAGTTTTGGCATAAACGCTGACGAGTGGTTTAGAGTGATGAGTGTGAAAATCAATGCATTAAAATCCATAGAAGAGTATGTCGGCAACGGCATTATAAGTTTAGTAGAAAAAATAAAAACAGATGCCTATTATGCACTTTTCGCCGGTGCTGTCTTATCTATTTGTATTATTGTGATGATATTGGGATTAGGCTACTTTTTAGCAAACGATATTATTTTGCGCCTTAAACGACTTCAAACAGCCTCTGCTGATTTATCTACGGGAAGAGCAGATTTGACGAAACGAATCGGCGGTATGGGATACGATGAGATGGGAGCCGTTGCCAAAGAGGTCAACAGTTTTACGAAGCGTATTTGTGAGCTTGTTCAGGAAGTAAAAATTATTTCAGAACAGAATATGGAAAAAGCGCTTATGCTTGCGAAATCGAATGTAGCTTTAAAAGAAAAAGCACAAAAGAGTAATTCACTTGTAAGTGAAATCGCCAAAAAAAGCAATGAGACAAATATACATCTTGAGCGTTCAGTGGAAAAATCAAAAATTACGCTTGAAAATATGCAAGTAGCCAGTAATAATCTTGAAAATGCATCTGACAATATTGCCCTGATGCATAGTAAAATTGAAAAAACTTCTCAAAACGAGATAGAAATTTCTTTCAAACTCTCTCAAGTTTCAGAAGATGCGGAGCAGGTCAAAGATGTGCTTAGTATTATCTCTGATATAGCCGACCAAACGAATTTACTCGCACTTAATGCCGCCATAGAAGCCGCAAGAGCAGGAGAACATGGCCGCGGTTTCGCCGTAGTTGCCGATGAGGTGCGTAAGCTGGCTGAAAAAACACAAAAGTCTCTTACGGATATTCATGCAACCGTGAATCTGGTGATACAGGCGATTAGCAGTGCAAGCGATGCGATGAACCAAAATTCTAAAAGTGTTATTGAAGTTTCAGATATGTCGGAAAAAGTGAATCAAAACATCAGAAAAACGGTGGCAACGGTTGAAAGCAACACCGCTACGATGCAAGAGGATGTTGCTTCTATGACAGAGGATTTGAAAAATATGAAAGAGATTGTAGAATACTCTCAAGAGATTGAAATGATTTCAACTCAGGCATCGGTAATTATGTCTGAGGTTATGATAATCTCCCAAGAGTTGGAAAGTATGTCAAATATTCTCAGCGAGAAGCTTCATGAATTTAAAACATAATCAAAGAGGGTTGCTTCAAGCGCTTTAAGTTTATAGCTTCTTCTGTGTATTTTGCAATATCCGTATTGTTTTATAAGTTCCACATGCCGAGCAGTGCCGTAGCCTTTGTGCTTTTCAAACTCATACTCCGGATAATTTTTAGCTTGAAGGATTATATCCCTGTCGTGCGTTACTTTCGCCAAAATGGAAGCAGCGCTCACCTCTGCAACTTTGCCGTCTGCTTTTACCATGGTGCTGAGACCTTGAACTCCAAAAGCAGTATTTCCGTCAAATAAATAACTTCCACATGCCAGACTTTTCATAATCTCTTGCAAGCCTCTTTTGAGGCATGTGGAAATTCCAAGTTTATCAATATCTTGAGGGCTGAATTTGACTATGTGGTATTGTGAATGTTGAATGATAATCTCAAATAACAATTCCCTTTTTTTCTCGCTGAGTTTTTTGGAATCGTTTAAACCATCAATGTGAGTATTTAAAATACATCCGGCCATAACCAAATCACCGGCTATCGGCCCTCTGCCGGCTTCGTCGATTCCGCATAATTTTTCTTGTGTAATCATTTTCTAATCTCCAATAGCCCAGATGTCAAAAGGAAGCATACTCACTTTTGAAAAAGGGTGCGAAATGCTCCCCTCGTGGTTCATAGTTACAGCCGTGACTTTTTTAACCTGATAGGTAAATATAAAAGCCTCAATCTGCTTTATTTTTTTAAATAAACTTCTTTCATCGGCAAAGGGCATACAAAGGATTACCTCCGCATTTGAAGGTAAATAAAAATCAACTCCTTCATCATAGTAGCACTCTGTATTGGATTTTAAAAGCTCTAGAAATATCATATTTTCAAACAATCTTCCAAAGTTCTTATCCACTGTAAGCGCTCCCTTTAAAGATATATCGCACAGATAGAGTTTCCTTGTTGCTTTTGGATGGCTTATTTTTTGTATCTGATGTATATACTTTTTGGCTAATAAATTTTCATAAGAGAGATAGAGTTTATCTTTAGAAATCTTTCTTTTGCTTTTAAGTCTTTCATATATAGTATAAGGTGTTATTTTTTGTGACATCATTTTTGCACAAAAGCAGAGGATATCAAATTCCATTTCACTCAGAGTATATCTGAGCGTTTTTTGAATGTATATATTTTTCTCATCTGAATTTATTTTATGCATAGACGGAAAACCTCCAAGTTTAAAAAAATGGTTTAGCGCACTTGAGTCGTATTTGTGTTCATACGCTAAAAACTCCTCATAGTCTAAAGGAAAAAGCTGTATAGTTTCTAAAAAATCTATGTCATAGTGGATTTGTGAGCATAATATCAACTGCGAAACATTCACATATTTAATATCTGGAAAATAATTATCCAACACAAGGATATCGATTTTATTATTTATGCAAAATAAAGATAAATACGTATTTAATCCATCTGTATCTATTCTGATGTCACTGCAATCTATATATAAGTAACTGTTTTTTTTGAGTGATAATAGATAATTTTTTACAAGTTTCGTTTTTCCGCTTTGAGAAATACCGTTTATTTGATAGCTTTTTTCATCGAGGTGCATTTTTCTTTGATGAAATTTATCCAAGATGATATCTGTTTTGTAAAATTCTTCCAATAATATTTCCATCTTGTCTCCAATAATAAAAATACAATTCTACCATTTCCTTATTAAAAGGAAATAAATTATTTCTTTTTTCGCTTTTTACCCCCTAAAACCTTGAATATCCTATTTGATTTTGCTACAATTCCAGTCCCTTAAATAGTTAGGCTAGACCTGACGAGTTCTTTAGAAGGAAAAATATGGAAAAAATTCGTTTAAAATTGAAAGCTTATGATCATCGTGTTCTTGATAGATCTGTAGCGTCAATCGTTGAGGCTGTTAAGCGTACAGGCGCGGTAATTCGTGGTCCAATACCTTTACCAACAAAGATTCGTAAATATACGGTATTAAAATCTCCACACGTTAACAAAAGTTCTCGTGAGCAGTTTGAAATTCGTATGCACGCTAGAGTTATCGATATAGTATCTGCAACGCCGGAAACTGTTGATTCTCTAATGAAACTAGATCTTGCACCTGAAGTGGACGTTGAAGTTCGCTCTATGGATAAGTAAGGAGTCGGTCGTGGAATATATTGTTGAAAAAATCGGTATGAGCCGTACTATCACTATACCAAGTAAATCAGTTACTCTTTTAAGAGTTTTAGATGTAAAAGTATGTGAAGTGAATGAAGGAACTGCAGTTGTAGCTTACAACAGTGGTAAAAAAATGAATAAGTCAATTGAAGGCCAACAAAAAAAATACAGCCTTTCATCTGAGTATAATCGTTTTGTTACTTTAGAAGTAGCAAATAGTGAAGCTGGTGATTTAGATTTATCTCCATTAACTGGAGCTAAAACAGTTAAAACATCATTCAACACTAAAGGTCGCGGTTTTACCGGTGCAATGAAGCGTTGGAATTTTAGTGGTGGTCCTGCAGAACACGGTCATAGATTTGGTCGTAGAACAGGTTCAATCGGTAATGCTGAATGGCCTGGTCGTGTTATGAAGGGTAAAAAAATGCCTGGACAATACGGTAACACAAAAAATAGTGTTAAAAATGAAATAATCTCTTACGATGCTGAAAACAACATTCTAGTAGTGGCTGGTTCAGTTTCAGGTGCTAATGGCGCTTTAGGTCGTATAAAGGTAGCTAGATAATGAGCGCAATTGTTCTAAATGAAAAAATGGAAAAAGCTTCTGAGCTAGCGTTGCCAGAGAGCTTTAGCGGGATTAATCCTCATAACTTATATCTGTATGTTAAATCAGCTCAAGCAGCACAAAGAAGTAATTCTGCTACTGCTTTGACTCGTGCAGAAGTAAGAGGTGGCGGTAAGAAACCATGGGCTCAAAAAGGCGGCGGTCGCGCTCGTGCCGGTTCTCGTCGTTCACCGGTATTTGTAGGCGGTGGTAAAGCATTTGGTCCTAGTAACAATCGTAACTATGACTTAAAAGTGAATAAAAAGCAAAAAAAACTTGCTCTGAATTTTGCTTTAAATGAGCATGCACAAAATGGTAGTCTGTTTATTGTTGATAGTATTGAAATAGCATCTGGTAAAACTAAAGATGCTGCGGCAATGTTTAAGGCATTAAATCAAAGAGATACACTTTTTGTAAAGTCTATTTTAGATGAAAAAACGTTTTTAGCGTTTGATAACATCCGTTCTACTTTCGTAATAGAAGCGAATGAATTGAATGCTTTTTTAGCTGCAAATTATCGTTCAATTGTGATCGAAAAAGCGGTATGGACAAATCTTGTAGGTGAGGCTAAGTAATGGCAGATATTACAGATATTAAATCTATACTATATACAGAAAAGACACTTGCTATGCAGGAAGATGGTGTGATTGTTGTTCAAACATCTCCTCGTATGACTAAAACAGGTCTTAAAGAGGTTTTTCGTGAGTATTTTGGAATTATTCCAACAAATATTAACTCATTAAATCAAAGCGGAAAAAGTAAAAAATTCCGTGGTGTGTCAGGTAAGCAAAACAACTTTAAAAAGTTCTATGTTAAGCTACCAGAAGGTGCACAAATAGAAAGTTTGGCGGTATAAGATGGGAATAAAAACTTATAAACCAACAACGCCAAGTCGTCGTTTTTATACAAATGTTGATAGCGGTGATATTACTGCAAAAGCAAGTGTTCGTTCATTACTGATTAAACTACCTGCACATGCCGGTCGTAATTCTAATGGTCGTATTACATCTCGTCACAGAGAAGCTGGTGCTAAAAAGCTTTACCGTATTATTGACTTTAAAAGAAATAAATATGATGTACCTGGTACTGTTAGCACAATTGAGTATGATCCGTACCGTAACTGCCGTATTGCATTAGTTACTTATGCAGATGGTGATAAAAGATATATTCTTCAACCAAAAGGTTTGAATGTAGGTGATGCAATAGCAGCTTCTGAGTCTGTTTTAGACGTTAAGCCGGGTAATGCAATGAAACTTAAAAATATTCCTATCGGTACAATTGTTCATAATATAGAGTTAAAAATTGGCAAAGGCGCACAATTAGTTCGTTCTGCTGGTACTTCTGCTCAAATTATGGGTCGTGATGGTAAGTATGTTTCACTTCGTATGCCTTCTTCTGAAATGCGTTTAGTTTTAGGCGAATGTATGGCTACTGTTGGAGCTGTTGGAAATGAAGAATATATCAACATTGTTATAGCAAAAGCCGGTCGTAGTCGTCACATGGGTATCCGTCCTCAAACTCGTGGTTCTGCAATGAATCCTATCGATCACCCGCATGGTGGTGGTGAAGGTAAAACGAATTCAGGTCGTCACCCAGTGACTCCATGGGGTAAACCTACGAAGGGCGCTAAAACTCGTCGTAAGAAAGCAAGTGATAAACTTATTATTACTCGCCGTAAATCTAATCCGAAGAGGTAGTTAAATGGCAAGAAGTGTAAAAAAAGGTCCATTTATAGATGATCACTTGATGAAAAAAGTTATTGCTGCTAAGGCAGAAAGTAACAAAAAACCTATTAAAACATGGTCTCGTAGAAGCACTATTCTACCTGATATGATTGGTTTAACATTCAATGTTCATAATGGTCGCCAATTTGTTCCTGTATATGTTACAGAGAATCATGTTGGTTATAAATTAGGTGAATTTGCACCAACTCGTACATTTAAGGGCCATAAAGGTTCTGTACAGAAAAAGGTAGGTTAATCATGGCTAGAGCATTATTAAAATTTATCCGTGTTTCACCTATCAAATCTCGTCTTGTTGCTAGAGAAATTCAAGGAATGAATGCTGAAGCAGCTTTAGCAGCTTTAGAATTCACTCCAAATAAAGCAGCAAAGATTATTGCAAAAGTTGTAGCTTCTGCTGTAGCTAATAGTGGCAATGAGGCTGAAGATTGTATTATTACATCATGTCGTGTCGATAATGGTCCGGTACTTAAGAGATTTCGTCCAAGAGCTCGTGGTATGGCATCAGGTATCAGAAAGCCGACAGCACATATATTAGTAGAAGTAGAGGGTAAATAATATGGGTCAAAAAGTTAATCCTATTGGTTTACGTCTTGGTATTAACCGTAATTGGGAAAGCCGTTGGTTTCCTAATTTTAAAACTGCTCCGGCAGCTTTAGGTGAAGATTACAAGATTCGTACATATTTGAAAAAAGAGCTTTACTATGCCGGTGTTTCTAACATCATTATAGAAAGAACAGTTAAAAGACTTCGCGTAACTATCGTTGCAGCGCGTCCTGGTATTATTATTGGTAAAAAAGGTACAGATATTGAGAAACTTAAAACTTCTCTGCAAGATCTTATCGGCAAACCAATATCTGTAAATATTAAAGAAGAGAAAAAAGCTCAAACTTCAGCGCAACTTGTTGCTGAAAATGTAGCTACTCAACTAGAGCGTCGTGTTGCTTTTAGACGTGCGATGAAGAAAGTTATGCAAGGCGCTCAAAGATCTGGCGCTAAGGGTATCAAAGTTTCTGTATCTGGCCGTTTAGGTGGTGCAGAGATGGCACGTACTGAGTGGTATTTAGAGGGACGTGTTCCACTTCACACTCTTCGTGCAAAAATTGATTACGGTTTCGCTGAAGCAAATACTACATACGGTATTATCGGTGTTAAAGTATGGATATTCAAAGGTGAAGTACTTGCAAAAGGTATTCCTGCTGAAGTACAAGAAGAGAAAAAAGAGACACGTCGTCCTAAGCGTGCTCCTAAACGCGAAAATAGCGGAAAGGCTGAATAATCATGTTGATGCCTAAGAGAACAAAATATCGTAAAGTAATGAAGGGCCGTAACCGTGGTTATGCTCGTAGTGGATATACATTAGCATTTGGTGATATCGCTGTTAAAGCTGTAGAAGCTGGTCGTATCAATTCTCGTCAAATTGAATCTGCTCGTATTTCTGCAACTCGTCACATTAAGCGTAATGGTAAGATTTGGATTCGTGTATTCCCTGCTAAGCCATTAACTGCAAAACCTTTAGAAACTCGTATGGGTAAGGGTAAAGGTTCAGTTGATCAATGGGTAATGAATATTAAACCAGGTCGTATAATTTTTGAAATGGCCGGTGTTCCGGAAGAGCTTGCTCGTGAAGCATTAACTCTTGCTATTCACAAACTACCATTCAAAACTAAAATAATTACTGCGGAGATGAGCAATGAAATATTCTGATTTAGCAGATAAAAGTTCAGCAGAGCTTCAAGCTATGCTTAAAGAAAGAAAAACTGAGCTTTTTACTTTAAAAATTAAACAAAAGATGATGCAATTGACTAACACTAACGAAATTAGTGTTGCTAAAAAAGATATTGCAAGAATCAATACTGCACTTAGTGCAGTGAAGTAAGGGCATGCAATGACACATAAGCGTGAAATTCAAGGTAATGTAATTAAAATTGCAGGTGATAAAACAGCAACTATAGTAGTTGAGCGTCGTGTTATGCACCCTCGTTACCATAAAGTTGTTAGACGTTTCAAAAAGTACTTAGTACATGATGAGCGTAATGAGTTGAAAGTTGGTGATGAGATTGTTGCAGTTGAGTGTCGCCCACTATCTAAAACTAAATCTTATAGACTTAAGACTGTAGTATCAGGAGATAAATAATGATTCAAGGTTTTTCTCGTCTAAATGTAGCTGATAATACAGGTGCAAAAGAGATTATGTGTATTAAGGTACTTGGCGGTTCAAAACGTCGCTATGCAACAGTAGGTGATGTTATCATCGCTTCTGTTAAAAAAGCTATTCCAACTGCTAAAGTTAAAAAAGGTAAAGTTGTAAAAGCTGTTATCGTTAGAACTAAAAAAGAGGTTCACCGTGAAAACGGTTCTCTTATCCGTTTTGATGACAATGCAGCTGTTATACTTGATGACAAGAGAGAGCCAATTGGTACTCGTATTTTCGGCCCTGTTGCTCGTGAAGTACGTTATTCTGGGTTTATGAAAATTGTATCTCTTGCGCCGGAGGTTGTTTAATGGCAAAGTTTAATTTCAAAAAAGGCGATACTGTTGAAATTATCGCTGGGGATGATCGCGGTACTCAAGCAAAAGTTATAGCTGTATTACCTAAGAAAAACAAGGTAATTGTTGAAGGCTGTAAAATTGCTAAAAAAGCTATCAAACCGACAGAAGACAATACTAAAGGCGGATTTCTTAATAAAGAAATGCCAATAGATGCTTCAAATGTTCGTAAAGTGGAGGCATAATCAGATGGCTCGTTTAAAAGAAAAATTTCTAGGTTTAAAATCTGAATTACAAGCTGATTTAGGAATTAAAAATCCTATGCAAGTTCCTCAAATAGATAAGATAATTATCTCTGTAGGTGCAGGTTTTGCAATGAAAGATAATAAACTTATCAAAAATATTGAAGATACTATTACTGCAATCGCCGGTCAAAAAGCAAGTACCGTAATAGCTAAAAAATCAGTTGCTGGTTTTAAAGTTCGTGAAGGTATGCCTGTAGGTATTCGTGTAACACTTCGCGGTGAAAACATGTACAACTTTTTAGATCGTTTAATCTCTATAGCGCTTCCACGTGTAAAAGATTTCCGTGGTGTTCCTAGAAATGGTTTTGACGGTCGCGGTAATTATAACTTTGGTTTACAAGAGCAACTCATTTTCCCAGAGATTAGCTATGATTCAATCATGCAAATTCATGGTATGAATATCACAGTTGTTACAACTGCTGATTCTGATAAGGCTGGTTTTGCTCTTTTAGAGAAAATGGGTATGCCTTTTACAAAAGGAGCAAATAATGGCTAAAAAGTCACTGATTGTTAAAGCGAACAGAACTCCAAAGTTTGCTGTTCGTGGTTATACTCGTTGTCAGATTTGTGGTCGTCCACACTCTGTAATACGTGATTTTGGTATCTGTCGTGTTTGCTTTAGAAAAATGGCAAATGAGGGATTAATCCCAGGCGTTAGAAAGTCAAGCTGGTAGGCACTCGCCTCCACCTGAAACTCCTAACTGTTAACAAGGAAAATAAATGATAAATGATTTAGTATCGGATGCTTTAACTCGCGTTCGTAATGCTGGAATGAGAAGATTAAATGTTACTACTTTAGTGCATTCTAAAAGTGTTGAAGCAGTAGCAAATATTCTTGTAGAAAAAGGTTATATTGATAGTTGTAACGTTATTGAAGATGGCGTTAAAAAAACTATTAAAGTTGTATTAAAGTATGACGAAAATGGTAGAACTGTTATCAATGAGCTTAAGAGAATATCTAAACCTGGTCGTCGTGTTTATGAAGGCAAAGAAGGTATTAAGCGTTTCAAGAATGGTTATGGAACTATTATTGTAAGTACATCACATGGCGTTCTTGCTAATGACAAAGCTTATGAGCTTGGCATTGGTGGCGAAGTTATGTGTACAGTATGGTAGGGAGATAACATGTCAAGAATTGGTAAATTACCTGTAGAATTTGCTGCTGATATTAATGTTAGCACAAATGGAAATGTTATTACTTTTGCTAAAGGCAAAAATAGTGTTGATTTAGATACAAGAGGACATGTTACTTTCGCTTTAGAAGGTACAACATTGACTTTTAACACTTTGTCAGATTCTCGTGAACACAGAGCGTTTTGGGGAACTTATCGTGCATTAGCTTTAAATATCGTAACTGGTCTTACTACTGGTTATATTAAAAAGCTAGAGATTAACGGTGTTGGTTATCGTGCCGCTGCTCAGGATAAAGTACTTAAGCTTCAACTTGGGTTTTCTCATGATATCAATTATGAATTACCAGAAGGTATTGAAGCTGGCGTTGAAAAAAATGTTATCACTCTTAGTGGTCATGACAAACAATTGCTTGGTCAAGTTGCTGCTGAAATTCGTTCTTTCCGTCCACCAGAGCCTTACAAGGGTAAAGGTGTTAAATATATTGAAGAGCATATCGTGCGTAAAGCCGGTAAAACTTCTAAGAAATAAGGGAGGAAAATAGATGAATGCAAGAGTATTAAAAAGCAAAGTTGCTAATCGCCTAAAGCGTAAGCGCCGTGTTCGTTCGAAAATATCTGGTAGTGCTTCACTTCCTCGTGTTTCTGTGTTTCGTTCAAATCGTTATTTGAGTGTACAAGCTATTGATGATGCAACAGCAACAACATTGGCTGCAATTCACTCAAAGTCGACTGGTCATAAATCAAACAAAGACGGAGCTACAGCTTTAGGTGAGGCATTTGCTGCTAAACTAAAAGAAGCTGGAATTTCAAAAATTGTATTTGATCGTAATGGTTACCAATACCACGGCGTTATCGCTGCGTTTGGTGAATCACTTCGTGCTAACGAAATTAAGTTCTAGGGGCTGTGATGGAAATCAATAGAGAAGAATTTGAAGAATCAATAGTTAATATTGGTCGTGTAACAAAAGTTGTAAAAGGTGGTAGACGCTTTCGTTTTACTGCACTTATCGTAGTCGGTAACAAAAACGGTACCGTAGGATATGGTGTAGGTAAAGCTAAAGAGGTTCCAGATGCAATTCGTAAAGCGGTTGATGAGGCGTTTAAAAACTTAACAACAATTAAGATTAAAGGTTCAACAATTGCACATGATATTGAGCATAAATATAATGCAAGTCGTATTTTGTTAAAGCCGGCATCAGAAGGTACGGGTGTTATCGCGGGTGGAGCTGCTCGTCCTGTTCTTGAGCTTTCGGGTATAAAAGATGTACTTACTAAATCAATCGGCTCAAACAATCCAAACACACTTGTTCGTGCTACAATTGAAGCACTTTCAAGAATTAAAGGATAGAAAATGGGTATTGAAAATTTAACACCTGCTGAAGGTTCAACAGCTTCTCGTAAGCGTGTTGGACGTGGACAAGGTTCTGGAACCGGTAAGACTGCTGCTCGTGGTCAAAAAGGTCAGAAATCTCGTACAGGTTATAAAAGAAAAAGAAACTTTGAGGGTGGACAACAGCCACTTGCAAAACGTTTACCAAAAATCGGTTTTACTTCTCGTGTAATTAAACCGTATGTAATTAATGTTGAAAAAATTACGGCAGTAGCTGAATTACAAGAGATTACAATGGAGAGTATCCGCTCTGTTCATAAAGTAGCTTTATCAGTTGCTAAAGTTAAGTTGGTTGGTGCTAATGCAAAAGAATTAGCATCAAAGATAAAAGACGAAAACATTACTACTACAGGTAAATAATTGTGAATAAAAATCTACTTAATAAGATACTTATTACGATAGGGTTTTTATTTATTTACCGCCTGCTGGCATACGTGCCAGTTCCAGGCGTTGATACTTCTGTTATAGCTTCATTTTTTGACTCACACCAAGCGGATGCACTGGGACTGTTTAACATGTTCAGTGGAAATGCTGTGGAAAGATTATCAATTATTTCACTTGGCATTATGCCTTACATTACTGCTTCTATTATCATGGAACTTCTCGCTGCTACATTTCCTACATTGGGTCAAATGAAAAAAGAGCGTGACGGAATGGTTAAGTATATGCAAATTATTCGTTATGCGACGATTGTAATAACTATCATTCAAGCAATTGGCGTAAGTGTTGGACTTCAGAGTTTAACCGGTCCAAGTGGAAACAGCGCTATATTAGCTGACCATACTACATTTATTATACTTTCTGCGGTATCAATGCTGGCGGGAACTATGCTTTTAATGTGGATAGGTGAGCAAATTACTCAAAGTGGTATAGGTAATGGTATATCACTCATTATTTTTGCGGGGATAGTTTCTGCAATACCAAGTGCTATAGGTCAAACTATAACTATGGTAAATACAGGAGCAATGAGTTTTATAACCGTGCTTGCAATTCTAGCTCTTATTTTAGGTACTGTAGCAGTAATTATATATGTAGAGCTGGGTGAGCGTCGTATAGGGATTACTTATGCTAAAAAAACTATGATGCAAAATCAAAATAAAAGAGTAATGAATTACATTCCTATCAAAGTAAATTTATCTGGGGTTATTCCAGTTATTTTTGCAAGTGCGATATTGATGTTCCCTATGACAGTATTATCAAGTAGTACTAACCCTACTATTCAAGCGATAGCGGATTTTTTAAATCCAAACGGTTACTTTTTTAACTTTTTAACATTTCTTTTTGTAGTATTCTTCGCATTCTTTTATGCTTCGATTACATTTAATGCAAAAGATATATCAGAAAATTTAAAAAGACAGGGTGGATTTATTCCTGGTATTCGCCAGGGTCTTTCTACGAAAGATTATCTTAATGAAGTTGCCGGAAGACTAACTATTACCGGTGCTCTTTATCTTGGATTAGTTGCTACATTGCCTTTTATGATTATAAAAGGGATGGGTGTTCCATTTTTCTTTGGTGGCACAGCGGTATTAATCGTTGTTCAGGTAGCACTCGATACTATGAGAAAAATAGAAGCTCAATTATATATGAGCAAATATGAAACATTAAGTGCAGTTGGTTTATAGTAATGGCCATTGCGCTTAGAAAACCTGATGAAATTGAAAAATTAAGGGCCGCTAACAAGATTGTTGGCGGTGCATTAGAACTACTCCGTGCCAACACAAAGGCTGGAACTTCTTTAAAAGAACTTGATGCTATGGCTGAAGACTATGTTTTAAGTCATGGCGCTAAGCCTTCTTTTAAAGGGCTTTACGGTTTTCCCAATGCTGTTTGTACATCTCTCAATCAAGTAATAATTCACGGCATCCCGACAGATTATAAACTTCAAGAGGGGGATGTTATAGGTTATGACATTGGAACTGAGCTTGATGGATATTTTGGCGATGCTGCTATTACGGTAGCAGTAGGCAAAATTACTCAAATAGATGAAGATTTAATTGCGTGCGCCAAAGATACTTTGTATCATGCAATTTCTGAAATAAGAGACGGTATGAGATTTAAAGAGCTTTCTTTATTGATGGAGGAGTTTATTAAATCTCGCGGTTTTGTTCCGCTTCATAGTTTTTGTGGTCATGGGATAGGTAAAAAGCCTCATGAAGAGCCGGAAATACCAAACTATTTAGATGGAATAAATGCTAAAGCGGGTCCAAAAATTAAGAATGGAATGGTTTTTTGTTTAGAGCCTATGATTTGTCAAAAAGATTCAAAACCAATTATTTTAGAAAATAAGTGGGATGTTGTTAGTGCCGATGGTTTACGCGGTTCACACTATGAGCATACTGTTGCAGTAATCAACGGTAAAGCTGAAATTTTATCTCTGGCTTGAGAAAAAAAGGATTAAAATGGCTAAATCGGATGTTATCGAAGTAGATGGCAAGATTATAGAGGCTTTGCCAAATGCAACATTTCGTGTTGAATTAGAAAATGGGCATATTATTTTATGTCATATCGCAGGAAAAATGCGTATGCACTATATTAAAATATTACCTGGTGACCGCGTTAAGTTAGAGTTAACACCCTATTCACTCGACAAAGGTCGTATAACTTATCGCTATAAATAAAAGAAAAAGAGATATTTTCTCTTTTTCTACTCTTCTTTAAATGTTATTCCCACTTAAATTTTATTACTTGCAATTGAGGATTGTTTCCCCATTCTAAAAATGAATTTTCATATATTTTTGTATTTGTAAAGCCCATTTTTTTGTATAAAATAAACCAATTCATGGATGCTGTAAAAATATTCTCCGCATAGATTATGATTTCATCTTCTTTGTTAAGTTCATGTCCATGAATGAAAATGTCATCAAGCTCCTTTTGTTCTCTTAAAGTTTGATCTGTTAAAAACTTATCATTATAGTAACTGCTCATGGCATGTGGAATATGTCCCAACGCTTCAATTGCATTTGATTTTTTTATTCCATAATATTCTTGAGGAGATCTGGAGTCAAGCATTTTAACTTTTCTTATATTATTTTGTACATATTCTAAGTCGGCAAGCAAATTGTAGTTGGGTTTGATTGTAAAATTTCCGCTATCTTTTTTATTTCTTTTAATTGAAATGAGCAATTCATTTTCAAAAACCCATGCCATGTATCCGCCATCTAAAATACTCACATTCTCAAAACCATGGGAAATGAGAATAAATGCCAAATAGCTAGTATTTAAGATCCCGCTTTCAGTATTATGGGAATAAATTACAACTTTTGAGTTTGTATTTATCCCTAGTTTTTGAATCTGTTTTTGAATAATTTCAGGCGAATGCATATTAGAATACTTTGATTTTTTATCTATAAATAAAGTCACATCAGAGTGTATTGCACTCAGGATATGGCTTTTTCTATATAAGTCCACAGAATCCGCATCTATAAGGATGAGATTTTCATTAGAGAGAGATTTTCTTAAGTCAGCCGGTTTTATGAAAGCGTCAAACGAATAGGAGAATGAGAAAAAAATAAATAAAATCAGTAAGTATTTCATAGCGCTCTTAAAATGCTTCTTGATTTCTAAATTCTGATATTTCTGTTTCTACCATTTCATTTATCATGATTGTAAAAAGATCAGATATCATATTGGGTGATACATCCAACTCTATCGCTTTGTGGCGGATTTTTTGTAATATGAAATCTATTCTGTCTTTTGCTTTAACTTCATCTACGCTATTTTTAAAACCGGCAGCTTGGCGAATAAGATGGCTTCTTTGAGAGATTAACTCAACAATTTTATCATCTAAAATATCGATTTCTTCTCTTACTTCTTGGAGTGAATTACATTTTTTCATAATAGTTTCCTATGATTTATTTTTATAAGTTGAGATAACACTATACTATGATTTTAGAAATTTTTATAAAGCTTGCGATAAAAATGGGCTATCAGCTATTTCTATAGCTTTTCTTCCCTCTTTTGAAACTTTTTCAAACTCATGAAGGAGATATGCCGCTTCATGCAGTTTGGAGGCTATCTCTTTGTCTGCTTTTTCCAGATTGTAATTGTATTTTAATCCGAGTTCATCTTCTTTTAACTCAAAAATCTCTTTTAGAGAGTGGTGAAGCGATACTATTTTTTCCATCAGTGACAAGCTTTTATTTCTGGCATGTAAAAAAGTTGGAGATTTTTGTATATATTCCTTCATATCATCCGGAGATATGGAAGCCATTTGGTTAAATAAGTTTTCATATTCCTCACATCTGGCTGCAAAGTTTTGAGACATAATAAAGTTCGCCGTCTTGAGCTGGAATTTTACATAATCTTTTGAAAATTGTTCTTTCATAATTTACCTGTATTTTTTATTTAAAGCATAGTAACAAAAAAGAGATAAAACTCTGTTAACACTTTAGTAACTAATTCAATATATACTTTTATTACGATTCTCGATATGTGGTCTTTTGCTGACTTGAAAGATTATGTTTACATCCCCAACCAAAAATGGGGATGTTTATCTTTGAATATCTTTATTCTTATACGCCAAATACCCGACAATTACTGCCAGAATACTGAACATACTTATCCAAATGAACATATCCCCTCCGCCACTTGCCTGTACAATATTTTCTTTCACTGTTGCGCCTATATTTTAGATTCTAAGATTGATATTTTTTTTAAAATATTTTTTTTCTCGTTTGTATTTACTTCCTTTTGCATCTCCTCTTTTAACCAAAACAATACGGCTTTTTTAAAGCCGTGATAAGAAGCAATTTCTATAATGATTGTTCTTTGTTTTTTATCGAGAGTTTCTTTTATTAAAGCAAATGAGAGAAGTTTTGATGTTGGCACATCCATTTTTAAAATAGTATCACTCGCGCTGATAAAGTTTTTATTTTCCACATGCCAAGCAAAATCTTTATATATTTTTGGTAAATGTTGAATTTGCTCTTTTTGAAGATTTGAAGTTATAAAGCTGTAGTAAGCATTGAGTGCTTCATTGTTGAGCATATCTTGAATATCAGCAAATTCAGCACATGTATCTTTGATGCCTACAGAGATATTTAGTGCACATTTTCCCAAATAGATACGCGCAAGTGGGCTTAAATCAGCACTGACTTTGGCATGACTGATTGCTCTGTGTAAATCATTTTTGGCCAAAGTGTCATTGGAGCTTAGAAAATTATTTACATACAAGTCGAAGGCTGCTGTGCTTTTATACTGCCATTCATTGGGTGGAGTTTGAAATGAGCAGGCACTCAGTAGAAAAATAAAAAGAGAAGAGATGATTAAATTTGTCATGGTAGTATAACCTCTGATTTTTTCTCATCTTGCATAAGAGAATCTACCTTGTCCATGATTTGATTAGATTTTTGCATACCGACTGAAATCTGTTCTTTCAATTCGACGATATCTTTGTCTAAACTGCCGAGTGTTTTTACGGCTGGGTCCAAAGAATCCAGTTTTTGTTTTATATCTTGCATAATGCCCTCAAGCTCTCTTATCGTTGATGCAGACGGATTAATTATCTCTTTATCAAGAGAAGCTGTTATTTTTTGAATATCATTTATTATTTGTGCAACCGTATTGAGAGAGTTTATTATATTGTGCGTTGATGCGTCATCACCGGTTATGCTGGTTAAAAGGGCATCATTTTTGGATAAGTTTTCACTGAATATTTTTATATTGCGCATCGTTTGTATAAGATCTGAATCCCCTTTTGCCAAGTAGGATGCAATGGTGTCAATAGAAGAAATAATATTAATTAATTTATTTACAGCCGGTTCCAGTTTTGAAATCATATCGTTTATATCATCACTCATCATAATTTCAAGAGTTGAACCGGATTGGAGAGGTTCATTTCCAATGGCTGAATACACCTCTATATGCGCAGAGCCAATCAGAGGTTTTTTAAGAATCAGCACACTGTCTTTGCTAATCCATTTTTTATTATCCGCACTCACGGAAAATGTCATATGTACGCTTCCTTCGTCAGTTAATGCTATTTCATCTATCACACCTATTTTGAATCCGGAAAATTTAAGAGGCATGCCGACATTAAACGAGTTTGCACTCTCTGTATCAAAATAAAAGCTGTACCTTTTGTCAAACGTGCCTTTTTCATCAAGCAGCAGATACAAGAATGTACCAATTGTTATCACCAGAGTAATAACAAATATGCCGACTGCGAGTTTCATTTTACTGTATTGCATAAACACCCCTCATAATGTATTTCGTTTGTAATGATATCGAAGATGGTAATTTCTTTGTTATTATTTAAGAGTTGCATATTTTCTAAAATTGTTTGAATACTTTTTAAATCATGAATCAAATAAAAAGGTGTCAGAATTATAATATTCATCTCTTTGCTCATAAGCGCTCGAATGAGCATAACATAAAAAATATCTGTTGGAGTGCATTGAACCAATCGGAGCAGGCCAATATCCTCAAGAGCTATTTTTGCTAGATATTCTTGGGCAAGAGCTTCAGCTTTGCTGATTGGCATAAGTTCATGCACCTCTTTGATGAGCGCAATATTTTCTAGCATATTCAAGTTTGAAATCAGAGGCGTATCACTTGAGATAAGCGAATAATTTTCATGAGATAATAAATAGTTTTGTATATCTTTGAATTGTTCAAAGAATTTTACAGTGATTGGAGCAGTAATGATATCACCTCGATAAAAAAGATTGCTATGAAAAGCTTTACCATTCCATTAAGCACAGAGATAGGAATAGCCGTATAGCTGTTGGCAGTTTTCAAGCCGCTGTAAATAGGGATAAGCATAGTAACAAATCCAAACGATACCCCTTTGAGCAGTAAAATAACTAAGTCCTGAACTTCAATAGCATCGATGAGCAAATTTTTATAGGAGTGCAAATCCATATCCATATAAAAAAGAGTAAATACATAACCGCTACTAAGCATAATGAGTGCAAAAAGGATTGAAAGGGAGGTAATGCTGATAATTCCGCTGATAATTCTTGGTAAAAACAGATAATTAATTAAGTCTATTTCATACTCTTTTAGAGTGTTGAGCTCCTTATTTACTTTCATGACGGCTATCTCTGTATTTATAGCTGTTCCGGAGCGAAGCGATATAAGCAAGGCGGTAAAAAAAGGTGAGAATTCATCGATGACAAAGGTGATGATTATGGAACCGATTCGGTCTTGAAGATTATATTCCGTAGCTAAAACGATAACAACCCCGATAATTACCGAACCAAAAAGAAAAGCCATCATAATAAAAAGAGGTATGATGCCAACGGCCGTAAAATAGATTTGTTTGGTAAGAACCATTCTCATAGCAGGATTATAACTTAGAGGCTGTACCATGTGAATAAGACAAATAGCAGTAAATTTGACAGCTTCATACACCGAAGAGAGCGTATGGATAGTTTTTTCGCCAACACCTTCCACAAATCTTAAAATCACTGCTACACACTCCTAATTTGGATTATTATCCTATAATTTGCCTTAGTATTGGTATAATCTTTGACTATTAGTGTTTTAAATGTTGGAGAGTGAATGAGAAATATATACTTGATTATTGCAAAACAAATTGTGAATGAAGCCGGAAAAATTATAAAAGAGGCCAGAGCTACAAATACTTTTGGATTTAGTTTTAAAGACAACGATACTCCGATTACAAATATAGACAAGCAGATTCAGCAATACATCTCGAAGCGTTTAAAAGATAGTTTTGAGATACAGGTGACGGGGGAAGAGGATGACTCGTGGGTGGATAAGTCTAAACCTTATTGGTCGATAGACCCGATAGACGGAACCTGAGCCTTTATTACCCATGAAAATACATCTGCTATAAATTTATCACTCATTGATGAAGGAGAGGTTGTCTTGGGCATAGTTTTTAACCCTTTTACGGACGAATTCTTTCATACGGAAAAAGGAAGCGAATCTTATATAGGGATGTTAAAACTTCCTCTTCGTGAAAATGAAAATGTAACGGTTGTAAACTTTAAACCCGAGAGAGAACATCCTATTGTCAATAATCTCAACCAACTTTTTAAAGAAAACAAGGTGAAAAAACTTGTTTCTATCGGGGGCTCCGTGACCTATTCTATGTGTATGGTTGCAAAAGGCGCTTTTAGTAATTATATAGCCCATTTTGATGACTATTCGAGTTCGTGGGACCTTTCTGCGGCTGTCATTATTGTAAGAAATAGCGGCGGATTTGTGACGGATTTGCAAGGAAAAGATATAGATGCAATCCACCACAAGGGGTATATCATAGCAAGTGCAAATGAAAGTGTACAAAATGAATTTTTAGACATGATGAATGCTTTTTGTGAATAAAATCAGGCATCTAAATCGTCGAGTATCTTTTTTCCTTTTTTTATTTGTATAGCTATTATCTCAAGCTCTTCAAGCAGTTCTTTCTTCTTTTTACTATTATCTGCATTCTCTTTGAGCTTTCTATAAATTTTTGCCCGTCTGTTTCTCAGCTGTCGCAGAAGATTTTTGATAGACTTTTTTTTGCTTAACATTTTAAAGCTGTCTAAATTTAGAAACTCTATAACACTGTCTATAAACTTTTTTACACCCATTATGCGCCCTTTTTTTCTAAAATGTGTTGAATATCATCTTCATTAATAACCATGTCTTGATGCATCTCTTTTGCATCGTTATTATCATCTATAAATAAAATCTCGGACATGGCAATAAGACTTTTTCTTATATTATAGGCATAAGTGCTGTCATTCATAAGCGAAGTAGCCATTTCGTTTGTAATAAAGTGCTCCCTTATTAAATTATCTAAAATCCCATTGGCTGTGATGTCATACTTTTGCGCGTGTATTTTAGCTTTTGAAAGTAATAGAATGGTTTCATCCTCTTTATCAGTTTTAGCGATAGAGTTTACATCTCTAAGAAGTTCGGCCAAATCTTTTCTTATGGAGTTGTATTGGTTTTTGATGTGTATATTTGTACTGTTGGAATATTTTAATAAGTTTTTTTGAAGATGCTTCATATTTTTTACAGCCTCAACAATATTTCTGTTGGCAAGTTTTAATTTGTAAAGTTTTTCAATGTATTGCGGAGGCATGTGGGCTTGCGCTTTTGTTGAGAAGTCTAAAATTTCTCCATAAAGATTTTTGATTTTATGATTATATAAATTATCTATATTAAGCGGACGTTTTCCGTAGGGCTTGGCTGTTACATCTTTTAAATCCATAGAAGAGGTAATGTCTGCAGTTTTTATATTTAAAGCATTGGCAATAATATCAAAAGCATTGTCGTACAAGTGCAGTGTTTCATTTGTAATTGCGCTGATGGAAGTTGAAGGAAACTCAAGTACGGATTCGTTAAGAAAGTTTGGTGTTACAAACTCTTCTTCTGCTTGTAAATCTTTGTCTTTGAGTATTTTTTCTAAAAAAGAGACAAGCTTATTTACAAGAGGCAGCATCACTATAACACCGATAAGATTAAAAATAGTATGAAAAACGGCAAGTTTTAAAGCATAATCATCCTTTTCAATTGCGACTAAAGTACTTATAAAATCAACGATATAAACAAGCTGGTAGATAAAAATAATGGCTATGAACCCCGTAACGGCATTAAATATTAGATGCGCTCCCGCGAGTCTTTTCCCCTGAATATTTGAACCGATAGAGCCGATAATTGCGGTGATAGTAGTACCGATATTTGCCCCTATCGCCAGAGCCAAAGCATTTTCATAGGTGATTTGTCCCGCTGCCAATGCAGTGATAATCAGAACCAAAGTTGCATGAGAAGATTGCATAACAACCGTAGCAAAGATTCCGATTCCCGTAAATATAAAAAGACCTTTGTACCCGCTTATAGCAAAATTAGCCAAGTCAATATTATTTTTAAACGCTTCAAAACCCTCTTTCATGTAGTGGATTCCTAAAAATAAAAACCCTAAGCCTGCAAGAATATATCCTATTCCCTTAAGGGATTTTGTTTTTTGAAATATAAGTATTATCCCAAACACAATCATCGGCATTGCATAGACTTGTATATCTACTTTTAAACCAAAGCCTGCAACCAGCCAAGCTCCTGTCGTGGTTCCGATATTTGCTCCAAAAATGATGCCAATCCCTTGGGAAAGCCCGATAAGCCCTGCGCTTAAAAAGGAGATAGTAAGTATGGAAACAAGAGAACTTGATTGCATAAAAGTGGTTGTGATTGTTCCAAAAGCTATACTTTTGTAAAGGTTTGAAGTAGATTTTTTTAAAATATTTTCCAGCATCCCGCCTGAAAACATTTTAAAACCCTCTTCCAAAGAGAGCATGCCAAATAAAAAAATTGCAACCCCCGCCGATATAGCTTTAAAATCGGGACTTATCCAAAATCCATAAGCAACAACGGTCAAAATTGTAGGTAAAAATATTTTTTTAAACACTTTGCAATGATTCTCCGGTTTGCGTTTTTGTCTTAAAGTATATCTCTTTTATCTTGACAAGCCCTTTATCATAAAGCATTTGGAAGAAGATTTCCACATGCCAAGGAGCAGATGAAAAGATGCAAGTTTTACATGGAACCGATTTTGCTTAAGCTTTATAAATAATTCAAAGAAGGTAGGTAATAGATGAACATTGTATTGCGCAATAATCTTATTCTAATTACTACGGGATTTGAGACTTTAAATGTTAAGTGGATGCAAGATTTTTTAAACCACCATTCCCGCGGCATGCTGTTCTTACCAAAAGCAGTGCTTGTTTTTAGAAATGAAACTCTCCGAGGTAATCGGGAGGAATTTTTGAAGCAATTAAGTCAATACCATGCAAAAAAACATGATTTTTCTCATGAATTCTTTTTACGCTCCATGCTTAAATACGGAACACAGCCTATTAAAATTGAGCTTGAAAAACTTCAAGAAGCGGAGAATGTAAAAGTGAATCTTTACGCGTATGATAAAAATACGGTTCTCATATCTTTAGACAATCCAAATTCATGGGTACTTAATTATCTTCGTTCACAACTTGAGGTATATATAGAAAGAGGTACGGATTCATCTTTGGTTGTGGATGTTTCAGGTTTTAAAGCAAAAGCAAGGCTTGAAAGAGCACTAAACAAACGTCATATTTTGCATTATGATATCCAATACACCTATGATAATCATTTTATGAGCAAGCTGTATTCTGATTTTGCCACTTACAGTTTTGGCGATTTATGCAAAGCGCAAAAAAAGGATGAAAATATTAGTTTTTATACCGTTTTGGAATGTCCCGTAGGAGCAAGTCAGGACGCACTTAAAAAGAGTTACAAAAAACTCACTAAAGTATACCATCCAGATAAAGTGATTCACGAAAAACCGCACATGATTCAACATTACACTCAAAAATTTCAGCTTTTGCAAGAAGCGTATACGGCACTTCGTATCGTTAGCTGAGAAAATTATCTATGAGCTCATCTTTTGAGCCGTTTTTTACCAATGCCGAGAAATCTTCCGCACTGTAAAGTGCCAGCTCTTTTCCCTGTTTTTGAAGTAGCTCTTTTGAAAAACCTCTTTTAGAAAAAAAGATAACTTGTGTTGGAGTAATCCCTAGTTTTTCACATTTTTCAAGTAATTTGTGCAGCTCTTTTTTATTTACTTTGTGGTTCGTCCATTTACATTCGGCTACATAAATTCTTTCATCATGCGTAAGCGTCAATATATCTATTTCGATGTTTCTGTCCCAGTAGCTTCCGGAGCTGAGTATTTGGGCATCTCGGAGGTTGTAGTTGAGTAAAACTTCTGAAAGCTCCTCGAAAACTAAACTTGTATAGCTGTTTTGTTTTATGCGAAAGTTTTTTATGACATTGTCAAAGTTTTTGGCTTTTATCTCTTTGGCATGTGGAACTATAAAATAAAACCAAAATCTTATAAAGGGATGGGTAAATAAAACTTTGTGGGAGATTCTTCGTTTTGCATCTTCTCTTTTGAGTTTGGCATCGGGGTTTAAATCTCGAGGGTGTTCTTCTCTGGAATATTCCAGTTGAATCAGCCCCTTTTCCTGCAGATAATTTAGCGCCCTGCCGCCGTTTCCATTGTTGAGTCCGGCTCTGTTAAAAGCTGAAAAAATTCTTCTATCACCAATAGCCAAAGCTCTTAAAAGTTTTTTGTTGCTTGTGTCAAAAAGGGTAAGCTGCTCTATTTTTTCATTGAGTTTATCGAAGTTTTGTAAGAGAAGCTCTTCTATAAGCTGCTCAATAGGGCGCATGGTATCTACTTCCCAGCCAAGCCCGCCAAATACGGCAAAGTACTCAATCTGTTTTTCCATATCATCAGGATAGTTTCTCAAATAAAATGAGCGAAATTGTTCTAATAGCATGGTATGTATTCTATCATAATTCACTTCCCCATTTCAATGTATCGATTCCATACTTTTCTCTTAGATTTTGTGAATACCCCGTGAGCTTTTTCATTTTTTGTTCATCCTCAAAACCTATGAGAGAAAGCTCCTTTTTAGAATCTCTTGTAAAGCTGGAGCAGTTTATACTGAGTCTGATTACCTTAAGCCTTCTATGGATATCTGCTTCATTAAAAAGAGCAAGACATAAAGAATCAAATTTCTTTTCTGTAAATATTTCACATAGACTTATATTTTTGTGAGATTTTTGACGCATTTCATAGTGGATGCTTAGATGATAGACGGTGGGAATAACATCAAGTTTTAATATGGCAAAGCTGAGGTGACGGGCAAGTACGTGAATTCTTCTCCTGAGTTCATTTCTCTCAAAGAGCGGGTCAAAAGTTCGAGATATCCCGATGGATTTTCTTTTTTGTGTTGTTTGGATAGGTGCATCACTCAGTCCGCTTACTCTTTTGTAAAGTTCACAAGCATACGCTCCCCAGGATTCTACAGTTCCTCTTCTTGCCCTTAAGTCTCCCAATGTATGGATTTGTACGGATTTTAGTTTTTCCTGCATACTCCGACCGATACCTGCAAAATTTTCAACCCTGATGGGATTGACAAATGTGTCAAATTCATGCGCATAAATGGTCTTGCATCCAAAAGGCTTTGCATACGTAGTTGCCAGTTTGGCAATGTAGCGCGTATGTGCGGCACCTATGGAAACAGGAAGTTTTATCTCTTTTTTTATTTCATGTCGGAGATTGTCTATAAATTGTTCTATATCTGTATCTTCCACCCAGCCGCTTAAATCCCCGTAAAATTCATCTATGCTGGCTTGTTCGATGAGAGGAATTTTACTCTGCAAAAATTGATGCAGTTCATGGGAGAGTTTTTGATATAAAGTCATATTTGGAGCTTTTATTATAAGCTTCGGACAAAGAGAAAGTGCTTCTTTGATGCTCATAGCAGTTTTTACTCCAAAAGAGCGGGCTTCATAACTTGAAGTTGTAAGGATTCCTCTTACTCTTCCGTCTTCATCTTTAAAAGCATCCAAATCATCATCTTTTGTTTCATACGCTTTGTAAAAAGTCGGCACAAAAGAGCCTGAATTTTCAAAGTTTACAGTCTGATTCTTTGCTTCTTTATTAAAGATTTTTGTATCACTCCTGCCTCCAACGGCGACTGCCTTATGCTCAAGCGATGGGTCTATTATTCGAGCAGCTGAGACAAAAAAACAATCAATGTCAACGTGTATTTTCAATTTGAGTGCCTTTTATGCAGTTGTTTTTAAAGTATTATAATTCATGAATTTGACGTAATATGATATTATGGCAAATAGACATTTTTTTGCTGGCAGAAAATGAGTAAGTGCCGGATTGTAAAAATTTAATGTACAATAGACTTACAAAATAATCAACTCTCGGGGGATATAATAATTTGTATCTCTAAAGAACTATAAAAAGGATTTATTGTGAAAATGGTAAATAGCAGAGATGATGCACAAAGACATGAAGAGTTACCAACCGAACATGAAGATGCTCTGATTGCTTTTTTACATAAAGTGATTAAAATAGCCGTAAAAATTTTGGCTGTTTTAATGGTTTTGGTTATTTTTTGGGGTGTCGGTGATGTTGTTTATGTTCTTTATAATAACTTAAAAGCTCCCCCTTTTATGCTCTTGAGTATTTCCGATATTTTTAAAACTTTCGCAGCGTTTTTGGCCGTACTGATTGCAATAGAAATTTATCAAAATATTGTTTTATATCTCAGAACCGATGTTATACCGATAAAACTTGTCGTAGCCACAGCGCTTATGGCCATCGCGAGAAAAGTCATTATCATTGATTTTGCAACAGTTACCCCTATGTATATTTTTTCAACTGCTGCGGTTGTTTTAGCCCTTGGAATCACATATTATTTGGTTGGACAACATCATAAAGAAAGGTTGATTGAGGAAAGAAAATAGC
>JAHJJX010000035.1 GCA_018822665.1 bacterium
AGAAAGTTTATCCCCGTATCCATCAAAAAATTTTATCCCGTTATCTTCATAGGAATTATGAGAAGCGCTTATCATTATACCGGCATCACATCGCATACTTTCCGTTATAAAGGCTATTGCAGGCGTTGGCATAGGACCAACCTGCACTACATCATAGCCTATCGCAGTTAAACCGCTCACTATTGCATTTTCAATCATATAGCCGCTTCGTCTCGTATCTTTACCCACTAAAATTTTGTTAGTTACAGCATTAGATTTAAAATATATCCCCGCAGCCATTGCCACTTTCATAGCAAGTTCAGCAGTTAAAAATGAGCCTGCTTCCCCTCTGACTCCATCTGTTCCAAATAGTTTCATATTAATATCCAAGTTTTGAAGTGCTGTATTTTAACATATTTCTCTCTTAAAGATGAAATTTTACGCTTTCACCTTGTCTTTAACTTAAATTTAATTATATTTAAGCTAATATTGCGCACTAAAAATTTTATGAGAAGGACTCATACATGGCAAATCACAAGTCATCTATTAAGAGAATTCGCCAAACTATCGTTCGTTCAGAGCGTAATCGTTTCTATAGAACTCGTCTTAAAAACATTGTAAAAAATGTTAGTTCTGCTATTGAAGCAGGTAACAAAGAAGAAGCTACGACAGCATTCAAAGTAGCTAACCAACAAATTCACAAATTTGTAAGCAAAGGTGTCTTGAAAAAAGAAACTGCAGCTAGAAAAGTTAGTCGTCTTCACAAAGCCGTAAACGCTTTATAAGGTTAACTATTAAATGTTAGCCGATAAACTTACTCCGTTTATCAACCGTTATAATGAACTTAGCAAACTGCTAAGTTCTCCTGACATAACTTCCGACATCAAAAGAATGACAAATCTCTCCAAAGAACAATCTGCGCTTTTAAAAATCGTTGAAAAAGCAAAAGAGTATAAATCTCTCTTGGCTCAGATTTCTGAGGCTAAAGTTATGCTCGGTGATTCAGAAATGTTTGAAATGGCAAAAGAAGAGATTAAAGAGCTTGAACCGCAAATACCGAAAATAGAAGAAGAGATTAAACTTTTACTTCTGCCCAAAGATCCAAATGACGATAGAAATATTATTGTGGAGCTTCGTGCCGGTGCAGGTGGTGATGAAGCTGCTATATTTGTCGGGGATCTTTTTGATGCCTACACCCGTTATGCCGAGCTCAAAGGTTGGAATGTTGAACTTTTAAGTACTTCTCCATCAGATTCCGGCGGATACAAAGAATTGATAGCGCTTATCAAAGGTGATCAGGTATATAGCAGGTTGAAATATGAAGGTGGAACTCACCGTGTTCAAAGAGTTCCGGCCACCGAATCACAAGGTCGCGTGCACACTTCGGCAATTACTGTCGCAGTAATGCCCGAAGTTGATGATATTGAAATTCAAATCAATGAAAATGATTTAAAGATAGATGTAATGCGTTCAAGCGGATGTGGCGGTCAAAGCGTTAACACAACCGACTCTGCCGTTCGTATAACACACTTACCTTCAGGCATAGTTGTCACAAATCAGGATCAAAAATCTCAACATAAAAACAAAGAAAAAGCAATGAAGGTTTTAAAAGCCAGACTTTATGACCGTCAAATGCAAGAGGCACAGGCCAAAGACAGTGCAAACCGTTCCGCGCAAGTGGGAACAGGAGATAGAAGCGGAAGAATTAGAACATATAATTATCCGCAAAATCGCATCTCCGACCATAGAATTACTTTAACGCTCTACAGGCTCAATGAAATTATGGGCGGCGGTCTTTTAGATGAGATTATTGAGCCGCTTATAGCCGACCATCAAGCTAAAATAGTAGAAGCAGCCGGTCTATAAAGGTTCAAAACCTTGGCATGTGGAACTTGTTTCCGCTTGCCAAGGTTTTCAATTAAATTCACTCACAAAAACTTTTTTTACAGCACCTTTAAAAGTAATTGTTCTCTCATTTACACCCAAATACAGGGTATCACCGCTTCTTGGATAAACCTCTATATTTTGTTTTACCAAATTTTCCTCTAAAGCTCTATAAAAACACGCGGCCATACCGGTTCCACATGCCAAGGTTTCATCTTCAACTCCACGCTCGTAAGTTCTCACTCTCAAGTTGCCGTGCTCTACATAAGCGATATTTACATTTGCATTGTACTTATATCGAAGCATGCGGGCTTCAGCTATATCAAATTCTTCTATATTCTCGGTAATATAAACCAAATGCGGTACCCCGGTATCGAGTTTCCACCATATTTTTCCATTTTCTGCGATTGTTTTATCTAAGATTTTTGGAGGGGTGAGCTCGCTCATCACAAGATTGCCTTCAACCTCGGCATGAATAACGCCGGCTATGGTTACAAAGCTCATCTTTTTTAGAGTCAATTCATTTGTGTATGCATAATGGGCACAGGCCCTGCTTCCGTTTCCGCACATCTCGGCTTCACTGCCGTCTGAATTATAAAATTGCCATTGAAAATCATACTCGGCATGTGGAAGTAAAACAATTAAACCATCTGCTCCGATGCCGTTTTGTCGATGACATAATTTTTTTGCTAATTCACTTCTATCTTTTTTTACAAATGTATGAAACAAAACAAAATCATTCCCATTTGCACTGTATTTAGCTACTGTCATTATTTTTCCTATAAATACTTCGCTTTAATTTTATCTACAAATTCTTCACACTCTCGCTGAAGATGTTTTAAATCTTTAGAATTATCAATCACCCATGTGGCTCTTTTTTTCTTCTCATCGATTGGCATTTGAGAATTAATCCGTCGTAATGACTCTTCTTTTGAATAATTATTCCTCTTTATAAATCGCTCTAACTGGATACCGCTCGGTGTATATACAACGACACTATCTTTTATATCATACGCTGAATTTTCAAAAAAAAGTGGAATATCTATAAGATACGGGAATTTAAAACTATCTTGTTTTTTACTTCTTTGAAGTATCTCTTCTCTTATTTTTGGATGAAGAAACTCCTCTAAGATTTTTTTTGCTTTCTCATCAGAAAAAACCAAACTGCCAAGCTTCGCTCTATTTACTTTTGAGCCGTTAATGTATTCTTCTCCAAAAATATCTCTTACCCAATCAATAGAAGCATCTAATATCTCATGGGAGATAGTATCTGCATCTATAACCCTCATACCGTTTAATGAAAGCAAAGAGGCCACGGTGCTTTTACCTGTAGCAATTCCTCCGGTGAGAGCGATAGCATACTCAAAGGCCATCAGTTTCTAATAATTCCCAAATACTCTTTTCTTATGTAGTTCGGCGTAGCAAACGATGCAGGATGGACATCACAATTATAATAACTCAAACCATCAAGCATATCTGCGCGCTGAAGAATAATGTCTGCCGTCGGATGGTACTCTTTTGATGCCAAAAGCGCAGTCGTTCCATTGCCTAGGTTATATGGCATAATAATTTTAAAGTAGTTTCCTAGAATCTTCATAAGTTCTTTATTTGCCTCAACTTCTTCCAATGAAGGATGCACTATGGAGAGCTGCCCGTCTTCTTTTAACGCACGGCTAATATGGGCTAAACTAAGAGCATCTCCGCCCATCTCACAAACGATTGCATCATATTGCGCAGCTGCTAAATCACGGATTGCATCCAAACTGCATCCAATTACTTCTGCATTAATATCACTATGTCTTTGGACTTCTTGTATTAGTAATTCAGCATTGTCACTTACAATTAAAACATTTTTCGGGTTTTTACTAGTACAAAGCGGTACATGGACCATCATTTCCGGATAAATAAACGATTTCATTGAATAATTCCTATTTATATAATTGAAGGTGATTTTAGCATATTTGCATTAAAAAGTTTTAAAAAGCTTAAAAGTTACATATTTTTAAGCTTTACTTGATAATTAGATTTTATTATTATCTTTCGTTGATATAATTACACAAAATTTTTCTCATAAGGAACATATATGAATTTTAATAAAATCAGATCGTTTTGTAGAACATTTCGCATAATTCTTGGTCTCGCATTGATAGTAACTGGAGTTATCACGGGTATTTATTGGTTTTACCTAGGTATTATTCCTCTTCTTGCCGGTGCTTTAAACTTTTGTCCGCTGTGCATTATCTCTAAAAAATGTGACCTGCCGGAACAAAAATAATATTAATGATTCCATTATATTGGAATCATAATCTGCTTTATAAAAAATAAAATCTCAAGACACCGACTTAACGCTTATCTCAACTCACATAAGCTATAATTTCGTACTTTTTATAGGGAGTTCGTGATGAGCCAAATTAGCTACAAAGATGCTGGTGTTGATATAGACGCTGGCAACAGTTTCGTTGAAAATATCAAACCTTTAGTAAAATCTACCAAAATTCCTGGTGTTATAGGGGGAATTGGTTCTTTTGCAGGAGCTTTTGAGCTGCCAAAAGGTTTCAAAGAGCCCGTAATGCTTGCTGCAACAGATGGTGTCGGCACAAAACTAAAGCTTGCTATTGATTCTGGAATACATTCAACTGTCGGGATAGACCTCGTTGCTATGTGCGTAAATGACCTTCTTTGTAACTTTGGAACACCTTCATTTTTTCTTGATTACTATGCAACCGGGAAACTCGATGTCAAAACAGCAACAAGCGTGGTTGCCGGCATAGCAGAGGGATGCATAAGAGCACAATGCGCTCTTATTGGCGGAGAAACTGCTGAAATGCCGGGAATGTATTCACAAGATGATTACGATTTGGCTGGATTTGCGGTTGGTGTTGCTGAAAAAAGCGAAATGGACAGAGTTTCACTTGTTCGTGCCGGAGACAAACTTATAGCGCTTCCAAGTTCCGGTCTTCACTCTAATGGTTTTTCACTGGCAAGAAAAGTTCTTTTTGAAAAAATGGGCATGAAGTTTCATGATGATTTTAACGGCAAACCTTTAATCGAAACTTTGCTTGAACCTACGAATATCTATGTAAAAACATTTAAAGAGCTCAAAGAAAACATTGTTGCAATGGCACATATAACAGGTGGCGGAATTGTTGAAAATCTGCCTCGTGTACTTCCTGAGCATTTAATGGCAGAAGTAAGAAAAGATGCTATCAAAGTTTTGCCTATCTTTGAGTTAATTTCACAGCATGTTGCGGAAGATGAGATGTATAGAGCATTCAATATGGGTGTCGGCATGATTTTAGTAGTTCGCGAGGCAGATGTTGAAACAGTTTTGGCAAAAACTGACGGTTATTTGATTGGTGAAATTAAAGAGGGAAAAAGAGAAGCGATAATGATATAGATTCCAGATTTAACCCTGAATCAAATACTCTTCCTTCTCCTCTCTTGCTTGGCATATGGAAAACTTCCACATGCCAAGCTAAATAAAACTTTATTTAAACGGTTTTTCTAAATCTTTTGCTATCGCACCCGGAATGGATGCAATTGTAGTAAATTCAGTCATTGTCAGAAGCGGGTAGCTAAGTGCAATATAGTATTTAGCTTCCATAGAACTTGCTATGCCATTTTCAATAGAAATGGCATAAGGCAATATCGCGGCATTTGCTCTACCTATCTTTTCAACAAATTTCTTTGTTCTTTTACCTAAATCATATCCGACAAGATAGCTGTTATCTGAAAGTTTTAGTTCAAAGATAAGGGATTTACCTTTTTTATACTCTTTAGCTTTCGCAAGCAACTCCTCAGTCGTCCCATCACCAAGCTTATCCACATCACTATAATATGGCATGCCTATCATAAAATGGTATCCGGCTAAATTATCAAATTTCATTTTATCTTCGGAATCTTTTAAATTCGGAAATGCTTTATTGATTTTTTCCAACTGAGCATTAAATACCGTATGATTATATTCATCTTGCATAAATGCTTTTCCGAAATATACAGGGTTTGTAAAACTAATCTTTTTGTCTTGCTCGTCTATAAAAAGACGAAGCACAGACACATGCGATCTCTTAGGTTTCGCGCCCTCAGCTTTGAGCGCGCTGTTTGTAAACACTATTGTAGTTCCATCACTTACAGGACTGTATGTTGCTACAATTTCAAAACCTGCATCTTTGAGTTTTGCCTGCGCGCTAGAGACATCAACATAAGCACCCAACAAATACGTGCTCACATCTTTACCTTCTAAACTAGTCGTATTTGCTGTAGCATCGGTACTAGCGCCGGAACATCCGCAAAATGTTAAAATAGTTATGGACGCAAGTATTTTTTTTAGTATATTCTTCATATCTCTTTCGCTCCTAAACCTACCATAATAGTAGTTATTTCTTTGTCTAAATCATGAATGGACTTTAGCATCTGCACATCTTTAATATTCATAACTGAAGCCCAGTTTGCAAGACGAGGCATCCCGATAATCATTTTATTTGAATCTTTTTTTACATACATATACATGGAACATGGAGCAAAAGCACCGGCATCCGGTCGCCCTTTATTGAAGATACCGTAAGAGAAAGAGAAATGACATAATGAATAAACAAAATACGCATCGTACTCTTCAAACTCTAAATCTAAATCGCTATAAGACTCTTTAAAGCTTTTATATCCAGCGATAATGTATTTGTTCTCTTCAAAAGCTGCCTCAAAATCTCCCTGAAATTCATCAATAAAATCAAATAAATCTTCCGGTCTTTCAAACTCTAATTCAAAAGTCATCATTGGCTTGGCGGGAAGAGACTTATACTCACTTATTTCTACTTTTCCGCCTATTTCTTTTTGTACCAATGCATCTAAAGCAGGAAACATTGCAATAAAATCTTTTCGTACAGCCTCGTCTTTCACACCCACAATGTCTAACATTGTTTGAGGCATTATATGGCCAACATAAGATTTATTTTCTTTTACATTTTTATAGATGTGGAGGTTAAAAGGTGAAAATCCTCCAAGTTCCGGTGCTTTTATCAGCAATGGGCGCAGTTCCTCATCATTTGCTATAGAGAAAAAGCCCAGATTATCAAGTTGCGTTTTCCATTCTGGGTCATACTCCGGATTTTTCTTTCCATCTTCTAAAGTTTTTGAACCGTATTTTTTTGCATATGCGTCATTAATCCTCGCATGCGGATCCGACAGAACAAAACCGATATCTTCAATTTTTTTGTTTATCATGGTGTTGTAACTCTTTTCAGCATCTCCACTTACAACATTAAACATAACCCCCTGTGCACCAAAAGACACTGTTGCTGCTAGAGAGATGGCAATCGCACTCTTTATAATGTTTTTTATCATTTGATTTCCTTAATTGTAGTATTAGTACTATTTATCACAAAATAGTCACATAGTTTAGCGGATATTGTAACATAATTTTTACTTATTCATACAAATTTCCACATGCCAGATAAAACTATTAGCTTGCATATAAAAACAGGATGCCGCCAAAAGGCGACACGGAGAATGAAAGAGAATTTGATTTGTAATACTAGAACTTGTAGTTAAGTTGTGCGCTTACGCTTGTTTGCGAATGTTTAGTCGTGATATCCTGACTTAAAAAGTTTTTATAAGTATTATTCACTTCGGGAGCATACGCATAAGCCAAGTCTACTGTTGTTTGATTGCTAAGAGCGTATGTTCCCCCAATTGAGAAATGTGATTCTACAATGGCCGGAAAGCCCAATAAGTTAAATGTATTAATCATACCACCACTCAAACCATTTGCTCCCGCAGCATTAGTCTGTTCGCTAATTGGGCTAGAGGCATAATTGTAACCAATACGAGCACCCCAAGTTTTTGCAGAATATTCATACCCTATTGCCATAACAGTTTGATCTTCCCAAGCAAAATCTTCATAACCTTTAGCAGCAGACCACTTAATTTGTTTATAATCTAATGCTATTGTATTACCATTAAATGCATAACTCACACCCAAGCCCATTTCGGCTGGAGTAGATAGTTTATCATTAGTATAAGCACCGCCTGTCATTGCACCCGCAGAAGTTGACAATTGACCTTTATACTCCATATCAATTTGAGACTTATACACAGCACCTATTGTTACGCCAGATATTTCATACGCTAAACCTAAATTGTATCCGAATTTTAAATCTTGGGCTACTCCGGCACCAATTGTCATAGGATTAGTAGCTGTACCAAACGTACCAGTACTCATATAAGTCATTGCATTTTGCATAGTTGGAGACATTACATAATTAATATCTAGTGACCCGTATTGTAAAATAGGAGTTACGCCAATACTAAAATTATTTGAAGTGTATACTAAAGGAACCCCGAATTGCATAAGCTGTAAATTGGTAACCATATTCATTTGTCCCGTAGCTGCTGCATCACGGTAGTCCACACCCATACCAGCTGTACCATACATACCGATACCAAAATAAAAATTATCATTAACCTTAGTAGCTACAGATACTTCAGGAATTACACTTAGTTTTGCTGCACTCTCTGAACTACTAGACTCATCAGGTAAAGCAGGGTTTAATCCAGAAAAATCTACTCCATTTTCATTTTTAACATTAGGCATAAAAATAGTGCCCCCAAATAAAATCTCGGTATTTTCCACAGTAGTAATCAAAGCTGGATTAGATAAACCAGATTCAGCACCATGACTCATACCGATACCAATACCACCCATACCACGAGCTTTTGCTCCAGTGCCAATAAGGTTAGAACCATTCGTTGCAAATGCAGACGTTGCCCCCATCGCTAATGCAGCTACTATCGCTAATTTAATCGTTTTTTTCATTTCTTTCCTTTTTGGAATATAAGATATTGAAATAGTTGAACTATTTCGAATGCAAGCATTATAAGTGAGTTAATTTTAAATGAATCTTAAGAAATAAATTACATATATTATAAAAATTTATAATTGTATTGATAAAAATAGGATATATAAA
>JAHJJX010000036.1 GCA_018822665.1 bacterium
CTTTGCAGGATAGTAGCTAAGGAGCTAATCAAGATAACAGAAAAGCTCTCCCTTCCCTTTGTCTTTAAGGCTTCCTTTGATAAGGCCAACCGCTCCTCCCTGTCTTCCTTTAGGGGCCCCTAATAGGTTTTTTACTTGTGAATCATGGTGATATATGTTACACTTGCAGACACAGAGAATTACTTAAGGTGACTGACTAGAATGTTAACACAAAATATTGAAGATATTAAAGATGCCAAGTCAATTATAATTGATAGTGGAGTGAAAATTGGTAAGATGACGCTTTTGTTTTATCTTATAGAGTCATTGTTTAAAGCGAAGGCAATAGTATTCACGCCACAAGAGGACTATTTGTTTAATAAGCGACTTAAAGGGTTAGGTAAGCAGTTTGAACAATATTCAGATATAGACAAATTTATTACTCCTTATTATTTAAAGGAAGATTGGAATTACTTAAAACAAAGATACGGATATAAGTTTCTTTTAGAAGAAATAGCCCGCATTATGTCTACGTCAGATGAAAAATTGGTAGTTATTCATAAGATAGGGGAATTTTTTGAATTTCAAAATAGATATGAGATAGAAGGCTTTTATAAATCTTTGATTAAACTAACTGCTATGCATGATAAAAAATTAATATGCCTCGTCAATAATCAAAATGAAAATTATGAATTTATAAATAATATTGCAGAGGATTTTTCAGATATTGCAATTTCGATTACTTCGAATGAAAATAACGAGAGACATTTAAGCATAAGAGATTTATTCCATAATCAAGAATATCCGCCTATGAGTTTTAAAATTCATGAAAATAATTTTATGCTTGAACATTTGAATTCATCAAAAAAAATTCACGCAAAAAAAATAAAAAATATTTTAATTGCCGAATTAGAGCCAACACAAGAAAATACAAAAATAATATGCGAGTATCTGTTTAAACAACCTGAGCAGTTTAATGTAAAAATAGCAAACACCTTACAAAGTATTTTGCAAGAGATTTTCGTCGTTCCTGAAATAATTATTGTACTGATGAAAAGAACCCAAGACAATTTTAAAACTATTGAATCAATAAAAAAACAATTACCGAATTCCACCATCATCGGAATTATTGACCAGTCTTTTATACGAGCAGAAGACAAAAGAGAAGCTTATGGACACGGTTGTGATGAGCTTTTTGGACGTGATATAATATTAGATGATTTCATTGTATCTTTGGAAAAAGCGTCAAAGAGTGTTTTTTACAGAGAGAGGTTAGAAAAATTATCTCAATATAAAAACATGCTTGAAAGTTTAGAAGATATACAAATGCTTGCAGATATATGTATGGAGAATTCCATTTATTTTACCGCTTTTGTTCTGAAGTCCAATGATGAAATAGATAAAGTCGAGCTTTTAGGAAGAAAACATGACTATATCTATCAAAAAGACAATATTTTGTATTATGTAGCAATTAATACAAATCCAAAGCATACGGAAAAGATTATAGAAAGCTTAAAAAGACAGAATCTAGACTTAGAGATAGTCTGTGCATGTGAATCTACAAATCCTATTTTAGTAAAAGGATGTTTAATATAATGAAAATATTATTTGTCTTATCTTCTTTATTTTTGTATTTATTTGCCGTAGAAATTGATCCAAAAATATTAGAAGATATCATTGCAAAAGACCCTGAAAATTATACGGAAAAAGTAATTTTAGCAAAGTATTATGAGAAAAACGGGAATGATTTAAAAGCAATAAAAATTATAAATGAAGTATTAGAAAAAAATCCAAAAGATGAAACTGCTTTAAATATAAAAAAGAAACTTGAGCGAAAAGAACATATTAAAGGTGTATTCAAAGAATCCGGTTTGGGACAACCAATAAATATGGAAGATGCGCAAAAAAGATTGGATAGCTATTATGACGTAAATAATTATCAATTTTATATTACTCTTTATCAAGCACTCATTGAAGTTGATTCAACACTTGAAGACAAATACCATATAAAAGCCGCATATATTTATCTTTGGGATTCTCGATACGATTATAGTGAAAATGCTTTATTGCGCCTCAAACAACAAGATAATATGGATGCTAAAAAAATAAGAGCAGAAGCATGTTATTATACAGGAAGATATAATTGTTCCGCAGAATTATATGAACAATTTTATACGACGAATTCTAGTGTAGATTCTACTGTCAAACTCATCAACAGCTATATTTATACAAGACAAACGGAAAAAGCACAAAGACTTTACAGTTTTGTATCTAGAAAAAATCCCAATAATAGCGAAATTATTAAAATAGGCAAAAAGCTTGATTCTTCAAGAATAGCTTATATGCTTGATAGAAAAAAAGTTTATGAAGAAAATAAAAATATAGATACTCTTGAAGCGTATGTAATAGAGCTATTTGCTTCTGGAAGAAAAGATGAAGCAACCGATGTAGTAAGTAAATACAATAAAGAAAATCCTTCTAGCAGGTCTTTATTGCTTGAAGCAAAATATCTTATCTGGACCGGTAAAAACACTTTGGCATTGGAAGTACTTAAAAAAGGGTATTTAGATAACGACCTGCAAGCAAAACTTATGATTGGGCAAGTATATTCTTGGGAACAAAAGTTTTATGAATCCGAGATGTACTTGAATGAAGTGATTGTAAACGCACAAGATAAAGAACTTTTATATGAAGCAAAAAAAGCTCGTGCGTATGTACACATGTGGAAAAAAGAAAATACACTTGCAAAAAAAGCCTTTGTTGAACTTAACAATGAAGCTCCTTTAGATGAAGATGTAAAAGAAGCATTAATGGAACTCAACCATGATTATGCGGGTCTCATTGAAATTTATAAACAAAAAATAAAAGTTTCGTCCAAATCAGCAAATGACAAACGATTAGCTGAGCTGTATATTAGTAATAAACAACCGAAAATGGCAATTGAACATTTGAAAAAATATGTACAAGATAATACAGATGATTTGGAAGCAACAAAAAATTTAGCACAGCTGTTAATAGAAAATAAAGAGTATTCCCAAGGATTTGGTTATTTGGAGCATTATGCGCAACAAAAAAAGACTGCGCAAAGCAGTTTTATTTTAGCTCAATATTATCACTGGAACGGTTTTTCTAAAGAAGCCCTTTATGTCCTTGATGGTTTATTAAAAGAGCATTCCAATAACGAAGAAGCGCTTAAATTAAAAGCGCAAATATTAAAACTAGAGCCAGTGCATGTTGCTGTTAATAGCGAAGCTACAATTGGAGCATATTTTAATAACATAGGTTCAAAACAGCTGGACATTGCGGATTCTTTGTATTTTAATTCTCATTATAGAGCTTCCCTGATGTATTATGAAGATTATCTTGAAAAACATCCTACCGACCATCAAGCAAGGTATAGGTACGCTTTTGCACTTGAATATTCTGAAGAATACGGTAAAGCAGAAGGGGAATTTGCACTTATGTTATGGACCGAAGGGTCTGATGAACTTCGATATCATTATGCCTATAATGTAATGAAAAATAAAAAATTAAAAGAGGCTAAAAAACTTTTTTTAGAACTTAAGAGCAAAGTGTATCAAAAAGCAGATCCTTCTCTACGTGACTTTCTTATGTCTTGGGAGTTAAGTTGGGAATCCAAAAACTTTAATAAATATGCAAAACATTATGGCGAGTTATTTACAAAAAATAACGCTTGGGTTTCTATGAAACAAGACAATTTTAATAAACTTCAATTCATAGCCGTAGGGGTTCATGAACCAATATACAAACAAGTTGGTGAAAATCAATATATGGTAAAGTTTTATCAAGAATATAATACGAATTATCTTAGCGATAAAGGGTATAAAACTCTTCATCTTCAATGTGATGCAAATAAGAGTGAGTGTAAAATAATTAATGAAGACTGGAAAGAAAGCGAGTATAGTGAGAATTATTTATTAGTTCCGCAAATTGACCAAAAGCTTCAAGAAATTGATGAGTTGGAGAATGCTCCTCTTGCTGTGAATAATACCAATACAGATAGTAAAAAAAAAAGTCTATGTCTAAAAAATATCACGATATTGTCTTAGATGAAACTTTAAATGATAATGCAGTTGCAGATGAAGTTTATGCAACTACGCAAGATGAAGATTTATTGAAAACATCCTCGGAAGAAGTCTCGCCTCTTTATGTGCCGGCTGATTTAAACTCTTTAGCTGCTAAGGGGTATTATTTTGAAGATAGTTCAGATATAGTATTTTCATCGCTTGATTTATTTTACAAACGCGCTAAGATTAGTGATAGTATTGATTTAGGTGTAGATAGTGGACTTTTCTTTATAGAGCAACGAAATATTAACAGATATGAAGGCAACAGGTACGGTGCTTCACTCTTTTATGAAAATTTTTCATTTCGTTTAGGTTTGAATAAATATGATGATTTTTCAGAAATTGTTCCGACTATTCAATATCAAGATAAATATTATGAACACAATTATTTATTAGAATATACAAGGCAAAATGCACTGTTTTATACATATAGTCTTTGTTCTTATGAACAACGAATAACTGCAGATCATTTTAGTGTATCAGATTTCATTAACTTTGGAGACGATACGGATTTGTGGGGAAATATTGAAGTGAACTCATTTAGCAATTCAAATACAGAAATTACGGCTCAGTTTGATTGGAGACTTTATTATGATAGATTGTTTAGCCCTCACTTTTCTTATCATACAGCCCTAGAAGGGTGGTACACAAAAAATACGAGTACAAATGCCTGTTATTATTCTCCTAGTTTTACGGATACAACTATTTTGAGAATTGATCCGCAATACATATTCTCAAAGTATTTTGGAGTTCGCGCAAAACTGGGTGTAGGGCATTCGTTTAAAGAACAAACACAACCATATAAATATGGTCTAAAGCTCTTTGGCAATCCAACAGAGACTCTTTCGTATTCAGTAGGATGTCAAAACAGCAATGCTGTAAGATTATCTTATGGTCCAACATATAATTACACAGAATGTGAACTTAATTTGGGGTATAAATGGTAGATATAATAAAAAAAATATTATTTATTGCGATTATGGTTGGTGCTTTGGTAATAACCTATTTCAGTGTTAATTATCTGCAAACGATTTATATCGCAACGACAAATACGTTTATCAGATTTGGTGTGATATTAATCTTTGTTTTTACCCTTTTGATTATTATCAGATATTTATTGCTAATATTTTTTTCCATGATAAAAACTATACAAAGATCTGCAGATGAAAATTTTCACGTCAGTAAAAAAGATATTGTTTCCATTATAGTTCCGTGTTTCAATGAAGAACAAGTAATTCTTGCTTCATTGAAAAGCATCATGGACCAGACTTATCCGAATATTGAAATAATAGTAATTGATGATGGAAGCACAGACCGGACATATGCACTTGCTCAATCTCTTATTTTTGATGATGGGCATAGAAGTTTAAAAGTTTTATCAAAAAAAAATGGCGGTAAATCGAGAGCATTAAACTATGCTATTCAAAGATCAAGAGGAAATTTAATATGCTCGGTTGATGCAGATTCAAAGCTTGATAAATATGCGATAGAATTATTGGTTCAGCACTTTAAAGATCCTAAAGTAGCAGCGATTGCCGGGAGTGTGAATGTAATTAATACAGACTCTTTTATAACAAAACTACAAGCCTTAGAATACATTCAAGGTTTGAACATGGTAAAAAATGGTCAGGCATTTTTGAAACTAGTAAATATTATTCCTGGTCCTCTGGGGATGTTTAGAAAAAATGCAATGAAAGAAGTTGGATATTATGCGCATGACACATTTGCAGAAGATTGTGATATAACACTTGCATTAATTGCAAGAGGTTATAAAGTAGATTTTGAGCCAGATGCCATATCATACACGGAGGCACCAGAGAATTTATTGGATCTTATTAAGCAACGGTATAGATGGACAAGAGGTATTCTTCAGGCAATTAGAAAAAATAGAAAATACCTATGGACTTTAAAAAAAAGGGCATCACTGTCTCTTGTTATGTGGTATATGCTATTTGAGTCCGTTTTTTGGCCATTTATGCAAATATGGGGAGATATATTTATGATATATCTCGCCTTGTCAACCGGTACAAGTCAGTTACTTTTTTTCTGGTGGATAATGTTTACTGTTCTTGATATTATTGGAGCAGTGTACTGTTTATTAATTACAAAAGAAGATTTAAAATTAGCATGGTATTCCACAATTTATAGATTGGCTTTTATTACCGTTATTAATATAGCGAAAATATTTGCTACAATAGAAGAATGGTTTAATATAGAAATGGGTTGGGGAAAACTTGAAAGAAAAGGAAGAGTAGGATGAATTTATTATCGTTTTTGTCGTTTTTAATTTTAGCAATTACATTGCTGACGATGGTATTTGGAGTAATAGCATATTTTTTATACAAGGCTAGAGAAAAGAAAAAAAGTGGTTTGGGTATTACCTATGAGCAAGCTTTGGAAGAAGAAAAATCCGATTTAATTTTTTTCAATAGAAAAAAATCATAACATAAAATTGAATATGATAAGCCATAATGCTAGTTTGAATATGAAAAATAATAGAGAAAGTTATGGGCTCAAGCTTTTCATTTATTTATTGTTGCTCTTAGTTTTACTTGCGTATACAAGTTTATATTTAATGCAAAATTATTATTCCAAGTCTTTGTTGAGTGATGAAGTCAAAGAAGAGAATGTATATTTTTTAAAGTCTAATACATTGATGAATATGCATGCCTTAAGCAATATGAATTATGATGATTACACTAATAGAATGAAACAATTCAAAGAATTTTGTCATAAAAACGGTTATGCAACGCACGACATTGACAGTGACAAGTTATTGAGTTTGGAGAAAAATTCTATACTCGTAGCCTTGGATATGATGGCACTTTCAGAAGAAGAGATGCGCAGTTTAGAGAGTTTTGTGCAAAACGGCGGCAAGCTTTTATTTAACTATACAAGTGGATTCATAGGACCCACTATGAAGAACAATGAAAAGAATCTTGTTAGTAGAATAACCGGATTAACTACGAATGAAGATTTTAGCACGGTTAAATTTGACAGTAATAGCACAAGTTTTTTAAGTATGAGGCTGATGTCGCCGCTTGCAAAGTATTTACCGCGAGGCAAATCATTAGACTTAACTCTTTATGATTATATTCCACTTTTTGTGACTCCAGAGGGACTAGAAGCTGATGCATACGCAACCAACTGGTCCCAAGACACTTATTCGAAGATACCTCAAAACAGGGTGCTCAATAAAAATGAGAGTGGTTTGCTCTGGCATGGAAATAACGCAAAAGGCAAATGGATATATTTTAGCTTTCCTAGTTATGTTTTTATGGATAGTAGTAAGTATATGTATATAGAATTATTTAGAGCTATGCTTGAGAAATTAAATAATGATATTGATATTGTTCCCTATACGTATATAGATGCTTTAAATGCTGTATTTGTTTCAGAAGATACGGAATATAAATATGAGAACTTGGAACAATTCTATAATGTGGCAATCAAGCACAGTTTTCCTGTGACCGTATTTTGTGTGGCAGGCCTCGCAAAAGAGCACCAAGAATTAATGAAAAAAATCTCTAAAAATAAATTTATAGAGATTGGGTCTCACAGCTACACGCATGAAAAAATCATTGGACAAAGCAATGAAGTTTATGAAAAGGAAACACTTGGGGCGAAAAAATATTTAGATGAACTGACGCAACAAGATGTAATAGGTTTCAGACCTCCTCGCGAAGAGATAGATGATAAAATGATTGATTACCTCCAAAGAGGCGGCTATAAGTATATGGTAAGCAATGGGTCTGATTTATTAGCACCTTATTATATGCATGATACCATCGTGATTCCTAGGCATGGTACGGATGATTATGCTTACTTTATTAATTTAGACTGGAATACAGATCAAATTTTAAATGAAATGAAAAAACAAGCAAATATGATAACGGGGCTCAATGGAATATATACGATGAGTACGCATTCTCATCTAATGGGTTTAGGTTCAAACATTAAAATCATAGATAACTTTTTTGAATATATAAATAATCAAAAAGAGATGACACCTATGAATGGAGAAATGCTATACAAACGCATTAAGCAAAAATTAAACTTGCAATTAGAAACAAAAGTTACACTTAAAAAGATAGTTGTTAATATTGCAAATAATAATGAAACCGAAGTTGAAAATATGCATTATGATATACATGTTAATTCTGATATTGAGATAACCGGAGTTGAAAGTGAAATTATAGGTATCAAAACTACTATAAAAAAAGTTGGTCTAGGTAGATATATACTTAAAATAAGCTCTTTACAGCCAAAATCTCAAACCGTCTTGTTTATGAATTATGTTAAGACTCGTTAATATACTACTGCTCTCGTTTAGCATATCCGTAGCTTCTACTCTCGTAGGTGCAGGCGGATATGATGTAACGAAAAAAGAGGACACCTATACGTTTAAAGATAAAGAATCTTCCCTCAGTAATGCTAATATAACAGAAGTATTACAAAAAAAATCTAAAAATACCAATTCCGTAACAATGTGGATTACGAGGCACTGGGAGGAAGATTGGTACTCTATTGAAACAACGCAAAAAGAGATTATAGATAAAGGTTTTACGCCTATTTATATTTTTTACTGGTTTGCGGATGAAATCTCTCCAAAATTCGTGCAAGAAAATGAGGAAAAATATTTTAAATCATTAAGAAAATTTACACAGTATATGAAAAAACTCAAAGGCAAAAAAATAGTTGTATTAAATCCTGAATACAATATGAGCGAAACGGGGATGTGGGATGGTATGAATGACCTATTTCTTGAAAGTTTTAAAATGTTAAGAGAAGACAAAGAGGTGCTTGTTGGACCCTGTGTCGGTGATTTTGGAAACTATACACTTATAAATGAGGTTGAGGAATGGAAAAGGTTTGATAAATCACTCTTTAGAGCTGCAAAAGAAGCAGATTTTATTGCATTTCAAGAGATGAGAGCTCTCACTAGAAACTCAAAAGACGATATCTTAAAAACTCCCCAGAGAGCTTTGAACCTTTCTAGATATTTATATAAAACTTATAAAAAGCCGACCATGCTAGCCTATGTCGCAATATCAAGTTATGGAAAAAATGGGGAAGAAATTCAGGAAAATGTCTATAAAAATTTTGTGGAAACATTTCCAAAAATGAAAAAAGATGCAAAATTAATGTTTTTCGGAATCTTTCATTATTTTGATTATCCGGGGCATGTGGGATATTTTAATGAGGCTGAAGAGTTCTTTGGGATTATTCGCAAAGACGGTACTGTTAAACCGTCTTTTATACATTTTAACAACTTAAATAACATCAACTCTTTGTAAAAACCAAAATAAAGATACCGATACCGCCATAAAGCTAATGATTTTTATGGCTGAAAAATAGTACTTTGCATTTCTGCTAAAATAAAAAATCGGTATCACAAGCAGTATTACAAGAATTTGACCAACTTCCACACCTGCATTGAAACCAAATAAAGCGACTAAGAAAGAGCTTGTGTTGTTGATATGTGCTATTTCTAAAACATTTGCAAAGCCAAATCCATGTAAAAGACCAAAAAATAAGACTATTTTATAATCTATATGTCTATATTTGCCAAATAAGTTAAGTAATCCAACAACTAAAATGCTCAGAGCAATTGAGCTCTCAATAACTGTTATATTTGGCATCCATAATCCCATTCCTGAAATAAAGAGGGTGAGAGAGTGTGCTATAGAAAATGCAGTGATAATTTTTAGAAGAGAATAGAAAATTCTTTTGAATTCATGATGATTATTGGAATGATTGAATAATACCGTACTTGGCAGAAGTAGCATGAGTATAAATAGGAGATGGTCCCACCCGTCCAAGATATGAGACATGCCTTCTTGAAGAAAGAGAAAGAATCTTTGCATCTGCGATATGTTAAGAGATGAAAATGGATACATTCGAGTAGTGTTGTCAAGTATAAAATCACCTTGATTCTCATTTGAATGTATAAGTAATTTATGAATGGATTCCAATTCAAAAAACATGTCATATTCTAAAATTAATCCATCTAATTTCACTGCATCAAATGCTTTAAAAACCTGCATATAGGTTTGGTCTTGATATCTATGAAAGATAATTTTTGCATCTGAAAGAGAAAGCTTTTGGGTGTTGTAAGAGAGTTTGAAGTGTTTTTGTACATAAGAAAAAAGATATTCCTGATTCGCTGAGAGCTCGTTAAAAGAGATTATTCCATTTTTATTCTCATCGAGTAAATGATAATTTTCTAGGAGTCTGGTCTCAACTTCTAAAATTATTTTTAATGTCTGTGCAGTAGAGTTGTAATCAACGCTTAAATAATTTTCTCTGAGTTGATGGGCTTGAATATTTATGGATAATATGAATAAAATTAGAGATATTTTTTGTAAAAAAGCCATTTTGCTCCTTCTCATTTTTGTGTTAACATCGGCAAAAGAATTATGCCATAAAAGCAAAATCTTACTACATTAGGGTACAATAATAAAAACAAATTTTAGGAATTTTTATGGGCGCAAAGATAGTTATAGTAGAAGATGAAGAAGATTTATTAGAACTTATCGAATATAACCTCTCTAAAGACGGCTTTGATACCATCGGGTTTTTAAATACAAAAACAGTAGCGCAGATACTTGAAGAAGAAGAGATAGATTTACTGATAATGGACAGAAATCTTCCCGGAATTGAGGGAAGTGAATTTGTTGAGAGTCTTCGTAAAGACGGGATTTTAACTCCTGTTATTTTCCTTAGTGCCAAAAACAGCGATTTAGATATAGAAGAGGGCTTTATGAGAGGTGCTGATGACTACATAACAAAACCTTTTAATATGAAAGAGCTCACATTAAGAGTCAAAGCGCTTCTGCGAAGAACTGCAAAAAAATACAATGAAGGGCAGGTCGCCCACAGAGATTTACTCTTGGACAAAAGCACGAGAACGCTCAGCGTGGATGGTCAAAATATTGAGATTACCAAGTTGGAATTTGATTTGCTTTATGAATTTATAATTAATAAAAATAGCGTTTTGGAGAGAGATTATTTGCTTGAGAATGTTTGGGGAGATGGTGAATTGTACCAGTATAGGACTGTGAATGTCGCTATAAATCGTTTAAAAGAGAAAATAGATCCGGATAAAACCAAAGATTATATACAAACAGTTCGTGGAGTTGGATATAAATTGTGTTAAAAATCTATCAAATTTTTATAATTAAATTCTCGCTTTTGTTGGTCGGAACCTTAATAATCTCTTCATTTATTAGTTATATTACAATCAAATCCACTATGATAGACAACAATAGAAATCATTTGCAAAATACTATTTTAATTATGGAATTAAATTTTTTAGATATTGTTGATTTAGACAAATATGTTCTTGATGTGGCCGGAAATTCCGGCTTGAGGGTCACTATTATCGATAAAGACGGGATCGTAATTGCTGAGTCGGAAACAGATAAAAATACTATGGATAATCACGGTTCAAGATATGAGATTATGCAGGCAAACAAAGATGCGTTTTCTTATATTACAAGGTATTCAAAAACACTTCAGGTAGATTTTTTATATGTAGCAAAAAAGAGTGTGTACAGAGGTGAAAAGATTTACATAAGGCTGTCTATGAGTTTAGGGCAAATTATGCATGATTTTTACGATTTATGGTACAAGCTGGTTCTTGCCTCTGTTTTTATTGTTTTGATTGCATTTTATATATCAAAAAAAATGAGTGAAAAAATAGTATATGATATTGAGCAAATAACAAAATTTTTAGATGAAATATCGAATAAAAACTATAATGCAGTTGTTAAAACAAAGTATTTTTATGAGTTTTTGCAGATATCTTTGCTGCTTAAAAATCTTGTAAAAAAGTTAAGCAACCGCGATAAACAAAAACGAAAATATACGGCAAAACTGAGATTGATGAACAAACAAAGAAATGACATACTTTCTGCAATCTCACATGAGTTTAAAAATCCGGTAGCTTCTATTATGGGCTATGCTCAAACTTTACAAGAAGACCCTGAAATAGCACGAAACGTACGGGAAAAATTTTTAGGAAAGATTCGCTCAAACGGTGAAAAAATATCTCAAATGCTTGATAGATTGGCACTTTCGGTAAAGCTGGAAAACAATGACTTAGAGATAGTCCCATCTGAATTTGACTTAAGGGCGTTGAGCGAAGAGGTGATTGCAAACCTCTCTTCGAAATACAGAAACAGAGAGATTCATTTCAGCGGAGAGACCGTTTTCGTAAATGCGGATAAAGATATGATGGAAATAGTCATCAATAATCTTATAGATAATGCACTGAAATATTCGGAAAACAGCGTGCAAGTCAGCATCAAAGAGAATGTTTTTAGTGTAAAAGATAGCGGCATAGGCATCAAAGAAGACCATATACATAAGGTTGTCTCTAAATTTTACAGAGTCCAAAAAAATACTTGGGATAACTCTATGGGAATAGGTCTGGCTATGGTCAGCTATATACTCAAAGCGCATCAGTCGGCCTTGGATATCGCCTCTGTCTATGGAAAAGGCTCAACATTTAGTTTTAACATAAAAAATATAGTAAAAAAATAGCACTTTGCAATATTTTTAAATCTCTTGTTTTTCTTGGGGTATATTTTTACTTTACAAGGAGTAACTATGAGAGATTTTCACTCTATTATAGAGAAGTTGAAACTATATTTATCGACAAGAAAAAATATAAAAATATTGGACAAAGACGTTGCGCATGCACTTCAAATTTCACAAGCAAACTTTGCTACCATAAAGAGAAGAAATTCAATTCCGTATGAAAGCATTTTACATTTTTGCAAAAGAGAGGAACTTTGCTGCAGTGAAATATTTTTTGATAAAAGCAGTTAAATTTTAGACTGTATCGTTATTTTTGTCGCTTCAAATAATTCTATCGCTTTTTTAACCATCGGCTCTTCTTTGATGTTGACTCCATCAATCTCTTTTGTTGATTCATCGCTTTGAGAGCAGTTTGTCACACAGCTTGCACTTCCTCCAATCTCCGCATCTTCTATCATTGAAGTGCTTTGGGCATGCGCCATGAACGGTTGTTCATTTTTTTTTTCTTCAAGCTCTTGAGTGCAAGCAATCCCTTTAATCTGGGTTTCAAAGCCAAAAAGTTCTCTAACTAATTGTTTGATAGCAGGATAACCATGTTTTAAAACTTGTTTGCACTCTTCGTCCGCACAACTCTCCCAGGTTAAAATGCCGTTTTCATACGAAATAAAATGAACACAGCGGATAAAACACTCACCGAGTTCATAATTTCTATCTTTGATATTTGCAATGAGTTTGTGAAACATCTTGGCATGTGGAACTTCTTCGGCATGTGGAACTTCTTTGGCATGTGGAACTTCTTTGGCATGTGGAACTTCTGCTTCAGTCTTGGCGGGGGCGATGGTTTCGTTAATTGTCTTTGTTTGTGGCGGAGTTTGTATATTTACACGTGAGAGCTCAGGTCTTTGAATCTCTTTTTGCAAAGATTCTATCATTTGGTCAATCTCTTTGATGCGAAGAGCTTCAACCATTTTAAAAAATATCAATGAAAGGACAAAAGCACCATCCGCATTGATACTAAAAAGATATTTTGAATCACTAAGAATTCTAAAAAATCTATCTAAAACCAAGGTTGAAAACAGAGCGTCTTGATTGTACATACGCTCTTTGAGGTAAGCAATAAGCTCGTCTACAACCATTTCCGCTTCATAATCTTCTAAAGTTTTGGTGTATTGAACAAGAAGGGCATAATCTTTTGAAAACACTGCTTTAAAAAGTTCTGTAATAAAGTTAGGGTCAACAAGCCCTAGCATATCTGTAACCGTTTGTACATCCACGTGGTTTTTGGAGTAAATTATCGCCTGGTCAAGCAAGGTGAGCGTGTCTCTTAAGCTTCCGCTTCCGCTTCTTGCAAGTATCTCCAGCGCATCCGTCTCATACTCTATTTGCTCAAGATGAAGGATGTGTGCGAGATGCTCAACAATTTTATTCGAAGCGATACTCTTAAATCTGAAATGCTGGGTACGACTTAAAATAGTTGCCGGAAGTTTGAGCGGGTCTGTTGTCGCCAATATAAATTTAACATATTTTGGCGGTTCTTCAAGCGTTTTAAGCAAAGCATTAAAAGCCTCTTTCGTGAGCATGTGGACTTCATCAATGATGAAGATTTTAAATCTTGCAGAAGAGGGTTTGTATTTTGTCTGTTCTATCAAATCTCTAATATCATCTATTTTTCTTGATGATGCGGCATCCATCTCTACTATGTCCATGTGACGGTTTTCAAGTGCCAAAGTACAGTTTTGACAAACTCCGCAGGGCTTATGCGTCATACCTTTTTCACAAATGAGAGCTTTGGCAAATATGCGTGCCGTAGATGTTTTTCCGCTTCCTCGAAGACCTGAGAAAAGATACGCATGAGAGAGTCTGTTGGAATCAAGTGCAAGTGAAAGTGTTTGTGTTATTGTGTCTTGTCCTATCAGCTCATCAAAGCTGGAGGGTCTGTATTTTCTTGCTAAAACTTGGGAACTTTCTTTCACATGCTACTCCATTTTTAAGTGGAGTGATTTTATCATATCAAGAGTTAAAGGATTATCAAAGATTCAAGAAGAGAACTCATAGCAGTGTTATTTTCAGAATTTTTAGCAACTTTTTTTTGGAGGGATAAAATAGAATTTATCTCGCTTGCGGATCTGTTTTTTACCGTATTTTGGACAATCAGCAAAGAGGCGCTTACAGTTAAAAGAGGAAAGTTTTTGGTATTATTGTCCCTGTCTTTTGCCGTGATATAGCCTTTTTGCTGATCTTCTGGTGAATAAAAAGCTCTTACGTCCTGCGTGAATTTTTTTATAATAGAGGACATTTTTTCTATATATATTTTTTCATTTTGATTTTCATTCTCGTATTTTATCGCTGTAAAAAAGTCATCCCCCCCCAATGTGCGCATTAAAATAAGGGTATACCAAATATTTTTTCATCAAAGCGGCAAAAAGTAATATGACTCGGTCTCCGCTTCTAAAGCCGTAAACATCATTAAAAGCTTTGAAGTTGTCCAAATCAAAATAGCATAGCAGATAGGAATGAGTGCTATGAGTAACTTCGTCAATGTATTTTTCTATCATTGTGTTTCCGGGAAGTTTTGTAAGGGGGTTTTGTTCCAGTGCTAACTTGATATTTTGCTCATTCATGATAGAGATAATGGCGCGTGCAGATAAAAAGCCGTAATATCGTGAATCTTTTGTGATGATGAGTCCAACCGACACCGGATTATTCGAGAAAAGTTCGATAAGGGTAGAAAGGGTACTGCCTATATCGGCTACCCCGCAGTTCCTAATGAGAGATTTGAGTTTGGATTTACTTGCGCTTTCATTTAAAAGAAGCGCTCTTCCGTAAGGAGAATACAAATACGATTTAATCTCACTTTCAAGAAGTATCCCTACAGGCTCATTCATCGAATTAATTACGGGCAAGGCGGTTGTTTTTTCATTTTTTTGAAAATATTCTATGACGGAATTCATTTTAGATTTAAAATGTATAGGCTCTTCTTTGTCCAAATAGGCTTCTATCTGATATTCACTTTTTTCCATCCGTTTGTCGTTTTGAATTATATATTGTATATGCTCATATTCTTTTGTAATGTCAGCCGTATTGAGTGTAGGTTTTTTGATGAGATAACCCTGTGCTAAATTACAACCTATATCTTTACATGTTAATAGTTCCGCTTTAGTTTCAATCCCCTCGGCAACAACATTAATCCCTAGCTGCACGGCGATACTTACAATGTTTTTTACAATGAGTCTTTTTTTGAAATCTTTTTCAATATCCGTTAAAAAAAATCTATCTACTTTGATAATATTGGGTGTTGTTTCATAAAGGAGTTTAAAGCCGGAATAACCGACTCCAAAGTCATCGATAGCAATACAAAAATTTTCATCTTGATAATGGCGGATTATTTTTTCCATGTTACATTCGCCTGATAACTCGTGTCTTTCGGATATCTCAAAGCAAATATTGTCTTTTTTAATATTGCAGTTTTTGAGTATTTGAGTGGTATTTCCATGTGAAAAATCGGGCATCTCAAAAAGGCGGTTATCCAAATTGTAAAATAATTTTATTTTTTTGTAATGCCCGATGGAGGTAAATTTACGAATTGTTTTTTCTCTCAGAGCCAAATCAAAAGTATAGAGAATATTATCCTCGTATACTTTGTCAAAGAGATCAAAAATTGATTCAAATCCTACCTCTTGAAAGTTTCTAAGAAGTGCTTCTACTGCAAAAAGTTTACCGGTATGTATATTGATGATAGGTTGAAAAGCAATATCTAATATTTTTAAATTTTCAATCCATTGTTGCGGTAATTGCATTTTTATACCATTCCCTAAATTGGCTTTTAGAACGAAATATTATAGTGTCAATGTTGCATTTAGGTTACATTTATACTAAGTTAAGCCATTTTTTAGCGACATTTCTAAGCGCTTCAGGATTTTCTGAGGCAAAGAACTTGAGCTCTGGATTTTTGTATCGTTTTGGGAAACTGAACTCTCTTTCCAAGTATTCAACGATTGCGTCTCCTGAGTGGATTAAAAGTGTATCTTTTCCAAAATATTTTTGTATCTCTTGTGAGATAAGAGGAAAGTGCGTACATCCGAGGATGATGGCATGTGGAACTTCTATCTCTTTAAAATAATGCCTAAAGGCCGCCTGAAGAATTTCTCCATTGTAAATTTCTTCTTCAACAATAGGGACAAAAAGTCCGGTAGCTTTCGTTTGAAGATTTTTATAACCCAGGGCATGAAGACCTATTTCATAAGCTTTGGAATTGATAGTTGCTTTTGTTCCAAGGATAAGAATATTGGAATTTTTTTCGCTAAGTGCATTGACAGTGGCTAAAACACCTGAATCAACCACTCCGATAATCGGGCATGTGGAATTTTCTCTCATCTCTTCAAGCGCATACGCACTTACGGTGTTACATGCGACTATGATGAGGTCAAGTTCAAAATTTTTGAAAAATTCCACTGCTTCGATTGCATAACGAACGATAGTATTTTTATCTTTTATGCCGTAAGGAACACGCGCGGTGTCTCCAAAGTAGACGATTTCTTCAAAAAGATTATGGCTCAGCAGAGATTTAACAACAGTTAAACCGCCGATACCGCTGTCAAATACACCTAGTTTCATGCTACTGATTCGTATTCATACTTTCTAAAAACTCTTCGTTAGTAGGTTTTTTCTGCATAGTCGTATAAATGAATTTAAGTGCTTCTATTTCATTATCTTGTTTTTGCATCATTTGGCGAAGAATAAATACTTTTTGAAGTATTTCAGGACCGATAAGAAGTTCCTCTTTTCTTGTTCCTGATTTAAGAACATCAATAGCAGGAAAGATTCTTCTATCTGCGATTTTTCTATCCAGAACAACTTCCGAGTTGCCGGTACCTTTGAACTCTTCAAAGATAACCTCGTCCATTCTGCTTCCTGTGTCTACAAGTGCCGTGGCGATAATCGTTAAGCTTCCGCCATTTTCTATATTTCTAGCCGCTCCGAAAAATCTTTTTGGTTTGTGAAGCGCATTTGCATCTACACCCCCAGAGAGCACTTTTCCGCTTGAAGGTGTTATGGTATTGTAAGCACGGGCTAAACGGGTGATGGAATCAAGAAGTATAACAACATCATGACCAAGCTCAACCCTTCTTTTTGCTCTTTCTATTACCATCTCGGCAACTTTAACATGGTTTTTTGCAGGCATATCAAACGTGGAGCTGTACACCTCACCTTTGACACTTCTTTCCATGTCCGTTACCTCTTCAGGACGCTCATCCACAAGCAAAACCATCAAATCAATTTCTGGATGATTGTGCGAAATACCATGTGCTATCTCTTTTAAAAGTTCCGTTTTACCACTTCTTGGAGGGGCAACGATAAGACCGCGCTGACCCTTGCCGATAGGAGAAAAAAGGTCCATCATGCGGCCTGTGAGTCTTTTTTCTTTATATTCAAGTTTGATTTGGTCGAGAGCGTAAAGTGGAGTAAGATTTTCAAAAAGAGGTCTTTTTTTACTTTCTTCTGGCGGAAGGTAGTTGATTGCTTCTATCTTGATGAGCGCGTAGTATCGCTCCTGATCTTTTGGCGGTCGCACCTGTCCCGTTACAACATCCCCGTTTCTTAAGGCAAAGCGTTTGATTTGAGTGTTGGATACATACGCATCGTTGATACTCTCATTAAAACTTTGGTCTATGGAGCGAATAAAACCGTAACCATCCGCCATTATTTCTAAAATACCGCTAAAGAGTATAAAACCGCCCTGCGCAACCTGCGTCTTTAAAATCTCAAAAATAACATCTTGTCTTTTAAGTTCGTTTGGATGTTCAATGTTCAGCTCTGTAGCGATTTGAACTAAGTCATAGATGCTTTTTGTTCTAAGTTCTTCTATCGTTGTGCCGTTTACGGGTGTATGTGATCTTGTTTTAGCTTTAGAGAGCTTGCGTGGTTGTGGAGCTTGTGAAGTTTGTTCACTCATAAAGTATCTACCTTAAAGTATTGGGATTTTGCGTAGGAGAAAGTTTGGTTAGATTCTTGAAATCTTTTAAGTGGCGCAATTTTACACTATTAAACAAGCGAATGTCAAGGCGCATCAATTTTTATATAATCTATTAAAAATTGTGTCATATCATGTGCGGTCATAGGATGTGCATAAAAATACCCCTGTATAAAATCACAGCCATGCGCAACTAAAAAATCTTTTTGCTCTTTTGTTTCTACCCCTTGAGCAATAACTTTTAAACTTAAGATAGTGCTGAGGCTTATTATGGTTTTGCTTATCTCGATATCATCCAAGTTTAAAGGCAAAGCCGAAACAAAAGATTTGTCGATTTTGAGTTTATTGATAGGGAGTCTTTTGAGATAGGCTAAAGAGGAGTATCCCGTCCCAAAATCATCTATAGTCAAACCTATTCCAAGTTCACTGATTTGTTGCATCACTTCAATGGACTTGCCGGGATTCTTCATAATATTATTTTCAGTCACTTCAAGTTCCAAGCATTGTGCAATACACTCTTTATTTTTAATAAGATTCGTTATAAAATCAATAAAATCATCTTCTTGAAGCTGTTTAACCGCTAAATTGATTGCAAGTTTTCCCGGATTTAATCCATCTTCATGCCATTTTTGAAAGTGGCAGAGAGCTTGTTCCATTACCAGTCTGTCTATCTGCACAATCATCCCTGTTTCTTCTGCAAGGGTTATAAATTTTTCGGGCGACATCAGACCAATGACGGGATGTTGCCATCGCACTAAGGCTTCCATCCCTACGAGCGTGTTTTCTTTAGCATTGATTTGTGGTTGAAAATAAACTACAAATTCTTTATTGTCGATAGCTTCTCTTAATGAATTCTCAAAGTTGGCTCTTTCAAACACTTTTTCTGTCATCTCTTCATCATAAAAGCAGTAGGTGTTGCGTCCGTCGGATTTAGCTTTGTACATTGCAACATCCGCATGCTGAAGAAGAACGCCGGCTTGTTCCCCGTCGCTCGGATAGATAGAAACACCGACGCTCATGCCTATGTGTAAACTGTTTTTATCAATTTCATAGGCGAGTTTATTCAATTCCATGCACTGCGATATAAATTTGCTGATAAAGTCAATGTCGGCAATATCATTTAAGATGATGCAAAATTCATCTCCTCCGAGCCTCGAGAGGGTGTCGGATCTTCGTACGACATTTTTTATTCTATTGCTAAACTCAATCAATAGTTTATCGCCGATATGATGCCCCAAAGAGTCATTAATCTCTTTAAAATGGTCCAAATCCATAAAAATAACGGCCACTTTGCTTCTTAATCGTCTCGCCATGTGGATAGATTGTTGCAATCTGTCAAGAAAAAGAGCACGGTTTGGCAAATCCGTCAAAGAATCATGGTTTGCCTGGTATTCAAACATTTCTTTTTGCTCGTCTAATTTTTTTAAACTTTCTTGTAAATCTATTTGTATTTTTTTTAACTCTGTAATATCGCGGCCCGTGCCTACCGTTCCGATAATATTTCCGTCTTTGTCGTAAAATGGAGCCTTATAAACCTCTAGATAAAACATCTTTCCTTTGATATTGCCAAACTCTTCAAATTTCATAGGCTTATTGTTGAGTATAACAATCCGATCGCTGTTAAAACAAAGCTCCCCGAATGTATGCCAATAAGGGTTGTTGCTATGCGTTGCTCTTTCTCTTAGTGCAAAAAAGATATCATTTTTTCCGATTGGTTCTTGCGTGTCTTTTGCCATGAGCAAACCTTCACACAGAGCATTATTAGCATAAATATAATTGCCATTTGTGTCTTTGACCCACAACATGTCAGGAAGATGCTGCGTTAAGAGGCTTAACAATTCTGCATTGTGTTCATTTATATCTAAAAGTGAGAACGGCATAAGAAGACCTCTTGAAATTGAATTTTATCAATTCTACAATAATTAAAATAAAAATAAAGCTTACCTGCAACGCATTTTTTTTTTGTTTTTATTTTTTATTTTCATCTTTTTTTTGAGGGGCATTGGGAAAAATGGGAAAATTTTAAGCTTTAATGCTAAAATACACCTACAAAAATAGGATGCACTACAAAAAAGGAAATACCTTGAGGTATAAGATTTTAGTAACAAATGATGATGGGTATGAAGCAAAAGGTTTGCTGAGTTTAATAGAAGCTTTGCGAGAGTTGGATGATGTGGATGTCACGGTCGTAGCTCCTGCAAACGAGAAGTCGGCATGTGGACATTCCCTTACTTTGGTACGTCCGCTTCGTTTTGTGAGTGTTGGAGATGATTTTTACAAGCTTGATGATGGAACTCCGAGTGATTGTGTGTATCTTGCGCTTCACTCTTTGTTTGATGAACAAAAGCCGGATTTGCTTGTCAGCGGGATAAACAGAGGCTCAAACATGGGCGAAGATATCACATACTCGGGAACTGCCGCCGGAGCGATGGAAGCTGTCTTGCATAATGTTCCGGCAATTGCCATAAGTCAGGTGATGGATTTTACAAATCCAGGCGGAGATTATTCCCTTGCTTGCAAAACTATAAAAGAGTTGGTGCTTAAGATAAAAAATGGTTCGTTTCCTCTTCCTCACAGAGAATTTTTAAACGTAAACATTCCCGCAGAAGTGGAAGATGCTCAGATAAAAGTTACGTATGCGGGGTACAGATGTTATGCCAACGATGCCCATCTTCATAGAAATCCAAGAGGGGAGGAGCATTACTGGCTTGGACTTCACCCTCTGGAGTTTCGCGCCCGCGATGTAGGATATGAATGGAGCGATTATGAAGCGATAGAAGCAGGATTTATTTCGATAACACCGATTCAGCTAGATATGAGCGCATACAAAAGTATACAAAAACTTCAAGAGTGGGTTTAATCAAGCGATGAAATATGACCGTATAAAATTGCTTCTTAAAGACGATTTTGCAAAATTGAAAAATGCAAAAGTGATACTGCTGGGTGTCGGCGGTGTTGGAAGTTTCTGTCTTGATTGTTTAAGCAGAAGCGGTGTTGCAGATATCACGATAGTAGATTTTGATACCTATGATGAAACAAATCAAAATCGCCAAATGTGGTCTGAACTTCACGAGGGTTCATTGAAAGTTGAAGCTCTAGTGCAGCATTATCCACATCTTAAGATAATCAATGTCCGTATTGATGAACAGTGGGTTTGGGATTTTGATTTTGATGTTTATGATGTGGTTTTGGATGCCATCGATGACACGAAAGCAAAACTGGCGCTTGCACAAAAATGTCACAAAAAACTTATTTCCTCTTTTGGTTCGGCTAAAAGACTTGACCCGACAAAGGTTGAAGTGGCGGATATCTGGAAAACGCATGGAGATAAATTTGGTTCGAAGATACGTTATGAACTGAAAAAAAGAGGATTTAACAAAAAATATACGGCGATATTTTCGAGTGAAGAGATAAAAACAAAAGAGAAGGGCAGTTTCATGGGTGTAACTGCTACTTTTGGACTCGTAATGTGCGCTGAGGCCGTTAAAAAATTGACAAAGCAGGCTTAGGTTTGAAAAGTTTCATAGTTGTGTTTTTATTGGTTGGCATGTGGAACTCTCTGTATGCGCAACACCTGATAGAGTATGATTATGAACTCGACGCCTATTATACAAACGTATCGGCTTTTATTGATTTGGATACGGAGCATGAAGTAACGGATGCAAGCAGTTATTCGGAAGCAAAAATTTATACCGATTTAGTTTTAAATTCTCTCTCCCCCAATATACTCCTCATTGAAGCCGCCGTACATCCTATGCCTATAGCGGGACTTTATTTTAGACAAAATCATGAAGAGCAGTACGATAAGGCAAAGTTGCAAAACTTCAACCTTGTTAAAGCTGTCACGGCCGGATTTGAAGAGCCGTATTCGCTTTCGGTTTTTGTTGGAAGAATGATGATTTTTAAAAATAATGAGAGCGACAGAATTGGGAAAAACAGAGCGTATATGGGTTATCTTGTAAGTGTAGGCGATTATTCTATAAAAGACAATATGGCTCACATCGACAGGTGGATGAACTTTGAATTCAAACTCAAAGGTACAAAAGAGAGCCAAGAGAAGGATTTAGACTGGAGTTTTAGAATCGGCTCCCGCATACATGAAAATAAAGATTTTACAAACAGTTTTTATATAGGAGCCAGAAGAAGCAGTATCGACTATAAAAAAGGGGTGTGGTCTTTTATCTATAACAGTGCTTTTTCAAGTATGTTTGCCGTGAGTGCGGATACTTTTGATTTGACAGAAGCGGAGATTATTGTAGAAAAAAAATGGCCCTTGAGTTGGAGTGAAAAGGTAAGTTTTGGACTTGGACTCGGGTATCTTTACAATAGTGGCGCCAAGTATAGCGGAGCGCTCAAAGAAGAGGGGATTGATAATCATCAGCTTATTTTTCGTCCAAATTTTAAATGGTAGGAAGTTTTCATGAATATAAATACGAAAAGAAGGAAGATGCGTGTTTGATTTTTTAAGTAGCGACTGGTTTGTCATAAGTTTAGAGATTGTTTTTTTGCTGTTAATTGCGTATGACATAAGGAAGTATTTCCAGACGAAAAAAAAAGAGTACATTACCAATATAGTGCTCACTTTTGTATTTTTTATTTGGGCGGCGATACCGTTTTATAACAGTTATTATACATGGAGCGAGGGTAGTAAAAAAGAGTTCATCGCAGAGTGCTTACTGGAAAATAACGAAACGATTTGTAAATGTTTGGATGAGAATATATTTAAAGAGTACAGCTTTGCAGATTTTAAAAATCTCGATAAAAACAGCAGTGATTTTAAAGAGTTTGTAGAAGAAACGAAAAAGGATTGTTTAGATGATTCATGGTTTTGATTTGAGCAACCCCCTTATATGCGAAGGAATAGTGGGTGAGGGATGCGGCGGCGGAAGAATTTTTCTCATAGAAGAGAGTATTTTAAAAGCATACGACCCGCAAACAAATGAAGCTATGACGCTTTTAAAAGATATCCACATGCCAAGAACTCTTCGTAAAAAAGGGTGTATCCTTTATATAGAGTGTGAAGAAGAAAATATAGAATTTGATTTATCGGCTATGGCGAAGCGCAAAGCAGTTTAGACACAGTCTCAAAAAAGTTTTGATATAATCAGAAAAATAAAAATTACCAAGTACCCTTGAGGGTGTAAAAGAGAATGCAATATGGACAGAGTGGAACCTATGACGCTTTTTGGTTATGCGAAACTGCAAGCTGAAATGAAAGATTTAAAAATGGTAAAAAGACCGCGAACGGTTAAAGATATTGAAGAAGCGCTTGAGCACGGCGACTTAAAAGAAAATGCGGAATATCACGCTGCAAAAGAGCAGCAAAGACTGATTGATGGGCGTATGATAGAGCTCTCCGAATTGATTGGCTGTGCAAAAATAGTAGACCCAAGAGAGCTTGAACATGCCCGCGTAAGCTTCGGCTCCACTGTTTTGCTTTGTGATTTATCTACGGATGAAGAGCTTAGATATACTATTGTCGGAGGGTGTGAGAGTAATCCGGATATTGGACTTATCTCATTTAGTTCTCCTTTGGCAAAACAGCTTCTTGGACGTGAAGAGGGCGATGACCTTAAAGTAAAACTTCCAAACGGCGAAAAAGAGTATGAAATTTTAGAGGTGAAATATCAGGAGATCGTTTTTGAGTGCAATTAATGTCGGAATCATAGGAGCAAGCGGATATACAGGGCTTGAACTTGTAAAGATACTTATAAATCATCCTCGGTTTAATCTGAATTATGTTGCAAATTCAGAGGGTGAAACAAGGCTTGGCGAACTCCACCCCTCTCTTTGCGGGGTTTATGATTGTGAAGTGAAAAAAGCGGATGTTTTAGATGCCGCAAAGTATTGTGAGCTTGTTTTTTTGGCATTGCCTCATAAAACAGCTATGGAATATGTAAAACCGCTGATAGAAAATGGGGTGAAAGTTGTGGATTTATCTGCAGATTATAGACTTCCCCAAGAGATATATGAAGAATTTTACTGCCCTCATACAGATGTGAAAAATTTAGAACAAGCAGTGTATGGGCTTCCTGAGCTATTTCGTGATGAGCTGAAATCTGCGACACTCGTAGCAAACCCGGGATGTTTTCCAACATCTGCAATTTTGGGAATGCTTCCGTTTATGTCAAAGAGAATTGCGCATACTCCGGTTATTATTGATTCAAAAACAGGTGTCAGCGGTGCAGGTAAAAAACTGAGCGATGTTACACATTTTGTGAATGTGAATGATAATCTTTTTGCATACAATCCTTTGATACACAGACATGCTCCGGAGATAGCGCAAAAGCTTGATATCCCTTTTGATGAGGTGAGTTTTGTGCCGCACCTTGTACCTTTGACTCGAGGAATGCTCTCTAGCATCTATATTCAAGTGAGTCAGGACTTTGATGCAGAAGAAATATTGAGAGAATATTATAAGGATGAACCTTTTGTCCGAATAAGTAAAAATCCGGTAGATATGAAAAATGTGGCAGGAACGAATTTTTGCGACATTTATGTAAAACAAAAAGGCAATGTACTTTTTATCTCCAGTTCCATAGATAATTTAATGCGCGGAGCTTCATCACAAGCTGTCGTAAATGCAAACATTATGATGGGGTTGAATGAGTCTTTGGGAATTCCAAATATAGCTTATGTTCCATAATATACAAATCAAAGAGGGTGCATTTCTTGTTTCGGATGCACACTACTCTCATCTTCGCCCACACTTTTTAGATTTCTTAAAAGAGATACGCTCAAAAAAACTTCTTCCGACGCAGCTGATACTCATGGGTGATATCTTTGATGCGCTTTTTGGAGGAGTTTCATATACTCAAAAAATCAATGAAGAAGCGATTGAGATTTTAAATGCAATATCTTTGGAAATCGAAGTGATTTATCTTGAGGGAAACCATGATTTTAATTTACAAAAAATATTTCCACATGCCAAGATATTTCCTATTGCACAGCAACCTTTGGCATGTGGACTCAATGATAAAAAAGTGATGTTGGCACACGGTGATTACGGAAGCGATTTAGGATACAGAATCTATACATTTTTAGTGCGAAACCCTGTTGTCTTGTGGATATTAAGCATAATTGATAGGCTGAGCAATCATCTGATTTTAAATAAACTCGATGCCTATCTCAGTAAAAAAGATGATTGCAAAGAGTTTAAAGGCTTTAAAAAATTTGTGTCAAAAAGAGTAGAAAATAGGTTTATTTGCGATTACTTTGCAGAGGGGCATTTTCATCAAAACAAGAGTATACATTTTGAAAATTTTACGTATATAAACTTAGGTGCTTTTGCTTGCAATCAAAGATACTTTATTGTAAAATCTTCGCCAGAGGTAGAGATATTGGAAGAAAAGATATTCTCTAAAGGGATTAAAAAATGAAATTAGACAATTCGTTGAAAGTTGGTTCCAATGAAATGGAACTGGTGGACTTTAGAATATTTAAAGAAGATGAAGATGGGGTGTATGAAGGAATTTACGGAATAAATGTCTCAAAAGTTCGTGAAATAATTCGCATACCCTCTTTAACCGAACTTCCTGGAACTCCGGATTTTATAGAAGGCATTTTCGATTTAAGAGGTTTTGTAATTCCGGTTGTTAATTTAGCAAAATGGATGGGGATTACTGAACCCGAAATAGCACAAAATAATTCAAGAATCATAATAACGGAGTTCAATAATGTGCTTATCGGCTTTATCGTTCATGAAGCAAAAAGAATCAGACGAATTAGCTGGAGCAATATAGAACCGGCAACTTTTGTAAGCGGCACGGGGGCAATAGACGGCAGTAAAATTACAGGGGTAACGAAAATAGAAGACGACAGCGTTTTATTGATTTTAGACCTTGAAAGCGTTGTTCAGGACTTGGGTCTTTATGAACCTGATACAGGAGATATGCCTATAGAGCTGGAAAGCTTTGTCGGCTTGGCGCTTGTTTTGGATGACAGCTCAACTGCTAGAAAAATTGTTAAAGATGCTTTGGAAAAAATGGGTTTTAATGTCGTTGAAGCAATAGACGGCAAAGATGGGCTTGAAAAGTTGAATGATTTATATGAAATGTACGGCGATGCAATATCAGAGCAATTAAAAATAATTGTTTCAGATGTTGAAATGCCGAGAATGGATGGTTTCCATTTTGCTTCAAATGTTAAAGGTGATGGAAGATTTAATAATATTCCAATTGTTTTCAACTCGTCTATAAGCGACCATTTTAGTGAAGGCAGAGGAAAAGAGGCCGGCGGCGAAGCTTACCTGGTGAAGTTTGAAGCGAGTTCATTTTATGATGAAATTGCACGCGTTGTGCGTGAACATAAGAAGTAGGAGTGTAAATATGGATGAGTTTCAAGAAATATTACAAGATTTTTTAATTGAATCTTTTGAGCTTATAGAGCAGCTGGATCAGGATTTGGTGGAGTTAGAGTCAAGACCGGAAGATTTGGAACTTTTAAACGGAATCTTTCGTGTTGCCCATACGGTCAAGGGTGCTTCATCATTTTTAAACTTTGATGTTTTAACGCATCTCACGCATCACATGGAAGATGTTCTCAACAAAGCAAGACACGGACAGCTTCTTATAGATGCAAATGTAATGGATGTTATTTTAGAATCGGTAGATTTGATGAAAGCATTGCTGAGTATTATTCGTGATACCAGTTCTGATGCCGGTGTAAACGTATCTGAATGTGTTGTTCGCCTTGATTTGGTAAGCGGTGGAGACGGGGATGTTCCTACTCCTGTTGCATCTGCCGTAAAAGAGATGGAAGATGAAGATTTTATGGATGCAGCAGAAGATGAAGCAGAAGATGATTTAGATTATGACAACATGGGTGCAGATGAACTTGAAGCCGAAATAGAGAGACTTTTAAATCAAAGACAAGAGGAAGATAAAGCTAAAAGAGAAGCAAAAAAAACTTCTCCAAAGAGTGAATCCGCTCCAAAGCCAAGTGAAGATAAAAAAAAGGAAGTAATTCCTCCAAAGCCTGCGGTAAAACCACCTGTTCCAGTAGCTCCCAAAGCAGTAGCTAAAACACGAACGTATGATAATGAAGATTCTGATGCAAAAGCGGCAGCTCCGACAAAAAGAACCTCGACAACGGTTGAACAAACTATTCGTGTGGATGTTAAAAGACTCGACCATCTTATGAATCTTATCGGGGAATTGGTTCTTGCTAAAAACCGCCTTATAAAAATTAACGATGATGTTGAAGAACGATATGAAGGAGAGGAGTTTTTAGAAGAGCTCAATCAGGTTGTTTCTATTGTTTCTCTTGTTACGACCGACCTTCAAATTGCCGTTATGAAAACAAGAATGCTTCCCGTTGGAAAAGTCTTTAATAAATTTCCTAGAATGATTCGCGATTTAACGAGAGAGTTAAATAAAAAAATAGAACTTGAAATTTCGGGTGAAGATACAGAGCTTGACAAGTCTATTGTTGAAGAGATAGGTGACCCTTTGGTTCATATTATCAGAAACTCATGTGACCACGGCATCGAGATGCCAAGTGTGCGTTTGGCGGCTGGAAAATCTGAAACAGGAACCATAGGCTTAAAAGCGTATAATGAAGGAAACCACATTGTTATCCAAATAGACGATGACGGCAAGGGTCTTGATGTTGATATGCTCAAAAGTAAATCTCTTGAAAAGGGGATTATTACTGAAAAAGAAGCGGACCTTATGACAGATAAAGAAGCTTTTTCTCTTATCTTTAAACCTGGTTTTTCAACAGCTGCCGCAGTTACAAATGTAAGTGGACGCGGTGTAGGCATGGATGTTGTAAAAACAAATATAGAAAAGCTTAACGGCATTATAGATATTGAGAGCGAGCTGGGTGTCGGAACTTCAATGAAGTTAAAAATACCTCTAACGCTTGCGATTATTCAAGCTCTTTTAGTTGGTGTTCAAGAGGAACATTATGCTATCCCTCTAGCATCTGTTTTAGAAACGGTGCGAATATCAAAAGATGAAATTTATACGGTTGAGAACCGTTCCGTAATGAGGCTTCGTGAAGAGGTTTTATCTTTAGTGCATATCGGTGATATTTTTGAAGTGGAACGCATTTTAGATTCGAGTGAACATGCCTATGTGGTTGTTTTAGGATTGGGAGCCAGCAAAATCGGCTTAATCGTTGATTCTCTTGTAGGCCAAGAAGAGATAGTTATTAAATCTTTAGGAGAATATCTCAAGGGCATTGATGGAATTGCAGGAGCAACCATTCGAGGTGATGGCGGAGTGACGCTTATAGTTGATGTTGCGGCAATTATGCAAATGGCAAAAACCGTTAAAGCACGGGTGAAGATTGAAGACGTATCGGCAAAAGCACTCAATGAGAAAAATAAAGCCAGTGATTATATTGTTATGATAGTGGATGATTCCAAAACAGATAGAATGATTATGAGAAAATCTCTTGAACCTCTGGGGCTTACTTTAGTAGAAGCTTCGGATGGACAAGAAGCCCTCAATATTTTAAAACAGGGTGAGAAAAATTTTGATGCCTTGCTTATAGATATTGAAATGCCTCGAATGGATGGGTACTCATTGGCCTCTGAAATTAAGAAGTACAACAGATACAAAAACTTGCCGCTGATTGCCGTGACTTCGCGTGCCGGCAAATCAGACCGTATGAGAGGGGTTGAATCCGGAATGGTTGAGTATATTACGAAGCCTTATTCTGCTGATTATCTCTCGAGTGTAGTTCAAAGAAATGTTAACTTTAAATCGGAGTTTTTAAAATGAGCGATAAATTAAAAGAGATTATTGACAGACAAAACAGCCAGCAAAATTCGGCAATTGAGCAATCGGATAAAATAGTTCAATTGGTTGGATTTGTAATAGGAGAGGAAGAATATGCCGTGCCTATCTTGTCTATACAAGAGATTATAAAGCCTATTCGATGGACAAGAGTTCCTCAAACTCCCCAATATATATTGGGTGTATTTAATCTTCGCGGCTCGGTTATTCCTTTGATAGATTTAAGAACAAAGTTTGGTTTAAAACCAAAAAAACATAATGAAGAAACGCGTTTTATAGTGATGAAAGATGAGGATGATGTTGCCGGATTTGTAATTGACAGACTTACGATGGCGCTTCGATTGAAAAAATCAGATATAGGACCGGCTCCAGACACATTAGCAGGCGATGACAGTGCCATAGAAGGCGTGGGTAAGCTAGCGGATAAAATCTTAACAATTTTGAAAGTGAATAAATTGCTAGAGAGAGATTTTTAGTAATACGCCATAATGGAAAGGTCACTTTTAAAAATCACTCATTCCAATGATGAAATTACTCTGATTTTTTCGGGGGAGTTAAGTCTTTATGAAATATCGAAGTTTCAAAAGCAAGTGGATGCTCTTGATTTGGATAAAATAAAAAACGTGACTTTAGATTTAAATCAACTCTCTTTTTTAGACACGGCTGCGTCTATTTTTATTAATAATTTTCAAAAGTTCTTAGCTTTTAAAAAAATAGATACACAATTGATATGTGACAAAGAAGAGATTCAAGCCAGTCTTGAATTGGTAAAAAATCAAAAATCAGATGCACTTCCACATGCCAAACAAAAAAATATAATTGAAATAATAGGGAAAGAAACCCATGCAAAATATTTGGGTTTTTTATCTTTTATAGCCTTTTTAGGTCTTCTGTTTTCAACTAAAATTTTTTATCTTAAGTCCGTTAAAAATATACGTTTTAGGGAAATAGCCTTTGAAATAAATGAGAGTGCAATAAAAGCTTTAGGTATAGTTGCGCTCACAAGTTTCTTGATAGGACTTGTTGTCGCCTATCAATCGGCCTACCAGCTGAAAATATACGGTGCGAATATTTTTATAGTCGATATGCTTGGACTTTCAATATTGCGAGAGCTGGCTCCTCTTATGACGGCAGTTGTCATTGCGGGACGCAGTGGTTCGGCATTTACCGCGCAAATCGGAGCAATGAAGATAACCGAAGAGCTGGATGCGATGCGAACAATGGGGTTTGACCCCTATATGTTTTTGGTAATACCTCGTATTATTGCGTTGATGGTAGCAATGCCGATTCTCATTTTTGTAGCAGATGTTTCCGCGGTTATCGGTGGGATGATTATCGCAAATTTGGATTTAGGTATCACTCCTGAACTCTTTTTAGACAGATTTAACACGGTGATAGACGTAAAGCATTTCTTTGTAGGCATTACCAAAGGGCCGTTTTTTGCATTTTTAATTGCTTCCATAGGCGTATACAGAGGACTCATGGTTCAAAATGACACACAAAGTATAGGATTCAATACGACAAAGAGCGTTGTAGAAGCTATATTTGCAGTAATAATCTGCGATGCAATATTCTCCATAGCCTTTACAAATCTGGGAATATGATGAGCATAATTATAAAAGTTACAGATGTTACTACAATGTTTGAAGACAAAATGGTACACGACAGAATAAGCCTTAGTATAAACAAGGGTGAGATTTACGGACTTCTTGGTCCAAGCGGATGCGGTAAAACAACACTTCTTCGTGAAATGGTGATGCTTCAAAAATACAATAGCGGCTGTATAGAAATTTTAGGAAATAATTTAAATTATATCCAATATGAAAAAGCACAAAAATTAAGAAGAGAGTGGGGTGTTTTATTTCAAGCCGGAGCTTTGTTTTCTTCGCTGAATATCGCTCAGAATATTGCCCTTCCATTAAAAGAATACACGGATTTGTCCGATAAAATGATAAGTGAGATTGTCAAATTTAAAATAAATCTTGTTGGACTCAAATCGAGAGATGCTCTGCTTTATCCCTCGCAAATCAGCGGCGGTATGAAGAAAAAAGCTGCTTTGGCGCGCGCTCTTTCCATGGATCCGAAACTTTTATTTTTGGACGAGCCTACAAGCGGGCTTGACCCTATTTCGGCTAGGGATTTTGATAATTTGATTTTGAGGCTTCGTTCTCTTTTGGGTTTGAGCATCGTTATCGTTTCACATGATTTAAAATCTATTTATGATACACTCGACAGAGTTGCCATCATAGATAATAAAAAAATAGTTTACGAGGGTACTTTAGACAATATTGCCTCAGCAAACAGCCATTTTATAAAAACCTTTTTTAAGTAGGATTTATGCAATATGAATAACAAAGTTAATTATACATTCGTTGGTTTTATAGTTCTTTTTGGAATAACTTTAATGCTTGGTTTTACGTATTGGCTGTTAAAGCCATCCGCAGAAGATGAAACTAGAAAATATCTCGTATACTTTGATGAATCTGTTTTAGGACTAAATATTGATGCGGCCGTAAAATACAGAGGAATAAAAGTGGGAAGTGTTAGCCGAATGAGAATAAATCCTAAAAATTCTGAGCAGGTTGAAATTCTTATAACTATTTTAAAAACTACACCTATAAAATCGAGCACTGTTGCAACGCTAACATCTCAGGGGATAACAGGACTTAGTTACATTAATCTTAATTTAGGAGATAATAATGCCCCATCTCTTGAAGTAGTCGGGGAGGAGAAATATCCGGTTATAAAAACCACTCCATCGCTTTTACAAAGATTTGAGACATCGCTTGATGACGTGTCTTCAAAATTATCAAAGACACTCACGAGAACAGAAGAACTGTTGAATGATGAGAATCAGGAGCAGCTCACTTTGCTTTTAAAAAGAAGTGCAGGTTTCATGGACAAAATGGAGAGGCTTTTTGATGATGAGAGTATAAAGCATTTCCATGCAAGTGCAAAAAATTTGGAATCCATTACATTTAAAGTTGATAATTTGATACCTAAAATTGATACTTTTGTAGAGAACAGCGTTGTCTGGGAAGAAAAAATTTCTGCATCTTTATCATCCATCATGATAAGTTATTTGGGGGTTAAAAGTTCTATGGAAGAGTTTAAAAGAGCTATTACGAGCGGAGAATTTAATTTAAAAGAGATTACCGCGGATATAGTTCCGACGATGAACAATACACTATTAGAAAGTCAAAATCTTATGATAAGAGTGGAGGGCTTTTTAAATAATTACGAAAGAAGTCCAAGTGATATTTTATTTAAAGAAGAACAAATTAAAAAAGGTCCGGGAGAGAAATAATATGATAAAAATTATTTTAGCGGTGATGGCGATTTTTTTATTGACAGGCTGCACTACAAGCAGACCTCCCGTGACAGAGTATGCAATGAATGTACATCTGCCAAAAATAAATTTGGACAAAGGAGTGTGTGCAGAAAAGTCTATAAAAATTGCACATGCCTTTAGTCGCAATAATCTCATATCTTTGCAGATGCATTATGCTTTGGGAGAACATAAGCAGTTTTCTTATTCTGAATCCCAGTGGACAGATTCTCCGAGCAGTTTAGTAAGCCTTGAACTTTCAAGGTTTATAAGAGAAACCAACCTCTTTAAAAATGTTCAAATTGCAAAATCAAGAACAAAAAGCGATTGGATACTTGAAACAAATATAGAAGATTTTATGCAGTATTACAATGAGGATGCTTCGAGCTCTTATGTGAATGCGGTTATTATCTTTACTTTAATCGATACAAGCAATAACAGAGTGATTGCAAGCAAAACATTTAACTCAAAAATACAAACAAAAAGTTTAGACGCAGAGGGCGGAGTCAAGGCCCTCAATGAAGCTTTGTTGAACATTTTTTCTCAAAGTGCTCCATGGTTTGGCGGAGTTTGCAAATGATACAAGAAAAAGAGTATAAAAAAAGAAAAGATAAATTAGCAAATAAATTATCTCCTCATTCGGTTGGCGTGTTGTTAAGTGCAGAGTATAAAACCCGTTCCAACGACACGGAGTATCCATACAGACAAAATAGTAATTTTTATTATATGAGCGGTTTTAAAGAAGATAATGCGGCGCTTGTTTTTGTTAAAACAAAAAAATCTTTTAAAACTGTTTTATTTGTTCAAAAAAAAGATGAAACGATTGAACTTTGGAGCGGGAAAAGGCTGGGTGAGATTGAAGCAAAAAAAAGATTTTCAGTCGATGAGGTTTACACCAGCGATATGTTTGAAGAGAAGCTAAAAGAGTTTATAAAAGATAAAAACAATCTTTATTTTGACTTGGACTCTACGGATAAAAGAGTAAGAAATATAAAAAAAATTACTAAAAAACTTTCTTCTCATAAGAACATCGCACTCCTTGTTAATGAGATGAGGCTTTTAAAATCAAGCTCAGAAATTTCTCTCATAAAAAAAGCCATCAGCATAACTAAACAAGCACACCATAGAGCAATGCAATGGAATAAAACAGGTAAAAAAGAGTATGAGCTTCAAGCAGAAATAGAATATGTCTTTAAAAAAAACGGTGCTTACAGTGATGCGTATACTTCCATCGTGGCATGTGGAAACTCTGCAAATACTCTTCATTATATAGACAATGACAAAGCACTTGTCAAAGATGAGTTGATTTTGATAGATGCAGGTTGTGAGTATGCATATTATGCAAGTGATATTACAAGAACGATACCCGTAAGCGGAAAATTTTCACAAGCGCAAAAAGAGCTGTATAACATGGTTTTGGAAGTTCAGCTGAAAATTATAAAGATGATACAACCAGGCGTAAAAAAAAGTAAAATACAAAGAAAATCTGAAAAATTGCTTTGCAATGGGATGATTCAACTTGGAATTTTAAAGGGTGAGTGTAAAAAACTTATCAAAGACAAAGAACATAAAAAATACTATCCACATGGCATAGGACACTGGATGGGTTTAGATGTTCATGATGAAGCACCCTACAGAGATAAAAATAACAAAGAAATAGCATTGAAAAAAGGGATGGTTTTAACGATAGAACCTGGAATTTACTGCGATAAAAATGATAAAACAATTCCTAAAAAATATCGTGGAATCGGAATACGAATAGAAGATAATATTCTCGTTACAAAAAAAGGGTGCGAAAATTTATCTTTAAAAATAGCCAAGAGCGTCCAGGAGATAGAAAGTTTTTCAAAATAAAACCGGGTAATGCTTATAAATAGTCCAGAGAATGGATTTATTTATAAGCTCTCACCAAAACACCTCTTTTATTGTCTTTGGAGAGGATATGATAGTTTGTACTGTAAGTGAGAGCATCCACGCTTGCATTTGATTTTATAAGCCAACTTGCCTCAATAGTACGATGTTTAGCCAAACCTGATTCGCTTAATTTCTTCATTTTTGCAATTGTATTTTTTGTAATACCTAAATTTTCATATAAGAAATCATTATTTTCAAGGTTTTTATAAAGCTTAAATTCTATATCATCCACTATACCTATAATCTCAAAATACTTTGCATCTTTATATTTATTAATGTAAGTTAATATATTTTTTTTACACGTATAATCAATGATGTAGCTTCCAACATCCATGTTGTAGCATTTTGCAAAATCTTTGACCATGACAGTATTTTGTTTTTGAACAATTTCATTTTCTGTACGCTCTTGATGTTTGAAAAAATCCATTTCTTCTTGAAGTTTTTGTTTTTGACCGGATATATCAGCAAGTATGTTTTTGAGGTTTTCAAAATCTTCTTTCGTCGCATATTCTAATTGAATGTCCGCCGGCAAATCTTCAAGTTTTTCACACTTTTCAACTTCTGCCTTTATTTCAATAGGTGCTTCTTTGGGTAAAAAATTGAAATATGCAGATATTGACAAAAAAATAATTAATATTGCGTAAACTACATAATGCAATGCATTTGATTTTTCATTTTGTTGGCTGCTCATAATATACCTTTATTGTGTTTTACTTATTATACACAATTAATTTTTATTAGGATAATTTATTTTAATAAATTAATTGTAGCTATAACTCCATCCGGTGAAACTTTTATTTTTTGCTTCGTCAAAGTTGCTTGAATCTGCCAAAAAATCCATAACAAACATCGGGGCATGTGGAATAGCTTCCCTATCTTGTTGTTTTACTAAAAGCATAGGCATGGGTGTTTCTTGTGTGCTCAGTGCAAAGCCAACCGGCATTAACTGGCTCATTAGCTCTTTTGCTTCGCCTATCTTCTGCTCTTTTAAAAACTTTTCTAAAACAGCTTCTTGAATCTCTTGCGGGAGATTATCTGAAGTGTTTAAAAAAATAGTGAAATGTATCGGGGAATCTTTAAAATGCTCTGGTGCAGGAGCCGCCATAATAATATACTCTACATTCTGTAAATGGTTTTGTATCTCATCTCGAGGCATATATTTTTCTGTTTTTATTGCTTGCGTTTGCATTTTAAATTATTTTTCCTTTGTTTTTTCTATCTCTTCTTGATGCCTTGCCATCTCTAATCTGATTTCATCCATAATGTGCGGCGGGATATTTTCATCTTTATTCCACCTTACTTCATCGATGTGTCCGCCATAAGCGATTCCAAATTCTTCAACGGTAGCAGAAAATTCATCCAAATCATCACAGCTTGCAATCTTATTTATAACGGTGTCTCTGAGTTCTATATACCATTGGGAGGAATCTTTCATTTTAATATGTGCTTCAAAAATAACGCCCATTAATGCCCCTTTTTCTCATCAAAAGTTTTTGCAAATCCTTCTAAATCTTTTTTCTTCAAATCACCGTTGTAAATGATATCTTTAACGTCTATAGTATCATCATTGAGCATTTTTGGAACAACATCCGCATTGTTTATCACTTCCATATGTGCATCCAGTTCATCTTCGCTGTATGCCATTTGCATATCAGCTGCAACAACATGCGGAATTTCTTCTATCACTCTTAGTTTAGTAAGCTCCTCGGAAACACTTTCACCTTCAATAGTGATAATTATTCTGCCTTTTTCATCATGAAAGTGATAATCACAAACCTCACAATTTTTTAGACTTTCAACAACTTCATCGAGATATTTTGGCACAGTCTGCACTACAATACTTGAAATATTCATATTTTTTCCTTTTTATTAAATGTATGTTATTTTTCTTGTTTTTTCACCATTTTCTACACGCATTTTATCATATAGTTTTTGATGTTTTAGCTTAGTTTCGTAATTTACAGGCATTCTTAAAGATTTGTATTCAACTAAAACCCCATCTTTGTAAACGCCCGAAACAATAGCTTCAACCCAGTAAAATCCTGTATCTTTACGAAGATTTTTAACAACTCCAATCCATTGTTTTTTTGATTGTATCGTTTGCCATAAATCTTTAAAGACAAGACTCGGCATGTCAGGATGTCTTACGATATTATGAGATTTTCCAATAAGTTCATCGGACGAATATCCGCTAATTTCACAAAATCCCTCATTGGCATAGGTAATGATGCCGTTCAAATCTGTTCTAGATACAATTAATTCATCTTGAGGAACAATTGTTTCAATTAAAAATTCACTTGCATTGTATTGCATATATACACCTTTATTTAATTTTGTAGAGGTTGATGATTTTATCGTCGCTCGAAACTAAAAACTCATTTTCATTAATAAACAGTATATTAGAGAGCGTCATATAATTCTCTCCGAAGACACCTAAAATACTTTGAGTGTTTGTATTAAAGACGGTTACGTTGTTGTTTTCATCGCTTGAATACGCAACTCTTTTCCCGCTTGCCGAAAGACCAACACTGTAAATTAAAAATTGTGCAGTTTTATAATAAGCTGTGTTGAATCGAGTATCATAAATGACAATTCTTCTATCTTGCCCGGCAGTTGCAATCATATTATTTTTATAATCAACCTGAAAAACATTGTCTAAGTTTTGACCTTTAAGTAATTTCACAAATGCACCGTCTTTGGTATTATGAATTTTTAAATCACCGCTTTCATCTGCGATTACAACCTGTGTCTTATCCTCATTTAATGCAAAGCTTGAGAATTTTGATTGTGAAATTTGAATTTTATAGTTTTGTTTTTTGTTTTTTATGTCATAAGAAATAAGCTCGTTTCCAAGGAGTGCCAAAAGTAAAGTATTTTCATCTAGAAATTTGGCTTTCGCAATTAAGAGTTTATCGGTATCTGGAATGATTAGTTCTGTTTTGTTTGCTTTATGGATGTGAACTCTTCTATACCCCTTTTGTGCCTGCGAGAGCAATAACACAGCATTATGATATACATCTACGGAATAAACTTTGGAATTAATCACATCCCCCATAAAATCAGTTATCTTATCTACTTTAATCGTATCTATAAGCTGTTTTGTCTTAATATCAAAAATATCAACACAACTGGCATTTGTTGCGCTATAAAGTTTCCCCTCGGCATATACCAAATCAATTACTCCACCCGCAGATTTAAATTGAGCTACCGGCTGTTGAATAGTTTCGCCGTATAAAGAGCTTAGAAGCATAATAAGAAATAAAATATTTTTCATCAAATCACCTTGATATCTATAGCAGATGTTGGACACCTGCTGATGCAAAATCCACATGCCGTACATTTTGATGCATCTATGTCTGGCATAAACATCGCCTTAAAATCTATCGCATCTTCCAAGCACGGGTCTTTACACGAAAAACACATGACAGCATTCCAACTAAGGCAGTTTGTTTGGTTGATACTAATTACGGCATTTATAAGTTTTTTATCTTCAATATTTAGAACTTCAAATTCACAAGCAATTGCACACGCATCACAGTACGTACAACCGCTTTTTGAAAAATTAAGAGAAGGAGTTCCATCCTGCGCAATGATTATAATTTGCTCTTGACACAAAGTGGCACACTTGCCGTCACATTTTTGGCACTCTGTATCAAATGCATTTATATTTGCAAAATAAGGTGGTCTTAAAACCTTTACCTCTTCAATCTTCTCTTCATTCTTAAACGATGAAGAGAGAAAGCTAAATAGCTCTCTTCTCTGCATAGTGATTATTTACCATGAACGGTATCTATACCTTCCATAAGTTTAGTACCACTCCAGCTAGATGAGTTCGCACCGTCTTTACTTGTATAATCAGCTTCAAAAGTATTTTTTGGAGCAGGTGAATCACTTTGTGGAGCATGACATTGTGTACAGTTGAATCTTGCACCTGCAAGTTTGTCTCCTGTAGATTTTATTGAAATATCTTTCAAAGTTTCATTTGAAGTATTCTCAAGAACTGCACCGTTAATTGTCATATTTCCCTTACTGTTCATTGCTACAGCAGGTCTAAAGTCGGTAAAGTGAGAACCAGGAATTGCCGTTGCACCAACACCAGTAGCTACTTCTGGCATATGACAGCCTACACATTGGTTGTCATTTATAGTAATAGGCAACATGCCCTGCGTGTCATGTGGAATCATTGGAGGAGCGTCTTGAAATGCTCTTTTTATTTTATTGCCACTACCCGCATAACTTGTTGCGTAGCTCGTTTTATCACCAGTGGTTCCTTTTTCCGTGTAAAGGTTCGTTTTTCTAAGACCAAGCGACTCTTCACTTATAGTTGGGGCCGGCTTGCTTACCTCTTTAGCCGGTGTTGCACTATCGCTACAACCAACAAATAGGATTGCAGCGGCAGCAGCAGCTAAGCCAATTGTTATTTTACTTATTGTTTTCATATTATTCTCCCGTTTTTTTATTCTGTGCAAGTTTTCTTATGGAAAACTCTAAAGCATCATCATCACAAACTTCAATACATCTAGCACAGTTGGTACACTCACCCGATAAAACAGGTAAGCTCTCCTTACCAACCATGTGTAACACTTGATGCTCAGGACATACATTTTTACATTTCATACACAATGTGCAGTTTGCTTCATTGTGATGCACTCTTAGAAAACTGAACTTTCCTAAAAGAGAGTAAAACCCACCTAGTGGACATATATGCCCACACCATCCATCTTTTAAAACAAACAAATCAAAAAGAAAGATTATCAGCATTGCTGCCCAACCAAAGCCTAAGCCAAAAACAATTCCCCTGTGAACCATAGAGATAGGTGAAATAAACTCAAAAGCCGCTACTCCCATTATTGCAGAGATTATCAAGCTAAGAGCTAAAATCCAGTATCTCATATCTCTCGTTGCAGGTTGCTTCCCCTGAATACGATTTATTTCAAGTTTTCTTCTTAAAAAATTCGCCGTATCGGTTATGATATTGACAGGGCAAACCCAACTACAAAAAGCACGACCGCCAATGAGTAGGTAAAACAGAGTTATAACCCCTACACCAATAAGTAAATCAGCACCGAGCACAGCACCCGCAGCAAGCATTTGCAAAGCGGCATAAGGATCGCTCATCGGCACAAAGTTTAGGAATCTAGACGAACTCAGGTTTCCCATCAGTATCTTCCATCCCCAAGCATTTGCTCCAAAATAAAGCACAAGCAAACTAATTTGAGTAACTCTTCTTAAAATAAGATATCTATAATTATTCCAAAGAGTACCCATTAGTATAAATCCTTCATGTCATTATTTAAAGAGTCGACCGCACTTTCTTTACTTATATCTGTTGTCGTTGTCTGTGAAGTGGCATTTTCTAAACGCTTTTCATCAGACTTATCCCAACCTTTTATGTAGTAATCACCGGCTTTACCCAGAGCAACTTCTCTAGGAAGCACAAATATAGCCGCTTTTTCGGTTACACAGGCCTTTTCACAAAGCCCACAACCCGTACAAATATCATTTTGAATAACCGGCTTCATAAAAGCATGTTTTCCAGTTCTTTCATTTTTTGAGTATTCGATTGTTATTGCTTCACCCAAAAGAGGGCAAGCTCTATAACAAGCATCACACTGAATACCCCAAAATGCTATACAATTTTGTGAGTCAATAACTGCGACACCCATATCTGCTATATTGATATCTAATTTCCCATTGGTAGTTACACTACTTTCATCAAGAGCACCTGTTGGACAAACAGGAACACAAGGGATTTCGGGACACATATAGCAAGGTATCTCTCTTGGAACAAAATAAGGTGTTCCAAGAGGTTTGTTGTCACCTGGCTTAGCAAGTAATAGTGTATCGAATGGGCATGCTAAGACGCAAAGACCACACTTGATACATGTTTTTAGAAAATCATCTTCTTTTATAGCACCAGGCGGGCGAAGAAGCAAGGTTGATGCTGTAACTTCGTCAACATATGCACTCCAAACGAACCCCCCCAATGAAGCAAGGCCAACACCCCTTGCCATATTGAGAATAAATTTTCTTCTATCACTTAATGGTTGTTTTTTCATTTTCTATCTATGCTTTATAAATTTTAACAGCACATTTTTTAAAGTCAGTCTGTTTTGACTGTGGACATGTCGCATCTAAACAAACTTTGTTGATAAATACTTTTTCATCAAACCAAGGAACAAACACAAGTCCACGAGACGGTCTATTTCTACCACGTGTTTCAACTCTAGCTTTCACTTTGCCGCGACGAGACTCAACCCAGCAAAGTTCACCTTGTTTCACATCGTAAGTTTTTGCATCTTCTGGATGCATATAGCAAAGTGCTTCTGGAACTGCACGATAAAGTTCAGGTACACGCATTGTCATAGTTCCTGAATGCCAGTGCTCTAAAACACGACCTGTACTTAACCATACCGGATATTTTGCATCTGGCATTTCTGGTGGATCCATATATGGACGAGCAAATATTTTGGCTTTGTTTGCAAGACCGGTCTTATCTGCCTTTGTAACGCCCATTAAATCGCCATAAGGAAGAGCTTTCGCCAATGTTCCGTAAAATGCATGAGAATTTCCACTTTCTTGCGTTTCTTTTGCTGCATACGGATCATATTTCGAGTTAAATCTCCACTGTGTTTCTTTACCGTCAACAACCGGCCATTTAAGTCCACGAACTTTATGGTAAGTTATAAACGGAGCAAGGTCATGCCCATGTCCTCTACCAAATGATGCATATTCTTCAAAAAGGTACTCATGAATCATAAATCCATAACCTTTGAAAACTTTGCCGTCACTGCCTACAACATTTCTGCTGTCGCCGTTACATTCACTATTATCATAGCCTTGTTGAGGAAATGAATTTAAATCAACTTTGTATGATTGTGCTTCTTTATTCGCAAATAAAATCTCATACATTGTTGTATCTTCAGTATAACCCATCGCTTTTGCTGCTTCAATTACGCTTGGAAGAGAATTTGGCTCACCTTTGTCATTTTTACCTCTAAGCGGCTGTGCACCCCAAACATCTTTAACGGTAAATCTTTTTGAAAGTTCAACCCATTGCCATGTGTCAGACATCGCATCGCCTACAGGAATAACTTGCTGTCTCCATACTTGAGTACGGCGTTCTGCATTTCCGTAAGCTCCCCATTTCTCATAAATCATCGCAGATGGCAAGATAAGGTCTGAAACTTTTGCTGAGATACCAGGGTAACCGTCTGAAGTAACAATGAAGTTATCCATTTCACGCGCAGCCTTAATCCAGTGAGAAGCGCTTGCTGTATCTTGGTAAGGGTTACAAACGTTTACCCACGCAAATTTAACTACACCGTCTTCAATATCTCTATGAATTTTCATAATGTGTTGATTGCCGATATGGTTAATTGTTCCTTTTGGAACCTTCCATCTGTTTTCCGTAATCTCTCTGTGTTTAGGGTTTGCTACCATCATGTCAGCAGGTAATCTGTGACAGAATGTTCCAACTTCTCTCGCAGTTCCACATGCCGAAGGCTGTCCTGTCAAACTAAACGCACCATCGCCTGGTTTTGCTTGTTTGTTTACTAAAAAGTGAACATTGTAAGCAAGCGTATTACACCATGTACCACGTGTATGTTGGTTCATACCCATTGTCCAGAATGAAACTACTTTTCTTCCCTTCTCAATATAAAGGTCTGCCAATGTTTGAAGTTTTTTCTTGAATTCGTTGATATCTTCATCAGGATTACCTTTTGAGATTGTCGCAACATAATCAAGTGTGTATGGCTCTAGGAATTTTTTATAATCATCAAAAGAGATTTCCCAGTGCTTAAGTCCAGCATCCTTGTTGACCATAACATCGCCTTCTTTATAGCCATAAGGCTTAAGGGCAGGTGCTTCTTTAGCAGAAACTACTTTTTTCATCTCTTTGTTTATGATTTCCATCTCTAGAGCTGAATATTTACCAGCACTGCCATCAGGATTAACAGGTGTTAAAGATTTTTCACCAGCTGTTCTCATACCATAGCCAATATTTACAGGACTTGCTGCAAATACAATGTGTTTTTTAACAAAATCCCAGTCAATAGATTCAGGGTTATTGTATACAATTTCTCTAGCAATATAGTTCCATAATGCAAGGTCTGTATTTGGCGAGAAAATAATTTCAATATCGGCAAGATCCGAAGTTCTATGTCTGTAAGTTGACATATTTATAACTTTTACACGCTCAGGATCTGAAAGTTTTCTATCTGTTACACGAGACCATAAAATAGGGTGCATTTCTGCCATATTTGAACCCCAAGATACGATTGTATCTGTTAGCTCAATATCATCGTAACAGCCAGACGGCTCATCGATACCGAAAGTTTGGTAAAATCCAACAACCGCAGATGCCATACAGTGACGAGCATTTGGATCGATTGCATTGGAGCGGAATCCAGCTTTCATCATTTTTTGAGCTGCATAACCTTCCATAACAGTGTATTGACCTGATGCAAATACTGCAACTGACTCAGGTCCGGCATGTTTAAGTGCTTTTCTGATATTAAGTTCCATCTCATCAAAAGCTCTTTTCCATGAAACAGGAGCAAATTTACCCTGTTTGTCAAAGTTTCCGTTAGCATCAACTCTCAAAAGTGGCTGAGTAAGTCTATCTGCACCATACATAATCTTCGCATTAAAGTAACCTTTAATACAATTAAGACCTCTATTAACCGGAGCCGCAGGGTCTCCCTTAACGGCAACAATTTTACCATTTTTGGTTGCCATCATAATACCACAACCGGTACCACAAAAACGGCAAGCCGCCTTGTCCCATCTCCAGTTAGTCTCAGCACTCTCAGCTTGTGCTAGAACATCACTCGGCACACTCATACCGATTGCTGCTGCTGCAGATGCTGCTGCTGAACTCTTAAGAAATTCTCTTCTTGAAAGTGACATAATTTCTCCTCTTAGATAATTTTTGAAAAAGCAACAACCTTTAACAGCCATCACTTTTCAACTTTGTTTAAGTTCCTATTTACAGCTTAAATGTTATCACTTTGAGCCAATAAAATCTTTGACTTGCGTCAAGAGTTTAATAATTTTAATTAAGTAAATTTTTATATATCAAAAAAGTTACTAGAAATTACATTACATACTCGCACTGTTGCAAGATTTCGTGAGCTTTTCGAGCTCTAGTTTTAAATTTTGCAATCTTCTTGTAGAATTTATTAAATCCTCAGTGGATTCAATAACTATATTTTCACTGTTGTTCAAATGCTTTGATGCTAATGATTTATCTTTAAGTTCATCTAAGATAGTGTCAAACTCATCTGTCAATTCTTCTAATTTTTGTGATGCCTTTTGTGATTGGAGCAAAGCTTCGTTTGAATGGTCCATAGCAGAATTGATTTTCTTGATAAAACAGTTGATTGTATCGCTGACTTCAATAATTTCACTCTCTGCTTCTATGCTTATAGGGGTTAGTTTTAGTCCATTTCCGTCATTCATAAGCATTTTTGAGTATTCCATAAATTCATCCACATGAGATTCTATCACTCTTAATTGTAAAAGCGAATAGAGAAAAAGTATTGCTAGTGTCGCCGCGGATGAGTATTGAAAGGTTTTGATATATTCAGTTTTACTTTCACTGTAATCCGTATACATAGTTACAAGTTTATCTACGTTATCAAGTAAAATAGTGTTGTCCTTATATATGGATGTTACAATTGCATTGAGTTGAGCCTCTTTGTGTATATCATTGGAGTTGCTGTAAAGCTTAAAGTTTTGTATCTCTTCATAAAACATATTCCACAATGTACTTACTTCTGTTAGTTGGGCAGCTATTTTTTGTGTTGGAACCGGTGATATTCCCTTATAAGGGCTCCCGTGTTTTAAAATATTTAATCCATTTATAAATTCATCGACTGCAGAATTCAACTCATAATAATCTTTATTAGAACTATAGTGAATATAAAAGATATTTTTAGATATTTTTTGAGTTAGCATTCTTTGCTTTCCAACGATATTGACCACCAAAGCATCTTTTACGTTCTGCTGGTTGAGATAGATAGTAGTGATAATAACACTGAGCATTAAAGCAAGGAGCAGGGCACCGAGTATTTTTATTTTGGTACTTATTTTATTAAATTTTTTCATAATTTATTGTCCTGTATATATAGCTTTTAATGCTTCTGAATTTAGAATGACTATATCTGAATTTTCAAGTTCTATAATATTTCCTCTTTTTAATTTATTTAATACACGTGAAAGAGTTTCCGGCTGTATATGCAGCATAAAAGAAGCCTCTTGTCTTTTGAGTTTGTTAAACATTATTAAGTCATCATTGAGCATAAAAGCAACCTTCGCGGTTGCGTCAAAAACCAATTCTCTGTTTACTACACAATGCAGTTGCTGAGTTTTTAAAAGAATTTCATTGACGAACTGATTGTTTAGTTTATTTTTAGATAAAAACTGATTTTTAAATTCTACAAAATCTATTTCTAAAATGATACTGTCTTCCATAAATTCTGCATTTGAAAAGCAGTAGATAGTGTCGTTGTCTAGTGTGGTAAATTCTGAAATAAGTGAATTTTCGTGTATATGATATAAGAAGATTTCATTTTCAAACTTATCGATTTTATAAACTTTTAAAAGTCCTGAAGCAAGAAAAAAAATCTTATTATATGAATCATTTTCATAATACAGCGTAGAACCCTTAGGGTATTTTATTATATTAGAAATGTCATGTACTATCGTTAAATCGTCATCATTAAGTGATTTGAAAAAATCAAGTTTTTTAATATGGTCGAGCTTTGTATCCATTTTTATATTCTCTTCAATATTATTTTTTTAAAAAATCTTTTAATTCAATATATTCTTCTTCTATTGTTTTCATATTTTGAAGCATCTTTATCTCATCTATGCCGGCATTATCTTGTAAAAATTCTTCTCGCCATTGTATATTTTTACTAAGTTCTTCCAGACCGGTTGTTACATATTCAAACATTTTATCAATCTCCGTTCCATTGATGATGCCTGTCGTATCTGCTTTATAAAATAAAAGTGCATACTCATTCATTTCTCCTGAATAACGAAAATCATCGGCTATATTTTTGATGACTTCCTTCATCCTCTTGTTTTTAAATTCTCTTTTTGCCATTGCATGCTGCCTAATTTTTAATTTAATTTTTAATTTTAGCATAAAATAGATTTTACATAGTAGTTATACTCTTCATCGCTTAAGCAAATTTGGAGCAACAGCTAAATGGTATATATATTGCTTAGAGTGTGATACTAAGAGGGAGTCGAATGCAATTTATAGAAGCTTTAAGGTTGAGAAGTAAGCTTTTTTTTCTTTTTGTCCTTATCACCGTGGGTTTAATAACTGTCGGCATTATGGGTACTTTAAACATTGATTCTATGAAAAGAAATCTTGATTCTTTGTATTTTGGTTCATTAGTCCCCGTTACAGAGCTCAATGAAATTTTGCAGACATATCATGGCGATTTAACAAGCACGATTTACAAAGCTAAAAATTATGAGATAAGTCCAAGTCAAACAAATTTACAACTAAATAATTCATTGCTTAAAATAGAGAAGTACTGGAAAAGCTACGAGTCGCATTTTAAAAGAGCAGATGAGTTGGAATATGTAGAATATGTAGCCATAGAAATTCAGGGTACAAATGATTATTTTAAAAAGGTATTGCAGGCGAACATTGATGGAAAAGATTTAAAAAATATATCTATCGAGTTACTAGAGAAACATGTTTTACACATCCATAATATTCTGAAAAAACTCATTAAATATGAAATTGGCATGGCGAAGTATGAAAGAAATAGATTTTTAGAAAAATACAACTCTACTTTAACTGAAGTCGGCATATTTTTGATTGTCATTATTCTTGCTGTCTTAGTTATCTCTTTTTATGTTTTTAAAAGCATACAGAATGATCACACAAGATTGGAAATAATCACCAAAAAACTCAAAAGAGTAAATAAAAAGCTTGAAAATGTTTCCTATACCGATTCTTTGACATCTTTACACAACAGACGGTATTTCAACTTTATCTACGACAGAGAACTCAAAAGAGCAAAAAGGATACACAGCTATATAACCTTTATGATGCTGGATATAGATTATTTTAAGCAGTATAATGACAGATACGGACATATAGAGGGTGATTATGCTCTTAAATCTGTTGCCAAAGTTTTAAACGACACATTAAAAAGACCGAGTGATTTTGTTTTTAGGCTTGGAGGAGAAGAATTTGGCGTGCTGCTAGTAGATACCGATGAGGCAAGCAGCATTGCCTTGGCTCAAAAGATATGTGATTCGGTGAGAGAGAGACAAATAGTTCATGAGTGGAGCAAGGTTAATGACTTTGTAACCATTTCTATCGGCCTTGTTTGCTGTATTGCCGATGATGCTCTGGATGAAAATGCTTTGATTTCACGTGCAGATAAAATGCTTTATGAAGCAAAAGAGGGTGGAAGAAACCGTTATGTTATTGCTACTGATATCACAGAAGCCAATACTAAGGTTATAGAGGCACTAAGCGCTTAGTGCCCGTGTTTGAATCTAAAGCCCGAATCCACTAAAATTTCTCTTAGTTTATCTTTGAGTTCTCCTTGAAATTCCATCCATCCGTCTTTAAAAGTTCCGCCACAGCCAAGCTTTTTTTTCAATGTTTTTAAAATTGCGGCCGTATCTGTGCTTGGCATGTGGAACTCTCCCACTAAAGTCACAGTTTTACCTCTTCTTTTTTCTTTTTTAAAAAATAAAAAGTGCTTCGAAGGTTCTAAAATTTCATTTGAAACGGTTGTTCTTCTTTCACTATGAAGCTCACTCCAGCTGTCGTCTATATCCGCACCTATAAAAATATCCAGTTTTTTGCCTCTGCTCATGTTAGAGAACTTTTTGTGCCAAAACACTCATATCTTTTTTGTCATAGTTACTGTCTTTTACGCTTTTTTCTACATCTTGTGCTGAGATTTTGTTTCTATTATAAACAACGATTATTACTTCATCGTTGGCTTTTAAAAATGTGCTTTCCCCGTATTTCGTATATCTGGTTGCACCTATGCTTATAAGAGCCTGCGTCGGATTTCCACATGCCGAGATATATTCGCTTAAAGGCTCCAGTGGTCCGAAATCTTTTTGTGTATTTATTTGATGAACCATCCAATCAAGCAGTTTTTCATAAAAATAACTATAGCCGTTGAGCTCAACATCTTCACCATAAGAATGAACCTGCGACTCACGGCGCAAAAAACTGCAAATGGAGTAATTGTCCATAATCCCGCCATCGCTGAATGTATCTATAGCGATAAGATGAGCACTGATTCCTTTGCTTTGTTCACCCCAGTTTTTTTTATCACTTATTTTTTTTGCTCCCTCTTTGCGAATAGAACAGTCATTGTAGGCAGTAAAATGGGTGGGAATGATTTTTGACAGCTTGTTGTTTGCATACTCAAGCCTGCAGACAAGTCCGACTTCGGGTTCAGCCTGAACATGAAGGTCGGCATGTGGAAGTTTGATAATAGAACTTGAAAGAGGGTATGTTCCCAAGATTTCTTTGGCATGTGGAATATTTGTTTTTGGCAGATAAAAAGGAAACATCCCTTTGGGTGCTGCTTCATCTGCTGTAATAATATCTTTGAAATCTTCCAGTTCACCGGCTTGTGCAAGGTGAAGCGCAAAGTTTCCGGCTATTCCGAGGCCGAGAAAGTTTTTATATGCGTCCATTCTCTTTTGCCTCAGCAAACTCTTCGTACGTCCCTTTGAAATCCGTATAGCTCCCATCCGCATGAAGTTCGATGATGCGGTTGGCAAAAGCATCCAGTAACTCACGGTCATGAGAAACACAGATAACATTTCCTTTAAAGTTGTAAAGTGCTTCACCGAGTGCGACGATAGCTTCAAGGTCAAGGTGATTTGAAGGCTCATCAAGAACTAAAAAGTTTCCGCCCTCAAGCATCATTTTGCTTAGCATCATTCTGTGTTTTTCTCCACCTGAGATACTGACAACAGATTTTTCCTGCTGTTCTCCGTTGAAAAGCATACGGCCAAGACAGTTCCTCACCTCTGCCATATCACCCTTAGGATTGAAAGACTTTAACCAGTCATAAAGAGTTCCGTTTCCTTTAATGATGTCGGCAGTATCTTGAGGAAAGTAACTATTCTCAATCGTCGCACCCCAGTGAATTTCTCCTGAAGTCGGTTTTAATTCTTCCATAATAATTTTTACAAGCGTAGTTTTACCGGCACCGTTTGGACCGATTAGTGCGACTTTTTCACCCGGCTCAAATTTTAGAGTGATGTTTTTTATAACTTCATTCGTGCCATAAGCGTGATTAATATTCACTATACTTAGCGCTTCGTCACCCATAGATCTTTTTGCCTTGAAAACAATGCTCGGGTCTCTGCGAGAGGAAGGTTTAATATCGTCAATAACAAGTTTTTCAAGTTTTTTCTGTCTGGATGTTGCCTGTTTTGCTTTAGAAGCATTGGCGCTAAATCTTCTGACGAAGGCTTCAAGCTCATCTTTTTCTTTCTCTTTTTTAGCATTGTTTAGTTCATTTTGTTTTGCTATGACGTTTGCAGCAATATACCAGTCATCAAAATTGCCGGTAAATTCACGGATTTTTTGATAATCAACATCCAGTATGTTTGTTACGACAGCATTTAAAAAGTGTCTATCGTGGGAGATGACGACCATCGTTCCCTCGTGGCGTTTGAGCTCGTTTTCCAACCAGCTGATAGTTTCGATGTCAAGGTTATTGGTAGGCTCATCGAGGAAGAGTACATCAGGTTTAGGGTATAAAACCTGAGCCAATAAAACTTTAAATTTATCCGCACTGTCGAGCGTCGACATAAGTTCATTGTGTTTGTTTGCGGGGATACCTACATTCTCAAGAATTTTCGCTATGTTTACATCATACTCATAAGTCGGATCTTCTTCAACGCAGATAACTTCTAAATCTGCTAAACGATTGTTTACCGCATCGTCTTCAAAATCTCCGGTTGCATAAAGAATCTCTTTTTCTTTTATGGCATCATAAAGTCTTTTGTTCCCGTATAAAACAGCATCGGCAATGGTGAAGTTTTCGTATGCATATTGATTTTGACCCAATACGCCCACTTTGAGGCCATTTTCTACGTGGATATCGCCTTCCCATTCATTAATCTGTCCGCTGAGGATTCTTAAAAATGTTGTTTTTCCGGCACCATTTGCACCAATAAGACCGTATCTTTTATGACGGTCGAGCTTAAGATTTATGTTTTCAAACAGAATTCTGCTTCCAAAACGCATAATTAAATTTTGTACAGTTACCATGATTATTTCTCTTGTGTAGGCGTTAAAAGAGTATGCCTATTATTTTTCGCGATTATAGCTGATAGTAGTTTAAAAGACGATTATTTGTTTGCTTCATTAGACTCAGATTTGTCTCGTGAATTCTCAAACGCTTCCGAAACGTCACTCGTGATACTCTCAACTCCTTCATTAAACTCTTTTGTGCTGCAACCGCTTAAGATAATAATTGTTGCCACGGCAAATAAAAATGATTTCATTTTAACTCCTTGTTTTTCGGAATTATAACGAATTAGTATTTACCGTTAATTACCAAGATAAAGTTGTCTCGGTCTTGCTATCTTCATTGTTTTGTCTTTTTTGAACTCTATCCATTGCGTTATCCATCCAACAGTTCTTCCAATAACAAAAACAGGAGTGAACATTGATTTTGGTATTTTGAGGGCGCTTAAGATAACACCTGAGTAAAAATCTATGTTAGGATAAAGTTTTCTGCTTATAAAATACTCGTCATTTAAGGCTATTTCTTCAATTTTGTTTGCTATTTTCATCAGGTTTGAATCCAGCTCAAGTTCATCTTTAAGCTGATCTTGAAGTTCTTTTAAAATTTTTGCTCTTGGGTCAAAGTTTTTGTAAACTCTATGCCCAAAACCCATCAGTTTAAAATCGTCATTGGGGTCTTTAGCTCTTGCTATAAATTTTTCGACATTTTCGACACTTCCTATCATCTCGAGTTGCGCTATCACCGATTCGTTCGCTCCTCCATGTGCTCTTCCCCAAAGTGCCGAAATACCTGCGCTTATAGCTACATAAGGGTGTGCCCCTGTTGAAGCTACACTTCTTACTGTTGTTGTTGAAGCATTTTGTTCATGGTCGGCATGCAGAGTGAAAATGGTATCAAGCGCTTTGATTTCTATCTCTTTGATTGAATCTTCCCCATCTGCATTTCTATGCATTTTTCCACCAGGATAAGCACGAAGCATATATAAAAAGTTTTCACTAAAACCTCTGTCTACATCCGGCTGAATAAATGGAGCACCAATAGAATGTCTGTATGCAAATGCAGCAATAGTAGGCATTTTGGCAATGATTCTTCTTGCCATCTCTTGATACTCTTTTTCATTTGAAATAGTTAAGTGGTCAAAGTAAAAAGAGGATAATGCGGATGTCGCAGAAGAGAGTGTTGCCATAGGGTGCGCATCGGAGGGAAAAGCATGAAATAAATTTCTCAATCCCTCGTGTATAAAGGAGCGGTGTCGTATTTCCAAATCAAAATCTTTTACTTCCTTTTGAGTAGGAAGTTTTGAGTTGAGGAGCAGATAGCAAACATCTAAAAAATTGTATTTTTGCGCCAGCTCTTCTATGGGCATCCCTCTGTATCGAAGTTCCCCTTTTGCTCCGTCAATAAAAGTGATGTAGGATTTACAGCTGGCAGTGGAGGTATAGCCGTTATCATAGGTAAACATACCCGTTTGCGTGTAAAAATTTGATATATCCACGACACTCGGACCTCGCGTTGCATCAAGAATATCAAACTCAAAATCTTTTCCTGTTCTGTTGTCTGTAATTGTGATTGTATTTTTCATATTCTGACTCCTGCATGTAAAATAACGACAATTTCAAATATTATAGTGGTATATTATTTGTTATTATATAAACTATGAAGTTAAAATATCAATTTTACTTTTTTTTATAAAAAAAGAGATTCCACATGCCGAGGTTTTGGATGCAGATACGAGAACTTGACTTGAGAGAACTTTTGAGTGCGTATGAGCTTGTAGTTCAGTTGCGTAGCGAGCTTTCTTATAAAGAATTTGAAGATTTAATTTATGATATGCGTTGTATGGAATATAAGATGTTTGGTGTTTTTGAAGGTGAAAATCTTATGACGTATGCAGGTGCGGCGATACAAACCAACCTCTATCATAAAAGACATTTATATGTGTATGATTTGATTACAGATAAAGATTGCAGAAGAAAAAAATATGCTACGTTAATGCTTGAATATCTTCATGATTATGCAAAGATGGGGATGTGCGAAAATATAGTGCTTTCCTCCGGAATTTCCAGAGAAGAAGCACATATATTTTATGAGAAAAATATATTTTCAAAACTGAGCTATCTTTTTGTAAAAAATGTTTAACCACAGCACTTTTTATATTTTTTTCCGCTTGCGCACGGACAACTTTCATTTCTCTCAACCTTAGAATTGTAAAGCTCTCCGCTTGCATAAAGCCAGATGCCGTCTTTGTTTTTAAACTTGCTTTTTTCATGTAAAACTTTTATATTTTTATTTTCTTTGTAATACGCTTTGAACTCAACCGTATCATCTTTAACATTTAAAATATCAAGTTTTAACCACTCAACTGAGTTGCTGAAATTTTGTATTAGCTCCACATCTTCATCATAACGGTTTTCTTCAACAGCGCTGAGAACCAAATATCTCCCGTTTCCTTGAACGTACGCGCTGTATCTACTTCTCATCAGCTCCTCCGGAGTAAAAGCTGCTTTTTTGTTTTCTATTATCGCTCCACAACACTCTTTATAGTCTTTTTCAAGTCCGCAAATACAAGGCATATAATTTTCCATTTTTTTTGTAATCCTATCACAACACAGCCATTTTTAACAAAAATAACTCTATCATTTAGCATATTTTATGTTCGGGAGAAGTTTGTGAAAATTAAATCTCTTTTTATTGCTGCTCAAGAAAAAAATGCCGGAACTTTGTTTGTTTCTATGGGAATGATGGAAATATTAAAACGAAATATTCACAGAGTCGCTTTTTTCCGTCCCGTTATCTCATCCAAGAATGTCAAAGACGGCGATATCAGCTTTATTTTAGGGAGATATAATTTAGATATGCGGTATGAAGATGCGTATGGATTTGACATAGAATATGTTGAAAATATGATAGCTTTGCATAAAACGGATGAGCTTATGAACCAGCTTATATCAAAGTATAAAAAATTGGAAAAAGAGTATGATTTTGTTTTATGCGAAGGGATACGCCGTTCATTTATAAGTAATACTATCAATTACGATTTAAATATAAAAATAGCGCAAAATTTCGGATCGCCATATATAAATATTATTAATGCCAAAGAGAGTACGGTCCAAGAAGTTTATGAGAGTATTTTAATTGAAAATGAAAATACGGTATGTGAAGGATGTACCCATTTTGCGACGTTTATAAATAGGCTTGATGATGAAAAATATGCGCAGCTTCAAGAAAAGCTAAAGAATTATAAAGTAACAACCTACCTTTTAAAAGAGATAGCAGAATTAAATATGCCTACAATTGAAGATGTCATGGAAGCATTAGATGCAAAACCTGTTATCCTCGGAGCTGAAGATCACACTCGTATTATCAGACATGTGAAAGTTGCGGCTCTTAGTTTGAATAATTTTTTGGAACATATAGAAGAGGATGATTTGGTTGTGGTTCCCGCAGATAGGTCAGAAATAATTTTGGGAGTTCTTGGAGCCTTGTATTCCAATGCTTATCCAAATATTTCGGGAATTATTTTTCCACTCCACATGCCGGCGCATCCAAATATTCAAAAGTTGGTTTTGGGGCTTGATGGGTTTAAAATACCTGTCTTGTCCGTTGAAACCGACACCTATGAAACGGCGAAAAATCTTTCAAAAGTTCACTCAAGACTGAGAGTGAGCAGTGAGAGAAAAATAGCTCTGGCGCATGGTTTATTTAATGCGAGTGTCAATACTAAAGCCATTGAAGAAAAAATAGCAAATGCCATAAGCAACGTTATGACACCTATGATGTTTCAGTATCAGCTTTTTGAAAAAGCACGTTCAAATAAAAAGAGAATTGTTTTACCCGAGAGCAGTGATGAAAGAATTCTCAGAGCCGCAGAAATAATTCTCTTAAGAGATGTTGCAGATATTATTCTTTTAGGCAAAGAGCTTGATATTAAAGCAAATTATATGAGACTGGGACTTGATTTAAGCAAGGCCACCATTATAAACCATCTTGATTCCACGCTAAGAGAAGAATTTGTCAATCTGTTTTTTGAGATGAGAAAAGAAAAAGGTTTAAGTCATCAGGCAGCTGAAGATACAATGACACATGTAAACTATTTCGCAACCATGATGGTTCATTTGGGATATGCGGATGGAATGGTTAGCGGAGCCATTCATTCAACGGGGGACACTATTCGGCCTGCGCTTCAAATAATCAAAACAACTCCGGAAGTTTCAGTCGTTTCAAGCGTATTTTTTATGTGTTTAAAAACAAAGGTTTTAGTATATGGAGATTGTGCGGTTAATCAAGACCCTGACGCGGCGACACTGGCAGATATCGCTATCGCCTCTGCCAAAACAGCCTTATCTTTTGGGATAGAGCCAAAAGTGGCAATGCTTTCTTATTCTACGGGGGATAGCGGAAGCGGTGCGGATGTTGATAAGGTGAGAGAAGCTACAAAAATAGCAAAAATAAAAAATCCAAATTTACTTATAGATGGTCCGATACAGTATGACGCAGCCATAGACAAGCAAGTTGCTTCTGCAAAATTGCCAAATTCCAAGGTTGCAGGAGAAGCAAGTGTCTTCATATTTCCGGATTTAAATACAGGAAACAACACCTATAAAGCTGTTCAGCGTTCCAGTGATGCTGTTGCAATCGGTCCGGTGCTTCAAGGACTTCGTAAACCAATAAATGACCTGAGCCGCGGGTGTTTGGTAGCAGATATAGTGAATACAGTGGCAATTACAGCCATTCAAGCAGGACAAAATTTATGAATATAGCCGTTATAAACTCCGGAAGTTCTTCTATAAAGTTTCAGCTTTTTTGTATGGAAAAAGAGGAAGTTTTAGCACATATTTTAGTTGAAAAGATTGGAGAATTTAGTTCTGAAACCTTTTTTGAATATGGCGATAAAAAGACGAGTATAAGGTCTGTTATTAAAAATCATCATGATGGATTGGAAAAAATAATCGCTCTTTTATCAGAATATGAAATATTAAAAGATTTTTCATCTCTTGGCGCAATTGGACATAGAGTAGTCCACGGCGGAGAAGATTTTCAAAAGGCAACTTTGATAAATGAAAGTGTTCTCAAAAAAATTGAAGCTCTCATTCCCTTAGCTCCGCTCCACAATGAAGCAAATCTAGAAGGTATTTTGGTTGCCAGAAAAAAAGCACCGTTTACTCCCCAAATAGCCGTTTTTGACACAGCCTTTCATTCCCACATGCCAAAAGAGGCTTTTCTTTATGCCCTTGATTATAAGATGTATGAAAAATATAAAATCAGAAGATACGGTTTTCATGGAACGTCCCATTCTTATATTTTAAAACAAACAGCAAAATATTTACAAAAAAATGTAAAGGAACTCAATGTTATAACTCTTCATCTTGGAAACGGTTCAAGTGCCTGTGCGATAGAAAAAGGGATAAGCATAGATACCTCTATGGGATTTACTCCGCTTGAAGGGCTTGTGATGGGAACAAGATGCGGAGATATAGACCCTGAAATTATTTTATATATGCAAAGAGCGTTGGGGTTGAGTGTGGATGAGGTAGATACGATTTTGAATAAAAAATCTGGTTTAGTCGGTATCTGCGGCAAAAATGATATGAGAGCTATTTTAGCCTCGGATGAAGAAAACGCAAAGTTGGCGATAAGCATAATGGTAAGAAGAATAAAGAAATATATTGGTGCATACATGGCACTTCTTGGAAGGGTGGATGCAATAGTTTTCACAGGCGGAATAGGGGAAAACGCATCTCTCATCAGAGAAAAAGTAATGCAAAATCTGGCATGTGGAATTGAGATAGATATCTCTCTCAATGAAAAAAATTCGCTTTTTATCTCTTCGAAAAAAAGTAGTGTAAAAATAATGGTTATTCAAACAAATGAAGAGTTGGAAATTGCAAGAGAATGTATGCAGTTTTTGAATATTTAAGTGGATTTTGTGATTGAAGTTCTTTTGAAAAAATAAATATTACAGGCCGAAGCCTGCAAAGAGGTAACTATAGTGGAGTTACGTTCTCAGCTTGAGGGCCTTTTTGACCTTCGCCTAGTTCGTAAGTAACTTTTTGACCTTCAGCTAAAGACACACGACCGTGTCCTGAGTTGTTTACTTGGCGAAAGTGTACGAATACATCTTTACCGCCATTATCTTGTTGGATAAATCCATAACCTTTTTCTTCGTTGAACCATTTTACAGTTCCGTCTAGCAATTGCGCCATTATAATACCTCTATGGTGGAAAATACACTTCATTACAAAGTGGAATCAAAATCGGAGAGTTTTTCGGTCTAATAGAGTATATATATACACACTAAAGATGAACTCGAACCTCATCTTTCATCGGAGGTATTATATCTTATATTTTGTAAAATAAGTATTTTTAAAAAAGAAATTGTAAGAAAGTTGTGCTATTTGTTATTAATATGTTAAAAAATGGTAGATTTTTAAAATTTGGAAAAGAATCACAGGCAAAAGGCCTGCGATAAGTCACTTATAGTGGAGTTACGTTCTCAGCTTGAGGGCCTTTTTGACCTTCACCAATTTCGTAAGTTACTTTTTGACCTTCAGCTAAAGACACACGACCGTGTCCTGAGTTGTTTACTTGGCGAAAGTGTACGAATACATCTTTGCCGCCATTATCTTGTTGAATAAATCCAAAACCTTTTTCTTCGTTGAACCATTTTACAGTTCCGTCAAGCAATTGTGCCATTGTAATACCTTTTAAGGGAAAAATACACTTCATTATAAAGTGGAATCAAAATCTAGGGGTTTGAGTTTTGGTCTAGCAGAATACATTCATACACACTAAAGATGAACTCGATCCTCATCTTTCATCAGCAGAAGTATAGCTGTATATTCTATATTTAAACTTAAATTACGTTTAAATGTTTTTGCTTAGAGTTAATTATTTCAGGGAGTTTGACGATATGTAATGCAGATATTGTTTATTTAATAATATATCTTAGGAGGAGGAGAGGATGCAAATATCGTCTGTAAATAGTCCTATGAGTCAAACAGATACATGGGCGCAGGTTAAGAATCTATATACGGGTAAGTTGTCTCAAAGTGAAGCAAAAGAGTTGAGGGAAATCGTAACTCAAAATGCGAATGTTTTTACTTTTAAGTCAATCGGTGTTCAAAGCAACTCTTTAAGTTTGGAAAATAAATTTGAAAAAGATTATAAAGAGTTTCAAGATTTTTTAAATAATATTGGTTATGAAGGTAAAAATATAGCAGAGCTTTCACAAAATGAAGCAGCCGCCCTTGTCAGCGAAGATGGTTTTTTTGGTATATCTAAAACTTCACAAAGAATTGCTGATTTTGTTCTTAGTGGGGCAAATGGAAATGAAGATTTACTCCGCGCGGGACGAGAAGGTGTTTTGCGTGGTTTTAATGAAGCCCAAGCGCTATGGGGTGAAAAACTACCGGATATTTCTCAAATTACTATGGCAAAAACTATTGAAATGATAGATATGGCGATAAATGAATTGGGATTTTCTATTTTAAATAAAGAAGTTTAAATGGCTCAATTCGCTTGATCGAATCCATGTGAGCCGTCTTGTATTTCTCTTATCTGCTCTAAAATTTGAATCAAAATAAGATTTTATTAAATTCAGTGGGCATGACGATTATAGTCAAGTTTAATTGTCGTGTTTATTGATAGTAAAATAGTTGTGTTTAGAATATTCCTTTGTATGCAATGCTTTATCGTAGTAAATTCAATTCTAATTAAATACAAGTAAATTACTTTACATTGATTTTAAATGCGTGTATACTTACATCATTAGAAATTTATAAAAGGATTTAAGATGCCGCTTATATCAACAAAAGGAGCGTATGGTTTGGCTGCTATATGTGAGTTGAGCAAACGCACACAAGACGCACCGATGCAGATAAAAGAGATAGCTTTAAATGCTAAAGTCCCTCAAAATTATCTTGAACAGTTGCTTGGAAAACTAAGACGTGCCGGAATTGTTAAAAGTGTAAGAGGCGCCAAAGGCGGATATATTTTGGCACGTTCCCCGGAAGAGATTAAAGTATTGGATATATTGCTTGCACTTGAAGATACGTTGAAGGTTGTTGACATACATGTAGAGCATCCAATCATAAATCTTTTTTTTGAAGATACAAAAGAGAGTGTAAACAGCCTTTTTGATATCAGTATTACAAAACTTGCGGGATATAAAAATAAATTTTTAAACTATAGCATATAAGGAAAAAGAGTGAAATCATGCCCCATAATATATAAAAAAGTAGATCAAAATGCAGCGAGAGTTCTTGCAGGTTTGGTAACGACTTTAGGAATCTTGTTTATTCAAGCCCCACAACTTAGTATAGTACTCATTTTAGTATATGATTTTTCAATACGTGTTTCAGGATACCCGAAAATGAGCATCCTTTTTCACATAAGCAAGTTTTTGGCAAAATTTATGAAATTAAAAAAACAGGAAGTAGATGCAGGGCCAAAAGTATTTGCTTCGAAACTAGGATTTTTATTTGTTATTAGCATTTTAGTTGCGTTTTTGTTTGGGTACGCGTTGACCTCAGTTTTACTAATGGGTGCACTTGCGGCATGTGCATTTTTGGAAGCGGCATTTGCTTTTTGTATCGGATGTGAAATTTATGCGATATTTCATAAACTGATTCATAAAGTTTTGGTGCGAGAGTTTGTTTTTTTTAGAAAGTAGTCAGATAAAAAATTACATTTACAGCAGTCATTAAAGAATTGTTTTATCGGCTTCATTTTTATATATTTTTTTTCCTGTCATCTCTGCTTGCTGCTCCTTTGCCAGTTGTTGCAAAGCTTTCATCTCCATTACTTTGGCGCTAGAAGCAACAGAATAATCTTGCGGGCTTGGATTGCCGGCTGCCATAGCCGCTGCTGCAATCTGTCTTGCATTTCGAAGGGTTTCTTCAGGGCTAGAGCCTGATTGCATTGAAATGGACACTTCCCCGCCGATGGCATACATTTTCCCATCCGGACCTTGCCGGTAGGTGAAAGAAGCCGCTCCAGTCATTCCTCCTCCGGCTGCTTGATGGGCTGATTCATGGGAACGAACTTCAGAGTCACGTGATTGAAGCTCTCTTACAAGTCTCTCTTCGTCCGGACTCAGCTTTTCTTTGGAGCGAGAACCCTCTTGAGCTTTTTCTTGTTTTTTTTGGAGTTTTGCTTCGTCTGGAGTTTTTCCGGTTTCATCATCTTCATAAACAAGATACTCACCCTCCTTAAGCTTTATGGAATAATTTGAACCGATATCATAGAGTATATTTGAGCTTATCTGCATAATGCAAGATTGTATCACTAAGGATTTTAAAGATTACTTGTACAGAAAAACTACTTTTTCTCTTTTTATTTTTGAACTAATCTATTAGTTTTGTTCTTGCCAACTTATAAAAAAGTTTTTGGGTTGAGAGCTCTTTGGGTATCGGAGTGTCACGGATTATATTTTCACTTAATATTTTTGCAAGATATGGACCAAACACAAAACCTCTCGAACCTAGAGCGTTGATAACATAGAGATTCGGATAGTATTCTAATGTATCTGCTGAAATTTTCGTGCCGTTTTTTATAGATGGATATTTTTTCATAGATTTTTCATAATCTATGATTTTTCCAATGACAGGAAAATAGCTTTTAATGGTTGCCCTTGCCCCTTTATATATTTTTACTATCTCTAAATCTTCGAGTTTCATCAGCGCATCTGCTTGATTTAAAAGAGTTTTAATCTGCACCTCTTCTGTATTTATATAAAATTGACATTTATCACATGTGGTTGAACAATTTGTCTTCGCCGTATCGTGCCTTTCATGCGTTGCTCCGAGCGATATCGTACCGTCTTGTTTGTTTGTTGAGACAGAAATAGATTTATGAATATTAAAGGGGACGGCAGTTGTTGTTTTGACATCAATTCTAAGCCCAAAGATTGGAGATATCTGCATATAAGGAAGTGCTACCAAAGGGTTGCTCACCCCTTGCGCTAAAATGATATTTTTTACTTTAATATCTTCTATTGTGTAAAAATCGTTTTCAAAAGTGAACTCTTTTACATCTTTGGTGTAATAATCACATCCTTCTATGAGTTTTTTACAGAATTTCATAGGCTCTAAAACAGCTGCATTTTTATAAAAATAACCGTCTATTTCTCTAAAATTCTTCGATATCTTTTGGAGTTTTTTTGCATCTAAATAATCATACTTTATATTATTGTCTTTGAGCTTCTCTTCTTTAAAATGAGCATTTATAACTCTAAGTACACCTTTTTTATCGATGGCATCGGGTATTAGTTTTTGATAAAAATCTAGTGAAAACTTAAGCGCCTCATTGACACAAGTATTGTAAAGATTTTGTTTACCCGCAAGAGGCGACAAAAAAGCTCCGGCTGCTCCGCTGGCTCCTCCTGCTATCCCTTCTCTGTCTACAACGGCTACTGTTTTACCCTCTTGGTGTAAGAAATGAGCGATATTACACCCCGCACTTCCCGCCCCGATTATTAAAAAATCATATATTTTCATTTTTTATTTGAAGTTGGCATTAACTCTAGTATTATGTCATCAAGAATATGGAAAAGCTTTTCACTCTCTTTTTCCATCTCCGTAAAGTTGCTGATAATAGCGTGTTCATTTTGTGGATGCATTGCCGTGCCTTGTTTAACAAAGGCTGCATTTTTAAGTACATTGTCATGTACTTTGGCATGTGGAGCATCAATGAGTTTGTACCCGCTGGTGTGCCCGTAATGTTCTTTGCCTGCACTAAGATACCATTGCCCGAGACGGCAATTTGTATGATTAGAAAATTCCGCTTCTTTTTTTTCTGCAATAACTGCCGAATAAGCATTTGATTTAAACAAAATATGGTCTATTTTTACCAAAACCATAAAGAGTGAACTGCGAATATAAAGCGCGTACTCTGCAGATTCTTTTGCGTTGATTTGAAAATTTCCAAGCGTATTTGCAAATTCGTCAATGGTCTGTGTCACATCTTGCGCAATATTTGACATCTCTTCGGAGTTGCTTTGGATATCGCGTGTTTCTTGCTGAAGCGTTGAAATGGTAATAGATATCTCCTGCGTTGCTTTTTGTGTTCTTTCTGCAAGCTTGCGAACCTCATCTGCTACTACTGCAAATCCTCTTCCGTGTTCACCCGCCCGAGCTGCTTCTATTGCTGCGTTGAGAGCAAGTAAATTTGTTTGTTCCGCAATATCTTTAATTAATCCTGCAATCGTGGAAATCTCGCTTGAACGCTCTGAGAGCCCGTTAATATTTTGATGTGTCGCATCAATTTTTTCAATCATATCACGGAAAAGTTCGGTTACATTTTGCATAGACTCCATGCTGTTGGTTGCTTCATCGGAAGTGCTTTGGGACATTTTAGATATCTTTTCTACTTCTTGTGAATTATGAAGCAGGTTGTTTTGAATGACTTGCAAGCCCTGCGCGATTCCTCCGCCTAAATCATGAAGTTTTTCGGTAAAATCCCCGCGAATTTGGAGAACATAGCCTTTTTCGATAGCTCTTACGGATTCATTAATATTTTCTACGGCATTTGCAAGGGTAGGATTGAGATTTTCACTTTTGCCATAATACGTTCTCGTGTTGTCTCCGGCGATATCAATTGTCTTGCTTGTTTCAGAGATATAGTGAGTAACTTGTGAGAGAAGAGAATTGAACTCCGTAGAGAGTGTTTTAATCTCACCCTCACCGATAACAGGTGCTATAACTTCAAAATCTCCCGCTGATGCCTGAGTAATGGTTTGTGTTAGTTCTTCAATCGCACGTTTTGCCAGCATAAGCTGTGAGCGAAGATGCAAAGCAAGTGCAATATGAAGGACGGTAAGCGCAACAATATAGATGGAAAAACCAAAAACATAAATCGCAACAGGAAAACTTAAAACAAAGATAACAACCTGTAAAAGATTTAGAAGTGCAATATTTTGAAGGGTAGAAGAGTTCATTCTGAATCCTAAATTCATAATTTCTTTTTTGTCAAATGTTAAGCCCCAAATATTACTCTATTGTGAATGCAAAGTCAATATTTTTTTTGCAAATGAGATGTGCAATAATTTCTTTTTTGAATCTCTTATTTTGGTGTATCCAATTCTAATTTAGCTATGATTGCAAGATTAAAAAATAGGTATGAAAATGAAATTTGAACTTCAAGATGATTATATAGAATTGTTTAAACTTTTAAAAGTTTTAGACTTGGTTGACAGCGGTGCTCAGGCTAAAATGCTTATCGCTGAGGGGTATGTAAAAAGAAATGCAGAGGTTGAGCTTCGAAAAAGAGCTAAGATAATTTCCGGAGATACGATAGAAATAGCAGATGTTATTATAGAAGTTGAGTAATGAGAGTTTTAGTATTTTTAACACTCTTTTTTAGTTTTGTATTTGCCGACTTTTTTATAGTCAGTGAAGACAAGAAGGTGAAGATGACATCACTTGCAACCGGAAAGATAGATTTTTCCACATTCTCTGCAATCGCAAAAGTGGAGCGCGGAAATAAAGAACTTCATGCCATGGGCGATGAAATAGCTTTCAATCACAGACATCTGAATTTTCGCTTAGCTACGATTGATTTGGTACAGTCAAACTATACTATTACGGAGTGGAGTGAAAAAGCGCAAGACAGCAGTAACGATTATTATATAAATTTTGCAGATTATACGCGTGAAGACGGAGTGATGCTTCAGCTTTTTTATAAAAACAAGTGGTATGCAGTGGTTCTTGGCGAGCCTTTGGAAATTTTACAAAAACTTTTTTCTCAAGATGGTTTAGAGGCAAAAGTTGCATTAGAGAAAATCAAAAGAGCAAGACTTGCATTTAAAGAGGATGAAATGCTTCAAAAGCTTGAGGCTAAGTTTGAGAGTTTAGCATTAAAGCAGATAGATAAAAATGCCAAATATAAAAAACAAGAGGCTGTTGACTTTAGCAATTTGAAAAAATAGTCGGCATGTGGAAAGTTCCACATGCCGAGATATTTAACAATGCAATTACAATATCCTTGAGCTCAAGAGCCCGATAACTCCACCAAAAACTCCACCCCAGACAACAAGCCAGTCAAGATGTTCTTTGATTAATTTTTGAACTATCTCTTTTACCATTTGAGAAGTGAGTTCATTCAGTCTTGCGTCAATTACATTTTCTATCGACAGAATCATGTCATCACTCAGAGATGAGTTTTGCATGTGTGCTTGCAGGGTGTCATTGAAGGCATCCGAATTTACTATCTTAATAACAGCATGTTTCATCTTTAAAGAAAACGGCTCACGAAGCCCATTAAGAGCACTTTCTCCTCCAAACATTCCCAGCATCCCGCCAAAAGAGGATTCCATAACCGTTTTGCTGAGTGCATCAAAAGCAGGTGAGAAATCTGTTTCTTCTATAATTGGGGCGAGGTTTATTTTCTTTTCTTCACTTTTAAAGAAATTGTCCAGCTGTTCTCTTGTGAAAAATTCATTCATCATAAGTTTTTTTATAGCACTTTTAAATGCTTCAAATCTTGCGGGAATCACCCCTGAACCATAAAGAAAAGGCACCTTTTCAAAGAGCATGTGGATTGCAAGTTGGTTCGTAAGCGCGCCCGAGAGAGCAAACAATCCGATGAAAAGCAAAGCGGAAGAAAACTCACCTTTTAATACAAATGACAAACCTATACAAACGACTGCTGTAAGGTTCGTTATAAAACTTTTATTGAATTTCAAAGTATATCTCCTGATTTAAAAGCAACATTATACAAAAAGGGTATCATTATGCAAAAATAAATGGAAATAATTATGAAACAAGAGAGTTACGAGCTTTTTAAAAGCGCAAATAGAGATGAAATACTCAATGTTCTCGAAGCAGAATTGAAAACGAGAAATGAATCTCCGTTTTGGGCAGATAAAATAGTGCCTTTTAGCCGTGCTATTTTAAGTGTTTTAATCCCTTTGAGAGATAATAATATGTTATTTAATCCTGAGGGTACGGCAGTTGATGATTTAACTCCGGAACTGTTTTTAAAATGGAGCGATTTTGTAAGTTTAAAAACCTTGGCTTTTACCCTGCAAAAATCCAATGAAGCACAAACATTGCTCAGAACAAAACTTGAGAGTTCCACATGCCAAAGATATGAAAAAATTGATTTGAAACTTTTAGGAGATTATCTTAGCAGATACACCGTGAATCTTGAAAACGAGTCACTTGATTTTCCAATTTCAAATTATAATTTGCACCAAGGTGTAAGTAATGTGATAAAATCTCTTTTATAAAATTTCTGATAAAAGAGAAAAGAATGTTACAAAAAGAGTTTCATAAAAGCTATGAATAAATTAATAGCAAGAGTTGTTCAAATTGAGAGTATGGATGGTCTCACTATTGTAAATTTTGATTTTTTCGGAACAACTCTTTGTATGATGAGTTTAGATTTAAGCGCTGACGTGCAGGCCGGAGTTCAAGTTCGACTTTCTGCCAAATCCACACATATCGCCATTGCAAAAGATTTTAGTGGCTTGGTGAGTTACTCCAATATGTTTGAAGCGAAAATAGTGAGTGTTGAAAACGGACAACTCTTAAGCAGGGTACACCTAAGTGTAAAAGGGGTGCCGTTTGAGAGCCTCATTACGCTAAATTCTTCAAAGAGAATGAATTTGCAGGCAAATGATGATGTTACGCTTTTCATAAAGGCCAGTGAACTCTCCATTAAAGAGGTTCTCTAAATGATAGAGATACTGCAAAATATCGAATATACCCCTTTTTTGATATCTTTTAAATTAGCAGGAATTACTACTTTGATTTTATTTCTGCTTTGTCTGCCTTTTGCCTGGTATTTATCTCAAACATCTTCCAAGGTAAAACCATTTTTAGAGGCTGTGACAGCTTTGCCCATTGTTCTTCCCCCTTCTGTTTTAGGATTTTATATACTTTTTGCTTTGTCTCAAAATTCTCCCGTGGGAGCTTTTTTTGAAGAATATTTTGGAATCAAGCTGGTTTTTAATTTTAGCGGCCTTGTGATAGCAAGTTGTTTTTACTCTCTGCCTTTTATGGTGCAGCCTCTTCAAAGCGGCTTTGAGGGGATAAATAAAAATATGCTTGAAGCTTCCTATATTGCCGGAAAAAGCAAATTTGAGACGATGCTCAAAGTAGCCCTTCCCAACATAAAACCTGCACTTCTTACGGCAGTTATTGTAACTTTTGCCCATACGGTTGGAGAGTTTGGAGTTGTCTTGATGGTGGGAGGAAGTATCCCGGGGGAGACAAAGGTGGCATCTGTTGCTATTTATGAGATGGTTGAAATTATGGATTATACAAGCGCGCATGTTTACAGTGCGATTATGCTTGTTATCAGCTTTCTTGTTCTTTTGAGTGTTTATATTTTTAATCATAAACACAATAAGAAATTTAACGGTTTCCATCAATGATTAAAATCGATATCAACAAAAAGCTCCATGGCAGCAACGGAGTGATGGATTTGAATGTTGAACTTGAGATAAAAGAACATTCTTTTGTAGCTTTGGCAGGAGAAAGCGGAAGCGGAAAAACTACACTCTTGAGAATCTTAGCCGGCTTAGAAGATTCTTTGGGAACCCTGCATATCGGTGATGAAATCTGGTTGAACGACAAGTTCCACATGCCCACTCAAAAGCGCGGAATAGGATTTGTTTTTCAGGATTATGCGCTTTTTCCAAATATGAGCGTAGAAGAAAATCTTTTATATGTTGCAAAAGATAAAAAATTGGCAAAGCATCTTTTAGAAGTTACGCAGTTGAGCGAATTAAGCAAACGTCTGCCAAATACTTTAAGCGGCGGTCAGAAACAAAGGGTCTCCTTATGCCGTGCATTTATGAGACGGCCGAAATTGCTTTTAATGGACGAACCTCTTTCTGCTCTGGACCCGATGATGAGAACAAAGCTGCAAAATGAGATACTTGCACTTCATAAAGAGTTTGGAACAACAACCATTATGGTGAGTCATGACCCAAGTGAGATTTATAGGCTCTGCGGCCGTGTCATAGTGCTGGAGCAGGGTACAATTATTCATGACGGTTCCCCAAAAGAAGTGCTTTTAAGAACAAAAGGAAGCCAAAAATTTTCCTTTGAGGGTGAATTGCTGGATGTTGTGAAAGTGGACGTAATTTATGTGGTGATTATTTCCATAGGGCAACAGCTTGTCGAAGTGGTTGCTACCTATGATGAAGTTAAAAATTTAAGGATAGGTGAACGTGTAAGCATCAGTACAAAAGCTTTCGCACCTATGATTGATTAGAAATTAAAGAATGAGAACAGAATGATTAAACTCATAGAGTATTTTTTACATAACAAACGTTTAAATTATATGCTTTTAGTGTTTTTGGTTTATTTGGGCGTGAATGCTTATATAAATATTCCAAAAGAGATATTTCCAAGTGTTGAGCTGGATATGATTAATGTCAGAGGGCATTACGCAGGAACAAGTTCGACAAGCATGGACAAGATGGCGGTTCGTGACATAGAAGACGAGCTTAGCAATATCAGCGGAATAGACAAAACGGAAACAATCATCACTCCCGGTTCCTTTGCGATTATTTTGACGCTCAATGAAAATGCGAACAACATCAATCTGCTTAATAAAGTAAAAGATTCCATAGCCGCATCAAAACAGTATCTTCCTTCGGACATGAAGGAGCCAATCGCAACGCTTATGGATAAAAGCAGGTCATTGATAAAGTTGTCGGTTTCCTCCGACAAATTCTCTCAAGGGGAGCTCACGGCGATTGCACAAGAGCTAAAATCAAAATTATCAAGAATTAAAAATATCAGTGAGATAGTGATTCGCGGAGATTCCGATGAAGAAGTTTCCATAGGACTCAATTCGCAGGCAATTTTAGCGTATGATTTAGACCCTTCGAGCGTTTTAGATGCCATTACAGATTTATCGTATATTTTTCCTATCGGAAACATAGAAGAAAGAGGTGAGTTTGTTTTTATCTCGACGGTAAACGGAAAAGCAAATGTGAAGGAATGGAGTGAAAGTACACTTAAAATAGACGGCAAATTTATAAAGCTCGGTGATATTGCCGAGGTTAAAATCCACTATCCGCAAACGGACACCTTATCTTCTTTTAACAACAAGAAAACATTAACGCTTGTCATATCCAAATCGGAAGAGGGCAATTCAATTACGCTTTCCAAAGAGCTTCGGGCATATATTGAGAAGAATAAAAGCAGTTACGAAGGGGTGCTGTTTAATTTTTACGAAGATAGTTCAAAACCGGTGAAAGACCGCCTTGACACCGTAATTTCAAATTTGATGTTTGGACTTATCCTTGTATTTTTATCTATGTATCTTCTTATAAATCTCCGTATAGCATTCATTGTGGCACTTGGAATTCCTTTTTCTTTTATAATCGGACTTTTATTTATTTATCATTTGGGTTATTCCATCAATATCGTTTCACTTTTGGGCGCGCTTATTGTTATCGGTATTGTTGTGGATGATGCAATCGTTGTGAGTGAAAACATTCAACGCCATATCGATGATGGAATGGACACTCAAGAGGCTGCTATTTTAGGCGTTAAAGAGATGATGCTCCCTGTTACTTTGGCTACCGTAACAACTGCCGCTGCATTTTTGCCTATGTTTATGCTTCAAGGAGAGATAGCACTTTTTCTTGTTTTAGTACCCATTGTTGTTGTCATGATTTTATTTGGTTCTTTGCTGGAGAGTTTTTTCTTCCTGCCGCTTCATGCAAAGGAATATTTGAAAAAGAGTAACAATCTTGTCGATTGGACCCCTTTTCAAAACTTGTACGAAAAAATATTATCGTTTCACATAGAGAGAAAAAAATTATTTTTGGTAACATTTTTGATTCTCATCCCTATCCTTACATACATGACCGCCAAATCTATGAAGTTTCAATTTTTTCCAAATTTTGATGGCAATAATCTTTATATTTCGGGAAAGCTTGACACAAACACACCTCTGGAAGACACCTTTGCAATCGCAAGAGAGATAGAAGCAAAAATGATGGAATATTCGGAAGAATTTTCACTCAAATCTATCTCCTCTACAAGCGGATACAGAAGAAGTTTGTCTGGTGAAACGCAAAGAAACAACAATGTATTTTATGTTTCTATGGAGCTTTATGACAGAGCCGAAACCAATTGGATAAACAAGTATATAAATCCGGTTTTGAATTTCACTTTTGACTTTGATAATCCTGAGAAAATAAGAAAACTTAAAACATTTGAACTTTCTCCTCGCGTCAGGGAGATAATCGCTCCATTTAAAGAAAAATACAAAATGGTGGAACTGGGTGTCATGGAAGACAAGCCGGGACTCATAAGAAGTGATATTCAGGTAAATCTCTCCGGAAACAGCGATACTGCACTTGACGCTGCCATCAAAAAGATAGAAGACGAGCTGTCGAAAATAGATGGAATTTTAAATTTTAGCGACAATATCCGTTATGGAAAAATGGAATATAAAATAAAAATAAATTCTTATGGCGAGAGTTTGGGATTGAGTGAAGCATCTATTGCGAAGGTTTTGAGCGGGTATTTTCTGCAAAAACGTCAAACCAGCACCTTTAACGAGCGGGGAGTCATGGAGATTATTACCGAAGATTCCGCCAAAGACAATGTGCAGACGCTTCTAGATTTTAATATAGCTGTAGGGGATGGACGTTATGTTAAGCTCACGGATGTTGCTGAGATAATTAAAATACGCGATTATGAGAAGATAGATAAATTAAACGGCAATATAGTAAAAACCGTATTTGCCAGTGTGGATAAAAGAAAAATTACACCCGACGAGGTCTTAAACAAGCTTGAATCGACACTTGAGGAGATATCAAATTCTGCAATTGAAGTGAATCTGTTGGGAGAAAAAGAGAAAAACAAGCAATTGCAAGGGGATATGAAAAGTGCTATTATCTTGGCAATGTTTTTAATTCTTTTGACATTGCTGCTCATTTTTTCAAAAATGAAATATGCACTCATGGTTATGAGTGTCATTCCTTTTTCTATATTGGGAGCCTTGCTTGGACACAAGCTTTTAGGGATGAATTTATCTATGCCGTCCATCATCGGTATCTTGGGGCTCTCCGGTGTTGTAATAAATGATGGAATTATTATGCTTGATTTTTTGCATGGAACACATAAATCAGAGGAATTTTTCAAACGGGCAAAACTGAGACTTCGACCTATCGTTATCACTTCCGTTACTACATTTTTGGGACTATTTACCCTTATCTTTTATGCTTCAGGACAAGCCGTTATCTTGCAGCCGATAGCGATTTCTATTGGTTTTGGTCTTATTTGGGGAACAGTGTTAAATCTTATCTATCTTCCAACACTGTATGCTTTGATGAACGATATAAAGCCTATGAGAAATAAAGTTGCTTCAGATTCACATTTAAGTTAAGAGTGAGATAAGGTGTTGTTTTATCAGGCATGTGGAACTTCCACATGCCAAGCTTCTGTTAATAAAGCAACAGGTACAAAGTACCCCAGAGCAAAAAGATAAAAAAACTAAGGACCGCAAAGGTTACGATGAGCCTTAGGCTAAGAAAAAAAAGAAATTTTAAAAATGTCATTATTTTTTATAGGGTGTCGTAGGCAGATTTTTTGCTTTGACAAATACCATTCCGCCTTGCAGGTTGATAACCTTGTACCCGAACTCGCTTGATAAAAAGTTTGATATTATTTTTGTTCTGCTCCCTGTTTTGCAAATGAGAGCAAAAGGTTTTGTGGTGTCCACTTTTTTGCTTAACTCTTCTAAAAAAGCCTTCACGTCATAAGCGCCTTTTTCATCAAAAAACATTATTGGAATTGCCCCTTGAATCAGTCCTGTTTCTATCCATTCAGGGGGTGTTCTTATATCAACAATGGGTGTTTTCACATCAAGTATTTGCTGTGAGGGATATTCGTTTGTAACGGTTGCAAGAAGTGAACTTAATAATAAAATGAGAGATAACAGTATTTTGTTCAATATTTTCTCCATGTGGAAATTTAAGTGTATAATTATAGCTATAAATAAATAATAGGTCTAACATGGCAGCATCCGTAAAAGCAATAGAAAATTCTACAAGACTCCGTTATATCAGAGCTTTGGAGCGATTCCATAAAAGTGTCATATCTTATTTGTCAAGTACGGTAGACTTAACAAAAGAGGGATATGATAAAAAAATAGAGAACAGCTTGAAACTTCTTCGAAGAATAGATGAGATAGCCCTCTATAAAGGTGACTTGCAAGATTTACAAAAACTTGTAAACAAAATGATATCTCTCAAAGATTCAGAGGATGATATAGAAGATATTAAAGAGGATATTCTTTATAGCTCAAACCAGTTGGAAAAAACTAAAAATTCAAGAAGATATAAAAAAGACAAACATAGTAACGAGATGTACAAAGATTGGGAATAAGGAAGTATTTTGTGCAATAGTAAAATTACTGCACCTTTACTTGTAGAATTTTGCATTCGCCCTTATGCTCATTTTCCCAAAGAATATTTTTCAAAATTAAATCTAATGTTTATCTCTCAAATATGAGCATCTAGCTTTAATCTCCTTCACTAGGCACCCAAAAACTTTTCTATTTATAAAATAAATTTATACATAAAAGTAACAGCATTGTACCCAAGTCCAATATACGCAATTTACAAATTATCATACTATACAACATAAAATAAATTTTAGGGGTATATCATGTCAGCAATAATTGGAAAAATTGTAAGCACAGATGGTGAATTTTATGCAAAAGGGATTGATGGCTCTCTTCGTAGAATCTCCAACGGTGATGAAATTTATGAAGGCGAAACGATTGTTGGAGCAAAAGGCAATTCTTCTACAGATAGCATAATTGTATCTATGAATGATGGCACTGACATTGTTATACTTGGGGATGAGACACAACTTTTTGATTCATCTCTTACTGAAAAAGAGTTTGCAGAAAATGAAACAGTTACACACAATGAATCTATTCAAGCAATGTTAAGAGAGAATGGTGATCTAGATGATACTATTGATGAACTAGAAACGGCAGCCGGTGAAGATAGCGGTGTGGTAGAATCAACAGACGGAGGGGAAGCTCATTTTGCACAGGCAAACAACGCCAGTACAGATATTAACGCGGAACTTAGAACAAGAATATTTGATACTACAGCCTATGAAGTGAATGCGTTGAATCAAAACGAAGAAGCCCGACGTGTCGAAAATGATATAGCTGTAAGCAATGAAGTTATTTCTGACTTAAAAATCTCTTCTATGGCAGCCAATGTAGCAGAGCTAAACGATGCAGCCGACACAGCCGCACTTACAGCCAACGAAGCAGCCGCAGCAGCCGATACGGCCGCAGCCGCAGCCCAAGCAAACCCGACTCCTGCAAACCTAAGCGCAGCAGAAGATGCCCAAGAGCTTGCCCATGAAGCAGCCACCGCAGCAAGCAATGCAGCCAATACCCTCCAAGCGGCTATCGATACTTTAAATGCAGCCGCAGACGCAGCAGGGGAAA
>JAHJJX010000037.1 GCA_018822665.1 bacterium
CTAAGTAACTTCAACTTAATTGTTATTAAGTCTATTTACTTGCTTAGTTTTCAATGATCTCAAACATAATTCAAAAGCTTCTACTCGAAGTCTCTCTAGGCCTAAACTTTAGGTCTCTGTGTTTGTGGACGGGAATTATAGACAAATCATCATCCAATGTCAAGTGTTTTTTAAAGGAATTTTTGATTTTTACAAAAAGTGTTTATTTTTCATAACAAGTTCTTATATCTCATAAATAAAGCTTACACTATATATAAAAATTAAATCTTTTTTTATTTAATAAATCTACTTTGTTGCTATTGATTAACTTATTCTGTTATAAAATTCTCATCAAATTAATATTATCGCTCCAAGAGAGCAACACAAGGAATAAAAATGGGACTTTATGATCGTGATTATGCAAGAGGTAACTCATTTGCTTATGAAAATGCGTCACGCAGTGATTCGCAGATAGTCTCTTTTGTAAAAGAGACTTATAAACTTTTTGCAGCTTCTATGATGGCTGGAGCTGTTGGTGCTTACGTAGGTGTTCCGATAGCCGGAACAATTGCAGCTTATTTTTGGCCGTTATTTGCTTTAGAAATTGGTCTTTTAATCGGGCTTCATTTTGTAAAACATAAACCGGGGATTAATCTGGCTGTCATGTTTGGTTTTGTATTTATGACTGGATTAATGCTAGCTCCTTTGTTATCTCGCACACTTGGAATGAGTGGCGGTGCAACAATAATAGGGAATGCATTTGCAATGACATCTGTAGTATTTGGAGCTATGAGCTTCTTTGCCATTAAAACAACAAAAGACTTTTCTGGTTATGGCAAGCCGTTGATGATTGCACTTTTTGTAATTATTGGTTTTTCAATACTTAATATTTTCCTTGGCAACCCAATGTTGCATGTTATTATCTCTGGTGCAGTTGTAATACTGTTTAGCATATTGGTTATCTATGACACTCAAAATATAATACGTGGAGCATACGAAACTCCTATCGACGGAGCCATTGCACTTTATCTTGACTTTTTAAATATTTTTACTGCTCTTTTACAGCTTTTTGGCATTTTCGGAAATAATGACGACTGACATGTCAATTGATAAACAACTTTCGCCCGAGCTTTTTCGGGTGATTGATGCAAATTTAAACCGCCTCAAAGAGGGGATACGTGTTGTAGAAGATATTATGAGATATCGAGATAACAACAAAGAACTATCTTCCAAGCTTAAGCATCTAAGACACAAAGCAAGAGTAAAAGAAAATCAAGAACTACTCAAACATCGCGATAGTATCAATGATGTACTCCGCCCAACAACAAACAGTGAATTAAATCGCACCGATATAAAAAGCATACTTACCGCTAATTTTAAAAGAGCACAGGAATCTTCAAGAGTTTTAGAAGAGCTCTATAAGCTTCAAAGCGCCGATTACAGTGAAAACTTTAAATATATAAGATATGAACTGTATAACCTAGAAAAAGAGATATTGCTCAACGAGAGTGAATGAAAGCCACTTCAAATTCCAAATAGTTTATGGGATAATCGTGCATAAGCTTTTTTGTTTGCTTATAATCTAACACTTTTCTTGAACCGCTTACTCCGCTTTTCTTTATATATCTAAACATCTCTCTTGTGGATTCAAATTCAAGTTTATAACGTACCAATTCAAATTCTGCATCAAAATATTTTTCTTGAAGCTTGTATATTTCTTCCGCTGAGGACAAAAAAGAATGAAGCAAAGCGGTTTCATTTAAAGTTTTAAAGGTATTGGATGTAAAAATCGCCAGTGCTACCGGGGCATTCAGAAGTTTAATATTTTTAAATACCGTTTCAATATCTGTCGCCCACTGCAAGGCTGAAGCTGAAAAAATATAATCGTACCTCGATGCTGAAAGATTCTCAAAAAGAGCACGCTCATTAAAATCTCCGTAAATACACCCGATCTTTTCAGATTTTGGATGTAATTCTAACATTCCCAAAGCAAAATCAACTGCAGTGAAGTTTTCATACGTCCAATCAATACTTCTGCAGATTGCTCCATCACCGCAGCCAAGGTCTAAAATATTTTTAGGTTTAGACTTGACATTATCTAGTAATCTTTGGGCTACTTTCTTTTGTATGACATTACGGGAGCCGTAATGTGTGGCATATTTGGAAAATTCCGCACTTACAATCATTTTTTATTTATAACCAAAGATACAATAAAGATACTTATGACACATAACACAATAGTCGCGCCAGAGGGAAGTGAAAAATAAAAAGATAAAATCATTCCACATGCCACGCTCAATAGTGCGAATGCAATAGACAAAAGAACTGTTTTTAAAAATCCGACTCTATATTGCAGGGCTGCGATTGTAGGAATAACCATGAGCGCACCAATGAGTAAACTTCCTACAACTCTAATAGATAAAGCGATAATAATGGCAACAACGCTTACAAGCAAAAAATTTAAAAGCTTGACTCTTATGCCACTTGTTTGAGCCACCTCTTCGTCATACGCTATAAAATAGAGTTCTTTAGAAAATGTCAATAACAAAACCATAGCAATACTTCCAAAAACCAGTATCGTGATTATATCTTCATTGCTCACTGACAAAATGGAGCCAAAAAGATATGAGAAAAGAGAATTGTTAAATGCCCCGCCCAGAGAAACAATAATAACTGCTGTGGCTAATGAACCTGAAAGTAAAATAGCCAAGATTGCATCCGAGTATAAAGAAAAATAACTTCTAAGATACTCAATGAGCCAAGCGGAAAGTAAAGCTACTCCAACAGCCATCCAAAGAGGATTAAAGCCTGCTACCAGGCCAACGGCCACTCCAACCAAAGCCGAATGCGCCAGTGTCTCACTTATCATTGAGTATCGTCTTAAAACTACAAATGTTCCGCTCACTGAAGCAAGCAGTGCGATTATCATACCTGCAAAAAAGGCTCTTTGCATAAAGTCATATTCAAATATTTCTAGCATGCCAACCTCTTAATGCTCATGCTTATGGTTGTGAAGAAGATGTGCTTCAATGCCGTATAAAACACTCATCTCTTCACAACTCAGAGCCTCTTTTGGATTGTTGCAAACAATAGCTTTTTGATTAATCGTAAAAAGTCGTCCGATATCATCTGCAATAACACCCACATCATGTGTAATAAAAATAATAGTGATATTTTCTTCTTTATTCAGTTTGGATAAAAGAGCATAAAAGTTTTTTTGAGAAACTATATCTACCCCTGTATTTGGTTCGTCTAATATTAAAACTTCAGGCTTTGATGCCAAAGCCCTTGCTATCATAACCCTTTGCCTCTGTCCGCCGGATAAAGTTCCAACCATTTTGTCTTGCAACTCTAAAATATCCATTTTCAGCATTGCATCTTGTACCGCTTCTTTATCTTGAATACTCATAGAAGAGAAAAACTTTCTTTGTGAAATTCTGCCCATATTTACAATATCCAAGACAGTTGCAGGGAAAGACGCATCTACCAAAGAGGCTCTTTGGGGTACATAACCTATTTTTTTCCACTCTTTAAAGTTTTTTATATTTTTACCATAAATCTTTATATCTCCGAAAGTTTGCTTTTCTAAACCAAGCAACAAACGGATAAGAGTAGTTTTACCTCCACCGTTTGGCCCGATAATGGCAATATACTCCCCGTTAAAAATTTCTAAAGATATGCTCGAGAGTATATTCTGGCCTCTTACAACAAAGCTTAAATTTTTAACATCAAAGATAGGTATTTTAAATCTCATTTACACTCTAAGGCTTTGGATATTTTTTCTAAATTATCTCGCATAATCTCTTCAAAACTAAGTTTCCGCTTTGCTTCATCGCTTGTTATATTACCCAAAGGCTGAAGAACATCTACGCGTGCTTTTGCTTCTTGTGCTATACTTTTTATTGCTTTATCGCTAACAAAAGATTCAAAAAATACAGTTGAAATATTATGTTCTTTTACGTGCTCAATCAATTTAATCATATTTTTAGCATTAGGTTCAGCTTCCGGTGACAATCCGCTGAGTGCTTCCACATGGAATCCATAATTATTTGCAAGATACGAGAACGCATTATGATTGACTATTATTGTATTTTTTTGGCATGTGGAAAGTTTTGTTTTGTAATCGGCATCTAAAGTATGGAGCATCTTTATGTACAAATCTCTATTTTTTATATAAAGCGCTTTATTTTCAGGTGCTATTTCAATAAAATTTTCTGTTATGATATTTGCAGCTTGAATCATATTGTGTACGTCGAGCCAATAATGTGGATCCACACTGTAAGAGTGCTCATCGTGGTGAGCATGATCTTTATGCTCCTCAGATTCAAGTTCTCTAAGTTTCACATGTTCGCTCATATTAATAACTCTGTTTTTAAATTCAAAGCCGTGCGTCCAAGGTTCAAGCCCTGCACCGTTGAAAACTACCAAATCACTTTTTTGTATATCTGCCATAAGTTTTGGCGTGGGTTCAAAACTGTGTGCATCTACCCCAAAAGGTAAAATCATAAAAACTTCTAAAGTATCTGAGGAGATATTCTTTGCTATATCATATAAAGAAAATGTGCTCAGAGCCACAAGCGGCTGTTGCGCATTGGGTTCCGATTTTAAATCTTGCTTCATAACAACCAGTTGCAAAATAAAAACAATGATAATTGCAACAAAGATAATATTTTTGAAATTCATAATATATAGTTTCCAATTTTTTTGAAATTATAGCGAATTTTGTAATAATAACTTTTTTTAGATATAATTCGCCACTTTTTACAATCACAAGCTTAGGAATTTATAAATGACAACAAGTTTTTTACTTATCGTTCAAATTGTTCTCGTGGTAATTTTGACTATTGCCGTACTTTTACAAAAAAGCTCGAGCATCGGTCTTGGTGCATATAGCGGTTCAAATGAATCTGTATTTGGAGCAAAAGGTCCGGGTAGCTTTTTAGCAAAAACAACTTTTCTTTTAGGATTTTTGTTTGTTATCAATACAATCACTTTAGGGTATATGTATTCACAAACAATCAATCAATCAGTAGTTGACAACATGATTGAAACCACGGATGTTGTTGCTCCAACGGCCGCTGAAACTGTCACAGAGACAAACACTACAAAATAGTTGCATCTTTTTGCAGCTGTTATAACTTCTTTTTAGAATTCTTTTTTAAAACCGTTTTATATCATTTAAAATATTTCTTGCTACAATTACGAGAACAAATTATAAAGTGTGATAATGTATCTTATGCATTATGCCTATTTTTAATAATTACAAGGAAACAAAATGCTAAATGAGATATATAGCGAATGTGAAGACAAAATGAAAGCAAGCATAAGTCATATGCTTCGAGATTTCAAAACACTGAGAACTGGCAAGGTTACGGTTTCTGTTTTAGATAATGTTAAAATCGACTATTACGGAACTATGACTGCTCTTGATCAAGTAGGTTCGGTTATCGCAACAGATGCGACTACAATAATTATAAACCCGTGGGAGAAAAATCTTCTATCAGCCATCGACGGTGCTATTTCAAGAGCAAACATTGGTGTAAATCCGAATAATGACGGACAACAAATCAAACTGTTTTTCCCTCCAATGACGATAGAACAAAGACAAGAATCTGCAAAGCAGATGAAAGTTATGGGTGAACATGCAAAAATTTCCGTTAGAAATGATAGAAAAAATGCAAACGATAAAATTAAAAAGCTTGAAAAAGATAAAGAAATTACAACAGATGAGTCTAAGACTGCTCAAGAAATCATCCAAAAAACGACCGATAAATACGCAGCAAATATTGAACAAATTTTAAAAGATAAAGAAGTAGAGATACTAAAAGTATAGTTTTAATTTCCACATGCCAGGCATGTGGAAATGGAAAAAATAGGAATAATAATGGATATTAAACAGATATATATGGATGCAGATGCTCTTCTGGAAGGACATTTTAAACTCAGTTCTGGGAACCACTCACAATTTTACCTGCAGTCTGCAAAAGTATTAGAAGATCCAAAAACAGCCAAAATGCTCGCAGATACATTGGCAAAACAGATTAAAGAAAGCGGGCTGCAAATAGATACCGTATGCGCTCCCGCGCTTGGTGGTCTTATCGCAGGATTTGCTCTTGCCCAAGCACTTGATGTTCGTTACATATTTGCAGAACGTGTCAATGGGGAGATGAGCATTCGTCGCGGATTTGAAGTCAGTAAAGGTGAAAGAGTTTTGATGTGTGAAGATATCATTACAACCGGTGGTTCTGCCATGGAAGCTGCCGCGGTTGTAGAGAGTCTCGGAGGAAAGATAGTTGGTGTTGCAGCGCTGGCAAATCGTGGTTTTTGCAAAAGAGAAAATAGCGATGTTATCACAAAACAAAATTGCAAACTTCCTCAGGATATTCCATTTTTTGCTCTGGCTGACTTTACGTTTGAGATGTATGCACCTGATGCCTGTCCACTTTGTAAGAATGGAAGTGAAGCTATAAAACCGGGTTCAAGAGGCAACTAATGAATGCAGATTTTAAAGTAGATATAGCACATCTTCAAAAAGTCCATAGAACAATACGAAAAGCCGGAAATATTTTTCCCAATGAGGTTGAGCTTGTGAAAACTCTTGAGCAGGAAATTATAAAAGTTCAGGATGACAACTCCCTCAATACGTACTATTCAATGGCACAGTATTTGAAACAAAGACTCAAGGAAGTTCGTGCCCATCTTGAACAGCCGCAACAAGGGATTGAAGATGCTTTTGCTGATTTAACTTGGAGCATTAGCTACTTGCAGTGGCTTGTGGCTGAACAAAAAGAAGAAGCTAAAAAATAATACAGATAATCTCTATCTGTATTTTAATTGGCAGGTGAGCATTCTTTCAACCAAAACTCTAGCAACTTCCAGCTTTCCGTCAACAATAACAGTAATATCCAAATCTGCCAACTTTTCTTTTTCTTCCAAAGAAACAACTTTTACAACTAAGTTTACATTTTTTGTATGATTCAGCACGGCTTCACATATAAGTCTTTTTTTCTCCGTATTATCCAATGTCACAATGACGGCAGCCGCATTTTCAACGTGCAGCGCGTTTAAAATGGAAAGCTTTGACATATCTCCAAGATACGCCTCTTTCTCGTCTAAAAGAGCTTCCTCCACATGCTTAGGATTATTATCTATAATCACATAAGGAGCATCAAACTCATCCAAATGTTTTGCAACAAACTTTCCTACAACGCTGTATCCGCACACAACGACATGATTCTCTTTTATGGAGATTAATGAGATATCTGTTGCTACATTTTTCTCTTTTATAAAAAATTCTGCAATAGAATTGATTTTCGTTATAAAAAACGGTGTCACTACCATAGAAAAGATTACAACAAGAACTAAAAACTGAGCCAAACTCTCATCAAGCAAACCGCCCATACTGGCAACCGCAAAGATAACAAAAGAAAATTCACCCACCTGAGAAAGAGCCAACGCTGTTTTTAAGGAAGAGGATTTTGAAGACGTAAGCCTTAAAAGTGCGTACATAATAACTGTTTTTAAAAACGATACAATCAAGAACAGTCCGATGATTAAGCCTATATTTTCTACAAACAGTTCTACGTCTATCTTCATCCCGACGACTACAAAGAAAGTACCCAGAAGGATATCTTTAAACGGAGCGATGTCAGATTCAACTTTATGATGATACTTCGTTTCAGCAATAATCATCCCCGCAACAAAAGCACCCAAAGAGTAGCTAAATCCCATGTAGTGCGCTAGAAGCGATGCGCTTACAACGATAAATAAGACTGAACCCATAAAAAGTTCATCAAGTTTAGATGAGGCAGAAAAATGCAAAAGCCAGGTCATAAGCCGTTTGCCTACGACAAACAAAAGACCAAAAACTATGATTGCACTCAAGAAAGTGTTCTGTACGATAACAAAAACGCTTTCATCACCCTCATTTGTCAAAAAGCTTATAAGAATTAAGATGGGGATAACCACTATATCTTGAAATATCAGTATTCCGGTTGCTTTTTGTCCATACGGTGTATATATCTCTTTGGAGCTTTTCAAATAACTCAAAACGACTGCGGTTGATGAAAGCGCAAAAGCTAAGGAGATAATCAAAGAAGATTTTAAATCCAAATTATATACGTAATGGCTTATGGCATAAACTACTATTGCGGTAAAACCAACCTGCATAGAACCATTTCCAAAAATCTCTTTTTTCATAGTGCCCATTTTGGCCAAAGATATCTCAAGCCCTATAGTAAACATTAAAAAAACAATACCAAATTCACCAACAAGCCCAAGAGTATGCGAGTTGCTCACAGCTCTTAAATCAAAAGCATACGCGATAATAGTACCGGTAAGGATATAGCCTATGATTTGCGAGATTCCAAGCCGTTTTAAAAAGATATTAATAATAATTGATATGCCTAAAGCGACGATTACATAGAGGAGTATATTTTCCATAATCTACTTTCACTGTTTTTTAAGTATTATACTTTTATCTGCTAAAAAGTGCTCAGGAATAAGCAAAAAATCTAAAATATTATTTTCTATCGGGCTTAGAGCTGATTTTTCTGTATGTCAAACATGGCATGAGCCCCTCGCCAGTCTCAATGCAACTATACTGATTTTAAGAGATTTTGTAATATAATCGCGACATTATTATACAAGCACAATATTGATGGAGTTTTTGAATGACTAAATACATTTTTGTTACCGGTGGAGTTTTAAGCTCTCTTGGAAAAGGGATTACGGCTGCCAGTATTGGCACACTACTTAAACACTCTGGTAAAAAAGTGGGAATGTTAAAAATAGACCCTTATATCAACGTTGACCCTGGAACCATGAGTCCACTCGAGCATGGTGAAGTTTTTGTGACTAAAGATGGAGCTGAAACAGACTTAGATATCGGAAACTATGAAAGATTCTTAGACACTTCTTATTTGAAATCAAGCAACTTCACAACAGGTCAGGTATATTCAAGCGTAATCGAACGCGAACGCGCAGGTGGATATCTTGGTCAGACGATTCAGGTAATTCCTCATATTGTCGGAGAGATTGTAAAGCGTATCAAAGAAGCCGGAGAAGGACACGAAATTCTTATAGTTGAGCTTGGCGGAACTGTTGGTGACATAGAAGGTCTTCCTTTTATGGAGGCAATCCGTCAAATGAAACACGATGATGAAGTTGCGGGAACATTTTTTATCCATGTTACGCTCATCCCTTTCATCAAGGCAGCCGGTGAGCTCAAATCAAAGCCGACACAACACTCTGTTCAAGAGCTTCGCCGTATAGGTATCACTCCTCAAATGATTATCGCCAGAAGTGAAAATGCTCTGCCAAAAACTTTTAAGAAAAAGCTTGCAATGAGTTGTGACGTTTCTTCAGACAGCGTTATCGAAGCACTTGATGCTGCAACTATTTACGATGTGCCTATCTCTTTTTTAAGACAAAATATTTTAGCTCCTATTTCAAAAGAGTTAGATCTTGGAGAACTTAATCCAGATATGGGGGAATGGGATTCTTTGGTTAAAAAGATAGTTCAGCCGCAAAATAGAGTAGTAGTAGGTTTTGTCGGTAAATATCTTCAACTCAAAGAAGCTTATAAATCATTAACGGAATCACTTATCCATTCCGGCGCGCACTTAGACACCCGCGTAGAAGTACTATGGGTTGATTCTGAAGAGATAGAAGAAAAAGGTGCTGAAGCACTTTTAGGCGACTGTGATTCTGTTTTAGTTGCAGGCGGTTTTGGAAATCGTGGAATTGAAGGGAAAATTCAAGCTATTGAGTACGCAAGGGTACATAAAATTCCTTATCTTGGAATCTGCCTCGGGATGCAACTCACACTTGTTGAGTACGCTAGAAATGTTTTAGGTTATGAGGGTGCAAATTCTATTGAGTTTGATGAAAATACAAAATACCCGATGGTGTATCTCATTGATAACTTTTTAGACCAAAGCGGGAATAAACAGCTTCGCACTCATAAATCTCCAATGGGAGGAACTCTCAGACTTGGAGAATACCCTTGCGACACAAAAGAGGGTTCAATTTTAAGAGATGCTTATAACGGAGCAGAAACGATTTATGAAAGACATCGTCATCGTTATGAAGCAAACCCGATATACCGCGGAGCGCTGGAAAAAGCCGGCATGATTGTTACAGGAGAATCTGACGGACTGATTGAAACGGTGGAAATTAAAGGCCACCCTTGGTTTTTAGGTGTTCAGTTTCACCCAGAGTTTACATCAAGACTTCAAACTCCAAACCCATCTATCTTAGCGTTTGTTAAAGCAACACTCAGTGTTAGCTCCTCTTGACACCAAGCCCCTAGACAAGGCTGGCCTCTTTAAAATTTTAAACGACAGATTTGGGGATGGGCATAAAGCACTTTGCGAAATCCCAAATCCCGCCCTGCTCCAAGATGCACAAAAAGCCGCACAAAAAATTGCACATGCCATAAAAAACAAACAAAAAATTACTCTTGTGGGCGACTACGATGTCGACGGAATAAGCTCAACTGCCATAATGGTAGACTTTTTTAGGCAAATCCCTTATCCTCTTGAGGCCATCATACCCAACCGTTTCAATGACGGATACGGGATTTCACCCAATGTTTTAAACAGAGTGGATGCAGACCTGCTTATTACGGTTGATAACGGTATCTCGGCGATAGAAGCTGCAAAAATATGCGCGCAAAGAGGAATCGAGCTTATCATAACCGATCATCACACTCCCTCGGAAATACTTCCTGAAGCTTTTGCCATAGTAAATCCAAAACTTTCCACATGCCAATATCCTTTTAAAGAGCTATGCGGAGCACAAGTCGCTTGGCTGCTTTTGGCGCTTGTAAAAAAAGAGCTTCATCTCACCATTGACATGAAACAGTTTTTAGATATTTTGTCCATTGCGATTATTGCCGACATTATGCCTCTTGTCAATATAAACAGAACGCTTGTGCAAGAAGGTCTAAAAATTATAATGACTTCAACAAGGCCTTCTTGCGTAATAATTAGAGATTTTCTAAATAAATCCACAATCAGTTCCGAAGACATCGCATTTCAAATTGCACCCCGCATAAATTCTGCGGGAAGACTTGAAGATGCGTCAATAGCTTTAGAATTTCTTACCGCAACTTCCGTAGAAAAAGCATATCAACAGTTTGAGCTTTTAGGCAAATTAAATGAACTAAGAAAAGCAACAGAAGCGGAGTGTACAAAAGAAGCTTTGGCATGTGGAAACTCTGCTGATAATGTTATCGTTGTTTCTGGAGAAAACTGGCACGAAGGCGTTGTCGGCATCGTTGCATCCAGACTTGTTGAACATTTTAGAAAACCTGCAATAGTTCTGAGTTGTAAAAACGGCCTTGCCAAAGGGAGTGCCAGAAGCATCGGAGAAGTGAGTATTTATGAGCTTATCAAAGCGAATGAACAACTGTTAACTAAATTTGGCGGGCATAAAATGGCCGCCGGCTTAGGGCTTTTAGAAGAAAATATAGATGCTTTTAGAATTGCCCTCAATCAAACCGCCTCCCGACTCAACCCTGATGACTTTGTACCAAAAGATGAAGTTATCGGCACTTTGCACGGAGATGACATAGACTTTGAACTTCTCCACATGCTTGAAAGTTTTGAACCTTTTGGAGAAGCAAATCTTCGTCCTAGATTTTTACTTCATAAGGCGGAGGTTGTAAGTGTAAAACTTATGGGAAAAGATAAATCACACTCAAGAATTGAAATCAGACAATTTCCACATGCCAGAAAAACTTTAGAGCTTATAGCCTTTCGAACTGTTTTTAAAATACCCGCTGACAGAAAAATTTCTTGCAGTTACACAGTCGCAAAAAATGAGTTCAATTCAAAGATTTCTGTTCAATTACTTATCAATAAAATTTATAAATAATCCTAAAACGGACGTTCTCTTTACATCTCAATAAGTGACACTTAAAATATTTTAACAAATTTTTATCACAAATTGAATAAATTTTAGAGATATTTTGATAAAATATTCCAAATTTCATACAGGGGAAAAAAATGAAAAAAATCGTTACGTTATCCGTAGTTGCTTTTTTAAGTACTGCTGCATTCGCAAGTGCCGACATGCAAACTCAAATTGATGAGCTTACAAAAAAAATAGAGAGCCTCGAAAGCTCTAAAGAAAAACAAGACAAAAAGATTTCTGAAATAAATATACAATCCGCTAAAGACAATATCAAGTTTGATATTGACTTTAGAACTTCTTATGATAAGCTGGATTATAAAACAGTAAGTGGGGCTAAGTATAGCAACAATGCACTCTACTCAAATCGTTTATGGTTAAACATGGGATTTGCTCCGGCGGACGAGATGATTTTTAAAGGTCAATTAGCTTATCACAAAGCATTTGGCTCTACTGCATTTCGTACGGATGGATTTCCACAAAGAGGAGCTGGCTTTGACACTTTTGACTGGATTTCAAGTGAAACACTCAATGATGATAAACTAAGAGTAAGAGAAGCATACTGGTTATGGACACCGGAAACTGATAACGCTAGCTATACGGTAAGTATAGGTCGCCGCCCTTCAACTAACGGCTTTATGGCAAACCTAAGAGAAGATGATCCAAAAGACAAATCACCAAACGGACACGTAATCAATATGGAATTTGACGGAGCAAGTGCCGGTATCAAATCAGATGTTCTTCTGCCGGGAATGCTCTTTAAAATCTGTCTTGGTCGTGGTTTGACAAATGCAAAAGCATGGGCAAACGAAGCAGATACGACACTTAGCACGCAATCAATGGCGGCAACATCTCCAAACTACATTGTTGATGGCAATGCTTTGGATACTGTTGATATGGCCGGATTTATTTTTATACCATACGATGACGGTCAATACGCTGTTAAAACAACTTGGTATAGAGGTTTTAATGTTCCTGGTATGGTTATGAGCGATTACAGTTTTGGTGCAGATGCAACTCCAGGTACTGCCGATGATGTTCAGACATGGCAAATGCTCAATACCGGAGATATGGACGGTATGGCAGTTTCTTTTAAAGTGGATGGTATCGGTGATGAAATCAATGATTTTCTAGATGCAACTTCATTTTTTGCATCCTATGCAAGATCTGTATCTCATCCTACAACCGACACAATAAGAACAGCTAATGCTACTGCTGCTTTTGGAATGCTGGGAGCTGATGCAGGAAATATGCTAGGAAGTAATGAATCTAAAACAGGTGATTCTGTTTGGATTGGAGCGGTAATGCCAAACTTAACAGGCGGTAAATTTGGACTTGAGTACAATAAAGGTTCAAAATATTGGAGACCGTTTACTTATGGCGAAGATACAATGATTGGTTCAAAACTTGCTGCAAGAGGTCATGCATATGAAGCATACTGGTCACAGCCATTGATTCAAGATGTATTTTCTATGCAAGTAAGATACACTTATATTAAATACGACTATACAGGCTCCAATGGTTTCTTTGGTGATGGCGGTACTCCATACTCTATGGCTGATGCAAAAGCTAATCCAAATATGGATCCAGTTGAAACAGCATCTGATTTACGCGTATACTTCAGATACAGATATTAAAAAGTTAAAGAACTCTTTGGAGTTCTTTATACGAAATAATAAAAGCTTATAATAAATATCACCTTAAATTCTTTATACACCCCCTCAAATTCCCCATGTGTTTACTTTAGATACACTTCTTAATAAAATATTATCTTTAAAACTTTTATTAAGCCTTAAGCTAGTAAAATGAAATCACTTTATCATACAGCAAGGGAAGAAGAATGAACAAAGAAAAAATATTAGAAGAAATTCTAAACGAAGTAGATAAGCATCCAGAGATTATGTCTCGCCGTGAAGCTTTAAAGTATTTAAGCGTTTCTCCGTTGGCTGCGTCATTATTGGCAGGTTCAACAATTGGTGCGGCATCTGCTGTTGCATCTGATGCAAAAGGCAAAATCGTTATAGTTGGTGGTGGTTTGGCAGGTATGAGTACTGCTGCAAGACTTAGCAACACTTTATCTAATGCGGACATTACTGTAATTGAGCCAGATCCTAAATCTGTATCTTACCAGCCAGGTCAAACTCTTGTAGCTGCAGGTCTTTGGGAAAAAAGTGATATTACTTATAATAGAGATGATTTTTTACCAAGCGGTGTAAAACTTATTAAAGGAAGCGTGACTGCTTTTGATCCTGATAACAATAAAGTTACTGTAGATGGAAACCAAGAGCTTTCTTACGATCAACTCGTTATTGCTACTGGTCTTATGCTTAATTATGGTGCTATCAAAGGTTTGGACGGCGTAATCACTTCTTCAGGAACTGATAATGCGGCTGTAAAAGAAACTATAGGTAAAAATGGCCTTCACTCAATTTACTTTTCTGAGGGTGCAGAAGCAACATGGAAAGGTATTGAAGAGTTAATTGCTAAAGCAAAAGCACATACAGGAAGTGAAAAACTTCAAGCTGTATTTACACACCCAAATACTCCTATTAAGTGTGGCGGTGCTCCTAAAAAGATTATGTATCTTACAAACGCTCGTTTAGTAGAAGCTGGTGTTCGTGATAAAGTTGAACTTACATTTTATCCAAACGGTGGTTCAATGTTTGGTGTTCCTGAATATCACGAAGCTATTCTACAACAGTACAAAGACAGAGGTTTCAAATGGAACTATGCGCATAATCTTACAGAGGTTGATACAGCGAATAAAGTAGCCGTATTTGATCACCACTGGAAAGAAAAAGGTGAATTCGATAAAGATTTAGAAGAGTATGAAATGATTGTTAAGCATGAAAGAGTTGAAGTTAAATACGACTTTATGCATGTTACTCCTCCAATGAAAGCTCCGGATGTTGTTGCAAACTCTAAAATTGGTTCAGATAAGGGCTGGGTTCCAGTTACAAAAGAAACTCTTCAGCATGTTGCTTACAAAAATGTATGGTGTTTAGGAGACGTTGCTGCTGTTCCTATGGGTAAAACCGGTGGTTCAGTTCGTAAACAGTACAAAGTATTAATTGACAATCTTGTAGCATCAATGGAAGGTAAAACTGAATTACCTGCTGCTTACGGCGGTTATACAGTTTGTCCATTGATTACAAATATCGGTACAGTTATGCTTGCAGAATTTGACTGGAGTAAAAAACCAACTCCTTCATTCCCACTTGATCCAACAAAAGAAAGATGGATATGGTGGTTGTTAAAAGTTTATGCTCTTAAACCTATGACAATCTACGGAATGCTTCCAGGTAAAGCGTAACATCAATCCCTTTTCAGGGATTGACACACCAATTTCGTTACATCTATAATAAATATCATATATTAATTTTATAATAAA
>JAHJJX010000038.1 GCA_018822665.1 bacterium
AGGGAGTGTATGCTTAGAAGTTTCTTAAATTTAAAGAGAGTTTGAGATTATTTTGAAAGTTGTCTTTTTTCTTACTTTATCTGATTTATTTCATTCTTATCTGTTAATTAAGCCTCTATAATCCATCCGCCGCCTATGAGCCTATCATCATCATAAAAAACTGCGGCCTGTCCAGTCGCTACGCCGAATACGTTCTCCTTTAGTGTTACATACGCTTTGTCATTTTTTATCTTTACATGACATAGAACCGCTTTTGTTCTGTATCTTAACTTCACACTCGTCTCAAACTCTTCCAAATCATTAAACATGTTTAAATTATCCAATACTACACTTCCACATGCCAATTCCTCTTTTTTACCTACAACAATTTGATTTGTCTGAGGGTTGGTACTCATAACATAATGAGGTTCATGTGCACCTTTTACACTAAAACCTTTTCTTTTGCCTATTGTGTAGTGCATATATCCTTTATGCTTTCCGACTACATTCCCGTCTTTATCGAGAACTTCTCCAACTTTATCTATATCTACATAATCTTTTAATAAATCTGTATATGTGGTTTCAACAAAACATATCTCACTTGATTCACTTTGCGCGGCAAAAGACTCTAATCCTTCAATAGATGATGCCAATTCTTTTATATCACTTTTTTTTCTGCTTCCAAGAGGAAAAAGTAATCTTGGTAAAATTTCTTTTTGTACATAAAATAAAAAATAGCTTTGATCTTTTGTGTCATCATCGGCCGCATAAAAGTATTTTCCATCAGTTTTAATATAGTGTCCTGTTGCAACATAATATGCACCAATTGTATCTGCAAATTTTACCATTTCGCCAAATTTCAGATTTCTATTGCATAATGCACATGGATTGGGAGTCTTTCCTTTTTCGTATGTATCGATAAATGGTTGAAATACTTTTTCATTGAAAGTATCTTGCAAATCCAGAACATGAAGTTTAATACCGACAAACTGTGCCGCTTTTTTCGCACGCGCTAAATGTATTTCATGGTATCCGGGTTTTGAATGAAGTTTCATATACACCCCTTCCACTTCATAACCATCCTCTTTTAAAAAGAGCGCGGATACTGTAGAGTCAACCCCTCCACTCATACCAATCAAAACCTTTTTATTTTTTAGCATCGCGCTTTCCATTCGTAATTAATTTTTTGTTGACTAAGCTTTCAGCTGAGTTAATCGCTCTCTTTTTGTACCGATATAGGTTATTTGCACGCCAAAGTTGCCATCAACAATAACAACTTCTCCTTGTGCAATTACATTATTATCCACTAAAATATCCAAGGGATCATTCGCTAACTGATTCAATTCTATCACAGAACCTATGTCCATATTAAGAACATCTTTTAAAAGCATTTTCTTTTTTCCGATTCGAACTCTTACCGGAAGTTTTACGTCCATGATGAGCGATATATTATTCATCTCTTCTGAACTTAAACGTACATTTGTTTTGGTACCGCCATCCATAGAAGTTATCTCTTGTTCTGAATTTTCTTTTTTTGTTTCTTTTGAACCATAAAATGCATCATATAGCTTCTCGTCCATAATAAACATAAGTAAAGAACTTAAATTGTCCATCTTAAATTTATATACAAACATTTTCGCGTATTCTTCTAAACTTACTTCTGACTCATCATTGACAAACTCAATCCCTTCAATTTTAAATGATAAAACAGGCATCTCTTTTTGTCCGGAGAGGGTATTTCCAATCGCTCCAAATATATTGGACACAATCTCTTTTACTGCATCTAAATCGTCATCGCTTGCATCTTCCCTGTTACCAGCTTCTTCACCCATCATCATATCCGATAAAGATGTCGCTAAATTAGGGGGCAAAGCTACCATGGCCGTTGCATGGACTCCACCAGATACACTTAATTTAATTAAAATAATCGGTGGAATAATACTTGATATAATAGTTAAGTTTTGTTCTTCTTTCAATTCAAGAGTTGGAGCCTGACCAACGAGCGCTTCAATTGTACCAATGGTCTCATTTTCAAATAATTTCATAAAATCACTCATCTATCTACTCCTCATCCTCATAATCGCTATGCTTTTCATTATCAGCTATTATATCCTGAACACCAGATATTTTATCACGCCTCAAAAGCTCAAAATTTTCCAAAGCTCTTTTAACTGCATCTTTTTCTGTGTTTATTATTTCTGTAATTTGAATTGATTTTCTAAATCTTCTTAGTCCAATCTGCCCTCTAAATCTGTCTTTACCGTCTATGCAAACAGTTACGATATCATCAGCCGCACTTGAAAGCCTAAGGATATCATCTACTTTTAAATCAAGGACATCCCTCATGGTAAGTTCAGCATCACCTAAATTTGCTTCAACATTTACTTTTGCGCCGCCAAGTAAAATCTGAAGTTCAGTATTTCTACTTTTTTTTGAACTCGTTTCATTGAGCATCAAATCACGGCTTGCTAATTTCGGTAAAATAGGCTCCAAAGAAATAACAGGATAACATATATTCATCATTCCCGAACTGTGTCCGATAATGATTTCCATAACAACCATTACCACGATTTCATTTTGAGCGACAATTTGTACGACATTGGGACTAGACTCTTTAGATTCAATAGTAGGATAAACTTCCATAACTGGACCCCAAGCCTCTTTGAGTGTACTCATCATTACTCTGAGTATTGTTTCAAAAAGGCTAAGTTCGATGTCTGAAAACTCTCTATTTGAATCGAATGGTTCACCCTTCCCACCAAGAAGTCTATCTAACATAGGGAATGCGATGGATGGATTTATCTCTATAACACCGCTCCCTTCCAATGGTTTAATGGAGAAAACATTAAAGCTCGTAGGGTTTGGAAGAGACATTAAAAATTCACCGTATGTCATTTGGTCAACTGAGTGCAACTGAATTTCAACAATAGAACGCATTATGGAAGATATTTGTGAAGCTAAAGACCTTGCCATTTTATCATGTACACCGCGAAATGCACGGAGCTGCTCTTTTGAAACCCTATTAGGTCTTTTAAAGTCGTAAAGTGTTACCTGTCTTTGCGGTAATAAATTACCTTCAGAACCCTCAAGTAAATCGTCACCTTCATCATCAACAACGTCCAAAAGAGCATCTATCTCTTCTTGTGAAAGTATATCTGCCATATTATGCCCCTACACTCTCTTTAATTTTATGAATTACAGATTTATGAATCTGCGAAATTCTCGACTCAGTTATACTTAAGAGTTCACTAATTTCTTTTAATGTCAACTCTTCAAAATAGTAAAATTGGATAATCAGCTGCTCTCTTTCATCGTAACCGGATAAAACCTGCTTGATCACTTCTATTAATTCTTCTTTTTCAATTCTTGCAAGTGCTGCCCCTTCATCACCAACTTGCAATTGGTCATGGAGCGGCATAACGGTATAGATGCTCGATGCTATCCTTGCTTCATGAATTTTTTCTAAACTCTCATCTAAAATAATAGCCAACTGTTCATCTGTCGGTTCTTCATCATGCAAAAGTCTGTATTCTTCAACTGCATAATCTATAGCTTTAACGAGCTTTCTGCTTGCACGACTTAAAACATCCAAGCTACGTAAATAATCAAGCATTGCACCATAAACTCTCTTTTTTGCATATCCCCAAAAAGAATCGTTCAATTTTTCATTGTATCTTCTAGCTAATTTTATAAGCTCTTCTGTACCAATAGCTGATAAATCCATAAAATCTATAGAACTGGGAAGTCTTTCTTTAAGTCTAAACGCCATAGCTTTTACAGCCGGCAAGTACTGAATAGCCAGAGCATCTTCTTTGTGCTTCATGTCTTCTATGTAAACATTGGCGCTCATCTTGTGCTCCTGACCTTATCTTCAGAATTCATCTTCATTGCTTCATCAGTCATTTTAGAAACTGAATCAATAAGCTTTTCTCTTTTGTTAATCTCTCTCACAAACAAATCCAAATCTTTTTCATGTAAATCTTTAGGAAACAAATAAGCTTTAACGGTAATAGTTCTGAAATAAAGAGCAATAATGACATGTGAAAATAAATAAAAGAATGTAGTAATTAAAAAAGTGTATATGAACAAACCTTCAGCATCAAAAGATTTTAATATACCAAAGATGATTCCTATGAAAAAACCTTGAACAGTAAAAAAATATACAAAATTCTCACCAAACATCATAACCCCAAAAAAAGACTTAAAAGTGTTCCATCAAACGCTTAAACAGTCCCGTTAATCCACTTTCATTGGAATCAACTAGCACATTACGTTCCAACTTACTGCTAATATTATTTGCAATTGCAATAATATCTTTATGAACCTGTGAGTGAGGATGAGAGACACTAAAAAGTGCTCTTTGCTTCACAGATGATGACACTTTTATATCGCTGTTAATTTTACCGATTAATTTTAACTCTAACTTTTCACCAATATTCGCCAAAGCTACTTTTTTAATTTTATCAAAAACAGCCTGCGCTTCTTTTTCACTTTTAACCTGATTTAAAATCATACATACGTCATTACGAAGGGTAGCTATAGTTTTTATTGTTGCATAGGCATCTGTTATAGCAGCGGGGTCGGGAACAGTTACAACAACAACATCATCAGCTGCTTTTAAAAACATTTGAATATGCTCGCCTATTCCGGCCCCTGTATCAATAATCATCACATCCAGCTTATCAAGAACTTGAGCTTCTTCCATAAACCTTTGAAAAAGTGCCATATCCGCATATTTTAATATTTCATCCCCGCTCTCGCCAGGAATCAAAATAAGGTTTCTGGTAATTGGGATTAAAATATCAGCAACCGTTGCTTCCCCTTTGAGTACATGCAAAATATTTTTTTTAATTCTTACATTAAACATAACATCTAAATTTGCCAACCCGATATCTGCATCAAAAATACCTACATTCAAGCCGTTTTGTGACAACACATAAGCTAAGTTAGAACTGATAGTACTTTTGCCAACTCCGCCTTTGCCGCTTGTAATAGCGACAAAACGCGTTTTTTTTGATCTTTTTTGTGAGTTTGAAGCCACTAACTCTTCAAGCATCTTCGCTTGATGACCAATCATATTTTACTCCGATTAAATCCATTTAATAAACACTCAACCAAAAAGTCGCTGCTAGCACACACTAAGTCCTCGGGAACTTCCTGTCCAACAGAAAAGTAGCTTATTGGTTTTTTCGTTTCATACGCAAGTGAAAATATATTGCCAAAACCTCGAGTCTCGTCAAGTTTTGTAAACATCATCGTATCTATATTTAAAGTTTCAAAATTATCGTATGTAATTTTTAAATCTTCATATTTTATAGAACTAGGCATTACCAAAACAACATCCACTGTATATTCTGTGCTGTTTGATGACAAACACTCATAAATTTTTTCTATCTTTTTTTTATCATACGGGCTTGAACCCATCGTATCTATCAGTATATAATCACAGTATCTAAGAGAATTTAAAGCACTCGAAAACTCAGGAGGATCCACCACCGTCTCAATACCAAGTTTCATCATTCTGGCATACTGCATAAGCTGCTCAACTGCGCCTATTCTATAAGTATCTAAAACTACAAGTCCTACTTTATATTTCTTTTGCATCAAATACGAATATCTTGCTGCTAATTTGGCAATAGATGTTGTTTTTCCGACACCTGTCGGACCGACTAGCATAATCACTCTTTTAGCACCTGCCGAAGGTGTGCTTTCAAGCCTAATTGGAACCATTTTTCTAAGAATTGTTTGAAAATATCTTTTTACAGTTTCTGAATTTTCTCTCATTTTGAATGGCATATGTTCCAATGTCATTCTCATAATACTCTCCAGGTGTTCTCTGTTCATTCCGCTTTGAGAAGCTAAACGATAAATCTCTGCAAATTCTGAAGGAATTGAACTTTCCAAATCAGGTGCTTTTTCATCCCAAAACATATTTTGGATTAGCTTTACCTTATCTCCGAGTTTTGTTATTTCTGATTTTATCTCTTTAAGTTCTTTTGGCTCATAGTCTTTAGTTTGCTTAGGAACTCCATACTCGTAAAGAGGGTCTGTAACATCTGAAATTTTAGAGATTTGCTTAGCCGCGTTTGAAATGTCATAAAGCACATCTTCACTTTTTTTTGTAAGCGGCTTTTGTTGCTGTAAAGGCTTACGAGTTTTTGTATACGTGCTATGAAGCATTTCATTTGCATCGCTGTCTGTTTCTATTCCTATTACGATTTCATAAAGTGCTTCTCTACCTAGCGCTTTTTTTTGCACTATTCTTGTTTCAATAAGCATTCCCTCATCACCAATCTCTTGTTTAGCTTTTTTTAAAGCTTCTGATGGAGTTCTACCAGTAAATGTAAGTATTTTCATATTTCTACTTCCGATAGGGGAATAATCACACTGTCTCTTTCAAACCATTTGGCATGTGGAATTTGTAGCTTTGGTTTATTTACAACCCTTTTATCAAAAAAAATAATATCCAAATCTAAAGTCCTGGGAGCATTTTCAAAACTTCTCAGCCTTGAGAATTTTTTTTCTAAACGCATCAAATAATTTAAAAAAGAGAGAGGTTGCATACTCACTTGCAATACAATGATTGAGTTAAAAAAATCATCTTGGTCAACAAAACCAAAAGGAGGATTTTTCAAAATCAATGAAGTTTGCAAAAGTTCAACGCTTTTGTCTTTTTTAAGTGCCATAAAAAGATGCTCAAACCTTCGTCTGACATCCCCGACATTTCCTCCAATTCCGACTACAACTCTATATCTGTGTAAAGTCTTCCTTTTTGCTTTATATCCAAAATGCAAGCCTTTAAAAGTTGTTAAACTTTCATTTAACTTACATTTTAGATACATTAATTACTGAGCCTGAGCAGCTTGTTTTTGAGCCTCTTGTGCTGCTTGAATTTCATTCATTATTTGTAACATTCCAACCATTGCAAGATGGTATCCAAAAGGACCAAAACCAACTATAGACGAACTGCAAACAGGAGCTATCATATTTGTTTTTCTAAACTCTTCACGACGGTGGATATTGCTTATGTGAACTTCGATTGTAGGAATACTCACAGCCGAAATAGCATCACGGATTGCAATTGAAGTATGTGTATACGCAGCAGCGTTGATAATAATACCCTGTGCATCACCATAACATTCCTGAATTCTATCTACAATTTCACCCTCTAAATTACTTTGAAAAAATTCTATTTCCACACCGTTTTGAGCTGCAAAATCTTTCATTTGAGCATGAATTTGCTCTAACTTCATCGGACCGTAAACGTGTTGTTCACGAACTCCAAGCATGTTTAAGTTTGGGCCTTGGATAACTACTATTTTCATCTTTTACCTTTATTGGAAACAATTTAAATCTTTTAAGGGCTAATTTTATCAAAATAAAGCATAATCTAGTTTAAATTTTACAAATTCAACTTAAAGACAATCTATGCAAATAATTTCACCTTCATTTATACTAACTCCAAATCAACTTCTTAGCAACGTATCTGTGGCATTTGACAAAACTATACATAAAATTGCTCCCAAAGAGGAGTTAATTCAAGAGTTTCCACATGCCAAGATTATAACACTCAAAGAAAATTCCTTGCTTATGCCGGGACTTATAAATGCGCATGTTCACATAGAGTTTAGCGCGAATAAAACGGAGCTTTCTTATGGAGATTTTATAAACTGGCTTTATAGTGTAATTGAAAATAGAGATATCCTTGTTAGTGGCTGTAATACCGCCTGCATGAATAAAGCGATAGATTCCATGCTTGCTTGCGGTATCACTACATTTGGTGCCATAAGTTCACATGGGATGGATTTGCAAGCGTGTGCAAATGCTCCTCAGAATGTTGTATTTTTCAATGAATTAATTGGTTCTCAGGCTGTAATGGCAGATACGCTTTTTGCTGATTTTCTCGCTCGTCTTGATGCTTCAAAAAGTGTAAAAAGAGAAGGTTTTTACCCCGCGGTTGCAATTCATTCTCCCTACTCCGTGCACCCGATTCTCATTCAAAAAGCTATCAAGATGGTCAAAAATGAAAACTTAAAGCTTACTGCACATTTTATGGAAAGTGAGGCTGAGAGAAAATGGCTAGACAGCAGTGATGGCGATTTTAAAGAATTTTTTATAAATTTTTTAAAACAAAATGCAGCGCTTAGCGATGCAAAAGAATTTTTGGAACATTTCGACTCCAAACCTACACTTCTTACACATGTAGTCAAAGCAAATGAAGAGGAACTTGAAAGCTTGTCAAAACATGGGCACACAGTCATCCACTGTCCTATTTCAAACAGACTTTTAGGCAATGGCGCAATTGATTTAAGCAATCTTGATAAACATAATATTCGATGGATATGTGCAACGGACGGACTAAGCTCCAACTATAAACTCGATTTGTTTGAAGAGATGAAAATAGCGCTCTTTATGCAAAAAGATGCACCCCTTTTAGATTTAGCTAAAAAACTACTCAAGAGCGTAACCATCGAAGCAGCCAATGCACTTGACATCAATACGGGGGAAATCGCTGAGGGTAAAAATGCGGACATGATAGTATTGGATTTAGATAAAACTCCGACAGAGGAATTAGAACTTCATCTCCTTCTTCACAGATATAAAATTTCAGGAGTTTATATTAACGGGAAAAATATCCAAATAGAAGCGAATGAAGAAATCAAATAAAGCAACAAGAAAAATTCAACTTTCACACATACATTCCGGCAAAAAAACCGCCGGAACGAATCTACAAAAATTGTAACTATAACTCAACTATAAAAGGGTTGTTTTACGTTGCTTTTATACGCTACAACAAAGCGAGAGATTCTCGCTTTGTATAAATCACTCTTCTAGTTTGTAGGTACAACTGTTATGTTGTAATCCATACGTCCAAACCATGAATCAACTCCAGAGAAACGATCTGTTGAGTCATACGTCGCATCCTCTTGAATCCAAGCATTAAATACTGTTCTGCCATCCGGAGAAGAAAGAGACTGTACTTCTTTTTCTTCGATATAGCCACCGTCTCTTGCCGCTAATTTAAGAACTGGATCCCAAGTTTCACCTTTATCAGTAGAACGTGTATAAAAAATATCTGTTGCTACATGTTCTGTTCCCGTAGGCTCAAGCAAATCTAGATTGCCCCAAACAATAAAGAAGGTATTAGGATTGCTTTTATCCGAAACTAATCCTGTTTTTTCATATCGACCTCTTGGTGTCGGAACAAATCTCGGATCCTCTGTTGTTTCCGATGATTTTGTAACCAGAGTAATATTTTTTGGTCCTTTCCACGCACCGTCTAGGAATAGATTGGTATGGAAGTTACTCGGCATATGTCCTTGTCCTGTTTTAACATCACTAGGAGTGTATGCATACCCTGTAAATACATCGTTCCCACGTAAAAAGATACGAGGTGAGAAAGTATTTTCATACATATTATCATACGTTTGCGCATCAAGATTCGATATATCCCAATCTACGGCGTAATTTGTTGAGTTCACATCCGCTTGAGGATTTTGAGCACTCACATTTGTTACCACACGACCGTCAAGTTCTGTAAATGCCGAATATTCAAATCCACTGTTTACACGAACAAACATATCTGAGGAATCACCTCGAGTCTCAAACGATTGTTTATATAAAAATGCAAAGTTTATTTTGTCTGCATCACAAGCGTCAACCTGTGTACCAATAACTAAACGACGTGCATTTTCAAAAATCATATTTGAAGAATCATTTTGGTCAGGAACTTTAATATTGACTATTTGTCCAGAACTTACCATTGGAATCGCTACGTGCTGAATAGATTCAGGGTCAGTAACATTAAAATCATTTACTGCGTCAAAATCCCAGCTTTCAAAGTAAACTGATTTTCCTTCAAGGGCTATATCGGTTTCATTTACATCAACAGCGTCCTTATCAGTCAAACCTTTTGTTTCTTCATAACCAAAAACTACAACGAATTGATGCGGTTCTGCATCTGTCTCAAGAATAGTTAATGCTGATCTGGATGCTCCGGTATCTCCATTAAGTACAACTTGAGTGTTGTCTAATACATCAATATAAGAAGTTTTACAACGCGTAATCGGTTTTCCTGCATTATTTAGAGTCTCTAGGTCTACATAACCATAGGTGTCACATAAATGCTTACAATAAAGTTTCGTATCATCATTTGAACACTTTTCATTATCTGTGATACGTAAAGGATAGTGAAAATTCACTGCCGATTTAGGTTTTGTAGTATTTTCATCTAAAGGCAATGTAGCATTAAAATCAGCCCATTTTAAAGAGGAATACCAGATGTCAGAACCATGGTTTGTAGTAGCCCCGCTCCATCCGTCTCCAGGACCTTCTCCTTTACCAGAACGTAATCCTTTTGTATCTTCTTGCCAAGACATTGCAAAACCTGCCCATGAACCTTCAATCCAAATATGATTTGAATCCCTTGTTCCCGACGTAAGTTGTACAGGAGCCTGCCATTCTATCTCACCAATCTCAGTATTTAAAATACCTCTGGATGTCCATACACAAGAATACGGAACTTGATATACCGTCTTACCGTTAGGCGCAACTATCCCGCCGTAATCAATATAACCTTGAGAACCGTTTACTGCAAAATAATCCGTAGGATATGTAATTCCCGAAACATTATTGTCAGTAACATCAACATCTTCTACTTTTAAAAGGTCCAAAGGATTGCCGCTTGGACAATACTTATCATGCCATGCAACCATTACATAATTGCCTTTTATGGCAACTTTTGGTTTTTGAGCATTTCCAGGATACGGTATTTTATTACCATCCCAAGTTACCATTAACGAACTCTTATCTGAAGTATCTGAGATAGTATAGTTTTTCCACGTCTGACCATCATCAAGAGAAAAGCCGACAAACACACCATCTACGTGAGTAGGATCGCCAATATCTGCACTTCCGTCATCCAGCTCATAGTTACCTTTTACTTGTTGTCTGTAGCTAAGAATAAGCGGGTGAACCATAAGACCATCAACAGTAACGTTACCATCAGATGACCTCGCCTGAGTAATTGTTTCAAAACGGCGAATACTGCTTTGACCCGTATGATTTTGTCTGTTTATATCACTAACAGAAGGGGAAGAAACATCCCTTTTGCTTGAGGACACTTGCGTATCACTCGTGTTATATTCACCTGAGTCATATACGGTTGCCGCGTTTGGATTGTCACAATACAGTCCAACTTCCCCGTCTAAGCCCGTTCTTAATCTAAATTTAGGTGGTATCGGCTCCACTTGACCTAAAATACCACTATCTCCCGTATCTGTGAGGGCCGCATTAGCGCTCGGCCCGTCACTCTCCCCACATCCTACGACAATACCACTTACAATGGCAATTATACCAACGGATATACCAATTGACTTTCTCATCATAAACCCTTTTTATTGGAGTACCAACATATACGCATCTCAGCGCACATATTTAATCTTTACCCTCACATTATGACACATTACGAACGAATATACATCACCCATTCGGGTGTAAAGTTAAAATTAATGCCAAAAACTTAATTAATTATATTATTTTATATTCATACATATAGTTTGGATATAATTCCCAAAAATTATACAGGATAATCAAGATGGAATTTATAAAAAAACTTTTTTCACCCATAACTGCGACACTAGGATTTATACAAAATCATTTTAAGGCTATGATTTTTTTACTTATAGTATTTTTAATTTTTGCACCCTCAAGCGATACAGAACTTAAACCGAACAATCTTGAAGAAATTTCTCTTTTCGGCCCGATTATAGAAGTTTCAGAAGTACTGCAGCAAATAGAAAATGCTACTTCCAATGAAAAAGTAAAAGGTGTTTTATTTACTGTAGATTCTCCGGGGGGAGCGGTTGCACCTTCCATTGAACTGGCGTATGCAATCAAAAGACTCAAAGAAAAAAAACCTGTAATTGTATATGCAAACGGAACTCTTGCCAGCGGCAGTTATTATGCAAGTATATGGGCAAATGAGATTATCGTAAATCCTGGAGCTATGGTTGGAAGCATAGGAGTTATCCTTCAAGGAGCTGATATAAGTGGACTTATGAGCAAAATCGGTGTGCAGACACAAAGTATTCAAGCAGGTAAATATAAAAAAGTTGGTACGCCAGACAGGGCGTGGACACCGGATGAAGTGAATGAATTAAATAAAGTTATTCAAGGCACTTACGATATGTTTACGCAAGATGTTGCACATGCCAGAAAACTGGACATCAGAAAAAGAGATATATTTGCAAATGCACATATATTCACCGCCGCTCAAGCCAAAGAAGTCGGATTAATTGACAGTTTAGGTGTAAGCCACGATGCAAAATTAAAGCTGATTCAACTCAGCGGAGTAACCGAGCCGGTATGGAATAAAGAAGATAAATTTGATAAAATCATTAAAAAGCTCTCGGCAACTACTGCCGTTGCACTTCACACTTACTTCCCTGCTTTGGTTTTAAAATAATTCTCTCTTTCTCTCCAAAAAACATTTCCACATGCCAAGCTTTTTCTCGGCATGTGGAAGTTAGAGCTCCGTAACTTTTACAACGCTTTGTAGATTTTCAAATATTCTTTTAACTCTATCTTGCCAAAGCTCACCAAAAAGTTTTAATTCTTCTTGTGTTGCAGAGGAGAGCTGCATTTTTTGCATAATCGGCTGCATTTGCGGACTTGGCATGACAGACATTGGATTGTAGACAACATCCACGCTCTTTCCTGTATCTACTCTTGTAAATCTGGCGGATGAATCTATTTTAGAATTAAAAAACATCAAAGAGTGTCTTGCAAATTTTCCCGAGAGACCTTTAAAACCGCTTTTATCCGTTGCTCCTGTTATGTGTGAAATTACATTTCCTATAACACCGGCTACCCCGTTTTCAAGAGAATCTTCAAACTCAACTTTAATATTTCCGCGGACGGCTCTCTCATTCGGATACAAAACCTTCAGCGCTTCAAGCGTAATAATGTAAGCACCGGCAACAGTTGGACAACTGTGCCCTGCTGATTTTACAACATCTAAATAAGAAAATTCATACTCTCCATTTTCAAATGCACCTAAAGCATTTGCCAAATAATCTTTCACTTTTATCACTTCTATTGCATCATAAAATTCTGGATAACCCATTTATGTTCCTTATATATTGCTCTTTTTCATCACTTTTGCACTTATAAAAACTTTATCATTCATAAGCTCAAAGGTATCATTCACTTTCAAAGATGATAAGTCAATAACCTTAGAATCTTTAGAAATTTGTGCATATCCGCTTTTCGTTTTAAACTTTGGATGATTGGATTCTAGCATTTTTTGAAGATTTAAAACTTGATTTAAATTAAGATTTATAAGTGAGTCGATGGCATGTGGAAATCTCATTTTTACATGTTGCAACTCTTTTGAAAAGTTTTGTAATTTAAAAGAAATAGTTTGCGAAAAAACATCTTTAAGTTGCTTGACTTCTTGGTGTTTTTGGAATATTTTTTTCTCTAAAGAGTGCTGAGAATAAGAGTTTAGCAAATGGGCAAGCTCTTGTTTTTTGACAAATATCTTTTGTAAAAGTATTTGATTTAACTGCGACTCAACGGAATCCAAATACTGATACAACTCATTTGTATCGGGCAAACACATCTCCATAGCAGCGCTTGGAGTCGGAGCTCTTAAATCTGCGACAAAATCACTGATTACCCAATCTATCTCATGACCTACAGCCGATACTATAGGTGTTTTCGCTCTAAAAATAGCATCTGCGACCACCTCTTCATTGAAGGCCCATAAATCTTCTATGCTTCCGCCGCCGCGACCTACAATGATGATGTCATACTCTTTAGTATCACTCACTGTAATTGCATTTGAGATAGCTCTTGGCGCATTATCGCCTTGAACCAAAACATCATACACATCTATCTCTAAAAGTCTGTATCTACTGTTTGCAACTCTTAGCATATCTTGAAGTGCGGCCGATGTTGCAGAAGTGATAAGGGCTATGCGAGAAGGGAATTTCGGAAGTTGCTTTTTTCTAGAAGAGTCAAAGTAACCCTGAGATGCAAGTTTTTGTTTTAACTGTTCATACGCCAACGCCAAAGCGCCATGACCTGCGGGCTGAATGTCAAAGCAGTTGATTTGATATTCACCTCGAGGCTTATAAAGAGTAATCGCACCATCAAGAATAACTTTTAGCCCTTCTTTTAATTCAAAACGAAGCTTTGAAGCATTGCCTTTAAACATTACGGCTTTAAGCGTTGAAGTTGAATCTTTTAATGTGAAGTAAATGTGTCCGCTGTTGTGAACGGTTATACGGGAGAGTTCGCCCTCCACAAAAACACGACTAAAGCTCGTCTCCAAAAGAGACTTAATCTGCTCATTTAATGCCGATACACTCAGTGTCTGCATAAATATAAATCTTTATTTTTTTTGTACGATTATAAGCGTAGAAATATCCATAGAAAAACTTTTTGAGTAAAGAAGCTCAAATCCGGCCGCTTCAAGCTCTTGTATCATTCCCTCTACCGTTGAAAAATCTTCGATAGAATTTGGAAGATACTCATAAGCCTCTAAATTTTTAGATATAAAACCGCCAACTTTAGGGAGAATTTTATTCATATAAAAATCTCTGATTTTTCCTAGAAATGAAGGATTCTCATTTCTCATAAACTCTAAAATAACGACAAGTCCCTTATTTTTTAAAACTCTGTTAAACTCTTTAAGCGCGGCTTCTCTTTCAACAACATTTCTAATGCCGTAAGTAATACTTAAAATATCACAACTTTCATCTTTTAATGGTATCTCCGTGGCCTTTGCTATATGATAATTGAATTTTGGAAATTTTTCTCTTGCAACATCCACCATGCCGCGGGACGGGTCTACCCCGACAATCTCACCTATGGCGATGCCTGAAACCTCTGCACGAGTTTTCCAATAGTTCATCATATCTCCGGTTCCACATGCCACGTCCACAATTTTATCGATGGAGTCTTTTGCGGAAAACCCGTATGCTAAATCACAGGCTTTTCGTCTCCAGCTTCTGTCTACGCCCATGCTCATAACACGATTTGCCGTGTCATACGTCGGTGCGATATTATCAAACATTGAAACGATTTTCTCTTGTTTTGTATTTTCTTGTTTTGACATAAAATTACTTCCTTTTCATCCACATGATTATATCTTGCTCTTCTTTTTGTATATTTAAAATTTCAAATTTATGATTTAACTCTTTGAATCCATTGTTCCCGCCAAATTCAGGTGCCATGTAACATAAATAATAATCTACAAAAGACTGTGTCAGCGCAAACATTTGTGAGCTTCCCTCAATCATAATATTTTTATACTTTTTTAAAAGTGAAAAATCTTCTTCTATAAAAACTTTTCTATCTTCAACTCCAAACAACGGGATGCTTGTATCAAACTCTTTTTCTCTTGAAATAATCAAAACATCAGGAGCTTTTCCATCCACAAGCCTTGCGTCTAAAATTGGTCTGTCAAGTCTGACGGTATTTCCGCCAATCACCAATAAATCACAAACATCTCGCATAGCATGTACATTTTTTCTCGAACCCACAGAACTGATAATCCCGCCATCTGTAGTAGCATTGAGTCTTTGCGCCCACTTAAAAAAAATAAAATTATTTTTATTCCACATGCCAAAAGGTTTCACTAAGGCATCACACTCTTTATTTAAAATATTTTCTTCTACTTCAACTCCACATGCCAAAAGCTTTTCACTTCCACATGCCGCAATTGCATTGAAATCTTTTGAGCCGACATATACTTTTTTAATTCCTAAAGAAGCGATTAAAGAAGCGCAGGACGGAGTTTTGCCTTCATGCGAACACGGCTCCAAAGTTGTGTACAGAGATATATCTTTGAAACAATCCTTATGATTTTTTAAAAGAAAATCGTGAATTTCATGAGAGGATTCTATTTTTGAGATATTGGAGTCATTCGTAAGATGGAAGTAGGCATCTTTAAGTGCCATAACTTCGGCATGTGGACATCCGGCTTTTTGATGGGCATTTACAGCCAAAAGCTCATTATTTTTTCCAACAACGGTACAACCGACTGCCGGATTGGGATAGGTTAAACCTTGATATTTCCAAGCCTCTGCGAGAGCCAGGTTCATAAAAAAGTTACTGTCTATTACCATTCAAAATATGTTTTTGCTTTTGTAATCTCAGAGAAATCTGTCTCAACTTCTTCTCCCTCAACATCAATAAATATCTTATTGCCATTGACCTTTAAGACTTTGCCTTTTAGCTTCTCTTTGTTTTTTAAAGTACAAAAAACATTTTCGCCTATAGATTTTGTAAAATGTTTAAGTGTAGATAATTTTCTCTCAATGCCCGGACTGCCCACTTCAAGTCTGTAATTTCCAGATACCGGTGGTGTAACATCCAATAAAGGTGAGATAAGATGTGTCAATTCAACACATTTGTCCATATTGACACCGCCATCTGTTGCATCTTTTGCGGTAACACTCACACGAAATATAGTCTCGTCATTTTCACTCACAACACAAGTATCGTAAAGTTCTAAACCGACAGATTCAACTAATGAGTTAATATCACTCTCTAAACTCATTTTGTCTCCTTAGATATTTTTTTAAAAAGCTCTTCAATATTCTGTGATGTTTGAAACACTTCATCAAATTCAAAAGTTAATTTTGGACAGCGAAACCAACCTTGGTCTTTCAAACAATGATCTTCAATCACAGGACGGGCTTTTTTTAACAGTTTAATATATGTATCTTTTTCTTCATCGGTAAATGTAGCGGGGTCAATATAAACTTTAGCATCACTTCTGCCTCGAGAACACTTAACATCAATAATATTCAATTCATGCAGTCTGTTGTCGTTGAGACTGCTAAGCGCTTCAGGAATCAATTCCAGCAGAATCGATTCTGTTCTTTTTAACTTTATTTGAGCTGGAGTCACAGAGATACTTTCTGCTCAACTTTTTTGAATGTTTCAATGACATCACCAATGATTACATCATCATAACCTTTGATAACAACACCACATTCATAACCGTTGCCGATTTCTTCAACATCATCTTTAAAACGTTTAAGAGAAGTAAGCTCCCCTTCGTGGACCACAACACCATCACGGATAACACGAACAAGACCTCCGCGAACAAGCTTACCATCAACGACAACACATCCGGCAACCATCCCTTTTGGCGATTTGAAAGTATCTCTAACTTCAGCTTGACCTGTGTTTGTTTCAGTAAATTTAGGTGCCATCATGCCCGTTAACATACCGGTAATATCATCAATCAACTGATAAATAATAGAGTATGTTCTTATATCTACATTTCTCTGTTTAGCGAGTGCTTTTACACTGCCTGTTGGGCGAACGTTAAAACCAAGAAGGGCACAGTCTTCGCTGTTGCTTACAAGTTCAACATCATTTTCTGTAATACCGCCGACACCTGCTGAAATAACATTTACTTTTACTTCATCATTTCTAAGTTCTGCAAGTGCAGATTTAATCGCTTCAAGTGAACCGTGAACATCCGTTTTCAAAACTACTTTAAGTGATTTTAAACGACCTTCGGCAATCATAGAAGTCATATCTTCAAGTGTTGACTTCGTACTGCGAGACAATTCTTTATGTCTATCATACTCATGTCTTTTTTGAGCATAAACTTTAGCTTCTTTATCATTACTCACAACCATCATCACTTCCCCAGACGGTGGAACTTCATTTAATCCGACAACAACTGCCGTATGACTTGGCCCTATGCTTTTAATCATGTTTTTATTCTCATCAATAAGAGCTTTAACACGACCGTAAGAGCCTCCACAAACAACATAATCGCCAATTTTCAAAGTACCGTTTTGCACAATCACGGTTGCAACAGGTCCACGCCCTTTTTCTAGAGAACTCTCAACTACGGTAGCTTTTGCCATGGCTTTTTCATCAGCTTTTAATTCAAGAACTTCTGCTGTAATTAAAATATTCTCAAGTAATTCGTCTATACCTATTCCTGCCTTCGCAGATACAGGAATAAATTCTATATCCCCGCCCCAGTCAACCGGATTCATATTTTGCTCAGCCATTTGACCTTTTACAAAATCAGGATTTGCGGTTTCTTTGTCCATCTTATTTAAAGCAACAATCACCGGTACGCCAGAATCTTTCGCAAGCTTGATTGCTTCAATAGTTTGAGGTTTAACACCATCATCAGCCGCTACAACAATTATAATAATATCCGTAATATCTGTACCGCGTTGACGCATTGCAGAGAATGCCGCGTGACCCGGAGTATCTATAAAAGTAATAGGTTTTCCATGCTGTTCAATAGTGTAAGCACCAATATGCTGAGTAATTCCACCAGCCTCGGTATCTGTAACTTTTGCTTTTCTAATCGCATCTAGCAGTGAAGTTTTACCATGGTCAACATGTCCCATAATCGTAATAACAGGAGGTCTTTCCGTGCCCTCTTTGCTTTCGCTTGCTTCCAAGTTTTGTTCGTAATTAAATGCGTCTTTAGGATCTACAATTGTTACTTCAACATCAAAAGTTTCTGCTAATATTTCTATTTCATCGCTTCCCAAGAAGTCATTTTTCGTCATCATCATACCAAGGTCAAAAAGAACTTTGATTACTTCTGACATAGGTCTGTTTAGTTTTTCTGCAAATTCATAAACACGGATATCTTCAGGGATTTCCACATGTGTTACAACTTCGTCTTCTTGTTTATCTTTTGTATATTTCTTTCTTTTATCACGAGAAACTTGTCTTGATTTTCCGCCGGATTTTTTATTTGCGTTTCTACCTGCAGGCTTAGGAGCTTTTGGTTTTCTTGGCTCTTCTACGGGAAGAGGTGCGCGCTCCGTAGCATTTAAGTCAAGGAGAACAATTTGTTCGTCATCATAGTCCATTGAAACATCATTCATTGTACCGCCAAAGATATCAATCCTAACACCTTGGTCCTGCTTTCTAGCTCCGCTCGAACTAACAGGTTGCTTGCTTTTTTTCTTTTTAGCCAATTCTTCTAAAACTTCAATACTCATCTTGCCGTATGTAGAAACCGATGGCTCTTTTGAAGCAATTTCAATGACTATATCTTCTTCCTCTTCTTTTGGCTTTCTCTTTTTAACAATTTTAAGACCAGATCTTTTAATTTGCTGCACAGGCATTGCAACATTGACTTTTACTGCAACATCTACTTTTTTATCTATGGTTTCTACTTTTTTATTATGCTCTACTACAGGCTCTTTAGAAGTTGTGCCTAACGTTTTAATTAAAGTTTTTTCTTTTGATAAAACAGATTCATTGACAGCTGAAGTCTTTTCTATTTCTTGAGTATCATTTTTTTCTTTTGCAGCTACTTCTATCGGTTGCTTTTGTACTACGGCATTGCTTTCTGGAGCACCATTCATAATGAAATTCATTAATCCTTCAGCTTCTTCCATTGAAACAGTACTTTGAGCCGATTTTACTTCAATACCCATTTCTGAAGCTTTTTTAACGACATCTTTGGAAGCTATACCGAGCTCTTTTGCAATTTCATGTACTCTAACTTTTTCTATCATCAGCGATGATCTCCTTTAGTTTGTTCGTAAATTTATCTTTATCACCGCTTCGACATTGTCTCATAAGTGCTTTTAAAACTTTTTGCTCTTGAGTTTGGCAACATTTACATACGTAAAAACTTCTGCCATGGTTCATAAACATTTGCAATGAACCATCAACGCATTGAAGCCTAATCATTTTGTCTTGTGTTTCTCTTACTCGACATGAGATACACATTCTAATTGGTTGATTAAATTTTCCCGCCATTGTATCTAAAACTTACTTTATTTAATAGAGGTTACCTCTCTATTATTAGTCCAAGATTATCAAAATCAAGAGTTTTAACTACAAAATCCGGAAACTTTAGCTTAAGTTTAGTGGCAATTGCTGCTGCATCCTCGTCGTAAACCATGGTAAAAAACGTAGAGCCGCTTCCTGAGAGCGTGCTCATCAATGCACCGCTCTCGTAAGCCAACTTTTGAACATTAAAAAGTTCAGGCAATGCTTTCATTCTTGCTTTTTGATGGAATCTGTCTCCTGTGGATAGCTTTAACATTTCCCAATCTTCGTTAAAAAATGCGGCAACCGTCAAGGCGGTATGAGATAAATTATAAATTGCATTCTCTTTAGAATACGATTTAGGTAAAAGCGTTCTCGCTTTTGATGTATTGATTGGTTTATTCGGAATGGTTACAATTGCTTTTATATAATCCGGCAAATGTTTTTTTTGAGAAAAAACTTTATTTTTTTCAACTGCGGCAGCATTAAACCCACCCATTACAGCAGGAGTGATGTTATCCGGATGAGATTCATACACAAGAGCATGGTTTAAGATTCTTCTTTTGGAAACTTTTATACCGGCCGCTTCATGCGCACTCGCAATCGCACTTACAATGACAGCCGACGAGCTTCCAAGCCCTCTTGACATCGGAATCTGGTTATGAAATGTAAATTTAAAGTTTTGTTTTTTTTGAGTTAGGCGATTATAATGGTCATTAAATATACTTACAAATAAGTTATTGCCTTTTAATCTGGGATTATTTTCACCTTCGCCTTTAATGCTTACACTAAAAAATCTTGATTGATGGAACTCTACAATATTTCGCAAATCCACTGCTAAACCTAAAGAATCAAACCCCGGACCAAGGTTTGCACTTGTTGCTGGTACACTCACTGTCACTAATTTTTCCTGTTATACAGCCCCTATTGAATATAAAGGAGTTGTTGTTTTGCTAAAATCGTTATAATTTAAAGTACTCCGAAGGCTAAAATATACCTCAGGCACTGTTTCTAATTTTTGTGTTTTTATTTCTGACGAAATTTTAACAAAATATAGCTTTCCAATCGCTTTGATTGGATTATTTTCATTAAAATAAAATGCATCTGTTGCAAAAAGCGGAATTTTTTTAAGCACACTTATTGATTTTAAAAAAATATAAGCAACTTTTATGGCCATAAAACTACCTGGTCCATTGGCATAAAAGAGAGCATTTATTTCATATTTTTTAAAAATTTCTTCAAAAAGTTTTGGAAAAATGTCTGAACTTTTTTCTTCACTTATAATGGTGTCTATCAGTTTTTGATTCTCATAGATACCAATTTTAACGGGTGATGAGAGCGCAATAACAACCAAATCTACTTTTTTAAGCATATGCTTTTTCTAACTCTTTTGTTTTTTCACCTATAAGCTCAATCACTTCATAATTTTCCGGGTCTTTTAAAAGCGCCAAAGTCAACTTATGATTTAAGTCATGACTACCAGCCAAAGCTTCATAATTTCCTATAAAATTCATACCGATTAAAGACATATCGCCTATTGCATCCAAAATTTTATGTCTTACAAATTCATCCGGAAATCTTAGTCCCTCAGGATTTAATACTTTTTTATCATCCAAAACTATAGCGTTTTCAAGCGATCCGCCAAGCGCGAGACCTTTTGAGCGAAGATATTGCACCTCATGTAAAAAACCAAAAGTTCTAGCCCTTGCTATCTCATTTTTATAGTTTGATTTTGTAAACTCCAATACATATTCTTGCTTACTTATAACCGGATGAGGGAACTTTATTGTAAAGTCGTATCGTAAGTCAGGAGAAGGGGAAAGTTTTACATACTTTTCTCCCTCTTGCACGATAATATCTTTTTTTATTCTCATGACTTTTTTAGGTATATCTTGCTCAACAACGCCGGCTTCATCCAAAAGCATACAAAAACTCGCACTGCTCCCATCCATGACAGGAACTTCATCAGCATCCACAACAACTCTTAAATTATCTATCCCGTATGCGTATATAGCTGAGAGCATATGTTCTATCGTAGAGATGACATGGCCGTCTTTTCCAATGACGGTTGCCATTTTAGTATCTACGACATTTTGAGGATTTAAGGCGATAGATACATCAACATCACTACGATAAAAAATTATTCCGCTGTTTGACTCTAAAGGCTCTAGTTTCAATCGCACAGGAGAACCCTTATGAAGTCCGATTCCAACCAATTCAACAGATTTTTTTATAGTTGTTTGATACATTAATTATCCTTGTAAACTTTTTAATTTCTATCTATAATCTCTTTAGCGCTCTTAATTACATCATAAATATTCAGTTTTATCCAAGAATCGTCCATCCACTCAGCAGGACGAACTTCTATACCTTGAATCAAAACTCCAAAATGCAGATGATCACCCATAGCGTATCCACTTTTGCCTGTATTGGCAATATGTTGTTGTTCTTTAACTACCTCGCCACTGCTTATACTTGCACTTGAGCAGTGACCATAAAGTGTATAAAGGCCAAGCCCATGGTCTATAATCGGCATATTTCCATAAAGGCCGTTGAAGTTTGAATAAACTACATTGCCGCCGTTTTGCGGTTTGATTTCTGCCATTGCATGGCTTGCCAAGTCTAATCCCAAGTGATAAGACTCACTTATATGCGTATCCGCATAAGAGTATTTTCTATAATCTCCAAATTGCGCTACAACTTGTGCATTTTTAAGCGGGTACATTTTATTGATTTTAAAATTAGTGATTCTTTCACTTGAAACTTTCGATGTAATATCATGAATTAATTTTTCATTTTTAGCTCTTACATCTTCGTTAATGATTTTAAACTGCTCTAAAGAGGAAGTGACGCCATGTGTTTCCTCAAATTCTTCAGCCAATTCTGCTATTTTACCTTTTAAAAAGCTGTCCGTCAGTTTGATGTTTGAAGTTTTATATTCTTTTGATTTCAGATAAAAGGGAATATATGTCTTTGTAATATTTCCTGCTTCATCCTCCACAACTACTGTTGCTTTAAAATCCGCTTGCGTAACAGGCCATGCAAGTAAAGAGATGTAGTATCCCTCCTTGTAAAATGGCTGTGCTTTAAATACTTTACCGTAATTCGTTTGAATTGAAATATCTTTTAAATTTTCATCTTCAGCTTTAAAAACAACCAATGCTGCCCCACCCTGCGTAATTTTATAAGAGTTACTCAGCACTGCAACATTTGGTCTTTTTTTATCTATTTTTAATGTGTACTCTTTTTTTATTTGATTTCCATTTAAGAAATTCCATTTGCTTGCATCTGTTGCCTCTATGATAATTTTTATGCTTTCTTCTTTTATCATATAAGCACTTTTATGGGGGTCTACCTCTATTGAAACTTTATTTTGCGGGTGGATAAACTGTTCAGAATTCAAAGGAATATCTTCGCTCTGCGTTTTTAGAAATACTTTATATGCACTAATGCCGCTTGTGTCACTAATCGCTATTTTAAGCGGTTCTTTTAAATTCCAGTAGCCGTTATTGCTTAAATTAACTTCGGGAACATCCCGTTCAAACATTGAAGAATTGTATCCAAATACAACCGCCCCTATCACTAAACCAACAAAAAACAAAGTACCCAAAGAAGACTTGCCGCGACTATTTTTCAATCTGTATTTCCTCATAAATTAATTTTAAAACTTTTTTTTGCATCTCATTCATACTCAAGCTAGCATCCACGTTAAACCCAGCCCGATTGCGATGACCGCCGCCATTAAATTTGTGTGCTATTTTTGAAACATCAAATTCGGATGACGAACGTAAAGAACCTTTTATGCTCAAATCTTTATTTTCCCGAATTAAAAGCGCTATTTCAACACTAGGCAGATAAAGAGATTCTTCTAAAACCTTTTCACAATCTTTTTCTTCTGCCCCAGTAGACAATATATCATCATTGCTTACACAAAATACGGAGATTCTTCCATCATGAAATAATCTCATATTTTGATACATTAAACCTTTGAGTCTAAAAGCTGCCAAAGTCAAATATTTCATCAAATATTTGTTACATGTTTTGTTATCAGCCCCGCACTCTATTAATTCTTTAGCGCAAGCAAAAGCTGTACCAGCAAGGGTATCATTCAAAAAACCTCTTGAATCACAAAGCAATCCTGCATACAACGCCGTGGCCATTTTTGGATTGATTGAAATGTCATTTGATTTGAAAAAATTATAAAGAACTTCCGTCGTACTGATACAGAGCGTATCGACTAGATTTATTTCTCCAAAATTGGTGTTACTTCCGTGATGGTCTATATTGATGAGCGCACATTCCACATTTATGCCTAGTCTTTCTCTGCTTGCGCAATCAAGCGATATCGCTAAATCGGCTGAAGAAGGGAACGTATGCTTTATTTTTTCAAACCACGGCAAAAATGCCAGACTATGATTTATATTTTCTGTGACACAAAAAAAAGTCACTTTCTTGTGAAATCTTAACAGTTGCGTATACAACGCACTTGCACTCCCAAGTGAATCGGCATCCGGACTAGCATGTGCCAGAACGACTATATGACTCGCTTCTTCAATTTTTTTTAAAATTTCATTCATCTGCTTTAACTTTTATATTTTCGAGATTATACAGTTTATTCTATTTCCTATTCATTTTATAAACATAAGCCAGCACTTCGGCCACGGCTGCAAAAAGTTCCTCTGGAATTGGCTTATCAAGCTCAACTTCTGCGTATAAACTTCGTGCCAAAGGAGGATTTTGAACAATATGCACACCATTTTCTCTGGCTATTTTTTTAATTTGCAAGGCAATATTATCCATTCCTTTTGCAACTACGAGAGGTGCCCGTGACTTTTTATCATCATATTTGAGCGCCACGGCATAATGGGTCGGATTTGTAATAACCACATCGGCATGTGGAACGGCAGCCATCATTCTTTTTCTCGAGGCATGCATTTGTATTTGTCGAATTTTTGATTTGACAAGCGGATCCCCTTCCATATTTTTCATCTCATCTTTCACTTCTTGCTTACTCATTTTTAAACCATCAAAATATTGCATTCTGACAATCACTATATCAATGACAGCAAACACAAATATAATTAAAAGCATTACAAAAGCTATGATAATTGCCTTGTCCTTCAACCATTCCAATTGTTCACCAAGCCCAAATAAAGCAACTGTAGGAAGTTCAACAATAAATAAAAAGAAAAAAACAAATCCAGCGCCCAGTGTCGTAAAGGATTTAAATGTTATTTTCACACCCTCAATAAGTTTTTTCATGGAAAAAAGATTTTTTGTTCCCTTTATCGGGTCTATTTTTTTAAAATCCGGCATGATTGCCTTTGTTGTAAATAAAAATCCAAACTGCGCTAAAGCGGCAACAACCCCGGCGATTGCGACAGAAAGGGACAAAGGTATAACAATCAATAAAAATTCTTTGGCCGTAACAATTACTATGTCAATTACAAACAGTTTATCTACCGGTGTGCCAATGAGGGAGAAGTAATATTTGAATAATAAAATCATATGCTTACTCATAAATGGAAAAAGCATCAACAAAGATAAAATTGCTACAAAGAGGGTGATAACTCCTGACGTGTCTTGCGACTTTGGAACATTACCCTCTTTCCTGGCATCTTCTATCTTCTTAGCGGTGGGTTCTTCTGTTTTTTCAGCATCGTCTGCCATAAATTATCCTCGTTCCACATGCCAACTATTCTTCCCAAAAAAAAGAGGGAATCTAGTCCATTTTCATAGACAAATCAATCCAATTAGCCTGATGTATAAGTGAACCGCTGCTTATTGCGTCTACTCCGGATTTTGCGTAATTTTCAATCGTCTCAAGAGAGATATTTCCACTCGCCTCTAAAAGAATATGAGGGAAATTTTCATCTCTAAAAGCAACTATTTCACGAATTTGCGCAGGTGTCATATTGTCACACATAACAATGTCGCTTCCACATGCCATCGCCTCGCATGCAACATCAAAGGTTTCTGCTTCAACTTCTATTTTTGCAGTAAAGGGAATACTTTTTCTTGCTTTTTGAATATAGGCTTTTAAATCTTTTATCGTTTTTAAATGTGTATCTTTTATCATCAGCGAATCATCTAAACCCATACGATGATTTACTGCTCCACCGGTTCTTGTCGCATACTTTTCAAAAACTCTCAATTGTGGTCTTGTTTTTCTCGTATCTAAAAGTTTTACACCATAGGGCTCAATAATATCCACATACTTTCTTGTAAGTGTCGCGATAGAACTTGCGTGTAAAAGCATATTTAAAAGTGTTCGCTCAATTCTTAAGAGCGTATGTGAATCACCTTTTAAAATAGCCAATATATCGCCCTTTACAAATCTTTGGGAATCTTGTTTACCCCAAATAATTTCAAAATTTTCTAATTGTGCCAAGACGTTTATATATTTTTCTCCCGCGACTATGCCATCACTTTTTGCAATTATTTTTGCGCTTGCATTCACGCTTGGTTCCACTAAAGCATACAAGTCGCCGCGACCGATATCTTCTCCAAGCGTGGCTTTTACAAAATCTTCTATCATAGTGCCAACATCCTCTCTAACGCGATTTTCGCCCATTTTTGAGTGCTCTCATCAATCTCAATCTCATTAATCGGAGCGCCTTCATCAATCGCTTTAAGCGTAAGATACAAATCTTCCAAAGTTGTTTCATTCATTGTTGGGCATTCCGGCTTGGTTGAAGAGAGGACGTAGGTATTTTTGGATCTTAAGCGGTTTACTAAATTAAATTCGGTTCCGACTGCAACTTTTTGATCTTCGGGCAACCCTTTTATATATTGAATAAGCTGAGAAGTTGAACCTACAAAATCTGAAGCATTGCAAATAGCAGGGTCGCACTCAGGATGCGTAGCAATTAAAATGCCCGGGTATTTTTTACGGTAAAAGTTTATATCTTCAACCGTAAAAAGTTGATGTACCGAACAAAACCCGTCATAACAAATGATATCCGATTCTTTTGGATTGCCTTCATGACCGATAACCATTGACTTTAATCCCATCTGATTTGCTATATTTTGCCCTAAACATCTATCAGGAACAAAAAGAATTTTTTTACCCTCACCAAGCGCAGTTGTAATGATTTTTTTAGCATTAGAACTTGTACAAACCATACCGCCCATCTCGCCTACTTTTGCTTTGACATCTGCATTTGAATTGATATATGTAATTGGTAGGATATTTTCTTTAGAAATTCCGTTTTCTTCCAAAAACTTTACGGATTCATCAAAGTAAAGTGAATCAATCATCCTTGCCATTGCACAACATGCGACTTTTGGCATCACAACTCTTTTATTTGGAGAAAGAACTTTTACACTTTGCCCCATAAAACCGACTCCACAAAACACCACAAACTCCGCATCATCATCACGTGTACGTATCGCAAGTTCAAGCGAGTCACCGGTAATGTCGCCCATCTCAAATACTTCATCTCTTTGATAAAAATGTGCAACAATAGTCACGCTTAGCTTATTTTTAAGAAAGTTAATTTTCTCTTTTAATTCTTCATTTGTAAATTTCAAAAAGAGTCCTTATTTTAAATATTTTGCAATTATATCGAAAATAATATTTATAAATTTTGGCATGTGGAATTTTAATTTTTATTAGATTATAAATATATATGATGTAGAATTCCAGAATTATAAATAGAAGGTATTTTATGGAATTTTTATTCAATGCGAATGTTCAGTTTTTTATAGCGGCTTATCTGGTTGGCGGAATACCTTTTGGTCTTTTACTGGCTAAACAATTTGCAGGGGTAGATATTAAATCAAGCGGCTCAAAAAGTATAGGTGCCACGAATGTCCTCAGAGTCGTAAAAGAAACAAATCCCTCTTTGGCAAAAAAATTAGGTGCTGCCACTTTGGCGCTCGATGCAATAAAAGGTATTTTAGTTTTGGCTGTTGCTTATTTTATCGGTTTAAGCGAAGCCACACTTTGGGGAATTGCAGTTTTAGCCGTTATCGGTCATTGCTTTAGTCCCTACCTTGGATTTGAAGGGGGAAAAGGAGTGGCAACGGGAATGGGTGTTATGATGTTTATGCTTCCCTTGGAAACTATTGTCGGACTAATAGTTTGGCTTCTTGCTGCAAAAACAATCCGAATATCTTCATTATCTTCTCTTGTTGGGCTTGCTGCTTTAATCGCGGCTAGTTTTATAATTCATCCCGACATGGCGCACGCTCCTATACTCTTTATAGGATTTATTATTTTTTATAAACATATACCAAATCTTATTCGTGTCATCAAAGGTGAAGAAAAACGGGTAGTCTGATGACTATACATATAGAAGATCTAAAATTTCAATGCATCATAGGAATTTTAGACTTTGAAAGAACAACTCCGCAAGACGTTATAATTAATCTCACTCTAGATTATGACTATAAAGGTACTTTCATCAACTATGCAGATGTGGCAGAACTCATAAAATTTGAGATGAAACACAATAAATTTTTACTCCTTGAAAATGCTTTAAATAAATTATGCGAGATTCTCGTTCATAAACATATATCGATAATCAGCCTAAACTTAAAAATAACTAAACCTTCTATTTTATCCGACTGCAAGGTAAGTGTAAGCACTTTTTACAAAAGTTAATCTTAATCGAAAGTTAATTTTTTTTTAAAGAAAATTGAAAAAAACTTTAAAGTAACCTAAAATTATGATATCATTTCGCCAAAATATTCACTTAATAGGAAAAAATTAATGCGCATTCTGATTATAGAAGATGAAGTTACATTAAACAAAATGCTAGCGGAGGGACTAAAAGAATTTGGTTACCAAAGTGATGTAGTTGAAACTCTAAAAGACGGAGAGTACTACCTAGATATCCGTAACTATGATTTAGTACTAATGGATTGGATGCTTCCAGATGGAAACTCTGTAGACATTATCGGTAACATCAAATCTAAAACTCCAAAAACTGTTGTAGTTGTATTATCTGCAAGAGATGACAATGAAAGCGAAATTGAAGCATTGAGAAGCGGTGCTGATGATTATATCCGCAAACCGTTTGATTTTGATGTTTTAATCGCTCGTATCGAGGCTCGTCTTCGTTTTGGCGGCAGCAATATTATAGAAATTGAAGATTTAACTATCAATCCCGAAGAAGAAAAAATCACCTACAAAGAGCAAGATATTGAACTCAAAGGCAAGCCTTTTGAAGTATTGACACACTTAGCTCGTCACCGTGATCAAATAGTATCTAAAGAACAATTGCTTGACGCTATCTGGGAAGAGCCTGAACTTGTAACTCCAAACGTTATAGAAGTTGCAATTAATCAAATTAGACAAAAAATGGACAAACCTCTTGGTATTACTACAATTGAAACCGTTCGTCGTCGCGGTTACCGTTTTTGTTTTCCAAAAGAAGTAAACTAATCTCCTTCATCAGCCCTTTGGGCTGGTATCTTCAAATCTTTTTTTATTTTCATCTACTTAGGTTATAATTACATTTATTTGATATAAAGGTAAAAGATATGTTTTCAAAAAGAAGTATTAGACGAAGTTTTCTTATTCAGCTTATCTTTGCCTCTGCTTCTTTGATATTCATATTTTCTTCTTTTTTATATCTTTATATTGAAAATTCAATATACGATGAAAAAAAACAGGACTTATTGCTCTATGCTAAAAATATTGCAAATAATAAATCGATATTTCAGTCAGAGATAACTCCTCCCGACACCTATTCAAATTTAAGTATTGAGATTGTTTACCTTAAAAAGCCACATGCCGACATTGATGTTTATGAAAGCACAAAAAACAAACAAACATTTCTTACGCTTATTTATCCCTTTAATCTAGATGACTTTAGTTATTTAAAAGTAACCAAAGAGATAAGCCCTACAAAAATATTGCTGGATAAAATTTTAAACTACATTTTTATCATTAATATAGCCGGTTTTTTACTTGTCATCATATATGCCATTGCGCTCTCTAAAATGCTAGTTTCACCCGTAAAAACACTCAGTGCGAAACTATCCAATATGAACGAATACCTCATAAGTCCTATTAAAGCCGAAAACATACCTGAAGAATTTGAACCGCTTGCCCTAACAATCAATCACCTCATTACTAGAATTCAAAACTTTGTAAAATATCAAAAAGAACTCTTTATCGGTACTGCGCATGAGTTAAAAACACCTCTTGCCGTCATTAAACTCAAAAATCAGGTCACACTTATCAAAAAAAGAACTCCTGAAGAGTATATAGAAGCTTTAAAGGTTACAAATAAAACAATAGACGAAATGAATATTATCGTTTCAAATATTTTAAATATAGGTCGTCAAGAAGGCGCACAGCTTGACAAACCCGTAGAGGTTGATGTCATCAAAGTACTGCGTGAAAAAGCAAATGATTTTCAATTATTGGCTGAAAATGAAGGCAAACAGCTCCATATCAATTTTGAGCCAAATGGATTTATGGCTACACTTCAAATAACCCTCTTAAATCAAATAGTGCAAAATTTTCTGCAAAATGCCTTAAAATTTACTCCAAAAAATAAAAGTGTTACCTTAAAAAGTTCACAGGATAATGTTGGATTATTGATTGAAGTAATCGATGAAGGGTGCGGAATTGATGAGACTGTGGATCTTTTTGCCCCGTTTAAAAGACAAGGAAACAAATCCGGTGTCGGCTTAGGGCTTTTTCTTGCAAAAAGTGCTGCCGATGCTCTGGGAGCGAAAATAAAATTGGAAAATAGAAAAGATGGTATTGACGGAACCGTCGCATCGCTTCAAATCAATTCAAAACTTTCTTGTATTATCCCAAGAAATAACTAGATTGACACTATTTAAAATACAATAAAGCTTTATTTTGATATAAATCGGACATATATAAGTTACACAAAATAATCTTCTGCAAAGAAGTATAAATATAAGGTTTTTTAATGGCTCTAATTATAAATGATGAGTGTATTGCATGTGATGCTTGTAGAGAAGAATGTCCGACTGAAGCGATAGAAGAGGGAGACCCGATTTACTTCATCGATCCAGATCGTTGTACCGAATGTGTTGGTGTTTATGATGAGCCGGCTTGTATATCGGTTTGTCCTGTTGATTGTATCATTCCAGATAAAGACAATGTTGAATCCATAGCGGAACTTCAATACAAATACAAAAATATTTTAGAAGAAGATCAGTAGTTGGCAAAACGGGTAGCCGTCATAGATATTGGTTCTAACTCGGTTAGAATGGTTATTTATGAAAAAACGAGCCGCTTTGCTTTTCATTTGCTCCATGAAGCAAAAAGTAAAGTAAGAATTTCTGAAGATGCGTACAAAAACAATGCGAATCTTCAGGCGATACCCATGCAGAGAACTTTTGATGCATTGAGTGACTTTTTAACCGTTGCAGCTTCCTTTGAGTCAAGAAAAATACTTTGTGTTGCAACTTCCGCACTCAGAGATGCCCCAAACAGAAATGACTTTGTTAAAAGAGTAAGAGATAATTTAAAATTAAATATAAAAATTATTGATGGTGCTAAAGAAGCCTATTATGGCAGCATAGCATGTGCAAATCTTTTGCATGAACAAGAAAATGCTCTTAGCATTGACATTGGCGGCGGTTCAACTGAATTTTCGATTATCAATAAAAAAAACGTAAAGAATACTCTTTCGATTAATCTTGGCACCGTTAGATTAAAAGAACTCTTTTTTGACAACAACAATACCAAAGAAGCCGTAAAATATATAGACTCAAAATTAGAAGCGCTCAATGGGATTAACGTCTCGACCATTATTGGTATCGGCGGCACTTTTAGAGCCATCTCAAGTGCTATTATGATAAGACAAAAGTACCCCCTCGACAAGCTCCACGGATTTGAGTGCTCCTCCTCCTATTTTACAAAATATATAGCCGCCGTTTTAAAAGCTGATGAATCCAAGTTACTCAAACTTGGAATTAAGAATGATAGATTTGATGTTATTAAGCCCGGAGCTTTAATCTTAGATAGACTGCTTAGAAAAATAAATGTACAAAACTTAATCGCAAGCGGTGTCGGTGTGAGAGAAGGGGTTTATTTGTCCGACTTGCTAAGAAATTCAAAAGATAAATTTCCAACAAACTATAATACATCTGTGAGATTTTTACTTGACTCGCATGCCAAAGATTCTTCCTTTTCAAACCAGCTCAACCTACTGAGTAAAAAAATATTTGATATTACTTACGAATATTTAAATTTAGATTTAACTTACAGACGGGAGTTGGCGATAGCCGCAAAACTCTATCCTATCGGAAGTGATATCCACTTTTATTCACAAAACAAGCATGGCTATTATCTTATTCAAAGTGCTCTAGAATATGGCTTCACACATAAACAAATACTGCTAATCGCTACATTAGTAAGATATGCAAGAAAAAAACTGCCTTCAAATGCACATATGGACAACTACGCTGTTTTATTGCCGGATGTTAAAACTTTGGAGGCTTTAAGCTATATTCTTTCTCTTAGTATTGCTCTGTTGAGCCATAGACCTAGAAATATAGATTTTGAGCTTGAATTTGAAAACGGTACTTTAAAGATAAAATCTCAAAGCACACTTTTTTTAAGCAAGGAAGCAGTTCTAAAACTAGATTGTATAAAAAACTTCGTAGTAGAGTTTTAAACAAAAACAGAGATGTTAAAATCTCTGTCCCATAGTAAATTCAAAGTGAGCAACTCTGTCACCGCTTTGTTCATTTAACGGATTCGCAAACATCAACTGAATTGGTCCAACAGGTGAAAACCACTCGAGTCCCATACCATATCCGCCGCGAGAGATTTCACGCAGGGAGTCATCTCCGATAAATCCCCAATCCAAAAATGCAACCAATCTCATTTTAGCTTTTGGCACTAAAGGCAAACTAAGCTCCAGATTATTTGAAAAAGTTTGTTCCCCGCCAATTCTTCTCGTTGTCTTATTACCGTTTAAATCCGTTTGTATAACTGTCGGAGACAAAGAGTAAGATTCATATCCTCTCACGCTTCCGAGTCCACCCATATAAAATTTTTCGGCTATTGGAAGATATCCGGTATCTGCTGCAAAATTATATCTTGCTTTATATCGGGCAATGGCATCAAAACCAAGATAATCTTCCAGTCCGTAATATTTTCCAAATACAGTTCTACTTTTTAAGAAACTAGAATCTGCACCAAGACCGGATTTTTCAAAACTCTGGCTCAGAGTCGCACCCTCGCGCGGCAAGTAAAAGTCATCCGTATCGTCAAAGCTGGAGCTTACCGTAACGGAACTCTTTCCATAATCTTCAAAGTTATAGTAGGTAGAAGTGCTCAAATCTATCGTATCCGCAAGCTTATAACTGTTTGATGAGTAGCTATATCCCAAATAACCGCTGATATGTCTTGAGAATCTATGCCCTGTTCCAACACTTACGCCATCCGTATAAACAGTATAGTCGTTGTATTCATACATCGATTTGAAAATAGAAAAATTACCGCTAAAATCACTATCGTTGAGTCTAGGGTTTGAAATATTAAAAGAATAGTTTTGTGTTCTTTCTGATTTTTCTGCCTGAACTCCTACGTTTATTCCGGAACCCCAAACATTTCTGTCATTTACCGAAAGACTCACCAAAAGTCCTCCGTAACTTCCATATCCGCCACCCACTTGAATATTGCCCGTAGGTGCTTCTTTCACTTTAACTACTAAATCCATCGTTTGGTTGTCAATTCTTTTTTCTTCTATCGTATTGCCGTCAAAAAAACCAAGTCGGCCTAAGGAGTTACGGGAATCTTTTAAATCTGTAAAAGAATACATATCTCCCGGACCTAGATATAATTCTCTTCTGATAATCCTGTCCAAAGTTCTGTTATTGCCTGAAATGACTACGTTTCTTATTCTTACTTTGTCACCGGGAGTTATTTTAAAGACAACTTCCACGGTATTGTCTTCTTTATTTTTTCTCAAATCCGGAATAACCTGAACGAAAGCGTAACTTAAATCCGCAATAAGTGTTTTAATTTTTTGCGCATCTTCACGAAAGGTTTTAATATTGAACGCTTCTCCCGGAACTAAACTGATTACTTCTTTTATCGCCGCATCATCTATTACTTTATCCACTTGCACAATAGAGATGCTGCTGATATTATAAGCAACACCCTCTTCTATCTGATAACTCATATCTGCCGTATAGTGGTCAAAATTTACTCTGACAAAGGGTTCATTCACCTTCGCATCCAGATATCCGTACTGCATATAAAAATCACGGATTCTCAGAGGGTCATACTCAAGGTCGGCAAGCTTCATCTTTCCATCATCCCTTCCCCATAACCATCCCATAAACTGACGTTCTTTGTTTGCTATAACTTCATTAAACAAATCACTCTCAAGTTTTATCGCTCCGCTGTAATCGAGCTTATCAATTATAATTTTTTCACCCTCATTCACGATAAAGACTACTTTAATGCTTCCATTGTCCAGATACTCTTTTTCTATTTCGACAACACTGTCTATTTTTCCATCTTGGGAAATGGCTTCAATAATTCTTTTTTTGGCAGCTTCAAGTTTCTTTTCATCATAGAGCGAGCCTTTTTTTATCTGGACTACACTGCTTTTTATTTCGTCATCATTTTCTTTCCACCCTTTTAATTCCACTTTGGAAATAATTGGTTTTTCTTTGAAAAAGAATGTAAGATTGCCATCCTTGTTCTCAATCCAGACATCATCAAAATATCCTTGTTCAAAATACTTTTTAACCGCTTTATTAATTAATTCATCATCCAGTTTGTCACCTACTTCAAAATCAAGCATACGAAGAGCGACCGATTCTGAAATATGAACCATTCCATTGTAGTTTATATCACTTATTGTTTGAGCATAAGAGTTTATTGTTATGAGGGTTAGCAGAGCTGCTAAGAATATTTTCATTAATTGTCCGTAGTTATAAAATAAGAGGAGATTTTACCTATTATGAGGTTAATATTAAGTAAACTTTGTATAATTTTACAAATTAAGATGAGAAAATATATGAATGTAGCAATAGTTGGTCTTGGCTTGATGGGCGGTTCGCTTGCCCTGAGTTTAAAAAAGCTGAATTTTATAAAAGATGTCGTTGGCAGCGATCACAACAAACAACACCAAAAAGACGCGATAGAATTGGGCTTGGTAAATAAAATCGTTGAATTTGAAGATGTTAAAAATTATGATGTCATCATTCTTGCAATTCCTGTAAATGGCGTTATCTCTGCTTTGAAAAACTTAACGGACGTAGATAAAAATACCACAATTATTGATTTGGGCAGTACAAAAGAGATTATAGTCTCTTCCGTGCCGCAGTCCATACGAAAAAACTTTGTAGCCGCCCACCCTATGACTGGGACTGAAAACTTTGGTCCACATGCCGCGATAGAGGAACTTTACAATGATAAAGTTGTGGTTTTATGCGATTTGGAAGAGAGCGGTGAGCTTCAAAGAGAGGTTGCAAAAAAAATCTTCAGATCTTTAGGAATGAAAAAATATTTTATGAAGTCGCATCAGCATGACCGCCATGCTGCCTTTATTTCCCACATGCCGCATGCAATTTCTTATTCAATCGCAAATACGGTTATGAAACAAGAGCAAAAAAACAACATTTTAGCTCTTGCGGCCGGTGGTTTTCGTTCTATGAGCCGACTGGCAAAAAGTTCACCCAATATGTGGGGAGATATTTTCAAACAAAACAAAGAGAACCTCATCGAAGCGATTGAGCTTTTTGAGCATGAGTTAAGCCAACTCAAACAAAGCATCCAAAACGATGAATGGGAAAATGTTCATCAAAATATGGCGGATGCAAATAAACTTCACGATATTTTAGACTAACGTATTTCATACTTTTTAAGAATCTCTTTTAAAACTTTTTTATCTATTTCCAACTTCTCGTTAGAGTAGATATTTTTTTCCAAAATATCTACTATCTTTTTCACTTGCGCATCATTTTTATAAGGGAGAAGCTTGACTAAAAGTACTTTTGGTTCTTTGATTGAACTCTGTTTTTCTCTTTTAAATATTTTCCATACTTTAAAAATTATCAGCAATATTCCACATGCCAAGCCAAGAACAAATGCCAAAGATACCCAAAGAAAAGAGATTTTACCTTCCGATATCACCTGTATCTTTTCACTTTGAGCGGAACTTTCTCTTTTTATAGTTAATTCTTCTTGAGGTTTTGTCCCTTTTACTTGTATGTTTATCTCTTGTGTAGAAATTGTCTTTATCTCTTTTGTTTTAGGATTAAAATACCTCAAGCTAAATGGAGGTATTTTAAAATCTCTCTCTGCTACAAAGGCCATTTTTTGGGAGAGTTTGGAATTTTGAATATCTATTTTTTCATCAAACACGTTCACCTGCGCAATATATGGTTTAAAGGTTTGTATATCTTCCAAATTTCCTATGCCCTCCACACTCACAAGTACGTTCACGGCTTCGTTTACATTAATGACATTCTTGTCTGCGCTTGCCGTAATTTTAAAATCACCCACCAAATCAACACCTTCGGGCAATGGCTTCACATCTATGTCTAAGGCATTTGAGAAATAAGTTTTCCATTTTATCTGAGGGACCCATGCACCCCACATATCTTTAGTGCTGTCTCTTGAAGCGATTTTCATTTGTGCTTTTGTAATATGAAGCCGGCCTTCTCTTTGCGGTGCCATTGTATAAACTAGTTTTGTGATGCTGTATTCACCCTCTTCATACCTTTGCGGTGCCGACTCATTTTTTATCCAAAAACCTTTGAGTTCAGGCGGTACAAATTTAGAATCAACCGCATCTGTTATGCGACGCTGTTTAAAAAGTAAATTTACTTCAAAAGGTTCTCCGACAAACACCTCTTTTTTATCACTTGCAAGCGTTAAGACAAAGTCAGCGTCTTTAGCCGCAGTCATTGGTTTTACCACGATACTTATCGGATTGCTTTTTTGTATACTGCCATCCACTTCAACTTCTATGGGAGCGATTTCACAACTTTTTTGAGGTGAAAACCTATAACTTAAGATATAACTTTTTTGATAATCCCCGTTGACAATCTGGATGCTGGTTTGCGAACCGGTGGATGTAATGTCGCTATCGCACAAAAAAGAAATACTCGGTCTTTGTATGTTTTCCCCCGATATATTCAAACTCAGCGTCACTGTATCGCCTAACTCAATGCTTTTAGAATTTACGCTAGCACTTACACCGGCAAAGACGGCATGTGGAATTAAAAGTAAAAAAAGAGCTATTTTACCAAGGTTTTTCATTTGTGTTTTCCTCTTTAGGTTTTTCATCGCAGAGCATATACATATATGTGGAGTTTTGCATATTTAATTCATCAAGCCATTTTTTCTCTTCCGCATCACTCATCTGTGCAGGCGCAACATCTTCTAAAGAAGGAGATGAAGCATCTTTATTATCTTTGTCTTTTTCTGAATCTTCTTTAAGTTGTTTTAAGTCCTCTTTTTCCGGCTTTGATTCGTTATTTTCTTTGGAACTTTTTTGTTGCTCATCAGAATTTTGTTCTTTGTCTTTTTGCCTGTCTTGTTTTTCTTTTGAGTTTTGCTCTTGAGATTTATCTTGCTTTGTATTTTCATCTTGAGATTTTTTTTGTTTCTCATCTGCATTTTTTGAGTCTTTATTTTCATCATTTTTCTGATTTTTTTCTTTTTGCTCGCCCTCTTTTTGCTCATCTTGGTTTTGCTTGGATTCATCACTTTTTTCTTCGTTTGTGTCTTGTTTTTCTAAAAGTTTTTTCACTTCTTCAAGATTTTCTCGTGTGGGCGCATCTTCTTGCAGTTTTAATGACTGCTCGTACGATTCTATTGCTTTTTGCAGATTTTCCCCTTTTCCTTGTTTTGCATAGGCATTTCCCATATTTGCAAAATTTATTGCCTTTTTTGCTTTATCATCAAAGTGAGCCCTTTGGTAGGAATTTACTGCTTCTTCATACTTTTTTTGCTTGTAAAAAGAGTTTCCTGCATTGTAATGACTCTGGGCGTTGTTATTTGCCTGTGCATGCTTTTCATAAATGCCGGAAGCTCTTTCATAATCTTGCTTCTCGTACGCTTCTTTTGCCTCTTTTAAATCTATAAAGTCTAAAAGTCCGGCTTGGGCATGCGGAGATGCAAACACTAAAGCAAAAAGTAAAAAAGCAAACGGCAGATGCACGAGTTCCCTTTTGCTCATAGAACTTGTTGCGATGAGAAGGATAAACAAAGCAAGTCCGAGGGGATAATAAAACAGAGGGATGTATCTTTGAACCTCTTCACTTTTAAGCTCTTTTTGCTCACTTATGCTCTCTATCTCACGAAGCATTGTTTTGATGTCCTGCGTTGAAGTCGTATTTTGAATATAGACCCCACCCGTTTTGGTTGCCATCTCCGCTATATTTTCATTGAGTTTTGAGATAATAATTTTCGAGTTGTGTGTTATAAAATTTCCGTTTTCAAGCTTGATGGGTGCGCCCTGTTTTGTTCCTGTACCTAAAATAAAAACGACTATCCCATGCTTTTTTGCAAGTTCTATCTCATCGCTGAAATTCTCTTTATCTCCGCCGTCACTCAGAATGAGAAGATACTTTTTGCTTGCTTTGTCCAACGATTTGTTCACAACATCAAGCATAGATAAAAAATCGGTTCCTTTTTCTGTAATGGAGGAGGTGTTCAGCTGAGAAAGTAAAAAGCTGACAACGCTGTGGTCAAAACTAAGCGGTGAAACAAGATAAGAGTTTTTAGCAAATGCTATAACCCCGATTCTCTCGTTGGGTGCTATTTTTAAAAGTTCCAGAGCCTTTTGCTTTGCATGATTTAAACGATTCGGGTACACATCTTCTGCGAGCATCGAGTCGGAAATATCTAAAGCTATCATTATGTCCGCACTTTTAGCTTTAACCTCAATCGTACCCTCATTTATCACAGGTCCGCTAAGGGCTAAAATCATTAAAAAGCCCATAAGAAAAAACAAAGCATTTCTGGCGCGAAGGGTCAAAGTATTTGCACTCACACGAAGCTTGCGCATCACTTCTTCGCTAAAAAAATGCGCCTGTGTCTCTTTTTGGGTAAGTAAAAGTCCAAAGAGTATAAAAAGAGGCGGCAGCATATAATACAAAAACTCCGGATGTAAAAAATTCATGAATGCCCCCTTTTATTTCTCAAATACACATACAACATTAAAGAGATAAGCGCTACAAACAGAGGGTAAAAATAGTAATACTTCAAATAGGTAAAACTTTCACTTTTTATCTCCGACTTTTCAAGCTCATCTATCTTTGCGTATACCCCTTTTAGCTCACTTGCACTCGCCGCTCCAAAGGCCATTCCACCCGTGTCTTTGGCTATCTGCATTAATACTTTTTTATTGTATTCATGGGGCATGCCGATTCCAACGGGATACACTTTTATCCCCTCTTTTTTTGCCAATTCAAGAGCTACATCCAAAGGAACTTTATCTACCTCGGGAGTGCTGTAACCGTCGGTGAGCAAAATGGCAACCTTGCTCTTTGATTCGCTCATTTTCAACAAATTGACACCCTGTGCCAAAGAGGAGTGAAGAGCTGTGTATTTTCCGGCCATGCCGATTTGAAGCTGTGAGACAATTTTATTTAAAATATGCTCATCATAAGTAAGAGGAGAAGCTATAAAAGAATACTCTCCAAATACTACCAAACCTATGTTGTCATTGCTTCTTTGCAATATAAAGTCGCTTACTATGCTTTTTACAACATCAAATCTTGTCAAATCGGGATGATGTATATCAAAGCCTTTTGCCTGCATGGATTGTGAAGCATCGAGTATAAGCGCTATCTCATAACCATCTTTTGGCTCCAATTCATAAGGTTCGTCTTTTACGGGCGACATAAGCGCTAGTATCATCATCACGATGCCCAGCCACTTTGCTAAAAAAAGAAGTTTGGAGCTTGAAACAGAAGCATTTAAAAATTGCTTGGCATGTGGAAAATACAAAGACGGCAGTCGCATTCTGCAGAGTGTTTCGCAGGCTATAAAGAAAAAAATGACAAAAACTAATCTTGGGAATTCAAAATAAAGTCCCTCAAACATCGCACATCTCTTTATAAAGTTCAAAATATCCCAAAGTCTCTTTGTCTATATTTTCAACCTCTTTTTTATATTTATATGCCTCAAGTCTGCTTGTAAGATTTTTATACATCTCCACATGCCGAGGAGAATCACTTGCGAATGTCAAACCATAGTGGGTTATGGCATACGCAGCATTTTTCGGCACATCAAAATCCAATGCATTTAAGATATTTTTATGCTCTTTTCTTATATTAAGGGCATTTTTTCTTTTGATTCTTTTATAGATGAGATAAGCAGTTCCACATGCCAAGATAAGAACAAAAGAACTTACCCCTAAAAAATAATAGAATGAATATTCCTGCACATCAACGATAGGCTTAATGTCATGAAGCGGTATGTCAAAATTCTGCATCATCTTCCCTCAAAAAGTCTGCGAAGTTCAACACTTGCCATACTGTGCGTATATACTTTTGTAAATCTGATTTGATGTTTTCTAAAAGTATCATAGAGCTTATGGTCATGTGCATTGACCCTCGCGGCATAAGCTTGTACGCTCGAAGCATTAAAATCACCTTCTAAAACGGCTCCGCTCTCAGGGTCAACTAAAGATGCAAAGCCCATTTCAGGCGGTTTTTCTTCCAATAAATCTCTCACAATTATGGCAAGCACTTCATGTTTTTTAGCCAAAATGGCAAAATCCGGAATTTCAAAAAAATCTCCGACAAGCAAGATAAGAGATTTTCTTTTAAGGCGTTTATATAAGGTGTCTGCAATAAATTTAAAATCGACTTTTTTGTTAATGGCATCAAAATTTAAAATCTCATCTACACTTTTTTGAATCTGATGTATTTTTTTGCTGGGTTTTAAGTACGAAACCATCTCATCGGTAAAAATATAAGAGCTTAACAAATCGCCATTTTTAAGAGTGGAAAAACTCAACAGCGCCACTATCTCCGCAATACTGTCTTGTTTGAATTTTTTTGAGCCAAAATGCACACTTCCATTTAGAATGGAAACAACAACTACATTCAACTCTCTTTCTTCACGAAAAATTTTGATAAAAGGTTTTTGCATCTTTGCCGTGATATTCCAGTCTATATGACGAATATCATCCCCCGGCATATACTCTCTTAGCTCAATAAAATCATACCCTTCGCCCTGAAATATAGAAGGATTGTTTCCCACCATTTCACTAAAAACTTGTCGTCTGGCCCGAACCAAGATTTTTTGTAGTTTACTCAATCTAACAACCTATGGAATTGCTACAGTTTCTAAAACTTTTTGAATAATCTCATCTGTCGTAATCCCTTCCGCCTCTGCTTCATACGTTAAAACGATGCGGTGACGCATCAGCTCTTTTGCTATGTATGCAACATCCACGGGAGTAACAAAATCTTTTCCTCTTAAATACGCCATCGCTTTTACGGCTTTGAACATATCTATGCTCACACGGGGGGAAGCTCCAAACTGAATGTAGTTTTTCAGTTCACTGAGTCCGTACTCTGCGGGGTTTCTCGTGGCATTTACAAGTTCTATCATATATTCTTCAATCTGCGCATCCACATGCACTGCTCTAATCGCTTTTTTGAGTTCAATCAAGTCTTCATGTGTTAAAACTGCATGTATCTCTTCAAAATTACCGCTGGATATTCTTCTGGCTATTTCAAGTTCTTCTTCTTTTGTATTGTAATCCACCACAAGCTTTAACATAAATCTGTCTAACTGCGCCTCTGGAAGCTGGTAAACACCCTCTTGCTCAACCGGATTTTGCGTAGCCATTACAAAAAATGGAGGCTCGATTTTAAAGGTAGTATCTCCTAGCGTCACCTGTTTTTCCTGCATAACCTCAAGTAAGGCAGATTGAACTTTCGCAGGAGAGCGGTTAATCTCATCCGCTAAAAGCAAATTGGTAAATATAGGACCTTTTTTGATTTTAAAGCTATTGTTTTGCGGGTCATAAATTTCTGCCCCGAGTATATCTGAGGGAAGCAGGTCGGGAGTAAATTGAGCTCTTTTAAAATTCAAACCCAAACTTTTAGCAAGTGCATTTACAGTTGTCGTTTTTGCAAGTCCGGGAACACCTTCTATAAGAATATGCCCCTCACACAAAAGTGCGATAAGAAGACCGTCTATCATCTTTTCCTGTCCTACGACTACTTTTGAAACTTCTTTTTTTATCGTCTCTATTTTAGAAATCATAAGTTCATAACCTTCTCTTTAAAGTGGCATAAGTATAACAAGCGGGGAGTAAATAATTGATAAATAGAGCATGTGGAATGAATTCCACATGCCTCAAAATAAAAGGAAAAAATTAATTGCCGGTAATAAAAGCGATGACACCTTTGTCTTGTATCATTTTTTCATATTTAGAAGTTCTTGAAATCGCATCTTCAAACCCTTCAGAAGAACCCTCTTTCGTTTTATAAACGACATTTGAAACTATATTTCCATTTTTGTCTATAGCTTTTATAACCGTTTTTCTAAGGGCGAAAGTAAGCTCTGCAAATTTATCATTTGTTGATGGATATTTTTTCATTTTTGCGTCTGTGGAGATCGTGATAATTACATTATAATTTTTATCGCTAAAAGTAGCATTTTGAGCGCTTAGATTATTGCGAATAACAGAAGCTAAAGATTCAGAATTTTTATCTGCTTCTATTTTGAAGATGAGTTCATCTTTTGCTTTTCTCATTTCTTTTGTGTAGTCTAAATAGCGTTTTGTGTATTGACTGTCATCATAACTGCTGTTTAAGGCATGCAAAAGAGGGAAAAAACTGTCCGTCTCTTTTAAATAATTATCAATAGTTACAGAGAGTTTTAGTTTTTCAAAGACACCTGCATCTTTGAAAATATCCCACTCTGCTTGAAGTTTATTATCAACTTGTTCAAGTTTTCTCTCATACGTAGCGGTTAAAACTGCTCTGTCAACTTCAACAAGGACAATCCACTGCTTAGCGTCATTAAAACTTTCCTGCACTTGAACATCGCTATATTCAATATTTTTACTATTGGTTAGAACTTCACTTTTTGTACTTGCCAATACATCTTCGTTTCCGCCTTGTCTGCTTGCAGTAACGGAAGTGCTGAAATTTGATGCAACATTAACAGATATTTTTGCACTGATAGTTGCCAAAGCATCACTCTTCGCATCTTTTTGTGTTTCTCCGTATCCAACTGCATAAAAGTGCCGCGCAGTATCTGAGGGCGGATTATTCAACCACGCCATACCTGCATTTACGCTTGAAGATGAAGCGGCAATTCCACATGCACTAAAAAAAGTGAGTGCTAAAAAAATGAAAAGAGTTTTTATATACATAAGCATCCTTTGAGTGTTATTTAACTATTTTTTTTTTGATTTTCTTCTATGGCTACTTTTTCTGCTTCCGCAGCAGCAGCGTTTTGTTCCATTTTAGCTTCATAAGCAAGCATAATCATCTCTGTAACTTTACCGTATTTTTCAGCCAAGATAGACTGTTTGTGTGCATAATACGTTCCTATGAAAATATTTGGCAATAAATACACAGAATTTTTCACGAGTCTGGCAATTCTTGCATCATATTTTGATTGCAGGTGCATCGGCACATTTGCTTTGGATATGGCTAAAGATTTAAGTTCGGTAGGAAACTTTAAAACAATATTATTAGCAGCAATATTAGAGAATGCCAAACCAAAAGATGCATAAGCTTCCGTTGAGCCCGCTTGTACTTCATTTGCCACAATATTTACATTTTTTGCTAATTTAACATAGCTTTCATTGTCTATATTCATATCACTTTCCAGTGCTACAACAGCTTGGTCTAGCAAATTGAAATATATTGCCTCTTTTTCTTCTGCAATAGACTCAGCTCCTTTAATTCGCTCTTCGATGACAACTAAATCATTTTCTATCTCAAGTTTTTCCTGCGCAGTTAAAGGAGTATAATTTCCCCCTTCATCATTTTGTTTCTCAGAGTGGGCCATGTCGGCTTTAAGCTTCGTATCCAATTCACCCTTTTCCCCCTGAATCGATGCAACGCTCACATAAGCATCCAGCATATCCAAGTTGGCAACACTTAAATCTTTTTGCATATTTATCGGAGCCAAAGAGATTACAGCCTCCCCTAAATTTTGATAAACATCCCCCGTTGGAGATTCTATATCCGTCATTGTTCCATCTTTAAATTCTAAAAAATTATCGAGAGAACTGTCATAGTTAAAGATATTTGGCCAATATTTTTTTGCATCGCTTAAATATGCTTCTTCACTTGGATATTCTTCTCTACTTTTTAAATCTTTATTTTTATAAAACGCATCCAATTTTTGTATAGCTCTGTATGTAAGCGGTGACACCGACTGGTCAAGAACCATCGCTGCCATATTTCCATAATCCCCCAATTGATTCATAAGAGCTCCGCTTCCAAGCATATTTCTCTGAATAAGCTTACTATAATGGGCAGTGGCAAAATAAGGGTCATCTTTGAGAGTTTTATCAATAAACTCTTTTTGCGTTTCATTTAAATCGGCTGAAACAATAGCCGGCCATTTGGCATCTGCAGAAATAGGCATTTTAAATACCATAATATTATTTTCTCTTACAATTGTCATGCCCACAGCAACACGGTTTGCCTGATTTTCAAGTGTCGGAACTTCCATTTGTGAGGCAAAACCCTCTTGTAACGCACTACATCCACTCATCCCAAATACTGCCAGAGATACCGCAGCAGTTTGTAAAACTAAACTTTTTAACTTATTCATCTTTTCCCTTTTATTTGTATTCTTTATCAGAGCTTCCGCCCATAGCGTCTCTGTCATTTCTCAATGCTTGATTTGCTTTATCTTGTGTTTTTGTTTTTGCTAAAAGTTCATAAAAATTATCAAACCTTGCTTTTGCACTTACAACCAGTTCATCGGAAAAACCGCCCATTTCCATAGCTTTTTCATAATTCAACTGGGCATGTTTTAAAAGTTTTAAATCTTCATTGACGCTTGCTTCGGCTTCATAAAGAATCGCTAAGTCATAGTGATAACTTAAGTCTTTTTGCCCCTTATAATTTTCCATCAGCTTGATTGCACCCTTATAATTTTTTCTTTGTGCATATTCCGTCACATGCATTAATTCACCGGGCAAAGGTTTAAACTCACGAAGCTGATTTGTTTTTAATGGAGAAATATCGGAAATAAAGTATCTCACAACTTTTGAAACAGCTTCCGAAGCCAGTTCATTTTCTGTCGGCAATTTACTTATATCTTTGGATTGACGATTTTTTCTGTCACTATAATTTTTAACTAAAAATTCATCGCTCCCGCGCGATAAAATAAATGAAACTTCTAGGTACAGACCAACCTTGGAATCAACGTTACTATAATCGTAGTTGACGACCTTCATACTCAGACTCACACCTTCTTCTGCGCCAAGCGGGTCAATAGTTATAAAATTAGTCTCTGTAAGTTTAGCTTTTACGCTGTCTATGAGCATTAACTTTAATTTTGAATTTACGTTTTGAGTACCTTCAACACTTGGGTTTAACCAAACTGCCAAATACGCACCGTCTGAAATAAACTCATCCTTGGTTTCTATCTTACTCAATTTCGCAGCCTCTTTAGGTGCAGTATAGGACGGGATAACTATCATTGGTCCGCCGCCGCAACCACTCATAAATAAAACAGCACTCGAAATTATCAGTAGTGAAAATAATCTCTTCATACCCCGACATCCCCCTTTTTTTAAATTGAAATTCATTTTAGTTAAAAAGTATTGAATATTAAATTAATTTAATACATCTTTTTTAACATTTACTAATGATGTAACCTCTTTTGTTTCTATTTTTATAATGAGTGCTTCATATTTCTTTGAATCTTCAAGGGCCAAAATCATTGCAAGGTCGCCTAAGGACTTTGCATTTTGTACTTTTTGTTTAAATAAACCATCCTTGGAGCCTTTTGTATCTTTTTGCTTCAAACGTATTTTGGCAACTAAAAAGCCGGCGATAAAAGTGAGTATGTAGTACACATACGCATAAGTAAAATGAAAACCCTCACTTTCCTCTTCCAAAAGCTCCTCTTTGGTAAAAAGTTTTTCAACTTTCACTTTAAACACATCCAATCCCAATGCATCAATTTTTTTGTCTTTAATGTTAAAATATTCTATATTCATCTGCGGAATCTCAAAATCTTTTTCACTCACGATAGCAAATTTTTGACTCCATACTCCCCTGTAGCCATCTTTTTCAAGTTCTACTTTTTGTACAGCTTTTTGAGAAAAAACTTTTGCACCTGCTATATTAAATTCTATCTCTTTGAGAGCTTCAAAATTGCCCACACCTTCTATAATCAGCTCTAAATGATAGGGTTCATACGCATTCACTTTTGGCTCATCTTTTTTTATGCTCAGATGAAAGTCGCCGACCAAAGCACTATTTGCCTCTTTAATTTCTACATTTATTGTATCTTGACGCATCAACTTTTTTGAAAACTCCTCTTTTTCAACATTGTCTCTGCCTAGAACCGTATTTTCAATAGAATCTTTTGTTGTTTTTTTCATTGACATATCAAAATCAAAAGCCATCTGTCCCGGTACTTTTACAAAGGCTACAAACTCATAACTATTCACCCTTTTATTGTCTACTATTTGCTCTCTTTGGCTTAAAAGTTTTAAACTGTATTTTTCATACTCTCCCGCAGGGCTAAAATCAATGGAAAAAAGCTCACCTCTGTCGCTAAACTCACAAACATATTTGAGATAAATCGCTTCATTGCTCAAGGCTGTTGTTTTATCGGCAAAGCTGCTCCATACATACGTAGAAGCGAAAAGTTCCACATGCCAAAGCATTCCTAAAATTAAAAAAAGATTACCAAGGTTTTTTTTCATTTACAAGCCTTTTGTTGATGAGTTCATACTGCTTTGAACTAAGTTTTGCTTTGCCCTCATTTAAATTAAGCATAGCTTCACTTTTTGTTTTTTTGCCGGCCTCGCCCGCTCCGCTGCTGGCATTAGCGCTGACTTGCATATTTGAACTGCCCCCTTCTTCCTTCTTTTGGGCGCTGTTTTCTTGTTTTGCAAAAGAGGATTTTTTGTCACTTTTTTGTTGCCCTGTTTTCATGCTTTGCTGCTCATTCACATCTTTTATGTACCTTAAATTTTCATCCGCTTCATTACTGAAAAAAAGGGTGAGTGACTTCAAATAAGCTTCTCTCGCTTTTTTAAACTCTTTAAGCCGAACAAAACAGTTTGCTATGTTGTAAAATACTTCGGACTTGAACTTTTCATCACTTGATTTCACTCTTTCAAAATTCACTAATGCTTTTTCATAATCACCGTTTTTATAATATCCACATGCCAGATTATAATAGGCGCGATTCTTGTCTATTTTTTTATACTGTTCAATGGATTTCTCGTATTTACCTTGTGCATAAGCGCTCTTGGCAATGCTCTCATACCAGTAGTCCAACACGGAAGCATCCAGATTGATTCCAAACAAAAGCAAAAAAGAGAGTAGATATTTTTTGAGCGTTGTAACGCTTGCTAAGAATGTGAGTATCGCTAAAAATACAAGATAATAAAACAGTTCCCTATTTTTTACAACTGTTGTATGGGATTTAAAATCCTTATTTTTTTGAGATTCCAGAGCATGTAACAAAGTGTCAAAATCATCCGTATACACTCCGCCGCTTTGTTTTGGGATGAGGGCAATTGCATCATTGCCCCTTGAGACAACAATATCTCCATTTTCATCTTTTAACAACTCCCCATTTTCAAGACTCAGCGTTCCTCCGATTTTTGTTCCGAGCATAAAGACGTTGACAATCAATCCTTGCTCTTTTGCAAATTTCGCCTCTTGCTCGTAGCTGGGCTCATCCGCTCCGTCACTTAAAATAAGCATGCTGGGTTTTTTTGATTTGGACATCTTTTTTGCAAGCTTTAAAGCCGGCATAATACTGCTTCCCTTTGTAACAATCAGCTTCTCATCAAGCGCATTAAACAGATGAATCAAAAGTTCGCCGTCTTGGGTAAGCGGAGATAAAACAAGAGCATTTGTCGTAAATCCGAGTACGCCGAACCTGCTTTTTTGCTCTCGTTTTACCAAATCTGTTAAAATTTCCTTTGCCTTGCCTAACCTTGTCGGCTTAATGTCCGTGGCTTGCATGGAGTATGACAAATCTATAGCAATAACAACATCACTTAAAAGCTCTTCACTTTGTATAGGTTCTTGCTCTATCACAGGCCTGCTCAGGGCAAAGACAATCAATGCAAATGTTAAAATATATCCATAAGAAACGGGGCTGAGTTTTTTAAAATCTTTTTTCAGAAACAACGGAGCTAGCAAAAGAAACAGCCAAAAATACTCAGGATTCAAAAGTGTCATTTTTTTATCTCTCTCAAAAGTAAAAACACTAAAAGTCCACATGCCATAAGCAGAAAAATCTGATAATAATACTCTTTCAAACTATATTCTTGACTTTTAATTTTTGAAGATTCAAGCGTGTCTATACGGCTGTAAACATCTTGTAACTCTTTTGCATTTGTTGCACGGAAAAATTCTCCCCTGCTTTCATCGGCGATTTTTTGAAGTAAAATTTCATCCGCTTCACCCTTGTTTCCCATGGCAATTGTATAGATTTTTATGTTTTGCGACTTTGCAACCTCTATCGCATCTTTTGGAGAAATTTCTCCGCTGTTATGTTCACCGTCAGTGAGCAAAACAATTATTTTTGTTTTTGCACCTGAATGCTTGAATGCCCTCACACTCATAGCAATAGCCTCACCGATAGCAGTATTTTGACCTGCCGCCCCTTGCGTTAAATATCCGAGCATCTCCGTAACAATCTCTTTTTCATACGTAAGAGGAGAAGCTATAAAAGCAAAATCACCGTACATAACAATACCGATGTTGTCGCTCATTCGCTTGAGTATAAAATCTTTCGCAATAATTTTTGTAATTTCAAACCGACTGAGTCTGTGTGCATTTTGTACAGCCTCTTCAAAATCAAAGGATTCATTCTCTTTAAGAAAACCCGAAGAGTTCATTGAACCACTTGCATCTATAGCCAAAACAATATCTTTGCCGTGTCTGTTTAAAGGGTTCAGTTTATCTATAACAATAGGCGAGCTAAGAGCGATACAAAGCAATATAAAGATAATAATTTTAATAATCCACTCTAGTTTTTTAAAATTCGTTTTTGCAGATAAAAAATGCAAATGCACAAAAAATTGAGGTTTTAAATATTCTTTGCATTTGTAAAGGCACAGAAGAACCGGAACAAGTAAAAAAATAAGATAGGGATATTCAAAACTATAGTAATTCATCTTTATATTTTAACCAAAATTAAATTTTTTGTGATAATTAATGACAAATTTTCTAAAATATTCAAATTTAGGTTCTTTTTCATTGACATATAAAATAGATTTGCCTATAATTCCCGTCCACAAACAGAAATGTTTGTTTTAGTCTTGTTAGCTCAGCTGGTAGAGCACGTCACTTTTAATGATGTGGCCGATGGTTCGAATCCATCACAGGACACCACTTATACAATGTTGGCCCCATCGTCTAGCGGTCAGGATCCATGGTTTTCATCCATGTTACAGGAGTTCAATTCTCCTTGGGGTCACCAACATTTCAATACTTTTCTTCTAACAAATCAAAACTATTTCAAATCATAATCAATCGGTACTTTAATTACTATATCTTCATTGGGTTTTGGAAATTTTCCGGATAAATCTTCTATGGTTTTAATTGCGGCACGACTCAGTATTTCATCTTTGGATGCAACTACTTTTATAAAGCTCGCACTTCCATCTTGTGAGAGTTTAAACTTTACTATTACATTGCCGACAATTCCTCGCTTTCTCGCGGCTCTTGGATAATAAAGATTATCTTCTAGAAGCTTTGTTATTTCTGTAATATGTTCATCAATGTATTTTATCTCTGGACTCACTTTTTGAGCAACAGGCTTCTCCTGCACAGGTGCTTGAATTTGCTTTTGAGAAACGATGGTCTGATTTGATTCTGCAACTCGAAGAACCTTTGCATCTTCAATAATTTTTATTTCTTCTGTTTTTACTTTCACATTCTCTGATTTTACATTCTCAACTTTTTTCGGTTGTTCTTTTTTTTCAATCTTTGTAATTTTTTCTTCTCTTACTTTTTTTTCTTTCACTACGGGAATCTGCTTTGCTGTTTCTTTCATTTTTTCAACAGGAGCCTCTTGTATTAGCGGAGCACTTTTTAACTCTTGCTTCACTGCTTGGGGCCGTGTCTCGTGAACAAGAGTGCACAATTGCACATACAGCAACGGTTCTTTTTTTTCAAACACAGGTATATTCTTCCAGGTGAAAAATAAGAGCAATAAGATAAGCCCATGAAATGTTAATGAAATAAAAAATGAGCTGCCGTGTCTAATCATAAAGCAGATAATATCCAAAGAAGTGTTATACAAATGTTAAAATTCGGCATGTGGAAGTACCCTTATGGGTACTTTAGTAACTCATAAAAAAGCTTATATAGCTCTCTTAAATTCAGGATACGCTTCTACTCCACACTCATTGACATCCATACCTTGGACTTGTTCATCATCACCGGCTCTAAAACCGCTAAGTTTATTGATAATAAATATCACTGAATAAGAAACCGTAAATGTAAAAATTCCAATAATCACTACACCCTTGAGCTGTGACATAAAGGAAACGCTCTCTACAAAAATACCCACAGCCAAAGTTCCCCAAATACCGTTTACCAAGTGAACAGACAAGGCACCCACAGGATCATCAAGTTTTAGTTTGTCAAATAAAGGAACTGCAAAAACAACTAAAGCACCTCCAATAAGACCAATCAATATAGGTGTATACATATCATATAAATCAGGTCCTGCGGTTATTGCCACAAGCCCGCCGAGCGCACCGTTTAGTATCATAGTGATATCAAACAGCTTATATCTTAAATACATAATAATTCCGGCAATGATGGCACCGGCTAAACCTGCCGTATTTGTATTCATAATTGTTTTTGCAACAAGATTCGCATTTTCTACACTGGAGATAGAGCCTACACTTCCTCCGTTGAAACCAAACCATCCTATCCAAAGTAAAAATGCGCCAAGCACAACAAGAGGAATATTTGAAGCAGGAATTACACGAATTCCACCCTGAACATAACGTCCTTTACGAGAACCAATAATCAAGATTGCCGCTAAAAGTGCCCAACCTCCGGTTGAATGGATGACTGTTGAACCTGCCAAATCATACATATCTAAATCTAAGAACGTTCCGGCCAACATATCGGCACCCCAGCTTACATTCACGACAAGAGGATAAATAAACGCACCCATAATAACAGCAAAAAGAGCCAAAGGAATGATACGAACACGCTCACTCACACCGCCGCTCATGATGTTGATAGTTTTGCCCACAAATGCCATTTGAAATAAAAATGCAGCCCATATACTCATGCTTTCTTTTTCCCAACTCCCAAATGCCAAGTCGTAACCGATAAGTAAAAAAGCCAATGAGGCGACTGCGTATATCATCACATTTATAGTTAAAACAGATGATACGTTTTTTGTACGAACAAGTCCTGCTTCTAGCATTGCAAAACCCGGAACCATGAAGATTATAAGCACCATTGCAAACAGTGCGAAGAATGTGTCTATTATATATTTAAAATCAGCTTCTATCATAGCAGCTATCCTTTGAAGTAAGTCAAAGTTTCGATTCTATCAAAAAAAAATGGTTTTTAAAATAAGTAACTGATTAATTTTTAATCAATTTGAAGAAAAAAAGTGTTTACGCAGTTTTTACTGATAAATAATCTTTTGCACATCCCCTGGGCATGTGCAAAAGCTAAAGCTTATATAGCTTCGTCACCTGTTTCACCGGTACGAATACGGATAATTTGTTCTACGTTGCTCACAAATATTTTTCCATCACCGATTTTTCCGGTTCTTGCAGCTTCTACAATAGTTTTTGTTACTTGTTCAACACTATCATCATTCACTACCATTTCTATTTTAATTTTTGGTAAAAAGTCTACTACATATTCAGCACCGCGATAAAGTTCGCTATGCCCTTTTTGACGACCATAACCTTTTACTTCACTTACCGTCATACCAGTTATTCCAATCTCAGCTAAAGCATCTTTAACATCTTCTAGCTTAAATGGTTTTATTACTGCTTCTATTCTTTTCATAATAATCACTCCAAAGATTTACAAAGAGATCCAGTCTCTTTTTAATTTTAAAATTGTAACCATATTTATGGTTTAAATCAACACGTATACAAAAGTACGCATAAGCTCAAAATATAAATTGAGCTTATTACTTTCTTATAGGTTTATAGCTTTTTCACCGTGTACAGTTTCATCAAGACCTTTAGCTTCTGTCTCTTCATCCACTCTGCCGCCGCCAGTTAATGCGGATGCAATAAAGAAAACGATTGCTGTCACAATACCGCTATAAACAATTGTTAATCCAATTGCTTGAAATTGACTTACTAACTGAGACATCATATTGTAATCTTCAGCCATCGCATAATCCGCGATAAACAATGCCGTTGCAACTGAACCCCAGATACCTACAAGACCGTGAATCCAAAATGCATCTAAAGAATCATCAACTTTAAACATATTTTTAAGTTTAGCAACACCCCAGAAACCTAAAGCACCACCAATCAGACCTATAATAATTGCACCTTCAACACCTGCTGAACCTGAAGCAGGAGTAATAGCAACCAAACCGGCAACAGCCCCTGAAGCACCACCTACTAAGGTAGCTTTTTTATACACAAACCATTCAACTATTATCCAGCCGATAACACCAAGAGACGCAGCAACATTTGTCACTAAGAATGCAGATGCGGCAGTACCATCCGCAGCAACTTCAGAACCCGCATTAAAACCAAACCATCCAAACCATAGCAGTGCAGCACCTAAAACAACCAGTACAGGAGAAAAAGGCTTGATAGCAGTTTTTCCATAATCTTTTCTACGTCCTAATATCATCGCAACAACAAAACCTGCAACACCGGCATTTAAGTGAACAACCGTACCACCTGCAAAATCCATTTCACCAAAGTTAAGTGTTGTACCTCCGCCCCATGCCCAGTGTGTTACAGGCGCATAAACAGCAGCTATCCATAAAGCTACGAAAATCATAAATGTAGAGAATTTGACACGTTCAATCATAGAACCGCTGGCAATCGCCACTGCAATCGCTGCAAAAGTTCCTTGAAAAGCTACAAACAATAGTTCAGGAATAGTTCCGCTTAAGCTCTCAGATGTAATTCCAGAAAGCAAAACCTTACCGGTTCCTATTAAATCACCATCACCAAAAGCGATAGAATATCCAACTAAAACCCACACTAAAGTACCAACAGCATAAGCGCCCAAACTCATAGCAATTGTATTGAGTACGTTTTTACTACGCGTAAGCCCTCCGTAAAACAGTGCAAGCCCTGCAGGCGTCATTAACATAACAAAAGCAGTAGCAACTAACATCCAAGCAGTATCACCGCTGCTAAGAGTATCCTCCGCAAATACCAAAGACGGCAATGCAAGTAAAGCAAGAAACAATCTCTTCATTTTTTTATCCTTTTAAATTTAAGCTGACAAAATTATACATACTATCGAGATAGAATTAATGCAGTTAACTGATTAAAAATTAATCAACTTTTATTTATTTAAAAAGAATAAAAAACGAGGTTACTCTTCTTCCCTATCTTGAAAACTATCTTAAACTTTAGAGAGTTTTACGTATATATTAAGGGACTATTAGATATTATAAATAAATTTTATTCTTAAAAACTAGGTGTTTTATATGAGCAATTTGCTAAAAAATGATGAAATACAAACTATAAATATTGAAGAGACTCTTCAAAACAGCTACCTTGACTATTCCATGAGTGTTATTGTAGGCCGTGCGTTGCCAGATGTTAGAGATGGTTTAAAACCTGTTCACAGAAGAATACTTTATGCGATGGATAAACTCAACCTTTCGCACGGTTCAAAATACAAAAAATCAGCGCGTATCGTTGGTGATGTAATCGGTCAGTATCACCCTCACGGCGATACAGCTGTTTATGATGCACTTGTACGTATGGCACAGCATTTTTCCATGAGAATGGAACTTGTAGACGGTCAAGGAAACTTCGGTTCCGTTGATGGCGACAGTGCCGCTGCGATGAGATATACCGAAGCAAGAATGACAAAGTATGCGGGTGAACTCTTAAAAGATTTAGATAAAAACACTGTAAATATGATTGACAACTATGACGGGACAACAAAAGAGCCTGATGTTATGCCCACACGTGTACCAAATCTTTTAATCAATGGTTCTTCCGGTATCGCTGTCGGTATGGCTACAAATATTCCTCCCCATAACCCAAAAGAGATTATGCTTGGTTTAAAAGCTCTGCTTGCAAATCCGAACATCTCTTTAGTAGAATTGATGGACCACATAAAAGCGCCTGATTTTCCTACAGGCGGAATTATATTTGGTAAAAAAGGGATTATGGACGCTTATGAAACAGGACGTGGGCGCATAAAAGTTCGTGCAAAAGTTCATATCGAAAAGAAAGGCAATAGAGATGTTATTGTTATCGATGAACTTCCTTATCAGGTAAATAAAGCTCGCCTTATTGAAAATATTGCAAATTTAGTAAAAGATAAAATGATTGACGGTATCTCAGAGATTCGTGACGAGTCCGACCGTGACGGTATTCGTGCAGTCATTGAGCTAAAGAAGGATGCAATGAGCGAAATAGTTCTCAACAATCTTTTTAAACAAACCAGCATGCAAACTACCTTTGGTATTATTATGCTTTCCATATTAAATCAAGAGCCTAGAATTTTTGGCATTATAACTATTTTAAAACACTTTATAAATCACCGTAAAACTGTAATCATTCGCCGTACTATTTTTGATTTGGAAAAAGCAAAAGCAAGAGCGCATATCTTAGAAGGATTGAAAAAAGCACTTGATATAATCGATCAGATTATCAAAACTATCAAAGCAAGTTCAAGTATAGATGATGCGAGAGAAAACCTTGTTTTCCAGTTTGATTTTTCACAAATTCAGGCACAAAGCATCGTTGATATGCGCCTTGGAAGATTAACAGGTCTTGAGAGAGAAAAAATAGAAAATGAGCTTCTCGAACTTATGAAGCTTATTGAATATCTTGAGTCTATCTTAAAAAGTGAAGAGATTCTGCATAAAATTATAGATGAAGAATTTGATGAAATTCTTTCAACATATTCGAGTGAAAGAAGAACAGAGATAGAAGACGATTATGATGACATAGATATTGAAGATTTAATTCCTAATGAGCCTATGGTTGTAACAATAACACATAGAGGTTATATCAAAAGAGTTCCTCTCATTGCCTATGAAAAACAAAAAAGAGGCGGCAAAGGTAAAACTGCCGTCACAACTTACGAAGATGATTTTATTGAAAGATTCTTCACGTGTAATACACACGATACTTTATTGTTTGTAAGCGATAGAGGCCAATTACATTGGCTCAAAGTGTACCGTATTCCTGAGGGAAGCAGAATTGCAAAAGGCAAAGCAGTCGTTAATTTACTGAATCTTGTCGCTGATGAAAAAATTCGCTCAATCATTCCGACGACAGACTTCAGTGATGAAAAGTCCCTCGTTTTCTTCACTCAAAAAGGTATTGTAAAACGAACCAATTTAAGTGAGTTTTCAAATATAAGAAGTAATGGAGTAAGAGCAATTGTTCTGGATGATGATGATGCTCTTATTACTGCAAAAATAGCCAATCAAGATATCAAATATCTCTTTATTGTTACAAAACTTGCACAATGTATCAAATTTGAAATTGAAAAAACTCGCGACCAAGGGCGTAGTACTCGTGGGGTGAGAGGTCTTAAATTTAAACATGAAGAAGATGAAGTAGTTGATGCTAACATCATAAAAGATGATGAACAAGAGATACTCATAGTAAGTGAAAAAGGTATCGGAAAACGAACATCCGCAGGTGAATACCGCTTGACAAATCGTGGCGGTTCTGGTGTAATTGCTATGAAAATGACCACAAAAACAGGAAAGAATGTTGTCGGATGCCTTATGGTTGATGAAAGCATGGACATGATGGCATTAACAAATGCGGGTAAAATGATTCGTGTAGATATGCAAACTATCTCCAAATCAGGCAGAAATACAAGCGGTGTTTACATCGTAAAAGGGGATGATGTATCCAGCATTTCCCGTTGTCCTAAAAAAGAAGAAGATGAAGATGATGAAGGATTCACTGAGTCTAATGACTCTTCAGCATTAGACTTGGAATAGAAGTTGCTATATTTTTGCATTAAATCATGCTAAGGGAAAAACCATGAAATATTCTATATTTTTATCGTTACTATTGAGTACATCTGCACTGATGGCTGTTGAAACAATCAGAGATGGGAACACTCAGGTAATGTCAGAGCCGACACAAAAAGTCATTGTAGATTCTCCTTCTGTCGCATGTCCAGAGACAGAACAACTTCTGACTGAAGAAAAAAATATTCGTATCAGCGTGACAGGACAAGGTGTTGCCCCGATGAATACAACTTCTCCTGCACAAGCATACGCACTTGCAAAAAGAGCTGCAATTGCGGATGCATATAGAATGATTGCCGAAAAGGTAAAAGGTGTTCGTGTTGAGGGTCAAGATTCCATACAAAATATGATGGTGAAACGATCTTCCATAAGCACCTCTGTAAATGCTATGGTTAGAAATGCAAACGTTGTCGAAACTACATTCAAAGAGGGCCTATGCGAAGTAGAGATGGAAATTACTCTTTCTCACTCTCAGTTTGCACGCTAATACTTTTTTACTCAACTCTTTTAAGTGCAGATGAGTATCTGATATCTTACCGCTATACGGTAAAAGATGCTACTCTGTACAGTGAAACACTCCATGTTTCTAAAGCTATGAAAAAATGTAGCGGCATCCCTCAAAAAGAACTCGTTTTAGATACGAACGAACAAGACGATTTGAAAAAAATCATCTCAGATAACGCAGAACGCTTTATTGCCTACATTCACAATCTCGCAATGCATGTCAAGCATAATGAGACAACAATTAATTCTAAAAACACATTTACCACTATACTGACACTTCAAACAACTTGTTTCAAAGTCGATTTTAATGAAAATTTTGCTAGAATTGCACCTTTAAAATAAGGGTATATTTTAGTGAAAATTGCAATAGTTGAAGATGATATCAATATGAGAAAATCTCTTGAAATAGCGATGAGCGATTTTGAAGAATTTGAAATAAAAACATTTAAAAATGCAAAAGATGCACTCAAAAGTATTGACGATTCTTTTGAGTTAGTAATCACAGATATCAATATGCCCGGCATGGACGGAATTGAGTTTATTAAAACTTTAAACGGTCGTTTTGAGGTCATTATTATGACAGGAAATGCCACACTCCAACGTGCTATAGAATCTATTCATCTTGGGGTGAAAGATTTTTTGCTTAAGCCCTTTGACGTGGAAACTTTAGTCCATGCTATAAAAAGAGAAGGTGAAGTTCAAAAAGTAAAAAAAAACCTCCCAAAAAAAGAGACAATAAGCACTCATAATGGATTTTTAGGAACTTCCGAATCACTTCAATCCATTTTAAAAATTGCCAACAAAGCCGCAAAAACAGATGCCAGTATTTTGCTTTTAGGGCAAAGCGGTGTAGGCAAGGAAGTGTTTGCAAATCATATACATGAAAACTCAACAAGAGCCAAAAAACCTTTTATTGCCATCAATATGGCAGCGATTCCTGATAATTTGATTGAAAGTGAACTTTTTGGATTTGAAAAAGGTGCTTTCACCGATGCAAGCGAAGCAAAAATCGGCCAGTTTGAGTTAGCAAACGGAGGAACACTTTTTTTAGATGAAATAGGTGAAATGCCTTATGCGGTTCAAGCCAAAATACTTCGTGCTCTGCAAGAAAAAGAAGTGAGAAGACTTGGCTCTTCAAAAAGCATAAAAATTGATATAAGAATCATATCTGCAACAAATGCAAATTTAGCAGAAAAAATACAAAACGGTGAATTTAGAGAGGATTTATATTACCGTTTAAACACAATTCCATTAAATATTCCACCTTTAAAGGACAGACAAGACGAAATTTTACAAATAGCAGATAAAATTCTAGAACAAAACTGTAAAAAGTATGGATTTGATTTAAAAACTTTTTCAAAAGAAGCACAAGAACATTTATTGGCATATACCTGGCCTGGAAATATAAGAGAGCTTATCTCTGTCGTGGAGAGAGCCGTAATCCTGAGTGACAGCCATGAAATAACGCCAGAAGCCTTGTTTTTGGAGTCTCGCGGACTAAAAAAATCTAAAGATATAAAAAGCATGGAAAAAGACTTAATACAAGAGGTCTTAAAGTCTGAGGATGGAGATGTTGAAAAAGCATCAGAAATTTTAGGCATGAGTACAATACATTTAACAAAAAAAATACAAATATATGGAATATAAGGAGTGAATGTGTCAAGAAAATATAATGTAGCGGTTGTTGGAGCCAATGGAGCTGTTGGTGAGGAAATTTTAAGAGTTTTAGAAGAAATTGACTTTCCTCTCAGCAAGTTAGTTCCACTGGCAAGTTCAAGAAGTCTTGGAAAAAGTGTAACTTTTAATGGCAGTGACCTTCCTATTCAAGAATTAACACATACTGTTTTTGAAGAAGAAAATATTCAAATAGCACTCTTTAGTGCCGGAGGAAGCGTAAGTGCCGAATTTGCACCATCAGCCGTAAAAGCCGGTGCTGTTGTAATTGACAATACTTCACATTTTAGAATGGAAGAAAATGTTCCTTTGGTTGTACCTGAAGTAAATCCTGAAGATATAGCACAATGGAAGGCAACTGGAATTATTTCAAACCCAAACTGTTCAACCATTCAAATGGTTCAAGCGCTCAAACCTCTTGATGATGCTTATGATTTAAAAAGAGTGGATGTAAGTACCTACCAAGCTACTTCTGGTGCCGGAAAATCTGCTATGGAAGAGCTTGTAAGCCAGATGCAAGACTTCTTTTCTTTTAAACTCGATGAATCAGAACACAAAGCATTTGCTCACCAGATTGCGCTTAATGTTATTCCTCAAATTGATAAGTTTTTAGATAACGGTTATACAAAAGAAGAGATGAAAATGGTAAACGAAACGACAAAGATTATGCACAAAAACATCGAGTTAAGTGCCACTTGTGTTCGTGTTCCAACTCTGCGCGGTCATGCAGAAGCCTTAACACTTACCTTTGGATGTGATGTAGAAGCTTCCAAAGTAAGAGATATTTTATCGATGGCTCCAAATATTGTTGTTATTGATAAGCCGTTTGAAAGTCTTTACCCTATGCCAGCTCTTTGTGTAGATAAAAATGAAACTTTTGTTGGAAGAATAAGAAATGACAACTATAGAAAAAATATGATACATATGTTTGTTGTAGCCGATAACCTTAGAGTCGGCGCAGCTACCAATGCTGTAAGAATTGCTCAAAAATGGGTAGAGATGGAAGGAGACAAATAAGTGATTGAGAAATTATTTGAGAACACCTTATGGAGTTCAAGATTTATTATAATTCTTGCGGTGGTTTTTGGTTTAATCGGTGCTGTAATTTTATTTATTGTAGCTAGCTTTGACGTCTATGAAACCGCAAAATTTGTTATAAATACATACCTTACGCATGCGCACCCTGAAAATTTTCATGAAGATGTTGTTGGCGGAATCATAGGTGCGGTTGATTTATACCTTATTGGTGTAGTTATGCTACTCTTCTCTTTTGGTTTATATGAACTTTTTATCTCGGATATTGACCCTGCTAAAGATGAAAATGGGCAAGAAAATCAACTTTTAGCTATTCATTCACTTGACCAGCTTAAAGATAAAATCTCTAAAGTAATCGTAATGGTGCTTGTTGTTGGATTTTTTCAAAAAGTTGGACACACGACCTATACCGGTGCACTCGATTTACTTTATCTCGCACTTTCTATCACAGCCGTTGCGGTTGGTCTTTATTTTTTAAGTAAAGTTGGGAAAAGTCACTAATAAAAACTAGTAATTACTAGTAATCACAAAATATCAAGGACTAAAATGAGTAAAATATTTATAGATGCCTGCTTTGGCAAAGACACTCCGTACACTCCAGTTTGGATGATGCGACAAGCGGGTCGCTACCTTCCTGAATATATGAAAGTTCGCGCAGAAGCCGGCAACTTTCTCAATCTTTGTCATGACCCTAAAAAGGCTTGTGAAGTAACTCTTCAGCCTGTTGATATCATCGGTGTAGATGCCGCTATACTTTTTAGCGATATACTTGTTGTACCCGATGAAATGGGTATGGACTTAGAGTTTATCACAGGAGAAGGTCCAAAATTTAACGACCCGATAAAAAATGAAGCTGACTTAGACAGACTTTTAGGCGGTGATGAAGCCGCCTCAAAACTCACTTATGTTTACGATACCATCAAACTTATCAAAGAACAACTTGCCGATGATAAAGCGCTTATTGGTTTTACCGGCGCTCCATGGACTTTAGCCACGTATATGATAGAAGGAGAAGGGACAAAAACTTACAATATCTGTAAAAAAATGATGTATTCAAATCCGGAGCTTCTTCATAAAATACTTGCAAAAGTTACAGAAGTCGTAAAGCTCTACATGGAAAAACAGATACAAGCCGGAATCGATGTTGTTCAAATATTTGACAGCTGGGCAGCGGCAATTGAACCGGGCATGTATGATGAATTTTCTTGGAAATACATGGTTGAAATAGCTGAATATTTAAAAGAAAAATATCCTCATATTCCTGTTATTATGTTTCCTAAAGGTATCCCCGCCTTTTTAGATAAAGTATATGGAAACTTCGATGTATTTGGTGTGGATTGGTCCACTCCTATGTCTCTTGCAAAAGAGAAATTGGGTGACAAATATGTTCTTCAGGGAAATATGGAACCATGCAGATTATATTCTAAAGAAGCAACAACAAAATGTGTAGAAACAATCCAAGAAACGATGCAAGGAAAACGTCATATCTTTAATCTAGGTCACGGAATACTGCCTGATGTACCTGTAGAAAATGCAAAACACTTTATAAATGAATGTCACAGAGTTAGTAAAAAAGCTTAAAACTTTTTTTCAAAACTAAAGAGCCGTTCGCAAAACGATGTTTATTTCCACATGCCGATGTGTCTTGGCATGTGGAAATACAAATAGCCGCCATTTTCAAAGATATTTGAAAACTTTTCTTGGCATGTGGAAAAAATATGAATACAATTTTCGGCCCTGTAAATTCTCGCAGATTCGGTTCCTCTTTAGGTATTGACCTCTCCCCTGCTGCAAAACAATGTAATTTTGATTGCCTTTATTGCGAACTTGCTCCCGCAGCAACCGTTTCAACGCAAACCGATGTCGTAGAAGTCTCAAAAATAATCGATGAACTAAAAACACATCTTCACAACAAAATAGATGTCATAACCATAACGGCAAATGGCGAGCCAACGCTCTACCCTCATCTTAGTGAACTCATAGATGAGATAAATAAAATCAAAGGCGAAACGCAAACGCTCATTCTCACAAACAGCGCTACTTTGGTAGATGAAAATGTTTTTAATACACTCCTAAAACTCGACCAGGTAAAACTGTCTCTTGACGCTGTAAGCAATGATGTTTTTAAAAAAATTGATAGACCCCACAATAATGTAGAGATAGACAATGTAGTTCAAAAAGTAATTGAATTTAGTAAAATTTATAAAGGTAACCTTTTTATAGAGATACTCTTTGTTTATGAACTCAATGATACCAAAGAAGAGATACAAAAGCTCAATGATGTTTTATTGAATATTCATGCAAGCAGAATAGATTTAGGCACCATAGACAGACCGCCGGCCTACCCTGTAATGGGTATAAGTTATAAAGAGCTACATTCTATAGCTTTAATGTTTGACAACTCTCTGCCTATCCATATAGCCTCAAGAGTACACGCAGAACCAAATAATTCCAGTTACACTGAGGATGAGATTCTCAATACTTTAGATAAAAGACCTTTGACGCAGGATGATATCCACCTGCTCTTTGATGAAGAGAGTAAAAAACGACTTGAAATACTCATAAAAGAGTCTAAAATTGTCAAAAAAGTACTTTGTAATTTGGAATTTCTGATTCCACATGCCAATGTCAAAAGAAAACGCCAAAAGCAGCCTAAAAACTTGACTTTTTAAAACTCATAAAGTATAATTTCGGCTCAATAAATATTCCGAATTAGCTCAGCGGTAGAGTAGGTGACTGTTAATCACTTGGTCACTGGTTCGAATCCAGTATTCGGAGCCATTTATTTGAAACT
>JAHJJX010000039.1 GCA_018822665.1 bacterium
TGTTTTTTTCTTTTGTCGGGGTTTTTTTAGTTGACCAAAATATTAAGATGCTTTTTGTAGAGGGTTTTCGTTACTATACGGAATGTATTGATTTAATTTTGGTTTATAATAAAGGCGTAGCATTCTCAATGTTTGCTTTTTTGGATGAATGGCTTAAATATATCCAGCTTGTACTGATTGCCGGTGTTTTAGCTTACGTAATCCATCTAAAAAGAGTGTGCTATGCTTTTCCCGTCGGAATGATGCTCGGCGGAGCGCTCTCAAATGTGAATGACAGATTTATTCACGGCGGAGTTGTCGACATGGTTTACTGGCACTGCGGATTTGACTTTGCTATTTTTAATTTTGCGGATGTAGCAATTGATGTCGCGGTAATATGGTTGCTTCTGCTATACTATAAACCAAAACTTTGTAAAAACTAAAGATACTTAAAAGAACATTTTAGGTATTATTGCCGAAAATAATAGTTAAAAAACTATAAACTATAAACTTAATTAAAGGAAATTGATGGAAATCAAATCAACTAAAATCAACGGTGCTAACGCTGAAATTAAAGCTACAATCTTAAAAGAAGTGATTGATGCAAACTTAAATAAAATCGCTAAAGAGTTGACCAAGACTGCAAAAATAGCAGGTTTTCGTAAGGGTAAAGTTCCGGTAACTGCTGTAAAAAAACAATATGGTGAGCGTTTAGTTCAAGATGCTGAAGCAGAGGCTCTTCGTGAAGTGCTTAGCAAAGGTTTGAAAGAGTTGAATATAGCAAATGAGTCACTTATCGGTGAGCCTTCTATATCTCAGTTTGACAAAAGTGATGACAAAATAGAAGTAACCGTTAAAGTTGCAATGCGTCCCCAAATCAACATGGGTGATTATGCCTCAATGGTAAAAGAATTTGAAAAACCGGTTGTAAGTGATGAGGATGTTGAGAACAGAATCAAAGAATTGGCAACCGCGCAAGCAACGTATATCAATGTTGAAGAAGACCGTGCATTAGTAGAAGGTGATACAGCGTTAATAGACTTTGAAGGTTCAGTGGACGGCGAATTATTCGAAGGCGGAGCCGCAAAAGATTTCTCTCTTCGTTTAGGTTCTAAACAATTTATTCCAGGATTTGAAGAACAAGTAATCGGCATGAAAAAAGACGATGAAAAAGTTATAAAAGTGACATTCCCTGAAAATTACGGCGGCGTAAAATTAGCCGGAAAAGATGCTGAATTTAAAGTAAAAGTAAATGCTCTTCAGACAAAGGGCGAAGTAGCTATTGATGATGAACTGGCTAAAAAAATGCTTCCCGGTCAAGAAGATGCGTCATTAGAGAACTTAAAAGCTCAAGTAAAAATTCAAATTGAAAATGAGGAATTGTCAAAACTGTACAATGATGATTTGAAACCGGCATTGCTTGAGACTTTTGTAGACGGTTTTATCTTTGATTTACCAGAATTTGTTGTAGAACAAGAGATAGATATGGCTCTTAATAAAAAAGCCGGAACAATGAGCGAAGAGGAAGTTCAAGAACTTCGTGATAATGCAGAAAAATTACAAGAACTTCGTGAAACTTTCCGTGATGATGCTAGCAGAAGCGTAAGAGCTACATTTATTATTGATGCTTTGGCACAAGCAGAAAAAATTAAAGTAGAGGAGCAGGAAGTTATGCAGACGATTTACTTTGAAGCGATGCAAATGGGTCAAGATCCTCAAGCAGCTTATGAGCAATACAAAAAAGCAGGTTATATTCCTGCTATTCAAATGTCTATGGTTGAGGACAAAGTTCTTAGTAAACTTCTTAACTCTAAGATGAAAGAAGCGTAAGTAATGAGCTACATTCCTTACGTAGTAGAAAAAACAGGACGTGGCGAGCGTTCTTACGATATCTACTCTCGTCTTTTAAAGGATAGAATTGTAATGCTTAGCGGAGAAGTAAACGATGCAGTTGCTTCTTCCATCGTTGCTCAGTTTTTATTTCTTGAAGCAGAAGACCCTGAGAAAGATATTTATTTTTACATAAACTCTCCCGGTGGAGTTGTAACTGCAGGAATGGCTATTTATGATACGATGAATTATATCCGTCCAAATGTTGCTACGATTTGTATAGGTCAAGCAGCATCGATGGGAGCATTTTTACTTTCAAGTGGAGCCAAAGGCAAAAGATACGCACTTCCACATGCCAGAATCATGATTCACCAGCCTTTAGGCGGAGCGCAAGGACAAGCAACGGACATAGCTATTCAAGCAAAAGAGATTCTTCGCATGAAAGCCGAACTGAATGAAATTTTGGCAAAAAATACGGGTCAGAATGTTGGTCAGGTAGAAAAAGATACCGATCGTGATAATTTTATGAGTGCAAAAGAATCACAGGAATACGGTCTTATTGATGAAGTTTTAGTAAAAAACGACAAAGAATAAGGAAAAATAAATGGCAGGTTCATTAAGAGGCAGAAATACTCATAATAATAGCGATGAAAAGCATTCTGCTATTGCTTCTTTAAATATGGATGAGCCTACGAGTGATTTGGAAGTTTATTCTAAAGAGGTGCTTCATGCTCTCATCGTAGATAACCTGCCGCCGACTCCAAATAATTTTTCACTCTATTTTGATAGACTTTTAGAAGATAAGAGTGAAAACCTTCGCAAGCAGATACTTTCCATCTTAGAGCTTGAAGAAAATAATGATGATGAAAATACGATTTTGCTTGAACAAAGTTTAAAGCAAGGTTTTTTATCGGTAAAAAACATATTAAGCGTAACCGTTAATCTTTATAAAAATATGTCTTTGATGGGAAAAATTCTTCATAAAAGAAATAAAGAATTAAGCAACGGTTGTGACCCTCAAGAGCTTATCGCGATAACAAGTGCATTAGAAAAAGATGTTTCTCAGCTAAATAACATATTAAAAAAACAAAGTATACAAATGAAAACTTTGTATGATGAAACTGCCAGCATAGTAAAAAAAGTTGAAAATGAAACCATTTTTGACAATAAGTTTGGTGTATATAATAAGCGCTATTTAATGACAAAAATAGAGCAAGAGATAGGTCTTATTAAAGAATTTAAGCACAAAAGCTCACTTATAATGATAGAGCTTTCACGTGAATTAAAAGAGGGAATAGGCAACGAAAAAGCTATTTTACTTATGACAAGAACCATAGCGAGACTTTTACTGAAAACCTCAAGAAGAAGTGATATTGTTGCCCATTATGGAGGCGGTGTATTTTCAATGCTCTTAAAACATACCGACATTGAAAGTGCCAAAAGGGCGAGCGAAAGACTTTGTGATTTAGTCTCCAACAGTAACTTTTTTCTTGCCGACCGCGAAATCAAGTTGCAAATATCCATAGGCATCACGGAAGTTTCCCAGCTTTTTTCTGTTGAAGAGATTATAGTAAGTGCGATAAATGGAATAGAAAAAGCATATTTGAATCCTAATATTGATTTTGCGGTTTCCTTGAGAATACAAAACACAGAAAAAGAGTAGAAAAGAGTGATGAATCTTAGTATAGTTGAATATCCGGATAAAAGATTAAGAGAAAAA
>JAHJJX010000040.1 GCA_018822665.1 bacterium
ACTTTATCCAAACTAAAAAAGGAAACCTATGAGTAAGAATCAAATATTAGAAGAGATATTAGCTGAAGTTGACAAGCACCCAGAGATTATGTCTCGTCGTGAGGCTTTAAAATATTTAAGTGTCTCTCCACTTGCTGCATCTATTTTAGCAGGTGCAACTGTTGGCACTACAGCTGCAACAGCTTCAAATGCTGTTGGTAAAATCGTTATCGTTGGTGGTGGTTTAGCAGGTATGAGTACTGCTGCTCGTCTTGCAAACACTCTTTCAAATCCAGATATTACTGTTATTGAGCCAGATCCACTTTCTGTATCATACCAGCCAGGGCAAACTCTTGTAGCTGCCGGCCTTTGGGAAAAGAGTGATATTCAATACAATAGAGATGACAAAGTTCCAAGTGGCGTAAAACTTATTAAGGGAAGCGTAACTGCGTTTGATCCTGAAAACAACAAAGTTACTGTTGATGGTAAAGATGAAATTTCTTATGATCAAATGATCATTGCTACAGGCCTTATGCTTAATTATGCTGCTATTAAAGGTTTAGATGGTGTTATTACTTCATCTGGTGCTGATAATGCTGCTGTAAAAGAAAAAGTCGGTAAAGACGGTCTTCACTCAATCTACTTTCAAGATGGTGCAGAGGCTACATGGGCTGGTATGCAAGAGCTAATTGAAAAAGCAAAAAATCATACTGGACCTGAAAAACTTCAAGCTGTGTTTACAGACCCAAATACACCTGTAAAATGTGGTGGAGCTCCTAAAAAAATTATGTATCTTACACACTCTAGACTTGAAGAAGCTGGTGTTCGTGATAAAGTAGAACTTACTTTCTATCCAAACGGCGGAAAAATGTTCGGCGTACCTGAGTACCATGAGGCTATCTTACAACAATTCAAAGATAGAGATTTCAAATGGAACTACAAACATAATCTAATCGAAGTTGATACTGCTACAAAAACTGCTGTATTTAACAAACATTGGGAAGAAAAAGGTGCATTTGATAAAGATTTAGAAGAGTATGCAATTGTTAAAATGAGTGAACGCGTTGAAGTAAAATATGACTTTATGCATGTTACACCTCCTATGAAAGCTCCTGATGTTGTTGCAAATTCAGCAGTTGGTTCAGACAAAGGATGGGTACCGGTTACAAAAGAGACTCTTCAACATGTAAAATATCCAAATGTATGGTCAATCGGTGACGTTGCAGCAGTTCCTATGGGTAAAACAGGTGGATCTGTTCGTAAACAATACAAAGTACTTGTTGACAATATGGTTGCTGCAATGGAAGGTAAAACTGAATTACCGGCTGCTTATGGCGGATACACAGTATGTCCACTTATCACAAGTATTGGAACTGTTATGCTTGCTGAATTTGACTGGAGCAAAAAACCAACTCCTTCGTTCCCTCTTGATCCAACAAAAGAGAGATGGATATGGTGGTTACTCAAAGTATACGCACTTAAACCTATGACTATACATGGTATGCTTACAGGTAGAGCTTAATCTATAAACCCTCTTTTTTGAGGGTTTATAAGCCAAAGTGTTACATTTGTTATAAATATTATATATTAATTTTATAATAAATATTATTTTTATTTTTTCTTGGTTAGAATATACAAATTTCAAAGGAGTCACAATGAATAAAATCGTAAAACTTGCACTTGGTGCTACTATCGCTTTAGGAATGAGTGCTACTGCTGCAAATGCAGACGTTGCAAAAGGTCAACAAATTTTTACAAAAAAACTAAAAAAAGCTTGTAATATGACAGGGGCTGCAATGGCCGGCAAACATACTCAGTCTGAGTGGGAAGAACTTAATGAAGCGGGTAAACTTGCTGAAGAAATTCAAACGATTTGTCCTGATTTAAAAGGTTTAAAAGACAAATATATTCCTGACCTCTATGATTTTTTCAAAGAGTATGGTAGTGACAGCGGAAACGTTCCTGCTTGCTAAATAACTTTTGAGTCACATTGTGACTCAAATACTGCTTTTCTCGCTTAAACTTCAGCCTAAATACTACTTTTATTATTTATAATCAGTTATGAAACTCATTACAATACTTTTAATTTTTCTTTCTTTTTTTACCGCTTGTTCGAACGAAGGTTTAACTCCTTTAAATACATTAGTTTTAAGTAACAGTGGTGTTAATTTATTAAATACAAAAATACCTTATGAAGAAAATATTATTGCATCAAAATTATTAGGTTATGAGATTGACGCATTTACTGCGTGGGAGCATGCGATTCCTGTAAACATAATGAGAGTTCATTACTATAACAAAGAAGTAATGATAATAACTTCCACAAGGAATAAGCAGGCTGCACAAAATTATATAAAAAATATAATCGTAACAAGTAATTTTGTAAAAAATCCATTTGGTATAAAAATAGGCGATGTGTATACAAAAGGGAGCTTTTCTTCATGTGCTTTAAATAATGAAGAAATCCGCATATTCAATAAAGCGCCAAAAGAACAACTTACCTGCAAGCAAAGTGGCTTTGAAAATATAGAAATTATATTTACAAAAAAATCAAAAGATACATTTGTATTCAAAGAATTTATATGGTCTGATAATGCCAAAAATTAAAAATTGCCTCATAGCACGTTCTGAAATTACTGAATTAAAAAAATTAAGCAATAACTCCATAGTCTTTAGCACAAAACTTCATGGAATCAGGATTATAAATCCTGAAGATTGTCAGGTAACATTTAATTTTGCTTATGAAAGTTTAAATTCTAAAACTAATGTTCTCGCTTTTAGTCCTGATGAAGAGCTTCTCGCCTTTGCCAATGATACTGTTATCTCTGTAGTCCACATGCCAAGCCGCAAAGTTATAAATACAATACATACCCATAATGAAAAAGCTGAACTCTTATCTTTTGACCAATCTTCTACCTATCTGCTAGTGGGAACCAGCAATGGGAGAGTTTTGCAATACAGATTCAATAATTCTTCACTCCTTTCTCGCCTTTGCTCTTCAAGCTTATTTAATGAAAAGAAAAATCCTATAAGCTGCTTTGCTTTACATAACAATACAATAGCCTATAGTGCATATGGAGGTTCTATCTCTATTGTTCATTTATATTCACAATCAAACAAAACGGTTCTGCAAAACTTAAAAGCTTCTATCTGTGCTCTATGTTTTTCCGACGCGCATACCTTAATCAGCGGTAACAGTGATGGAATTGTTGAGATTAGGTCCCTGTTAGATAAAAATATATATGTAAAAATAAATACACCCTTTACCAAAGTTACACAAATTTTACTCATGCCAAATCCTCATTACATAATGGTTTGCGGCGGAACGAATACTCTTGCCATCATTGATATTCAAAAGTCAAAAATTTTGCATTCCAAATACTTAGAATTTGAAGATAAAGTTCAAAAATTTGAGCTTATCGGCGATGATATACTTATTGTTGTGTTACATAACTCTAAGATTTTAAGTGTAGAACTACCAAGCTTAGCAAAATTAAAATCTCTATTATTGCATAACTCTTTAGATAAAGCCTTTCATCTTATAACAAAAGAACCGATGCTTGAGAATTCCGCTGAGCATAATGAACTCCTGCAAAGATATGAAAAAATTTACTTAGAAGCAATTAAAGCGCTAATAAATCAAAATAAAGAGTTAGCAATTTTGCTAACAAGCATGTTTAAAAATGTAAACTCTAAAAAGGAAGAGATAAGGTCATTATTTCTAGCTTTTGAAAATTATTCAAGGTTTAAGACCTATTATTTAGAAAAAAAATATACTATTGCTTATATTATGGCATCCAAATATCCAGCTTTGCAACATACGGTTCAATATAAAAAAATGGAAGAGATCTGGAGAGAAACATTTTCAAATGCTCAAAGACATATTATTCTAGGGAAAATTGATAATGCCAGAGCATTATTAAATGAATATATAACGTTAAATGCAAAAAGACCGATAATACAGCTTATTTTAAATCAAAACTCTCTTTTTTTGGAGTTTTTAAAAGCAATTGATGAAAAAAATTTTAAAAAAGTAAATGCATTAGTTTTAAAAAATGAGTTATTTTCTCAAATGCCAAGCTTTATTAAATTAGAAAAAGAGATGCGAAACTCTATCCAAATTATACAAGACGGGATACAAACCGGAAATCTAAATTTAGCAAAAGAGTATTTCTTAAAACTTAAAGATACTCCGTATATGTCTCAAAAGCTTGCTCAATTAAATCTGGAATACAACAGTGCATTAAAACTTCAAAAGGCATACAATGAAAATAACTTCAAATCCTGTTATGAAATTTTAGACCTACATCCGTCTCTAGGTTCTACAAATCTTGGAATTCTTTTAGAAAAGCATTGGATGAAGCTTATGGATAAATGTGAGCTATATGCCCTAAAAGCAAATATTGCAGATATTAAAAAAACCCTTGGCGAATTAATAGACCTCTCTACAAGGAGAGATAAAATCGGTGCTCTTTTAAGAGTTAGTTTTCATACAAAAATAAAAATACTTATGGCAAAAAAAAGCTTTAAGAATGCAGAGAATATCATTTATTCTTATATAGATATTTTTGGTTTGGATAATGATATAACGGTTATTATGCAAAAGTTTGAAGCTTATTCTTCTTTTAAATTGGCTCTGACTCAAGACCAGAGAGA
>JAHJJX010000041.1 GCA_018822665.1 bacterium
ACCGCCCAGAGATATCTGGAGAATCTCCAAAATTATCATGCGATAGCTTCTTTCATAAGTTTTATGAGCGTATCTACGCTCTCTTTATAATCACTTTTCACAGATGAGCTCTGCGATAAAAAATTTTCCATCGCATCTTTTTTACTTAAAGCTTCATCAAGCTCTCTGTCGGTTCCCTTTACATAAGCACCAATACGAATTAACATTTCATTTTCTTTTAAAAGAGTATAAAATCTTCTAAATTTCAAAATTGAACTTAGATGCTCTCTGGATACAATATCGCTCATTACCCGAGAAGCCGAATGCAAAACATGAATAGGCGGGTAGATTCCAAAATCGGTAAGCTCTCTTGAAAGCACTATATGTCCATCGAGTATGGAACGAGATTGATCGGCAATAGGGTCACTCATATCATCCCCCTCTATCAAGACGGTAAAAAAAGCTGTAATAGAACCCTTACCTTCCTCTTTCCCCGCTCGCTCCATCAGCTGAGGCAAAAGGGTCAAAGAAGAGGGAGGATAACCTTTTGACGTAGGAGGCTCGCCAAGCGCCAATCCTATCTCTCTTTGAGCCATAGCAAATCTTGTGACCGAATCCATTATAAATAAAACATCCAGACCTTGGTCTTTAAAATACTCAGCCACGCTCATCGCAGCGAAGGCGCCATATTTTCTCATCAAAGGAGAATCATCACTTGTTGCAACAACGATTACGGTATTTTCTAAATTTCCTCTTAAGTTTTTTTCTATAAATTCAGGAACTTCACGTCCACGCTCACCAATGAGAGCCACAACTTTTATAGGAGCATCCGAGCCTCGCACAATCATACCCATAAGCGTAGATTTACCAACCCCGCTTCCCGCGAAGATACCTAATTTCTGCCCTTTTCCACATGTTAAAAGTCCATCTATTCCTTTAACACCGACGCTAAAGACTTCATCAATCATCCCTCTTCTCATAGCTGCTATGGGGGCTTTGATAATGGGTGCGAGTTTTGAATTATTTATGGCTCCCTTAGAGTCTATTGGCCTCATAAAGGGGTCAACAACCCTTCCGAGTAAAGACTCGCCAACGGGAATGTTCATTCCCGTCTGGTCTAAAAACACTCTATCGCCAGAACAAAAACCTTCTACAAAGCTAAAGGGAGTGATAAAAAAAGTACCTCCATCTATCTCCGTAACCATTCCGTAAGTTTCCTGATTTGTATCGTTTGAGATAATTTTTACCATATCACTAATGCTCACCTTGAGTCCGGTAGCAGTGATGATTGTTGCATTTATCTTTACAACTTCACCGAAGGAAACGGAGAAGTTTTTAGATGAGAGCTTTTCTTTGAGTGATTTTAATGGCATGCGGCATCCTCTTTTTTGCTGAGGATAGGACTAGTATCTTGTGCCCGTAGGCGAATTTATTAAAGAAAAAAATTCATTTCTGGTTTTTTCATCTTTTTTAAATAATCCGCGAAGTGCTGAGGATGTCGTAGTAGAATTGATTTTTTCCACTCCCCGCATCTCCATACACATGTGACGAGCTTGAATAACGACTCCTACGCCTTTTGGCTTGATTGTACTCATGATGGCATCCGCTATTTGTTCTGTCAACTGCTCTTGAATCTGCATCCGACGAGCAAATACATTTACGACACGAGGAATTTTTGAAAGTCCTACAACTTTTCCATCCGGTATATAAGCAACATGCACACGCCCGATAATCGGCAAGAGATGATGTTCGCATGTTGAGTAAAATTCTATATCTTTGATAAGAACCATCTCATCGTTAGAACTTGTAAAAAGTGCTGTTTCTAAAATCTTCTTTGGATCTTCTTTATAGCCCCCATAGATAAATTCATACGCTTTTTTGACTCTCTCAGGCGTCTTCAACAGCCCTTCTCTGCTTGGATCTTCACCAACATGAAGCATCATAGTTTTTACTGCATTTTCAAATTCTGTGTTTTGTTGATCTGCCAAAGCTTTGCCTTTGAAGTTTTTATTTTGTAAGGTTATCACTAAATTGCTGAGAAATTTATATGGGCATGTGGAAATAAAATTTCCACATGCCCAGAAATAATAAACTGTAGACTATTGAATAAATACGTGAGGAACGATAAGCGGATATCTTTTCATTTTTCTGTATATATGTTTTCTTACAATTTGACGAAGATCATTTTCTAATGCTCTTGGATTTTCAATCAGTCCATCTTTAAGGTGAACCAAGAAGTGTTCTAATACCTCTTCCATCTCTTTTGCAAAGAATTTGTCCTGCTTATCTGCAACCAAACCAAATGAAGTTACTTTTGGTTTTGACAACATTTTAGAATGCTGTGCATCAATTTGTGCAACAATCACAACAATACCATCAGAAGCAAGTTTTTGACGATCAAGAACTATATCGTCTTCTATTTGATGATTATTTTGGTTGTCTATATATGTCTTGCCCGTTCTGACAGTTTTTACTTTTCTCATATATTTTGGAGCGATTTCGATTTGTTCTCCATCTGTCATAAGAAGAATATTTCTCTCAGGAATACCACACATCATGCCAGTTTCTTTATGCTTCATAACATGGTTATATTCACCGTGAATCGGTAAAAAGAATTTAGGATTCACAAGACGGAGCATAAGTTTTTGTTCTTCAATAGACGCATGCCCGGAAACATGCAAATCTCTGTCCGAAGCTACTCTGGCTCCTGCTCTTTGGAGATGATTAAGCATTCCTGAAATTGAACCTTCATTACCAGGAATAGCACGAGAAGAAAGAATAATTAAATCTGTCGGCTTAATCTTGATGTGTCTGTGTTCGCCAATAGACATTCTAAAGAGTGCCGAACTAGGCTCTCCCTGTGAACCGGTAGTGATAATGAGAACCTCTTTGTCATTTGTACGAGCCACTTCCTCCGCATCTATAAAAATACTTTTAGGAAATTTAATATAATCGTACTGCATAGCTATTTCCAGGTTTCTCTCCATAGAGCGGCCAATTACACAAACCTTGCGATTGTATTTAAGTCCATATTGGATAGCTTGATACACTCTATGAACATTAGAACTAAAAGTAGATAATAAAATTCTGCCCTCAGCTTTAGAGAATACACGATCAAGAGCGGGAGCAACGCTTAACTCTGAGGGTGTCGGTGCGATGTTATAAGAATTGGTCGAATCACTTAAAAGACACAAAACGCCCTTCTCTCCGTAATAGGCAAGTCTATGTAAATCAGCCGTATATCCATCCACCGGAGTATAGTCTATTTTAAAGTCACCCGTGTGAATTACCGTTCCTGCTTTTGTAGTAATAGCAAGGGAGGATGAATCAATAATAGAGTGGGTCATATGCATCCATTCTATTTCAAAATCCTCACCTATTTTATAAACTACTCTTTTTTCAACTGGATTGAAATATTTTCTGAACTCTTTAATATGATGCTCGTCAAACTTATTTCCAATCATAGCAAGAGGAAGCGGTGTTCCATAAACAGGAAACTGCATCTCTTTATAAAGGTAAGGCATAGCGCCGATGTGATCCTCGTGCGCGTGTGTAATAATTACGGCAACTATTTTGTGTTTAATTTCACGAAGGTAAGTAAAATCGGGGATTAAAATATCAACGCCATGCATATCTTCATCTGGGAAACTCATACCGACATCTACAAGAATTGCTTCTTTTTCCGTTTCAAATACAGTTATATTTCCACCGATTTCGCCAAGTCCTCCAAGTGGAGTAATACGAATTTTCTCATTTGAATTCAAATCTAATTTGTAATGAGGATTTAATCTTTGCTTATGTGATTCTTGATTCTTTTGTACAAATAATTTTAAGTTTTCATCTATTGGCGTTGCTTGGCGGCGACGATTACGATTTTGATTACTTTTGCTTTTGTTTTGAGCGGGTTTATTTGCATTACTTTGTGCAGCGCTCTTTGGCTCTGAAGTATTTTGTTCAGTATTTTGAACATCCTGAATATTCGTTTTATTACGGTTATTGTTATATCGTTTTTGATTTGGTTTGCTATTTGGTTGAGGGTTGCTTTCTATCGTTCCCTGATTCTCTTCTGCCATCCAAACTCCTTTTATTTGTTAATTTATAGAGTTGGTGATAGTCGTGGGTAGAAACTTGATGAGGTCGAATCGTTAATGTAAGGGACAGCTCACTAAAAGCCTCTTGAAGCAAGTTTTTATCATAAAATTCTGACATGTTTTTCATGAGAGTCTTTCGAGGTTGCTTAAATGCAACTCTGAGCATATCCTCAAAATCTTCATCATTTCTATCATGATTTTTCTCTATTAAAAAAACGGCAGAATCTATCTTTGGCTGCGGTTCAAAAGCAGTTGGAGGAACTTTCACCATTATGTGTGAAGTTCCCACACTTTGAGTTATAACACTCAAAGAACCAAATACTTTTTCCCCATGCGTAGCGCAAAATTTCTCTGCTACTTCAAGTTGTACCATTACAAGTATATTTTTACACATTGGATCTGCGAGTGCTTTCAATATGATGTTCGTTGCTATATAATAAGGCAAATTTGCCACTAAATCATACGGCTCATCAATAAGGCTACTCTGCCAAGCTTGTAGAACATCCCCACAATTTATGTGGAGTCGCTTGGTGGCAATCTCTTCTTTAAATGTACTTTGTAATAGTTTACATAAATCGGTATCTACCTCAAAAGCTTCTACACTTTTGACATCAACTAAAAATTTAGTTAAATCACCTAAGCCAGGCCCAATTTCTACGATTTTATTTTCGTTATTGGGCATCGCTTCGACGATTTGTCTTAATACATTTTCATCTTTTAGAAAGTTCTGTCCAAACTTCTTTTTTGCTACAACGCTTTCTTTTTTCATGGACAGGAGTGTATTACAATTTTGCTTATAATAAAGTAATGTTTTAAAAAAAATTAAGTTTCTTTGTTCACATTAAATTATTTAGCATACATAAAAATAAAATAATAAATCAAAACACCCATTGCAGAAGTTAGACTCATCCCTAAATACACAATTTTTCCAAGCTTTTTATGGGATTTAACAAAAGACTGCGTTTGAAGTTTATACTGCTTTACCGCCGTATATATGAGTATAGTCCACATAATTACACTTGCAATCGCAACGAGTATATGTACAATTAAAAACGAAACCATCCAACTGTAATTTGCGCTGCTCTCTTGCATAAACGCGCTAAAGCCGCCAGATATTCTTACTCCAATTTCAAAAATAACTACAACAATCAAAGTCACTATAAAGATTGCAAGTTGCATTTTATAGTGAAGTTCATATTGTTTTTTTACAGCCATAAAAATCGCCGCACCCATTAAAAAGGGAAGCAATCCGAAGTAAAGAGTTATAAAATCCATATAAAACGGGGAACTTGTCCCTAAAAATCCCACTTCGAACATTATCTACCTTCTTATTTTAAAACGCTTAGTTTAACATATTAAAATCAACACAAATTTTATTGTAACCAAAATCTAGCTAAAATATGAATCTATAACGAACTGCAAAAGATATTTTGTAAAATAAGCTGCTAAACAGAGGAAGCGTATGAAAATTTTTATAACAATGATATTACTAGGCGTGATGACACTAGTTACCCTTGTGAGTGTGGTAACAACGCTAAATATACTATCAATAAATCAGCAAGACAATATCAAACAAAGCTCAAATGAGTATGAAAATTCAAATATTGAATTTAAAAAGATAGAAAGAGTTTCAGACATTATTCCAATCAATGAAATCACTGTCAAGCCTTTGGCATACACCTCTGTTGTTAATCTTGGAGAATTGGAAGTCAACAAGAAAAAAGAAGCTTTCATCGCCATCATGCTGCCTTCAATTTTATTATCAAAGCAAAAAATGGCATTTGAGCGCAAAAAAATCATCTCTCTTTTAGAACAAGAACAACTCTCAGATGAAGAGCAAATTTATCTTGACAATACGATGAAACGTTTTCAGGCAAAAGATGAACAACAGCTGCTCTCAAGAATGACAACACATCCGACAAGTATTGTTCTGGCGCAGGCTGCCATTGAAAGCGGATGGGGAAGCTCCCGCTTTTTTCTAAAGGCTAACAATGTTTTTGGGATATGGTCCTTTAGCACAAACGATAATCGTATCGCTGCAGGAGAAACGCGTAGCGGAAAAACAATTTATTTAAAAGATTATAAAACACTTCAAAATTCTGTTTATGACTACTTTGTAACACTTTCCGCTTCAGGACCATATCAAGCGTTTAGAGATACTCGCAAACATACAAAAGACCCCAATAAACTTGTTGAACATCTAGGTCAATATTCAGAACTTGGAGAACTTTATATAGAAAATCTTAAGACTGTAATTCGCCAAAATAATTTAACACAATATGATAAGTATGTACTCGAAGGGTAAGATATGGAAGAACAAAATAGCAATATTGAAGAATTAATACTTAAAGTTCAGGAATATATATTTGCTTATAATGAGCTTGGTGAAAAAGAAGCTCACCCGCAAGATACGGCAGAAATACTTGAAGATATTTATGCTCTCGACCATGAAAGATTTTCAAAAATAGTTGCATCTATTCCGCATGAATACCTTGCAAATATTATTCTAGAATTGCCGGAAAAACTCAAAGAGGAACTTTATAACTTTTTCTCGCCGGAAGAATTGGCACAGATAACCACTCACTTATACACCGATGATGCTACGGACATGATTCTCGACATCCAAGAGATGAATGAAAAAATGGCATCTGCGGTTTTAGAGAATATGGGTGCTGAAGATCGTGAACAAATAGAATTGCTAAGTTCGTTTGATGAAAACGAAGCTGGTTCATATATGCAAACAGAGCTTTTCACCGCACTCAAAGATGAGAGCATTGGAAGCGCTATGAAGCGTTTAAAGCAGATGAAGCGCGCCGGAGAGATTGAAAATGTACACCAATTATATATTATTGACAAGAGAAAACATTTTATAGCATCTATCTTGCTTGAAGATTTAATCATGTACAGCAGGGATGACAGTTTTGCTACCCTTGATGAAGAAGAGCTGCATCACCTTAGCGTCAATGCGCACGATGATATCCATGATGTTGTAAATCTGTTTGAAAAATACGACGTCGCTGTTTTGCCTGTTTTAGATAAAAACAATAAACTCATAGGGCGTATCACTTCAGATGATATCTATGACGTTATTGAAAAGCACGCAACAGAACAAATCTTTAATCTTGCCGGTGTTAATGAGAGTATTGAGAGCGAAGAGAAATTTTTTCAGGTTGGTAAACATAGAGCTATCTGGCTTGGTGTCAATCTTTTAACCGCGATTGCAGCATCATTTGTTATCGGCATTTTTGACCAAGCGCTTCAATCCATGGTGGCTTTGGCTATTCTTATGCCAATTGTTGCATCCATGGGAGGCAATGCCGGAACCCAGTCTCTGGCTGTTACCGTACGCCAATTGGCAATAGGGGATATCGACTTTGAGGATGCAAAAGCAACGATTATAAAAGAAACTCTCTTAGCCCTCTTTAGCGGGGTTATTTTTGCATTTGTCATGGGTATTATCGCTTATTTCTGGTTTAATTTGCCGATGCTGGGTCTTGTAATCGGCTTATCCATGGTAATCAATCTTTTTGCTGCCGGATTTTTTGGCGCCGTCATACCGATGGTGCTTACAAAAGTTGGTTCCGATCCTGCTATTGGGAGCAGCGTAGTCCTTACAACAGTGACAGATATAGTAGGTTTTTTCAGCTTTTTAGGGCTGGCCTCACTGATTTTATTATAGGAGCATGCGCACATATGCCACAAGAGATACAGCAATCCAAAGTGAGTAACATTCAAGACTGGATGGCAAATTACTGGGATATCATTTTAGGCGTTGCATCTATTGCAATGGCAATGATATTACATAAAAGCGGAAATGGGTATCTTGCTACCCTTTTTGCTTCTATCGGCATAGCTGCACTCTCCCTTACCGTCGCAGAAGTAGCAGAAATTTTATCTCAAAGGCTTCAAGAGCCTTATGGAAGTTTTGTGCTTACGTTTAGTGCTGTAATAGTAGAAATTGTTCTTTTATATATTATTTTGTTAGAAGCTTTACATACTCCAGAGGTGCTTGAGACAGTAAAGGGCGGTATTATTTCTGCTGTTATCGTTGATATGAATGTACTTTTGGGTCTAGCTGTTTTTGTCGGCGGCCTTTCTTTTGCCCATCAAGAGCATAACAAAGAAACTTCAAGTGCTTATACGACCATTTTATTGGTAACAGCCATTGCTTTGCTTGTCCCGAGCCTTTTGAACCAAACAGAGCACGGAGAAGACACTATTCGGCAGGCAAGCATGCTCATTGGTTTTCTCTTGCTTTTCTTTTATGTAGTCATCATTATCTTTCAAACAAAAACACATACCCATTTTTTTCAGGCAACGGCAAGAAGCAGAATCTTTCGTATCAAGAAAAAAATGAATGAAAATGATGAAACAGAAGATGACACCTATATATTTGAAAAGTTTAATAATATCGGTATATTTTTAACCATATTTGTGCTCATAGGAATCATTGCTCTGGGTGCTGAAGTATTCGCTGTTGATGGAATTAAAATGGCAAAAGATTTTGGTATTTCAGCAGGTCTCTCAGGTTTAGTTATCGCAATTATCAGTGTTTCGCCGGAGATATTTACCGCTATTAAAGCAGCCAAAAACGATCAGATTCAAAGAGTCGTAAATATTGCCATGGGCGCATCTGTTGTCTCTATTTTAATCACGGTACCGGTTTTATTATTTCTGGCATATTTATCAGGAATTGATTTAAAACTGGATTTTAATCCTCTGCAAGTCGGTGCTTTACTTTTAACTGTAATTCTTGCGTGGAAAACTACCGACGAAGGGCATACAAACTATTTTGAAGGAGTATCACACCTCATGTTTTTTATTAGTTATGCCATCATTGCCGCCTATTATTAGAATATCCTTGGAGTTGCATAAACTTCCACATGCCCCAAGGGCAGCTTTTAACATCCTCTTTGCTTCTCGCTTGAATTTATCTATTTTTATTTTTTTTCAAGCTAGCCTTGCTATCATTCAGCAGTTTATGTTTATATTATTTAAAAGGTTGGCAGATGGTCTATTGTACGGCAGAATTCAAAGCAAAAGAGGGGAAAGAGGACGAGCTTTTTCAAATTTTAAAGGCGCTTGAAATTCCAACACATAAAGAAAACGGTTGCATCGAATATAAAGTAATGAGAAAAATAAATAATCCTTTTGCGCAAGGAAAGCATTACGGTATTTTATTTAATGAAATATGGGAATCGGTGGAGGTATTTGAAAGACATTGCCAAATGCCTTATATAGTTGATTTTTTTGAAAAAGAGTGTTTAAGCGAAATCGGTTTAGTTGAAAATTACAATGTCAATTTATTTCAATAATATACAAAGCCTTCTTTTGTAAGTCTCAAGAGTTCCACATGCCAAGCGTTGGCATGTGGAACTGCAATATTATGCGGCTTCTATTTTTTCAACAGCCCTGTCAAATAAATCGCGATTAAGTTCAAACTCTTCTATCAAATCGTATGCATCTGCTAAACTTTGTTTCGTCATTTCACCGCTAAAATCCACTGCTGTTTTCACAATTTTTAAATATTTTGCAAGATTTTTAGTATCTTCATCCAGCGCATCTTCCGGATTATCGGCATATCTCACAAGATGTACAAGGTCTGCATCAAAATTCCAATGAAAAAATACAGTAGCGGCAACATCATAAGAACAACTTCCGCAAATTTCCAACTCACTTTTATCATAACTTTTAGTGTTCGCCAGAACGGTTTGAAAACTATCTTTTAAACCGTGGTTTATTATATATTGGCTGATGATAATTTTTCCTATTTCAAGCAAAAACGATGCAGGAGCCAAAAGAGCCAAAGCACTTCTGTCAATTTTTCCAACCCAGTTCGCTATTAATGCATTTTGTGTTTGAGCTTTTTTGATATATCCGTTCACATTAATCCCATAAGGCGATACATTGATAGGCACGCACTCTTTTGCCGCTATATTGAGTGCAAAAGAGCGTATGCTATCTTTCCCGTGTAAAGATACCGCTTGTCCTATATTGTTGATAGCGCGTGAAAAACCATACATGGGTGAATTAGCTATTTTTAAAATATTCGCAACCATAAGCGGATCGCTAGAGAGCGCCTCCGTCATATCTGCGATAGAGCTTTCAGGATTAGCATAAACTTTTTCTATTCTTAAAATCGATTCCGGCAGCATTGGAATCTGGTCGATTTCTTCTACTAATTCTTTTTTCATTGGAAAAACCTTTATTAAGTTTATTTTATAATTTTAAAGTATATCTATTTTTTTATATGAATTACAAAAATTTATATTAAATCTGTTTGCATTCTTTTTATGATTTCAATATGAAACAATAAACCTAGCCATAAGCCAAAAACTGTATAATTGCAACATATTTTAAGAGGTTTGCACTACCATGAACTATTTCGCAAAAAGAATTATTCCATGTCTTGATGTTAAAGATGGACGCGTTGTAAAAGGTGTTAATTTTGTTGGGCTAAAAGATGCAGGCGACCCCGTAGAAGTGGCAAAGCGCTACAATGAAGAGGGTGCAGATGAACTTACATTTTTAGACATAACTGCTTCAAGCGACAACAGAGACACCATTGTCGATATAGTTGCTCAGGTTGCACGCGAGGTTTTCATTCCTCTGACTGTCGGCGGCGGAATAAGAAAACTAGAAGATATTTATAAACTCTTAAATGTTGGATGCGATAAGGTGAGCGTAAACTCTGCAGCCGTCAAACGACCCGAATTAATCAATGAAGGCGCAAAACGATTTGGTTCTCAGTGCATTGTAACTGCTATTGATGTTAAAAAAATTGGTGAGAAATACCATGTATTTTTAAACGGTGGAAGAGTCGACACAGGACTTGACGCAGTAGAATGGGCAAAAGAAGTTGTAGACCGCGGAAGCGGGGAGATACTTCTTACTTCGATGGACGCAGATGGAACAAAAGCCGGATTTGAACTCAATATAACCGAACAAATCAGCAAGGCTGTCAATGTTCCCGTTATCGCCAGCGGCGGAGCAGGAACGATGGAGCACATCAAAGAAGCTTTTCTTCACGGTGCAGATGCAGCGCTTGCTGCGAGCATCTTCCACTACAAAGAGATAGATATAATGGATTTAAAACGTTATCTTCACGACAACAATATACCTGTAAGACTCTAAGGATAAACGGATGATTATTTGTGCCGGAAATAACGAAACATTTAGCTTTGCGCAACCAACCGGAGTAGGGCTTATAGAAACGGCAATGAACCTGACAAGACTTTGCTTATTTGACAAACCTGAATTTTTGCTTTTTGTAGGAAGTGCCGGGAGTTACGGTACGCATAAAATCTTTGATATAATCGAGTCAAAAACTGCTTCAAATATTGAACTTTCATTTTTAAGCGGTGATTCCTATACGCCCTTAGACAATGTAATAACCACTAACACTACTAACAAAAAAGAAACCATAGTCAACTCTTCTAACTATATTTCCACATGCCAAGAACTCTCATCAAAGTTTTTAAACTTTGGAGTAGGGATAGAAAACATGGAGTTTTTTGCTGTTTTAAAAATTGCACAAGAATTTGATATACCGGCTGGCGGAGTTTTTTGCATAACAAACTATACTAACAAAAATGCGCATGAAGACTTCTTAGAAAATCATGAAAAAGCAAAAGAACTTTTAAGTCGGCATGTGCAAAACAGAATAAAGGAACTAACCTCAAAATGAGCGAACTCAAACCTTCACTGCTAGATTTTACAAAACAAGAACTCATTACACAAATCAAACCCTCTTTTAGAGTAAAACAAATTTTTGGCTGGCTTTATCATAACTATGTAGAAAGTTACGATGCAATGCTCAACATACCAAAAGCATTAAAAGCTGAACTTGCCCAGAAATACATCATAGACCCTTTAAAAATAATAAAAAAAGAGATTTCTACGGATGGGACCATCAAGTATTTATTTCAACTCCAAGACGGCAAAACAGTTGAAGCTGTTTGGCTAAAAATGAAGGATGAGATTGTCGATGAAGAGGGAAAACTTCTACAAGAAGCAAAATATACTATCTGTGTTTCAACACAGGTTGGATGTAAAGTGGGGTGCTCATTTTGTTTAACGGCAAAAGGGGGCTTTACAAGAGATTTAACCGCTGGAGAAATAGTCGCTCAGGTAGTAAGTCTCAAAAGAGACAATGCCCATAAACATAATAGAAAAATTAATATTGTATATATGGGAATGGGTGAACCTCTGGACAATCTAGCAAACCTTGCTAAGGCGATAGAAATATTTAAAGAAGAGGACGGTCTGTGTATCTCCGGCAAACGTCAAACTGTCTCTACGAGTGGATTAAGTACGAAAATAGATAAACTCGGAGAGATGGACTTAGGTGTTCACATAGCTATCTCTCTACATGCTGTGGATGATGAACTTCGGACAGAACTTATACCAATGAATAAAGCACACAATATTAACTCTATTATCGAAGCTGTTAAACGCTTTCCTATAGACACGAGAAAAAGAGTTATGTTTGAGTATCTGGTCATAAAAAATAAAAACGATGATTTAGGCTCTGCCAAAAAATTAGTAAAACTTTTAACCGATATCAAGGCAAAAGTGAATCTTATCTTCTTTAATCCCTATCCAGGAACTGATTATGAGAGACCCGCAAGAGCAGATATGGTTGCATTTCAAGAATATTTAACAAAACACGGCCTTTTATGCACTATACGCGATTCCAAAGGAATAGATATTAGTGCGGCATGTGGACAGCTAAAAGAAAAAACTGAGAAGGATTTATAATGGATGGTGTTGAAATATTTCAATTAGTTTTTCTGGTAATTGTTTTTGCAGTTGGTGTTTTTGGCTTCATAAAGGTTGCGACTAAAGATGATTAAGCCGTGTATCTAAAATATGTTATACTTTAAAAATTTGAGGAGGAGTTATCATGGCTGAAAAAAAAGAAAAAACAAGTGCTGAGAGAATCAAAGAGATCTACAAGCTTTGTGGGGAGCATTTTGGTGATGTTCGTTTTGTAGGCATTAAATATCATAAAAAAATTGGCTGGATTGCAAAAGCACAGTTTGATGATGGTTTTGAAAATTTAACAACGGACGGGGCAACAGACATAGAAGCACTTCGTAAATTAAAAAATCGTGTGAAAAAAATTATTAAAAGATATAATGCGGTTTAAAATTTCGAGTGACTCCGCTCACTCATATACTTTTACAGAGTAAACGACCAACACACCAGGGAGGTCGTCTATGAGTGTAATAATACCCTAGTTTTCTTATATAAATATAATCTAAAAATACTTCGCGCTTTCTCTTAAAAAAAAATAATTCTTAAAATTTTACCTATTCACAGCTTAAATGTGTACTATTCACACATTGTTGTAAAGGGTGAATAGTACATTGCTTTAACGAAGATAAATTTACAAATTTGTACTTTGTTTAAGAACTATTTTATATAAATCTATACTGAAATGAAGCGCTTATAAATATTGGTGAAAGTGGCTATTCTAGGACTTTTACACTGTTTTATTCAATAAGCTAATAATCAAAATTATATTATATATAGATTGATTTATAGTTATTCACACTTGCATGTGTATCTCTTGCATTTATAATCACTTTCATTATGTTTCATGTGAAACATTCAGTGATTATAATCAGAAAAGTTATTCGTTTTTTAATAATAAAAAAAATTATATGAAAAAGTTATTTTTACAAATGAATATTTTCAAAACATACTTTTTCAAAATCTACATCACTTTTAATTGTATAAATATGGTTATAGAGTTCAAACTCTAATTCATTTGCATGGAGCAACAATCTTCTTGCTCCGCTATTTTTTACTCTCTCATTTGAATCTAACTCTCTATCTAAAAATTTTATTATATTCTCTTCGCTTTGTCCGTAAATTGGATCACCGACAATCGGATGTTTCACGTGAAACAAATGTACCCTTATTTGATGCTGTCTTCCCGTTAAAGGTGAACACTCCACTAAAGTCATATTGGCATGTGGAAAGTACTTTAAAGGTTTAAAATCTGTTTTAGATGCTTTACCCTCAGAATGAACTTTAACAATCATTCTAACAATTGCGCTTTCATCTTCTGCTCTGAGCAATGGGGCTTCAACACATAAAGAATCTTTAAATTCTCCATGAACCATTGCCAGATATTTTTTCTTCATATCTCTCTCTTGAAACATAATTTTAATATCTCTCTCGCTCTTTTTATTTCTAGCGCATAAAACAAGACCGCTTGTTTCTTGGTCAATCCGATGGGTAATATTTGCATCTCTTCCAAACTGTTTTTTTAACTCATCTATAAGAGAGTAGGGTGTATTTCTATTTTGAGGATGAATTAAGAGACCGCTTGGTTTGTCAAAGACGACAAACTCATTGTACACGGCATGTGGAATCAAACCTTTTGTGAGGGGCTCAAAGTATATAAATTCGAACTCGCCTTCAATTTCTCCGGCTGTTCTGCTCATCACTTCCCCATTCACTTTTAATCGCCCTTTGGCTATTAACCTTTGCGCTTCTTTTTGTGTATATCCCAACTCCTGTATCAGATATAAAAAGGCTTTTTGCTTTTTATGAGCAAACATTTTTTTTAAAACAAATGGCAACTATAATCCTTTTTTAAACGTGCTTTTACTATAGATTGTGTAGAATAAAAAACTTTAATATGTGCGAATTTTAACACAATAAATTGAGATAATAACTATAAGGATATTTTATATGGTAGAAAGATACGCAAGAGAAGAGATGAGTTCAAAATGGACTATGCAAGCGAAATACCAAGCTTGGCTCGATGTAGAAAAAGCAGTTGTAAAAGCTTGGAATAGGCTGGGGCTCATTCCAGATGAAGATGCCAAAAAAATTGTTGACAATGCAGACTTTGATATACAAAGAATAGACGAGATTGAAGCGATAACTCGCCATGACCTTATAGCATTCACTACAAGCGTTTCTGAGACGCTTGGAAGCGAGAGCAGATGGTTTCACTATGGTATGACAAGCTCAGATACTGTAGATACTGCCGTAGCACTTCAAATGAAGTCTTCTTTAGAGTTGGTTATAGAAGATGTCAAGATGATAATGGAATCTATTAAAAAAAGAGCTATCGAGCACAAAATGACTCTTATGGTTGGTCGTTCACACGGCATCCATGGAGAGCCTATAACTTTTGGTTTGGTCTTAGCTGTTTGGTACGATGAGATGGCGAGACATTTAGAAAACTTAGAACAAACACTTGACGTTATAAGTGTCGGCCAAGTGAGTGGAGCAATGGGTAATTTTGCTCACGCTCCCTTAGAGCTTGAAGAGTATACCTGTGAAGAGTTAGGACTCAAGCCGGCTCCTGCTTCCAACCAAGTTATACAGCGTGACAGATATGCAAGACTTGCAACTGCCTTAGCCTTAATGGCAAGCAGTATTGAAAAATTTGCCGTTCAGGTTCGCCACTGGCAAAGGACGGAAGTGTACGAGTGTGAAGAGTATTTTGCAAAAGGGCAAAAAGGCTCATCTGCAATGCCTCACAAACGTAATCCAATCCTAACAGAGAACATAACAGGTTTGGCTAGAATGATTAGAGCCTACGCGATGCCTGCCATGGAGAATGTAGCATTATGGCATGAGAGAGATATCAGCCACTCTTCAACTGAAAGATTTTGGCTACCTGACTCATTTATAACAACCGACTTTATGTTACACCGCATGAATAACGTCATAGCCAATCTCACTGTTTATCCGGAAAATATGATGAAAAACCTAAATCTTACAGGTGGTCTTGTATTTTCACAAAGAGTTCTTTTAGAACTTCCTATCAAGGGTGTTAGTCGTGAGGATGCCTATAGAATAGTTCAAAGAAATGCTATGAAAGTTTGGGAAGAGATACAACAAGGAAAGCCTACAACAAACGAGAAAGGGGAAAGTCTTTATCTCAACCATTTATTGGCAGATGAAGAATTAAGGGCTTCACTTCGTGAAGAGGAAATAAGAGAGTGTTTTAATTATGATTATTACACCAAGAATGTAGATAGAATTTTTGCTAGAGTATTTAACAAATAGGACACACACAATGATAACAGTTATAAAAAGAAATGGCAGAACGGAACCGCTCGATATTACTAAAATACAAAAATATACTGCGGCAGCTGTTAAAGGCTTAAGCAATGTATCCCAAAGTGAATTGGAAGTGGATGCACAAATTCAATTCCGTGATGGTATAACATCTAAAGCGATACAGCAAACACTCATTAAAACTGCTGTCGATAAAATAGATATAGATGCTCCTAACTGGACCTTTGTCGCTTCACGACTTTTTCTGTTTAATCTCTATCATCAGGTCAATGGTTTTACGGGGTATTGCTCACTTGAAAAGTACTTAACCAGAGGTGAGAAAGAGGGAAGAATTCTTACGGGGCTTAAAGATATGTATGACTTAGAAAAGTTAGATAAACATATTAAACCTGAGAGAGATTTTTTGTTTAACTATTTGGGAATTAAAACTCTTTACGACAGATACATTATCAAAGACAAAAATTCTGATCCAATTGAACTTCCTCAGCATATGTTTATGGCCATTGCAATGTTTTTAGCTCAAAGGGAAGAAAAAAAAGAGGAATGGGCAATCAAATTTTATGACATGATTTCTCAGTTTGAAGTTATGCTTGCAACTCCGACTCTCTCCAATGCCAGAACAACAAGACACCAGCTCAGCTCCTGCTACATCGGTTCAACACCAGATAATATAGAAGGAATTTTTGATGCCTATAAAGAGATGGCAATGCTTTCTAAATTTGGCGGCGGAATCGGTTGGGACTGGACGCAAGTTCGTTCGATGGGTTCTTACATAGATGGACATAAAAATGCGGCCGGAGGAACTGTTCCGTTTTTAAAAATAACAAATGATATCGCTATTGCGGTCGATCAGCTGGGAACTAGAAAGGGTGCCATTGCTGTTTATTTGGAGCCTTGGCACATCGATATCAAAGACTTCTTAGACTTAAAGAAAAATTCTGGAGAAGAGCGTCGTCGAGCACATGACTTATTTCCTTCATTATGGATAAACGATTTGTTTATGCAGAGAGTTCAAGAGGATGGAATCTGGACATTATTTGACCCTTATGATTGTGGAGAACTGGCAAAGGTGTACGGAAAAGAATTTAACAAAAAGTATATGGAATTTGAGCAAAATGAAACTCTTGTAAAAGAGAAGGTTAAAGCAAAAGATTTATGGAAAAAGATACTCACTTCTTACTTTGAAACCGGCTCACCGTTTTTATGTTTTAAAGATAATGCTAACAGAGCGAATCCGAATGATCATTATGGTGTTATTAGAAGTTCTAACCTTTGCACCGAAATTTTTCAAAATACAGAGCCTAACTACTATAAAACAAAGTTTATTTTTGAAGAGGGCGACAGTCTTAGTTTTGAAGAAGAAGAATTAATAACGGTAGACAGTGGACTCACAAAACCGGCTAAAAAAGTAACCGCTCTGGATTCTATTAATGGCAGAGAAATTTATGTTGTAGAAAAAGAAAAAATTGATGGAGCCACCGCTGTTTGTAATCTTGCTTCCGTAAATTTATCTCGCATACATACAAAAGAAGATATAGACAGAATTGTACCTATTGCTATTCGTGCTTTAGATAATGTAATAGACTTAAACTTTTATCCTATTGAAAAAGTAAAACGCACAAACATGAAAAGTCGCTCTATTGGTTTGGGTGTTATGGGTGAAGCGCAGATGTTAGCTGAACTTGGAATATCATGGGGAACACAAGAACACTTCGACAAGGTAGATGAAGTTATGGAGGCTGTTAGTTATAACGCAATTTCATCATCTTCTGATATAGCACTTGAAAAAGGAAGTTATCCTGAGTATGAAGGTTCAAAATGGAGCAGAGGAATTATGCCTATGGACCATGCAAATGCGGAAGTGAGAAACTTGGTAGACCGCGGCGGTTTATTTGCTTCAACCTACGAATGGGAAGAGCTAAAAGCAAAAGTAAAATCTCAGGGAATGAGAAATGGTTATCTCATGGCAATAGCACCGACAAGTTCCATCTCCATACTTACCGGAACAACTCAAGCAATTGAGCCTGTATTTAAAAGAAAATGGTTTGAAGAAAATCTTTCAGGACTCATCCCTGTTGTTGTTCCAAACCTCTCTCCCGAAACTTGGGCTTACTATACACCGGCTTATGATTTAGACCAGAGATTACTCATTAAAGCTGCTGCAATTCGTCAAAAATGGCTCGACCAAGGTCAAAGCCTCAATATCTTTATTTCGCTGGATAAAGCAAGCGGAAAGTACCTAAATGACATCTATATGCTCGCTTGGAAACTTGGACTTAAATCTACTTATTATCTGCGTTCACAATCACCGGAAATAGCCAATGATGTAGAAGACAGATCTATGGAGTGTGTAGGATGTCAATAAAATCTATCTCTTATTCCTTGTTAAGAAATAAGATATGAAACCTCTTTTGGCAAAAGATTTGAAAGCTTTTTTACAAAGGTTTGATAACTTTCGTGATTGTGAGCTTCGCTCCATAAATGTTGTTTCTCCAACTAACATAACAATAACGTTAGCTGCTCAAGACGTTGCCAGAGGATTTGACTGGATAAGCATAGAGATTGAGTATAACGGTGTTATTGATTCACAACTATTAGATAATTCTAAATTGTCGTTAGTTGATATGAGCGATGGAATCAGCATAATAAATGAAGATAATAAATTTGCTTTTGGCATAGGGGAGAGAACTACATTATCAAGCATCAAGAATTCCACATGCCAAGTAATATGCTCAAATGTGAAATATAAAGAGGGTATATTTTAGTAAAATGTACTTATTAATCCATACCGTAAAACTTCGTTAATCTTTTATAAAACATTTTAATTATAAACTATTACGTAAAATAGAAGGAGATATTTATGAGAGTAGTTTGTCCCTCATGTCTAAGTGTAAATAATATACCGCAAAGAGATTCATACAAAAAAGCTAACTGCGGAAAATGCAAAAATTCACTCCTCGATACAAAGCCTCTGGAGTTGAGTGGAGCCAATTTTGATGAAGTTATAGTAAATAGTGATATTCCTGTTATCGTTGACTTCTGGGCGCCTTGGTGCGGTCCATGTAAAATGATGGCTCCAAACTTTGAAAAAAGTGCAACAAAATTTCCGTTAAAAATACTTTTTACAAAAGTAAATACAGAAAATGAACAAAATTTAGGAGCCAGATTTGGAATAAGAAGCATTCCTACGTTAATTATTTTTAAACAAGCAAAAGAGGTGTATAGAGTCTCAGGGGCTTTAGATGAAGCGAGTTTATCAAAGCTTGTTTCACAGTTTCTA
>JAHJJX010000007.1 GCA_018822665.1 bacterium
CAGCAAATAAGAAAATTTTTTGATGACGACCCTTTTGATGTCGGGATAGAAAATGTAGATTCAAAAACACTCAGTGACCTTTTTCATACGCTTGGCATGTACGATTTTGAGCACAATAAAAAGAGTATGTTAAAAGCCATACGGGCGCTTTGGTCGGAGGTGGACCTCTCTTTTCGTCAGAATGTTTTTAATTTTTTTAAATCAAACGGCAAGATTTACAAATCCAATACCCAAAAAGAACCAAATCTAGATAGAAGCGAAAAGATAGGTATTCTTCTTGAAGAGCTCGATGCCACCGCCGAAGAGGGCGCACTTTTGTACGATGCTTTTATGGATATCCGCTCGAAAAAAATCACCATAGAAAAGATGGAAGCAAAACTCAAACATATCCGTTTCAATATGAAAAAAAATGAGTTGCAAAAAGCCTTGGACGGTGTTTTTGATATAGATGACACCCTTGAGTTTAACGCATCGCTTAAGTATGCGCTTTATGGAGAGTCTTTTCATAAAATTCTGACTTTAAACACGAAGCCTTATAGCTACGAGTATCTCCAAGATGCGGATATGTTTGAAATAATCAAAAAAATAGAGCAGGACAAAGAGCGTATCGTTTCTCTAAAGCAGCAGGAGATAGATAGTTTCATCTCCAATCTTGCACAGCCGCATGCCTATCTGAGCCATGCGCAAATCTTGATGGCGCTTCGCACCTCTCCCCCAAAAACAAAGTTAAGTTCCCCTCTTTTAAGTGAAGCGCTTTTGCATGAAATCATTGCGAAAAAGCTCGATATCACGGGGATAGATGTTCATGCGCAAGAGCTTTATCTGGAGATAAAAGAACTTTTTAGCCTTCCTTATTCGGAGATAAAACTGAATTATGTTTTAGACATCCATCTTGAACTTGAAAAACTTTTAAAAGATATATGGAATTCCAATGCGCTGAATTTTGATGAGCTTGTCTTTAAAGCAAAAAAAGAGCATGAAGAGAATTTCTTGCTTGATTTAAAATTTCTTGTAGAAGAGTGCGGAGGCTATGCCGCTTTGCTTCATTTAAGTACAGAAGATTTGCACAAAAAAGTGTATGAGATTTTATTTGAATATATACCAAATACTTTAGTTTTAAACTCCAAAATAACACGAAGAGTTGCCAAAGTCTTTCTTGGAAGCATTCATGAGCAGATTATTAAAAAACAGCGACAGGCACTGCTTGCGAGGACGATACGGGATTTTAAAAACCTTTTTCCTCTGGCAAGAGATTTAAGAAGAAAACTGATTCTTCACATAGGCCCGACAAACAGCGGAAAAACTTATCAGGCGATGCAAAAACTCCAAAAGGCAGATACTGGGTACTATTTGGCACCGCTAAGACTTTTAGCGCTTGAGGGGTATGAAACATTAAAAGAAAAGGGGATTGATTCTTCTCTTGTTACAGGAGAAGAGCAGATTTTAAATCCCGAAGCAACACATATAAGCTCAACCATTGAGATGTTGAACTTTGACGTGGATGTGGATGTCTGCGTTATTGATGAGGTGCAGATGATAGACGACCGCGACCGCGGCTGGGCCTGGGCAAATGCAATTATAGGCGCACCTGCAAAAGAGGTTATTATGACGGGTTCTCCCAACTCTAAAGAAGCGATTATCGCTTTGGCTGAGTATTTGGGTGAAAAGCTTGAAATAATCGAGTTTGAGAGAAAAAATCCGCTTGTTCTGCTGGATGCACCGACGAGCGTAAAAGATGTAGAGCCTAGTACGGCAATCATCGCTTTTAGCAGAAAAGATGTACTCAAGCTCAAACAAAATTTTTCCAGATTTTTTAAAGTAAGCGTTGTGTACGGAAATCTTTCTCCTGAAGTCCGACGTGAAGAGGCAAGAAGATTTAGAGAACATGAAACAGAAGTATTAATCGCAACTGATGCAATCGCCATGGGAATGAATCTTCCTATAAAAACTTTGCTTTATTCCAAGGCAGATAAGTTTGACGGGGTCAATCAAAGAGAGCTTGCCCCTTCTGAAATACATCAGATTTCCGGTCGTGCTGGAAGATTTGGACTCCACGAAGAGGGGTTTGTGGGAGCTTTGAGCTCGGATGTTTTAAAAATAATCCAAAAGAATTTCCATAAAGAGGCAAAACTTATAACGCTTCCCTTTAACGTCATGGCAAATTTAGAGCATATAAAATTGGTTGGAAATATTTTAGAAGAGCGCTCGTTGCGGGAGATATTGAGGTTTTTTGTTGAAAACATGAAGTTTGACGGTCCCTTTCGTGCTTCAAATTTAGACGATATGATGGAAGCGGCTCTTATTGTCGATAATTATGATTTGGACATAGCCGCAAAATATCATCTGGCATGTGCGCCCCTTACTCTCAAATCTCCTTATATTATTGCTGCGTTTGAGAGCTATGTTTTGGCATTGGAGAAAAAAATGCCCATTTTGTATGCTCCTCCCGCTCTTGTGGGCAACTTTGCACAAACAACAGACGAACTTCTCAGAGCGGAAGATATGGTAAAGGAGATTTCCCTTTATTTATGGCTAAGCTACCGTTTTAAAGAGTATTTTTTAGATACAGAAAAAGCAAGACAATCCAGAGGTATTTTAAATAAATTTATAGAGGAATCTTTGCAGCAGAGCCATTTTGTGCCAAGATGCAGAATTTGTCATGTGCCTTTGCCTATGAATTCCAAATATACTATTTGTCAAGCATGTTTTAAAAAGCACTATACGGGAAAAAGCGGGAGAAGAAACGAGAGATAAAAGATTGAAGTTCTTTGGCATGTGGAGTTCCACATGCCAAGGTCGAAGGGATTTTATCTAGCTGTGAAACTCATCGATTGTCGATTGAAGTGATTTTGCAACTTGAACCAGTTTTCTTACATCCTCTTCAATGCTTTGTACGCTTGTTCCGTTTGCGGTAGAGAGAACCTCAATACTTGCGATATCTTCTATAATCTCTTGAATGTTTGATGACATTTTTAAGCTGTCTTTTTTGGATTGAATCGCAACTCTGTTGGAAGCTCCTATGGCATTTGAAGTTGCTGTTATTTTATCATCGACCTCATTGGAAATATTCGTAAGATTTTCAATATTTCTGGCATTTCTGCCCATTTTATCGCTTACATCATTGATAGACTGCACGATAGTGCTTACGCTTATATCTATTTCGGTTAAACTTTTTTGAGTCCGCTCTGCAAGTTTTCTGACCTCATCGGCAACAACGGCAAAGCCTCGTCCATGCTCCCCTGCGCGCGCCGCTTCTATGGCTGCGTTGAGGGCAAGGAGGTTTGTCTGTTCTGCTATATCTTTGATAACGCTTAGAACATTTTTCACTTGGTCCGCATTGTGTTTGAGTCCTGATAATTCACTTGCCAATTCATTTTCAATTTCAACGAAAGATTCAACTTCATTGCTTAAAGACGTAAGGGATACTCTGGCGATTTCAAGCTCTGAGCTTGCTTCTTCAACGGTTTTTTGTGTTTCATCCGTTGCTTCTATGTTTTGTGCAAGAAGACCTTGAATAGATTTGCTTTTCTTTGTTGTTTGTTGAACTATTTCCTGCTCTTGTTGCGTTCCTTTTCGGATTACATGGCTGGAGAGTTCGATTTCAGAAGCAATTTCACTGTTTTGAGCGCCAAGGGCTTTGACCTCGTTTACCGTGCTTTGAATCATCTGGATAAATTTATTTACCTCATTCGCCGCATCGCCAAATTCATTTCCCTGATTTACTTTAAGTCGTTTGGTTAAATCTTTATCTCCGCTAACAAGTTCAGATATGCGAGTTTTAAGATTGCCAAGGGGAGTGAAAATTTCTTTGATAAAAAATATACTGGCAATAATGCTAAAGAGTATACTCGCAATAACCAAAGTCACAAAGAGTGCCAATTGTGTTGAAGCTATATCTTCATCATTTTTATCGAGCGAGATTATTAAATCCATTGCGCCCAAAGAGTGACCCTCTTGTGCATTGTAGTGGCAAGAGAGACATTTTTTCTCGGCTATCATAGGTTTAATCATGCGAATGGTATGGTGGCTGTTCTCGTCTGTTTCGATAACGGCGGTTTCTTTGGTCTGAAGCACTTTTTGTATGAGAGAATCTTGCGTAAATTTTTCATCAGGCGCATAAATTTCTATGACGGATTCTGATTTTATAATATTTAAATATTCTATACCCTCTATACTTTTGGCTGTTTGAAGCGTTTCTTGCACGATTAGCGGATCTCCTGCGAGCATACTACCCGTCATGGTTTGAAAGATAGATTCGCTTATCATAGAAAGAGACTGTTTTGCGGTTTTGTTTGATAAAGTATGAAGCGTACTGGAAAGATAATATGTAATCCCGATGAGCCCGAATATGCTCAATAAAAGGATTGAAACCACAACTTTTGATTTTACTGTTTTGAACATAGCAGACTCCACGTAAATATTTTCGATATCATTATAGCAAAACAGTTCCTTTTAAAGGCTTTGTATTCGTATAAAATTATTCAATCATGCTTGAACATAGTTTTATTGTTTTATACAAAGTCACTAAAAACCCCGTTTACTCCCATATTAAACAACTCTTTTTGTCTTAGCGGATTATTTACCGTGTAAACATTTACAAAAAAACCGGCTTTTTTGAGCTTCTTTATTGTATGTGCATCAACAAGCGCATCATTGAGATGGTAGCCGTCTGCTTTGAGCTTTTTTAAATACTTCACGATGGCATGTGGATGTGTGTTCTCAACTAAAGCGGCGGTTGCGATATTTGGGAGTATCTTTTTGCACAGTGGCAAATATGCATGTCTGAAGGAGGAGAGTAAAACAAGATTTTGCACCTCGAGTTTTTGTACCTCTTGCAAAACTGTCGAGACAACTTTTTGGTCACTGAAATTTTGATGCATATCTTTTATCTCAATATTTATAAAAAGCTTGTTCTTTTTTACAAAAACCAGTGCATCGTGAAGCGTAAGGAGAGGTTCTTTTTGCTCTTTGAGTACTTTAAGATTTACTTTCCCCTGTGCTATTTGGTGAAAAGGGTCGCTTATATAAAACCAGCTTCCGTAATCAAGCGTTTGCAGCTCTTTGAGGGTAAAGTCGCAAACTTTATAAGGAAAACGGCTTTTAAAAGTTTCCATCGCAGCTACATTTGTGGTTCTGTGCAAAGTCTCATCATGCATAATGACAGCTTTTGCGTCACGGCTCAGCTGCACATCCACTTCTATTAAATCACAACGACCCACACTTTCTTCAAGCGCACTGAGCGTGTTTTCAGGGCGCACAGAGCGCGCTCCGCGATGTGCGAAGATAAGAGCCGGTCGTTTAAAAAGTTCTAAAAAATTCATGATTTATTGTATCATATCTTTATTGATAGCAATGGCGGTGATGAAAATGGAAAATAAAAAAAGCGTGTATTCGTGGGCGCTTTATGACTGGGCTGATTCTACGTATGCGACTACCGTGATGGCAGGATTTTTTCCTCTTTTTTTTAAAGCCTATTATAGTGCGGATGTTGATGCCACCGTAAGTACGGCTCAACTGGGTTTTGCAAACTCCATTTCAAGTTTTCTTGTTGTCATTTTAGCACCCTTGTTAGGCGCCATTGCCGATGCAGGCTCGATTAAAAAAAGATTTTTATTTTTATTTGCGTATCTGGGGATTTTGATGAGTGCGGCTCTGTCTTTGGTCGGCGAGGGGCAGTGGGAGACGGCAGTTTTTGTGTATGTGCTTGGAAATGTCGGTTTCATGGGTTCAAACACTTTTTATGATGGACTGTTGCATTCGGTTTCAAGTGAAAAAAATGTTGATTTTGTCTCAGGACTCGGCTTTGCTTTTGGGTATTTGGGAGGAGGAATCCTTTTTGCGCTCAATGTCTGGATGCTTCAAGAACCTTCTTTTTTCGGTTTTAGTGGCGAAGCGCAGGCGATAAAAGCATCTTTTGTCTCTGTCGCACTCTGGTGGGCGATTTTTTCACTTCCTCTTTTTCTTTTTGTTGAAGAGAAAAAAAAACAGAGTATCGGAAGCAAAGCTCTTTTTTTGGAAGGCTATTTAAGACTGAAAACCACATTTTCAAAAATCAAACATCTCAAAGGACTCCTTCTTTTTTTAATCGCTTATTGGCTTTACATCGACGGTGTCGACACTATCATCCGCATGGCGGTGGATTATGGGATGGCGCTTGGGTTTGATACAAAAAATTTAATTTTCTCTTTGTTGCTTGTGCAGTTCATAGGTTTTCCCGCAACACTTTTATTTGCTAAACTTGCACAAAAATGGGATACGAAAAAAGCTATTTTTCTGGCCATAGGAATCTATTTATTTATTATTATTTGGGCGACAAGGATGAATGAAGTGTATGAATTTTATCTTCTTGCCATTATGATAGCGCTGGTTCAAGGGGGAATTCAAGCGCTCAGCCGTTCTTATTATTCCAGAATGATTCCTCCGGAACATTCGGCAGAGTTTTTTGGTTTTTATAATTTTTTAGGCAAGTTTGCTGCGATTTTGGGACCGCTTTTGGTGGCTGTCGTTGCGCTTTTTAGTGAAAATTCCCGTTACGCTATTGCTTCTGTGGCGATATTTTTTGTTTTAGGGGCCGTTTTACTCTTTTTTGTGGATGAAAAGAAGGTAGCACAAGATGTGAAAAAGGCTTTATTGTAAAGACGAATTTTTCTTTATATCATTTTCAATAGCCTCTCTTACACGTTGGTTTATCGTCTGCCAACTCAAATTTTCGGGATAAATCGGTTCTAAATATCTGATTTTTATTTTTGCCGGTCTTGGAAAAAGTTTACCGGCTTGGAGCGCTTCAAAACTGCCATCGATGAGGGTTGGAACAATTGGCACATTGTATGTTTTGCTTAACATGGCAAAAAAAGGTCTAAATTCTAAAAGTTTTCTGTCTCTTGTTCTTGCCCCCTCGGGAAAGATAACCAGATTTTTCCCTTCCTTGAGCGGTAGCGCACTCCTTCGCATGGAGCGTAAAAGATTGTTATTTGCGTCAATGAGAAGTGTTTGCCCGTGCTTGGAGACGGGACGTAAATATTTGGTTCCAAAAACAGCTTCAAA
>JAHJJX010000042.1 GCA_018822665.1 bacterium
CGTAATACTTCGGCCGCAGCCTACTTGATCGTCAGAAGCTCGACCTCAAAAACCAGCGTGCTGTTGGGGCCGATTTTCGGCGGCGAGCCTCGCTGCCCGTAAGCCAACTCCGAGGGGATGATCAAAGTGCGCTTGCCGCCCGGCTTCATCGAGCCGACGCCCTCAGTCCAGCCCTTGATCACCCGGTTGAGCGGGAACGTCGCCGGTTGGCCTCGCTCGTAGGAGCTGTCGAACTCGGTGCCGTCCAGCAGGGTGCCCTTATAGTGAACCTCGACCGTGTCGGTCGGTTTGGGGCTTTCGCCTTCGCCGACCGTCATATCCAGGTATTTATAATTAATAATAATATTTCTGTTGAAATATTACTAAGATGTATTAAATGGTTGTTTGTAGAACAAGATATTACATATTGGAGTTATTCAGGGAGAGAGATGTTGTATAAAGGATTAAAAAGTGTTTAATTTTGAAAATTTAAAAAACACACTTCAAGACTCAATATTTACATGGGATTATTTTACTGACTTTGAAAAAGTGAAAAAGAATGTAAAAAAGATAGAAAAAGAGCTAAATCTTCTTAATTATCTCATTGGAAAAGAGAATCTTGAAGAGGAGTTTTTATCCTTGGTTGAAGAGTATCCAAAAGTGAGAAAAATACTTCCGATATTGATCGCGATTAGAGACGATAAGTTGTCTTGTACTCCAGTTATAACGGATATAGAAACCTTAGTGCCTGAAAATAAAAAATATATTTTTTATGATCCAATTGATGAAAATATAAAAAAAGAGCTACTTATATTTTTTAAAGAGAGTGGACTTAGAGATATTTTTGAAAATAAAGCGGTTAAAAATTTAGTTGATTACTGTTTTGGTGTTGAGGTCGGTTTTGATACAAATGCAAGAAAAAACAGAACTGGTAACATCATGGAAAAACTTGTCTATAAGTTTTTAGAAGAGTTTTGTGAGGAAAACAAAAATCTACGATTTATAGAACAAGCAACGCAAAAAAGAATAAAAGAATTTTTCAACTACAATATTAAAATTGATAAAAACAGTAGAAGATTTGACTTTGCTTTGTTTGACAAAACAAAAAATAAACTGTTTTTGATTGAAGTAAACTACTATAGCGGCGGCGGTTCAAAACTTAAAGCAACCGCTGGTGAATATCAATACTTAAATGATTTTGTAAAATCTCAAAACATTGATTTTATCTGGATAACAGACGGCAAAGGCTGGCTTACTTCGCTTAAGCCTTTAGAAGAAACTTTCATACATAATGATCATTTGATTAATTTAGACATGTTAAAAAATGGAGCTTTAAAACAAATCTGCTTATAAATAATTTTATGACAAATTGCAATATTTTTTAATTTTTTTCTTCAATCTGCTATCATATTAGTAATTCAGTTTGAGGATAAAATGATGATAAAGGAACATTACAAAAAACTTTATATAGCAGAAGATAGTGAATTAGTAACTGACTATATCATCGATAACTATATGGTTTGGTGTAGTAAACATTGGGAATGGTTTTATGAGCGAAAAGGTAGAACTTGCGAGTTTGAAACCTTAGAGAATTATTCTCTTGTTTGGTGTGAATCGGACGAAGAATTTGAAGAGATAGATAAAAAAATAGACCCTAAACATCCTGATGTATTTGACTACTCATTTGAGTTTGATTATCCGAGTTTACTCGTAAAAACAGAATATTTAGAATTATGTCTGAAATAAAAAAACTCCATCCAGAAAACTTTGAACAAGAGTGTACAACTGTGTGGAGTTTTCCTCGTCGTGGGAATTGGGCGACCCATAACTCAAAATATAGAGGAAATTGGGCTCCTGAAGTTGTACGAAATCTTCTTTTGAGATACTCAAATGAAAGAGATTGTATTTTAGATCCCATGATTGGTGGGGGAACAACTGCTGTTGAGTGTAAATTGCTCAATCGTCATCTTTTGGCACTCGATATAAATCCACATGCCATAGAGCTTACAAATAAAGCGTTAGATTTTGAATGTGAGTTCAATTCTAAAATAAGGATTGAGTTAAACGACGCAAGGGATTTATCACTTTTAAAAGATGAAACAATAGATTTTGTTTTAAATCATCCTCCATATGTGGATATTATCAAATATTCAGAAAAGCAGATAGAAGAGGATTTGTCAAATATTCACGATTTAGAAAAGTTTTGCGATGAGATGCAAAAGGTGGCAAATGAGCTTTATAGAGTTTTAAAAAAAGATAAATATTGTGCCATTTTGATAGGCGATACACGAAGAAATAAAATGTATCAGCCACTCGCTTTTATGATAATGCAAAGGTTCTTAAAAGCGGGTTTTGAGCTTAAAGAAGATATTATCAAACATCAACATAACTGCAAAGCTACTGGGTTTTGGGTTAAAAAAAGTAAAGAAGCAAATTTTTTACTTATTATGCATGAGCATCTTTTTGTATTTAAAAAAAGTTAATATTTATTCATAACGGAAGGAACTCTTTTTTGTCAAAATCTAATCTTCAAACCGCACAAAACAAACTTCTTGACTGGTACGAAATTCACGGTCGCAAGGAACTTCCTTGGCGTAATACTTCAGATATTTACCATGTCTATGTGAGTGAGATTATGTTGCAGCAAACGCAGGTGAAGCGGGTTATGGAGGAGTATTATTTTCAGTTTTTAGAAAAATTTCCTTCATTTTTTGCACTTGCACAAGCTCCGCTTGAAGAGGTGTTTGGCATGTGGAGCGGGCTTGGGTATTACAGACGGGCGAAAAATCTTCACGAGAGTGCTAAGCTTTGTCCTTATGGGCTTCCGCAAGATTTTCAATCATTGCAAAAACTTCCCGGCATCGGAAGATATACCGCCAGTGCGATTTGCAGTTTTGGTTATCATCAAAAAGTGAGTGTTGTCGATACAAATATTGCCAGAGTTTTAGCACGGTTTTTTGGGTATGAAGAAGCAAGCGAGAAACTTTTGTGGCAGTGTGCCGATTTGTTTTTAAATACAGACCATCCCAGACTTCATAACTTGGCACTCATGGATTTAGGTTCTCTTGTCTGCACTCCCAAAAATCCCTCATGCACAGTGAGCCAAAGCGGAGAAGTGCCCTTGGGGCGTGAAGCGTGTCCTTTGGCAGATGCCTGCAAAGGCTTCGATGAACCTGCGAAATATTATAAAACTAAAAGCATGCAATATGAAGACAAACAGCTTCATTACGGGGTTTATGTTCAAAATGGGAAAATAGCCATGAAAGTTTCTACTGAGGGGATGTATAAAGATATGCTCGAACTCCCAAGCATTGAGCCACAAGAAGATGAAGAAAAATATCTCGGTTTCTTTAAACATTCTGTGACAAAATACCGCCTTGAGATTCATCTTTATATGCTCCGCGAGAGAGATGAAGCGTTTGAATGGCTCTGTTTGAAATCTCTGGAGCATGCTCCCGTTTCTTCTATGACAAAAAAAGCCCTCGAGATTGTTTTAAAAAACATGCATAGGTTTTGAGTTCAAGCTCTTTTTGCTATAATCCATCAAATTATTACCCCTTGGAACACACGCATGCATGAAACTCTCATAGGTCAAATTGACAAAATACTTTTTGAAGACGAGGGTTTTTTTATTGCCGTTCTTAAAAGCGGGGAGAAGATAAGCGGGACTTATTATGAGAGTGAAGTGTCCCATTTAAAAGACTCTGCCATTACGCTCAAAGGTGTTTGGCAAGAGCACAAGAAATATGGCAAGACTTTTAAATTTGATGTTCTTAAAGTCAATCAAAATCTCCTTTTTTTCTTTTTAAATCGTATCATCAAAGGGTTTACGAAAAAGCTTACGGCTGAACTTATCGAGCATTTTGGTGCCGCTGAGCTTGTAAAAATTTTAGACAATAATATAGAAAAACTTTTAGAGTTTAACGGCATCAAAGAGAAGCGGCTTAAAAAGATTCAGGCAAGCTGGAAACAGTTTCGTTCCATGCGTGAACTTGGAGAATTTTTAAGCCCTTATGATGTTTCCCCGATTCTTCTGACAACGATTGCTACCGCTATGAAGGATGTAGACGAGCCTTGTGCAAAGATAAAAAACAATCCTTATATTTTAACGTCCATCAACTCCATAGGATTTAAACGTGCGGATGAATTGGCACTCAAGATGGGCGTTGCCAAAGAAAATGAGGGAAGAATCAGTTCTGCCATGGATTATGTGCTTTTAAACTATTGTGAGCAACAGGGCAACAGTTGTGTAGCCAAAGAGGTTCTTTTTTCAGGATTAAATGAGCTTTTGGGTTTTAGCGATAAAAACCATCTTTATGAAGCGGCTCTTATAGAAAGAGTGGCTGAACAAAGCATCGTTATTATGAAAAACAACAGAGTTTCTCCCTCTCGGCTTTATGATGCGGAGAAGTTTTTGTATGATACTTTCAAAGCGCGTGCAAAGCTCGATAACGGCGGTTTTGTAAAAAATCTGGACACGTTTTTGGCTTCGAGTGATTTACAGCTTGGCGAGCAGCAAAAAGAGGCAGTTCAGAAGATAAACGAAGGCGCTTCTCTTCTCTTTTTGGTTGGTTATGCCGGAACGGGTAAAAGTACGACTTCAAGAACAATCTTAAATCTTCTCAACACAAAATATGATGCAAAAGAGATTATGACCTGTGCCCTCAGCGGCATAGCCTCACAGCGTATTGCCGATACAACGGGGTTTGAGAGTGCTACAATCCAATCTCTTTTGGTGAAGTTTGAAGAGAGAGACACTTTTCCCTATTTAGTGCTGCTCATCGATGAGGCTTCTATGATTAATTCTTCTTTGTTTGCCAGACTTTTGGCGAAGGTGGACAAAAAAGCAATACTTATCATCGTCGGAGATGATGCGCAGCTTCCCCCTATTGGAGCCGGAAATGTTCTCAGCGATACGCTGACGCTTGAGCTAGCCCCCATAGTGAAGCTTACAAAGATTTACAGACAAAGCGAAGAGCAGGCCATTACCCTTATCGCCAATGAGATACGAGTAGGGATGGTTCCGGAATATAAAAAAGTGTATGAAGATTTTGAGTTTATAGATATCTCCATACCGAATTATTATGCACTCAAAAACACCCTTTCACAAAACGAACTTCAAGATTTAAGAGAAGAAAATTCAAATGCAATCGTGAGCGAAATAGCGCATCAGGTTGTCGCTTCCATTGAAAAAGCAAGATATAGACTCAAAAATAAAGAGATAAAAGAGTATCTGAATTACTTTCAGGTTATCACCCCCATGAAAGGGGGAACTTTAGGTGCAAACAACCTCAATAAAGTCTTGCAAGAGTACTTCAACCCTAATCCTAAAAAGTGTGTAAAAAAAGGGGGAACCGAGTTTAGAGTGATGGATAAGGTGGTGCATACGAAAAATGAAAATATGACTTCATGGAGCGCAGAGGGGTTTAAAACAGGCGAAGATTCTGCTCAAAGACGCATCTTTAACGGAATGAGCGGATTGCTTTTTAAGATAGAAGAGGATGATGAACAAGTGTTCGTTTTTTATCCGAATGAAGACATCGTTGTTGTGTATGAGTATGAAGAGTTAAAAACCTACCTTATGCTCTCTTATGCGCTCACCATCCATAAAGTGCAGGGTATGGAATACGACATAGTAGTGATTCCTATGAGTTTCACCCATTATATTATGCATAATACAAAGCTGATTTATACTGCGATTACAAGAGCAAAACATAAATGTATCTTGATAGGTGAGGGCGGTGCTTTTGAGAGTGCTTGTAAAAAGTTTGAATCCACACGGCGCGATACCGTGCTCTTAGAGTTGTAAAACTACTTTACTTCTAAAGATGCTGAGAGTTCATCTTCGGAGTTGAGGTATTGTATCTCTGTGATTGTGTTGTTATCAAGTAATACGACTATAATTTTTTCGCTGTTTTGCGCAGGTTTGTATGCATTGGAGAGAGCTTTATCGTCTATAACTAAAATGGTATGTTTAAAGTCTTTGAGCCCCGGCATGATAAACATACTTCGGATGAGAGAAGGGGCCCCGCTTACATCTGCAACAAAAACAGCATTGTTATCTTGAAGATATGTTTCGCCTTTGGTCGCAAAAAAGTCATTACACGAATGTCCTACATCTTTTGAAAAAGCAAAAACAACTTTTTTTATCTCGGAACCGATAGCATGTGGAGTTCCAAATTGGTCATGGAGATTTAGGTTTTTTAGACTTTGCTCAACGACTAGCTTCGGCTCGACTGCATGCTCTGTCGCATCTTTTGAACTGCATCCTAAAAACATAAGCGCAGTTAAAATTCCAAGTAGTATCTTTTTCATTATTTTCTCCGAATTGATTTAGGGAATAATACAGAAGTGATATTTTAATTATAATGTAAATAAAATCTAGTTATAAATGTTAATGATTTTCAAAGAGTTTAAATTTATATCAAGCTGTGAGAATTAATCTGATAGAAATAAAATTAGAGTAAAATTACGGATAACTTTAAAAGAAGGATATTTTATGGCCTATGCAACAGCAAGACATATATTGGTGAGTAGTGAGGATGAGTGTAATACTCTAAGAGCAGAGATACAAAACGGAGCTTCTTTTGAGAGCGTTGCAAAAAGTTATTCTCAGTGCCCTTCAAGCAGAAATGGTGGAGATTTAGGTCAATTCGGCCCGGGGCAGATGGTTCCGGAATTTGATAAAGCTGTTTTTGGCGGTGATGTAGGCGTTTTATACGGTCCGATTAAAACCCAATTTGGTTATCACCTTTTAGAAGTAACAAGCAGAGGTTAAATCTTTTGGCATGTGGAAATGTTTTTGAGTTCCACATGCCCGATTACAAGGCACAAAACATGGTTAAAGTTAGCGCAATTCAAATGAGTATGAGTGAAGATAAAGAGTCCAATGTTTCCAAGGCTGAGCGATTAGTCCGAGAAGCTGCAAAAAATGGTGCGCAGATTGTGCTTTTACCAGAGCTTTTTGAGGGTTTGTATTTTTGTAAAGATATGGATGAGAAATATTTTTCATGGGCAGCACCAAGAGAAAACAATAAACTTATAGAGCGTTTTGCAAAGCTGGCAAAAGAGCTTGGTGTTGTTATTCTTGTAAGCTATTTTGAAAAAAGTGAAAATGAATATTTTAATGCATTGGTTGTGGTAGATTCTGATGGAACGATTATGGATAATTACCGTAAAACGCACATTCCAGACGGTCCGGGATATGAGGAAAAGTTTTACTTCAAACCAGGTGACAGCGGTTTTAAAGTGTACGATACGGCACATGGAAAAATAGGTGTGGGAATCTGCTGGGACCAGTGGTTTTGCGAAACAGCCCGCGCTTTAACTTTGATGGGTGCGGAGATTATTTTTTATCCGACTGCCATAGGCAGCGAACCGGAGATAAAACTTGATTCAAAAGAGCATTGGCAAAGAGTTCAAATGGGGCATGCAGCGACAAATACGGTTCCCGTCGTTGTTGCAAACCGATATGGAGAAGAAGTCGGTGCTTGCTGTTCGCTTCATTTTTACGGCTCCTCGTTCATAACGGACTATACGGGCGCAAAAATAGCTGAAGCTTCAAGAAATAAAGAAGAGATTCTTTATGCAGAGTTTGATTTGGCGGATAATGCGAAGCAAAGAGAATATTGGGGATTAATCAAAGACAGAAGAGCTCAAGCGTACAAAGAGATTTGCAAAAATTAAGAAAGGCACCGCTATAATCTTTGCACTATTATTTTTTATTATAGCATTTTACTAAAATCGGGGGATTCAATGCAGGTAATTAGAAAGTATTTTGAAAAGATTCGGGAGTGCGTTCGCGATTTTAGTATCAACCTTGAGAGTCTGCAGTTTAATCCTTCGAGTGATATTCTCTACAGCCACGCAATATCGGAGCATAAAAGACTTTTTTTAAATCTTCTTTTGTCCGATTCGCAAGAAGAGGTGCAGGAAAATACAAAAGCGCTTGTTTATTATACGATTGAACATGATATCTCCTATCTGTTTCTTTACAGCGAGCTTATTGCCGTGGTTCGCAAGCTTCTCGGCAGTCTTATAGAAGAAAACGATTTTGAGCATATAGATGCGATTAATAGATTTTTTATGGAACATGAAAACCGAATTGCTGTTTTGTATTTGAAAATCTTTTTAAATCAGCTTACTATGAAAAATAAACTTCGTTTGTCACATATCGCAATCATGCAGGATAAAAAATTTATGGTTCATTACGAGAGCCACATTGTATGGATTTTAAATCTCATTGCCTATATCCAAAAAGATGAATTTGACGATGGCTATCCTGAGCTGAATCCGACTCTTTGTGAATTTGGAAAATGGATGCACAGCGCAGGAACCTCTTATTTGTTATCAACATCTCATTTTAAAGTGTTGGAAAAACTCCATGTGAACCTCCACGACTTGGCTGCGAATGTCATAAATTACTGTAAAAGCGGAGAATTGCGTCCCGCAACCCTAATACACCTTATGCATAGAATCGATTATTATTCACTTGAAATCGGAAATGAGATTGCTTTTTTAAATGAGATAGAAGAGAGTGCCAAGGACCCGCTTACGCATTTATTGACGAGACGCTTATTCAATAAAATTATGCTCAACAAGCTCGATATTGCCAAAGCAACAGGAAGAGAATTTTCTCTGATGATGTGTGATTTGGACTATTTTAAACTTGTGAATGACACCTACGGGCATGCGGTGGGAGATATCGTGCTGAAACATTTTTCAAGTGTGCTCGAAGATACGCTTCGCAAATCCGATTATATTTTCCGCTTCGGCGGCGAAGAGTTTATGATTTTGCTTCCTATGACAGATAAAAAAGAGGCTATGATACTTGCTCAAAAAGTGTGTGACGCAACTGCCAAAGGAGAGGTGAAAGTGGAGGATATAACCATCTCTTACACCGTTAGCATAGGAACGCTTGGCGTAATGATTGATAAAACGGTGGAAATTAACCAAGAAACAATAGACACATATATCACGCAAGTGGATGAAAAGCTTTATTTTGCAAAAGCTCAGGGCAGAAACCGCGTAGAATAGACTGCTAGATTCTGTGTATTTATGGCATGTGGAAATGCCATAAATTAAAATTTAGCGTTTGAAATAGGGTAGTCTCAACAACAAAGTTTATATCTTTATCGCCTCTGCCCATAGGCTCAAGCCCGTAAAGATTTTTATTTATTCCCAGTCAAGTAATCTTTGCTGCCCTTCAAGACCACGAATATGTGTAACATCTTGGCTTACTTCTATAACCCCTTTGTAGGTGCCTGCATCATCTCGAATTGCAAAGTATCGGATGTGAATAAATTTTCCTTTAAAGGTTATCCAAAATTCCGCTTCGTCTCTTCTGCCGGCTTTGAACTCTCTGAGTATCATCAATACTTGGTCAACGCTTTTTGGAGGGTGACAAAACTTCACTTCTCTGCCTATAATACCCGCACTTCTTGGAAATACTCTGTTGTCTCCGCGGTTATAAAAAATAACGATATCGTTTTCATCTACATAGGTTATGTCCACGGGCATAAACTTAAGAAGCCAGTTTATTTGCTCAGGAAGCATAAAACCCTCATCTAGCTTGATTCTATTTTCAAGTGAAAAAGGAAGTTGTCTTCTTTTTGTATCTTGGCTTGGGTGAATGTAGTTTTGCTCGCTTAGAGCTGGAAAAGCGGGAGGTGCTTCGTCAAACATCCAGCCAATCTCTTCATCGCCCGCTCGCATCTCTTCCCAGTCGTCTTTGCTTAGCATATTAAAAGCTCTTGGCAGAAGTCTTTGCTCTTCAACTTGCAAAATATGCTCAAGACTTCTAAAAACTTGTTGCAGGTTTTGACTGATACTTAAAATATTGTTAGATTTTATAGCACCGCGGGCGGCTTTGATTTCATCTCTTATCTGGTCATGAAAAGCCCACATATTTTGGCTTGGACTCGTCCAGCCATATTTTTCCAAATATGGGAAAAGTTGATTTTCTTTTCTGGCGAAATGTTTTTCGACAAGACAAAGTTTTTCAAAGAGCTCTGTAAAAGCTTCCTTTTCTTCTTCTATGTTGATGCGGTTGATTTTTGAGATAAGCTCTCTGATTAGTTGGTTTTCATCCAGATAAACTTTTACCGGATGACCTTCGGGTAGACCTGAAGATTGGTTTTGTCCTAAAAATTCACTCATTGTAATCCCTTGTAGTAATTGTAGGAGATTATATGCTTTTTAGATATTGTATGTTTTGATGTAAAGCAATAAAATGAACAAATTTCAAAATTTTTTAATTTGGTTTGATTAGCTTTTTGACCTCTTTTGGAAGATGGGCAAAAGCTAGATTTTGCAAACCTATTTTTACCTTGTCTTCATGCACCATAACATCAATCGTCATTGCCGTAGGATAATAACGGATAACCCTGTAAGAGATATTTTTGATGTTAAATGTTATGTTTTTTTCCGATAGCTCTATACTTTTCTTTTTCTTTGCCAAGTTTTATCCCTTTATGTAGATGCCCGTGTCTTTGACTTCTATTTTGCCCTCTTCTTGAAGAGTGGTAAGTGAGCGTTTAAAATCTTTTTTGCTCATTTTGAAAATATCTTTGATAAGTTCCGCATCACTTTTGTAGTTATATGGCATGACACCCTTGTTTGCTTGAAGCAAGTCAAGAATAACATCGCTGGAAGTGCCGCTTTTTTTAGCTCCGATTTTTCTCAGGCTTAAGTCAATTCCCCCGTCTTTTCGGATGTTTTTTACAAATGCGGTTTTGATATCTCCAAGTTCAACATTTTCAAAAATTTCGTTGTGAAAAATAAGCCCCTCGTATTTATCCTCAACGATACAGTTGTATCCAAGGGGAGTTTTTGAGGTAAGAAGAATTTTTACCGCTTGATGCATTTTAAGTTTTTTCGGGTCTTTATCCAGATATTTTGAAAACTTCTCCGTTCCTGCAAGTCTGTGCGTCATCTCATCATACACTACACGCAAGAATCTTTTGTCTCCAACCTTAAAAGGCTCTTTTTGAAAAACACGGGGAACAAACAAATCTTTCATAAGCCCCCAATCCATAAAAGCACCAAATTTCGTAGTGTCCACCACCGTAAAAAAAGCAAATTCATCCAGCTTGGCATGTGGAGTGAGCGTCGTGGCAATGAGTCTGTCTTCGGAATCCGTGTATAAAAACACCTCAAGAAGCGTGTCGTCTTGCATTTCGTCCGTTACATACGCTTGGGGAAGGAGTACGTCTTTTTCATCAAGTGATTCTAAAAATACGCCGTGGGGAGTGTGTCTGTCAATTCGCAGGCAGTTGATGCGCCCGAGTTCCAAATGTTCGTTTTGTTGCATTATATTTCCTTGTAATTCCGTCTTTCCCGTTTGCACGGGAATTATGTTTGACATTATAGCTGTTTTAATTTTTAAAGAAACATTGCCCCGGCAAAAAACCTCTTTTAGGTGAGCGATAAAAGCACCACCAAAAGTACAGGGGGAGTAACGATAAGCCCGAATTTTGTATACGTCCAAAAGTTGATTTTTATCCCTTTTTTCTCCAGTGAATGAAGCCACAAAAGTGTTGCAAGCGAGCCAAAAGGTGTCATCTTCGGTCCTAAGTTACAGCCGACAATATTTGCATAAATCATTGCTTCATCGGCAATGTCCGCTAGAGCGATATCCATCACCATAATTGTCGGCATATTGTTCATAAAAGCGCTTAAAAATGCGGCTAAAAATCCCGTTCCAAGGACGCTGATAACGTTGCCCTGCGCATGAAGATATGCCAAGATTTCAGTGATGTAATCTGTCATTCCCGCATTTTTAAGTCCGTACACGACGATGTAGAGTCCAAGGGAAAACCATACAACCTGCCAAGGCGCATTTTTGATGATGTGTCGGGGCTCAACCGTTTTGGTAGAAGAAGCTATTGCTAAAAATAAAAGTGCTCCCCCGAGTGCAAATACGGAGATGGGGATGTTGTACGCATCTCCTATGAAGTAACTGCCTAACAAAAGTGCCAAAAATAACCAGCTGAAATTAAAAAGGGCTTTATTTTTAATGACCGATGCCGGATTTTTTAGGAGTTTAATATTGACGTTAGCGGGGATATCTTTTCTCAAAATTAGCCAAAGCACCAACATACTCACCGCAACGCTTACGATAAACGGAAAAATCATAAATGAGAAAAAGCGGGCAAAACCTATATCGAAATAGTTGGCAGTTACGATGTTTGTGAGGTTAGAAAATACAAAAGGCAGAGAAGCACTGTCGCTTATAAAACCGCCTGCGAGTAAAAATGCCAAAATTGTTTTAGTGTTTAATTTTAAAATATTCATCTTTGCCAGTAAAATAGGGGTGAGGATAAGCGCCGCACCGTCATTTGCAAAAAGCGCCGAAACAATTGCTCCAAGAAGGATGGAATAAACAAACATTAAATGCCCGTTTCCATGCGAGAGTTTCGCCATTTTAAGCGCCGCCCATTCAAAAAAGCCTATCGCATCAAGAACCATTGAAAGGATGATAATTCCGATAAAAGCAAGTGTGGCATCCCATATTATGTCAAAAACTATACCGACATCACTAAGGCTTACAACGCCTGCAAAAAGTGCAACGATTGCGCCTATGACTGCCGTTGTACCGATTTGAAGTCCGCGGGGCTGCCAAATAACAAAAAGAAGGGTTATTAAAAATATAATGGCTGCGAGTAGCATTACAGACCCAGTTCTAGGCGGACAATAGGGATGAGTTGTGTTTTTATAAGCTTGAGTGTTTTTTCAAATGCACTCAAGTCTTTTCCATCGGGGTCTTCATAGCCGACATGGATAACTTTTGTGGCATGTGGAAATATCGGACAGCTTTCTTTGGCATTGTCGCAAACCGTTACCACCAAATCAAAATCTATATCTATCACTTTATCCAAAGTTTTTGAATGGTATTTATCATCCCACAATCCATTGTCCTGCAAAAGTTTCTTGGCATGTGGATTTACTTTCCCACTTGCTTTAACCCCTGAACTGTAAGCTTCTACGCCATCAAGATATTTGTTTAAAACCGCTTCTGCAATGATAGAGCGGCAACTGTTTCCCGTACATAAGATAAGAACTTTTTTATCCATTTTTACATCCTTTGTTTAATTTTGGCAAATCAATATTAAGACAGCTTATTTCTTTTAAAATGGACTGTCTAAATTCATCAAGCGGAGATTTTATACTGTAAAATGCCCACTTTGCGCGTCTGTCCACTTTTAAAAATCCAGCCTCTTTTAAAATTTTAAGATGTCTTGAGACGCGTGATTGAATCATATTAAACGAGTTTTCAATGTCACACACGCAAACTTCCCCGTTGAGGGCTATAAAATGAAGTATCTCTATTCTTGTTGCATCATTTATCGAGCCTGCCGTTTTGAGAAAAATATCCATAAAGAAGCTCCCTGTTTTTAAATTTTGCAAGTGTAGCACAATATAATCATTATATCAAGATATATTGATATAAATATGCTTTTTTGATGATTATTTTTTGTATTTGGGCAATTCTAAAGAAGAATTGCGTTTTTTTATTTGCATCCGCAGCCAAGAGCTGCGTTATTTGTCTTCGCTTTGTATTTTGTTTTTAGAAGATGCGAGTTCAATAATTCTGAGGATAATCGCCGAAATATAAGGGATGCTTTGTATTAAAAGGGTTGCGGCAAAAAGATAAACTTCCACAATTTCCTGATTATTCGTTATCATCAGCGCTACAAAAGAAGCAATCAGCAAAGTGGCAAGGATGATTTCATTCTTAATAGGGCTGTTTGAAGATTTTTTGGTATTGCCCCCTTTTTCTGTCCTTTTAAACGGCAGACGGTCTTTTACAAAACCATCGTAAACAGCTTTAAAAATTGTCAGTTGCAAACTCATTGCCGCAATAGCACCCAAGAGTGAATGAAAAAAGTTTGCTTTGACTCTTGTTCTGTAAAGCACAAACGAGTGAATAACATTCACCAAAAATGCTGTTAAAATAGGCACAGTTAAGGCAATGGTAGGGATAGTAACCCCGACAAAGATAATGACCGGCACCCAAATAATATTTAAAATGGAGGTGACTGTTCCGAGTGCGTCGGAGAGCCAAAAAAACCACCCTGTAATAAAATGGTGTTTTTGAGCCTTGGTAAGTGTTTTGGAAGAGGGCTTGAAATGTTGCCAATGTTTTTTGAGAATCTGTATGGCTCCATAGGCCCAGCGGTGGCGCTGATTTTTAAAAGCTTCTATGGTGTCGGGAAGCAGCCCGTATCCATAACGGCGGTTTGTGTAGTGCGCGATGTATCCCGCTTCAAAAAGTCTGAGTCCCAATTCGCTGTCTTCGACTATGGTGTCCGTGTTCCATTGTCCCACTTCATCAAAGGCACTTTGGCGTATCATAAGCATAGTTCCATGGGCGACTATGGCGTTTTCTTCATTGCGTTCCACCATTCCTATGTCAAAAAAACCTGCATATTCCGCATTCATTGCTCTTTTGAGCATCGATTCGTTGCCGTCTCTGTGGTCTTGGGGAGCTTGCACCAGCGCAACTTTAGGGTCATCAAAAATCGGTACCAAATCAATAAGCCAGTTTGGACTAATCACATAATCGGCATCAATAACCGCAAGAATCTCGCTTTGGGGATTTGTATAAGCAAGCGCTTTGTTGAGTGCTCCTGCTTTAAATCCGGAACATTCAATGTCGAGATAAACGAATTTTTCTCCGAGTTTTTCACAGAGGGCTTTAATCGGTGCTTTATAGAACTCTTCAGGGGTATTGTTAATAATAACAAGCACCTCATAATGGGTGTAATTGAGTTTTGATAAGGCAACTAGCGTTTCTTCAAGAACATAAGGCTGCTCTTTGTAGGCAGGCACGTGAATGCTTACAAAAGGGATGTGATTTGATTTTAAGTCAAGAGGAATGAGTCTTCTGGGACGTCTTCCGATTGTACATTTAAACAGCTCATTCGCCTTGGCGAGCGTGATGACTGTGAGGGGTATCATAAGCAGGGTTCCCATTCCCCACATAACCCACATGCCGAAATTCATATAATGAACAAAAGGGTAAACGGCAGACATGACGATACCAAAAGAGATACCCTGTGCTGCTAAACCATACGTGAAGGCATGTAAAAAATTAATATGTTGATTTCTAAGTCCGAAGAAGGTTAAAAGTGCGCCGATAAAAGCGGCGGCACTCATCTGCATAAACCAATAAGGCTCTATGAGAACAGCTCCCTGCATCTCAAATTTTTGGTGACGATGCGCATCAAAAATCCCCCAGTATTGCCCCACATGCCCTTCATCTTTTCCTTTCCATGGTTGATCAAATGCCTCAAGAAGGTTGTAGCTAAAACGCTCCTCATTGGCTAAAATCAAAAATCTTCGAATGACGGTTGCCTGATTTTCCGGACTTGCAACAGCTCCTTGGTTGTTATAGCCTTGGCTAGGCCAGCCAAACTCGCCGACGGTAACGCGCTTGTCCGGAAATGCATTACTTACATTGTTGTAGATTTCTTTAAAAAACGGCACAAAATTTTCAGCTTGAATTTTTTCCCAGTAGGGAAGTATATGGATAGTTACAATATCCACTTCTTTGCCCAAGCTCGGATTATCCAGCCAGAGGTTCCATATCTCCGCAGTGGTTACGGAAGGTTTATGATATTTAAGAGGAGTTTTTTTATGAATATCGCGAAGCAGTTTTTTAAAATCCCGAATAATAACAATGAGTTCTTCGAGTTTTAAATCATCACGAAGCAGGACCTCATTTCCTACGATAACGGAAGATATATTGGCATAATAGGTTTGAATCAGAGTTTTTGCCAATTCAATCTCTTTGTTATTGTCATTTTCATTAGAAGACAACCAAAAACCAAAATGAGCCTGCATTCCAAGCTGCTTCACTAAAGGCAATACTCTTTGTGCATCAGGGGCAGAGTAAAGGCGAACTTTTTTTGTAAAGCGTTTAAGCATGGTTAAGTCACGTAAAATTTCTTCATCGCTAAGGTATTCTCTACTCGTTTCTTTGTACGGAGCATAAGAGATAGATTTGATGATATTTTCAGCATTAGGCGGAGAGATTATTTTATCGCTGTTGTTTAGCCATAAAAAAATTTGAAGGAGGGATGCAAACAGCAACGAACTAAGAATATATTTCAATGAGGCTCCTAAAAAATAAAACGAATTATATATGAAATTTGAGCAAATCGCTCTTTTTTTAACGCACAATACTTAAATAATTTTATACTTTAAATGGCTAAGGACTTAGCAAGCATATTACGATAATATTGCAAAATATTAGAATTAACAAAGGATTAACATGTTTAAAATAGTAGTAGAAAAAGAGTGTGGTTGTTTTAAAAGAAGCACGTTGCAAAACAATATAGACCTAACATCCAAAGATGAAGCGCTTATGAAGTCGATTCAGATGAGAGATCACATGAATGACGAGTTTTGCGGTAAACACAGCTTTAAAGTTCAAGAAGCAGGAAATAATTTTGTAATAGCTATGAGCGATTCAACGAGCAACGGCTGCTGCGGCGGCGGATGCGGCACGCATTAGCACCTCTTAGACTCGGCATGTGGAGATTTCCACATGCCGGGTATTTCAAACACTCCGTGAAAATTAAATCTCTTCAACCCTGTTTCTTCCATTTTTTTTAGCCAAATACAGAGCGTTATCCGCACGTATATAAATCGTATGTTCATTATCTTCTAAAGATATATTTGTCATTCCTATGCTGATGGTAAGAGGGATGCTCTGTGTATTGATAATGAGCGGATTGTCTTGAACATTTTTTCGAATGCGCTCCACAACGTGCTGTATTTTGTCTGCCCCTCCCGCTTCAATCAGGATTATGCCGAACTCTTCTCCGCCAAGACGGGCAAAGATATTTTCTTTGCGGGTATTTGCCGAGATTAATGCAACAAGATGTTTGATTGCCTGATCTCCTACGCTGTGCCCGTAGGTATCGTTTATATTTTTAAATAAATCAATATCTATCATAATGAGTGTCATATTTATGTTATAGCGTTGGCATCTCTCAAGCTCACGCTTGAGAAGCTCAAAGAAATAACCCCTGTTCCAAATTCCCGTTAAAGAATCTGTCCGTGAAAGCATGCGAAGCTCTCGTTCAACTTTTTTTCTTCGATTTATCTCTTCTTGCAAAGCGTACGTCCGCTCATCCACCTTTTTTTCAAGAAGCCGGTTGTTGAAATTTACTTTTTTAACCATATCGTTAAAGGTAGCAAAGAGGTTTTTTAATAAATTCCGACGGGAATAATAAACTTCCACCTTTGTAAAACCATCACCAAATCGTCTTGAAGCTTCAATGATAATATCCAAAGGGATAACCAGATGCCGCATTGTCAAGTAGGCACTGATGGCAAACAGCACGGTTATGAAGATTGCAAGCAC
>JAHJJX010000043.1 GCA_018822665.1 bacterium
CATATTGTAAGAACAATTTTCCGTGAAAAAATAATAGCGTGACTGGGTGCCGTTAAGCTCCCAAATATGCCTTACCATGTTAAGAACCTCTTTTTCATCCAAATCGAGGTCATATTCCCAAATATCTCTTTGCTCCGTATCTCTGTACTCTTTTAATTTATCATAATAAGGGAGGAGGGAATATTTGCCGAAGTATCCGCCGAATAAACCTTTAACTGCAAAAAGGGCGGCGTTTGTATCATCAGGATTTGCATCTGCGGCGTAGTTTACGGCATAGGAAAGAAGTTTGGATTTATATGCAGAATTGATTCGTAAAAATGTATGCCCAAACATTGAAGCAGGGGAATTGATATGGGCAGAGGGAAAAACAAGTGTAGCCGATTGAGGGTTTAAGCGATGCAAGGTTTTGTCATACTCACGGCAGTCGGCATGTGGAAAATCATGGATATTAAGTTTTTCCTGAAGCCAAGCAGCCCTTGCAGGAAATCTGCACAGGCTTGAATTATCCTCTGAATTTTGCTCCTCAAAGAAGGCATCTAAAGTTGCAAAAAGCTCATTTTTTGCATTCGTTTTACCATCAACAGCGAAGAAAAATCTGCTATCATCAATCTCGCTTACCCCATCTTGCATATGCAAAAGTAAATGCCAATACCTTTCGTCTGATAATTTCAAATCGTCCGCTTTGCTTTTATATTGATGAGAAAAAGAGTGTAAAAAGCCAACAGAAAAAATGAGTATAAAAATAATTTTATGTAATATGGAAATTTCCTAAAGTTATAATGGGAGAGAATCTAAAATGAATTAAACGGGATTTCCCCGTTTAATTTTCAACTATCTAGAGTGAAGTAGTCGCGATATTGTCAAGTACTTCAGCCATTTCAACTTTCTGGCTTGTATAAATACTGTTGTAGTTTGCTTGAAGTGAAGCAGAAAAAGTTGCCGTGTCTTCTACATTTAAAAGCTCTGCTAAAGTGTCCAGTGATTCACCGTGTCCAACAGCAATCTCTTTTGCAAGAATATCCATGTTTGAAGCAACGAATTCCTCCGCTCTTTCATTCATAACAAGCTTAGTTTTTTTACAACCTAAAGTTCCCGAAGTGATACCAAAAGTTTGATTCATAGAAGTGCCGTTTGTTGTAGCTTGAAGTGCTAGCAAAATTGCAGATGAATCATCTTTAATAATTACGGCACCAAGACCACAACCCGTTTGTGAATTAACACCCGCCATCGCCGAAGTGCTAAGAGCGATGATCGCTGCTACACTAACTAAAATTTTTTTCATTTAAAAACCTTTTTGTTAAGATAGGAAGTATTTTATGCGGTATTAGCTTAATTACACATAAGGTCACATTTAAAAATTTGCATCTGTAGTTTTTAGTGCCAATACTATTGTATAATTCGCTTCAAAGTTCGGCATGTGGAATTTTCCCACATGCCGGGAATATTAATACTAAAGTAAACATGAATAAAATAGAAGATTATTTAAATACTCACGACATAAGTGAAATTTACCCATCAGAAATTGCAAAAATTTTAAAAAAGCTTGATGACAGTGAATTTTCTGATGCCATTGAAAAAATCCCAAAAGATATAGTCGGCGATGTAATTTTAGCGCTTCCCGATAGATATTTCGGTGCTGCTGTAGAATCTTTGAATTTTGATGGATTAAGTCATGCGGTTGTAGAACTTGAGAGTGACGACCAAGCTGATTTTATGGGAAAACTTGAAGAACTGGATAAAGAGATAGCTTTAAAGGTTTTTGAGACGCTGAGCAAAGAGGACCAAGAAGAGATAAGAAGACTTCAGAATTATGAAGATTTTGAAGCGGGTTCTTATATGCAGACAGAGGTCTTTACTGCAAATAAAAATGAGATTGTACAGGATGTAGTGGCAAGATTTTCTCGTTTGAGAAAATTAAATGAACTAGAAAATGTTCAAAATTTATTTATAACGGAGAAGGACAGCAAACTTCGTTACTCAATAGGCTTGGATGACCTTCTTACATTTGATTTTACGAAAACTTTAAAAGAGAATATCAAGCAAAGTAGTGAAAATTTTGAACCAAAAATGGCGTATGACAGAGAAAATATTAAAGAAGTAGTACATTACTTTGAAGAGTATGACCTTTATGTTATGCCTGTTGTTAATCGTCATGGAGTTTTGCTTGGCCGTATCACGTCTGATGATATTTACGATATTATTAATGAACATGCGACGGAACAGATGTATAACCTTGCGGGGGTTGATGATGAAGCAGAGGAAGACGATGAGATATTAAAAGCAGGAAGAAAAAGGGCTACTTGGCTGAGTATCAATCTTTTAACAGCCGTTGGGGCATCTTTGGTAATCAGTCTTTTTGCAGATACCCTGCAAAGTATGGTAGCCCTTGCAGTTTTAATGCCTATTGTCGCGTCTATGGGTGGTAATGCCGGAACTCAAAGCTTAACGGTTGTTGTAAGACAGCTGGCTCTTGGCGATATTAATCAGGATGATGCACTCAGAATTATAAAAAAGGAAGTTATTATTTCACTGGTAAACGGCATGTTTTTTGCAGTTCTCATGGGAATAATCGCTTCGGTGTGGTTTGATAAAGGGATGCTTGGAGCGGTGATTGCCTTGAGTATGATTATTAACCTTTTTATGGCAGGTTTTTTTGGTGCGACCATACCTCTTTTGTTAAAAAGGATGGATATCGACCCGGCCATAGGAAGTACGGTTATTTTAACAACGGTAACAGATGTTGTAGGCTTTTTTAGCTTCTTGGGTCTTGCAACAGTTATTTTATTATAAAGGATATTTAAAAATAAATGGATCTATTAATTCTATTTTTCGTTTTGTCGGTTGGTGTTTCGTTTTTGTGCTCGATTTTGGAGTCTGTGCTTTTATCTGTCAATATGTCGTATGTTTCAGTATTAGAAAAAGACAAACCATCCGTGGGGGCGCTCTTAAGACATCATAAAAAAAATATAAACAAATCCATAGCCGCAATTTTAATTTTAAATACCATTGCAAATACTTTGGGAGCCGCTGCCGTAGGCGCGCAGGCTTCTATACTTTTTGGAAATGATGCGGTTGTTTATGTATCTATTATTTTAACCTTTGCAATTCTTTTCTTATCAGAAATAATTCCCAAAACAATCGGAGCTCTTTACTGGAAGAGTTTAGCCCCAATGGCGGCTCAATTTATTAGAGTTTTTATATGGGTGACGTATCCAATTATTTTAAGCACTCTCTTTGTTACAAATAGAATTTCAAAAGGCAAGGAAGGCGTTCATACGCTGACGAAAGAGGAACTGCTTCATAGTATGCTTCTGAGTGAAGATGATGGTATCATCGATGAGAGAGAATCAGATTTTATCGAGAATATTTTGAAGTTTAATAAGATAAAAGTGAAAGAAGTTTTAACCCCAAGAAGTGTTGTCTTTGCACTTGAAGAAAAAATGAGCATAAAAGAAATCATAGAGACTAAAAGTGACATATTTAAATTTTCAAGAATCCCTGTTTACACTGGTTCCTTAGAAGAAGTTACAGGGATAGTTTTAACCAAAAAGATATTCAGACAAGCCTTGGAGGACGATAGCGTTACGGTAGGCTCTATTAAGAAAAATATTTTTACAATAAATGAAAATATTCCTGTATCAAAAGCGCTTGATTTATTTATAGCTAAAAAAGACCATATGTTTTTGGTTATAGACAGTTATCATCAAACGGAAGGGATTATTACTCTGGAAGATTGTATAGAGACTGTTTTGGGTGTTGAAATAGTCGATGAGAGCGATTCTATCGATGATATGCGTGAGTTTGCAAAATTACAAATGAAATTAAAAAGAAAAGAGCAATTCTGAAAACAAGATGTTCTGCCCAAAAGGGTAATAGCATAACATCTGTTTCGCATTTTAGGTGGGAGTGTCAAAAGAAAGTTGCGCTTCATTCAGACATTGAGTCTCACATTTCTCTTTCTTAAGCGCTAGTATAAAAATAAAAAATGTAGATTTAGTGTGAAGAATGTAAAATTATTGATTAATGCTTTTTATTTATAAAATAGACTGCTATTAAGCTAATGCTTCCCCCCGCTAAGACGTGTGTTTGTATAGATTCATCGAGCACGAACCAAGCAATTAGAAGTGCAAAAATCGGAACAAGAAACATAAAAGAGCTCGTTTTTTCGCTTCCCAGTTTTCCTGATGCCATAAAAAAGATGGTTGTTGCTACGCTTTGACCTAAAACTGCCAGATAAATGAGTGAAATCCAAAATCTTTTATCTTGATTAAAAACGCTCAGTAAATCAAATCTGTATCCATATAAAAATGTAACAACAGTTGCAGTTACAGAGATGAAAAAACTATAATGAATAGGATGTATATGCTTATGAGAGTATTGAGAAAGCAATGTAACCCCTGCCCAGATAATGGCACAAAGTAAAAAGTAAATATTGGAATTATTGAAGAAGAGATTTAAATCATTGAGTTCAAGCATGATAAAGCCGCCGATAACACCTATAAAAAGCCCTAAGTATTGTAAATTATGAAGCCTATTTTTAAAGATGATAGCCATAAGAAGGAATGTCATAACTGGGCTAAGCGTTGTAATTATCACTCCCGCAGAACCTGCGAAACCATATTTGATGCCTAAAAAAGAAAATACCATAAATGCTATGTTGAGTATTGAGCTGCCTGCTACAAACTTGAGATTTGATTTATTGAGTGCCAGCGGTATTTTTAGAAAATACAGTAGAGGCAAAAATGAGAGACTCATGATAAAAAATCTCCAAAAGATTATTACCTCCATAGGTAAATCTTGTGTCAGTATTTTCAGGGCACTCCAACCCCCACCCCATAAAAACATGGAAAAAATCAATAAGTATGAAAAGCGGGAAATTTGCATCAATGCCTCATAAAGTTTATGACATTATACACTAGGGCTTCTCTGAAATATCTCTAATATAGGGGCTTTTTTGCCAAGAAAATGCTTATGTTTGGAAGTTCCACATGCCGTCTTTATCTTACATAATTAATAATATCCAAGAAGTGCCGAGCGTTAAAAAAATAAAGGTATTGACAGCAGTTATAATCCCCCCGATTTTATAAATTTCATCTGCTTCCATGTAACCGCTTCCGGCAAAGATGACATTTGCGGATGAGCCTTGCGGGGCTATGATGGCACTAAAATTTGTGGCAAATAACAGCATAAGAGCCATCAGTTCTCCTGGAACGCCTGCATTGATGCCTGTTTCTAAAAATATACCGAATAATGCCAACATGTGAGCCGTCTGAGATACGAAAAAATAGTGCATTAAAACATAACCTATAATAAGGCCTACGTAAACAATAGGCCAGCTAAAACCAATTAAATTATCAGATATATGTGTACCTGCCCATTCCATAAAACCAAATTTGTTCAAATATGCACTCAATGTAAAAAGTATAGCAAACCAGATAAGCGTTTCTAGCGCACCACCTTCTTGTTTCATATCATCGAGTGTAAATATATTTGTCATCATCAATATTCCAACGCCCAAAAGCGCCACCGCCGTTTTATTTATGCCCCAATATTCTGACATACTCCATAAGAATACAATGAGTATGAATGTTATAGACATAATCCACTCATTTTTATGAAATTTACCCATGTGAAGGAGAACATCCTGTGCAATGATGGGTGCTTCTGGAGTCTGTTTTACTTCTGGAGGATAAACTTTGCAGATAAGCCAAGGGATAAGTAAAAACAAAATGATAACAGGTAAGCTTGCAGCGAGTGCCCACGATGCAAAAGTAATTTCAATTCCAAACTTTTTAGCCATAGCCGCCCCCGCAGGATTGGCTACCATTGCAGTAAGCCATAAAGTAGAAGAAAGAGTTAGTCCGGCCATGGAGCTCATCATTAAAAATGAACCTAATTTTTTTCTTGTACCATCAGCAACTCTGGAATCATTATCGTGAGCAAGAGCATTGATTATAGGGTATAAAACACCGCTTCTCGCTGTATTGCTTGGAAAAGCAGGGGCGATGAAAATATCTGCCAAAATGATAGAATAAGATAAGCCCAAGCTGGACTTACCGATTTTTTTGATAATAATAAAAGCTATTCTTTTTCCAAGACCAGATTTTATGACTCCTCTGGCAATTAAAAGAGCGACAAGAATAAGCAGGATAAAATCTTCACTAAATCCGCTGTAAGCTTGCTCTGGTGTCAATAGTCCTGTCAATACCGCTACGCTTAAGGCTAAAATCGAAGATGTAAAAAGAGAGAGAGCTTTAATTATAACTGAAAGTATAGTGACTATAAAAATACTAAGCAACTGCCATGCTTCAGGCCTTAATCCTTCTGGAACAGGTGTAAACCACAGCAACACACCCAAACTAAAAATAATGAGCTGCAAGTAGTGCTGATCAATTTTTTGTTGCGGGTGCTTAGCCATAAAATCTCCAACCTATAGATTATCATATATGATAACTTACTTTATTCTTGAGATTTCTTAAAACGGAAAGATAAGTTCATAATTGGACTTATCTGGATATTACCATGCTCTAATTCGAATGTGACAAGAGGTACACTGCTTTAATAGCTGTGTATAATCTTCTAGCGCATCATCCATATTTTTTGCGCTTGCTGCTGCGCTTAAATCATTAGCATACATCGTAATCATGCTCGCTCTTTTATTTGCGAATTTATCAGCATACGCTTGATCATCAGGAAGATAACTTTTCGCATCTGTTGTTGTTAAAGACTTTAAATTCTCTTTTAATTTTTCAACTCCTGCTTTCATTCCATCGTAATCTTGATAGAATCCGCTTCGTTGAATATGTTCCATAGCAGCTAACATATTTTTCATATCAGCAGAGAGCTGTGATTGTTTTACGGCATCACCGGCAATAAGCGAAGAAGCTAAAAGTATAGTTATTGGTATCATTTTTATTATTTTCATAGGCTTTCCTTAGTATTGAATAATCTCTTTTGTATATTCATTGAGAGGAACAGTAATCGCGCTGGTTTTCACTAGTTCTTTCGCTTCTCTTTTCCCGCCATAAAATAATTTGAATTCAGGTTTAAAAGCTTTAAAATAATCATGAAATTTATCTGGACCCAGTACTGCAACAGCCCAGATAGTATCATCTTGCGCGATTTCTAAAACGATAGAAGCTAATGGCTGTCCTGCTGGACCTGAAAGATTTTTACAGCCACTTTTTACATCAAAAGATGAAAGGTGGGAAGAGCATACCATTACCCCTCCTTCTTTATAGGCCATAGTTTTTTTATCTTTTGGAACATACTGTAAAAAACTGTCATTTGGTGTCGGATGGGCCAATTGATGTGAGCAAATTGCAGAATAAGCGACTATCGCTCTGTTCGTTCCGACACCGCTTTTCCAAATATAGCTTATCCCATCTTCTGATTTTAATTCAACATTCTTTGCTGTTTCTTGATTAAGGTCTAATAAAATGGATGGTGTTGAAGCGTATGGATAATTAAAAACATAGTTGATTTCTTTTTTTAATAAACTTGCTTGCAGAGGTTTTCCACCGGCATCCACGAGCTGAACTCTTTCGTATGTCTGATACAGAGAGCCGTCATTAGCATACAAAGCCCCATTTATCGATGAGGGAGAAACAGCTACAAGTGCTCCGGTTGCACCTGCTACTCTTAAAAAATTTCTTCTATTCATGTAGTTCCTTTATTGTCTATCTGGCTAAGAAAAGGCCTAAGCCTTTCTTTAGCTAAATAAATCTCCCATGATTCCACGGTACCAATCATGAAGTGCTTTAGCGGTGGCCTGCGAACGGTATTTACCATCCGGAGCTTTAGGAACGTTGCCTTTACCCGTAATAACCGTACCTGTCCAGCTAAAGTCATGTGTAACCATAATCGCTTCTTCTGGTTTATCGCCAACCATTGAATAGCAAACATTACCAGCAGAAACCGGAGTTTTTTCAACTGGAAGAGAATACGCTTTTCCATGTAAACGATGCGCAATTTCGTTAGCACATTGAATGCCGGCCCAGTTTGCAGTTTGACCGCTTGGCGGGATACCGTGTCCAACAACATCACCGATAGCATATACATCTTTGTCTGTTGCTGTTTGGAAAGAACAGCCGTTCATTTTTACTTTATGGAAAGAATCATTTGTAGTTTCCAATGTCGCCATTTGAACAACCGGACTCGCTTTATTGTTGGCAATAAGATTTAAAACCTGATATTTATGAGATTTATTCACATCCTTCATAATATCAGAACCGGTGTCTTTATCTTTTTCGCCTGTTGGCACCTTTTGAGTATATGTAACAGTTTTAGTGCTTGAATCAACATCTGTTATAGTTGCGAAATCTATATGCTCAATCATATTACCGTATAGTTCAGACCATGCTTCTTTAAATGCAGCACCTTTAGCTATGTTGTTCGTAGGATTTAAGATAATTACTTTACCGGCAATATCTTCTTTTTTCATATAAGAAGCAATCATACAAGCTCTTTCAAACGGAGCTGGAGGACAACGGAATTTACCTGCAGGAACCGTAATAATAACATCACCATCTTCCATGTTTTTTAAGTTTCTTTCTAAAATAATATGTTCGCTTCCAGGGATGAGTGCGCCTGGTGCGACACGGCTAATATGAGAGATTTTTTCTTTTGACCAAGTTGGGAATTGACCTTCATAATCATAAGCTATACCAGGAGAAAGTATTAAAATTTCATACTGAACAATACCAAGTGCCGTATGTATTTCTTTTGCTTCACGATCTATGTTTGTTACTTCTGCTTTTAACATACTATAGCCATATTTTTCAACAGGTTTAGCATAATCAAATATGAATTTGCCAACATTCATACCTTCAAGCTTTCCTAAATAAGTATTGGAAACAGGGCAAGACATAAATGTGTCATTTTTTTCAATTACAAGTACATCAAAATTACTATCATTTTTCTTTAAGTGACTAGCAACAGTAAGCCCGCCAAAACCACCGCCAATAACAACTATTTGATGTTTTCCAAGTATATTTTTATTAGAAGAGCAGGTCTTCGCTGCTGTTGGTTTTGCTTCTGTTTTGCTACAACCACTCATTGTTGCTGCTGTTGCAGCGGCAACACTAATAGCTCCGTATTTAAGTACATCACGACGATTCATATTCATTGTATCCCCTTTGAATTATAAATGCTAAAATCAACTAAGATTTTATACAGACGAAAATACTACATTTACTTATATTAAATGAAAAAACTGCGGCGGGAGCGATGGAAGGCGTTTTACATGACATTCCTTCTATTGCCATAAGTCAGGTAATGGATTTCTCGAACCCTGAGGGTGATTTTACACTTGCCTGTAAGACCATAAAACTGCTCGTTACAAAAATACGTGA
>JAHJJX010000008.1 GCA_018822665.1 bacterium
ATTCTAAGACCTGAAGAAAGAGAGTTAAGACTTTTATCAAGTCCAACATTATTCATCGAAGCGTTTCTGTGTGCGTTCATTGCACCTATGTTTGTGTTTATTCTAAATCCCATAATAAATCCTTTTTGGGTAAGAGCCTTTTGCTCTTTTTAATATTAGTTAGCTTCCTTGCTAATTACAAGCTATATCGGTAACTAAAATTATTACTTTAATTTATTTGCAAATTTACATTTTTTAAACTTTTTTGATACACTTCCAGACTTAAAACAACTATTCTACTATATATAGGAAAACTATTTGAACTTAATTATCGTCGAATCACCGGCCAAAGCACGAACAATTAAAAACTTTTTAGGTAAAGGTTATGAGGTTATTGCTTCTAAAGGTCACATCCGAGATCTTCCAAAATCCCGCTTTGGTATTACAGTAGATGAAGACAATCAGCTCGTTCCCACTTACAGCGTGGCAAAAGAAAATGCCGCTACCGTTAAAGAGATAAAAGATTTAGCCAAAAAATGCGATACAGTTTATATCGCAACCGATGAGGACCGCGAGGGTGAGGCCATAGGCTGGCATATTGCACATGCCATCAAACAAGACCCTCAGGCGCTTCCTCGAATTGTTTTTCATGAGATTACTAAAACAGCCATTCACCATGCACTTGAGAATGCCCGAAAAATCGATATGGACATGGTAAATGCGCAACAAGCCCGCCGTTTGCTTGACCGTGTTGTTGGGTATAAACTCTCTCCTCTTTTAAGCTCAAAAATTCAAAAAGGACTCTCAGCGGGTCGTGTTCAATCTTCTACTTTAAAACTGGTTGTAGATAGAGAAAGGGAGATACGAGCATTTATTCCCGAAGAATTTTGGACTATCGACACCGTATTTAACAAAGACATAGAAGCAAACCTCGTAGTTCACGAGGGAGTGAAAATCTCTAAACTCTCTATTAAAAATAAAGAGGATGCCCATTCGATAGTTTCAAGCGTTAAAGAAGATGTATTTGTTATTGCAAACATCGAAACAAAACAGAGAAAAAGCTCAACGCCTCCTCCGTTTATGACTTCAACTCTGCAACAAACTGCTTCTAGCAAATTAGGTTACACTCCAAAAAAAACGATGATGGTCGCCCAAAATCTTTATGAAGGTGTAAAAACTCCGGAGGGAACTTCAGGTGTTATCACTTATATGAGAACAGACTCACTCAACTTGGCGGAAGAAGCCGTAAATGCAGTGAGAGATGTTATCGGTAAAAGATTTGGAGAAAAATATCTTCCAAAAGAGCCTAAAGTGTACACGAAAAAAGCAAAAGGCGCGCAAGAAGCTCACGAAGCCATCCGCCCTACCATGCTTGAGTTTACTCCAGAAATTGCAGAAAAATTTTTAAAAGCAGATGAGAGCAAACTTTACCGTTTGATTTATGAAAGATTTATGTCATGTCAAATGGAAGATGCGATTTTCGAACAGCAAAGCATCACTTTTCTCGGTAAAAACAATGAGTACAGAGCTACCGGCAGAAAACTCATTTTTGATGGTTTTTATGCGCTCACGGGCACGGAAGACAAAGACAAACTGCTTCCGACTCTCAAAGAGGGAGCTGCCATTGCGCTTCAAAGTATCAAGCCCGAGCAACATTTCACAGAACCGCCTTCTCGCTATTCAGAAGCTTCGCTCATTAAAAAACTCGAATCAGAAGGGATTGGCCGTCCTTCCACCTATGCACCGACCGTTGCAACATTAAGCGGGCGCACCTATGTAACCATTGAAAAAAAGCAAATTATCCCTACGGAGATGGCTTTTACGGTCACTGATATTTTAGAAAAAAACTTTGCCAACATCGTGGATGTCTCTTTTACTGCCAATATGGAAGAAAAACTGGATGAAGTTGCAGAGGGTCGCAACGACTGGCAGAAACTTTTAAGTGATTTTTATTTCCCGTTTTTAGAGCAGATTGAAGAGGGTAAAGAAAAAATTATTTCTCTCAAAGTAGCAAAACCCTTAGGAAAAAACTGTCCTAAATGTGGAGAAGAGTTACTGCTTCGTTCGGGAAGATTTGGAAACTTTGTAGCTTGCAGCGGTTTTCCAAAGTGTAAATACACCGAACAGATTGATGAAGAGGGCAAAACCGTAGAGCTAAAAGAAGAACTCAGCGATGAGAAGTGCGACAAATGCGCCAAAGATATGATTGTCAAAAGCGGCCGCAACGGAAAATTCCTTGCATGCAGCGGATACCCTGATTGCAAAAACACAAAAAGCGTAGAAAGCGAAAGTAAAACATCAGAAGTTCCTTGTCCCGATTGCGGGGGAAAACTTCTCTGGAAACAATCGCGAAGAGGCGCATTTTGGGGATGTGAAGCCTATCCTCAATGTAAATTTATTTCTAAATTTGAACCAACCGCTATAAAATGCAGCGAAAAAGCTTGTAACGGCGTTGTAGCCGAAAGAGTTTATAGAAATAAAGATGTGTATGAATGTATAAAGTGTAAGGTAAGGACTCCAAGAGAGTCTTAAACCGCATGAAAATAGCAATTATTTCCGATACACACACCAAGGTTAAAAAAGCCAAGGAAGCTATAGAAATGCTCCTCAGCAAAGGGGTGGAGTGTATCATACATGCAGGCGATATCGTTGAGATTGAGATTTTAGAGTTGTTAAAAAACTCCGGGCTTCGATATATTGCCGTTTACGGAAACAATGATGCCCATTTGGCCGAGTATCATGGAACGTACAACCTTGTTCAGGAGCCTCACTATTTTAAACTCTCAGACACAAAGTTTAAACTTATGCATCTTCCTTACTACATGATACCCGATACTGAAATAGTTATTTATGGACATACTCATGAATTTTCCTGTGAATTTATCAGCGGAACTCTCTTTTTGAATTCCGGCGAAGTTTGTGCGAGAAACAAATCTATAAGCGAGTGCGTTATGCTTGAGGTAAATAAGAACGACTTTTTGATAACATACTACGCAAAAGAAAAAAATGCCGATGGCTTTAAAGAAAAACAGTTTAATTACAAGAGAGTAAAAAATGGATAAAGAGATTTTTTTATGTTCTATATGCAATATTAATAGCGGCACATGTAATGAAGATTGTAAATTTTGCTCCCAAAGCGTGCGGTATAAAGCAGATATACAAAGATATAAACATAAACCTCTCGAAGATATTCTCAAAGAAGCCAAAAATGCCAGAGACAATGGAGCGCTTGGTTTTTGTCTTGTAACCGCCGACAAAGGTTTAAACGACAAAACCCTAAAGTTTGTTTGTGATGTCGCCAAAGCCGTGCAAGAAGAAGTGCCGGAACTTAGACTGATAGCATGCAACGGAACAGCTACGCTTGAGCAGCTTTTAATCCTCAAAGAATCGGGAGTGAAGGCTTATAATCATAATCTTGAAACTTCCAAAGCTTTTTATCCGCAGATATGCACGACGCACTCCTGGGAGGAAAGATACGAAACATGCCAAAACGTAAACAAAGCGGAGATGGTGCTTATAACGGGTGGAATTTTCGGGCTGGGGGAAACGCAAGAAGACAGAATTTCCATGCTCGAAGCGCTCAACTCTTTAAACCCGACTTCCGTGCCTATTAACTTTTACCATCACAACGAAGCGCTGGAGCTACAGCCAAATCCGCTCAATGCGGATGAAGCGCTTTCTCTCATAAAACTCACACGAGAAACAATTCCACATGCCCAAAGAATAATGGTTGCGGGAGGAAGAGATTTGATGTTTGGAGAAAGACAAAATGAGATTTTTGCCCATGGAGCGAACTCCATTGTCATAGGAAACTACCTTACGACAAGCGGAAGAATCATGAGTAAAGATTTGCAAATGCTGAAATCTTTGCATCTTAGCGTCGCAAAAAAAGTATAAACAATGAATGAAAATGTAATCTTAATCACAACCATTTCATTAATTATTATATTTTCACCGTTTTTTGCAAAAATTCTTAAGCTTCCTACCACTCCTATTGAGATTATTTTAGGTTCTATCTTGGGATACATCGGTTTTTTGCATGATGAGCATCTTTTTAAAATTGTTGCGGAGCTTGGATTTTTATATCTGATGTTTATTGCAGGGACCGAAGTTGACTTAAAAAAAGTGATAAAAACTCCGGCAAAAATTATGAAAAGGGTCATATTTTACCTCATCATTCTCTACGCTTTTTCTATTAGTTTCTCACTGTATTTTGAACTTGGAAAAATATTTATGGTGCTCTTGCCTTTGATATCCGTCGGGCTTGTCGCAACGCTCTCTAAAGAGTACGGAAAAACACCGTGGCTTACACTTTCCATGACGGCAGGAGGCATCGGAGAGGTTGTTAGTATCGGATTTTTAACGCTTACCTCTGCGGCACTCCAATCAGGTTTCGGCATCGGTTTTGCCAAAACTATCACCGCTCTTATACTCTTTTTGGTTTTTATGTTTATCTTATTTCGTGTTATTGAGTTGCTTTTTTGGTGGTTTCCCCAAGCTTCAACCGCCCTTATGCCGCACAAAGACAACAAAGAACAAGATATACGGCTCTCTATGGGAATCTTCTTTTTATTAGTCGGAGCGATGCTCTATCTTAAACTCGAACTTGCCTTTGGTGCATTTTTAGCAGGAATTTTTATTCCGACATTTTTTGAACATAAACATGAATTGCCCGAAAAATTGGCATCGTATGGTTTTGGATTTTTAATTCCTATCTTTTTTATCCACATTGGAAGTTCTTTTAACCTTGAAGCACTCTCTATGGATGGACTTATCGGCAAGGCCCTTGTCATCGCACTTGTCATGATAGCCATGCGGGTGATTGCTTCGCTTGTTTTTATAAAAGAGCTTGGTGTCATAGACTCTCTGCTCATGGGGCTGAGTCATTCCATGCCGCTTACCCTGCTTATCGCGATGGCAACCCTTGCTTACAATGCCAACAGTATAGACATCTTGCATTATTATGCTTTTATTCTCGCTGCTTTGTTTCAAGTCATCTCCGTTATGATAATTATCAAACTTATCAACAACTATAAGTTAAAAAAAGAAGAGAAGTTAAATTTGGTATAATTATGCAGGTTTAAAAAGGGGGTTTGGATGTCTCGTTCTGTTTTATTGCAACTCGCCCGTGATTCTATCCAAGAAGTTTTGCAAGCGCAAAGAACCATCGACAAGCTTGCTTTACTCAAAAAACATCCGCTTTTAAATGAAAAAATAGCTACTACCGTAAATATTTATATAAATAAAGAACTCAAAGGCTCTGCTTCCTCTTCCTCTGCTACAAAAAGTTTACTCGAAGACATTATATATAACGCAAAAAAGTCTGCATTTGAAGATGCAAACTTCAAACCTCTTACAACTTCGGAGTACCTTAGTTGCGAAGTGGAACTATTGCTGATAACACCCGATGGCGTTATCAGCGAAAAAGATTCCTCTATTTTAAAACATTAGTCCTTACTTACCAAACAACCGCCCTGAATAAAACAGGCTATCGCGTAACCGTGATTGAGTCCTAGAGCGATACTTCCCCCTGACTCTTGCGTAATATCTCCGGCGACAAACAAGCCTTTGATATTTGTTTCATAATTATCGTCATGTACGGGTTTTCCATCTTCTTCTTGTATTCCTGAGCCTGATAAAAATGCACTCGGGGTTGTTCCGCCGATAGCATAAATCACCCTGTCATACACTTCGGGCTCCACTTCACTAAAGATGACTTTGACTTTGCCCTCTTCATCTTCCAAGGCATGAATATTTATATTTAAAATAGCATTCACTTTTTTGTGCATTATCGCATTTGCGATATTTGTCTGGTTGGTTGGATTTGCTCTTTCAAAAGATTCTCTTCTGTAACAAATAGATACCTCGTTTTTTTCACTCAAATCCACCGCATACTCCACGGCACTGTCACCGCCGCCCACAACTAAAACCCGCTCCCCTTCGCCGCACCCATCAAGCGTATAAGCAATTTTATTTTTTATTCCCGAGGGAATTTTATATGTTGGTTTGTTGGGTTTTCCCATTCTGCCGATGGTTACGACGACATGTTTTGCAAAAATGCTTTTTCCTGCTATAAAAACCTCAAAAAAGCCATCTCTTTTTTCGATTTTTTGAACCTCAACATGGGTTTGAAGCTCAACTGAATGGTTTGCCAAAATTTCGTCAAAAAAATCTAAAGTCGTTTCTTTTGTTCCATCTACAAAATAGATTCTTCCATCAAGCTCAACTTTTTGACCTTTCCAGTCCTTATCAACCCGTTTATTGTCTTTATAATATTTTCTTATTGTTGAGTTGTGATTTTGGTCTTTTTCAAGTATAACAATATCTCGAATCCCTTGCAGGTAACCCTCTACCGCCGTGGCAATTCCTGCCGGACCTGCTCCAATGATGGCTAATTCATACATGTGGCTCATATTTTCTCCTTAAGCTAAAAAAAAATTCTATCATAATTTCACAAGATAAAAAATTATCATCCCAATTTATCAGGAAAATAAATCATGAACTTTTGAAGTTTTGGAGCAATTACCGCTTGGCAATATCCTTGATTACTATTTAAATTATAATAATTTTGATGGTAACTCTCAGCAGGATATACCTCTGTTATAAGACTTACCTCCGTAACGATTCTATCGCTGAAATCCTCTTGTGCTTTGTGAATCGCTTTTTCAATAATCTCTTTTTCTTCATCATTTGCATAATAAACGACCGAGCGGTACTGTGTGCCTCTGTCTGCGCCTTGCTGATTAAGCGTAGTGGGGTTGTGAATGGCAAAAAAGATTTCTAAAAGTTCAAAGAGGCTTATCACTTCTGCATCGTATTGTATATCCACAACTTCTGCATGCCCCGTTGCACCTGAGCAAACATTATCGTATGTCGGATTTGCTCTTTTGCCTCCCGTGTACCCGCTTATGGCGGATAAAACACCTTTGACATTTCTGTACACTGCCTCCGTGCACCAGAAACATCCGCCGCCCAAAACGATTCTTTTCTTTTTCATGGAATATCCTTTTTGGGCAATTATCTCAAAAGATACTTTTAAAATCTCTCCTATAACTTTTTAGAAACAGAAATTAAGTAAAATTTATAACAATACAAAACATCTCTAAGAGCGAAGCTTCTCATACATCTTTTTCATCAGAGGGGTTTTTACTCCATATATCTGAGCCTCTTTGAGCACATAAGCGCTCAAGCTCTCTAGCTCCACTCTTTTTTTATTTTGAAAGTCCAAGCGCATAGAGGTAGATGAATCATACGGAACCTTAGAAGCGGTTTGCAAAGATTTTTCAACCTCGTCAAAAATCTCTACCCCCTTGGCATGTGCAACATCGGCAATCTCCTCCAAAAGAGTTTTTGCCTCAGCCCGATGATGTTCAATAATATAACCTATACTCTTGTCGTAATAGCTGGTAAGTGTTGCAAAAGCGGAGATAAAAATATATTTTTTCCAAATATCCGTTTTGATGTCGTTTGAGATTTTTACTCGCAATCCCGCCGCATCAAAAACTCTCTTAAGCGCATGGGCAGCCTCCTCGTCCGGGCCGATAACAAGCGCAAACACTTCCCCCTTTTTACGGACAACTCCCGCTTCTTGGACGTGTGAAAGTATATATACGCAGGCATCTAAAACTTTACATCCGCTGAGCTTTTTTAACACATCCCCGTTGGACACGCCGTTGGAGAGGCTCAGCAAAATCGTTTGAGAATCCACATGCCGAGCTATTTGCTCATAGGAGCTTTGTAAATCGTAACTTTTGACGCAAAACAGCACAACATCAAAAGAGCCCTCCGCCTCTTCAAGAGTTTTTGCCTCTAAAGCCGCGCTCCATACCTTTGTATCTTCAATGATTTGAAGCCCCTCTTTTTGTATCTTTTTTAAATGTTCACCTCTGGCAAAACCAACTATTTTGTGGGATGTTTGAGCCAAATTTGCCGCTATATACCCGCCTACTCCGCCAAGACCTACAACTGCTATTCTCATTTTCATTCCTTTAATTTTATAATTATATAATACTGTTTTTAAAAAGGGGAGTCATGCCACGCATCGACAGCGAAAAATTTTTCACATCGGCCATCAATATGTACGGAACAAGCGCAAAAGGTGTCAACTGGCACTCAAAACAGTCTCAGGAAATCCGCTATGACATCCTCTTGGAAATACTTCCAAAAAATCTAAGTTCCATTAGCATTGCAGATGCAGGATGCGGGTTTGGGGATTTTTATTTGTATATAGAAAAAAGAGCCAATCTTCCGAAAAATTACATAGGCATAGACTCTCTTGTAGATATGTACTCCATCGCTTCCGAGCAAACAGGCTGTGAAATCATCATCGCAGATATCTGCAAAGACCCGCTTCCACATGCCGACTATTATATCTGCAGCGGTGCGATGAATATACTCAACGAGTTTGAAACTCACCTCTTTATCCGCAACTGTTTCTTGGCATGTTCGGAGGGTTTTATATTTAACATACTTCATGGCGATAAACAATCACAAACGTACAACTATCTTTGCACATCCCAGATACAAAAGATTGCAAAAGATTTAAATGTGGCAAGGGTAGAGTTCAAAGACGGTTATCTTGAAGATGATATTACGGTGGGATTTTTTAAATAATGTGTGCAGTTTTTGGGATAATAGGTGCGTATGATGAGGCAAAAGCCAAGCATGCGCTCTCGCTTTTAAGCCATCGGGGACCTGATTATTGCGGCATTACGCAAAAAGAAAACCTTTTTTTTGCCCACCAGCGCCTAAGCATCCTCGATACACACGAACGCTCCCATCAACCTCTTAGATATAAAAATATTTTACTCTCCTTTAATGGAGAGATTTATAACTTCAAAGAATTAAAAAAGGAGTTGGATTTTGATTTTAAAACGCAAAGCGACAGCGAAGTCATCATCGCCGCGTACCTGAAATGGGGCGTAGATTTTGTAAACCATCTCCGCGGAATGTTTGCCATTGCCCTGCTTGAGGGTGAAACACTCTATCTTTTTCGTGATAGACTCGGCAAAAAACCGCTCTTTTATCTTCACGGCAAAAGTTTTTTTTTCAGCTCCGAAATCAAAGGACTCACTCCCTTTTTGAAAAAACACGCGTTAAACGAGGACGCTCTTATGAGCTACTTATCATTTTTGGCTCCGACTCCTCCGCACACTTTTTTTAAGGAGATAAAGAAGCTGGCATGTGGAGAATATCTGACTTTTAAAGACGGGCATGTGGAAGTTAAAAAATATTTTGATTTGCTTGACACTCAACCAAACAGCATCACGAACAAAGATGAAGCAATCCACTTGCTGCAAAACATATTAACAGAGTCCATCAACCTGCGTCTTCAGGCAGATGTTCCAATGGCTTCACTTCTCTCGGGCGGAATTGACAGCGCAACACTCAACTATTATGCGAAAAAAAAAGGTGTGAATCTTCACACCTACACTCTGGGCTACAAAGAGTTTGCAAAGTATGACGAACGCCAAAATGCAAAAGAGAGTGCCAAGTTTTTAGGGCTAGAAAATACAGAAGTTGAGATAAACCAAGAGGATTTTATCTCGGCATGTGGAAATGTTTTTGATATGCTTGATGAACCGCTCAACGACCCCGCGGCGATTCCGCTTTATCTGCTTTTTGGGCAAATCAAAAAAGACGGCTACAAAGTGGTAATGAGCGGAGAAGGAAGCGATGAGCTGTTTTTGGGTTACAGACAGTATTTTGAATATCTTGACATTGAAAAAGCATCGAATCTAGCCCATAAAAACTGGCTCAAAAAATACTTCCGTGCAAACTTTTCTATGAACCGCGAATGGGAGTGGTACAAACGGATTTTTGATGAGACTCTGCTTTTTCGCACCTCGGGAGACAAGTTTACAGACCTTCAAAAAAACAACCTTATGCGCAGAAATGTAAAAGACAACGAATCGTTAAAATATCTCCAACCTTATAGAGACAGATTTGAAAGCTCCGCACATTCTGATGAGAGCATCTGGTACAGCTACATTGACTTAAACCTCTTTCAAGCCGAGCATTTTTTAACAAAACTTGACCGTGTCAGCATGGCGCACTCCATCGAATCACGCACCCCTTTTTTGGACCATAAGCTGGCATGTGGAATATTCTCCATTGCTCCGCATTTGCGCTATGAAGAGGGGGTGACAAAATCCCTTTTAAAAGAGATTATGAAAGATAAACTCGATGAAAAAATCTTAAAACGCAAGAAAAAAGGGTTCTCAAACCCCTACATGGAATACCTCATCAACTCCAAGCAAATCGAACTTATCAAAGAGGTGAATGAGCAAACGGGAATGTTCAAAGCAAAAGAGCTCGACGAATATATAGCAACAGCCTCAAGAGGAAGTTTCAAACAGCATGTCTGGGGGCTGTATGTTTTAAGTGCTTGGCTGAAGAAGTGGATGTTGTGATTTAAAACTTTATCGAGATATAAAAACTTAGCTCAAAACTATTGTCATCGCAGAGATAACTGTTTTTTTGATAGATTGCATACGATGGTTTTGTCGTTGTTTCGTATTGGCTTTTTGGCAACCATTGGTGATATACCCAGTGTATAAATTTAAGCAAATCCCCATCTTTTCCCTTTAAATCAAATTTTGCATAAACTCCCTCTGAGATTTTAAATTTTGGCAATCTTTCACTCGCAATAATATCTTTTTCATCCGTAACTACGCAGGCCACATATTCACATTCGCTTAGCGGTGTGATGGTCGGATTATCGTGAAAAAGTGCTATTTGTTTAAAATTTGTCAGATTATTGTTAAAAACCCAGGTTTGAAGTTTTTGCCAAGTCTGCTTTATTCCCGCGTTGTATCCGTGATGTCTTATATAATAACTTTTCATTGCAGCCATTTTCACAATCGTCGGTTGCATATTTTCAAATTCTGCCCTTGATTGCATCGCCTTTGGAGATTGTTCCAGAATTTTCTGTGAATACTCTTTATATCCTCCCCTTCTCCACTCTTTTGGTGTCATGCAAAAACGCTCTTTAAATGCACGGATAAAAGAGGTTTGAGAACTGTAACCGCACAAGTTGGCTACTTCGGTGATTGTTGAATATTGATTTGTTAGAAGCAGATTTGAAGCTTTTTGAAGACGAATGGATTTGATGCTTTCGTAAATATTTCTTCCAAATACATCTTTAAAGATTCTATGCATGTGGAATTTGCTGACATTTAAATCACTGCTGAGTTCGTTTACATCTATATTCGTATCGATATGCGTATAAATATAATACATAATATCATTTGCAATTTGTACTCTTTTTTGCAGTGTTTCTCTTTTCATACCTGTAAGTTTAGCAAAAATAAATATCTTTTATAGCAATATTAGATAGTTTTATTGGCAATAATAGTGAAGAATTAGTTTTAAAAAAAATATAAAATTTCATCTATAAAATCGAGCAGGAGAGACCCCGTGAAAAAAATATCAAAAGTACTTATTGCAAACAGAGGCGAAATCGCTCTCAGGATTATTAGAGCATGTAAAGAGTTGGACATAAAAAGCGTGGCTATCTTTTCTGAAGTGGATGTAGAAGGTATCTGGGTGCGAAAAGCGGACGAATGCTACCCTATGATGGGAGATGCCCTTGCTGCCTATCTTGATTATGAGCGTATTATTGCCCTTGCAAAAAAAGCCAAATGTGATGCCATTCATCCCGGATACGGATTCTTATCTGAAAATGCGGAATTTGCTCAGGCATGTGAAGATAACGGCATCATTTTTATTGGCCCAAAGCCTGCGCATATCGCCCTCTTTGGCGATAAGATGGCTTCAAAAGTTGCAATGAAGGCGATTGGCGTTCCCGTATTGGAAGGAACAGACGAACCCATTAGGGACAAAAAAGAGGGAAGCCTCATTGCTTCGCAAATCGGTTTTCCCATTATTATTAAAGCCGCTTTTGGCGGTGGCGGCCGTGGTATGAGGATTGTCAAGAATGCAAAGCTTTTTGATGAGATGTTTGATTCTGCAACCAATGAAGCTAAAAAATATTTCGGCAAAGGGGATGTATTTATTGAAAAATATGTAGAAAACCCTCGACATATTGAGGTGCAAATAATTGCTGACAAATATGGCAATGTTCTGCATTTGGGAGACAGAGACTGTTCTATTCAAAGAAGACACCAAAAAGTTATTGAGATTGCGCCTTCTCCCCGACTTAGCGATGCAGTGAGAAAAGAGCTTTACAGAGTTTCAACAAAAGCGATGTTTAAACTCGGATACGAAAGTGTCGGCACGGTTGAATATTTAGTAGATGCAGAGGACAATTTCTACTTTATAGAGATGAATACAAGGGTTCAGGTGGAGCATCCCGTTACTGAGATAATTTCAGGAATTGACATCATCCAAAGAATGATAGAGATTGCAGAAGGCGATAAACTGAAATTTCTTCAAGAAGATATAAAATTCCGCGGATATGCGATTGAGTTTAGAATCAACGCTGAAAATCCTCAGAAAAATTTTATGCCGTCTGTCGGAAAAATCACAAACTATATGACACCGGGCGGTCCTGGAGTCAGAATTGATTCTGCTGCCTATGCAGGCTATACGATTCCCTCCAATTATGATTCGATGATAGGAAAACTTATCGTTTGGGCACTTGACTGGGAAGGTGCCGTAAAAAAAGCAAAACGTGCTTTGGATGAATTTTATATAGAAGGTTTTCCGACAAATATTCCTCTTCACAGAGAGATAGTAAGAGATAAAGATTTTATAGAAGGAAATTTGGCTACGAATTATCTAGAGAAAAAATTAGATATTTTTAATCTTCATGCAGTCGATGCCTTGGCCCAAGAGGATAAAAAAATTGCAGGCATAACAGTTTTGATTCAAACAATCAATGCAAATAAAATAAAAGCCAGACATTAGTCTGCTTTTAAAAAGCTTCCTTTTGTATAGATTCGTAAGCAATTAAAATCTTCTTTCGTTCAATGCCCCATCTGTAACCGCTCATTGCACCGCTTTTGGCAATGACTCTGTGGCAGGGGATGAGATAGCCTACATGATTTTTTCCTATGGCACTTGCAACTGCGCGGACAGCCTTTGGCTTCTCAAGAAAATTTGCAATATCCTGATAGGTGGCAACAATACCGTTGGGGAGATTTAAAAGTGCTTTCCAGACATTTATCTGAAGATTTGTACCCTTTACCAAAAGGTTGTATTTTTTATTTTTAATAAAAATGTTTTCCAAATATTCGTTGGCTTTTTGATTATCGTGAAGTAAATTTGCATTTTCCCATAGCTCTTGAAATCGCTCAAATATCACTTCTTTATTATTGTCGATAAATCCCAAATAGCAGATTCCCTTATGCGTATACGCAATCAAGGCTTCTCCAAAAGGGGTTTCCCCGTAACCGTAGATAATCAAAACATCCTTCCCCTTTTCTCGCCACTCTTTTGGAGTAACTCCTATGAGGTTTACAAAAAGTTCATGAAGCCTGCTGGAGCTTGAGAGCCCGATGTCAAGACTGCTCTCTAAAATGGATTTGGACTCTTTTATATGCTCTTTTGCATAATTGAGTGTGACGGAGTGTAAGAATTGTTTAGGGGTGACTCCCACATACTCTTTAAAAACACGAATAAAATGAAACTTGCTCATGCCGATGTTTTTTGCAACCTCATCAATGGAGGGCTGCTCTTTAAAATTATTGTCTATGTATTTAATAGCTTTTTCTATCAGTGCGTAATTGCTGGATAACTCTGATATCTCTTTCATCTATTTTCCTCTCACGACAATTATTTTCAAGCAAGCGTATTTGACCTAATACGTTGAATCGGTATATACTACAAAACGATTCGCAAGCGCTTTATTTTCCTCTTTTATTTTGGCATGAAGCTCTGTATCCTCAATATTGTCAAGCACATCACAAATTTTATTTGCAATATATTCAAACTCAGCTTCCTTCATACCTCTGGCTGTCAGGGCAGGACTTCCTATTCGGATGCCCGAAGTCACAAAAGGACTTCTTGTCTCACCCGGGACGGTGTTTTTATTTACGGTAATACCCGCATTTCCCAAAGCGATGTCCGCATCTTTTCCGGAGAAAGGCTTATTTAAAAAAGATACCAAAACCAAATGGTTGTCTGTTCCTCCGCTCACAAGCTCATAGCCTCTGCGCATAAGGACTTCTGCAAGAACTTTTGCATTTGCTTTTACCTGTTTTGCATACTCTTTCCAAGAAGGTTTTGCATTTTCGCCGAATGCCACCGCCTTTGCCGCGATAACGTGCATCAAAGGTCCACCTTGAATACCCGGAAAAATAGCAGAATTTAATTTCTTTGCCATCTCTTCATCATTACACATAATAACACCGCCTCTAGGACCTCTGAGTGTTTTATGTGTCGTTGTGCTAACAACGTCGGCATGTGGAAACGGGCTTATATGCTCACCCGCAACAACCAAACCTGCAACATGCGCTATATCGGCAAACAGGTAGGCACCCACAGCATCTGCTATCTCTCTAAATTTTTTAAAGTCTATCTCTCTTGCGTACGCAGAAGCACCGCAAATAATAATCTTTGGAAGAACCGCTTTTGCTATGTCCATCACTTTGTCATAGTTAATTCTTCCATCGAGTTCCACGCCATAATAAAATGCCTGATAATTTTTACCCGAAAAACTTGGTTTTGAGCCGTGTGTGAGGTGACCGCCGTGTGACAAATCCATACCTAAGATTTTATCACCCGCATTTAAAAGCGCCGCATACACAGCTGCATTTGCCTGAGAACCTGAATGGGGTTGCACGTTTGCATACTTGCAGCCAAAGAGTTCACATGCTCTGTCTATCGCCAACTGCTCCACTTTGTCCGCTTCTTCACATCCACCGTAATATCTTTTGTAAGGATAGCCTTCCGCATATTTGTTCGTAAAAACAGAGCCCATAGCTTGCATAACGGCACGACTCGTAAAGTTTTCACTCGCAATCATCTCTAAATGATTTGTTTGTCTTTTTAACTCATTCTCAATGATTGAAAATACCTCACTGTCGGCTTCTTGTAAATCTGCATTGGATAAAAAACTCATGAACGAACCTTTGTATAATTTTGCAAAAGTATAACCGAAGTACTTCGCAGACACAATCCAAAAATTGCTAATTTATTTCAAATTTTTTAAACTCGGCGGCACGAGGTGATTCTTTTTATACTCTTCAAGCTTGTTGCTTGCATCCATTTTTACAACCCACTCTTTTAGGGCATTTCGCTCACCTTTATACTCCATAAAAGGAACCGACTCCCCGCAGCTAGACTCTACCGCATAGATATGAAACACAAATATATCTCTCACCAAATTTTCATTTTCTTTAAAAAGTTCTAGATACTCATAAAAATTTTCACTTTTATTTTCTATGACTGTTGCCTTGCAAAAAAGTCTGAGTATCTTTGCTTTGCCTTCGTAGGCATTAAAAACCAGAGTAAATTCACCCTCGGCCTGTGCATCTGCATAGGAGCGGTTTCCGCTTCCTGGATAATTCAAAAATACCAAAGTATTTTCATCCAGCACCCTTAGCGTGTCATACCCTTTTGGTGAAAGATTCACCTCTTTGCCTGAACAACTCGCAAGATAAAATAACTTTTGTTTTTTAATAAACTCTCCATCTGCAGATGTCAAACTTTTATACTGTTTTCCCATTTTGATTCCTCACCTTTGTAAAATAATTGCATTTCAAAACCACCCTTAACGAGCGCAGCATCTGCCTTTGTCTTTTTTTGCAAACAATGGCTTCGCCATAAAATAAAAAATAAATCCCCATAAAACGATACTGCTTAAGAGGGAAATCATTCCTGCATGTTCCTCGCTGTGAAGCAAAGACTGCGGATGGATGTCTGCTATGTCAAAGAGATAATCCAAGGCTAATCCAAATACTATGCTACCCGCCGTTATACTTCCCAAATAGATATAAAGCGATTTATTTCCAAGCATCTTTTTCACGACTCCGATTGTGACCGTATTTGTAGCCGGTCCCGCACTCAAAAATACAAAAGCAGCCCCCGCACTCACTCCCGACATTATAAGCGCTGCCGCTATGGGTAAAGAAGCGGTGGCACACACATACATCGGTACGGCAATAGCGATAGCGATAATATAGGAAAGCCAAGAGTATTCAATTAAAATATTACTTAAATTTTGAGGAATTGCGACAGTGATGAGAGCCCCCAGTATCAAACCCCAAAATAAAGGTTTTGCTATATCGCCAAGAAGGGTGACAAAAGCATATTTGAGCGCATTTTTTGCAGAAAACTTTTTTTGTACTTTTACTTCATTTTTGCTAGGGCGAAATGACAGATGTTCTTGAAGCGGGGTAGGAGCAGTTAAAGAGCAACAACTTTTCTTTTCATTTTCTATCCGACTCATTTTTGGTTTTTCCTCTGCCATCGCTTCTTTGTCAAAAATATTTGTTAAAATTCCTGCAATCATGGCGATAATCATAGAAGTAAAAACACGATAAAACGTAAAAATCCAGCCAAACATTCCATAGGTTGCCAGAATGGAATCTACTCCCGTTATCGGTGTGGATATTAAAAAAGAGAGGGTGGCTCCCTTGCTCGCACCACTTTTTTTGATACTTGTCGCTAAAGGGATAACCCCGCATGAACACACAGGAAGAGGAATGCCAAACAAAGTCGCTTTGACAACAGACGCTATGCTCTCTTTGCCTAAATGTTTTGTAACAATACTCTGAGGAACCAATTCATGTAAAATCCCTGCAAACACAAGACCAAAAAGTATGTACGGCGCCATTGCGTTGCTTAAATCAAATAATGCACTCACGAAAGGTGTTAAATATTCCATATAAAAAACCGTTCAGTACAGGTATTAAACTTTAAACTAATTCGCCTTCTTATAAATTTATCACCACTACGTTTTTTAGCTATCACATTCAATTTCAATTTCTTATACCTGCTCTTTTGAAGCTGCTTTAAAAAACTTACTAAACTCTGTAGGAAACGGGAAAATCAATGTGTTTGTTTTATCGCTTGAGATATCACTCATTGTTTGAAGATAACGCAGTTGTATTCCCAAATCGTTTTGACTTAGTTTTTTTGCCGCCTCAAGCAGGTTTTCACTCGCTTCTAGTTCACCTTTGGCATTGATTACTTTTGCGCGTCTCTCACGTTCTGCTTCAGCCTGTTTTGCAATGGCACGAACCATACTTTCATCAAGGTCTATGTGCTTAATTTCCACGTTAGATATTTTTATCCCCCATACATCCGTTCGTTTATCTAAAATCTCTTGAATATCGTAATTAAGCCTTTCGCGCTCTGAGAGCATCTCATCAAGCTCATGCCCGCCAAGCACTGAACGAAGTGTCGTTTGTGCCAATTCACTCGTAGCCGAATGGAAATTCTCAACTTGAATAATTGCCTTTTGCGGATCAATAACACGATAATAAACCACGGCATTTACATGTACGGAAACGTTATCATGCGAAATTACATCCTGAGTCGGAACATCCAAAACAATAATTCTCAAGTCAACCCTGACCATCTGTTGAATAAAAGGAATAAGTAAAATCAATCCCGGACCTTTCACTCCCGTAAAACGTCCAAGCGTAAAAACAACGCCACGCTCGTACTCTCGCAAAATCCGGATAGACGATGCCAGCAAAGCAATTACAAATACAGCTACATACATTCCCGTCATTGGTAAATCGAAATACATTGTTTACTCCTCAATTGGTTTAACTTTTAAAATAAGGTCAGATAATTCAGTAACACGAACGCTCTGAGCGACTGATAATTTACTTTGACTTACGGCATTCCATGTTTCTCCATGACACAAAACTTTATATCCGTTTACGCTAATTTCAAGCACTTTTGCATCTGCCCCCACCATCTCTTCAGCGCCGCTCACTATCTTCGCAGAACGTGCGTGCAAAAAGAGCCTCATCAGCAAAATAAAAAAGGCAAGACTCACTATGCTAAAAGCGATAATAAGGGCCATGGAGATACTGCTGCCAAGAGTGTCCGCATCAAAAAGCAAGATGGAGCCAAAAGCAAAAGCAATTGCCCCTCCAATGCCAAAAATACCAAACCCTGCTATAAAAACTTCCGCAACCATAAAGGCTATGCCTAAAATAATAAGCAATAATCCAGCATAATTAAACGGTATCATATTTAAAGCATACAGCGCAACGACTCCCGAAACTGCCCCGATAACACCCGGAAATAAAGCACCTGGGTTCATCAACTCAAAAAATATACCGTAAATACCTATAAGCAAGAAGATGTAAGCTACATTTGGATTGGTGATGATGAATAAAAAATCGGTTTTCCAATCAGCTTCAAAATTGTGTATTACACTCCCCTTTGTTTTTAACACAAGGCTTTTACCGGAGATTTGAACCTTTCTTTCATCAAGCTTGACAAGCAGTTCCTCGATATTATCAGCCATCAAATCAATAACTCCATACTTCAAAGCGTCTTGAGCAGACAAACTTTTTGCATCATGCACTGCATCTATTGCCCAGGTTACATTGCGTTCATTGAGTTGTGCCAAACTTTTTATATAGGCGATAGCATCATTCATCGATTTTTTCTCAAGAGCAGAAAGTACACTCGTGTTTGAATCTGCAATCTTGGGTGTCGGCATCATTTGCACAGGAGTTGCGGCACCAAGATTCGTTCCCGGCGCCATGGCCGCAACGTGAGAGGCATAAAGAAGATAGGTGCCCGCACTCGCGGCATGTGCACCTTTTGGAGAAACATAGATGACAACAGGTATGGAACTGTTTGCAATACCCTGCACCATCTCCCGCATCGACGTAGATAAACCTCCGGGAGTGTCGAGTTCAATGAGTATTATCTGTGCATTTTGATGCAGAGCTGCCGCTAATCCCTCTTTGAGATACTTACTGCTCGCAGGACCGATGACACCTTTTATTTCTAATTTTAAAATTGTTGAGGCACAAGCAAGAAAAGGTAGAAATGTCAGCAATAACAAAAGGAGTAAGCGTTTCATCTCGTTCACCTTCTCGTCTGAAATAAGAGCACCCATGAAAATAACCGTAAATCATATTATCTAAGAAACTAGAAAAAAGTCAAGCGAAGAAAGTTCTTGCTCTATGTATAAATCAAAGGAACAAAAGTAAAACCATAATGCTCAAGGGCTTCAAGTTCCCCATTTTCCTTTTTTGTGATTTCATAAATGGAATTTTTTACCGGAACAACAAGTTTACCTCCGGTTTTCAGCTGTGCGCTCAATTCATAAGGAAATTCTTCCGCCGCCGCAGACACTAAAATACGGTCAAACTTTTCACCTTCAATTCCAAGCCGATTTGCAGCCTGATTGATTTTGGCATTTTTAAATCCATATTTTTCAAGATTGGTTTTCCCAAATTCAACAAGCTGGGGAACTCTTTCCATTCCCGTGACAAAACCCTCATCCCCGACTATAAAAGCAAGGAGAGCTGTCGTCCAGCCCGAACCGCTTCCAATATCTAAAATCTTTTGTCCACTTTTTGGCTCGAGCATCTCCAACATCATAGCCACTGTTGTCGGCTGAGAAATCGTTTGTCCGTATCCTATGGGAAGCGGATAATCCTCGTAAACGTCTAATATGGTTGAATTATCAATGAAATCGGCTCTGTCAATATTTCTAAATGCTTCTATAAGGTTGTCCGAATAAAGAGCTTCTGTATTTATCAAATGGCTAAGCAAATCACTCTTTGAAACCATTTTAATTATTCTCATTCATTAAAACAAGTTCTAAACTTCCACTTATATAATTTGCAAAAAAAGTAAGCGTCTCTAAATCTGCGTCATCGAAATCAAATCTGAATTTATTAAGCAGCTGAATAATTCCCATCACCTCTCTTTTGGAGTTGAATATAGGAACAGCAATAATATTTTTTGTAACATAGCCGCTCTTTTTGTCTATGGTTTTTAAAAATCTAGGGTCATCGTACGGAGAGTTTACGATTTGCGGTTTTGCTTTTTGGTACGTGTCTCCGACAATCCCCGCATCAAGGGCAATCACTATTCTGCCTATGCCGTCACTTAATTTTGTCCACAGCATTTCATCTTCTTTATCGACTATAAAGATGGAGCATCTCTCTGCATTTAAAAGTTGTTTAGCTTCTTTTGAGATAAGCTCAAGAGCGTTTTCCATCTCCCCAAGAGCCATCAGTTTCTTTCCAAACTCTGCTATTTGCTTAAATTTTTTCATTATAATCGACTCTTTTATCTTTTTCATCTTCTGCTTTATACAGATTAACCAACTCTAAAAATCCGCTTACATAGTGTGCGAAAAATATCATAAATTTAACGTCTTCATCATCGAAACCGTCTTCTTTGTTGAGTAACTCCAAAACCCCGATAATCTCTCTTTTAGAGTTAAAGATAGGTGCTGCGACCAAATTTTCTGTTTTATACCCTGTTTTTTTATCAACATCTGATAAAAAATTTGGATTGGAATATGCGTCGTTGGCTATAACGGGCTTTCTAATCTTAAGCGTGTATCCGACGATTCCCTTATCAGAGGGCACAACAATTTTTTCAACCCCATCGGCTATCGTCGTCCATAATTCATGTTTTTGCAAATCATATATAAAAATGGAGCACCGCTCTGCCTTTATGACATCTTTTGCATATTTGGATATGTGAGGCAAGCCCTCGGCCAAAGAGGTTTTATTGAGCAGTTCTCGTCCAAAGTCGGCTAATTTCGAATATGTATCTGCATACTTCATTGTAAAAAGCCCCTCCTATTTTTCATTTGAAATAATTATAGTGTAAAATTACAAGAAAAAAAAGGAATCTATATGCATCAAATTACTATCTGGCACAATCCGAGATGTTCTAAATCTCGTGAAGCTTTATAAAGAATTGCACCTTCAAGAAGAACTCAACGAAGATAAACTTATCGATGCGATGATGCAAAATCCTCAACTTATAGAAAGACCGATACTGATAAAAAACGGCAAAGCTGTTATTGGCAGACCCACTTCCCTCATAGCCGAATTTATCCAAAATTAACATGTAGTTTATTTTTATAAACTACTCTACTCCATAATGATTTTTGGAGTAACATTCAAAGTGACCTTCTCTTTCATAACGGATTCGATTCTTAGTTTTATCTCTATAAGCTCGTTTTGTTTTAAAACCTCGGCACTATGAACCTCTGCAACAACATTTGGCTTTTCTTTACTTAAGTCTACCGAAAGAATATGCAATAAAACTTCTTTGCCGCTTATAGATACATGCTTAAGAGACTTGAGCTTGTCCATGGTATTATTTTGCTCAATAAGCAGCATAAATGAAAAAACAAGCGGTATTGCGACAAGAGCCAAAAATCCACTCGTATAAATAATTCCTTGTTTTGCCCTATGCACGGGAGCGTATCCAAGAACAACAAAGGTCATGGAGGCGGCTAACGTTATCCCAACAAGATTTGTAATGAAGAGTAAAAAAGAGCCTGATATAACATTTAAATCACCAAACCCTATGCCTATACCCGTAACACTCAAGGGTGGCACAAGAGCAACCGCAATAGCAACTCCGGCTAAACTTTTTGCAATTTCCGATTTGGCATTTGCATACGCTCCCGCGATACCGGAGATAATCGCAACCATTAAGTCCAAAATATTGGGATTTAATCTGCCGTTCATCTCGCTGGTTAAAGAGTGCAATGGGGTCAAATAAGCGTAGATGCATGAAAAAGCGAGTGCCGTTAAAATTCCTATAAAAAGAGTAAAAGCACTCTCTTTAATTAAAAACTGCTCTCCTCTTACTACACCCATAGAGAGTGAAATGATAGGAGACATCAAAGGTGCCAAAATCATTGCTCCGATAATAACCGGAGCAGAATTTTGGAAAAGTCCCGTTGTGGCCAAAAGAGTGCTGAGTACCATTAAAACAAGAAATGGCGTTGATAACACGGCACTTTGTTTTAAAGCGACAAACAACTCTTTAAAGTCTTCCTCCAGCGCTTTTTTAAAAAAAGGGATAGGTTCACTGATAAGGAAAAGTTTCTCTTCACCTTTAGGCAAAGAACTTATTCTCATCGTGTCTTTGTCATCCTCATTAACACTATTAGTTTGGTCAAAGTTTTTTAAATGTCTGCCGAGTCTCAATGTTATGGCATCGGGCACAACTTCCAAACTTATACTTTTAGAACAAGCTCCAACTCCGTCGAGCATAAACTCAATCGGTTTAGAACTTGTAATTTCTAGCTTTGAAGTGACAATCAATCCTATGCTTTTTGGAAGTTTATTGATAGAAAAACGGTAATAAAAAAAAGTGACAAGCAAATAATACAAATACGAAATAATGCTTGTTGGAGCCAAAATAAGAGCATTGAGTTTACCGTCACGCAGAGACAAATTTTCATTAATCAAATTATGGCTCAAGCCTTGAATACTGTGTTCTAAAATCATTATTCCCGTTGCCGCCGTTTGAATATTTTGACCTTTCGCGGTAGTCAAAGAATAATCTATAAAAGAAAGCTTCGTAAGATTTGAGAAAAAATTTCTTATATTATTAAAGAATTTGTTATGCTGTGTTTGGTTCATTCCATGCATGTCACCTACGATGACACTGTTAAAGGTCAATTCACCGTTACAAAAAAGCATATCCACCGGTTCCGTATCAGTGTTTGCAAAAATGTCATCGATTGCTTCAAAAATATCGTTTGAAATTCCATAGCTGCGGATTGCTCTTGGACATAATTTATTCGGAATAATTCCGACAACAAGCTTGCTCGAGATGTTTTTTTTAAAAAATGATTTAATCTCTTCATCGCTGAGATAAAGAAGGATGGTACCTTTGCTGTCATTCTCCAAAATTTCTTTTGGGCTGACAACAGTTGCTGAGAGTTTATAATGGGCATGTAAATGCTCTAAGATATTTTCAAGAATGTGAAGTTCTGTCGTCCCGCCGTTTACAAGTATAATATCTTGTTTCATTAGAGGCTCAAGCACTTTTGGCACCGACACATGTATCAGTCTTCGTCTAAAATACGAGGAAGAGTGATGCCCTCTTGCCCTTGATACTTCCCTTTTTTGTCTTTATAACTTACATCACACTCTTCATCCCCTTGAAGAAAAAGGACTTGAGCAATTCCCTCATTTGCATATATTTTTGCAGGCAGAGGTGTTGTATTTGAAATTTCTATCGTGATATGCCCTTCAAACTCTGGTTCAAACGGTGTAACATTTACAATTATTCCGCATCTTGCATACGTTGATTTTCCAAGACAAATTGCCAAAACATTACGAGGTATTTTAAAATATTCTATTGTTCTTGCCAATGCGAAAGAGTTTGGTGGAACGATGCAAACATCACCGACAAAGTTCACTATGTTTGCGTCATCAAAATGTTTCGGATCTACTACTGTTGAGTTTAAATTTGTAAATATTTTAAATTCATTGCTTACTCTAATATCGTATCCATAAGAACTCAATCCGTAACTCACAACACCTTTGCCAACTTGGTCCTCACAAAACGGGCTAATCATTCCATTTTTTAACGCTTTTTCTCTTATCCAATTATCCGCTTTTAAACCCATTTATCATCTCCATTAAACTATTTTATAATTATAATTATGGTATTATATCGCAAAATTTTACATATTTCGGAGTCATACCTATGGATACAAAACAGATAAAAACGTTGATGCGCGAATTTGACGAAAGTGGTCTTTCTAGAATAAAAATAACCAAAGAAGATTTTTCAATAGAACTAGAAAAGGCTACCGGATTGATGGCTGCACCAGTTCAGATGGCGGCTCCGATGGCTTCATCTGCTCAATTAGCCGCTCCTGTTGCTGCATTGGCTTCACCTGCTCAAGCAGCTGAAATTCATGGCGATGCTATTCTTTCTCCAATGGTAGGAACATTTTATTCTTCTCCATCCCCTGACTCTCCTTTATTTGTAAAAGTTGGCGATGTCGTTAAAAAAGGGCAAGTTCTTGCTATTTTAGAAGCTATGAAAATCATGAATGAACTTGAAGCTGATTTTGATTGTAAAATACTTGATATGCTCGCTACAAACGGTCAGGCAGTTGAATACGATATGCCGTTATTTATAGTAGAAAAGATATAACGCTATGGCTGAAATCAAAAGAATTTTAGTTGCCAATCGCGGGGAGATAGCTCTTCGTGCGATAAGAACTATAAAAGAGATGGGCAAAGAAGCTGTGGCTGTTTATTCCACGGCGGATAAAGGCAGCGAGTACCTTCAGCTGGCGGATGCCTCCATTTGTATCGGTGCCGGACCAAGTTCACAAAGCTATTTAAATATTCCTGCTATTATCTCTGCGGCTGAAATTAGTCATTGTGACGCTATATTTCCGGGCTACGGGTTTTTAAGCGAAAATCAGCATTTTGTTGAAATTTGTACGCATCACAACATAAAATTTATCGGACCGACTCCGGAAGTTATGGTTTTAATGAGTGATAAGTCCAAAGCAAAAGATGTAATGATTGCCGCAGGCGTTCCTGTTGTTCCGGGAAGCGATGGCGCAATCCGCGATATTAAAGATGCTAAAAGAAGAGCTTCCGAAGTCGGTTATCCCGTAATTCTTAAAGCCGCTCAAGGCGGCGGCGGTCGCGGTATGCGTGTTGTTGAAGAGGAAAGTTACCTTGAGAATGCATTTTTGGCAGCGGAGAGCGAAGCCATCACCGCATTTGGCGACGGCACGATTTACATGGAAAAATTCATAAAAAATCCTCGCCATATCGAAGTGCAGATTCTATCCGACTCCCACGGCAATGCCATTCACATCGGTGAGAGAGATTGCTCTATGCAAAGACGTCACCAAAAACTTATCGAAGAGTCGCCTGCTGTTGTTCTCACGCAAGAAGTAAGAGAAAAACTTTGGGAATCGGCTATTCGCGCAACAAAGTTCATAAAATACGAAGGTGCAGGTACTTTTGAGTACTTACTCGATGCAAATCTTGATTTTTACTTTATGGAAATGAATACAAGACTTCAGGTAGAGCACTGTGTTTCTGAAATGGTAAGCGACTTAGACTTAATCAAGCTGATGATAGAAATAGCTGAGGGCAAAGAGCTTCCGGCGCAAGAAACGATTGTTCTCAAAGGCCACTCTATCGAATGTCGTATCACCGCGGAAGACCCTGTTAAATTTTTACCGTGTCCTGGAAAAATAAATTCATGGATAACTCCGGGCGGAAAAGATGTTCGTATAGACTCTCACGCACATGCAGGTTATATTGTACCAATGATTTACGACTCTATGATTGGAAAGTTGATTGTTTACGGGAAAGACAGAAAAGAGGCAATCGCCAGAATGCACAGAGCTTTAAGTGAGTTTAAAGTTACAGGTATTAAAACTACGATACCGTTTCATCTAAAAATGATGGAAAATCCAGATTTTATTTCAAATAATTTTGATACGAAATACTTAGAAAGATAGATTCTTTTTCCACATGCCTCGGCATGTGGAACTCACACGCAACCTATAAAAATATTCTTTACAACTACTCCGGCATTCTTATTATTTTTATATCGGCATTATGTCTGAGTCTTGCAAAATAATCACCCAGAACCTGTTCCCTTTTTTCAGCCATAATCATATTTGAAACTTGATTTCGCATACTCTCCAAGCCGCCTTTTTCAGCAGAACTTATCTCTTTAATATAAAAACTCATATATCCCCCTTTTCCATCGGGTATGATTGGCGTAAAACTGTTTAACGGAGTTCTCTCAAGCAAGGATGCAAGTTCTGGAGAAATTCTCTCATAAGGCAATACCTGCTCATTTGTTTGGATATCCGGAGAATAAAACATAGGATTGTCTATTTTTTCTTGGAGTCTCGCGCTCTCTTGTGCATTATAAATAATGGCCGTAAATGAACTCGGATGTGAAAAATCATCTTTGTGCAATTCAAAATACTCTTTAATCTCAGCCTCACTCGGCTCTAAAACATGGGAATACGCTATGGATGAGTAAAGCTTTTGGCTGAGCAATTTTTCTTTAATTTTTTCTTTTAATTCACTTGAGCTGAGCCCGTTTGCATTTCTAACTGCTTCGTAAAAATCACTCACGCTCAGGTTATTTCTCTCAGCCGTTTGCTTGATGTCTTCATATATTTCAGTTGAACTGACATCTATTTTTTTATCTTTTATCTCTAACTCTTCCAATTTTTTACGAATTAAGATATCTGTGGCTTTACTCGCATCTATATTTGCAATCTTCATCTCTTTTTTTACATCATAAAGAGTAATCGCATCGCCTTTAATAACAACAGCCACGCCATCCACTATTTCAGCATGAAGAGAAGCAACAAAAATAAGAGTTAATATCATTTTATACATATATATTCACTTGCAATAAATTAAGCGCTTATTTTACCCGCTTTTAACCAATGATTGCCTAAAATCTCATACTTATTTAATACAAGAGGTATCTCATGGTTATCACTCGCTTTGCTCCAAGCCCTACCGGCTATCTTCACATCGGTGGTCTCAGAACTGCTCTTTTTTCTTACCTTTGGGCTAAAAAAAATAACGGAAAATTTTTTCTTCGCATCGAAGATACCGATAAAGCGAGAAACTCTCTAGAGGCCGCTGAGGCAATTGTAAAAGCCTTTGAATGGCTTGGTCTGGCACATGATGGAGAAATACTCTACCAATCAAACAGAGATGAGATTTATGCCAAATACATTCAGCAACTTCTTGATGAAGGAAAAGCTTATTATTGCTACATGAGCAAAGAGGAGTTAAGTCAACTCAGAGAAACTCAAATGGCGGCAAAAGAGAGAACCATGTACAATGGAAAATACCGTGATTTTGACGGTACGCCTCCAGAAGGTATAGAACCTGCCATCCGCATAAAAGCTCCCCAAAGCGGAACAATTACCGTCAAAGACGGGGTAAAAGGCGATGTAGTTTTTAATGCGCTAGATATACTCGACGACTTTATCATTGCCCGAGCCGATGGAAGTCCGACGTACAATTTTGTTGTAGCGGTTGATGATGCACTGATGGGTGTCAATGAAGTTATACGCGGGGATGACCATTTGTCCAATACACCAAAGCAGATAATTGTTTATGAAGCGCTTGGGTTTGAGCTGCCGAAATTTTACCATGTTCCTATGATTCATAACCATGAGGGGAAAAAACTGAGTAAACGCGATGGTGCGACAGATGTAATGGAATACAAAGAGATGGGATACACCCCCGAAGCACTTTTAAACTTTTTAGTGCGTTTAGGCTGGAGCCACGGGGACCAAGAGATATTTTCAATGGAGGAGATGATTGAGCTTTTCAACCCAAAAGATATCAATAAATCTGCCTCCATCTATAATACAGATAAGCTTGACTGGCTCAATGCCCATTATATTAAAAATACGCCCAATGCCAAACTTGCGGAACTTTTGACACAATATAATCTTATCTTAACTTCTCATGACAAAAAAGAGATACTTCTTGACGTTGTAAAAGAAAGAGCAAAAACTTTAAAAGAGATGCGCGGACTCATCAATGAAATTCTTATCGCGCCAATTTCTTATGATGAAAATGCTGTAAAAAAAGCCTTTAAGGGTGAGGCTGTTGAAGTTTTAAAAGCTTTCAAAGAAAAAGTCAATGCTTCTGATGAACTGCATCTTCCAAGTGATTATCATACGGTGATGGAAAATGTTGTAAATGAGATGGGAATTGGTTTTGGAAAAATCGGACAGCCTCTTCGTATTGCCCTGCTTGGAAAACTAAGCGGTCCGGGGCTTGACAGTGTTATGGCGATTATAGGCAAAGATGAAACGATGCTTCGCATCCAAAATGCAATCACTGCACACGCTTAATACTGAAGAGCTTTGAAGTACTGCGGGGGTACATGCTTCTGTGCTATAATCATTTTCTTAATATGAGGTAATAAAAGGTATTTTACATGTCAAATATAATTTTAATTACAGGTGCGAGCTCGGGCATGGGAAGAGCAGCCGTAAACTTTTTATCGACAAAAGATTTTATAGTTTATGCCGGAACAAGGGATGTAGAAAATTTTAAAGATGTAAAAAGTAAAAATATCATTCCGATTGCATTAGATTTAAGAGATCAAAACAGCATTATAAAAGCGATAGAATTTATAAAACAAAAACATGGAAAAATAGATGTTCTTATAAATAATGCAGGTTATGGACTGGTCTCAACCGTTGAAGACGTAAGCGAAGATGAGATGTACGCGCAGTTCAATATTAACGTATTTGGAGTTTTGCGTGTGTGCAAGAGCGTAATTCCCCTCATGAGAGAAAACAAAAGCGGAATCATCATCAACATCAGCTCTTTTCTTGGAAAAATAGGTCTGCCTCTTTTAACTCTTTACAACTCAAGCAAATATGCAGTTGAGGGCATTACGGACTCTCTGCGTTATGAGCTAAAAGATTTTAACATTAGAGTTCACTCTATTATGCCCGGTTTTTTTGACACAAAATTTGCAAGAGAAAATCTTGTTACAAACAAAAAAACATTTGACAAAAATTCCCCCTACTCAAATCTTGTTTCTTCACTTGCGCCTATTATAGTGGAGCAGATAAACAACGGAAACAGTGCAACGGAAGTATCACAGATGATTTTAGAGATAATCCAAAATCCAAAATTTCCCGCCCGTGCCACAGTAGGCGACAAAGCAAAAAAATTTATCCCTATGAAAAAAGAGCTAAGCGATGAAGATTTTGAAAGACGCGTGATGGAGTATTACAACATCTAATGGAAAGCCTGTTTTTCAATATTACCGACACCAAATACAAAGTAAAAGAGCTTTTAAAAAACAAAGACGAGTATATTCAAAGAGTAGATATTTCAAACGGTGTCTTTTTTTTAGATATGCATATAACCTCTGCTCCTATTGAAACTTACTTTAAAAATCTTGACAGACTCGCGGCAATCTGCGTTGTTAAAAAAGGGAGCCTGCAAATACATGACAACATTGAGGATAAAGAGTTTAATTTCAACCAAAATTCCATCAATATAATTCTCTCATCCAAACAAGATTTAAAAATCAGCAGTAAGGAGAATGAAACAAAAGATATCTTTATACTTTTTATCGCAGACTTTTTTCTCAAAAGATACCTCAGTACGAATTCAAACGAACCGATAGATTTTTTATATAATCTGCTTCAAGAAAACATAAGCTCTCAACTGATAAACACACAGCCCATAGATGCACTCAGCCTCTATATAATAGATAAAATTACAAATATCAAAGCAGATTCCATTATGAAAAGCATTACCTGTGAACACTATATCTTGGAGTTCATTATCCAAAGACTCTCTTTGCTTGATATACTCGAGGATACGATAGAAGAAGATGAGTTTTGCATCTCAAAAAGTGCCAAAGATATTTTGCTGAAGAGTTTTGTGAATCCTCCAAGCATAGAATTACTTGCTCACATGTGTGCAACAAACGAGTCTAAAGTAAAAAAAGTTTTTAAAAAAGTTTATAAAACAACCATTTACGGATATATCCAAAAACTTCGTCTTGAAAAAGCAAATCTGCTCTTAAAAGAGCAATCGCTTCATATCGGCGAGATTGCAAAAAAGGTGGGTTATAAGCATCAAGGACACTTCTCAAAGCTTTTTTTTCAAACGTATGGTGTTTATCCAAAAGATTTGCTTAAAAAGGGCAAATATTGATTATTTATTCTTCTTGATATTAAAGAGTACTTGCTAGATAACTTGCCTATGAGTTTGTATCAAATAAGCTTAGTTGTATGTTTTCATTTTTATAAATAAATACATTAGAACTACCTTTTTTCTCTTTTTTAACGAAAGGTAGTCCACTCAAATATAATGAAAATTTTCTTGTATCAATATCATAATTTATTTTTTCTTTAATTTGTGCAGCTGTTAATGCCACACCTTTAATTGCATTCATTATTTTTTCATCAAGAGCTGTTTCACCCTTTTTAAGTTCTGTTAAATTACCATTCATATTAACCGGTATTCCACCTTTTAAAATGAGTAAATCATTTGCATTGTTTTGAGTATTTTCTGGATTTCTAATATATATTGTTCTTTGGGCTTTCAGTCCTTCTAAAACACCGGACCAAGTACCACCTTTGCTATCAGATTGAGCAACATATATCTCTTTTGATAATCCATAAATATATTTATTTCTTCCCATTGCCAACCCAGTACTCCAACCAGCTTTTGGAAAAAATGTACTTAATATTAGTAAGTTCCCATCAATGATATCTTTGTAATATTTTTTCATACCACTCGAAAAAGTTAAAATACCTTGAGGCAAAACCAATATACTATGACCCTTTGCTTTTACACTCTCTTCTAATGCCGCTTGGTCAACTCCTTTTGCTCCACCGCTAACTACACATTTGTATTCTTTTGTAGCTTTACTTGCAATATTTTTTGTAAATTCCAACGATTGGTTATCCGCATCTCTTGAACCTACTATTGCTATCGTATCATCATGTAAAAGACTTTTATTACCTTTGATATAAATGAGTGGTGGGGCAAATTTTAATTTTAAATTATCTTTTAATATTTCTGGATAATCCCTTGAATTAAATGGTATTAATTCATAACCTTGACTTAACATGTCTTCAAGTAAAAATGAATAATTTGGAAGTTCTTTTTTTGCTAGTTCTAAATCATTTATTTCTGTATTATCTAATTTAAATATTTCTAGCCATTCATTATGAGATAAACTAAAAAATTCTTCAAATGTAATTTTTTGATTATGTATTATTCTGACAATCAACTTATTTGTTTTTAAAGTTGTCCATCTAGATAAATGAGCAAACAGCATCCAGTAAACTAAATCAGTCTGCAATATCGCCTCCTACAGTTTTCGCTATTACCAAAGGAGCTATAATTTTTGCACCTTTTTTTGTAAGCATTTTACCTATCTCTTTAATAGTGGCACCACTATCAAATATATCATCAATTAGTAAAATTGATTTGTTTATTATATCGACACTTATATCAAAAGCATCTTTGATATTTTCAGTTTTTAATGCCCCATTTTGAAATATTTTTTGCTCTTTTGTCTCTTTAACTTTTTTCAATGAAGCAACTGGAAGCTTTAAAGTAGATGCTATTTTAGCGGCAAAATTTTCTACAAGTTTACCTGATTTTGTTGGTGGAACAAACAGCACTAAATCAAAATTTTGTTCTTTAAAAGTTCTTCCATAAGCTCTAAGCGTTTGTTTTAACAATATCGTTGGATAATCTCCACCATTTTCATATTTACATTTATGAATAATTTCTCCAACATTTGAAAATCCATAATAAGATGAAGCAACACCGTTTATCAAATTTGTTCTGCTTGTTTCAACCTTTAAAACAGGAAAAAAATTATTTTGAAAATTTTGAATTTTTTCTCTATCACTTTCACCCATTGAAAATTGATTTTTATTATGTAAACAACTATCACATATTTCACAATTGTTTAAGTTGTTGTCCCCTAAATAGTTACACAAATATAGCATCTTACAAAAATCAATATTTGTATATTCAACCATTTTTTCAAATTCTTTTAATCTATGATTTCGTAAATTTTCAAATGCCGTAGTGTCGAGTTGTGGTGCATTATATTGATATTCATATTTTTTATTGCTACCATATTTTACTTCTCTTATTATTTTTTGATCTAATAAATCTGCTTTTATTGTTCTAACTTGTGTTTGTTTTAAATTTGTTGCTTTTGTTAAGTTTTTTTCACCTAATGGTTCTTCTTTTAATGCATTTATTACTTTTTCATATTTCTTTATTGATGGTCTAGCACTGTTTATAAAACTTAGTGGTAAGTCTACATCTTTTGGATTAAAAAGTAAAAAAATTTGGGCAGTTTTACCATCTCTTCCCGCTCTTCCAATCTCTTGATAATAATGTATAGGAGATTGTGGTATCTGTGTATGAATTATAAATCTTATATCTGCTTTATCTATACCCATACCTAAAGCATTTGTTGATATTACAGCTTTATATTTATTGTTCATCCACTCTTTTTCAACCAATTTTCTGCTATCGCTATCAAGTCCTGCATGATAGTAGATTGTATTTAATCGCTCACTTTCGCACCATTTTGAAAATATCTCTGCATTGCTCCTTGTTCCAGTATAAACAACACCATTACCCTGAATTTCTTGAAGATAGTTAGAAATCCAAGCCATTTTGTCTTCTTCACTCCCTACATGTATTACATTGAGTTTTAAATTTTCACGAAGTAAATCACCACGAATAAGTTCAATATCTCCGCCAATCTGGTTTTTAATATCTTCTGCTACTTGTACGGTTGCTGTTGCAGTTGTTGCAAGAACTGGTATATGTGATGGTAGTAATTGCATTAAGTTTATAATTCTTCTAAACGCTGGTCTAAAATCATGTCCCCAAGATGATATACAGTGTGCTTCATCTACTACAACAAAAGATATATTCATTTTTGATACAGCCTCTTGCCATACACTATTTTCCTGTCTCTCTGGTGCAATATATAAAATTTTAAGTTCATTGTTTATAGCATTTTTTATTGTCAAACTATTTTCATCATCTGTTTGTTCACTATTAATTAAACCAACTTTGATACCTTTTTCATTAAGTGATTTTATTTGGTCTCTCATTAAAGCAATTAAAGGTGAAAAAATTATAGTTAAGCCATCAAATTGAGTAGCAGGAAATTGAAAAGTTAAAGATTTTCCAAATCCAGTTTTTTCAATTAATAAAACTCTTTTCTTTTGGAGTACTCTATCTATAGTTTCCCATTGGTCATCAAAAAAATTATCAAATCCAAAAATCTGTTTTAATTTTACTTCTGCTTCTTGTCTGTTCATTTTTTACCTTAATGTTGCTGTTGTCATCTATTATATATAAAACAACTTGAAATTTACTAAATAAACACTAAATATGTTTATTTAAATGATTATGATTTTGTTTTCCGATGATTATTACAAATTTTTCTATATCTCTATAAAATCCCTCCATTGCTAAAATAAAATTCTTCTACTGCTAAAAACAGCTTGATTGATACATCTTTTTTTTCATATACTTAAGAGATTCAATTGCAAGAGTTTATGATGTCAAAAAAAGAAACTTTCGGTATTTAATACGCCAAGGGGCTCGCATGAAGCTAATCATTAAAATAATTATAGCAGCGCTGTTAGTTTTGCTAGCCTCGTCCTATCTGCTAAGCAAAAAAGAAAAAAAGCAATATAGTGATGATGAGTTAAGGCAAACGGCACTCTCAAGGGATATGTCAAGTGTTCCAAGCACCTATAAAGAACTTTTAAAAGTGGTTGATAGCCCACAAAATAGATTAACTCAAGAGAAGATTGACTTAGGGAAAAGGCTGTTTTTTGATAAAGTTTTATCCAAAGACAGAGATATTAGCTGTGATTCCTGTCACATGATAGATAGAGATATTAAGAATAAAAAAACATTCTCAAGTATGCTTCTCTCAAAGAATGCTACCCCAAACGATTGCGTTGTATGTCATTTATCTGACCAAAGCGGTACAGACAGGCTTGAAACTGCCATTGGGCACAGGCAACAAGAAAATCCATTTCACTTAAACACACTCTCCATCTTAAATTCTGCCTTGGCAAAACACCAAACATGGAGCGGAGAGATTGACACCGTAGAAGAACAGGCAGGTGCCTCCATCCAAGATCCATATAAGATGAATTTAAATGCAGAAGAAGCACAGCAAAGACTCTCTTTAGATACATCCTATGTGCTCATGTTTGAAAAAGCGTTTCATGATTCTCAAAATCCGCACATGCCGACACTCACTTTTGAAAATACACAAAAAGCTATCGGTGCGTATGTAAGGACTCTTTTGACGCGTAGCGATTATGATAAATTTTTAGACGGCGACAATAATGCGATAAGCCAAGAAGCTAAAAAAGGTTTGGCAAACTTTATAAATTTTGGCTGTAAAGGGTGTCATACAGGCAAAGCCGTAGGGGGACAAAGCATACAGAAATTTCCACTCAGAGACTATAACAGTTTTCTTGATTTAACAAACACTTTTAATGAAAATGTTAAAGGAAGGTCCGTGAGCCAAGTCAGTTTTAATTTTAATATGTATCATCCCTTTCCCTTTGAAAATGTTGGCGGATTTATGGGCAAAAACGGGCAACAGCTTTTTAGAGTTCCTTTGCTGAGAAATGTTACGAAAACATCGCCATACTTTCATAACGGTTCTATCGCAAAGCTAAGAGATGCCGTGCAGCTTATGGCTAAACACCAACTAGGGATGAATCTTACCGATACGCAGACAGATGAGATAGTGGAATTTTTAAAAACTTTAGAAGGCAGTATTGTAGAGTATTCTATTCAAGACACGAGGGAAGCTTATGAAAACTGAGCATATAAAAATATATATACTGTTGCTATTTATAACAGGTATATTGCAAATGGATATTTTAAAAATTGATTGGGAATATTTTAGATATATACAGGCATTGCATATCTTAGGCTCTGTTGTCATCACTGTTTTTTTATTGGTGCCGCTGGTCAACAGGCATGTTTATAAACATATAATTGTTCAAAAAGAACGAAGCGTTAATGGTTTGGTATTGGGAGCCGCCCTGCTTTTCATTACACTAAGCGGATTCTATCTCTTTTTATTTGGAAATCGCGGCGGAGATATATATGGAACTTTTTCTTTTAATATCCACTTGTACGGCTCCTTTTTTTTAATCATCGCTTTATTGAAGCATGCTAAAAAGAGAATAAATCCAACGATTGTATCTAGTATTGCTGTCATATTTATTATCAGTATTATTTATCCTACTCTCTCTTGGAGTGATGAGAATAATAAGCTTACCAATATGCAGCTTGAAAAAAATGTAGAGAAATATCATGTGCAAGATTGGACAAATTCTGCCAAATGTAAATCTTGTCATAATGAAATATTTAATCAATGGGCAGATTCAAACCATAGACATATAGCAGGAACAAATCCATACTATATGGTTATGGAAAATTTGGCAGGAGAAGACAAGGGACAGGAATTTAGAAAATGGTGCATGGGATGTCACAATCCAAGTGCCGTTACAACGGGACAAGAGAAGACGACCCACGCAATGAGCGGCAACAATATGCCTGATATTCTTTTTAGCGGCGGTTCTGCCGACTTGATTGATGCATTGAAAACTCATGGCAACGCAAGGCTAGAACAGGGAGTATCCTGCATTACATGTCATAGAATAATGAAAACGGAGTCAAAAGGAAATAGTTCGTATACTTTAGATTTGACAAATAGAAATAAATATGTTTTTGAAGACAGTGATTCAGGAATGAAACACTGGCTGAGCGAAAAGTTTATAAATTCAAATCCCCAAGCGCATAAAGAGAGTTACTCCAATCCGATTTACAAAAAAAGTGCCTACTGTGCCTCTTGCCATGATGAATTTTTGCCAGAGAGCGGTCTTGGAGTGGTGTCGACTTTTAAAGAGTGGGAAAAGTCACCCTTCAATAATCCTGCCGATTCTAAAAAGCACAAAGATTGCATAGACTGCCACATGACAAATTTAAAAGATAATAAATTTTCACCTTTAAAAGGCACTTCAACAGAAGGGGGAAAACTAAAAGACGATGTGAAAGTTCACTATTTTGCAGGTTCAAACCACTTTTTATCAGGACTTAAAAATAAAGTGAATGCGGACCAAACTATTCAATTGCTTAAAACTTCTGCGGAACTTGACGTAGATATCCAAGAGGGCATCATTAAAGTTGGGGTAAAAAATATAGGTGCCGGTCATCATCTGCCGACCGGAGTATCTGATTTTAGAGAGTTATGGCTTGATATAACAATCAAAGACAAAAATAACAAAGTTGTATTTGAGAGCGGAAAATTACAAAAGGACAATAACTTAGGCGAAGACGCAAGACCCTTTATGAAAGTCTTTGGCGATGAGAACAGTGTTCCCGTTGGATTGCTATTTTGGAGATATAAAAAACTTTTAAGCGACACCAGAATACCGGCAGGGGAAAAAAGAGTTGAAACTTATGCGATACAAGATTCAAAGAAATTACAATACCCATTAACGGCTACCGTGAAACTTAACTTTAGAATCTATCCGCAGTGGGTTACAGATGCCGTGAGAAACGCTTTTCCACAGCTTCCGAATCCCCCTGTCGTTGAATTAAACAAAATAGTCAAGGAGTTTACAAAACAATAACAGGCGGTAGAGAAAGGTATTGGCTCTAAATTTCTTGGGATAAATTTCTTATTATAAGAGCATATTCATCGATATTTTCCAATACCACATCAACGATTTTCGGGTCAAAATGTTTCCCTTTTTCTTCTTTTAGCAGCTCGATTACCTTCTCAAGCGGCCAGATATCTTTGTATACCCGCTGAGAAAGCAAGGCATCGATAACGTCAACAATAGCGACTATGCGGGCGAAAACAGTTATCTCCTCTGCTTTTAATCCTTGCGGGTATCCCGTACCGTCATACCTTTCATGATGTTCATATGCAATGCTTGCGGCAACTTGCAATATTGCCCGCTGTGAATGTCTCAACATCTCGTACCCTAAGCCTGGATGAGTTTTCATAAGAGTAAACTCTTCATCGCTTAAGGGAGCAGGTTTGTTTAAAACAGCATCTGTAATTCCGATTTTTCCTATATCATGCAAAGGAGATGCAAGCTCAATCAGCTTTATCTTTTGTCTATCCAAGCCATAGTCCTTTGCAATTAAGGCACTCAGTATCGCAACACGCTGTGTGTGGCGTTTTGTTTCAAGCGAGCGAATCTCTTCCATCTGTCCCATTGCAAACAAGGTCTCTTTGAGTGTTGATTCTATCTCTTCATTAAGCATTCGCAGTTCTACATTTTTAGCGAGAAGTTCTTTTTCTTTTTCTATAATATTTTGATTAAATTTATTTATATTTTGTACCACATCTTCAAACTCTTGACTCTCATACACATCACTCTGAATATCCTGAGACGATTCATAAGCTTTTTTGCCATCATCAATAATTCTTGAGAGTGGTTTGCGTATATAACGCTCAATGACATGAAACATATTGAGTATAATGACCAAAGCAAACACAAGCAATACGGTGGCAATAATATAATTATTCCTAAATAAAAAATCTTGATATGATTGCGTGTTTATACTGATATCTACAGCACCAAGCACCTCCCCGTCTGCAACATGATGACACTCCAAACAATTCAAAACCCCTTGAGAATTTGCAATATAAGGGACAATCGCTTCAAGTCTGTTGTTTTTATTATTCCATTGAAAATATGCTTCTTTTTTATCTAAAATCATTCGCAGATTATTGTTTAACTTTTTTTCAAATGAAGCAGATGCGCCGAACTGTTCCATTACGGCGTCCGAACGTATGATTTTAATAGATTCAATATCATACACGGAAGATATCTCACGTAAAAAATAATCACGCTTATCCATAATACCCGCTTTCATGTGGGAGGTAAGACCGGCTTGAACTATTTCTGAAATGGAAATAATTTTATTTTCAACAATAAACTCAAAAAACATTCGATAACTTAGTGTACCAATGGAGACAATAACAAGCATTGCAACGACAAATACCTGTAACAAGCGGGTTAAGGTAATCTTTTTTATGCTTTGTTTTTTCATTTTCTATCCGTTATCGTGTTTTATGGATGAGGGAGAATATATTTTACATTCAGGAGACTCTCTTACGAGAGTCGTTTTCACAGATAAAAACATAGATAATGGAACAATAATAAACAATATTTTATATTTTTGATTCATAAATTATTCCTTTCACGCAGTATATCAAAAATAAAAGTGGTAACACAAATTTTTCTTGGCATGTGGAAAATAACTACTTGATTTTTATATCAAACACTTCATCAAGTAAAATAAGCAATTCATTTTTAGCAGAACCTGCAAAACTGTTGTTTAAAAAGTGATTTATCCCTTTGCCGGCATGTTGCACCAAAGGGATAATCTTTATTCCTGTAATTTCAGACATAAAATGGGATTTATCTCCCTCTTCATAGGCATGAAGCAAAATAGAGCGTGCAAAATTATTGAGGATATGATAATAAATATGCAAAAATTCCACTTCTAAAACTTCCAATCCATAAAGGTGCGTAGCAATTTTCCACTCATGCGAAGCAATTGCATGAACCTTATCCGGTTTAACGGAGATGCCGATTTCCTCTTTTACTTCTCGAACCAAAGCATCTAAGAGGTCTTCTCCCTCATCAACCGTTCCCCCTGGAAAGCCCATCCTCCCATCCCACCTGTCAATCATAATAATAGCCGGACATCGCATACTTTTTATGTCATCATTAAAATATTTCCAAGGAGATATCTCTTTAACATAAATAACCAAAAAAACAGCATTCTTTTTGTCTCTGTAGTGGTCACCGAACTCTACTCTTTGCATATCGCTCACGGCTACTCTTTATAAAAAATTTTTAAAATTTTACATTAAAGAAACTTACTTTATTCATTGCTAGTTATAATATCGCTATGAATCCTAAACCAATTACTTTAAAATCTATTCTAAGCCTTATATTCAAGAAAAAGTCAACGTTTATGTATGGACAGCTCATCACTTTAATAGCGATACTCGTAAGTATTCCCATCCCCCTCATGCTTCCTATCATGGTGGATGAAATTCTTTTAAATAAGCCCTCTTATTTTGTAAACACTATTGACGCTCTTTTTGGAGAAACAACTCCGTTTTATTATATAGCCCTTGTCACCTTTGCGGTTATTTTTTTAAGATTTATCTACTATGCTCTTGGCGTTGTCATCACAAAGATATTTACAAAAATATCAAAATATGTAACGTTTATGATACGAAAAAAATTGATAGAGCATTTAAAAATAACCTCCATGAATGCGTATGAAACACTCGGCAGCGGAGCCATTACCGCAAATCTCATCACCGACATCAACACCCTTGACGCTTTTATCATCACAAGTGCCAGCCGTTTTGTTTCTTCCGTTTTAACGCTCATCGCAGTGGGAGTCGTCATGATTATGATTGACCCTATTTTAGGGATTTTAATCCTTACGATTCAGCCGCTTATCATGCTTGTCAGTAAGAATATGTCAAAAAAAGTGGGCGCTCTCAAAAGAGATGAAAATGAAGCTGTTGAAAAGTTTCAGGAAAATATCGGGGAAACTCTGGAGCTGTACGGGCAGATAAAAGCTTCCAACAAAGAAAACTACTTTTTTTCAAATGCAATTTCTTATGCAAAAAATATTCAAAAAACTTCCAATGCGCATGGATACAAAAGTGTGGCCTATGAAAAACTCTCGTACACCATCTTTTTAATTGTATTTGAAATACTCCGTGCTTCAGGACTTTTGCTCGTTGCCTACAGCGACCTGAGCATAGGCATGATGTTTGCAATGTTTGGATACATCTGGTTCATAATGACCCCCGTTCAAGACATACTCTCTATGCAGTACAGCTACGCTTCGGCAATGGCAGCACTCAAAAGAGTCAATAAAATTCTTTCTTTAAATACAGAAAAAAGCGCTCAGAGACAGTTGGATTCACGGCATGTGGATATATCTCTAAAAAATCTGGATTTCTCCTACACACACAACAAAGAAATTCTTAAAGATATCTCTTTAGAGATAAAAGCCGGTTCAAAAATTGCGCTTATCGGGGCAAGCGGAAGCGGAAAAACAACGCTGGCACAGGTGATTTCAGGGTTCTATGAAAAGCAAAGCGGCTCGCTTGCCTATAATGCAATAGAGATAGAAGAACTTGATAAAAGCTCCTTAAGAGACAGAATATTTTTAGTGCTGCAAATGCCTATTCTTTTTAACTCAAGCCTTCGATTTAACATCACCATGGGAGATGAGAAGATTAGCGATGCGCAGATTTATGAGGCGCTCAATATTGCACAGCTGCGCGAAATGATAGATAGAATGCACGATGGACTCGATACAATCGTCGGTCGCCACGGAATCAGGCTCTCGGGAGGTCAAAGGCAAAGACTCAGCATCGCTAGAATGATAATAGCCAATCCAAGCGTTGTTATCTTTGACGAGTCCACCTCCTCTTTAGATGTTCAAACAGAAGCAAAACTGTATGCAAGCATCACTCCCATACTCAAAGATAAAACGGTAATAACCATTGCGCACAGACTCAGCACTGTGAAGAATGTTGATATTATTTATGTTTTAGAAGATGGAAAAATTGTTCAAAAAGGAACACACAAAGAGTTGGAAGATGAAGTCGGCCATTATATGGAATTTGTTAAAAATCAGCTGATATAATTCTTTGAACAATCTCCTGATTTTGTTCATCATATCTGTAATGAATTATCTCCTCGTTTTCTATTAAAGTTATAACTTTTTTTATAACCTCCAATGGTGTTATAAACCACTCTCTCGGTATGTGAAACTCGCCGTCATTTCCTACAATTTTTATATTTAAACAACTGTTGCCAAAAAATTTATGGAGCAGTTGCTCTAACTTTTGTGCATTCAGATTGTAACACTTGAAAATAGCCACTTCTTCAACATCTGCCATAAGATAAGTCGGCTCATTTTTAGCATTTTTAATTCGCTCATTTACCTTTGTAGTTGAGTATCCTATTTTGTAGAGGTTCTCAATATTTCTGATTATCTCATCACTGCTTTTTGATTTTAAAACATAGATGTATCCACTTAAAACATCGTCATCAATTACTTGATTTAGCGACTCTTCTATCTCTTCATTAAGTTGGCTTATAATCTTTCCGTCTTTGTAAAGTTCGGCAGAAAGTGAGCGAAGCAACATATCAGACTCGGTAGCGTTTTCAAATATACAGTGAAGTCTTGCATTTGTTTTGTTGTTTTGTCTTTTTATTTTTCCCACACTTGCAACATAACCGACCACGCCTTTGAGGACAAAAAAGACACCCTGCTTTATAAACCGCTCTCCTCTAAACTCCTGTAAAGTCCGTGTTTTATTTCTCAAATCCACATGACAAGATTTAAACAGCTCTTCATATTTCTCAAAATCTTTACACACTTTTCTACTCGCCACATAGTCAGGTTTTTCTATCTCTTTTGTTACATTTTTAAGTACAAAAATACTCTCAGCATCACTCTGTAAAAGTCCAAAGGGGTCATCTTCAAAACTCTCAATTTTATCTATATCTATCTCATCGCCAAGCAAATTATATTTATCCAAATCCTTTACCAAATCTCTTTGGTATTTATCCTCTTTGATAGATTGAAGTATGACAGCCAAAGTTCTCTCAGATCGTTCATTTTGCTTGCTCGGCTCACGCAAATTTTGCTCATAAAAATCAACTATTTGATTGAAATTTTCAATAACCATTTTTGGCTCATCTCTATGCGTTAAAACTTTTGGCTTGTAAACCAAAAGTCCAAAGGGGTCATCTTCAAGCACTTTTAAAAGTTCATCTTTTGTACTCATTTTTGGTTCTTTCTTTTGAACGCTTTCACAAATAACAAAACATCCGCCAGTTTTCTTTCAAACTCATCATTTGAATTTTTGCTAGGCTCTTTGCCATGCTCTTTATAAAACTTGTTTACATCCTTCCAATAGTAAGCCGCTTCTGCTTCATTTACTGTCAACTTTGTAGCATCAATGCTCTCTTGAATCAGCTTTAAAATCTTTTCATCCACTTTTTTTGACATTATCTCATACGCTCTTTGAAACGGATTTATGCTGTCTATCAAGTCAATACTCAACTCATCTATGTTTATAAATCTGTTTGAACCTTGGATAAAAACACGATTACCCTCCACTTTTGCACCTGCAAAAACACTATCTACAACTACATGTTGACGAACCTCTTCAAGCTCATCGGCGCTCAGCTCAGGATAACTCTCTTGTATGATTTTTGGAATGAGCATTTTATTTAAAACTTCGGGTGTTATATCACTCCCTAAAGTTTTTTCAATTGTTGCATCTTGTAAAATTTTTGCTTTTAACTCTGCCAAATCTTGTTCAACTATATCTTTTACCCTTTTAGAAGATGGCTCTTTGTAGCCGTTTATCTTAAACTCTCCCGATACATGTTCGCTCTCATCATGAGGCAGCTTGGTCTTAAACTTAAAATTCGGTGCCAAAACCTGCTCCATCAAAAGTGAAGCCGTTATCGCCTTTAACATGTCGTTTGTTGCATTTGCTACACTCGCACTTGTCGCATCGGGCTGGGCTATGAGGTTTGTAAACTGCGCATGTGATTTGTTTTGGCTGTCTCTTGTAGCGCGCCCGATAATCTGTATGATTTCAGTGAGGGAAGCACGATAACCAACCGTCAAAGCATGCTCACAATACGGCCAGTCAAAACCCTCTTTTGCCATCCCAAGCGCTATGATGATATCCATATCTTCAGCGCTTTTTATCTCACGCAGATACTTTTGTATTTTTGGTCTATCCACGGGGTCGTCATTTACCAAATCTGCCACTTTTAAAATTTTACCGTCTGCTCTTTTTACGCTGATAACTCCTGTTTCACGCTCTTCTCCCACAAGCTCGCCGATAACATCTAAAATAAATCCAACCTCTCCATGCTTGTCTTTTGTAGATTCCCTTGAGTTGACATGTGGAATGTGGATGATGGTTTTTTTACTCAAATCCAGCACTTCACTTATAGCCTCGGTAAATTTCCCCTGATAAAAGTGATACCCTATCCCCAAAGATTTGAGATGCTCATAGCCGTTGAGCTGCTCATAATAGTTATAGCTCACCTTTGCAAACTTATCTTCAACTTCGGGCAAAAGTATGGGGTGCGCATCGCCTCGAAAGTACGAACCCGTCATTGCCATGATATGCGCATTTGACTTTGCTATAATCGATTTGAGTACATTTCCAAGCACGCTAGCATCGCTGGCGCTGAGATGATGAAACTCATCTATCGCCAAAAGCGTGTTATCAAATCTGCTCTCATTTATGGTCTCAAAAGCGTTGCGCAAAGTGGAATGTGTGCAGATTAGTATCTTTGCGTCATTCGTTAAAAACTCTTTAAAAATCGCACTTCTGCTTTCATTTGACTCAATAGTACAAAGATTATATTTCGCTTCCACATGCCAATCACACTCAAACCCATGCGACATCAAATCAGCATTGCCAAACGAACCGCCGATACTTTTTTCAGGAACTGCAACGATAACTTTTTTGATATTTTGATGTAAAAGTTTATCAAGTGCAATAAACATCAAGGCGCGTGATTTTCCAGAAGCAGGAGGCGCTTTAAGGAGCAGATACTGCTCATTTCTCTTCTCATAAGCCCGCTCTTGCATAGCTCTCATGCCAAGTGCATTTGTGGTTTTGCTTTTGCCAGTTTGGCTGTAGTTTACTTCTATGAGGTTTGTCATTTTTATTTTTCCTTTTTTTAATTTAATTGACTTATCTCATAGATTTGAGTACAATGACACTCTAAATTCCTTCGGGACGACCCATCATTTCTTGGTGGGGTTTAATCAATCAAAACTTTAAATTTATTTTTTAACTCTTGAAAATCTTCTTTACCAATCACACCTATTTTATTTAAAAGCCTTTTTGTACTAAAGAGTCTCATTTGAGATAACAAAGCGATATTTGTAATAGTCTCATCTTGTTTTTTAAAAGAAAACTGATAATAAAATTTACCTTCTTTTAGTTTTGTAGACAATGGTATGCCAAAAAATATATCTTTGTTAAATCCTTTAACAACTACAACAGGACGCACAAAGTTTTCGCCTTTTCCATCTTGCTCGTAACCGATATTTTTGCCCATATTCATATAAAATATATCCCTATTTTTAAATCCTACCAAGATATTTTCATCTTGAACTATTTTTTTAACCTCATTCCATTTGTTAAACAACTCATCCATTTTTCGCCCCTGATATTTTCAAATATCATACAGTTAGAAATATTTTATGTTAAAAAATATGTCATTTTGTAATGTTTTTCTCCTCTTTAATCATTTTTTCATAGAGTTTAAAAAGGTGTTCTAACCGCTCTTCATCGCTATCAAATGGCTTCTCTCTGTAGCAATTTTCTATGTACATGTCTAGGTTGTGGTGGGCGGTTTTTAGTCCGTCTGGCATTTTGTCTGGGTCGTAGAGTTCTGCCATGGTTTTGAGGTAGTTTTTGTCTCTCACTCGTTCGTCTAAAATGAGATGCACCATCTCTTCTATGGCTTCTTTTTGTGTTTGGGTTATTTTTGGGAAGGGGAAGGTGTTGTAGCAAAGTACAGATGAATATCTTATTCGTGTTTCTAAGCTACCGCCAACTGCTTTCACCCATGTCATGTGCATTTGTGAAGTTATGACTCCAAAAATACATAAACTATCATAATAAATTACTTGAGCAGAATTTAATATGACTGTAGATTCATTCAAAAAGCCAATAGGAATATATTTTCTTAATTCAGATGAAACGATAGGAATTATAATTGATGGGTTGCTTTTATATGTTATAGACGTAAAAGAATGAGGTTTTTCTGAATATTCTTGTGTTGCACTTCTACTACTTGTTAATCTATAATTTTTAACATTTTGAATTCTTCTCTGAATTTCTGGAATATTTAAACTTAATAATTCATTTCCCCACAAACAGTATCTTTTAATACCATTTATAAACTCATTAGCTCCAGATACTTCTTTGATATTTTGTTCTATATCACGATACTGATTGACAAGTTCATTTTTTTCATTTTCTGTCAACATTAAATTACCATTTTCTCTTGGTTCATTTCCATATATCATCAATGGAAAATCAGAAAGTGGCTTTTGTCTTTTATTAATATAAAAAGTGTTTCCACTTGCTAAATAAGGATTAATACTTAATGTTTCATGCTTTATGGTTTCATTAAAAATATATTTTTTATTTTTTAAAATATTTGATAATCCTATAATTACAACTGTTACTCCTGCATTCGCCTTTGCATTATTTGACCATCTAAATGACTGATGGGCAAAAAATATTTCCAAATCATCGCCTAAAATTTTTTGCCATATTAATGCGACTTGTTCACCTTGGTTTACTGAATTTGTAGTTACAAATGCAAATTTAGAATTTATTTTTTTGATATAATCAGCACCTTTGTAAAACCAACAAACTATATAATCAACTTTTTTATAACCTTTGATAGCTCCTATAGAATATTCCATATCCTCTTTTTGCTCTTTGTTTTGGTTTCGAGAACCAACATACGGCGGATTCCCCAAAATATAAATCTCATCCCCTTGCACTTTTGGGCACACCTCTTCCCAGTTTAGTCTTGTCGCATTTCCTTGGATGATGTTTCCGCCGTTTTTAAGAGGGAGTGTCGGGGTGCAGTCTCCGAACTTCTTTTTGAACTCCATGTTCATTTGATGCTCTGCAAGCCAAAGCGACAAAATCGCCACTTCATGGGCAAAGTCATCTAGCTCTATGCCGTAAAACTGAGAGAGTTTTATGCTTGGCATGTGGAGCATCTGTGCACTCTCAAAGATTTTCATCTCTAACTTTCTCAGCTCTTTGTAGGCGATGATGAGAAAGTTTCCGCTTCCACATGCCGGGTCAAATATTTTGAGATTTGTGATGCGGGTATGGAGTTGGTTGAGTTTTTTGAAGTTCCCTTTTGCCGCTTCAAACTCCGCATATAACTCTTCTAAAAAAAGAGGATTGATAACTTTCATGATGTTTGGAACTGAAGTGTAGTGCATTCCCATTCCGCCACGATGCTCTTCACTTACCACCGCTTGAATCATGGAGCCGAAAATGTCGGGATTTATCTGCGACCAGTTAAGCTCTGCACCGCACTCTATAAGCAGACGGCGAGACTTTGCACTAAACTTTGGAAGCGCTACATTGTCACGAAACAAGCCGCCGTTTACATAAGGAAAACTCTTTAAATGGCTTGAAATATTTCGCTCAGTGGAGTTGAGCGTCTCAAAAAGTGTGTTTATGTGAACATCTAAGTCGCTACCGTCAGGTTTTGAGAGAGCTTTGATGTAGTTTGTAAACTGATTTTCCTCAACAAATATGTCGGTATCTTCCGCAAAGTAGCAAAATAAAAGGCGTGTCAAAAAGAGATTGAGTGCATGTATCTCTTCATGAGTATGTGTCGGGTTCTCTTTTTTTAGCTCTTCATACAGCTTCGCCATTTTGATAGAAGCTTTGACATCCGCCTCTTTTTCATCATAAACCGCCGCACGCTCCACTCCGGCAAGCGGCCAAAAAAAGTCTGAGTTTTTAGGGAGTTCTGTAAGCGGAATGCTCAGTTTTGTTTGCAGATTTATATCAATCGCTTTTAAGGTCACATAGTCTGTAACTACGATAAACCTCAAAGCTTTTTTACTTTTTACCAACTCGCCAAACACATTCTCTAACTCTTGCGTGCTTGCCTCTTTAAAAAATAGCTTTTTATTTTTGATTTGTAACTCGCCGTTTACATGTAAAGTATTTACATCGCTGTTTTTTCTAAGCCTTGCAACATTGGCCTTGGGCATCTCATACGCCAAAAGAAAATCAAAGATAAAATCATTTTTGTTAAGATTGTCCACTAAAGTTTGCAGTTTTATTTCAAGTTGTAGTATGTCCATAAAAATTCCAACATCAAATTAATTGACACATAGAATGCAAAATATCATTATATATCAAATTATTTTATGCTATCACAATTTAAATTCGAAAAATACATAATAATCAAATATTTTTATATATTATTTATTATTAGACAGATAAGTAGCAAATTATTAAACAAGTAGAATTTTTAAAACTTAATTTATGGAAATAATTTGATGTCATCAATAAAAGAAATTACTGAAAAATTTGAAGTAACAAGAGCAACTTTACATAACTGGAAAACGACAAAACCAAAATTGTATAATTATTTGCTAAATTTTGATGAAAAATACGAAAAGTACAGAGAAGTAAACATCTTTTTAGACACTTACATAAAAACAGCGGACACGAAGATTTTTGATTTTAAAGAGATAGAGTATATTTTTGACTTGGAGTTACATCCAAAAACAGTGCCAGAGATACAAGACATCCAGCTTATTTACATCAACACAAGTGCAAAAACCGCCAAAGAAAACACAAAATTTACACTGGATATTTATAAGAAATTGGAGAGTTTAAACCTGATAGAAAAGTATATATTTTGCGATATTTTAAGTGTGCTGCCTCCAAAAGTAAAAGCCAAAAAAGAGGAAAAAAAAGAGTTGCTCACACACTATTTTAAAGAGTTTTTGATAAAAAAAATATAACTGTGAAAGAAGGGCACAAACCTCCCTTCCACATGCCGGCTTTTCTGCTACCCAATTTTATATTTGAACTTCACGTACATCTCATACAAAACAGGGATAACGAGCAAGCTTAAGACGGCAGAGCTTACCACGCCTCCTATCATCGGTGCGGCTATCCTCTGCATCACTTCGCTCCCCACTCCATCACTAAACATTATAGGCAAAAGTCCGGCGAGTATGGCAAAAAGGGTCATAAGTTTGGGTCTGACCCTTTGAACCGCACCCTCGTAAATCGCTTCTCTTAAATGCTTTTTATCAAAATCTTCTTTGTACTGTTCCTGAAAGTTTTCTATGCTCTCCTGTAAATAGATAACCATAATGATGGCGGTTTGTGCAGCAATGCCAAGCAGTGCCAAAAAACCTACGATAACCGCGACACTCATGCTAAAATGCAGATACTCTGTATAGATAAGCCCTCCTAAAAAAGCAAAAGGAAGTGTAGAAAACACCATAAGAGTCACTACGATTTCTTTAAGTGCCATATAAATTAAAATCAGTATGACAAGAAGCACGACCGGCACTATCCAAATAATTTTAGCCATTGCACTCTCCAGATATTCAGACTGTCCGGCCCATTCTATATAGCTTCCCGTTGGCAATTTTAAATCTTCTAAGAGTTTATTTGCTTCAAGTTTATATGTTGTGGGGCTGACTCCCTCTTTTGGCGTGATATACACAAAAATAACAGGAGATGCCATTTCGCTTTTTATAACCGAACTGCTTTGTCTGTAAGAAACATTTGCAAAAGTGCTCAAAGGAACATAACCCAAAGATGTTTGAATTTGGATATTTTTTATATCTTCTATGGATTGTCTCTGCTCTTGTTCAAGTCTCAGACTGATTGGATATCTCTCAATTCCCTTATAAAAAGTACCTACCTTCATTCCCCCTATCGCCAAAGAGGTGTACTCCAAAAGTGTATTTTTTGTAAGATTATACCTCGCAAGCTCACTCTCATCTATATCTATATCCAGATAATATCCGGCACTTGCCTGATCGGCAAATACGCTTTGAGTGAGGTTAAGAGCACGAAGTTTTTGCTCTATGAGTTTTGCATATATTTCGAGATTTTTTACGTCTTTTGAATAGAGTTTTATCCCAAGAGGTGTTCGTATGCCGCTAAGAAGCATATCTATTCTTCCACGTATAGGATAGGTCCATGAATTCACCAAGCCCGGAATCTGAAGAGCTTTCTCCATCTCGGCCATCAGTTTTGTGTAGGTCATCCCCTCGCGCCACAGACTCTCATCTTTAAAAGTAATAATCGTTTCTATCATACTCAGCGGTGCGGGGTCTGTTGCACTTGTGGCACGTCCCCCTTTGCCAAATACTGTCTCAACTTCTGGAAAAGACGCAAGAATTTTATCTGTTTTTTGCGTGAGTTCTTTACTTAAATCTACACCGATTCCATAAGGGGTTACCGGCATATACATAAAAGTCTGCTCATTTAACATAGGCATAAATTCCCAGTTAAAATTTTTATATAAAGGGTAAATATAAATGAGTGATGATACTGTCAAAACCAAGATAAGATATTTTAATTTTAGAGAGTATTTTAAAACAGGGGTGTAAACCCAGATGAAAAACCTGTTGAGCAGATTTTTAGATTCCGGAACGATTTTTCCCTTGAGAAAATAAATCATCAAGACCGGAACCAGCGTAATGGAGAGAATCGCACCGACACCCATTGCAAAAGTTTTTGTAAAAGCCAAGGGGGTAAAAAGCAAACCCTCTTGCCCCGAGAGAGCAAAGATAGGCAAAAAAGAAACAACCACCAAAACAAGTGCAAAGAAAATAGGGCGTCCCACTTTTTGTGAGGATTTTAAAATGACTTCTACCCTCTCTTTGTTGGAGACACTTCCTTGTTTGGTGTCCAATTTATGCAGTTCTTTATGCGCATTCTCAATCATCACTATGGAAGCGTCTATCATCGCGCCTATGGCTATGGCGATACCTCCCAAACTCATAATGTTTGAACCGATTCCAAATAATTTCATAAGCAAAAAAGTCAAACCGATTGTCAATGGCAAAACGATAAGCACGATAAGCGAAGAGCGAAAATGAAATAAAAATATACCGATTACAAAAATAACTATCAGACTCTCTTTAAAAAGAGTGTGTTCGAGATTATCGACAGCTTTTTTGATGAGGCTTGAACGGTCGTACGTCGTGATGACCTCCACCCCTTCCATTTTAAGCTCATCCATTTTTTGTTTTATTTTTTCTATGCTTTTATAAACATCCGCACCGTATTGCAGCATCACGATTCCGCCGACAACCTCACCTTGCCCGTTAAGTTCGGCTATGCCTCTCCTCATAGAGGTGCTGACTTCAACTCTGGCAATATCACCTAAAGTGACGCCAACTCCTCCGTCCGTCTTTACAACCAGATTTCTGATATCATCCAAATCTTTAACATAACCTTGGGCAGAAACCATCCACTCATAACCGTTTTGAAGAACTATTCTTCCGCCCGTGTCATTGTTGTTTGCTTTAATTACCTTAGCTATATCTGCTATGTTTAAATTGTATTGTATAAGGGAATCGTTATTGACTACAACCTGATAATCAGGAATAAAACCTCCCACGGAAGCTACTTCACTTACCCCATCCACGCCCAAAAGAGCAAACTTGTAGTAGTAGTCCTGAATGGTTCGAAGCTCTGCCAAATTTTTTGTTTTAGAAGTTAAAGCATACTCATACACCCATGCAACACCCGAAGCGTCCGGCCCAAGAGAAACACTCATAGAATCAGGCAAGTCCGAACTTATGGTGGAAAGTTGCTCAAGTACCCTGCTTCTTGCCCAATAAAGGTCTGTTCCCTCTTTAAATATAATATAAACGAGCCCATTGCCATAGGTAGAAAAACCGCGAACAGTTTCAATGGAAGAGATAGACAAAAATTTTGATACTAAAGGGTATGTCCCCTGTTCTTCAACTATCTCAGGGCTTTGCCCTGCCCACTCTATCTGAACAATCACCTGCGGAGGCGATAAATCAGGAAGCGCATCTATGGGTGTATTTTTTATAGCATAAAGAGAAGCAAATATAAAAAAAAGTGTAAGAGTGAGTACCAAAAATTTATTTTTCATACTCACTTCGATTAATTTTTCAATCATCTCACACCTCTTCTAGTATAAACTGTTTATCTGAGCATCGGAGTCCATCATAAACATTGCATGACTGACAACCGCATCACCCTCAACTAAACCATCTTCGATTATGTATGTATTTGCATCTAAAACTTTTACAGAAACTTCTCTAGGCTCATATTCTCCCTCATATTCTCCGGCAACAAAAGCATAAAAAGCCTTATTTTTTCTAATAACAGAGTTCGCAGGAAGCGTTAAATATTCCTCTTTTTTACCGCTTGCTTCTACGCTGACATACATTCCGGCTTGAAGAGCGTTGTTTTTATTTTGTGCATGCAGTCTAAGTGTTAAAGTGGATTCTTTTGCATTAAGGTTTGGATATAAAATCCCTTTTTTTGCATAAAAAACTTTCTCTATCCCGATAGCTTTAACTTTAAAACTCTCAAGGGCCTCCAAGTTTTTCAGCTCTTTTTGATGAAGCCTGACTTCAATCCAGACAGTATCAAGGTTGACAATTTCAAACAGCTTCTGCTTTGGATTAAACGCATCAAGATTTGAGATACTTTTTGCAAATATGTATCCATCGGCAGGTGCATAAATATTTGTACTTCTTGAAACTTGCAAACTCTTTTCTATCGCTTGTATCTCACTTTCATCTATATTTAAAAGAAGGAGTTTATCTCTGGAACTCTTTAACATTTCACTGTTTTTTCTTAGTGCATCATACTTCAAAGTCGCTAGATATTCCTCTTTTGCACTTAAAACTTCGGGAGAATATACCTTCACCAGAAGCTCCCCTTTTTTCACTTTTTTGTAAATAGTATCTGCATACAATACCTCAACATAGCCGCCAAAACGGGGAACTACATTGTATCTTTGGCTTTCATCCGCTTTGACATATCCGTAGTTTTTTTGAACCTTTGATGTTGTCATTTTCTTAACTTGGACGGTTTGAACACTAAAAAGCTGCTCCACACTTACTTTCTTATCCTCTGCCATAAGTAATAATGAAAATAACAGTATTAGATATTTCATTGTATCTCTCCTTTGAGTGCTTCTATATTTGCCTCTGCTCTTTTATAAGCGGCCTGTGCCGCAAATTTCTGTTCATCAAGGCTTAATTTTTTCTCCAAAAGCTTCGTATAGGAAAGAAGATTTTTTCCATTTTTCAGCATACTCTCGGCAACTTCTATCATGTGCTCAAGCTCTACGATGCTCCTTTGTGAAATAATCAGATAAACTTCATAATTGCTTAAAAGTTCTGCATGCGCCTCGCCTAAATTCACTTTTAATTTTTCATACACGTCAGTTTTGTTTAACTCTGCTTCCAAAACCTCTTTTCTAGCCTTTTGCACATTTAAATCTTCACTGCCATAAAGAGGCAGAGCCGCTCCGACACTTACGCTTATATAATCCTCAAAGGCTTCACGATAAAAATATCCCACACTTATAAAGGGATCAATGTTAGAGTCCAACTCTTTTACTTTCACAAGAGAGTTTTTTTCTTGTACTTGCTTGAATTGCTTTGCATACGATTTGTTATTTAGTAAATCTTTAGCATACGTGTCTAAACTTTTGGGTTGCATCACATCTGCGTCCACCTGAACCGACTTTATCTCTTTGGCACCAAGATATGAAAGTTTTGCATAGAGAGATTTTAAAGCACTGTTCATGCGGCTGTATTTTATATTCAGCTCCAAAAGCGAAAGCTGCATCGAAGCTATTTCCACATGCCATGATTCTCCGCTGCTGCCATAGGCATTGCTCAGCTCAATATTGCTCTTGGCAAGCTTTATGTATTCGTCTATAATAAGAAGTTTTTGTTCAAGTTCCCAAATCGTATATGCAGTTATTTTTATCTCTTTGACCAAAGCAACTTTTGCCTCTTGCAATGAGCTAAAAACGATATCTTTTTGGGCATTGACAAGAGAAGCGTTTGCTGCTCTTTTTCCAAAATAGGGAATTTTTTGTTTAATGTTGAGAGACGTGTACTGCATCGGTTCTATGGAGCGATTGAGCGGCTCTTTGAATTGTATATCGCCGATGCTCAGCGAAAGTTCCGGATTTTGAAAGTTTTGACTCAGTTCTAGAGCATCATTAAAAGAGCTAATTTTCTGTTCAATAGAACGAAGTGAATTATGGGATTCTAGAGAATGGGAGATAATCTCATTCAGATTTTGCGCCTGCACTATGACTGCAAGTGCAAAACACACAGAGATAATGCGAAGCATAACAATCACCTCTTAAAGATTTATAGAAGTTTTCACTCTATATTTCTTGCCGTCTTTTGGTGTCACAAAGATATGTATCTGCCATGTTCCGCCCATTGAAAAATTTACAACCGACTCGTATTTGCCGTTGCCCAATTCTGTTGCCGCTTCTTTGTTTTCCATATAAGGCATTCCAGGCATTGCCGGCATAAAAGCTTTGACCGTGACGGTGTCGCCCGTTGTTGCTTTTGCATCTTGTTTTATTTCAAAAACAATAGTGTTGTTGCCGACAACCAAAGGTTTTTCGGCACTCAGTTTTACAACTGCTGATTTACTTTTAGCTTCTTGCTCAAAAGCTGCCGCATTTAAACCCGTTAACGCGAAGCTCAATCCTAATAGTATGGACAGTAATTTCATAATAAACTCCTAAACTCTTAATTTAGGAGTATTGTATCTGCGGAGTGTGTAGTGTTTGTGTAAAAAGTTATTTCTTTTTTTCTGCTTCATTAAAACTTTTTTTAATACGCAGCATTTCATAGACCGAAATTTCAGGCATAGATTCTTCTATCAGTTTGTCTGTTTCAAGATATTTGCCTTTTATCTCCTGAATATCTTCATACCCTTTAGGTTTGATTTCACTCAGAGCTATATTTATGGATCCGGCCCAAAGAATAGCAAGCATAGTCCAGACAATCTTTTTAGAATTGACATACACACCGATAAAATGAAAACCCAAACTCAAAATAAGAGCAATTATTAGCACTATAGTCAAACTCATTGGTTAATCCTTTGTCCTCTTGGTTCCATGTTGATTCCGCTGTCTTTAAACATTTTATCTCCAAAACTTTTAACACCCAAGGTACCAATCAGCATCAAGACAATAACAATCAACAAAAAAAAGAATGCCATCATATACCGTTTTAATACAGCTAACATTTTAAACCTCTTACTTAATCATAAAACTTTCTTTTTTAAAGAGAGTAAATTTTGTTAAATCATTATACTGCTCTAAGCCTAACATTTTAACAGCCTTGGGATTCACACTGTAATGACCAAGTCTCACCTCAACAACATCACCGCTGTGTAATTTTTCGCTAAATTTTATTTTTCTAGTTTCATTTGCTTTTATATGACTATCTTCAAGAACAGTATCGGCCAACCATGGCATAGTCGGTTTGCCATCTTTGCCGATAATGCGCATAAATTTAACCGGAGCCAATGACATTGCTTTTTTATTTCTTATAATGTTCACTTGGAGTTCACCTACTCTCAACGGATGAAGCAGCAACTGGTGGTTTGCTCCATTCTTGATATTTATTTCAAAACCTTCTGCATTTTTATGAAGAGATAATTTTACATACTGTGCAAGCATTTGTGGTTTGTGTCCACTTCCGGCAAATCCATGATAACGGTGCGTTTGTGAATCAACTGCCGTTGTAAAACTTCCTTGAACCAATGGCATGTGGCAGCTTATACAATTCTCTTTATCTGTATTTTTACTTTCTATATCCATTTTACATATATCAAAATCATGCTTATTTTGTTTATGAGAGTGACACCCGATACACATATTTGCGTTATAAAAAATTTTATTGCTAAAGTCTATATCATGAAACGGGGAACCGCTTTTCTTGGTCAGCAAACCTAAATAACTGCTCTCAATTTTATACTGAAGGTTACTGTTACCTTTTTCTTCATCTCTGGCTGAAAAAAGTGTTTTTTCTTTAGTTGTAAGAATATTTGTATTACTTTTTGCATGTTCTTGAACATCTTGAATACTATGGCAGTAAATACAGGTAATCGCTTCTGTTGTTTGTATTTTATTGTCTTGCGGCAAAGCAGATTCTCCGGACTCCAAAGCATCCAACAATTTTTTATCGGTTGGGGTATGGCACTTTGCACATGTATATTTTTCTTCCTTGCTTAAAGGGTGTTTATCCCATACCGCCCTATGGATTGGGTCATTAAATATTGAAGCATTTCGATGCGATGAGCTTGTAAACTCATCATAGATTATAGGATGACAGGTCTTGCATGTTTGAGAAGATTCAAAAGTAGCGGCGGCAAAAAGATGAAGCATACTTATGAATATTGCCAAAAATACTTTTTTCATTCTGGAGCTTCTCCCGTGTATTCAACACATCTTGAAGTGTGAAAATCTCTCACCACATTATCAGACTTAAACAAATCTCCAACCAAGCTCCATTCAAGTTTTTTTGAAATCAAAACAGACCTAGAAATAGTACGCTGCATCTTATTTTCGCAAATAATGGTGCCGCCTTCATTAAAAATCTCTTTTACACCGTCCATGCGTTTGGTTGTTATAAAATAATGCGCCGAAATCATAACAGCCAATATACTACCTACACCTATCATACCGCGTTTAAAAGCAACTTTAGGCACAAAATCCCTTGTTGTAACAACCGCTGTCACACTCAAAATAAAAATCCCAATTACGATGTAAACTATCTCTAATTCAAAAAAAAGTTCCATATCATTCCTTCTTTATATAATATTGTATTTATTTTCCCAACTTGCAAAATCAGGTGTAAAATATTCTATGCGCACTTTTTTAAACTCTCTTGATGAATAAAGGGGCATATAAGACGCAGAATCTATTTCTTTTGCCATTTCCGCAATTATACCGTTTGTTTCTTCTGTTGTTTTACCGTGAACCATAGTAAAAAGGTTATAAGGCCAATTTGCATATTTTGGACGAAGGTAGCAGTGGCTTACGGCACTAAAAGTAGCTGCATTTTCTCCTATTTTCTCACCATTTTTTTCATCAATGTCCCAGACAACCATAGCATTCGCACTAAAACCGGCTTTTCTATGGTTTAATATAGATGCAAATCTGCGCATAACTCCTGCTTCTTGTAGCTCTGTCAATATGGAAAAAAATGTACCATAATCAATACCTAGCTCTTCTACTATCTTTTTAAACGGTTCACTCTCTATCTCAATGTCGTATTGCGCTTTATTTATCACTTTATGGTGAAGCGGTGTCAATTCGATGTCTGAATGCTTCACCTTTTTTACTTTCTCTTTTTTATCGTCGTTTCCCGTAGTATTGAGTTTAACCGATATTTTAAAAAGCTTCAGTGTCGGAAGCATAATATAATCCTCTGCTTCTGTAACCTTGGACAAAATTTCTATTGTTTTTTCAAGACCGAGAATCGAGTCCGGAGCCACGGCAAGTGTAAACCATATATTAAAATCATGATTACGTTCATAGTTATGCGATATGCCCGGATGAGAATTAATTATTTTAACGGCCTTGTTTATCTTGGCATGTGGAATTTTAAATGCAACCAAAGAAGATTCATATCCTAATCTTTTTGTGTCAAAAATTGCGGAAGTTTGACGAATAATTTTGTCACTTTTTTCTTTTTTAAGAATGTCAAGAACCTCGTCTTCACTAATACCCAACTCATTTGCTACTTGTTCAAACGGCTTGGCAACCAAAGGAAATTGTTTTTGTATTCTTGATAAAATTTCTTCTCGCATGAATAATATTCCTCATCTTTTTAAAATTTATATTGAGTGATTGTAATCTAATTTAAGCTAAATTCAATTGATGTAAGTCAATAACGAAGCACATACTTTCGGGTACTCTACTGTTTATAATATGTTATTATGTTAAGCAAAAGATAGGAAGGATTTTTATGGCTTATTTTCCCGCTTTTTTAAAACTGGATAATAAAAAAATTTTGATAGTCGGGGGCGGAAATATCGCCTATGAAAAATTAGATCATCTTCTTGATTTCACCAATGATATCACGGTAATTGCACCGGAATTATCACAGCAGATGATGCAAACAATCGATGAAAAAAATTTACAACTCAAAAAACGAATTTACAATACAGGGGATATTAAAGATTTTGCTATTGTTGTAGTGGCAGTAGACAACATCCCTTTGCAAGCAGAAATATTTGACGAGTCAAAACAATACAACTGTTTATGTAATAGCGTTGATTCGGTGGATTACTGTGATTTTATTTTTCCATCCTATGTTAAAAAAGATGATTTAACCATTGCCATTTCAACTTCAGGTGCTTCGCCTGCATTGGCAAAACATCTAAGAAGATATTTACAAAATCTTATTCCTAATGGAATATCTCAGTTTTTGGATGAAATGAAACAGTTGCGTACAACGCTCCCAAAAGGGAAAGAAAGAATGAAAATGCTTGATAAAAAAGCAGAAGATTATATTAAAACTTGGAGTAAAGAATGAATGTTAAAAAAGGATTAATATTTGGGTTGTTGTTTGCCTTTTTAGTGATGGGAATACTTTCTATGCAGCGTGCAGTGCCGGAGGATAAAGAAAAGCGGATTTACCAAGCTATAAAAGTTTACAGTCCCTACAAATTGGAAAAAAGAATGGGCGGATTATCCATTGTTGACAATCAAACTGGTGAAAAAGAGAAGCCTAGTGCGGCAGAAGTTTTATTCCGTTTAGATGAGTTGGATCAAGCATGGGGAAAATCACATCTCAGAGTTGAAAATAATGAAGTGCTTATACTTGGAGACAATAATCAAACTATTGTTAAAATTTTTATTGAAACACCAAAAGAACGCGAATTTCTAAAAAGTTTTTTCGGAATTTAAACTATTTGTCCTTTAATTTAAAAGAAAAAAGCAGTGCCATACATAGTATCGCAAGCGTGATGCTATACAGTAGAGTATAGTTATAAAAATGTAAAATCACTCCGCCAAATATAGAAAAAAACATTCCAAATGAAATGACATTGATTTGTATTGCAATATACACAGGTCGTTTCTCGGCGGGAGCCAGCGCTAAAATAAGATTTCCCGAAGCTATACGATTTCCGTCAATTGCAGCACCGACAAGAAAAAAGACAATCATGTATTCAAATAAAGATGTGCTCAAAAATGCTATTACAATAGCAATAATATAAAGAAAAATTGCAATATTTGCGGTTCGTTTATTATGCCCTCTTCCGCTAAGACTTCCCCATAAAAAATTACTAAGCATCGCTCCTATCATCTGCACGGTGATTAAACTGCCTATCGCAATACCATCAAGATTGATTTTTACCTGCGCATCCAGAATTATAAAAGGCAAAGCAATCAAATATCCGTAGGCCAAAAAAAATGTAACAAGCTGTATTTGTAAATCTTTGTCTGCTCTAAGAAGCATCCATGAATTATTCAAAAATTTCTTAAATGAATTTTCCCTTTGTGCTATTTCTTCTTTAATTGGCTCATCAACCGTAGCAAAGGCCAAATAACCAAAGCCCATAAGAAAAGAACTGATAATAAACAGATAAGCGAAACTGTAAGGTGCTTCAAAAGATTCTAAAATCACAGCAGCCAACGCACCGCTGATAAGCCCGCCAAAAGCACTGAAAAACTGTCGATATGCCATTGTTTTTCCACGAAATTTATGAGAAAATATCTTTGCTAAAATATCTTTAAAATAGATTGCACCAAAACCGGCACTAAATGAAAAAATAAAAAGCCCTATTCCAATAGATAAGAGAGTCAAATTTGGATAATTTTCTCCAAATAACATAATGGCAATACCGATAAAAAACCATGCTAAAAATCTAATAAGAAAAATACGACGAAGATAAGGAAGCATTCGCTGATAGCTTTGCGCCTGAAATGCAGCAAACAACTGTACAATAATAGCTCCCCCGCGCAAAAGAGCTGCAAAAAAACCAACTAACATCGAACTACCGCCAAAATAGCTTACAATCAGCGGCAATATTGTTGAAGGCTCAGCGATTGTTGTACCGACCGCTAAGAAAAAACCATGTAAAATATTTTTTATATGATTGGAAAATTTATCCATTTAACATTTCATATGCTTCACCGATACTTTTTGCTCTGTTTGTTACAAAAAGAAAAATTGCGGCATTCAATGTTGCAAGTTTCAAATACTCGTTTGAGGGATTGTTTAACTGATCTAATGATTCTTCTACGCTTATCTCATCCCATGATTTTTGATAATTAATTCCATAATATTCCGGATCCACGATAAATTCTTCAATATCATCCTTATTATTCGCTATCCATAAACGACCTTTGCTAAACAACTCCGGTGTTCCTTCATTTCCTTGTAGAAGTGCAAAACGCTTATAACGCTCAGAAAAAACTTCCACATATTTTTTAACATAAGGCTTATGAAATACACCCGTAATTGCATATTCACTGCTTGCGATTCGCGGTAATTTTTCAATTGTATTAAGCCCTGTACGCAGACCTAAGCGCATACGGATTTCGGTGAGGTCATGCAACTCTTTGAAAAAATCCTTTCTGTCAAAAAAATGAACATTTGAACCAAGCTGTATATTTGTACAAATATCTTTTGTTGTAATTCCATTTTTTGCAGGTTGCATATCATCTCCGATGACAACCAAGTTCAGTCTTGAATCTTCAAGAACTTTTGCAACCAATGGAAAAATATAAGGATTGTTTGCTTTTCCGTCAAATGGATATCCAAGTTCAATAGAATTTTCAATTTTTACCGGTGTGATATACGAATCACATGCACTAAGCGCTCCTCTAAACTCTTGTGTTGTTTCAGGCTTAAGTCTCCATCCGAGCAAGAAAGCAGCAATTTGTTCATTATGGATTCCCCTGTCTAGGATTTGATGCATCATATCCTGACTTTCTTCAAAACTTAAGTCTCTGTTACCCTTTGGACCCGTGCCTACAGCATGCATATACTTGTGAAAATTCATTTTTTTCTCTTTGATTTTAGATGTTTCAGTGTAGCAAAATTCAATTAAATATAGCCTGTTTTTTACTAAAAATAATTCCCATTTTATTATCCTATAACTTTTTAGTATCAGTATTGCATCCTCCCCCAAAATATTATAATATCTAATAACTTTTATCTATTTATTGTATCTATTTTTGATGGCTGTTAATACTATTTTAAGTTTTAGGCAGATATATTTCCTAGTTAATATAATGAAGGATAAAAGTGGAAGATTTAAAAAATTTTAATTTTTTTGAAAACTTAGATGAGGAACAGTTTAAACTTCTCAGTTCCTTCGCGAAAAAGAAAGATTACAATAAGGGTTCGGTTTTATTTTACGAAAAAGAGCAACCGACTTCTTTAACCTTACTCGTGAAAGGTATATTAAGAGTATATAAAACCGATCCCAAAAATAATGAGATTATTATGCATAGATTTCAGCCTATGTCCATGGTTGCGGAAATGGCTGTTCTAGAAGGGATAGCTTATCCTGCTTCTGCGGCTTTTGAAACAGACGGTACGGTCATTGAAATTGATTTTGAACAATTTAAAAAAGAATTTTTTCATAATCCTGAAATTGCTTTAATATTTTTTAAATCTTTATCTAAAAAAATTAAATATCTTGAAGACGTCATTGCACTTAATATTGTCTTAGATTCAACCGCACGTTTAGCTAAGTTTTTATATACAAATGATGATGCATTAACTACTTTAAAATATTATCAACTCGCAGAACATCTGCATATGACTCCTGAGACGCTCTCGAGAACATTTAAAAAGCTCCTCGTATTAAACTTATTGGAAAAAGATTCTAATGGGTATAAAATTAAAAATAAAGAAGGACTGCATGTACTTTTTGAATAATTTTTTCTAAATATTTACTCTAGAAAATATTACTTTAATTAATAATAGGTCGTATTACACCTAAAAAAATCGGGGGTATCGCTATGAAGTATATTTTATATTTTTTTATTCTACTGGGTCTATCACTCAGAGCTGATACTATTGCTTGGTATGGAAATTATGATAAAGCGCATCAAGAGGCAATAAAGAATAAAAAAATGATTATGGTCCTGCTCGTAGAAGAGAACTGCATGCAATGTCATAAAATTTTACAAACGACCTTTATGAGTCAAGCTTATATCCGCATTATTAATAGTCTATTTGTCGCGGTGTTGATTACGAAGGGACAAAAAGAAAGTTATCCGATAGAGATGCTTTACACCATGGTCTACCCATCGGTCTTCTTTTTAAATACTCAAGAACTCTTTGTTGGAAAAAATATTTTTGGGTATGTAAATCCAGAAGATTTTCACAAGTATCTGGACTTACATCATAAATAATTTACTTATTTAACTCTTCAGAAATAGCTTTTGCTAAATCGTCCGATTGAGGTGAAACAAAAAAAGAAGACGTGTCAAAATTAATGGTAACCGCTGTAGTAGTATCACCGTTAATTTTCTCGGCAAGCAATGAATTAGTTTTATATTCAGTCATAATCCATCCCTCTTTTTCACCAACATTCTTAATAATCTCATGAATATCTTTTTGTGTCAAACTTTTATTTATAGATATTCTCTCAGTAGCACCCTTTTCTTGTAAAACTGCAGCTGAATTTCCCGCACTACAACCAACAAAGAGTAACATACTCAACAAAGAAGCCGAACCCATTTTTATGATGTTTTTCATGTAAATCCTTTATTTATTCTTCCCAAAAATACTTAAAGAAAAATATTAATATATGATATAATAATTAGTATAAAAAGATTTTGAATTGAAGGAATATAAGTGAGTTCGCACGATATTATCATAATTTTAGTCATGACGTTTCCAATGTTTATTTTTACGGTCTATCCTGGTATCAAGGTAGCCGATTATTTGGACAAGAGTTATCAGATACAAGAAAAAACAAAAAGAGGGGTGATGGTTTGCGTTACATTTTTAGGAGCCCTATTTTTATCATCGCTACTATATTATATATGAGAAAAAATATGTTTAAATTTATTTTTTTTATTTTTTTTATTTTCACCTACAATCTAAATGCGGCGCAGTCTGCTTTAGACGCTTTTAAAAAAAAGGATTATATCACTGCCTTTAAGCTCTACTCCTCTCAAGCGCAACAAGAGAACTCATCCGCACAAAATGCTCTTAGTTATCTTTACTTCAATGGATTAGGAACGCCAAGAGATATCCACAAAGGGCTTTATTGGTTAAATAGAGCCGCGGACGCGAATGACTCTGTAGCTCAATATGACTTGGGAATGATGTACCTTCATGGTTATGATGTAGATAAAAACTCCTCCAAAGCTTTTTTTTGGTTAAACAAATCTTCTGATTTAAATAATAGTGATGCAAAATATAATTTAGCACTGATGTATTATAAAGGGGATGCTACAGATCAAAATGTAACAAAAACAGCAGAACTTCTTGAGTATGCCGCATCAAAGGGTCATCTCGGTGCACAACAAAATATAGGTCGCATTTATATGCAACTCTTAAAATTTGATGAAGCGGCTGTTTGGCTTGAAAAAAATGCTATGAAAAACGATGTAGCTTCTTATTATCTGCTTGCGGAAATTTATTGTTCACAAAATAAGTTTGTTGAGGCAAAAAAATGGGCAAAAAAATCAATAGACAGCAAAAATCTGCAAGCAAAAGAATTGTGGGATAGATACAATTTGGAAAAATATTGATTTAAGGAAGATGTCTCATTTCATTTATTAAAATCAGAACTTCTGGGTATTCTGATTTTAATTTGCTTTGAATCTAAAGAGAACATTAGGAAGTCTCGTAATAGTATTTTAATGCGAGAGTTTGTCAAAAATTGTCAAAATTAAAAATTTTGATTTTTTGGTACTATTTTATAACCGGAGCCATATTCATTATGAATTATGTCTTTTGGAAGTTTGCTTCGAATTCGTTTCACTAGAGATGTTATAGCATCCTGTGAAAATTCTTTTTCACTTTGGTTGGCATAAAGTTTATAAAAAATACTCTCGCTTGAAAAGGCATGATTTACTTTTGAACATAGAATCTGCATTAGCATCGACTCTCGCTCTTTTAATATTATTTTCTCTTGGTTATTCCATAATACACAATTTTTTTTATCCCAGAAAATATCAGCACTAAGATAGATACGATTAGATTTGGCTCTAATAAGAGCAACCGTATCAAATAATACTTTTTTTAAAGTTTCATTTTTTATAGGCTTAATCAAATATGTTACCAATTGAAGCTCAACTGCCTGAAGAAGTTTATCCTGCTCAGAATGTGCACTCATTACAATAATCTTTGTTTCACTGTCTCGTTCTCTAATTCTAGATATTATGCTAAGCCCATCAAGATTTGGCATATTGATATCTGTTAAAATAATATCAGGCCGCTTATCTAAATAATGGACGAATGCATCATGTCCGCATTTTGCCACATAAACATGCTTAAAAAATATTTGAAGATACTCATCCAAATAGAATCTTAACTCTGCTTCATCCTCAGCGATTAGTATACTAATATCTTTAATCTGCATACGGTACCCTTATAGTAAATAATGCCCCTTCCTTGCTATTTTGTGCAATAAGCGAGCCTTGCATATTATCTTCAATAATCATTTTAGCTATATATAGCCCTAGTCCTGTTCCCATAGATTGATGTTTCGTTGTGAAATAGGGAGTGAATATTTTAGGTAATACCTCCTCTTGTATTCCCCCTGCATTATCTCCAATGGATAACACAACTTCATTGTTCTCCTTTTTTAATAAAATATCAATCTGAATATTAATAAGGTTTCTTTGAATTTTTATATCATGAATATTTGAAAGTATAGATACAATAACCTGTACATATTCATTCATCAAGCCATAAATCTTTATTGTTTTGTCTGCTGAAACATTAAGCAATAATGTTTCATTTTCAGTTGTAAAATTAACAATTTCAAGTGCTTTGCTGAGTGCATCAAAGAGGCTAAAAATAGATTTTTCTTTATCCGGCCTATAATAATTCATAAAATCCTCAATGGTTTCAGACATATAGACTATGCGCTTTTCCATTTTTTCAAGTTTATCTGAGAGTTCTGTTTGTGTTAAAATATTTATCTCATTTTTCTCTTTTAAGATTGCTACAATCGCATTAATTATCGCTAATGGCTGACGCCACTGATGTGCAATATTACCAATCATTTCACCTATTTCAGCTCTTTTTGATTGCTCAAACAGCTGTCTGTCACGCTCCTTGATTGTTCTTTCTTTTCCTTGAAGCTCTTTAATAGTATCTATAAGTTCTTGATTGTATTTATCTTCTATATAAAGTCCGCAATCGAGATTTTTCATTTTTCCAATAAGGTCAGGAATGTATTTTTTTTCTATAATAGAGCCATGCTGAGGAGCGATGAGATTTATATCCAGTTTTTCGATTTTAGATAATGCGTAATTAAATATATCTTTACTTGGCATGTATTCTTGATGGAATTGCTTCGCTTTTTCAAAATAACTCTCATCCGCATAAAATTCCCAAGACTCTTCAATACCGCCAAAAATATCTCCGGAAAAAAGTGTTTTTGTTTTTGCATCATAACTAACAAAGGCTCCGGGTGAGTGGCAATATGGAGTAGTAAGAAAATCAAGTCTAAAATGATTATCCGTTATAAGGGTATTGTTATGCTTATCAATTTCATAGTATTTAGAGGTGACAAGATAATGCTTTATTAAAACAGACATTCTTGAATGAGTGACAATAAGCAAGTCCTCTCTATCTATTAATTTTTCTATTTCCGGTACCGCTGCTGCTAAATCAGGGTCTTGATGATGCAAGATTATATATTTAATAGATTTAATATCACAGATTGTTTTAATCTTTCTAATCGTTTCATCAAACTCCAACATAGAGCCCGGGTCAATTAAAATAGATTCATCCCCATTGTTAATAAAATAAGGGTGGCATTGAAAGGGGTCATTTTTAAGGTACATCCCCACCCAGTAAATATTAGTGGCGATGCAAACAGCTTCTTTAAAATTGGAACCTTGCTTAGGCATGACCTTCAAACCATTTAAGCTGCTCTCGAAGTTCAACTACTTTGCCGACAATAATCAAAGCAGGAGTAGGTACTCCCTCTGCTTTTTCTACTATATTTTCTAAAGTTCCTACAACTACAAGTTGATCTTTTGTTGTTCCTTTAGAAATTACGGCGCATGGATAATCTTTATTTTTTCCTATTTCTATAAGTTTTTTAGTAATTTTAGGAAGATTGTGTAATCCCATGAGAAAAACAATTGTATCATCCGTTTTAAAGTTTTCCCATGGGATTTGAGACTCTTTTTTATTTGGTGATTCATGCGCTGTTACCACACGAAAGGAGACAGCTACACCACGATGCGTTACTGGAATGCCAGCGTATGCAGGAGCACTAATCGCCGATGTTATTCCTGGAATAATTTCAAATTTAACGCCTCTTTCATAAAGATATGCTGCTTCCTCCCCTCCGCGTCCAAAAACAAAAGGGTCTCCCCCTTTAAGACGCACAACCGTTTCATATTTAAGTGCATTCTGATAGATTGCTTCATTTATATCGTCTTGAGGCATGATATGGCGACCATCTTCTTTACCCACATATACAAACTCACATCCACTTTTTGCTTCTTGCAAAATATCAGGATTCGCAAGGCGATCGTAGATAATTACATCCGCTTCTCTCACGACTCGCAAAGCCTTTACCGTCATCAACTCCAAGTCACCGGGACCGGCGCCTGTTAAGTATACTTTTGCCATTATTTAGTTCCTTCAAAGATAAATATACCAGATGGTTTTTTGATTTGAAAAATTTCACGAGCCACATACCATTCTTGCGTATTAATAACTGCAATTTTATTTGTATCATTTACCGAAACATAAAGATTTGGCTTTTCATTTGACCATCTCACATGCAATACTTTCCCGTCAAATTCAAATCGTTTCACTATTTGAAGCGATGCAGTATCAATTATCTGAATTACAGGAAATTTTTTACCGCTAAATGTAACAGCCATAAATTTTTCATCAGGACTTAAAGATGTAAAAACGGGAAGTCCTTCAGTTTCTATATTTTTTACAAAATTAAATTGAGAATCATATACCAAAACTTTATTATCACCAACAGCCGGTATAAATACGCTCCCTTTACTAATGCTCCAAAATCCAAAATGTGGCACTTTTAAGACAGGTTTACGGTCTCCAAGCATAATTTTGATTTTAGAGTATTTCATGGTATCTAAATCAACTACTCCAAAATGTTCACTGCTAAAAAATCCTGTAATAAAATGATTGTCTTTTATCATAGCATCAAAAGGCATCACTCCAACATCTTCAAATTCTTTGTATATTTCAAAGTCCGGAATTTTTTTACCCATATTTTTATCATGAAGCACTGTTATTTTGTCATTATCCATCTGGGAGAAAATCAGATAATTTTTATATATTTTTATTCCAACATTCTTTGAACCGGTTACAAATGATTTGATTGGATTTAAATCACGATCCAAAATATCAACACTTTTTTTATCATAATTTGCCACAGCAACATAATACTCACTAATTACAAAACCGATTGCACTATCGCTTGTTTTATACTCTTTAATTATTTTTTCACTTTGTGGATCAAATTTTATTACATAACCATCGCGACTGATTACATAGCCGTCTTTTCCATAAAATTTTACAACTCCATGGTTCATATCCTTCATGTTTACAATATGATTACCAGGCAAACCGCCTTCTATAATAGCTAAAGAATTACTTTCTCTCTCCACAACAAATATTTTCTCCGCCGCACTTATATCTATAAATAAAGAAAATATAAGGGCCGTGCTTAATAATATTTTATTTAAATTCATTCATTGTTCCTTCTTTCATCTAGGCTTAAATAACAAGAGGGGTCTTCACTCCATAAATCACCCGTAATTGCATAAGCACGCGCACGCGAACCACCATTGCATATATCAATTTGTTCGCAATCCGCACATATCCCAGAGATTTTTCTCGGATGCACCCTGAGCGCATCGAGCAACTCTCCCTGTTTCCAAATATCACCAAAATTTTTCTCAATAATATTTCCGACAGTAAGCGGAAAAAATGGATCTGGCCGAACATCCCCTTCACTGTTAATATTTAAAAGTTTGCGTCCTGCGCTATTGCCGCCCCATGAAACCAATCTGTCTCTCATAGTTCCTTTTAACTGAGGATACTCTTGGGCGAAACGATTTAAAAATAAAATCGCATCCTGTTCCATATTTCCCGTAACAATTTCAATATCTCTGCCGGTTTTATAGTATTCAAAGGCCTTGTCTAAAATAAAATTTACAGATTTTCTTCTTTCCTCTTTACTTAAATCCATCTTCAAATTATCTAAACCCCGACCGGAATATACAAGATGAGAGATATAAATTTTTGGTATGTTGTGCTCTTCTACAAGATTAAAAATATACTCTAGCGAGTTTATAGTTTCTTTGGTTACAGTAAAACGAATACCAACTTTTGCTCCGGTTGAGTTTGCCAAAAGTACAGCTTTGAGAGTTTCCCTAAAAGCACCTTTTAACCCACGGAAGTAATCATGTGTTTCTTCATCTCCATCGATACTTATTCCAACATAATTAAAAGTATCTACAATACGCTGCACATTTTTAGTTGTGAAATAAAGACCATTACTCGAAAGGTACGTGATTATGCCATTATCTTTACAAAAGTCCGCTATTTCAAAAAGGTCTTTTCTGGTTAACGGTTCCCCTCCTGAGAAAATAATAAATTTGACTCCGTTATCTTTCATTTCTAAAATTGTTTTTTTTATCTGCTGCGTAGTCAAAGTATCCACTTCATCTAAAGTTGATTTTGAATAGCAGTGCATACATGAGAGATTACATCTATTGGTAAAGTTCCAAATAGCTATAGACCCGCCAAGAACTCTCTCAGGTTTTCCCTCAATCACCGAAGCCAATAAATTTGAAAGCCTAAACATTATTTGCTGCCTTTATACGAATAGATATATTTTGCGATAGAGTCTCTTTCTTTGTCTGTAATATTCAGTTGCGGCATAGCAGAACGCTTATACCCAAAAGCTTTATACATAGCTTTTGGCTCTATTATGTAGGCCTGTATCTCTTCTAATGTACGCTTTGAAGCAATTTCCTTAAAAGAGGGACCAAATGCCTCTGCCTTTTGATGATGACAACCCCAACAATACGTTTCAAAAACTTTTTTTCCGTCTAACTCTTGAGCGAACAATACAGAACAAAAAGTTAATATCAATATAAAACCAATTCTCATAAGTTCATCTTTCATGTTAATTTATAGTTATTTATTATACTAGCTTATAATAAATAACAATAAATTAATTTCTCCCCGAAGAGGAGAAATTACAGATTATGCACCTGGAATTGTTTGTCTATGCTCGATAGAGTAAGTAAACGTAGGAGTTACTAAACCTTCGATATATTTAACAAAATTACCTGTTTTAGCTTCATAAATACCGATACGACCTGCATTCCACTCAGAAATCATAGTCCAGTGACCGTGATTTGCCGGCTCTGCATGCAAGATACGAGGCGTAACCGCATTACCTTTATCATCTTTTACTGTAGGAACTTTCCAGCTGTAAAGCTCTTTATGAGTTACAGGATCAGTTACCGTACCTTTAGTTGTGCCAACTGTAATAATTCTATCTAATTCAAGAGTTTGCTTGTTAATTAAATGTATTTTATTCCAGTTATCTTCACCGCCAAGAACATTATCTGCCCAAAGGAATGGAGTGTGCTCAGATGTACCGATAAATAGTCCACCGCCGCCGATTGGAATTTGACGAACAACATCAAAGTTGTCATCCCAAATTGTAACTTGACCTAAATTCATGTTAACTGTAGCACCAAGTTGTTTACCTAGGTGTTCGTTATACCAAGAAGAACCTTGACCTGGGTGTGGCTTAGCTGCTGGACCAGTATAAATTTTAGTAACTAAAGATTTAGTTTTAAAGTCAACTACACCAACAACGTCGCTTCCTTGAGAAGCTATAAATAAGTAACGACCAATTTCTTTACCTTCATTTAAGAAACCATCATGAAGAATTTTACCAATGTTTGGAATATCACCAACAATCGGGAAACCTGGTTTAGAATAATCTACGATATATACATGTCCACCATCTTTAAGTGCAAATGCAATATAAGGACCGTATGGAGTATCAAATATACCTGCTACACGAGATGAACCAATGTTTCCATCAGGGTCAATTACGCTTGAAGTAGGATAAACTTTAAGTGGCTCTAATGTCATTGCATCCATTAAAACAGCACCGCCCGGCACGTAGTTACCAGCCATTAGGTATTTACCGTCCGGAGAAACTGCAAGACCACGTGATTCAGAACCAACTTGACATTCAGCAATTTTTTGTTGACCAGGAGTATTAAGGTCGAACATCGTTACTAAACCTGAACGAGAAATTGAATACGCATAACGAGGTTGACGTTTATTTGTTACAGTTACGTGAACAGCAAAACCAGCTGGGTGTTTAGATAAAACTTTACCTGTTGTACCATCTAAGAAAACAACACGCGCTGCATCTCTTTCAGTTACGAAAACAATGTCTGTATTTTTCTTAACATCCGCGGCATGTGGATATTTTGAAAAAAGAGCCATTCTATCGTTAAGAGATTTCCATCCCTCTTTTACAGTTTCTAATGATAACTGAGTGATTTTTTTACCTTTAAAACTTTGAAGGTAATCAACCATTTTATCAGCATCTGCTTTAGAAAATGATTCTTTAAATTGAGGCATTGCCGTACCTGGACGGCCGTTAAGAATTGCCTCAGCAAGTGAATAAGAATTTTTCTTTTCAATAACACCAGGACGAAGATCAGAACCAACACCACCCTCATGGTTTGGTCCGTGGCAACCCTGACACTCTTTCTCAAAAACTTTCTCAACATCCATAGCTGAAGTATCAGCCAACAAACCCGACGAAACAACTGCCATTGCGGCAACCGACATAAATAACTTACTAAATCTCATTTTATTCTTCCTCCTAAAATTAAGATTAAACAGGCCCGAAGGCCCGTCACCTATTTTTCGTTTTCTAAGCGATTTTTTTCTTGTTTATAAATCCAAAACATTGGAAGTATAATAACAGTGTGAAGAAAAATCGTTAGCGTCAAAGGGCCCTGATTCAACCAAGCAAAAAAGCTTGGGACTATATCTGTCATTGGTTCAAACATAATATCTCTCCTTATCTTTGGTGTGCAGCATCTTTGCCGGTACTTAAGAAATCTTTTATTAGGAATAAGAAACCTGCGAATGTAACTGCACCCATTAGAAGTCTCCAATCCATTGCTTGCGCAAACCACATGCCGCTTTGACCATCAAAATATCCGGCCCAAGTTGCACCCATTTGTGCACGAGAAACAAGAACTTGAACATATCCAGCGATAGTAAGCGCAACAGTCATTCCCATAACACCGATAGTAATTAGGCTAACAGCCCAAATAGATGCTTTTGTATGTTTCATAACTTTAATGCCGTTTGTACCTTGGATAGCCATATACATCATACCGATTAAGATAGTCGCATACGCACCAAAGAAAGCAAGGTGTCCGTGCGCCGATGTAAATTGCGTACCGTGTGTATAAAGGTTTACTTGTGGCAGAGTGTGGAAAAATCCCCAAACACCAGCACCCAAGAAGTTACCAAAAGCTTGAAGTACGAACCAAGTAAATGCCGGTTTATTGTTAATAACCGAAACTTTTTCACCTAATGCATTTTGTTCACCTTGTTGTTTTCCCCAGTCATAAAGAACGTGGATAAACATTGCTACAAGAGGTAATGGTTCAAGCGCACTAAATAATGCCCCAATTTCCCACCAGTATTCAGGTGTTCCAATCCAAAAGTAGTGGTGACCCATACCAAGGATACCCGAACCAAAAAGCATCGCTACTTCAATCCATAGCCACATTTCAACAACTTGACGGCGCGCACCAATCATTTTGATAAGACCATAAGCAGCGATAGCACCAACAAAAACTTCCCATGTTGCTTCAACCCATAAGTGGATTACCCACCACCACCAGTATTGGTCAACTGTAATATTATCAGTAAAAAACATACCAGCCAAATAAAGACCTGCAAATGCAATCATATCTGCCATAAGTACAGTTACTATACCTGTTTGCTTGCCTTTCATTCCTGTTAGGAAAAGGTTGGCAACGAAACCAAGAGCTACAATGACGATACCGATATCTGCCCAACGAGGCGCTTCGATATATTCACGACCCTCAGTAATAAACCATATTGTTGTTTCATCAGCCGGTCCAACTTGAATAAATAGATAAACCAATACAACAATAACGATAGCCGCTACAAAAACCCAATATAATAATTTTCCAATTTTTATACCAACAGTTTCGATACCTGTTTCATCAGGTAAAAGCCAATAAACTGAACCAAACATTGCGAAAACCATCCATACAACAAGTGAATTGATGTGTAAAATTCTAGCAATTGAAAAGTCTATTATCTCAAAAAGAAAACCTGGCATTACATATTGAATAGCCGCTACTAAACCAAAAAGTAACTGAGCACCAAAAATAATTGCAGCAAAAGAAAAATACCATGTCGCTAATTGTTTTGATTCAGATGTTAAGTGATTATTTGCCATGAACTGCTCCTTGCATTTTTCCAAAGTTTCTTGGGAAACCATTTGTATCTATTGATGACATATGTTTTAAAAATGCAACTAAACCGATAGCTTCTTTTTCTGTTATACCAAGATTAGGCATCATACGCTCATGTGTTGGATACTGTGACGGATGTTGTAAAAATTCAGCCATTGCTTCTTCTTTAGTATTTTTTCCAGTCATTGCTTGCAAAGAACCTTCTGGTCCCCATGCTGGATCCAACCACGCTTTTGTAAGGTCAGGCGCATAATAAGCTCCATTTCCTAATAATGTATGACAATCCATACAATTTTTTGCTTGTGAGCCTAGCTTACCTAAGTGAAGTAGCTCCGCTGCTTCTTCCTCAGACCAGTCGTCACGTCCAAAAAACTTTTCTTTTTCCCCTATTACCGGAACTTCATGTCCACGTTTTGTACTCATTTCATAAGTAATTTTATAATTAATAACTGTAGGTCCTGGAACCCTTTTTGTTACGCCATCTTTCAAATCTGCGTCAGTACCCATTGATATCTGTGCCGATGTATCAAACGTCAACCAAATCAATAGAACCGCTGCGAATCCTGTAACCCACGCCGCTGTTCGTTGCCAAAAGCGATTGTCACTCCATACGGATTTATTAGCCACTCTTTCCTCCTAAAATTATAGTTGTTACTGTACGCTTATACATGTTCATTCTCTTCATGAACCTGATGTTGCATATAATAAACTGCATGAGGGAGTAATAAATACCCAATCATTGCAACAACTAAAGCTTTTGCTGTAAAGTCACCTACATGCATTAGACTCCCCATTACATATAGACAATAAGAAGTTAACACCCAAAACAGATATGCCAAAGGCATAGTCCATTTTTGAAGTATTCCAACTTTTACAGCTGTGTATATTCCAACGTAAAACCCTCCAAAAACTAAAACAAGTGCAGAAGACACAAAGATGGGTAAAAAATCATCTAAAGCTATCTCTGGTCTAAGAATAGATGGATCAACCATTGCGAAACTCCTTTTGTCGTATTAATATTTCAGAATCATTTGAAGTTTAGTGTGTTTTTTAGGTAAACCGCTTGACATAAATCAATTATAAGAACTAATCTTATAATTTTAGAAAATTTTCAAGTATATTGTGTCGATTTGTAAATCGGTGACAATAAATCGTTCAAAAAAATAATTCACGTGATATATCTCCATGAAATTAGAAACTCCAAGTCAAACGCAACCATACAAAATCTTTAACCTGTTTTTTTCCAAATTCGCTTAAGTTTTCACCGTTATTGATGTTGTATGAAAAGTCTATTTCCATGTTGTTCCTAAAACCGTAGGTCATACCTGCTTTATTTTGCTGTGAATAATCCTGAAGATTCATCATATTTTTATAATAAATGCTTGAGTAAAGCCAATCAAACGGCTCTTTTTGTGTGATGAGCGTAATCATGTAATCTTTGGCTATAAAAGGGAGAATGGATGTGGAATTTTCGATTTCACCCTTCGTTAAGCCATCGGAGCGAAAGAGGTATTCGCTTATGATTGTGAGTTCAAAATCTGTTAAATACCTCAAACCTGCGAGATAACTGTATCCTGCATCAATAACTTTGGCATATTCGCCGTGAAGCTCAAAATTTGTTTGAATATTCTTTGAAAAATCTATCCCCATCTTGTCTGAAGCGACATCGCAATAGTTGTAAATGATGTCGATGTCAGTATCATACAAAAGCAGATACACTCGCATTGCCATATTGTTTGTATTTTCATCCCCATTTGCTAAAGGAGAGAAGTCTTGGTTGATTGTTTTTGTTGATGGAAGATAAACAAAATCGATGCTTAAGTTTTTTAACTCACTTTCAAAACTTTTGTTATAGCTGTATTTTGCAATTACAAAACCCTCTCTTGCCAGTGTCGGCTGCGTCGGGTCTTTTGCTCTATCAAAAAATGCAACCGGATTGAAAAAATAGCCTTTTCCCCATCCAAGACTTTCTTTTCCTGCTAAAAGTGAATGATTTTGTGTGAGTTTCGCTTCGAGATAAAATTCATTAAGAGGAAAGTTGTTTTTCGACATCTTATTTTCTATGTAATCATGCGTAGCCATTGCGGAAGTCTTCAATTTCAACATCTCATAGTTGTAGGAAAAATCGAATAAACCTTCCAGATGAAGATAATTTTGATACTTCTCATCCGGATTTAATCGCTGTGCTTTCTCTTCTAGGCGTAAATAACCGCTGTATTCATACGGTTTTTGCTCTGTTGCCCCCATATCAAAATCATATTCACCCCCATAAAGAGTAAGTGCAAAAAAGATGACACCTAATAATACGTTCCACATGCCAAGATTATCTTCTCAAATCGGATGCTTTTTCCAGATTATCAAGGGTAAAAGCCTCATCTGCAAATTTCTTAGGAGTGATTTTTCCATAAATCATAATAGACTTAAATCCCTTGTACATAGGTGATTGCGTTTCAACAACAGAGGGTCTCACAATCTTGTCTCCGAAATCTTTGAGCTCTTTATAATAAAGTGTTTTTATAAGCATTTTCGTTGAAGTATAGCACTCGATTTGCAGAGGTGTGAGTGTCTTTTTATCCACTTGCATTATCAGCTTATCATACGACACCGTGTCATTTTTAGCTTTGAGCTCAAGCAGTAAATACTCTTTTTTATCTTCAGAATTGACGATGTCATACTCTGTACTGAAATCAAGTCTCATAATGTCGGCATTATTAAAAACACCGCCCACAACGGACTGCATAGAGGTGATGCGTAAAGGTCTGCCTACATTTGGGATGTAAAGCCACATATTGTCGCCAAGACGAAGGGTGGCTCTTCCCTTTTCACTCTCCGGCTCTAAAAAAAGCGAAATCATTTTATCTTTGTCTTTTTTTGCCTGAAACAGTAAAAACTCTTTTTTTGAACCATCCGGTTCTATATTTATGAGTTTTTTATACATCTGTGCGGAAACAGGTGTCAGTTTTCTGTCTATATCTTCGAGTATATTCGCACCCAGCATTACACCTATTGCGAGTAAAAAAATAATTGTTTTCATAAAAACTCCTAGTTTTGTCTTAGGGCATCCACAGGATTGAGTTTTGCCGCTTTTCTCGCCGGAGAGATGGAGGCCACCAAAGAGATGATGATAACTATCAAGCTCACAAATAAAACCTCATTGAGATTTAAAACAGGATTAAGGGTCAGGTTGTCCTGTCGGCCAAAAGAGAAAGTGATACCTATAAGATTGATAATAAACACTATTATATACGAGAGTATGCCCCCTACAATCGTTCCGAATATACCGAGCATCAAACCCTCGGTTAAAAAAAGTTTTGTAATTGTGGAGGGGGTTGTTCCCATCGCTGCGATGGTTCCAATCTCTTTGATTCTCTCATATACGCTCATAACCATCACGTTTAAGATAGAAATGAGAACGATAGAAATTAAGATTATCTTAATAGAAATATCCATAATATCAAGCATTTTTACAATATTATAAAAAGGGCTCAGCTTCTCCCATGTATGAATCTCAAAAACAAGTTTATCTTTTTGATTTCTAAAGATGGTGAGCGGTTTTAATTGCTCCATAGCTTTATCTAAATATTTGACATCTTTTAAACGAATCACAATCTCACTTACTTCTATCTCTTGAATACGAAGCAGTTTCTTCACATCGTTGATATGGATGTAGCCATCGCGCCCGCCCGGTCCTGAAACTGTTTCAACTGTTCCGGCTACTTTAAAATTCAAGCCATTGACAGAACCTTTTTGGTTCGTAGCAACTAAAACTATGGTGTCATCTTTATTTATCTGCATCCCTTTTGCCAAAAGCTCTGGCACCATAATGCTTCCCTCCTGCAGAGTTGAAACATCCTCCCCTTGTATTCGGGAAGGGAAAAGAGGAAGAGTTTGTGTCTCTTTTTGAGGGTCTATTCCATTGAGTCGTATACTGGTCGATGCAACATAGTTTGAAAACATCGCTCCGAGTTTCAGACGAAATGTATAACTCTCTATATATGGGTTTTCATTGAGGTATTCACTAATTTTTTCTATCTGTTTTTTATTAAGGTTCTTGTCAAGCGGAAGATTGTCGATGGAAGCAACATACCCTTTTCTGTGTATCTGAATATGCCCCAGCATTGAATCTGTTATCTGCCCCACCATATAGGCTTTAAAACTTCCCGAGAGTGCCGCATAGACTAAAACAAAGATTACACCGATTGTTATCAGACTCGCTGTCAAAATAGTTCTTCTGCTGCTTCTTATCAGATTTCTAAATGATATTTTGATGATATTTTTCATAATGAAACCCTTTTGTCATCCGTAATCACTCCGTCTATAATTGTGATGATTCTGTCCACTACTCTTACGATTTTCTCATCATGCGTGGCAAAAATGAAAGTGGTGTTAAATTCTTGCTGGATATTTCGCATCAGAGTAATTATCTGATTTGAGGTCTTTGTGTCCAAGTTGGCGGTGGGCTCATCCGCAAATACGATTTTAGGATTCGTAACAAGCGCTCTTGCAATGGCAACACGCTGACGCTGTCCTCCCGAGAGCTGGTCTGGAAATTTATCTTTTTGGTCGAGCATATCCACATCTTCAAGAAGTTTCATAATCCTTTTTTTGCGCTCCTCTTTTGGAAGATTTTGAATCATAATAAGCGGATACTCTATATTTTCATAAACAGAGAGAACAGGGATAAGGTTAAAACTTTGAAAAATAAATCCTATATTTTCACCTCTAAAATTAGCCAAAGCAGTCGTGTCAAGCTGCGTCACATCGATTTCGTCTATCATTATTTTACCGCTTGTCGGTTTGTCTAAACAGCCAAGCAGATTTAAAACCGTGCTTTTACCACTCCCGCTCGGTCCGACAATGGCAACAAACTCACCATGATTAATACTAAGATTTAAGTCATGAATGACCGTTAAATCAATCTCTCCCATCTTATAAACCTTACTCACATGCGCATTTGTAATCATCAAAAACTCCTTTGCGAAGATATATTCTCTTATTAAAGCTGACTTTGTAGATATTCTGATATTTTATCCGCCACCCGAAAGGCATTGGCATAGATTGTAAACGTATAAGGAACGCTTCCCCCTGTTGGCATAAAACTGGCATCGGTCACATACAGGTTGTCGAGTTCATGCGCCTTGCAGTTTGCATCCAAAACAGAAGTTTTCGCATCATTTCCAAATCTGCATCCCCCTGCAACCAAATTTGGAGGCGCTGAAGCAGAAATATTAACTGAAATTTCTTTAGCACCCATCTTTTCTAAAACTTTTACAGCTTGTTCTGCAAGATAATTTCCCACTTTTAAATCGTGTGCATGCCCCCAAAGGTTGATTGCACCCACTGGCATGTGGAACTTGTCCTTCACTTCATCATCAACACTGACATAACAATGTTCCGTGGGCAGCCAGTCGTTAAATACTTCAAAGGTGAGTACACGCGAAGTTGTTAGGATTTTATGGATTTTTTCTTGAAGTTCTTCACCCCAGAGAATTTTTCCCTCTTCATTATAGAACTGTTTTGTTGCACGGGAAATGATGTTGGCATGCTCAAACAAAAAGTCTATTGTGCCCCCTTTATATATTCGTTCTCCCGCATCATATTCGTACCAATCTTGCAAGGAGCGGTTAAAAAACAAACCTGGCTGCATTAATTCTTTTTGCTCCTCTTCTCTCAAGTTCTCATACATAAAACGTCCTTGCCCGCTCCCTCCCGCAGAGAAAATCAGGTTCTTTCCTACTTGATGATTATTGTTTGCCATGCCATGTGGAAAATGTTTATTTTTAGAGTTTAAAAGCAAGCGGGAACTCTCAATGGCTTGAGCAGCCACTATAAAAATTTTTGCAGATATTGCATGGGATTTTAAATTTTTATCGTAGTAAAACGCTTCTGTTATTTTATGCGCATCACTCTCAAGTTTGTAAACGAAAGCTTCTGTGATTATTTTTGCCTTGCACTTGTTCAAAAGAGCAGCTCTTGCACCCCCTTTTGCCCCGGTTGCACATCCATAGCTTCCACAAAAGTTTGAGTAAGAACACGCTTTGCGGCCAAGTGCATCATAAGGCAGAATAGCTCTTGGAGTCGGAATGCTTTGATAGCCCAACTTCTGGCATGTGGAATCAAACCACTTCGTTACTTCGTTAACTGCCGTTGGAGGATAAGAAAAATCCTTTGTCGAGCGTGGCTCTTGGAATTTATGCGAAACAAGTTCTCCCGAAACTCCAATCACTGCTTCCACTTTGGCATAATAAGGTTCCAAATCTTCGTAACAAATTGGCCAGTCCACAATATTGGCACCCTCAATATCTCCGTAGGCACTCCGTAGACGAAAGTCGTTTGGTTTCATTCTATGAAAAAATCCGCTCATTAAATTGGATGAGCCTCCCACCATGGAGCCATTCCAAAAACTCCAATTATACTCACTTCCCACATGCCGAGTGATTGTGCCATCCGACTCTCGCTGATTTATAATATGCTGTTCTTCTTTGAGCAATGGAGTAAACAAACTTCTGCGGCTCACCGCAATCTCATCTTTTGAAAAATCTTCCTCCCTAAAGAGCCTTCCTTTTTCAAGCACGACTACATTGTAACCGGCATTAGAAAGCTCATATGCAAGGGGTGAGGCTCCGGCCCCACTTCCGATGATGCAAACATCATACATCATAAAAAAGCCTTTGTAGGACGGGGTAATCCGCTGGAGTGATGAAGCCATGTCCAACCAGCTTCATTTTTATTAATGCCGTAAATCGGATCGCCAAGCATAGCTTCCATGATGTAGCTTAAAAGAGTTTCTATCCAACGCTCTCCCCATCTCTCTTGGGCAATGTGAATGAGTACATTTTGTCTTTGGGTTGGGGTTAATTTTATGTAAGTTGTTTTGTAGAGCGCGACAGCTTCTTCATTGAGCCACTGCACTCCGTTTCGTATAAAGTTTTTTTCTTCTTCGCTGACACGGCTGTGATGAAAAACGGTTGATACATATGCTGAAGCGTTTGCACCTAAACTCTTGGCATGTGGAAATAAATCTTCCTGCACCGCCGTTATTGTCTGCAAGGGAGTCACTGCACCAAAAAGCTTCGTTCCCGACATAACAAGAACAGCCCCTGTAAAAAAAGTTTCTTTTAAAAAAGTTCTACGTGATTTTAAAACCAAAATTCTCACTCCGTTTAACTCTAATATCGTCAACCGATTTTATGGCTACTCATAGCCTCCACATCTTACACATCGAGCTTTAAAGTAAGGTTCTGTAGTAATTTTATCATAAGGGTTTACATCCACTTCAAGATTTTCCGTAACTAAATTATCAAGATATCCGCATGCATTAAGCTGTAAATTTTTTTGACTGCAATTTTCACCGAAACACAGGTTGGATGATGAATGAAACTTGTTTGCACTTTTATATAAAAAAGTATCATTCACGGCGTATGTACTATTATTGCCAATATCGACTATGGTAAGAAGTTCGCTTATTGTAGGGGTTCTCCAGTCATCATATCCGGCTAAATTTAATTCGCTGCAATATTTTACAGCTTCACCCCATTTGTATTTTTTATTGATAACATCACTGTTATCTTGCCACATTAGGCTTGTTGCTCTATCAACGACGACACCGTTTTTATTGTCTCTGCTAAAATTAAAACCGCCCACTTCGGCACCGCTTACACATTTAATATATGAATCTTGTATTTGAATAACATCCGGCGCTTTAGTTTCAATTTTTTGTACTATAAACGGCCCATCTGTACTGACTAGTGTGCCATTGATATCAAATGTATCTATATACGAAATTGTAGTAGATACACTTGTTTTAAAGTAAAAATAAGTTTTTTTGTCCAGTATCTGCAGTAGGTAACCGTCTCTTGCGTATGTCGGCTCTTGCGATACACCAACCAATACTCCGTATATAGGATTCGTTTGATTTAAATCATATTCTTTATCTATTTTATTGATACTAAATTTATTTTGCTCAAACCCCACAACATACGTTTTTGAAGTTTTTTGAACTTCATTACTGCTATAATAAAACCCTTCGGGCACGGTATTGAAAGATAAATCCACCAAAGTATCCCTTGCATTTAAAGCAAGCAATGTAGTGAGTTCATAAATATTTGGCAGTCTCCAGTCACTTTTGCCGGCTAAGATTAAATTTTCACAATAATCCTTAGCCCTGCTTACATTATTCTCTAATTGAACTTCATTATCTTGCCAATAGAGATTATAATTAGCATTATAAACTGTTCCATCAGCCATATTCTTAAAATCTCTATCAGCTCCGCTTCTATTATTGAAATATCCATCATCATAATAAAATGTTGAGGGCTGTGTAGTTATATCTTCATATACAAAGGTATCCGTTTGAGCGGTTTTAACAGGGTACTTTAAAAAAGCATTTTGGTCACAACTAGACAAATCTTTATTTGATGAAGCACCTTGCTGACAAGCACTAAAAAATATCAAGATAAAAATCAGTAAAATTGCTTTCATGGCTATTCTTTGTCTTTAAATATAACTTTTGCACTATCTAATGAAAAATACTCTTTATGCGTATCAACATTCTCTTGCTTGTGAGTTTGCTCAACGATTTTGTCCGTAACTTTTACAAGCTCTACAGTTACCTCTTTTGGAACATTTTCTTTACTACTTTCGAGTACCGGAGAAGGAGTTTCCTTCTCTATTATCGGCTGTTCATATCGCGGAGCTACAATCTTCAGTGCATCTTTTTTCAAATAGCCATTTTTGGTTTTACACCACTGATATTGGTCACAATAATAGATTTGCACCATATCCCCTTTTTTGAAATAATCCGCTTTTTTATCAGAAGATGGATATGGTTTATTGTACAAATCACAACTTTGTGAAATGATATGCGCATACACCTGCGTTTTATCCACCTGAGCGTTTAATGACAAAATCATTAAAGTTAATACTATTAAATATTTCATAATATCTCTCCTATTGCTGCGTAAGCAGATACATTATTTCACATGTCATTGGAAGCTTTTTGGCATAAGAACCTTCTATAATACCTGTTTGTAAATCAATAAGCTTCACAAATACAATTATCTCTTCCTCCGTATAAGTATATGTTCCTACTACCGCTCTATTTAATTCAAAACTATCCGCACGAAGCAATTTAATATCTCTGGACAATACGCGAAGTCCATTGCCTGAAATTTCAAAGTATTTTGAAATCTCAGCCTCAACCACCTTGGAGCTATGTTTTTGGATTAAAGAATTTTTTATGCTATTTGACAAAATATATCCAAGTTTTGAATAATTTTGAAGCGATGTCAAATCTACAAAATCTGTAACAATGAAATTTTTAGGTTCAACGCTAGCTGTTTTAAATAAAGCATCCACCGCATTATCAGCCAAAAGAATATAATCTACATCATAATCGTAATATTCTTTTATACCGCGATTTACTTCACACTCTTTTTTTTCATAACTTTTTTTATTGACTACTGCACTCCCACATCCACCCAATAAGAATGCACTCAATATTATATAAATAACTTTATTCATCTAAATCCTTCCAGCAATATTCACTCTTTGAACAACGAGACGGCACTAGCTGTACCATAAACTTGTCTTTTTCCTTAATTATCTTTGGTTTTTGAGTTTCTGTGAATGGTATGTATGCACTCGCTGCCGAAACTAAAATATTGCTATTTTTTTCGATGATTCTTACATTTACGATAACGCTGTCGTCCATTTTAGAATACGTACCCACGAGTATTAAAATATCTTTATCTTCAATGGATTGAATTCTGGCTCTGTTTAATTTAAATTCGCCGTGTTGCGTTTTAGTCACTATATCATCGCCTCTAAATTCGATAACATGATTTCCTCTGAGCGTCATTTGAGTCATTAAAGATTCAGAAAAGAGTCTTCCAAAATTTGAACTCTCTTTAAAGTTGTTTAAATCAACTAAAGAAGTCAGTACCAGCTTGTGATTTCTATAATCCAACATCCCTTTTGAGAGTTCATCTGCAACAATTTTAACACCACTTGGAAAAGTTGGCGCATAGTGCAAAGATTTTGACTGACAACCTGTCAGCAAAAATAAACCAATCACCAATATTAATATATTTCTCATCATTTTATCCCTTATTTTATAATTTGATCTACTCTATGATTTAATCTAAAAGTATTAAAAGTTCTATACTTATTCGATTCAAATCTATAGACAAGTGCAAAAGAAGCCTGTTTCACTTCATAACCGTTCATTTTTTCCATCGAAAGTCCTGATATCAAATCTAAGCTGTCTGTTAAATTATACCCCAACTGTATCGCACCCTTATATGTAATACCGCCATCACTGTAACCGTTTTGGACTCCTGCCAATGCTACATCGTTGGACAATGGAAATTTTTCAGCACTTTCGACAATAAAACCTTCAAATCCTAATGCTAACTTTGCTTGATAATATAATTTACTATTCACCATATCGCCAAACTGGGTATAAAGAGATCCTAACCAGAAATCTTGCGGACTAAAATATCCCCCATGCCCATAGGTAAATAAATTAGTATTTTTTTCATAACTGTCATACGCGATAACAGCTCCAATATCCACATAAGAAACTGAATCTACTTGAGGATGATAAATCGCAGTAACAGTTGATTTAAACTCGCTGTTATCAATTATATTCAAACCAAATATTTGTGGATAATATCCAACATTTAGTGACAATATTATGTTGCCATCATAACTCACGCCTGCTTCAAATCCTCTTTTTACTACCCTTCCCCAGTTTACTTCCAAGGAATCCTTTGTCGCTGTCTCGCCAACAAAAGAGAGCATAGTTTCATCTATTTCTTTTTGTTCAAATAAAAGGCTAAACCTCCACTGTTCGTATGGTATATAGCCGGATAAAATCCAAGTTGCTTCAGGGGTAATCTTCGCACCGACAGGAGTAAGACCAATTTGAGCTTTAATATTATTATAATCAATTCCTATTTTTGGCATAAACCCGATATCACTTGTTAAATCATTCTCTTTGGTGGTTGAATTGAGTCCAAAATCTATCGGTGTTCCACCATTGTCCGTCAAATATCCATTATACAAATAAAGTAAATCTCCATCAAAGTACATATGATATTTATCTTCTTTGTCGTAATAATCGTAATCTATCGGAACAACATATTTATCAAATCTGTTTTTCCCGCTTTCTCCGCTTTGTGATTGATAATACATGCCGACTGACACTGAATTTTCATACTCTTCTTTTTTAAAACTCTTATTAATTTCGACAAGCAGCGCATCTCTTTTTTTAGATTCAGGCAGTTTTAAAAGTATCTTTTTTGCGCTCTCTTGTTTATATAAATCCATATAAAGAGAAGAAATTAGTAAAGCATCTCTTTCGTTATCTACTACTCTAATTCTATCTAAGGCTTCAATCGCTCTATCATCTTCTTGATTTTGGTAGCAATTCAGAGCATACGCATAAACATCTTCCGTACTTTCACCAAAAAGAAGATTTATTTTTGCAAACTTTGCCTTAGATTCATCATATTTTTGGAGTGAATAAGCGCACCAGCCACCCATTCTGTAAATATCTTTATCCTTGTGCTCATCTTCAATAATATTTGAATATCTGTAACACATTGAATAGAGTTTATTTTTATAATAGCTGTACAGCCTGTCTTTTTCATAATCTGCTTTAAATATATCCAACTCTTTTTTATTTAATGGGTATGTATTGTAGGCATGTTTTAACTCTTTATCTAATTCATCATCTTTTTCAAAATCTTTTAGCGCATATAAAAGAATAATTTCAAAGTTAAAATCATCGCTCTTATACTTTTTTGCTTCCTTATATGCCCTTATGGCCTCTGTATTTCCTTTATTTTTATATATATTTCCAATATCTAAATAAAATGCAGATTTCGTGTCATTGTCATCAATCTTTTCTATCCAAGAGATAGCATTGTTCACATCTTTTTTATTTGCATACACATACGCTCGACATCGATTATAAAGTTCTTTTTGATAATCCTGAGTCAAATTGGAATCACTTAGTCTTTGTGTGCAGCTCTCATAGTCTTTGTGTTGAAATTCGTACAGAGCAAGTGTGTATTTTGCTTCCAATGAATTTTTATCTATCAATAAAATATCGGAGGCTAGGTTTTGCGCGTCATCATACTGCTGTAAAATAACAAACAACTGCATCTGTTTTTTCAGCACTTCAATATTTTGAGGATATAAACTTATCAAATAATCAACTATATTTTTAGCTTCTTTATAGTTTTTGATTTTTATATATTCATCTACAGTTAGAAAGTTTTCTAAAAGATATGGATTCGCTATTCCTTGTTTATTTTTAGTAGCTTCGAACCAATATTTGGCGGTATCTAACTGCTCCAATGCAATGGCACTCCTCATAGCTACTGTTGACAATTCATCCGTTTTTTCGGTTTCATACAGTTTTGAAGCAAGATAGAGCGATTGTTCATACATTTTTAAATTAAAATAACTGTACATCATGCCGCTGTAGCAACTGTAATCTTTTTTTATTCTACATGACTCTTTAAAAAAAACCAAGGCTTGCGTTGGAGCCTCTTCAACAAGCTTCCATCCATTTTCCAATGCTCTGCTGTATTCTATGTCATTATATAAATCTATAATTTTTTGTGAATACTCAAAATAACCCTTGAGCTTATCCAATGCTTCTTGGTATCTTTTTTGTTTATAATATTCTGATGCAATTGACAATACATTTGCAATCAGTAAATTTTTTGCCTCTTTTTCTTTATTAATATAAGGGGCTAAAACCATATTTGCCTCTTGATATTTTTTCAATTTAACTAAATCAAGTGCTTTTAAATAATCAATATCGAAAATTTTGTTTGCTAATTTGTAAGTTTTTGCCAATTGTGTTGCATTTTCATACTCTTTTAGTTCTATTAAATCAGCTATCTCTCTCTCATTTATTATCGTATGGAGTTTTGCATTTTTAGATAAATGAGCATCTACTATATTATGCGCAGTGATATAATTTTTCTTATTTAATTCATTATACATGTATCCAGATGCTATATCTTTGTATAAACTATTTGCTTTTTTATCTTTTTTATATTCTTGCAAGACTTTTAATGCTTTATCATATTGTGAATTTTTCATCAATGCCAATGCATAAGCAAACGCATGTTCATAATTATTTACTTCATTATAGTTGTATTCAAATATCTGCAATGCTTTTTTATAATCTTTTCTATCGAATGCTGCATATCCAAGATAAAACTCATTTGCAGTTTTATATTGTTTGCTCTGTGTATTTTCGTTATACTCTTTATTGATTATCAAATATGAGACATTTTTATCATTAAACTTTTCGATATTTTCTTGCATCTGTTCCGTAGAAGATGAATCATTACATCTTAAAGACATGTCGTCATTATTTTTAATTATATAACAATCAAAGCCGTCAAGCTTTAGCTTTAATGCTTTTTTTTGAATAACATCCAAATAATTACTTTTTGCATTTAATACCTCAAAAGTAATGTCTATATTTTTGGAATAAACAAAAGTACTAATTAAAAGTAGTAAAAAGATATATCGAATATGCGTAATAGTCATCTTTATTTTCTCCTTTTAATTTTTTAATTTTAGAACTGAACGACTCTGTATTGTTAAAATATTTATCGAGCATATTGTAAATACTTAAATGCGCAACAGAATAGTTATACATACTAATTGTTCCATTCTTCAGGTCTATTACTCCAAAAACGGCATCTGCTGCTTTCATACTCTGTATATACCTTTTATAGGATTCTAAAAGTTTATCCTTATCTTGAATATCACTTTTTAATAGATTATACGGGATTCTCAAAGCGTCATACCCAAAAGAACTATTTTTTGTTAATTCAACTTTTAAAGTTTTTTTATCTATCTTTATCCAGTCTGGATGCAATCCCAAAGATGTAAATCTTGCCTCTTGAAGAAGCTGTATTCCATGCTCCTTTAATCTGCTCCATGTATCGTCATCATCATATTGTTTAAACTTATCAAATATAAAAAAAAGATAATAAGAAAGATTTATTTCAAAATAGCTGTCTTTTACGAAACCATGTTTGCCGGGAAGCAAATAAAGACGCTCTTTTTCTTCTATAATAAGATACTTTTTTATGCTCTTCATAATATTAAAAGCTTCTTGTTTATAATGAATTTTATTCGTCTTTTCAAACATCAGTAAACAATCATAAGCTATCCACAAATCTCCGTCGGTTGCATTATTTAAATCTAACACATGCCAACTCTGATTGCTGTCTTTACCCCATTTCCAACTAATAAGTCCAAAATCATTTATTGTAAGATTATCTTTATACCATTTATATATTTTTTCAAAACTTTCAACATCATTATGCATCAAAGAAAGGTATAAAGCGTAGCCCACGGATTCACTATGCGTTATATCACTATTCACTCTATCTATTACTCTTCCGTCTTTAGCAACGTAGAGTGATTTGTATTCACTCCAGTCTGCATGCAACAAAGTATTCATAATAAAAAGAATAAAAAGTAATTTATTCAGCATCTTTATGATGCTCCTCTTTAAATTTATTTAATAATGTTTTTACTATCCATACAAAAATTATAAGCAATATGATAAATGCAAAGATATATCTAACAGGGTGCGCACCTATTGTCAAAGCAATTGTTTCAAACCAACCGAGATGTGATAATATGTACTTATCCTTAATATTATAAGACACTCCCTCTTCATCAACATAATCATAAATAACTGTGTCCCCTAATATGTTATTTCTATTCTTATATTTAAATATTGAGGTAATCCCTTTGTCTAAACAACTTGGATTGTTTGCACTGAATAACAATACCGTTTTATCATTGTCATACGGTGATCTAGCCATTTGCATTATAATTGAGCTGTCGACTAAATTTGTTTCTTGCATTGAAGTAAGGAATCTATATTTTTTGAGTCTGTCTTTGTTTAATATATCTTGATTCTCTACAAATCTATTAATATACGGATAATCTTTTTTCATAAGCTTTTTATCAAAAACAATAGGAGTGCTCTTGCTTATCTCTTGAAGCTTATCATCGTAGATTGTTCCAAATACAATTATATTTTTGCCTTTGTCTTCTTCTTTGAGCTCACTAGTTATTGCTAAGTAATAGGGGAATGAACCCAGCTCTTGCGTTAAGAAAAATAAAAAATTCATAGCACTTGAGATAGTTTCGTTATCGTTATTTGTAAGATAAATGACAGTATCTTGTAAATCTGGATATATAGAGTACGGGTACTGTGCATTCGCGATTAACTGCATATAAGGAAGTTCTATCCATTTTTTTGCTTTAGGTAAAATAAAATACGAATCATCCAAAACAGACGCAACAAGATTTTCTGTATTATATACTTCACATGTCCCTTTTTTTAATGGAACCAGTGAAAAATCTAGTCTCAATTCATTATATCCTTTGCCGATTAAATAGGCCGGCATTTCAGATATTACATCAAAATTAAAAAGCTTATTTGCTGCAATATCAATCTTTGATTCCTCTGCACTTCTGGAAATATCAATCTGTTTTGCGAATATGTCATTCAAAAATATATTCACGACAGAATCTTCATGTATAACAGTCGGGAATACATAATTTAAATGTGTATCGATTCTATCTTTAGTGTCAAAATAATTATCCGGATACACTTTAAATTTTAGATTAATCTTAGGTGGATACCAGCCTTTTAAGAATGTCGTTTCATACCCAAGTTCTTTAAAATATACTTTTTTATCAAGAGGCACAAAATCTTTTGCACTGTAGGCTTGAGCAGGCTCCGGGATTTCAACACTTTTTATATCCAAGCCCTGTCTTTTATATTTGTTTAGGTCATTTTTGTATAGGGCATAGATAGCTTCTTTTTTCTTTGTATCATCTGCGGGTGCTACTATAATAATTGCTTTATCAACACTATATGGATTCTGTATTACATTTATGTCATGTGCTAATTTATCATCCAAATATAAGCTTTCGGTAGCTCGTTCGTTTTTATGTTTTAAGCTGTATTTATATAATTTATTTGCGCTAATCGTGGTAATTGAATGATCAAACATATAAAATTGATCAATATACCCGTGAAAATTGAACTGATTACTCGCTCCAAAACTTCCTATGTACCCATTTCCTGAAAGCTTTGCATTATCGGATATAGAATTACCGTAAACTTGTTTTAGATTCAATGACTGTCCGTTTATCATAAGAGAGTTTTTATCTATATTCCCATTATGAAATGTTGCAACGACGTGGTACCACTCATCTTTATTTAAATTATATTTAGCAGCATATAAATCTTTATTCGACGTATTAAACCCTACGTAACCGTCATACATCATTAATGAATACGTATCAAATCCAAAGAGAATGGATTGTTTCACATCCTTTGCGTTAAACCAAAATGCAACACTCACGGCATCACTATCTTTTATTTTCAAATCTTTCAGCGCAACTTTTGATTTATTTAAATAAAGACTTTTATCAAAAAAAGCACCCTTTTCCACTATCTCGACATCATTGTCCGGTTCAACTTTTGCAAAATCCGATTTATTTAACCATGCACTGCATGTATTCGCATTGAAAAACATTGATAACGATGGTTTTTCATCGGTTATATAACTTTCACTAAGCCCCAAAAGCATTTCTCTTGCTTTTTCTTTTGTAGATATAATTACATTGTGATTGAGCATATCTAACGTTTCTGAAGCTTTTATTTCTTCGAGTCTGTATTTTAAATGTGTGGATGCTACCGAACTAAATAATGCAAAGTTTTTTAAACTATCGTCATCCTTCTTGTCTAAAACAAAATTGAGTGGTGTTACAGAATATTGTTTATGGTCAAATACATCTGTTTGAATTGAACTAATTTGCTCTTTAATAGGCTTAGGACGAACAAGCAACTCTAGATAACTATTCGCTAAATCTATATCGCTCCATAAAGATGAATGCGCACCGTCTTCACACTCGTATGTATAGTGTTGAATGGCCTCAAATGTCAATACATTATTATCATAAAAAAGCGTCTTGTCTATATCAAATTTTATTCCACTATTTTGATTATCAAATATTCTAAATTGAGTAACAACTACATCATTAAAAGAAACAATAGCAGATGATAAATCTTTTAAAAGCAAAATCGACGGTGTATATTGTATATACCCATTTGCTTTTAATATTTCCCATTTATTTGGTAATGGAAAATCAAGGTTATAAAAGCCGTCTATTCCCCTTACTCTTTGTATGTTTTGATATGAATTTAAATAATTAAAATGAATTCTAAGGATAGAATTTCCATTGTCTAAATCAACTCTTTGAATTGGATCTTGCTTAATATTTTTTCCATAAAGACTTAAAAAAGCCATTAAAAGTACTACGATAAGTTTCATCTGTTTTCCTTAACTAAAAAGTTTTTTATCTTAAAAAATGTAAAGATGTACGCATCTTTAAACATTGCATTTTTAAAGCTTTGCTTCATAATATATGCAAAGCTCATTAGTGGCGACATGATAGGTTTTGCATCTTCAATCTCTTTCCATTTTGTTGTATTCCCGTATATGATTTGTATCAGATTTTGTCTGGTGACTATATTGTCCTTAATATCATCAAATACAAAAACAAGTTTTTTACCCCAAGCAAATGCTTTTAAAAATTTTGATGGAATTCTAAATGGCTTTCCGTCAATGTCATTGAGTTCAATTTCTACTTTTGAAAATTTCAATAAAATCTCTTCATATTTTATTGAGCTGTCTTGTGGGGTTATATTTAATCCGCCTTCGCTTATATCTGTGATAGAGCCTGCATAAGATTCATTATTAACTATAATATTGCAACTCGCATGAATGGGCACTCTTATACTTCTTCTAACCTCTCTTTTTTCACTTACAACCCCGATTGCCGCAACCAATAACAATATATTTAAAAGATTCCAAGCACTCGTCATAAGAATAACTTCTAATTCATCTGAATAGAAATAAAGTCTATAGATAGATGCGAAAAATCCCAAGAAAACAAAAGTAAACACAATAACAAAAGGAACTGCCAATTCTGAAGTATGATTATCCATCATCTCCTGTCCTTTTGGCGTAACATTAAAGGTTGGCTTTCTTGGATTAAGCAAAACAGAAATAATAGCAGGCAGAGTAAAAAACGCTAAAACTGTTTCGTATAATTCTGAGAAAAATGGATTTCTAACTTTTGCATATAAAAAATAGGACATCATAACCGCCATGGTCATATGCGGTACAACATAAGCGAGCATCTCAATGCCATTTGCATTGTATATGCGAAGTCCAAAAAATAGATATAACAATGGTGCGATGTAAAAAATCACCCTTGAATATGCGAAAAACCAGAAAAAACTTGCACTCAAATAACTTAATTGCTGGTACCATTTTAATTTTTTAGACAGCAAAGGATTTCTAAGTAAAAATATCTGAACCATCCCTTGTGTCCATCTTATTCTCTGAATAACCAAGGCTCCAAAACTTTCTGTTTGAAGCCCCCTAACCATTGCTTCACTTATGTATACACTTTTATAACCCTCATCATGTAATTTAATAGCAGTTTCTGCATCCTCGGTAATTGTATCACCGGATATTCCACCAACTTCATCAATATATTTTCTTTTTAAAATAGCTGCGGACCCGCAAAAAAATGAACTTTCCCAAAAATCATGCCCTAGCTGAATATTTTTATAAAACATATCATTTTCACTTAAAGCGGTATCTCCCATCCTTAAATTTCTTTCAATCGGATCAGGATTATAAAATGCGTGAGGTGTTTGAACTAAAAATATTTTTTCATCTTTTAAAAACCAACCCGTTGTTTTTTTTAAAAATTGCTTTGCCGGGACATGGTCGGTGTCCAAAATTAATATGAGTTCCGATTTTACACTTTTGAGTCCATGATTGAGATTACCTGCTTTTGCATTTTCATTTCTTTCTCTTGTTATATAAGTTGCACCTACAAAATCACAAAACTTGCGAAGAGCTGCCTTTCTTTCAATAGCTTCTTTGGATTTTACCGGATCAGTATCATTACATTTCTGATCAGTTCCACCATCATCAAGTAAATTAACACTGAATTTATCCTGTGGGTAATCAATTGCCAAGGCAGCAAGAACCGTATTTTCGATAACTATCTGCGGTTCATTATATGTAGGAATGAGAATATCAACACAAGGCCACTCCTCTTGCGGATAATTTTCTAAGTCTATAGGCTTTCGATTTAATAAGTTTAAAGAAGTGAATATCCCAAGAAGGTAGATAATGATTGCAAAGACTTCAGCTAAATATAGCAGTATAGCACCGATAAAGTCAAAAAAACCATCATATGTTAAGGATTGAAAAGTTCTCCAATAAATGTATCTCATAACTATTATAAAACCCATAAATTTTATAAACAAAACAACATAATCGGGTAGGTTTTTAAACTGAAAAGCGACAAACATAACGAGAATAGCGCCATAACCAATAGCAAATTGAGTATCAACGTTATATTGAGAACTGATGAGTAGATATGTTATTAAAAACAAAAGTGCAAACATCAGCACTCTTGTTATAGTATTTGAGTAAAGATAATCTACAACTTTTTCATACATGCATGAACCTACGGTAAGAACTGTTCATTGATATTAAATTTATTTTGCTTATCTGTATTGTTGCTTTTACTTTTAGCTATCTCTTCTGCCCAAAATGAATTTTTTTCCGGTTGTTTTTCATGAACTCTTACTTCGATTTCATTGTCAATTTCTGCTTGATTTTGAACAACTTTTATTGGTTCTTTTTCTACATCTTGGCGATCATCTTCTTCATATATAGGTATAAAGCATTTTTTGCAATCTTCCCATAAAGTCTTTTCTACACTCTGAGACGTGTAAGACAGTTCTCTCTTTTTAATATACTGCTTGTCTTGAGTCTTTTCTTCTTCCTGAGATACATCCCTATACGTTTGATTACTTGCTTCTTGCCTTGATACATCATTGTATATCGGCTGAACAACTTCTTTATAAGCATTGTTGTTTATCTTGGTATTTCTTGTGTATATAGTTTTTTCGTTGATAAAATCACACTTTCTTATAAAAGCGTCCCTCACCGATTTTCTTACAAATGCAAGATCAGCCCCGGCATCGCTGTAATTTAAATAGTCACCGACTCTTAAAACTAAATATCTGCCGCGACCCTCTACGCGAATATTGGAAAACTGATTATATTTTTCACTTTTCGCTTCATTCAGAATTAAATTCCTCTCAGACTCATCCATACTCGAAACTTGGATACAATAGTCAGCTTCTAACACAATAGATGCAAATAATAACATCACAATTAATTTAATTTTTCTCAACCCCACACTCCCACTCTTTTATATAGACGTAATTTGTTTATCTAAAACTAAAGTGTGACTCCAGCTTGACAATTAGCCACATTTTCCATTGTAATAAACGGAAAATAATCTAAAGCCACTACTCTATTTACTTTGCTATAGTTTCCTATAATTGTAACATACAATAGCGGTAATTCAGTTAGTTTTATAACAAAAAATTAATTTTCACAACAAAAAAATGTTTCCAAAACAGGGAAGTTTTATAATTTTTGCTATAATTACAGACAAATTAATATCACAAAGGTGTATCTTGAAAAATATATTATTTTTTATACTTTTTTTAACACTACCGTCTTATCTTTTTTCAAAAAGCTATTGTATTTATATTGGAACCATTGACATGGATACGGAAAATAAAAGTAAAATTCATTCAATCCTCTCGGATGTTGCGCATCCCTCTATTAAAATAAATGATAATAAATTATCTATCTATAGCGGTGAGTTTAAAAAGTACAGCGATGCAAACAAGCTTTTAAGCCTTACAAAAACCAGATATAAGGATGCTAAAGTAACATCTTGTATTGATACAAAAAAATATAATAATGAGTTTCTTTTTAAAGATGATTCAAATGATAAAATTCCTCTCAGCAATCCAGTCGCTAGCGTTATGAAAAATAAATCCGATAATAACACCGACTATTGCCTCAAAGTCTTCGAGATAGATTTAATAAAAAGCTCAAAACAAAAGGATAAAATTCAATATATTTTGAACCGATTGCCAAATTCGCATACAAAAATTCAAGCAGACAAACTTGTTGTCTATAGTGGAATTTTCAAATCTCTTGAAAGTGCGGAAGTAATCGCAAGTATAGTAAAAAGAGAATTCAAAAACACTATAGTTTCAACATGCGCTTTAGAAGTGATGCAAGAAGAATCTACCTACACAGAAAACAAATATGATGATAAAGTACATGCCATAAAAGAAATAACTGCTGAAAATTTCATTATAGACTCTTTGGATGAAAAAGGATTAATTAGTGCAGAAATTGCATCAGAAACCCCAAGCCAAAACAAAGATGAAATTCAAAAATCGGATATTAGACATGCATTTGATACACAACGAGAAGATCAATTTAATGGATTGTACCTCAAATTCAATGCAGCGTGGGATACGCTTAACAGCACCTCTGCCTATGACGCTCGACTAGAATTTGACATATTCGATCAAGGGTATTATCAAATCAAAAAAAACAATGAAAAGAATGCAGTCGAAAACAAAATAAATTTCTTTAAAACTCTCAAAAATATTGAAATATTAAAAAAAGAGCAGGAACTTTTAAAAATTAAAAAATATTCAAACTCTATTGATGTTTCAACTCTTCTTTTAAAATTACAGGTAATAGAAAACAATCTCAATAGTGCAAAAATCAGACTAGAAAATGGTCTTATAACAAATTATGAATACGATATTTACGAACTGTCTCTTCAACAAATAAAAGATGAATTGCTACTGTTTAAAAATATGACATTGTTAAAAATTCCAAAAAATTTATGGATTCTTTTAAATCAGATAGAAAATATAAGGCTAATAGATGAAGATATCTTAATTGGTGCGCTTGAAGAAAATAGTATAGACCTTAAACTAGCACAGACATTGAAAGAAAAGAAGCCTTTACTGGAAGATTGGAGTGATAAACTAAGGGTAAATGTTTATGTTGGACAAAGAAAAATGTACCTGTCTCAAGACCAAAATCTTATAGGTGTTGAAGCAAAAATACCTCTTTCAAATTATACAAGAACAAATGAACTGGATAATATTCAAAATACTATTGCATCCAGTCAAGTTATACTTCAACATAGCCAGACAAAAGAAATTTTAAAAGACAGCATTGCAACTTTTAAATATAAACAACAAAAACTCAAAACATATAAATATGAGCTTATGGGGATTAAAAAACATCTCAAAAATTTAAATATTATCAACAATTCTGCATTTGCTTTATATGCAAATTCAAGTGTTAACGATGAACAAAAAAGTATAGATAACTATTTGAACAAATATACACAAATTCAGCAAGAGAGAATAAACACATATAAAGAACTCATCAACATAATGCATTTAATCCATTCAAGCAATATAAGTGATATTTTACTTTATGCTATAGATAAATAAGGTTATTTTTTAACTGTTATGTCTTGGGCAAAATTTCTCTCTCCGTCAGGCGGCGCCCATTTTGCGTCAGGTGGAGTTAAGACTATTCCGTCCCATAAGTGAAATGACGGAATATCAAATCTGATATCTCGGATATTGTTATCATGAGAATATCCGCCATGAAGGTTAATATCAACCTTCATGTCCAAGTTTGCAAATATATTGTTTGCGCTACTCCATTGAATTGTTAAATGTCTTATATTTTTGATAGTTGAATTTATTAATTGTGAACTAAAAGCTCTTGAGAACTTCACATATCCATTTCCGCCTTTTCCTTTATTCCAAGAACCATTAATATATAAATTTTCTCCGATACATCCATAAACGTTTTCAAACACCAAGGGATGACTTCCTGCATTTAATATTTTTAAATTCTTTATATGGGAATTTGCGGCATATTCCAACCTAATCATATCAACCATAAAAGAAGGAAATAAGTTTTGATATATTCCGACACTCTCTTGAATATGATGCCCCTCAATATCTTGATAGATTGTAAAGTCTTGCAAGCTTATATTTTCAATCATATTCAGAGTGTATATCTCACTTTTATTTTTTTCAAATTGTGTAGTTATCCTATTGTTTAAGTAGAGTATGCCTCCATGTGCAGATACAATCGGTGCTATCTCTTGTCTTAAATACGGATATTCTTTCCTCCAAACAATTGAATTTATAGAATTAAAAAAAATCTCATCATTGGGCTCCCTTATCTTTACCCATTTTATATTGCTGCTGTCTTTTAAATCTGTATCTAAAATGCTATCTCCATATTTCACTTCTCTTTTTAAATGTCCTATCTTTTTTAATTTTTCGCCTTTAATATATATTGCGGCCACGTCTTGAGTCTTTAAATGAGACACGACTACAGTCTCATCTTTTGACATACCTTGTATAGTGATATTTGATCTCCTAATTTCTATCGGTGAATATAAATCAATGGTACCTTTGGGTAAAAGAATCGTACTGTTCTCTTTTGCATTATTTATTAGTTTATTAAGAGCGGTGGAATCATCTTTGTTGTCATCAGCGATAACTCCGAACTCTTTTGCATCAAGGATAATCTCTTTTTTTTCTACTTTTTTATCCTCTTTTAATATATCAATATCAGGAAAAGCTATGGCATCATGCGAGATAAGCATTATAAAAAAGAAAAATACATATGACATAGTCATTAAATAATCCGGCATATAACTAAATAACGGATGCTTAATTTTTGCTACACTGTCATCACTTTTTTGAGTCTCATTTCCTTTTGACCATTGCTGGTCAGATAAATTAAAAAGTGCTTTTATCTTCACAAATGAACCTATCCACTGCCCATAGAGCATCAGAGGTATGGTTTTCAGAGAGACAGGGTGTCCATTGTACGCAATAACCGCTAACTGAAATGTTCTTACATAAAAAATCCAGACGATATAAAATATAAAATAAAAATATGCCTTAAATATTCCTAAAATTATTGCCCCGCTTATTCCAACAAGCGATGTCCACATGGATATTCTTTGATCCAAAATAGCCCACCAAATGAAAAAACTTTTTATTTTTTTAGGGCCTAATGCGAGGGCTCTATTTGAATTTCTAAGCGTATTTCCATACCATCTATAGGGCAAAGAACGACTAAGCTCTAAAAAATCAGCATCCCTGCTCTCTAAGGAGTAACACAAAGCATCGGGAAGATATCTCATGTTCCAGCCATCTTTCAAAAGACTGAACCATGTTGTTTTATCATCCCCCATAAGAAATCTAAATTTTCCATGCATAACTGTTGTGATAATATCATTTTCAACGCGTTTAATAAATTCATCTTTTATTATAATATCTGTTCTATATGCTGAGAGCCTACCCGTCAAAGTTAAAACTTTATTAGAAAGTGAATGTGACTGAAAAAGCGTATGCCTTTGTCCAAATTTTAAATTAAACCAATCTTTGTACCAATTTGAATTAGTGTGTATAAACGCTGCTTCATTTGTAGTTACGGCGCCCAGTTCTTTATCTATGGCAAAATGAGGCAAAAGCTTTTGAAAAAAACCACGCTCTAGATAGCTGTCTCCATCCATAAAAAAAGTTACACTATTGTAATCCGTATCTTTTTTCAAATATCGTCTCGATATTGCACGCATCGCATGCCCCATGGCAATTCTCTTCCCCTCTTTTTGATGCTGAAAAACAAGTTCAACCTTATCAAAAGCATAATGGGCCTTACAGGTTTGATAAATAACCGAATCTTCATAAGGGTCACCAGAGGTGGAGACAACAATAGTTGCGCTTGATGGTATAGTCGCAAGTTCATTCATAATCGATTTAAATGTCTCTATACTTACCCAAGATTCCTCTTTATAGGATGGAATAGAAAAATAAACATGTGAAGGATATTTTGATTTTTCATCAAGTTTATCTATTTTTCTTTTTAACCCCGGATAGACAAATTTTGCATAAATAAAAGCTCTAACGAAATTTATAAGCAACCAGCCATATCTCCAACCGGCGAATATACCCAAAACTAAAATTGTTTCATTTTTTGCATAATAAACATAGGGCCACATCACGTACAAAAGTAATGAACCGATAGTTATATAAACGAAAGAAGGCTCAATTAAACTTAAAAGAGCATCTTTTCTTCCAAATCTTCTTTTAAGATATGCCATTAAATATCCTAAATAAGCGGTCTATAAAACCACAATTTCACTCTTTCATTTAAAGGAAGTCTTACATCAGCCTCATCAAAAACAACTTTTATTGTGACCTCTTTTAGACTAACTTCATTTGTTATTTCTGACTCTGTGTTAAGAGAAAGGTTACCTATGGTTTCTATATGTGCACTATATGTTTTATCTTTGCTTGCGGAATAAACTTTAACACTCATCCCTTTTTGTATATCAACAGATTCTTCCTGCTGTAATTTACATACTATAAATGAAGCTTCATTTGTTTCTATGACCATAACCTCATCACTTGAACCGACATAATTGCCTACGCGTGATTTGATAGCATAAACTACTCCCTCTGTCTCGCTAAAAACTCTTAAATAGTTAAGTTTATTTATAAGGTCTTCTCTTTTTAATTCAAGTTCTGTTTTTAAACTAATAATATTCGATTCACCGCCTTGAGATATATTTAATCTCTCAATGCTGCTTTTTTCTTGTAAATATTTTACTTTTGCTTTGGAATAATCGTTAGAAACCCTTTCTAAATCATAAATAGAAATAAGCCTGCTTTGATGAAGCTTGCTTGCGGATGTATATGATTTATAAGCCTTTTCCATATCTCTTTTTAGTATATTCAGTACTTCCGTATCCGGCTGAGAAGCTGTTTTTACTTCTTTATACCGACTGTTTAAATCAGCCAGTTTCTTATCTATAATCTCAATCTGATTTAAAATCATCTTATCATCAAGTTCAAATAATACCGTTTTAGGCTGAACTTTATCCCTAACATTTACAGAGATTTTACTTACCTTTCCACTAATACTTGGAGAAATTTTTACAAAATTACCCGATACCGTTCCTATAGACCGATAGACATACGCTGTATTATAATAAATTGTTGCAACAAGAACAATAAAAAATACTATCCCTATTCTGATGTATAATTTTGACCTCTTAACAAATTCTCTTTTTAAACTACTTTCTTCTTCATCGCTTAAAACGACAGATTCTTTGATGGGGCTGTCAACAATTGGCTCGTTGTAGATACTTAAAAGCCCATCTATCTGATCGAGCTTCCCTTCAATAGAAAGCTCTAAAAATTCTCTTAAAACCCTTTTGTTTTTTTGAGATATTGTTGCAAATTCAAATCCGCTCACATCACCTCTTTTTACTTTAAACTGAAGTTTTACGGGCATTTCTATTTTTGCTTCTTGCAGAGACAGAACTATGGACGCATCTATGATATCGTCCTTTTTTAATTCTTTATTTAGATTCTCTACCCCCGCACCGGTCATAGACCAGTCTTTAGACCTATATGCAACAGCATCAATAACAATAATTAAAGGAATATCAACCCTATGAGCACGACGCATATGATTTACTTCAATTGTGGCCATAAAACACCTTTTTTTTTAATTACTTTACAGTTTTTACAATTATAACTAAAATATTACTTGTATATACAATATCCGAAATAAAGGCATACCCTCAAGCCTCCTGAATAAATATTAATTATGATTGTTTATGTTTTTGACGCGTTAGGTTCTAAGGCAGTATGAAGGTTAAAAGAATGAGGGAGACAACGGTGTGCCTCCCTTCCATGAAGTCTATTTCTCAGTGCCGCATTTTGCAGGTTTTGCAGGAGCTTTTTTATCACCGCCACACTTACCGTCATTAGCTTTTTTCTCTTCATTGCATTCAGGAAGATTACATTTTGCTTTATCTTTTTTGTCTGCACCACATTTTGTTGCAGGTTTACTCATAGATGCTCCGCATTTGCCATCACCGCATTTCATCGCTTCTGCGCTTAGAGTAGTTGTGCCGACAGCCATAAATAAAGCTGCACCAAGAAGAAGTGCTGTAAGATTTAATTTTTTCATTTTTTGCCTTTAAGAATTATTTTGAAGCAAATACTAGCACAAAATAAGAAATAATTATATGCTATCTGTTACATTCTCTGTAACTATACAGAGAAAGCGTGCAAGGTTTGTGTAGTTATTTTCATACCTATTATTTAAAGTCTTTAAAATCTTTAACATAAATAATATTTATTCCCTGCCCCGTTTCGTGAGAGTCAACATCGATTCTAATCGATTTACTCAAACTATATTGCAAAATAACACTTGAAACTGTATCATTTTTATATACAACGCGAATCTGCTTGTTAAAGCGAGCGCCGACCTCATACCCCAAAGTACCTTCTTTATTTGTCAAAATATTTAAAGTATCAACCTTGACGCCCGTTGTCTCGTTAAAAATCTGTTTCAGCCCTGTTCCTAAAAGCAAATTACTAAGTGAGGTTCTCGTTGTACTCTCACCCGAACTATCAAACACCGAAGAAGCGGTATCACCAAAAAGTATATAAGACATAATGTCATTTTGACTCATGGCAGGCTTGGAAGAGAGAATAATAACAGGAGCATTGAGTGTATTGGTGATGAAAATTTCTATGTCAATATAGTTAATTGTATAGTAATGAAGGTTGAGATTTAAATGTGGATTGATGGGTTTTGCACCGTAAAAGTAAATTTCACTTTTATCAAACTCAAATGTTTTCCCCCCTCCGCTAACTTCACCTTTATCTATACTTACCATTCCTAAAACCTGCAATGATGTCCCCGGTTCTTCAAAAACGGTTATATCCGGTGAAAAACTTATATCAACATCTTTAATTTTATAAGAGATCGGTTTTATAGAATTTACATGAATATTAATAAAACGGTTTACATTCCTTTTGTCTTTAATATCTTGTATGATGATGATATCTTCATCGCTGATTATATAATCTTTTTTTGGTAAATATGAAACGACACCATCAAGAATAGTGATGCTTCCTTCTATTTTTTGTTTGCCTTTTGCATCAAAACTAGCCCTTAAATCGGCCTTTGCCGTAAGATTTCCCTCTTCCCCCTCATAACTGAACTTCTCACTTTTTATTTTTATATCGCCCTGCATTTTAGAGGACTCAAGCAAACCGCTTAAAAGTAAATTATCATAAATCCAAAACTCTTTAAGCTCCACGTTCAAATCAGGGCTGATAAACAGTCTTGAAGGTTTTTGAGAATGGATTTTATAGTTCATAACCTCAAAATTGTAACTGCTGATACGAATCTCGTTATCGTCTAAGGTCGATTCTACAAAATTGTTTTCACCTATGTAGCTTGTTTGCGAATCAAGTTCCAGAAGATACCAAGGCAGTTCTATACGACTTTTGATTTGCATCTTATCTTTGTACACAAGTGTTGCATTTATATCCATCTTCGCATCAAAAAAGAGTTCATCCTCTTTTGAAACGAACTCAAAATCTAACAATACGTCATGGACGGAAGGGATACTTGCAAATACATTTGCACTTTGATTTACAATATTTCCCGACACATCAAAACTGCTTGAACTTAAATTACCCCAACCACTTAAGGAATCATCTTTTTTAAAGAGCGTGATATTGAGTAACTTTGCATCAAAATTGAATATGTCAGTCTCTTGCGCATCATAAAAAGTAAACTCAAACGGTGTAAAGTTTCCAATCTTATACTCTTTAAAAAGTTCGCTTTCTTGTTTTGGGTCTATGGAGGCCTGATAAAGTGCGCTATGTTTGTCAATATCAAAATTTGCATCTATGGTAGAATAAAGCCCTTGTGCATGTACAACTCCCCTCGCATTCAACGGTGAAATATGCAAGCGCATCTCTGATTTAAAAGAAAGCTCCTCTTTTTGCAGTATTTCAGGAATATTATCTAAGAACGAGAGTTTAAATTTATCTCCCTGCATCTTCACAATAAAGCGGTTATACCCCTCACCTAAAATGAAAAGTTTTAAACTCTCTGCTTTTATATTTGCTACTATTGCCTCAACATCCCCTGCTAGCTCCCCGGTGAAAGTTTTAAAAGGCAAGGGCATTGGATGTTTCGTTAATGTTGCGTTGAATGTAGAGGCATACGCCCCGCTAAGCGTAAATAAAACATCCTGCTGTGCCAAAAGAGCATACGCGTTATAAGATAACCGATAGTTTGTTTTTGCTTTAAAATAAGCATCTTCAATAAAATAGGAAAGATTCACATCGGCATTTTCAACACTCAAATTTTCATCTGCACTCAAAGTGATTTTTTCAAGGTTTGTATGCATCCATACTTTTTGCGTTGTTACGTCCAAATCTACCTTGAGAGTTTGTGGAATCCCTTTTATAAAGGGAAGATACTCGGTGTATATAAAGTCATCCAAATCAAGAAACGATTTTGCCCTCAGTCTGCTAGAAGAGACTTCTCCATCAAGAACACCTTTTCCATAAGGGGATGCCGCTAATTTCAATGTCAATTTTTTTACGTCCAATGCTTTATTGTAAACAATATCTGAAGCATTCGAATCAAAAGAATACACATCTTTTGCCAGCATTATTTTTGCATTTTTGAGTGAAAGTTTTGAAGCAGCATAAGAAGCGGAGAGGTTTTCATCTCTGCCCAATATATTTTTCAAACCCAAATGAACAATTTCCGTATTCAACTGGAGAATTCTTGGTTTTGAAGCTATATTCACATCTGAAACTGTTTCCAAAGAAAATGATTTTAAATTCAGAGCCAATTTTTTGATATCAACATCACCCTTTTGATGGTAAATATTATAACTCTCCGAATCAAAGGTATACACTTCATTATCAAAAAGAACTTTTGTATTTTTGAGTGTAATTTTAGATGCGAAGTAAGAAGCAAACACATTTGCATTCTCGGCAAATATATTTTTTGCAGCAAATTCGGATACTTGGACATTTGCCTGAATGATGCTTGGACGTGAAGGTGCATTCATATCTTCCTTGGAAGATGTTTTCAAACGAATTGCTAATTTTTTTATATCAAGATTACCATGATAGTGATGAATATTTGTGCTGTTTAAATCAAAGGCAAAGGTCTCATCCTCTAGGACTATCTTTGTATCTTTGAGTTTTAACTGTGAAATGCTAAATGAAAGAAGAGAAAATTTTGTTGCCTTATCATCGGATGATGGCAGTTTGTTTACATCTACATAAACTCCATCGGCCATAATTAAAGAAACCTTTGGGGTCGGTTTTATAAGCATTAAAAAGCTGTACTTTATTTGCAGAGTTTTTATACGTATTGCCTCTTTATATTTCAGGTCATTTACCGTAATGCCGCCAAAAAAAGTACCTTCAATTTTCGTATATTCTACGCCGAACTCTTTCAAATATTTTTGTGCCAAATACGGGACAACTTCCTTATGCGTAAATAAAAATACCATAATACTCAGCATTGCTATGGTTAAAATAGTAGTACATCTAAAAAATAGGTAAACTTTTTTAATCAAAACAGCTCTCCAATATGGAAATGAAATGCGTATTGTTTCATAGGATTGGAGATATCAAAGCCGGCATCAAGGGCTATAGGTCCTATTGGTGTGACATAACGCAGACCGATTCCGCCGCTGTAATATCCTTGATTATAATCCGGAACTTCGCTTGTGCCTATAAAGGTGTTATCGTTAAAAACAACACCTCTTAAATCACCATAAACCGGAAACCTGTATTCAACCGTTGTCTCCAAAACAGAATCGGAGCCTATGGGGTCTCCTTCATTGTTTGTCGGGCCGAGTTTACGATAGCCATAAGCGCGATTGCTATACATACCTCCCGTATAAAAGCGATAAGAAGCAGGGATATCACCCTGATACAGACGCAAAGAGCCAAAGCTAGCCTTCATTGCCAAGATGGAGGGAGATATCGGTAAAATGTACCCGCCTGAGAGTTTAAATTTATAGTAGGACGCATCCGAGATTTCATTCAGTAAAGAACCCATCACTTCGGAGCGGATAAAATACCCTTTGCTTGGGTCTAAGATTTTATCTCTTGTATCATAATCCCACTCCAATTTTGGAGATAAAACAAATAAACTTCCTTCAGGGAAAAGAAGCGTATCATCACTGTCATAAGTGTAGGAACTGTCAAATACTAAACCCTCTTTAAAAGTGTGTGGAATATCTCTTTGCTTAAGAAACACACCTCCAAAGACTCTATTTTCTTTAAACCCCTCAAAGAGTTCGTTTTCAAGCCCCAATTCCACACCGGTGGAGTTTCTGTTTTCAAGAGGCATATCAAAATTTGTTTTCACATTCTGCTTAATCTGAGTGACCCGCGTAGTAAGACTCACCGTTTTTAAATTCCCAAATAAATTTCTGTGCTTCACGCCAAGCGAAGCCATCGCTCCCTCATCACTGCTGACACCGACACCTATTTGAAAACGGATTGGCTTTTCATTTTCAGTGATGCTCACATCAACATTCACACTATTGTTATCATCTATTTTTGTATCTATACTCGCCTTGGATATCCCTTCATAACCATAAAGGCTTTCATAGCTTTGAGTTATTTTTTGAACAGAAAAAGGTTCATCCTCTTTCATGTACAACAAGGATTCTATTATTTTTGCTTCCACGTTTTCTGAAGAAGTTATTTTTATGAAACCAAAATGACATACTTTATTTGGAGTAACTTCATACATCAGATAAGCGTAATTTGTTTGTATATCAATCCATGCTTTAGAGTTTAACCGTGCGTTACAATAATTTTTATTCGCATAAAACAAGCTTATATCTTTTTTGCTTTGGGCAAATATATCAGCATCAAAGACATCCCCTTTTATAAAAGGGATTTGAGAAGTAAGTTCGTATTGAGATATTGTTGTCACATCCGCGATACGGATAGGTTTTTCTTCCTCAATTACAATCACAATCTCATTTTCACTTGAGGCATTCGTCACCTTGACGTTGAAAAAACCTTTGCGTTTATAGTAATTTTTTATTGTCTCGACAAGCAACATAAGGGTTTTTGGATCCGCGGCAGGCTCATCTTTGTAAAATTCATAAAAGTAGGGTTTGTGAAGACCAAGGGCACCGTACAATTCTCTTTCTTTAATGTGCTTATTGCCTTTGAAAAAAAGTGCTATTGTCTCGCCATGGAGAAGTGATGAAAATAAAATAAAAAATATAAGTATTTTTTTCACTCTCGCTCCCGGCTTTATGGTGTAATTATACCCTTTAATATATCTCTTTGACTCGTCCGACTTCTCCGCTCATAAGACGAACTTTTATGCCATGGGGATGTGTAGCCGAATTTGTCAAAACATCTCTCACAATCCCATCAGTAAGCCGTCCCGTGTCTTGGTCTTGTTTTAAAACTATGGCCACGCTTACTCCGTGTTTTATATTTTTTCTCTCTTTTGCATCTAGCATCATCGCTGCCTTCGTGTGATTTATATGTAATTATAGTCAAAAAAAATAGATAGTTTTTGAATCTGATTTTAGATTATCTTGAAATTGATATACTTACAAATAAAGATGCAAAAGGAAAGAGATGCAGAAAAAAGTTTTACTGCTTCACGGCTGGGGCGGAAGTGATTTTCCCCATTGGCAGAGTTGGCTGGCAGGTGAACTTGCCAAAGGTTACGCAACCATCAGCTTTTTAAAATTTTCCAATCCTGACTTTCCGGAGCTTGGCATGTGGAAAAAAGAACTCAAAGAGCATTTGCAAGATTTTAAACCCGATATTGTGATTTGCCACTCTTTGGCAAATACCCTTTGGTTTCATCTGTGTAACGAAGAAAGCTTTGAAGATATCAAAAAACTTTATCTTGTTGCTCCTCCTAAGCTCAACTCTGAGATAGAAGAACTTAAAAGCTTTTTTCCTGTACAAGCGCCAGAAGTTCCACATGCCAAAGAAATTTTGCTTATTGTTTCAACGAACGACCCCTATATGACGCTTCAAGAAGCAAAAGATTTACAGTGTTCACTCAAAGTCGAGATGAAAGTTTTAAACAATGCAGGACATATAAATGCAACAAGCGGCTACGGTGCGTGGCCATGGATGTTAGAAGAGTTACGCAAAGATTTACAAAATGGATAATACATGAAAAAAAGAACAAAAATCATAGCAACCATCGGGCCGGCATCTGATACGCAAGAAAAAATAGAAGCGTTGATGCATGCGGGTGTAAATGTATTCAGGCTCAATTTCAGTCACGCAACGCATGCGTACCATTGGGAAGTTTTACAAAGAATCCGTTTAGCGATTGAAAATACAGGGCTTATAACCGGTGTGCTTCAAGATATCAGCGGTCCAAAAATTCGCATTGGAATGCTTGAAGAAGATTTTACACTCCGAGTGGGAGATATTTTAGAGTTTGTCAAAGAGGAGATTGTGGGGAGTAAAATCCAAGAGGGCTATTACCGCTTAACCATCAATCAAAAATCAATTCTGGACAGACTCAATACCGGTGATTATATCTATCTTTATGACGGAATTATCCGTTCAAAAGTGATAGAAGTATCAGACAAAGGGGTCAAAATAGAGATTGAAAATGATGGTATTTTAAGCTCTAAAAAAGGTCTCAACTTTCCAAACACAAAACTGGGCATTGACATCATCACACAAAAAGATAAAGAAGATATGCTTTGGGGAATTAACAACGGCGTTGATTTTATGGCTATCTCTTTTGTTCAAAGTGCTTCAGATATGAGAATTGCGCGCTCCATCGTGGAAGAACACGGAGGAATAACACAGCTTTTTGCAAAAATTGAAAAATTTGATGCTCTGGAAAATATCGATGAAATACTTGAAGCAAGCGACGGTATTATGGTGGCCCGCGGTGATTTGGGAATAGAAATACCGTATTACGATGTTCCAAATGTACAAAAAATGCTCATAAAAAAAGCAAACAATTTAAGCAAGCCTGTCATCACGGCAACGCAAATGCTCCTCTCCATGACAAAAAACGATACTGCGACAAGAGCAGAAATCAGCGACATTGCCAATGCTGTTTTAGATGGAACGGATGCGGTGATGCTCTCAGAAGAGAGCGCAATGGGACACAACCCTGTTTTGGCAGTGCAGACAATGGTCAATACTATCAAAGCGACGGAAAAAAACTACCCCTTTCACAGGCTGTCTGGTTTTACACAAGGAGACAAGGCGGATAAAATAAACGATTCGGCAGTTCGCCTGAGCCTAAGCTTAGGCACCGCAGGAATCTTAACAATAACTTCCTCAGGCAATTCAGCAAAAAAAATAGCCCGCTACCGCCCGAATATTCCAATTTATGCAGTGACCCATGACCATCGCATTGCGCGTTCTTTAACTATTGTCTGGGGTGTAGTTCCCGCCTTTTCCGTCAATAGCGAAAATTTGGAAATGATGATGAATGAACTTGTAACGGAAGGTTTAAAGCGGGGGGTGTTAAATATAGAAAGCAACTACATTCTAACCGCAGGCGACCCTCTTGGAGTCGTAGGTTCTACAAATATGATACGCATCATCAGTCATAACGAGATGGAATATTTCAAATCATTGAAAGTAAACAGGAATTAAATTATGAAACAAATATTACTTTTGCTGCTTTTTACCTTTTCGCTTTTTGGAGCGAAAATTGACGAGTATGCAGAGCAGATGCATTTTTCAAGAGACTACAACAGTTCTCTAGAGCAGGCAAAAAAAGCCAATAAACCTTTGATGTTAGTGTTGGTGGCAGACTACTGCCCTTGGTGTAGAAAACTTGAACGCAACACTTTGGGAGCAAGCGAGGTTCAGCAAAAACTCTCGGAAGTCGTCACGGTTATCATGGACCAAAAATATGATACAGATAAATTTCCGCAAAAATATTTAACACCGAGAAATCCGACCATATTTTTTATAAACCCGAATACGGACGAAAAATTTTATGAAAATATCGGTTATCTCAAAAAAAAGGATTTTTTAGAGGTACTTGAGATGATGCAAAAGGAGTTTAAAAAATGAAAAATATAAAACCTTTTTTTGCAATAATCCTGCTCTGTGCTTCCCTTCAGGCAAGCGGCCCTTATACGCTCACCAACTTAGAATGTGCCAATGTTTTTGTAAAAAGCAACTCCAATGTTTTTGACAAAGAGGATATTGGAAAAATCAAAGCTATTTTGGCAAAAGTTATTGAAGTAAGTAAACTCCAAACAAACCAAAGAGACTGCTCCACCTTGATGGTTAAACTCGATGCCATCCATGCAAAGCCAAACTATTACATCTACACAAAATTGGCTCTGGGAGAGGAAGTTATAACACACAGAAAAGATAAAAGTGAAACTTTTTCCCTTACCTATGACTCTTCTGATTTTACCCAAAGTGAGAATCCAAAAGTGGATGTTTTGGAGAGTGTGCAATACTTGGCAGACGAGTTTATAGAGCATTATAAAAATGACAACGAGTAAGAGGTTTAAATATGAGAGATGACCACAAAGCGGCTTCAGCTTGGTTTGAAGAACTTTATAAAGAAAACTACAATAAAAATGAAAATATTCCATGGGCTAAAATGCAGCCCAACGAGCATTTGCTTGAATATATAAAAAACAACCTTCTTGGTAAAAGATGTTTGGTTGTCGGCTGTGGCTTGGGCGATGATGCCATCACTCTGAGCGAAGCAGGAGCCGATGTGACCGCCATAGATATTTCGCACTCTGCCATAAAATGGTGCAAAGAAAGATTTGACGGGTACGGGGTAAATTTTATAGTTCAAGACATTTTTGAACTGCCTCCAGAGATGATAGGTGCTTATGATTTTGTTTTTGAGTCTTTAACCATCCAGTCTCTGCCTTTGGTTTTTAGAAATAAAATAATTACCGCAATCAGCTCACTTTTATCCCCGGACGGGAAAATACTTATTGTGGCTCACGGGAAAAAAGAGGGTGAAAAAAAAGAGGGACCACCTTGGCCGCTCGAAATAAACGAGCTTAAACTCTTTGGAACAAAAGGGCTCAACGAGCTAGAATTTAGCATTATGGAAGAGATGTCCAACATCTCCGCCTACAAGTTTAAAGCTGTCTATCAAAAAGAAAGAAGCTAATCTTTTTTAGGCGTAAACATCCAAAAGCTGGGTTGAATTCACACTTGTCTGAACCTCTTGCTCAAGTGAAGTCTTCAATTCCTGAGCCTTTTGCAACGGTTCGTTTGTCTTTTTGATAAGAGACGAATCGTCCTGCTGAGGTTTTTCTTCTTTTTTTACGCTAGCATCCAACTTGCCTATTTGAACCTGATTATAATAAGGCGACTCAAATGTATAACGAGCGACATCCATAACATCCTCCTCCTCACTTTTACATATTATAGCATAGCAATAATATGTAAAAATTAAACCTTTAAATTATTTGGTTTGGCATGTGACGGCTGAAATAAGGTGAATGAGTTCACGTTATTTTAGACTATGATGTTCGGCATGTGGAAATGTTCGCTCGTCCCATCTCTCCTGACTTAAAGGCTTTTTTATAAAGTCTTTGCAAGAGTAAAGTACCTCTTAGCAATCATCCAAAACAAATTTCTTAGGCTCTTCTTTTATCTCTTCTACAAATTCAGTTGGTTATTTTGATGAAAATTTATATAAAAATTGAAAAAACATTTTAGTAGCATCATTTTGAGCAATGTCATTCTTCGTGATAAAATCACCTGCATTGAGATAAGTCCAGATTGCCGTAAAATCAAGATTATTTGTAGCCTTGTACTTTAGCGTAACATCATATTCATCCCCTATATCTGCATAATTGTTCCCTGGTAGATTAGCATAGTTAAAAGGGTACCACTTGTCATTTGCCTCTGCAAGTTCGTAGCGATGGTAGGCTGTCTCTAATAAAAGCTCTTTTGTAGGTTTGAATGAAAATGCCGCTTGAGAATCCTTCATATTTGACCAGACCATAATATCCATACGGCCATAATGCGGACCGGTAATAGCTCCAAAAGGTGTTGCAAAAGTCTGTTTCTTTGAGTCAGTTGGATTTTTATCTCCGGTAGCGTAAATTGAGCCTATGGTAAATTTGGATTTGTACACATTGTCAAATTGATATCCCACTTTGAGGGCGTAGCCGTAGGCATCTATCTCCAAATCTCCATTACTTCCTATTTCCTTTGCGAAAGTCGCATCATAAACAAAACCCGGACTCTCATCATAAGAGCGCGCTCCGTAGTAATATGCATTTTCATTTGCTACAGTATCATGAAATAGTGTATTTCTCCAAACGGCGAAAGGCTCAAAATTGAGATTTGATTTTTCATAATGGCTATATAAGCCGATACCTTGGTATTGGTGCTTATTTACAAGACTAAACTCATCAGCATCTTTTGTTCTCGTCTGTCCGTACCATACATCAACGAAATTTTTTTCCTGCTTATAAGAGAGATGTGCTGCGTCCCAAAGAAAACCAATAGTATTTCCCCAAACACCCGGAGCTATTATTCTACTGTCACCATACTCTAACTGAAGTCGTCCAATAGTAAAAGTTAATTCTTTTGTTAAAAAATTATGTTTTTTAAGATATGTTTCATGAAGTTCGAAGTGTTCATCATAATAACTGGCTCCATACTCATCAGATGTACCTATATTTTTTGTAAAATCATCAGGCTTTAAAGAAGAACCCCAAGAGCGAGCATCATACATGTAAACTTTTATTTCCCAGTCTGCACTTGGGGTATAGGTAAAACCCGCAACAATCTGATGCAGATATATCGTGTCATTAGAAGAACCTTTTATATTCCCTTTTGAATTTATAGAAGCGTCTCCATAAGCAAGCATATTAACACCGCTATATATATCAAAACGACCTCTGTAATAACCGTCGAAAATGAGATTATCAGATACTTTTTCTTGAGTCTCCTCCCCAGAAACAGATATTTCGCTAAGAAGAAGAAAAAAGAAGATAGAAAAAGCAAAAAAGAGTTTATGCATTGTTTATCCTATTTTTTGTCATATTACGATATATATAAGATTATATAACGATATATATTAATTTTTTCTTTTTTCTACAAATGCCAATCATATTTTAAATCAGTACCCCTATACAAAAGCGATATCATAAAAGATGCAACACTCCGGTATTCTCTGCCCGGGCGTACAAAACAGCCAAAAACAAATATTTCAACATAATTCAAGTATAATTACGAAAACAAATCAAAGGCTCTTCTTATGGCTAAATACCCTACACTCTTAGAACAATTTCGCTCTTTTTGCTTTCAAAACAACCCTAAAGACCTTGAAGAGGCTATTGAGTATTTTGCTATTTTTGGCGGGATGGGCTGGAGTGTTGACACGAGTGTGCCTCTTGTGAACCTGATAGAGAGTAAAATCTTAAAAAATTACACCTATATTCATGGAGATATCACCAAAGTTACAAAGAGCGATAAGGTAAGTCATTCTCTTCTTAGCGGCATAGCTACGGGAGACCGCCGCACGCACTCTGCTTTTAAACGTGCACGTATCTCTCGGGCTGAGGGTGAAAATGCCATAGAGAGTCTTTGTGATATGGGATTTTTAAAAGTGGAGCGTTCTTTGGAAGGCCCTCCGCTAGAAGATGACAACATTGCCGACAAGCTAAACTTCAGTGTTCCTTTTATGCGATTTTGGTTCTCTTTTATCTCCCCGTTTTTCAAGGGTATCAAAGAGGGTGATTTTAAAGAAGTTAAAGAGCGTTTTTTAAACCGTGAGCAAGGTTTTTCGGATTTAATCTTCCAAAAACTTTCCGTCGAACTGCTTAAAAAGAGCTTCAAAGAAGACCCTGTTGTAGAGATTGGAAGTTATTGGGACAGAAACGTTGAGATAGATATTTTAGCCAAAACAAAGTCCGGCAAAATCATAGTTGCCACGTGCAAATATTCCAATGCCAAGGCAAAAAAAAGTGAACTTACCAAACTCAAAGAAAAGAGTGTTTTAGCGGAGATAAGCCCTGATATCTTTGTAATTTTTTCTAAAAGCGGTTTTTCAAATGAACTTAAAACCGAAAAAGGTGAAAACTTAAAACTCTTTTCACTTAAAAACTTCAAAACACTTATAGAAGATTTAAGTGAAAAAGATTTTATTGAATGTATCGGAAAAAAATACTAATTATTTTCTATTGAGTATTTGAAAATTTATACGAGATAACCGTACTTTCTTAAAACAGCTTTTCCCTTTTCGCTCAATATAAAGTCATAAAATACTTTATATTCACTCTGCCCCTCTCCATATTTTAAAAGAACCATACCCTGTTGTATGGGTGTGTATAATTTTGCGTCTACCGTCTTCCAGTTGATTCCCTCTTTGAACTGCGCCATCTTTGAGCTATACAAAGATGATTTGGCAATAAATCCTATGTCAGCGGCCGTAACCGTATAAGCAACAGTTTGAGAAACCGATTCTGCAAAAACAAATTTCTCTTTCACGCTTTCATAAACACCGCCATTTTTCATAGCTTCTACAGCCGCTTTTCCATAAGGTGCCGTAGCCGGATTTGCTACTGCTATTCTTGAGACAGAACTCTCTTTGAGCACTTCCATCCCTTTGGAAAAATCTATGGGCTTCACGCTAAGATATGCAAGTTCACCCTGTGCATACACAACCTCTTTTGTTATAGCTATTTTCTTCGCATGCAGGGCATGTGGAAAATTCATATCCGCCGACATAAAAAGCCCATAAGGCGCACCGTTTAATATCTGCGCATTCAGCTTTCCGCTGCTGCCGAGGGTTACTTGCACCTGTGTTTGAGGGTTGCTCTTCTCAAACTCTTCTTTCAAGGCATCCATCGCATAACTGACATTTGCCGCTACGGCTATGTTGATTTTTCCCGCTAAAAGAGCAGAACTTGCAAGGAGCAGGGTAAGTATCCATTTCTTCATTTTTTTCCTTTTAAAATAAATAGTTCAGTTTAAAACGGCCTTATAGCCGTTCACATCTTAATGCACTCAGCAGTCATTAAAATAAAAAATATATCGGTAATGAGAATGCAATTTCCATACTACCAGATACCAATCATGATGCTCTTTGGCTTACAAAATCCAACAACTTGCATCCCGTTTTTAAGTTGAAGTTCCTCAAGTGTATCCATAGGCATCGTAGAACAAATGGTGTTTGCGCATCCTAATGTAATAACCACCTCCGCATCAAAATTCCCGCGGCTGATGCGGCTCACATTTCCTACAAAACGGTTTCTGCCGCTTTTTTTCAGTTCCATCTCTGTGCTTAAAACCACCGCATTTGCTTTAAAGAGCGCATGTACTTCTGTGCCGACTTTCAAATCAAGTGCATCAAGTGAATCATTCGTAATAATCGCCATAAAAATATCTTCGCCGTGAAGTTGTAAAAAAATTTCACTCTCAACCACACCTTTTTGAATTTCAATCACTTTTGCTTTTAGCTGATTTCTTGCACTCATTCGGACATTCATACTTTCTAAAAGACGAAAATGACCCTTTTCTTGAGAGATGCGCTGAGAAAGATTATTTAAAAAAGCCGTATGTTCCTCTTCTAAAATTTTATAGGTGGCTATAAGCTCCTTGGCATACTCCGTGATATGTGTTCCCCCTCCCCCTTTGCCGCCTTTAGAGCGCAAAACAAGAGAATACTCAGATAAATTGTTCATTGCATCCACTGCGTCCCAGGCCGCCTTATAACTCATCTTCATCATTTTAGCGGCTTGGGTAATCGAGCCGCTCTCCTGAATGCGCAGCAAAAGCTCTATGCGTCCTCTTCCGAGAAAGCTGTGCTCTTGCTTGCTCATCCAAAAACGCCCCTCTAAATTGTTATCCATTTTTTGTCCGAATTTATTTAATTTTCAAAGTATATTAAAATATATATCGCTTGTCAAGTTAAAGAAATATTTCATTTTATAATGAATTAAATACACTGCTTACAGAATCCATAGAGTATAATTGCCAAAAAAAAGAAAAAATATGAACAATTTAATACATCTGCTTACAGAAAAAACGAAACTAAACAATGAGCACATTCAAAATATTTTAAAACTTCTTGAAGAGGGTGCCACCATCCCCTTTATCGCACGATATCGCAAAGAGATGACGGGCGGAGCAGATGATGAAGTGCTGCGTGAATTTGAAGATATTTATGCAAGTACAAAAAATCTTTTAGAGAGAAAAGCAGATATCCTGAGACTTATCGAAGAAAAAGGTGTTTTAACCCAAGAGATAAAAAAGAGCGTAGAAATGGCACAGACTCTCAGAGAAGCAGAAGATATCTATCGCCCTTTTAAAGAGAAAAAAAGTTCCCGTGCGGCAACTGCCATCACAAATGGTTTAGACCCCTTAGCCGACATTTTAGAGAGTGCAAAACTCAGTAAAGAAGCGTTCATTCCACATGCCCAAAGTTTTGTAAAAGAGGGTGTGTCCTGCGTGGAAGATGCCATCAAAGGGGCTCAAGATATTTTAGCGCAGAGATATGCCGACTTGCCCAAAGAGCGTGAAGCGATTCGCAACAACATGCTTCGTCACGGTATTTTAGAAACCAAGGAAGCTAAAAGTTTTGATGAAAAGGGTGTTTTTGCAAATTTTAGAAACCACTCTGAAAAAGTTTCATACATCCCTTCTCACCGCTATTTGGCAATTATGCGCGGAGTCAAAGAGAAGGAACTCTCGGTAAAAATAAGCGTAGACACCGACTATTTTGAAGAAAATATCAGGCAGTATAAAATTCCTCGAAATGCTTCAAGCTCTAAAGAACTCCTTTTTGAAGCTTACAAAGATGGACTTAAGCGCCTTATGCTTCCCTCCATCGAGAGAGAAGTTCATGCCCAGCTCAAAGAAAAGGCAGACCTCTCCGCTATCTCGGTTTTTGGTAAAAATCTTCACCAGCTTCTTATGACTCCCCCCGTCACAAAAAGAGTTCTCTTAGGCGTTGACCCTGCGTATGTAAGCGGATGCAAACTTGCTGTTATTGATGAAAACGGAACCTATTTGGAATCAGCCGTCATTTACCCCACTCAGCCAAAAAATGACTACAACAACGCAAAAGCAAAGGTGCTCTTTCTTTCTAAAAAATACAACATTAGCGGGGTTGCCATCGGCAACGGAACCGGTTCAAGAGAAACACAGGAGTTTTTTGCGCGCCTCAACCGTGAAGAAAATGCGAACCTGAGCTACACGGTTGTCTCAGAAGCAGGCGCTTCCGTGTATTCCGCTTCAAAAATTGCAACCCAAGAATACCCTACACTTGATGTGACCATACGAGGTGCCATTTCTATTGCCGCAAGGCTTCGCGATCCCATGGCGGCTTTAGTCAAAATTGACCCGAAATCTCTTGGAATTGGGCAGTATCAGCACGATGTCGACCAAAAACTTTTAGAAAAAAAACTCACGGATGTCACGCAGGACCTCGTCAACCGCGTAGGTGTCGACATTAACTCGGCATCTGCTTCTCTTTTAGCTTATGTGGCGGGCGTAGGAGCTAAAGTAGCACAAAATATCATCGCTTTTCGAGAAGAGTTTGGAAGTTTTCAAAGCAAAGAACAGCTCTTAAAGGTCAAAGGTTTGGGAAAAAAAGCGTATGAACAAGCCTCGGGATTCATTCGCATTAAAGATGGCAAAAGTATTTTTGACAATACCGGAATTCACCCTGAGAGTTACGAGATAGCCAAAAAACTTCAAGGTTTGGATTTGGCGCGTGTGGATATAAACGAAAAAGCGCAACTCTGGCATGTGGGAATCGAGACTTTAAAAGATATTATAAAAGAGTTGCAAAAGCCCGGTTTTGACCCAAGAGAGGAGCTGCCTGCCATCCCTTTTAAAGAGGGAGTAACCGATATTAAAATGCTGAGTGTCGGCAGTTTTGTTTCGGGTATTGTTCGCAATATCGCTGATTTTGGCGCTTTTGTAGACATCGGGCTCAAAAATGACGGGATGATTCATATCTCAAAAATGAGCTCCAAACGGATTTCCCATCCGCTTGAAGTACTGTCACTCAACCAATACCTGCCACAAATCGAAGTGATTTCTATTGATACGCAAAAAGGGAAAGTGGGTTTGAGTCTGGTGTGATATAATTGCGCCTATGAAACCGATACTTTACTTTTTAAGATCAACAGAACAAAAAATCGCAACCGGCATGCTTCACTATGCAAAACGTCTTGATGCATACAACAAGACGCTCGCAGATTTTCCCCAACTCTGCATTTACGAAAAGCACTATGGACTCACACAAAAAGACCTCGGGCTTTATGCCCTGCTTGAACATGAGATTGCAGGTGCGGCATGGATACGTCTGCTAAGAGAAGAGGATGGGGCAAACGCTTATGTGGATGAGAAAACACCGGTTCTCATTATAGGCATAAAACCGGAGTTTAGAGCCCAAGGCATCGGTTCTGCCATGCTTGAGCAACTTCTCCTCGAAGCAGGAGCGCTTTATGAGCAGATAAGCGTGAGCGTAGTCAAGGACTCGCCGGCAATAAAATTTTATGAGCGTTTTGGATTTAGTATTACACAGGGGTCTGTGAAAAAAAGCATCGTCGATGATTCAGATGTTGTTACTCTGACAAAAAAACTGATACAGCAAGAGGTCAAACGCCCTAGCGACGGGTATGACCCAAAAAAGTGGATGGACTAATTCCACTCCTCTATTTTTCCAAAAAGGTCAACATGCGTCAGATAAAGACGCAAATCAAACTCCAGCTGATGATACGTCGGCTCCATATATTCACACAAGTTATAAAATGCTTTGTTATGCTCTTTTTCTCTAAAGTGCGCAAGCTCATGCACAACAATCATCCGCAAAAACTCTTGCGGAACGCTCTTAAACAAAGAAGCGATTCGAATCTCGTTTTTAGCTTTAAGCTTGCTTCCCTGCACTCTTGAGATAAAATGGTGCGTGCCCAAAGCGTTATGAATCACATTTATTTTACCGTCATACAGAACTTTGCTCAGGGGTGATGCTTTTTTTATATACGCATTTTTCAGCTCACTCACATAAGAAAAAAGTGTCTTGTCATTTTTTATGGCATGTGGAGATGCGTATTTTTTTAAAAGGTGCTGGGTGAGTTTATCTTGTTTTATAAGCCCGTGAACTTGGGCTTGTGTTTGCTCGTGATAATGACTGAGGTATTTGAGCTTGTTCATGGCTTGCGGTTTTTAGAGTATCCAAACAGAAAATTTCTTACCCTTGATTTTTCCGTCTTTGAGCTTCTTATAGGCTTCATCTATTTGGTTTCTCTGTATGGCGACATAACTTTGTCTGTCGTAAATATCTATCTTGCCTATGCAATCTCCTAAAAGTCCCGCTTCTCCTGTTAATGCGCCCAGTAAATCCCCTGCGCGGACTTTGTCTTTTTTACCACCTTCGATAACAAGGGTTACATTGAGGGGTCTCATCTCAAAGTTGTTTACTTTTTTCAAAGAAGTGTATGCTTCAAAAGAGCGAGTTTCATTTTTATAAAATTCTGCTGATTGCGCCTCATCTTCACTGTAAAGAGTCATTGCAAGCCCTTCTTTTCCGGCTCTCGCCGTTCTGCCTATACGGTGCGTATATGTTTCTTGGGAGTGCGGAAGGTCATAATTTACAACCATCGCAAGTTCTTTGATGTCAAGTCCACGAGCCGCGACATCGGTTGCGACTAAAACCGAACAGCTGCGGTTTGCAAACTGAACCAAAACATCATTTCTCTCATACTGTTCCAAATCGCCGTGGATAGCTAGGGCATCTATCTTTTTATCTTGCATCATGTTTGCAATCTCATCCGCTTCTATTTTTGTATTACAAAAAACGATGGCATTTTCCGGATTGAAGGCACTGAATATATTTACCAGAGTTTGGAGTTTTTCTCCTCGTGGAGTTTCATAAAATTTTTCAGTGATACGATTTGCGCTCTCGTGGGAAGTGGTTTTTATATCTATTGCATCTTTTTGTATGGATGCGCTGAGCTCGACTATCTCATCCGGAAACGTTGCCGAAAAGAGAAGCGTTTGACGCTCTTTTTTTGCATAGGATATAACCTTCTCAATCTCTTCTATAAATCCCATATCTAGCATACGGTCTGCTTCATCAAGCACAAGCGTGTCCAAATCTTCCAAATGGAGCGTTGCTTTATCCAGATGTTTAAGAACCCTTCCCGGCGTTCCAACAATAATGTGTGCGCCATGACGAAGGGAGCCTAACTGTGGTCCAAAAGCAGTTCCTCCACACAAAGTGAGAATCTTCACGTTATGTGCAAATCTGGCAATACGTCGAAGCTCTTTTGCCACTTGGTCCGCCAATTCACGCGTAGGGCAAAGAACAAGCGACTGCACTCTGAATTTTTTAACGTCCAGCTTATTTAACAGCCCTATTCCAAAAGCCGCTGTTTTTCCGCTTCCCGTTTTTGCCTGTGCAATTACATCACGCCCTTGTAAAATAAAAGGCAAAGCCTGCTCCTGAACAGCAGTCATTTCGGCAAAACCTAATTCATTGAGGTTTTCAAGCATGGCATGTGGAAGTTGAAGTGTGGAGAAGTCTTTAGATTTCATGTGCATTCTTTTCTTGAAATTATAGCATGTGTTGTTGAGAAGAAGGTTGGGCAACGATACAATAACTACGCTTTTACTTTAAATCATTATTAATTATTATAATGTTAGTATTAAATAATTTATGTTAAGCGGGTTGTATGAAATTACTATTTTTGGTGCTCTTTTTTTTATTTTATTTCTCTGCACAGCTTCAGGCGCAAAACACGCAAAAAGAATTTTTACAATTACCGCAGAAGGTATCTTTGCAACTGCAATGGAAACACCAGTTTGAAAATGCGGGTTTTTATGCTGCGATTGAGCAGGGCTACTACGAAGAAGAAGGTCTTGAAGTTGAGCTAAGAGAGATACAGCCAACACTCATTCCCGTACAAGAGGTCATTGAACAAAGAGCTACCTTCGGTCTTACCTATTCAAGTCTGGTTGCCGATTATCTGCAGGGAAAACCTGTCGTCATGCTTGCAAATATTTTTAAACATTCGGCTCTGGTTCTCATCTCTCAAAAAGAGTTGAATCTGCCTTCGGATTTAGTTGGCAAAAGAGTGATGGGAAGCAAGACGGAGCTTCAAAACTCAGGTATCACTTTAATGTTTCATAAATTCAATATGAGCACAGATGATATTGTTGCCATAGAGCCTACCTACGCCATTGATGATTTTGTTAATAAAAAAGTGGACGCAATGACCGCTTTTATTACAAATCAGCCCTATCTTTTAAATAAGAAAAAAATCAAATACACCCTCCACAATCCGACAAACTACGGTTCCCAGTTTTATGATGTCAATCTTTTTACATCAAAAGAGGAGCTGCAAAATAATCCAAAAAGAGTCGAAGCCTTTACAAGAGCCAGTATAAAAGGCTGGACCTATGCGCTTGAGCACAGCAATGAAATCATTGAGCTCATTTTAAAAAAATACAACACCCAAAACAAGAGCAAAGAAGCTCTCCTTTATGAAGCCGAGATGACAAAAAGTTTGATTCTTCCAAATATATATAAAATCGGAAGTATCAACTGCGACATACTTCAAGATATGGCAAACAATTTTATACACCTTGGGCTCATTCCCGACAATCATGATGTGAATTTCAAAAATTTTACGCTCCATGATATTTGCAAATCCGATGAAATATCCCAGTTTACAAAAGAAGAAAAAAAATATCTCAAGCAAAAAAAAGAACTCAAAGTTTGTGTCGACCCAAACTGGATGCCTTTTGAGGGGATTAAAAATGGGCTCCATATCGGCATGAGTTCAGATTATATGAGAATCATAGAATCAAAAATACAGATACCCATCACACTAGTACCCACTCAAAGCTGGAATGAATCTTTGAAATTTGCAAAAAGCGGCATGTGCGATATTCTGCCTCTTGTGATGAATACGCCCCAAAGACAAGAGTATTTTAATGTTACAAAACCTTACCTAATCTCCTCCTTGGTGATTGCAACAAGCAATGATAAATTTTTTATAGCAGATATTGCGGATGTTCTTGATAAAAAATTTGCAGTTGTAAAAGGCTACGCATTTATTGAGGTACTCAAGATGAAATATCCTTCTATTAAATTAGTAGAGGTAGAAAATATCAGCGAGGGTCTTGAGGAGGTATCCAAAGGAAATATCTATGGTTTAATTGACAATTTGACTACCATCGGCTATCTTATACAAAAAAAATATCTGGGCACTCTTAAAATTGCAGGAAAAATTGATCAGACTTGGGGGCTTGGCGCAGGCGTAAAAAAAGACAATCTTGTGCTTTTGAGTATTTTAGACAAAACAATTGATACCATTGATGAAAAGCAAAAACAGACCATTTTGAACCAATGGACAAGCATTAACTATGACCGAGGTTACGACTACACTTTATTATGGCAGATTTTCGGTGCTTTATGTTTAATTTTTCTTTTCATTTTATATCGCTACCGACTCATAGTGCAATACAATAAAAAGATTAAAAGATATCTGAGTGTAATCAATAAAAATATACTTATGCTTTCCATAGATTTACACGGCATTGTGACAGATGTAAGCGAAGCATTTTGCGAAACAACCGATTATTCTAAAAATGAAATTATCGGGCACAAATACAACTTGCTCCAAAGCGATAACAAGACAGATGTTCTTTTTAAAAAAATGCACAAAGCCGTAAGAAATGGGGAAAGCTGGCATGGAGAAGTTAGAAACAAGAAAAAAGACGGCTCCTTTTATTGGGCAGACATCGTGATAAGTGCGATATTCAATCCAAGCGGTTCCATAGAAGGCTATCACGTTATTCAGCACGATATTACCGATAAAAAACGCATAGAAGAACTCTCCGTAACAGACCAGCTTACACAAATATCCAACAGATTGCATCTTGAGAACAGTTTTGACATCGAATCAAAAAGGGCAAAAAGATACAATAAAATTTACTCCGTCATCATTCTCGATATTGACTTTTTCAAAGCGATAAACGATGAACACGGGCATCTTGTAGGGGATACCGTCTTGGTAAATATAGCGAAAATATTAAGCCAAAACATACGAGACACAGATGTTATAGGACGCTGGGGAGGAGAGGAGTTTTTAATTATCTGTCCTCTTACGGCTGCAAATATTGCAAAAGGCATTGCCGAAAAACTAAGAAAAAAAATAGAAGCTTTTGATTTTTGCAAAGCAGGCAAAGTAACCTGCAGTTTTGGTATCTCAGAATTTAAGCTTGAAGATAAAGATAAAAATGAAGTGATTAAAAGAGCAGATACCGCCCTTTACATCGCTAAAGAGAAGGGGAGAAATAAAGTTGTTGTCTTAACAAACTAATATTCCCTTTTTAAAGAAAGAGCGTTCTCAAAAATATTCACGTTTTCTATGCTCTTCATTACAATTGCTTCGATAGTTCCTGCTTTTAAATTATGTTTATCTGTAAAATCAGCAATAGCATGTGTGTTGAATTTTTCAATTTCGCACACCAAGACATATAATTCTCCCAAAATACCCTTATGCTTGAGCAAGGCATCTTTGACCTCATCCGTAACTTGGATATGCTCCAAGATTTCTTCCATTTTCTTCCCAAAAAGCGTATCCATTAAGGATAACACACCCACGAAATACGCCTCGCCAAGAGCATCATGTTTAGCATCCGGATGGAGGGCTTTTAAAAAGCCCTCCATAAGTTCGGTGCGACTTTTAACCAGAAGCATCAAAGGAGGGCTCTCGTTTGCATTAGAAATAGACTTTGAATATATCATCAGCATCAGCCACTGGGCAAGAGGTTTGCGCCCCACAAGCACCAGTATATGATGTATAGAAGAGATTCTGTTTCTAAAATGAAAAGCGCAGGAGTTGACAAACTGAAGCAACTGCACGGTTATGGCATGATTATGTTCAAACTCAGACGTTATTTCATCTATGTTGGTGTCCTGAATCAATAAATTATAAAGTTTTAAAACATGAAACCGACTAGGTTCATACTTTGCACTTTCTATAATATTGGGCTTTGCAAAAAAATAACCCTGAAAGAAATCACATCCATTTTTTTTGGCCAAATCGTAATGGAAACTATCTTCAATTGAAGTACCGATTACTTTGATATTGTGAGATTTTAAAGCAGAAATCAAATTTTTTATTTGCGTGTCCATATCGTTTTTTAAACGCAGTTTGAAAAAAGACAATTCTTTAAAAACTTTTGTGTATTTATTGAATGTATCTTCACTAAGAGAAATATCATGAATTCCAAGTATATAATCTTTTGCAAAAAGCTGCTGAATCCTTTCAACAACCTTCTCATTCATCTCAACATTCCCAAGTATGGAAAAAACGAAAAATTGATTTGGAATGGAAAAAATAATATCGTTCATTAAAAATTTTTCATCAATTTTCACAAACCCTCTTCGCCCACCGAGCAATGCATCCGTGCCGAATTTGTTTAAAACATTGTTTATCACATACGCACTCGCAAAACGGTCATCTACAACATTGCTTTGCTTGTTTTTATCCCGATATAAAATCTCATACGCAAAGATACCCCCTTTGCCCTCAAGAATAGGCTGTCGCCCAAGATATATATTTTCCATACTGCTCCCGTGGCTTAATAAGATAACGTACCTCATTTTATTACATAACTACAAATAATTCTATTAAATAAAAACGTTCCAGCGCTTACACTCAGCTAACATTCCCACGTTACAATATCGTAACTCAAAACAAAGGAACGACATGAAGAAATTTATTACGATAGCGCTACTTACAGGGGCTTTAGCTTCAAGCGCATTTGCACATCACATGGCTGCTTATGAGGATGCGGGTGTTAACATCCCTACTTGGTCGCCGCATTTGTTAATGGTGTTTTAGGACCCTTTTTATTTTCACTCTTTTCTCTGAATCACGCCTCTTTAAAGGGGTGTGATTCAATCTCTAATTTTTAAATCCCTTTTTTAAACCGATACATCATAATGGACGCGGCGACACCGACATTAAAACTTTTTATCCCTTCTTGCATCTCAATATGAACTATTTCATCACAAACACTAAGAACATCTTCTAAAATCCCTTTACCCTCATGCCCCATAAGCAAAACCCATTTTTGCGGAATTTTTACTTCCATCAGCGCCACCGAATGCGCATTTATCTCTGCCGCAAAAATTTTATACCCCCTTGCTTTGAGTGCATCTATAGTAGAAAATATATCTTCATAAATATGCACGTTTAGCTTAGACACATAACCCATAGAAACCCTAAGAGCACGCCTTCCATAAGGGTGCGGACCTTGTTTTGGCACTACAAAAGAGTTCACTCCCAGTGCTGCGGCGCTTCTGGAAATAGAACCCATGTTTTCTGTTGAGGAGATGGCATCAAGCATAATGATATTGTCTCCAAGATTTTGAAGCGGTGTTTCATCGGGACGGGTTCCGTACATCATCACATTGTGATGGATTTTATGCCCGACTATCCCCTGCATAATCTTTCTGTCCGCCAGATAAAGACGGGGAATATCTTTGTGTGAGATTAAATCTTCAAATTCTTCATAATACTCTTTGGTAGCCAAAATACTTTTGATTTTTATATCGCTTTGCAAGAGCATATTGACCACTTTCGGGCTGTCTGCTATAAAGCTGTTATCTTCGTCAAAAGCATTATCTCTGAGCTTATGATAGATTTCCAGCTCTTTTATATTTATATCATCGATTTTTATTAAATTCATGCGGCTCCGTTAGTGTTTGCAAATTGTACATCATTTATAAATTATATGCTAAAATCTTCCAACTTAAAGGCGAAAAAATGAAAATACTTTTAATGGAAGATGATGCTGTTCTCTCGGATATATTGCTGGATTATCTAAGAGAATCTTGGCATGTGGACTATGCCTTTAACCATGAAGAGGTGTATAAGAAGCTTGAAACTTCCAGGTATGACCTTTTTATTTTCGATATCAATGTTGCCGGAAAAAGCGGTTTGGAACTGCTTCAGGAATTAAGAGAATTCAACAATACCACTCCGACCATCATCATCACGGCATATACAGATACGGCGTATCTCAAAAAAGCATTCGCCATGGGTGCACATGACTATATCAAAAAACCTTTTGAGCTTGAAGAGCTTAATGCAAGGATTCAAAACACTCAAAAACTATTTAATATCGATGTTGATACGAAAATAAATATTACTCCCGAAATATTATTTTTACCCGAACTCAAAAAAATTCAAAAAAATTCAATCAGTTTTTCCCTCTCAGCAAAAGACAATGCAATCCTGATGTATTTTATCGCTAATAAAAAAAGAGTTATAAGCAATGATGAGCTTATTCAAAATATATGGGATTTTGACTCCATGCCAAGCGATGCAACTATCCGTTCCCACATAAGAACCCTTAGAGAGCTCCTAGGCAAAGAGCGCATCAAAACCATTCGCGCCAACGGATATTTGTATGAATAAACTCACAAAAAAATCATTTTACTCCTTTTTAACTCTTTATCTTGTGTCCTCTTTTATCTTTTTGGCAGCCGCAAGCTACTGGTTTTATTCTGCGCAAGTATCGACGCAAAAAAGCAACAACTACTATAAAATGAGCCATATTGCAGATATGGTCAGCTCCAAAGTCATTTATGCCCACATGATGGATGAAGTATTTAGCTTGGAAGAATTTCCACATGCCAAGGTGGGGCTCTACGATAAAAAGCAAAATCTCCAATACGGCTCTAGTATCCAAAATGTCAATTTTACAAGCGATTTCTATATGAAGGATGGAGTTTTCACTCTTATCTCACAGGGAACGGCATCGCACCTCAACATAGCGTATGTAGTCATTCAGAGTAAAGAATATGCGCAAGAAATCTCAAAAATAAAACAAAATATTATCTCTACGACACTCATTGTAGCCATCAGCATTATTATTATTGCAGTCATTTTATCGCATATCTTTTTACGTCCCATCAAAGAGAAGATTCAAGAGATAGAAAATTTTGTAAAAGACACGACGCATGAGTTAAACACGCCTATAACCGCACTTATGATGAGCACTTCTAGAGCCAAAAGCAAAAAAGTGTATGATGAAAAAATTATAAAAAACATCTCCATAAGCACCAAACAGCTCTATGACATCTATTCTTCTCTCAGTTATCTAAGTTTTGACGCCCAAAAAGAAGATGCGCAAGAGTTATTGTTAGATGAAGTTGTAAAAGAAAGCATAGAGTATTTCAATGAACTTTTAGAGAAAAAAAACATCGCCTTAGAGTTTGATTCAAATGAATGCAAATTAAAAATAGCCCCAAACAAAGCTAAAATGCTGGTCAATAATCTTTTGAGCAATGCCATAAAGTATTCCACTCCCAATACAAAAATCTTCATTCGAACAACAAAAAACTCATTCACTCTCAAAGATGAGGGGATAGGGATAGCAAAAGAGAAGCTTCATACTATTTTCGAAAGATTCACAAGGGCAAACTCTTACGCAGGGGGTTTTGGCGTAGGACTCAACATAGTCGATTCGATAGTTAAAGAATATAAATATACAATTCAAATTGATTCGCAGGAGAACAAAGGAACAACCGTTTTATTGATGTTTTAAATTTTCATTTATCCTTCATGGCATAAGCCCTTAAATTCTCTTATGATGTTCATTTGTCTTGTCGTTATATACCGCATCATTTCACTTTTTTTATTCCCATCAAACTTAAACATAAATACCACGCTGAAATTATGGGCATTCTCACTTTTTCTGAGCATCACGGCTTTTGTATTTATGATAAGAGGTGTTTTATCTAAGGTCAACACCATATCAATGATAACCTCATCATTATTTCTCAAACCTGCCGGATAGGCATTCAATTTGAGTTTCACTGCATCGAGTGAGATATCTTCAATCCGCACCTTGCCTCGAAACTTATTTTCTTTAATGAACAATGTGACTCTGTGTTCGTTTTCAGGCACTACACGGATTGTTTTGCGCATCATGGGAGAGTCTTTAATAAAACGCAACTCTTTAAATCCCACAGTCTGCTTCTCGAAGCTTAACTGCGTCATTTCACTGCATAAAATAGCTCGTGGAAGAACCTCTGAGATAATAAGCGTTTTTTTCTCATACTGTATAGCTTTTTCTTGCAAAAAATTTGTTTTGAGAATGATGTGTCCATCTTCCACTTGAAGTATTTGAGCGTCATTGGTAATGCTCAGCCCTTTATAATAATTGTGAAGATGTACTTTTGCCTTATCTTTTTTTATGCCCTCAAGCAGATTTATTATTAAGTCGCCTTCTTGTGCTTCTTGGGAATCTATTGCATCTTGAGCGCAATGTTTTAAAAGATACAGCTCCGTCACATCATTAAAGGACATAATTTTATATACATTTTCTTGGGGAATATTTTTATACCCGACTATAAAATGTCTGGGGGAGTGTTTTTTGTCTCTCATTTTCACATGATAAATACTTTGCTCGCTCTGGCTTAGCAAATCAAACCAATCTTTATCTTCTTTGCTGTACAAAAACTCTTCGTGTTCGAGAAATAAATTTCCCAATTCATTGTGTATGGTTAAAAAATCTTCAATACTTTGCACACCAAAAAAATCTAAAAACATTTTATTTGCCAAAACCGGTATCTTACCTTTTAACATAACTATCATCGAAGTTTGATAATTAAAAATATTTTCTAAATGTGTATAATAAAGCTTCTGCTGATTTTCTTCATTGAGTTTCATCATCGCAAGATTGAGCACTTGTGCGAGCTCAGATATATGAACCGGTTTTTTCAAAAATCTAAAAACACCGACCTCAATAGCGTCTAAAAGAGTCTCTTTTTCATCATGTGCCGACATAAAAATAATTTTTGTTTCCGGTGCGGTTTGTATAATATGCCGACTCAATTCCATTGCATCGATATGCAGCATTTTTATATCTGTTATCACTATTTGAGGATGATACTTTTCAAAAAGTTCCAAAGCTTCTTTACCCTGTGTTGCAGAATAAACATTATGAAAAAACTTTCTAAGCAATTGTAAAACATTTGCCTTCAATACTTCATTGTCTTCGGCATAAAGAACACTAAAGTCCTTTGCAAGCATTTGTAACTTTTTGAGTTCCGGCATGGGATAAAACCTTTATAAATACTTCTGATATGATATCATACACTATTTCTTTTAGAGGTAACCAATGAAATATTCACTCTCTTTTCGGATTTGGCACTGGCTCAACGCAACTGTTGTTTTTGGGCTTTTAGCAACTGTATTTTTACGAAAAACATTTCTTAGCTGGAGAGAAAACTCTGAAATACTCATGATGCAGCTTTCACAAATGAGCATAGAAATCACGGCAGAACAAGCGAAGGTTTTAGCAAAAGCAGTTCGCGCGGGCATGTGGGAATGGCATATTATTTTAGGATACGCGCTGGTTCTTTTAGTGTTTTTTAGAATCTATCTTTTTTTTAAAGACGCAAGCGTTAAAGAAAACTTCAACACTTTGTCTTTGCACAAAAAAGGAGTTCAATCCCTCTATTATCTGTTTTATGGAACCTTACTTTTTATGAGCATAAGCGGACTTCTTATCCATTTTCATCAGGAGTTGCAAATAAGCAAAGCCTTGGCGGAGGAGATAAAAGAGCTTCATGAATTTGTTTTTAATGCTATTATGATTTTTGTACCTCTGCATATAGCAGGAGTTATTATTGCTGAGAGCAAAGAGGAAAAGGGTCTTGTTTCGAGTATGATAAACGGAAAAACAAAAGAGAATTTTTAACTCTTTTTTATTCCGTAGTTCTCTGCTCTGTTTAAAATCTCTTTGGCATGTGGAAGCATAGTAACCACCTCTGCCATTTTTCCATCTTGCGCAAAAACAGACTCTTTGCTTTTACAAATCTGTCGTGCATGCGCAAGCTCTTTTTGCGTAACTTTATATACTTCATGCGTCAAATCTATCTGAGCCGGATGGATGATAGTTTTAGAAAAAAGACCCTCTTGCAAATCTCTTTGCACCTCTTTTAAAAAACCTTTCTCATCTTTAAAACACGGATAAACGCCGCCGCTCACGGCAAAACCTGCACTTTTAAAAGTGGCTATAAAATTTCCAAGTACATAAGAAGTTGCACAAATATCAAAAAGACTTCTCTCACAATCTCTTCGCATTCCAAGCACGCGCAGCATGTCTTCCAAACCAAAACGCACCAGTGGAATCCTTTCCTTGTGTTGAAGTAAAATATCTCTTAGTTCAAACAGTTTTACAGGATTGAAAAGTTCTTCCCCCTCTATGCTGGGCATCATACAATACTGCGTGTCCCGTAATGCCTCAAAGTATTCACAAACATTTGAAAGTGAAAGTTTCGCAAGCACAAAACCATCCATCTTTTCAATGCTTCCGCATGCCAAAAGTTCTTTGAGAATTTCAACATTCCTAGGTCTTATAAACACTAAAAGTTTTGATTTTTCAAACCTTGGCAAAATCTCTGTTATTTGCTCCATGGCATGTGGAAGTTGTTCCTGATGGATACCGTCTTCAGTATCTATCACGACACTTTTCAAGTTCTTATATTTCTTCCCGCTGAGAATAGCTTCCAAGTCTTTATGCGTACCGGGTACAAATAAAGTTGCACCAAGCTGTGTGTAGTCTATTGTTTTCATAAGCAAGAGTATAGCAACTATCTTGTAAAATCGCTCCATGAAAAAATTAATATTAATGACCCTCTCAACATTTTTATTGGCTGAAAATGTTGTGGTAGACGGACTTGAGCGTGCAATGGCGCAGTATAAAAGAGATGCTTGCGAGAAAGCAAAATCCAGGGCGAAAGAAAATTATGATGTTAAAGATATCAATGCCGAATGTACCTGTGAAAAAAGTGACTCACGTGAGTGGATGTGCTTTGTAAGGTTTAAACACCTGCCAAAAACAAGCGATAAATAATACTCTAAAGCGCGCTTAGAGCTTCAACGGGCAAAGGTATTCCGACTCTTTTGTCCACCCTGAACCATCCTGCTATGGAGTATCTCTTCTTTTTAGCAGCTAACACTTCATGCGGAAATTTATCACTTAAAAATACCACTAAAGTGTCGGCATGTGGAACGACTGTTTTTAAATAGCTGTTGTTTTCATTGTAGATAACGAGTTCTCCCCCGTCTCCCTCCACCCAATTTTCATTTAAATAATACACCGTTGTGACAACACGGTTTTTAAAACCGGCGAATGCGTCCAAATGTGTTTCATAAAAAGCGCCCTCTTCATACACTGCAAAATGTGATTCATAATACGTCAGTCCAAGAAAAAGTTCTCTGTTGAGATACTCCTGCAAACCTTTTGTAAAATCCAAAAATTCGCTTTGAATTCCGCCGTTATCATAATCGAGCCAATGAATTTTATCTCTTCTTCTTTTGCTGTCGATGTGGACGTTTGGAGCGTTTGATATCCCCGCTCTTTTGAAACGTTTGATTTTTTTGGCCGTATTTAAAAGTTTATGAGAGAAGTGTTGATTGATGGCATGTGGAATAACAATGTATCCATCACGAACCAAGGCATCGGTAATTTGTTCATAGAATTCTTGGCGCATAGTTTTGCCTGATTTTAAGTAGCGAATTGTAGCTTAGTTTTGCAGTTTGTGATGTAAAAAATTATAAAAAATGAGCAGCAGAAAAATTCTGCTGTTTCATTAAATAGGTAAAACGCGGATTCTTGAAGAAAGCTTCTCTTTAAGCGTGGATTCAATCGCATAAAGCGTGCCTGTCGATGAAGATGCACAGCCGTTACACGCGCCTAAATATCGAATATACACATCTATATACTCATCTCCGACTTTCACATCGATAACTTCCATATTTCCACCGTCCATTACTAGAAATTGGCGAATATTTTCATCTACGATTGCGTCGATAGCTTTGATTTTCTGAACTAAAGTCATTGTTTCAAAATTGCCTGTCGTACCGGCATCGGCAGCAGCTTTCATCTTCTCTTCATCCATCTCTCGGCGCGTGTCCGCTAAAATATCTACAAGGTAGTATTCTCTGGATTCATGTCCTCCCGGCTTAATACAAGATTTACAAAAACCGCCTGCTTTTGTATAGTCTGTTATTTGCTCAATCGTTTTTAAATCATTGAGTCTGATAACCTCTTGCAAAGTTGTTAAACTTACACGGGCACACTCACAAACAATAATTTCTTCTTCAAAAGTAGCCGCATCCACGCCCATATAAAGCCCTGCTGCTTTTTTGATAACGTCATACGCCATAACAGAACAATGCATTTTTTGAGGCGGAACAGCCGGAACATCAGGGGTGTCACGAAGCGCCATCTCCACATCAATATTGGTAATTTTCACCGCTTCTTGCACTGTTTTACCGATACAAAGTTCAGTCATAACATCCGAAGATGCGATAGCCGTACCGCAACCGAAACTCTTAAATTTTGAATTTACGATGGTGTCGTTTGCAGGGTCAATTTCCCAGTAAAGACGAACCGCATCCCCGCAGCTCTCTGCACCAAAGTCGGCAACAATCAATTTATGACCGCGCGCCTCTGCGTCAGCTTCAAAGATTTCACCCTGATGCTGAGGATTATTCATAAGAGTTGTAACTTTATTTGAATAAGCATCCCATAAAGATGCTCCTAACATATCTGCTTTTGCCATAATATTCTCCTCTGTTTTCTTATTTATCTATTTCATATTTTTTACACGTTTGAAGCCGAAACTTCGCTTAGAATTTTTTATTAATGATGATGAAGTTCACACGCTTTAACTTCTCCGCCTTTGGTTGGTTTTTGCACAGCAAACGAGCTCGATATTGCACGGAGTCTTGCAACGGCACCTTTAAAATGTGAAATTGTATAATCAATCTCTGCATCTGTTGTGAAACGGCTAAGACTTAAACGGATTCCCGTATGTGCGAGTTCGTTGTCGGCGCCGATTGCAAGCATAACAGTATTTGCTTCCAAATCTTCACTTGCACATGCCGAACCGGTGGACGCACCGATTTGACCATTGTTTAAATCCCAAAGCATCCCTTCGCCCTCGACACCTCTTATTGAGATAAGGATTGTGTTGGGTGTGCGGTGCTCGCGATTTCCGACTACAAAAGTATCGCTAAGCTCTATGAGTGCATCTTCGAGGCGGTCACGTTTTGCTCGGATGCTTGCCATCTTTTCTTCTATATTCGTAGTTGCAATTTCGATTGCTTTGCCCATACCGACAATGTAAGGAACATTCAGCGTCCCCGAACGGCGACCGCCCATATGCTCTCCACCGTTTAAAAGCGGAGTCAGTTGCTGAGAATTTTTAATGTAAAGTGCACCCACCCCTTTTGGTCCATGAAATTTATGCGCCGACATGCTTACAAAATCAACATGAATATTTTGTAAATCAACAGGAATTTTACCAACAGCCTGAACGGCATCCGAGTGAAATAGTACACCCTTTTCTTTACAAATTTGACCAATCTCTTTAATCGGGTTAATCATCCCTGTTTCATTCGAAGCCCACATAACACTTACTAAAGCCGTTTTATCCGTAATAAAACCTTTCACGGTATGCGCTTCAACAATTCCCTCTTCATTTACGGGCAGGTATGTGACTTTGACACCTTGCTCTTCCAAAAACCTACATGCAGACAAAACAGACGGATGTTCCACTTCTGTTGTTACAATATGGTTTTTGTCGCCATTTAAAATTTTATCTATCCAAATAGATTTTAAAACCCAGTTATTGGATTCAGTTGCGCACGAAGTAAATACGATATCATCATTATCGGATGCATTTAATGCACTATAAACCTGATTGATAGCATTTCTTATCGCCGGATGTGATGCCGTTGCGAATTTATGAAGTGAGTTTGGATTACCGTAAATCTCACTAAAAAATGGTTGCATCGCTTCTACAACTTGAGGGTCTACCATTGTTGTAGCATTATTGTCTAAATATACTTTCATTTTTTACCTTTTTCATAAGATAACTCAATACCCTAATTTTAAATCAGACAGTTTTTGTCTTGTTTTACTTTTGACATAATAATAGCTTTGATATTTGATAATGCTTAAACTAATCTGACTTAGTATGAGATTTAAGAATTAAAGAAGTATATAAAAAGGGTATAATTGCGCATATATAAGCTATGAAGGTAAATCATGTGCAATTTTAACAAACAAAACGACGAGACAAAAGCTTTAATTCATTTATTTATGAAAAAATCAGCAGAGACAATTGGGGGAGCAAACTTTCTTTTGGGTTTATCCGAGGCGCTAAGAGCGCATAAACCGCATCCGCTCATAACAAGCAAGTGTGAAATTAAATCCGATAATGCAACGATAAAATGGAATAAAGTTATTTTCAAAGATAAACTGATGGCATTGGAAGAGGTTTTGCTTATTCACAAAAGTTCGGAAAATCCGGATTTTAATGTTTTAGACATTATCAATGAGCAAAAGAAAAAACGTGTCATTAATATGGTGAGAGCTTTGGCTCCGGTAGATTTCATTGTCAAACCAAAAGATCCGAAAAATGGCGGCGGATTTGAGTTTAAAATTTTTGAAACCATAGATTTTGAAAAAAACTATGTAAAAATAAACCCTCTTTTCATGGCACTCTTTTTCTGCTCGGCTGATTTTACAAAAAGAGCTTTAAAGTACGAGATTTAAATAAAACTTTTATATCTTTTCTCTCTTTTAACTTTAAACCATCAAATGGTATAATCGCAAAATTATTTAAAGTCTAAAACATATAAAAGGTTCATTATGGGACAAACTATAACTGAAAAAATATTTTCCGAGCATGTCGGCAAGCCTGTTTTTGCGGGTGAAATTATCCGCTCAAACATCGATATGGTTATTGGAAATGATATAACTACCCCTATCTCTATCAAAGCTTTTGAAGACAGCGGTGCGACTCGACTGAAAAATCCGGATGGCTTTTCTATCGTGCTTGACCACTTTATCCCTGCAAAAGACATAGCCTCTGCCAATCAAGCAAGAATCAGCCGTGACTTTGCAAAAAAGTATAAACTTAAAAACTTTTTTGATGAAAAAGATATGGGAATAGAACACGCTCTTTTGCCTGAAAAAGGGCTTATTGTTCCGGGTGATGTTATCATCGGCGCAGATTCACATACCTGCACGCATGGTGCTTTGGGGGCGTTTTCAACCGGCATGGGTTCAACCGACTTGGCATTTGCCATGATAACAGGAGGAAACTGGTTTAAAGTTCCTGAATCTATAAAAGTAAATCTTAGCGGAAAACCGGGGAAATATACAACAGGTAAAGATATCATCCTAGAAATTATCCGTCTTATCGGCGTGGATGGAGCTTTATATAAAACCTTAGAATTTGTCGGCAGCACAGTTGAGCATTTAACGATGGATGACAGATTTTCTATGTGCAATATGGCTATTGAAGCCGGAGCAAAAAGTGGAATCGTTGCGTATGATGCAACGACAAAAGAGTTTCTTGCAGATAAAAATTTAGCGAGAGAACCTAAAATTCACTACTCAGATGAAGATGCTGTATACGACACGATTTTAAATATCAACGTAGCAGAACTTGACCCTGTTATCGCGTATCCATTCTTGCCGTCCAACGGACATAGTGTTGTTCAGGCCCAAAAAGATAAAATCAAAATTGACCAGGCATTCATCGGAAGCTGTACAAATGGCAGACTCAGTGACTTAAAAGTTGCGGCCGAAATACTCAAGGGGCATAAAGTTCACGAGGATGTCAGGTTAATCGTTACTCCGGGAACACAAATGATTCTAAGAGAAGCAAATAAACTTGGCTATATCGATACCATTGTAGATGCAGGCGGAGTTGTCAGCAACCCTACTTGCGGAGCATGTCTTGGCGGATATATGGGTATTTTAGGCGATAATGAAGTAGCCGTTTCAACAACCAACCGTAACTTTGTAGGTCGTATGGGCTCACGCTCATCCAAGGTTTATTTAGCAAATTCTGCCGTAGCTGCTATATCGGCTATCACCGGATACATCACCGATCCAAGATAGCAAAGTGTGACTGAGTCACACTAAATAAACATTATTTTTAGATAAAGTTCCAAAATAATTCTACTAAACAAAAAAGGAATCAACCATGAAAAAAATACTTTTAATTCCTGCGCTTATGCTAGGGGCGAGTGCTCTAATGGCAGCGCAATACGACTATGAGTTTACACCTGTTGCCGGTTATGTTATCAATGAAAATAACATCGGTCTTCGTAATCAAAACGCATTGGGTGCAGAGCTTCAGTTTAACAATCTTGGAACAACGCTTAACCCGGAATTATCGGTTTTATATTCACCTGCAGAATATGATTCAAAAATCAAAACAGATATGTTGCGCATAGCATTAAACGGTGTATATGAATACCAAAAGTTAGGTTTTTTAATTCCTCTTGCCAAAGTGGGTATCGGTTACGAAACTATGGAAAAACATGAAGCGGGAAATCTTGACAGCCCTTTCTTTGATGCAGGATTAGGAGTTAAAGTGCCATTTACGGATAATGTAGCTTTAAAACTTGAAGCTGTATATATGGCTAAGTACAACTCAAAAAGATGGGATAGCAATCTTGCAGCATTAGCCGGTATCAATTTTGCATTTGGCTCAAATACGAAAGATGAAGAAGCGCGAAGAGCAGCAGCGCTAGTAGCTGAAGAAAAAGCAAAAAGAGATGCTCAAGCAGCAGCAGAAAAAGCGAAAAAAGATGCAGAAGAAAAAGCTGCAGCCGAAGCAGCAGCGAAAAAAGCAGCTGAAGAAAAAGCAAAAAGAGATGCTCAAGCGGCGGCAGCGGCGGCAGCAGCGGCAGCTTTAGCAATTGCAAACGGAGATGACGACAAAGACGGCGTTAAAAATTCAGCGGATGAATGTAAAAATACTCCTACCGGATATGCCGTAAACGCAAAAGGTTGCGTAAAAGAGATTAACTTGCACGTTAATTTTAAAAATGGCTCGTATGAAGTAGATGCTTCTTCTAGACTAAACGTAAAAGCATTTGCAAAATTCTTAGTAAACAGTTCTGCATATAACGCGAAAATCCTTGGCTACACAGACAGTGTCGGCAGTGAAGCAAACAATAAAAGTCTTTCACAAAAACGTGCGGATGTTGTAAAATATATGATTACTCAAGAAGGTGTTGCAGCACACAGAGTTATTGCCGAGGGAATGGGTGAAATGAATCCGGTAGCTTCAAATGAAAGCAAAGAGGGTCGTGCTCAAAACAGACGTATAGAAGCGATACTTATCAAAACAAAATGATACAAATCCCTTGCGTCATCTTTGCCGGTGGCAAAAGCAGCCGAATGGGAGAAGACAAAGCTCTTCTTCCTTTTGGCAAATTTAAAACGCTTACGCAATTTCAACTCTCAAAATTAAATAAAATCTTTCGGACAGTCTATGTTTCATGCAAAAACAAAAGCAAATTTGATTTTGAAGCAAATTTTATAGAAGATCTTCCAAGTGATTCAGTTTTTGCTCCTACTGCTGGATTTGCAGCAATTTTTGAAGAATTAAAAGAAGAAAGTTTTTTTGCCATAAGTGTTGACTCACCGTTTATAAGCATAACGGAAATAGAAAAAATCATCTCTAACGATACCAAAAACTCTGATGCCACAATAGCAAAGACGGCATGTGGAATCCAGCCAATGTGTGGAATATACCACCGTTCACTTCAAGATGAATTTTTACGTATGCTCAAAGACGACAACCATAAACTGGGCTTTTTATTAAAAACCCATACAACGAATTTTGTATTTTTTGAGGATGAAAAACCATTTCTAAACCTGAACCATCCGCATGAATATAAAGAAGCGCTCACCCTTCTTTAATCCATTTTATTTCCCCCTCAATTACACTCTACTCCATAAACTTAATTATTTTACTTCTGCTATAATAATAAAAATACAACAAAGAAAATATTATGAAATTAACACATCTAGACGATAATCAAAGACCTAAAATGGTTGATGTGTCGGACAAAAATCAAACGACGAGAGTTGCGGTTGCAAGCGGAATAATACAAATGAGCCAAGATGCGTATGATGCTATTGTAACTGAAAAAACAAAAAAAGGGCCGGTGCTTCAAACAGCGGTTATTGCAGCAATTATGGGATGCAAAAAAACGAGTGACCTTATACCTATGTGTCATCCTCTCAACCTAAGCGGCATCAACTGCGATGTTGAAGAGTTGCCGGAACTTCCAGGTTTTAAACTGAGCGTTAGCGCAAAGTTAACCGGACAAACAGGAGTAGAGATGGAAGCCTTAACCGGAACAAGTATAGGACTGCTCACAATCTATGACATGGTAAAAGCAATAGACAAAGGGATGATAATTCAAAATATACAGTTAGAGGAAAAATCAGGAGGCAAAAGTGGAGATTTTAAACGATAGAACGGATAAATTAGAGCTTGCTTATCCGTGCTCTTGGTCCTACAAACTTATAGGCCATGAAAAAGAAGCGATTCAAAAAGCTATCCGTGAAGTTATTTTAGAGCGCGAGCATAATGTGGCTCATTCAAATGTAAGCAAAACCGGAAAATATACAAGTATGAATCTTGATTTGCTTGTGCATAACGAAGAAGATAGAAATTTTATTTTCCAGGCACTCAAAGATCACCAAAATATCAGAATGGTATTATAAGGACTATACGATGGATTTAGAAAAACTACAAAGAGATTTAAAAAACTCATACAATTCTCAGCTTCCTACAGTGAATGAAAGGGTTGAAAACATAGTAAATCATTTGGTGCAAGAGTGGCATGTGGACGCAGATGAATTAAATCTACACGAGATAAAAACTCTGGCTAATGCTATTCTCGACATTGAGACAAAAACTCTGCATGATGAAGTTGAAACACTTTTGGCACAAAAAGAGCAGCTTGAAAGAATTTTAGACAGAAAATCTGAGGCGCTTCAAGAATTAAAATATCGTGTTTTTAATGCCATTGAGATGCAAGTCAATCCTGAGGATGCACTCACATTATCAAGACTTCATCAAGTTAAATTGCAATCCATTGATTTATTTGATTTATTGAGTGAAATGGTTGAATCTGCAATTATCACCGCACTTGAAAAAGATAAAGACGGCTACATAAAAGAAACAACGCAAGAGATGATAAAAGAGCTTACATTCGAAGCTATCAAAGAGGGTTCACTCAACACTATCAGAATTCGAAAAATACTCTCAACGATACTCCAATCAGCAATAGATGTGGCAGAAGCAACACCAACAAGAGCAGAAGAGATTTTAAGTTCAACTTTAATGGGGATGAGAGCCGGTCTTGTTCGCTCTATTGATAGATTTAAAAAACGCCTTGCGTATATGCCAATAGAAGCAAAACACATTTTAATCGAGGACTATGACACAATCATAGAAGATTTAAACCAAACTGATGTTCTCTTTTCTCAAGTAGTTCAAACGCAGGCAAGTCAAAGCTTGAGCAGTACGAGCAAAATATTACTAGATATAAATAAAAGCATGCATTATGATCTTGAAGAGTTGGTACATATTTCAAAAGAAGCTGCTGAAATTATGAAAGAAAGATTTTCCACACTTGCAAAATCAGCTGTTAAAAAAGCAGATGACGCGATGCAGTCTCCAACAGCCAAAGAGGCAAAACGGATGGGAATACAAGCTTGGGGCATCGCAAAAACAGCGCTTGGTTCTGCATTAAAAACAGCCAAAGACGCTATGGAGCATAAAGAAAAATAAACACCATACTGTTTTGCATGCTTGGCATGTGGAACTCTAGATATCTTTAGCTAATGTAAATATGTGGTCAAAATCTTGTTTATAATTTGCACATCTGTCACAAATCGGATCTCCGCCACGATAAGGATACGGACATCTGCATTCGTGACACATCACCATTTCGTAGTGAACCAATTCTTCACCTCTGTCGTAGGCAACATTTACCAAGTCTATTCCTACTCCTGTTTTAATGGCATCTGTTTTACAAATATGATCGCAAATTCCACATGCAATACAGTTGCCTACATTAAAGTTGATTCCATGTTTGTCTGCGCTCTTTAAAAGTGCCTCTGTCGGGCAAAACTGAACACAGTCTCCACAATTTGTACAATCTTGAAAGCTTATCTCTTTTTTCGCAAAAATACCGAAATTGCTTGCGTGAGAGCTTGTGCTTAATTTTGATAAATTTGTTCGTAAGGCTTCTTTTAAATGTAAAAATTTTAAAGGAAGTCCGCTGTTGTTTGAATTCCTTTGGTACTCAAGCGTCATGGGCAATGTTTTGGCTGAGTCCTTTTCTTCTTTAGCTGCATTTTGCATCTTTGAAAATGCTTTTTTGAAAACCATACGCCTGCTGTTTTCTTCTTCAACTTTTTCTTCAAGCGTTCTCACAACAGCTTCCACACCGCATTCACTTAAAAAGTTGTTAGCTTTGGCTATTTCCCCTCGAATAAAACCTTCAACTTTTTTATCTTTATTTAATGCGCAATCTTTACAGTGTGATAAATCACAAATGGGCTCAACATCGCTATCTAATGCCATTGTTATGTAATGGTGTACGTCAAATGCCCCTAAACATGCCGTAGTTTTTTTACATGACAATAGTTTATTTTCATTTGCAGCAAAACTTTTCGTATATGCATTAGAATCAAAATTAGCAATACTCAAAGCTTCTGTTGGGCAAGAGCCGATACATGCTGCGCATTCTATACATTCATTGGAGAAAAGGGTAAGCTTATTTCTTACTAAATGAAATGCATTTTCAGGGCATATATCCACACAAAGCTGACATGCATTATGATAATAATCATTTCTTATACAGTTAGTGCCGCTGTATGAAAACAGTTCTGTTTTTTGCACAAACTCCAAGTTATTCATTTTTACTCTCTATAAGTGAAGCGCAATACTCAAAATCAGCCACAATAAACTCAACAATGAAATCGCATATATCTCTGTAGAATGGAGTCAAAGCCATACTGTTCATGCCAATCATATAGGGAACTATCCAGTTAAATATATGCTCATTTAAAAAATCATATTGAGGCTTTTTTTCATCTCTAAAAATCAATGTTTGCATAAAAGCGAATTCTATTGATAAATGGTCCGGTGCCATTAGCTCCGTTTGGTCCATATTTAACTCAAACCCATGTTTATAATAAAAATTCATAACCGGATTTTGAAGACCGACCAAGGTCTCATTTTTTGCGTCAAGAACAAATGATTCTACTGCCTGCGTATTAATCACAAACATAGAAGAAAAATCTTCATTTAACGCATCCATAATTGTTTCATCACTATTCTCATCAAACCATTGAACCGTACTCTCACCGAGCAACTCTAACAGTTCTCTATTTTGTCTCAAATCTTTTACATATCTTTTATCGGCAGTATCTGCCATGGTTCTTGAAAGAAATGCATAAATGTATAATCTATACTCTTTATCCATATATTTTCCTATTGAATTATAATTATTTAACTTAATGTGGAATTTTTATCATAATTTCGCTTATTTCCAAGTATATATGCAAAACTAGTATCACCTGCTTGTGGGATATAAAGGGAATTTATAAGAAAAATACCTCTTAAAGCCCTAAGGCTTTAAGAATTATAAACAACCCTTGAAAAATGATTTCTTAGGTGGTGGCGGAGCTTTAAGCTCAGTAGCATGAATTGTATTTATAGACGCATTATACTCACCGATTATAGTGACATCATTACGATTAACACTTTTGTCTATATCGGCAGGATTAAGCTTTGAAATATCAATCTTATATGTTGTTCCTTCTACGTGTGAATAAAGCACAAGTCCGACTTCATGCATTACTCCCGGCTCAGTGCTTTCATAACATCCATTTGCACCACAGATATAATTTTCAAGATAACAATCTGTAAATGCGCCAGCTGCTATACACTTTGCTGTCGATAAAAAACCTTGTTTTTCAATAGGTACTAATTTAGCAGGCACTACTGCCTTTACTTCAACAATTTTTGATTCAACTTTTTTTACTTCAGGAGCTGCTGGTTCAACAGAACCACAGCCACTAAATCCAAGGATGAGACCAAGAATTAAACTCGAAGATAATAAATTAAATTTTTTCATTATTTAACCTCCGCTTTTAAAGTTTTTAAATAGGCAACCATATTATCTAAATCTGCTTTTTCTAACCAAGAAAAATCGGTCATTGTTGATACTCTTTTGCCATTTTCTACATTATACCAAGCGTAGTTGCTATGCGCATTTCTGTTATACCCAGGGACAACAACAGCTGAAGGATTCACCAAAGACTCTCTTATGTAATCTGCTGTCGAATAACCGCCGATATTTGTTAAAGATGGTCCCATTAAGTTTTCCGCATCTGTTGCTTCCACTTGGTGACATCCCACACAGCCATTATTTGCTACTGCTTCTTTACCCTTAGCAACATCACCTTCAACATTTCCGTGTAATGCTGCGACTAAATCTTTATTGCCTTTTTTACCTTGAAGCTCAACAGCTGTCCAAGCAGTAAGATATTTTAAACCGTTACGGCCCAATTTATCTCCATCCCAAACAGCAAAAGCAACGGGGATAACAGCAGCATCAAGATTTACATACGAATCTTTCAGAGGACGAGACAATGTCCCCATCCATCCTTTATTTTCATAAGCTATACGAGAATAAGAACTATTGCTTGCATCTTTGATTTCCGTCATAGAACGGAACCCTTCGCCTACAAAACTTCTTTCATAATCACCGGAGCCTGTTCTTTTAACTTCTTTGTCAAAGTTCGCTAAATCTTTTCCAAATAAATTCGTTTGGTTGCGATTTACTTGATGTGAAACATCACCATTGCCGTTTGGTTCGTATGTCTTTACACTCTCTTTTTGAAGGTGTATAACAACCGGGCGGCCATCGGAGCCCATTCCGATATACGGAAGCTCTTTAGGATTAGAATAATTACCTGCGAATTGAACTGCAAAACCATCTGAATACGTATCTGTTTTGTCACCTTGCTGAATACTTTGCGTTCCATCTGGCCATTTAATCATAAATGCAATTTTTGAGTCGTTATAAATTGCGGCAACTTCAGCCTTAATAGCCGAGTTGTTCGCATTCATTTCATTTGCTTTTTTATCATTAAATGTAATCGTTGTTTGCGGGTATAGGGTAACCGTGGAAAATTTAGCAGTATTCCACACCTGATAGTTATAGCTTACTTTGTCTAGATTACCATTCACTTTAATTGCTGTGATAGCTGAGTCAGCCGCTACTGCCGAAGAAATAACACTCACTGCTAATAATGCACTCGTTAATTTTTTCATTAATGATGTCCTCCCACTGCGCCTGTATGACCACCATGAAAGAAGTTCATTTCATGACCACTTTTCGTAAATTTCCCTGCCACATAACGATTATCAACAAGGGCTAATGGCTTACGACCACTCTCTTTTGCAACTTGCTGGTAATAGTTGTTATCTAAACGGAACATATCCGAATGTTGATATGCAATTAAGATATCCATTAATTCGCTCTCACCTGTTTCTTTGCGTTTTTTCATTTCAGCTTTTAAAGTTTTAATCGCCTGATGAACTTCAGTACCAAATAATTTTTCAAGCTCTTCAATCGGAAGACGGGTAGAACCTTCAATTATCTTACCGTTTGCATCAAACTTCGCCGGAGACTCGGTCGGTGGAACATAATAAACATTTGGCTGCGTACCATAATCTGTTCTTAATCCAAGCGCTACTTTATACTTGTTCACAAGTTTATGTACTTGACCCTCCGTATCATCTAAGAAACCTACAAAACGGATACGCCCAACACACTGTTGTGCACATGCCGGAGGAAGACCTTGCTCAATACGTGGGAAACATAAAATACATTTCTCAGATTTAGAGATTTTTGGATTGAAATAGATTTTTTTATAAGGGCATCCCGCTATACAATAACGGTACCCTTGACATCTGTCCAAATCCACTAAAACAACACCGTCTTGCTCACGCTTGAAAATTGCATCACGAGGACACGCACTCAAACAACCCGGATTTGTACAGTGGTTACAAATACGAGGCAAGTAAAAGAAGTAGTTGTCCTGAGGGAACAAACCTGTACCCTCATCTTCATCCCAGTTTGGACCCCATGTAGGTTCTACATTCGGCTCGAATGATGCTCCCCCTTGGAGCGCATCATAATTGTAATCCCAAGGCACACCGTAGTCTGCTTCAAGATTTGGAATAATACCCGGTTGAAGATCACCAGCAGCATCAAAACCACCGCCCAATTCCATCCAATTTTTTGGATAACCAGTACCCGGATATGTTTCGACATTGTTCCAATACATATACTCACGACCATTTCTATTGGTCCATTGAGTTTTACATGCTACTGTACATGTTTGGCACCCGATACATTTGTTCAGGTCCATAACCATTGCTAATTGTCTTTTTGACATCTATGCTCCTTAAACTTTTGCTTTTTCGTAGTTAACAGCGCCATCGTATGCATACTGATTACCATCCCATAGACCACCGAATTTCAGGTGACCCCAACCGTCTGCCATCTCTAATAAGTTTAAAGATGTAGGCACAACTTCATTGTGACCTTTATTGAATTTATACATATATGGTTCCCATCCATGCTCTAATACAAGACCATCAGCAGGTGCAGAAGAGCTTAGTTTTGCCATTGCAAAGAACTCTCCAAGATTATTAAAGACACGAATTGTGTCGCCGTCTTTAATACCCTTTGTCTCAGCCACTACACGGTTTATCTGCATTGCAGGAACACCACGCTGTAGTCGAAGAAGCGTACGTGAAGTTTTATAATTAGAGTGAATCGACCATCTGGCATGTGGAGTCATAAGTACATAAGGGTATTCTTTTCTCTGTGGACGAATCCCTTCCATTCCTGTATTTGTTGCCGCACCCATTCTGATATACATATCATGGTCAACATAAAATGTTTGGCGACCCGACATCGTATGAAGAGGCTCAAACTTATACAAATGGTTCTCATTTGAGTTATAAGGCTTGTCAGAATACAACGGTGATGTTTGAGCAGCTTTTTCATTGAGCATCAAGAAGCCGCCCACTTTATACATTTTTTCCATCGTCCATGGTTGATACTGATCACATTTTTCTAATGCGGCCTGCACAGCCATCTTGTCAGTCCCTAGATATACTTCGCCTTCACCCTCGGACTCTTCATCTGTATTGGTAAACTCTTTATGGAAGATAGTTAAATCATGGAAACCAGGCTTGGCATAACGAACATCATCTTTAACTTTTGCTTTTGCTATATTTTGCGGGCGCTTCGCTAAATCTTCTAATTTTTTAGCAAGTAAAGTAAACATACTCCATTCATCCATAGCCTCACCGACATTTTTGATGTTAGCAACAGGTTGAGCAAGATTGGTAAATCTGTGGTAACCTGGAGATGAACGAAGGTCATATACTTCATAGTGGGATTTAGCAGGTAATAATACATCCGCATATTGAGCCGCTTCACTCATTCTATAATCAACATAAGCAAAGAAATCCATTCTGCCTAGGAATGCTTTACGGTATTCATTTCCTTTATTACGTCTAAAAGTTGAGTCTGCAACAATTAGAGCAGTTGTCGGCAACCACCAAGGTTTCACTACGTTTCCATGCTTACTTGTGTTATTGTCACCGCCATGCTTACCAGCATCAAGCATCTCTTGAAGTACAGTCATATACTCTTTTTTGCTCATCCCGTTTTGTGCACGTTTAACATCTTCATCATTAAAATATTCATCAAATGTTTTCATTCCGTTGCCGTTCATAAACTCACCAACGAAACCTGAACCAAAGCGCGGAGCATATTTACCGTTAAATCCTGATAAAGTTCCAAGACCTGAAAGCTGAAACTCATTTTCAGTATTTATTCCGCCGTATGGACCCATACGACCTGTTAGACCACAGATAGAAGCAACGTTCCAAATAGTCATCATACCGTTAAAATATTTATTCAATGAGAAACCTGTAGTTATCTCAACAACTTTAGGCAATGCTATATCTTTTGCAAGTTGAACTACTGTATCCGGGTGAACACCTGTAATCTCCTGTGTAACCTCTGGAGCAAATTTTGCTGCAGATTTTTTCAACATTTCAAATACGGTCGTTACTTCTCTATGATGTCCATGAACATCTGTGATAGTCCAACTACCCTCAAGTGTAGGTTTCACATCTTTAGGAAGACGAAGTGTTCGCGTGTCGTGACCTTCAGTACCAGGCATTAAGAAAGGCTTGCCGTTAGTTTCATTCATACAATAGAATTGCTCATCCCATTTATGGTGATCTTCTTTATTTTCTGTATGTTCTAAATCGTTACGACGAATCATTTTTTGAGTTTTTGTATCAACCAAGAAAGAAAGGTCAGTATAGAGTTTTGCAAACTCAGGTTTATATAATTTTTGATTTAAAATTACATTAATAACACTCATTGCTAAAATATTATCTGAACCGGCCTTGATAGGAATCCAAAGGTCGGCTGATTTGGCTGTTGCATTGAATTCTGGTGTAATTACGATGATTTTGGCACCGTTGTATTTACCTTCCCAAACAAAGTGAGCATCAGGAATACGTGAAACAGATGGATTACCACCCCACATAACAGCTGTATCCACAGTGTACATAAAATCCCAAGTACATCCAAGGTTACCCTCACCGTAAGCGATAGCAGCGCCCGAGAACATATCTCCCAAGTATGAAGATGGATAAATACGGTTGGCACCAAGTTGTGTAGAGAAACGTAACACTGAACCACGACGACCTTCTGTTAAAAGACCCGTTCCTGCATGTACCATCAACTTATCCGGACCGCGTTTTGGGTCAGTTAAAGTATCAAAAATATTTTGGCAGATTTTCTCAGCGGCTTCATCCCAGCTTGCACGTTTCCATTTTCCTTCACCACGTTCACCTGTACGAATCATCGGATAGAGAATTCTATCTTTTTGGTACATCACTTGTGAGTGCTGAACACCCTTGTTACAGCCACGAGGATTAAAGTCAGGTATTTTAGCATTGATAACCGGGTAGCGGGCAGATTGATTTTCACGAGTAATTACACCATTGTGAGACCAAACTTCCCATGCACAGTTACCTTGACAGTTTACACAGTGATAAGCAAAGCCATGTTCCTCTTTTTTACCGTAAGTAAAAGAGAACTCATTTCTATACATCTCTTCCGTATAGTTCGTGTTTGGATAGTCATTTTTTCCATTTTCAACCGACATCACACCAGTTTTTGCAAAAAGGCTACCTTGAGAAGCAACCAAAGCAGCAGTCATTCCAGAAACTTTAAGGAAATTTCTACGATTATTGTTCATAACTTTTGTCATATTCTAAACCTCTTCCTTATCTTTTAAGTGGTAAATTCATATCATTACCCCAAACATCCCAGCTGCCAGTAAATACTTTAATATTTTCATAACCGATTAGTTTTAGAGCAGTAACATGCTCAGAGCCACGACCAGCACCAACCATACAATACGCATAGATTGTTTTGTCCGGAGTAATTCCATATTTATCATATACAGCTTTTAACTCTTTAGCTGATTTGAATGATTTTCTATTTTCTAAATCAGAAATTTTATTCCACTCTAAAAATGTAGAACCCGGAATATGCCCTCCGCGAGCAACATTATCCATTTTTCTCTCACCGATAATCTCAGCCATACCGCGAGAATCAATAATTATATATTTGGAATTTTTTCCATTTTTCAGGATATCTTCCATCGCGTGTTTTACCTCTTCTTTTGCCGCAATATTAGTTAAATCGATTTTATTTTTATCAATTTTATAAGTTTTGGCTTTTACTTCTTCATCACCCTTAACAACTAAAAGATTCTTTTCAACTTCGTCTAAAAGATCTTGAATCTCTTGTTGGGATTTTTTATTTGCCTGAATGAGATTTTCTAATTGAGATTTTTCTGCAGCGCTCAACTCAATTTTATCTTTTTTAGCATCTTTGAGTTTATTAATTGCAGGCTTAGCCTCATCTTTAATTGCCTTTAAATCATCTTTAAGAGCATTGTATTTGATTTGTGCAGGGTCTATTTCCATTATAGCTGAACGCCCGCCGTTTAACACTTTTATATTTGTGTGCCCAAAACTTGTAAAAAACGAATATACGCCTGTAGCATTTGGACCTTTAAAGTCATCATAAGCGATAATCATAGTGTTGTTGTCTATACCCTTTGACCCTATGTATGCTTCCGCATCATCTATACATCTATAAAGCGGTGCACAATGCATCTCTCCAGTAATGTCTGAGTGGTGTAAATGGTGTGCATACATCTCAACAGAACCTTTAATATGTCCTAGTTTATATACATCATCACTATCTCCTGAAACAAACATTACGTTTTTCTTACCTATTAATTTAACAGCATCTTCTGCAGATATAAGAATTTTATCATCCACATACCCATCTGTTGCCATTAAAGGGGTAAATGTTAATGTTGCTGCAAAAACTAATGTCTTAAGCAATTTTTTCATCCGTGCTCCTTCTTTTGTATTTTAATATCACGATAAATCCACAAGTAAAAGTATTACATTATGAAACATGAAATATATTTTACGGAATAACGGCTTATTATAGGATGAGGAGTCTTATGAATCTATTAAATCACAATAATATCACATTTTTATATTACTAAATGAAACACGTAGTTATAACTTATAATAATTATTTGGAGTATCATAATATATAAAAATATTTTATATAAATTTCTCTATTACTTGTATTCTTTTGGTAATTTTTTTACTCTTAAATTTATAATTTAGTATCTACTTTTAGAGTACAAAAAGCAATTGTTGGATATATTCTCACAAAATAATCACATTTAAAGTAGGTACCCGTGTCAGAAATTGATGTAAATAATGCAATTAACAATAATGATGAAGATAAAATTTTAGAAGCTCTTGATGATAAAAGTTTAGATATTGAACTTGTAAAAAAAATCTATTTTCCCTTTAGAGATAACAAAGAGATTGTTGGACAGGTTGCAATGAACCTGAGTTTAAGAACCTCCGTTTATAACAGAGATAAGGAATATAGCCAAACCATGGTAGAGCTTCTGCGTGATTTAGCTCTAAACACTGCGGACATGGGTGCGAGATGGGCTGTTGCTAAAAATCCGCATACACCAAAAGATGTCTTGGCAATTTTAGCAAAGGATGAAGTTAACTTAGTAAGGGCTTTAGTAGCAACAAACCCTGCTACATCGCCATCCATCTTAGAAAAATTTTTTAATGATGAAAAAATTGTAAGGGACGGTTTATCCGGAAACCCGAGTACTCCTGTTAAAATTTTAAAAATATTAGCAAATGATGCGGATAAAATGGTTCGAATGCGATTGGCTGAAAATATTGCAGCACCGCTGGCTATCCTTCAAGAATTAGAAAATGATTCCGACTTAAATATTGCAAAAGCCGCTCAGGCAAATAGAGAGAATAGAGTATGAAAAAAAATAATCGAAGCATGAAAAGCAAGTTCACTGCACTTGAAAATCAATTTTTAAATACTTTTTTCTCCGGAATCTATATTAGTGCAAATGAATTTATTCAACTTGGCAGCAAACTTGGGATAAAAATGGGAATGAATTCAAGAGAACTCCTCATCAAAGAACTACTCAATAAAAGTGATGAAAATGGTACCTTAAACCAGTGTGCAGCACTTTTGCATACACTTATCCAAAGCAGGATAGATAAATATCACTCTTTAAGCAGAGATTATACAGGCTCGTCTCAAATGCTTTCAAAATTAGCAGCAAAAGCTAACAATACAAAATCTCTACTCTTAAGAGAAGTTCAAAGGAGTCCGTATGAATAGCAATGAACTTAAGACAACTCTTCAAGAACTAAAATATCCAGGAGTAGGCAGAAGCATCGGCGAATTAAAACTTTTAGGGGAGATAAAAGTAGTAAGCAATGTAGCAAATATAGAACTTCTTACAATAAGTGATGAATCTTATTTGAATGTAAAAAAAATAATAGAAGAAAAATTTGCCAATACGTTTACAGCGCTCAACATAACTAAAAAAAATCTTGCAAAAAAAGATATGAACTACGGCAATAGCGCAACCCCTAATAACAGAGCCCCTTATGCAAAAAATATTATTGCTGTTACAAGCGGTAAAGGAGGAGTTGGAAAAAGCACCGTAAGCGTAAACATTGCTATCTCGCTTGCACAAAAAGGGTACAAAGTCGGTATTTTGGATGCGGATGTATATGGACCGAATATTCCTCGACTCACCAATACGGACCTGCAAAGAATACAATGGGACGATAACGATAAAATCATTCCTGCGGAAAATTACGGCATCAAAATAATGAGCGTTGCGCTTACAACTCCGACGATGGATACACCTCTTGTTTGGAGAAGTTCGGTAGCGGTTAATGCCTTGATTCAATTTTTAGAAGATGTTGCTTGGGGTGAACTTGATTTTATGGTGATAGATATGCCTCCGGGTACCGGCGATGTTCAGCTTACAATTGCACAAGAGTTGCCTATTGCTGCTGCCGTGCTTGTTACGACTCCTCAAGTTGTTGCAACGGACGATGTAAGCCGTGCCATTATGATGTTTAAAGACATCCATGTAAAAATGGCCGGAGTTATTGAAAATATGAGCTTTTTCATTGCCCCTGACACTCAAAACAGATACGATATTTTTGGAACGGGGGGAGGAGAAAGAATCGCTAAAAAATATGAAATCCCTTTCTTAGGTGAAATTCCGCTTGATATGAAAATTAGAGAATCTTCAGACAAGGGGGAGCCTCCCGTGGCGCTTGGAGATGAAAGTCTTAAAAAATACTATAATAAAATCGTAGATAATATTATAAAAAACTCCGCCTTTCATTTGTAGTATTTTTTATCTTCTCCTATTAAATATTTGCTGTGCCAAGGCTTTCAGCAAATATTTTAAATTTCCACATGCCGAATCAAATGTATGCAAACTTATTAAAAATTTCCCTATCCAATACACTTCAATCGTAACTCTAAGCATTATAAAAATAAACCTAAGGTACTATGGTGTACATATATAATGTATAATTTTACCCATATCATGTAATTAGGAAAAACGATGCTTCTGTTAAATAATAGTTCGAATTGTTCTGCAAATTTTATTGTAATCTCCATGGTTCCTGTACTTTTTTTTATTGCTATGACTTTAGGTTATCTTAATGTCATACCTATTAATGTGCCTCTTTCCGCACTGCTGGTCATTGGTTTTATCCTTTTCATATTTTTGCTTTTTATAAAACATAATGCTAACTACAGTATCTGCAAGATGAAATCATCTTACCTCAAAATGGAACACGAATTACGCTCACAATTAGCCTCCAATAGATTAACTTTAGATAATGAAGAAAGGTCTATTTTAGATGTTGGAAAGTTTTTAAATGAATATTATTCACATATAAGAAATGATAACTTTGTATCCGTTGCTTCATCTATATTTCCTATGCTTGGAATTTTAGGAACATTCGTTGCCATCGCTATTTCAATGCCAAATTTTTCAGTTACCGATACAAAAACGCTGGACAATGAAATCTCTATTTTACTAAGCGGTGTAGGTTCAGCTTTTTTTGCTTCTATTTATGGGATATTGCTTTCCCTCATTTGGACATATTTTGAAAAAAGAGGCTTGGGGAAAATAGATTTATATTTTTTGGATATTAAAACAAACCATGCATCTAGCCTCTGGTCCAATGATGCACTTCTTATTTATAAATATTCACAATATGCGCTCAAAGAGCATAAATTCACAAGTGCGCTCAAAGAAACATTTAACTTAGACTTCATAAAAACTTTAAATGAACAGCATTTATTAAATTTCAGGCAAATTATGCATGAAACAAATCAAAATTTTACTTTGATTTCTGAGCATCTTCAAGAAGCATCTGCGGAGCTAAAAGAAACAATTTCTATGTTAGACAGCAGCAAAAATGCCTTGGATGCAAAAAATCAAATAGAAAAAACGCTTGTTGACTTCACTACCGCTACAAAATCTTTTGATAATACTACGAAAATTTTTAGTGTTAAACTCGACAGTTCTCTCAATAATGCATTTGAAAAAATAGATACGGAGATAGGAGACATCGTAATTAAGCTGGCTGATTTTGCGACACATGTAAGTCTTGAGAGTCAAGAAGTACAGCACAGCATTAAAAAGTATCATCAAATGATTGAAAATCAGGTCAAATAAATGTTTTATAAAAACAAAAGAGATGAAGAAAGCAACTTTTGGTTGTCCTATGCTGACCTTATGGCTGGGTTGCTTTTTGTTTTTATCCTGCTAATAGGTGCCATTGTTGTAAAATCAATAGTTCTAAAATCGAATCTGGAAAGTAAAGAAGATTCATTAACAAGCTCTATGAATGCGCTCGTATTAAGAGATAAAGAAGTGCAAAAATTGCAACTTCTCTTAGCAAAACGAACAAATGAACTTAACACGACACAAGAGCGATTGCTCATTACAAAAGATTCTCTCACACTTAAAACACAAGAGATTCAGAATCTAAACAATATACTTTTATCCAACAATACAAAAATAGATGACTTCAATTCCAAAATAATCATCTTACAAAATTTACTCAATGAGGCAAATAGCACCATCTTCTCGGCAAAGAAAAATATAGATGACTATAAAGATAAAGTTTTAATACTTTCTAATGAATTAACCGCCAAGGAAGATTCTTTAAAAATAAAAGATAAAAAACTTTTAGATATTCTCCAAGCGCTGGAAGAAAAAGAGACTCGGCACGATATTTTAGTCCAAAGACTGCAAGAGCAAAAAGCTAAAATAAAAAGTTTGACCGGAATAAAAATAAAGCTCATCTCTGAATTAAAAGAAAGTCTTGGCAAGAATGTGCAAATAGATTCTAAAAGCGGCTCATTAAGGTTATCGTCCAATATACTTTTTGACAAAGATAGCGACACTCTCAAAGAATCATCAAAAACCGAATTAAAAAAAGTATTTATAGATTATATCGGAGCTTTAATTTCAAACAAAAATATCAAAGAACAGCTCGATAGGATTGTTATAGAGGGGCACACGGACAGTGATGGGGGTTACCTCTATAATCTAAACCTTTCTCAAAAAAGAGCTTATGCGGTGATGACCTATCTTTTAACTTTAGATTTTACAAAGAACAATAATCTAAACCCATTACTGGTTGCTAGTGGAAGGTCCTATCTGGACACGATCCATAAAAACGCAAAAGAAGACAAAGAGTTATCAAGAAGAATTGAAATAAAATTTACACTTAAAAATGACGATGCCATGAATGAGATTGAAAGGATTCTTGATAATGAATAATTTTGAACCGAAGAATATAAAAGAAGCTTCGGAATATCTGCAAAAAAGGCTTGATCTCTTTAAAAAGACAACTCTTCATAATGATAGAGCCGAGAGTAAAAGAGGCTCATTTTTTCAAAAGATTATAAATTTTTTCTTCAGGTCGTAAACCGCCCTACTTTAATTCAATTAGATATCCCTCTGATATCTTTGTCATTCTGTATTTATAGTACCCGTCGAGTTCAATAACCGCTCTGTAGTATCCTGAATGATTCCCTATTCTTATTTTTGAAAAAATATTTTTATCATTCACTTTCTCATAGCTTTTCAAATTTGTATCTCTTTGGAAATCAACAACTATTCTATGTGGTTTCACCAGTAAAAAATTTCTAATTATTTTATCTTTTGTCACTATTTTCAAGCTTTTCTCAGATGAATAAAAAGAAGCGTATTGGATTGAAGCCAACTTTTCAAATTCAGCTTTTTTCCCTTCAACTTTTTTTTCAACTCCAGACGGTGAATAATTCTGAGATATAAAAATAGGCAAATGCCAATCTACGGTATTTTCAAGTTCAATACTTTTGCTTTGCATTGAGCCATCTAAATTTTTATAGCTTATTGTAACATTTTGAAGTACTCTTGCTTGTGGAGGTAGTGTAATGGCTGCTCTATTGAGCGGCTGCAAGCTTTTAGATTCATTCGAGGTATAAGGAAGATCCATTTCACCTTCGGAGGGGAAAAAGGGGTTCTCTCTGGCATTTAAAGTGATTATAAAAAAAAAGATTACATAAAAAACTTTAGTCAAAGACACCCCTCCTTTTATTTGCAAACATTATATCAAGTTATTTTGCAGAAATCTCTTTTAGCTCAAAATATTCTCTTTGAAGCTCTGCATTATCATTTTTCAATCTATGGACCTCTCCCTGAAGATAATTCTCATAGTCTTGCAGTCCGATAAGAACTTCTAGGGAGTTTGCTCCATATAAAAGCACCCCGAGATATATTCCAAAAGATAAAACTATTATAAAAAGAAGAAAGAACTTTCCCAGAGACAGACCCAAGTATCTTTGGGTGAAACTTTGTGTGCTGTCTATCTCCTGATAAAGTTCTTCATGATTCATGATTTTAGCTTAATTAAAAAGCGTTGTGCCTAAATATTCACCATATACCACTTCGTTTTCAATCTCCAAAAGACGGTTATATTTAGCAGTTCTCTCTCCGCGGGCCGTAGAACCTGTTTTAATTTCACCACAGTTAAGTGCTACTGCAAAGTCAGCTATAAAAGCATCTTCACTCTCACCTGAACGGTGGCTCATAACACACTTATAGCCATTTCTCTGAGCAAGGCGAACCGTCTGCATTGTCTCACTTACAGACCCGATTTGATTCGGCTTAATAAGTATTGAATTCGCGATACCTTTTTGGATACCTTCATTTAAAATATTTGCATTTGTTACAAATAAATCGTCACCGACCAATTGAACTTTATTTCCAAGTTTTTCAGTTAAAATTTTCCAACCGTCCCAGTCATCTTCGCTTAAACCGTCTTCAATCGATACGATTGGATATTTAGAACAAAGGCCAACATAATAATCTACCAATTCAGCCGAAGTAACTGTTCTGTTCTCAGAATCAAGTCTGTAGCCGCCATCAACAACTAACTCTGATGCTGCTACATCTAAGGCAATAGCCATTTGTTCTCCGGCTTTATAGCCGGCTTTTTCAATAGCTTGCATAATAATCTGAATTGGTTCTTCATTTGAACTTAAATCTGGAGCGAAACCACCTTCATCACCCAAAGCAGTATTGTGTTTTTTCGCTTTTAATATAGCTTTTAGATTATGATACACTTCAGCACTTGCTTGAAGTGAAGTTGCAAAATCTTCAAATCCGACAGGCATAATCATATACTCTTGAAAGTCAACTGAGTTATCCGCATGTGAACCGCCGTTAATGATATTTAGCATTGGAGTTGGAATGACCATTGCATTTGCTCCACCCAAGTAACGGTAAAGTGGAATACCTAAACTTTTGGCTGCCGCACGAGATACTGCCATGGAAACACCAAGAACCGCATTTGCGCCTAAATTACCATAATTGTCAGTTCCGTCAAGTTCTTTCATAGTAGCATCTATAACAGCCTGATTAAAAGGTGAAAGACCAATTAAAGCATCCGATATTTGGGTATTTACATTTTCAACAGCCTGCAATACACCTTTTCCCATATATCTCTCACCGCCGTCACGAAGCTCAAGAGCTTCTCTTTTCCCAGTACTTGCACCACTTGGTACAATAGCACTTTCTACAGTTCCGTCACTCAACTCTACTGTTGCTTTAACCGTTGGATTTCCACGAGAATCCATTACCTCAATTGCACTCACATTGTCTATAAACATTATTCATCTACCTCACTTATTTCTGATATATCCATAGTCATAAGATTGCTTATGCCCATAGCAGCTTTAATTTTATCTTCTATCTCTTTTGCCAAGGCAGGGTCTTCTTTAAACTTTGCCTTAACATTTTCCCGCCCTTGTCCCAGCTTCATATCTTCATAAGAGAACCAAGCACCGCTTTTGTCTATGATATCAAGTTTCACACCGTAATCGACAAGCTCTCCCTCTTTTGAAATACCTTCACCGAACATTATATCAAATTCAGCTTGACGAAAAGGAGGGGCTACTTTATTTTTTATTACTTTTGCCTTTACACGATTACCGATGCTGTTTTCACCTTGTTTCAAGGATGCTATTCTTCTCACATCAATTCTAACCGAAGCATAAAACTTCAAAGCATTTCCCCCTGTTGTAGTTTCAGGTGAGCCATATCCCATCATCCCTATCTTCATACGAATTTGGTTAATAAAGATAACCGTACAGTTCATTTTATGTAAAATACCTGTTAATTTACGCAAAGCTTTTGACATAAGACGCGCTTGTACACCAACATTTTGGTCAGACATTTCACCTTCTATTTCAGACTTTGGAGTCAAAGCTGCAACAGAGTCGATAACTATCAAATCAATTGCCCCGCTTCGCGCGATTGTTTCCACTATATCCAAAGCCTGTTCACCATAATCCGGCTGAGAAACAAGCAGATTATCCACATCTACGCCCAAGTTTCTGGCATAAATAACATCAAGCGCATGCTCGGCATCTATAAAAGCGCAAACTCCCCCTGCCTTTTGACACTCTGCCGTGATTTGAAGTGCCAAAGTTGTTTTACCCGAACTCTCAGGTCCATAAATTTCAACAACCCTGCCTTGAGGAACGCCGCCAATGCCCAAAGCTAAATCTAATCCAATAGAACCGGTACTAATCGCTTCGATTGGCATTATTTCTTTATCCCCAAGACGCATTAAAGCGCCTTTTCCGAATGCTTTATCAATCTGTTTCATGGCTAAGTCTAATGATTTTTGTTTGTTTGCGTCCATCTTTTGGCTCACTTATATTAAATTTAGACTTATTGTACGACAAATTCAAATACGCTATAAAAAATATTTCATTTTGTCATATTTTTATTCATTTCGTTTATGCAAAATCACATAAATTAAGGTGAAATTTTATCCTTATTTGGTTAAAATTTAGTTTATATACGAAATGCTTTTATAATGGATTGTAATTTGAAAAGAACTCTAATAGCGCACTCACCCGATGCAGATGATATTTTTATGTATTATGCTATCAAATTCGGATGGGTAGATATGAAAAACACTCATTTTGATAATATCGCCAAAGATATACAAACCCTCAACGAAGATGCACTCAATGGTGTTTACGACATTGTGGCAATTAGTTTTGCTCTGTATCCTCATATAAAAGACGAATATGCTCTGCTTCGCACCGCAGTCAGTTTCGGAGAGGGTTACGGCCCTAAGATTATCAAGAAAAAAGGTGTGAAACTAAAAAGAAATTTCAGAGTTGCTCTTAGCGGAAAACACACGACGAATGCTATGCTTTTTCGCATAGCGTATCCGGATGCAAGAGTAAGCTACATGAATTTCTTAGAGATTGAAGATGCTGTTCTTCACGGCAAGGTGGATGCCGGGGTTTTAATACATGAAAGTATTTTAACTTATAACAATGACCTTGAAGTTGAGCGTGAAATGTGGGATATTTGGCAGGAGTTAGCCGGAGACGATTTGCCTCTGCCTCTTGGAGGAATGGCAATTCGCCGCTCACTTGCGCTCAATAAAGCCATAGAGTATGAAGCCACTTTGACAAAAGCTGTCCAAGTGGCACGCGACCATAAAGAGAGGCTCTCTCAAATGCTTATGGAACGTAATCTTGTGCGAATCGATGCCGCCACGCTCGATACATACCTTGAGCTTTATGCAAATGATGCGTCCATTACCCTAAGCCCAATTCAATACAAAGCCATTAACAAACTTTTTGAAATAGGTTATAAACATGCTTTTTACGATGTCCCTCTTAAAATAGAAGATTATTTAATCCCCACAGAGTATAAAGAGTTAAGGAATTCATAACATGGAAGCAAAGCTCATAGCACTAGGAATTGAAACATTTAAAATAGCCCTTCTTCTAGCGCTTCCTGGTCTTTTAACGGGAATGTTTTTAGGTTTAGCCGTAAGTATTTTTCAGGCAACTACACAGATTAACGAAATGACTCTTTCTTTTATCCCTAAAATAATAGGTGTTGTTATCGTCATTATTCTAACTATGCCTTGGATGCTCAATGCAATGACGGACTTTTCCATAAATATTTTCAATCTCATTCCCACATTTGTAGACTAATGCGCTATAAAAGCATCAACTTTTCCAAGTTTTCCTCCCTGAAAATAGGAAAAACCATAGACGTGCTTTTGATAGAAAATTGTGAATTTCCACATGCCGAGCACTATCTTATCGGTTCTTGCAATAATATCTTAGTGGGCGAACAAGTTCCTCCATTGATGATGCTGAGTAAAAAATATGATTATATAACCGTAGCGGGCAACACCTTGAAAATAGGCGCGGCAACACCTTCGGGCAAAATCGCCTCTTTTTGTAAAAAAAACAATATTGCAAATTTTGAATTTATTTCCCATTTGCCGGGAACTCTTGGCGGCTTGGTTAAGATGAATGCAGGACTTAAAGAATATGAAATTTTTAATAATCTTCTCTTTATTTCCACATGTGCTGTGAGCGATAGCGAGGAAATACTCTTGGGGTGCCAAGGCGACCTGCAAAAAGAATGCATTGCGTTTGGATACAGATACACCAATATAAACACACCTGTTTTAGAAGCAACATTTGAGCTCTCCTATGGTTACGACAAAGAAAAATTAGAGATGTTTAAAAAAATGCGCTCGAATCAACCAAGCACACCAAGCGCAGGAAGCTGCTTTAAGAATCCAAAAGGTGATTATGCGGGAAGACTCATTGAAGCTGTAGGAATGAAAGGGCTTAGAGTCGGCGGTATGGAATTTAGCACCGTTCATGCAAATTTCTTGGTCAATCACGGCGAAGGAAATTTTAACGATGCAATATTTTTAATACAAGAGGTTCAAAAAAGAGTTTACGAGCAGTTTGGAATTTGGCTGGAAAATGAAATAATTGTTTTAGATGAAAGATACATGGGGAAAGATTCCCCACTTTTAAAAAGCGAATAATAAAAACCCCCGTCTGCGCTATGAGCGAATATGCAGAAGTACTCCTAGGGTTCCTAAGCTTGGGTATGTGGAATTCATAACTAAAAACGAAGCATTAAGCCCGCGTATAATCCTGCGAAGTTCAAATCCATTTTTGCATCTGTGCCGTCTTCATCAATTTGTATCTTTTGAACTCTGTAACCAACTTCCAATGCAGGTTGAACAATAGGAATAAAATCTAAAGTATAATCAACTTTTGCACGAACATCATACATGGTAGAAGAGCCGGTTGTTATGTATTTTACATCTGCTTCAAGACCGATATTTGTAGCGGGAATTTCTACACGACTCCTCACATACAATAAAGGAAGCACGATACTGGTTGTATCACTATACGAAGTGTCTGTGCTTCCAACAATCGTTACGCCATCCGCTTTATAAGAAGTATTCATTATTTTTAAATCTACGCCTAGGTCAAGAGTTGTCCAAAAAGTATTATCTAAAATATTGTAATAAGGGATAACATCAAATTGTGTCATCTCAAGCGTTGTGCTTGCCTTCGTAGGAATAGTAAAATCTTTAAATGAACCGGTAGCTTCCCCGCTATTTTTCAAAGAAACATATTCCACTCTTAAATTTGGGATAATTGGAACAGGGTGTTTGATTAATAACCAAGCATAATTCTGGGTTTCCTCTTTTTCCAGAGAGGTATCCTTACCCGTCGCACCGCTATTTGTATAACTTATCTCTCCGCTTGGCGTTTGCATCCAAGCACCCGCACCCATTTCAATTCTTGCAAAATCTGCACTCGCCGTTGCTGCGAACATAATTCCACATGCCAGAGTTGTTAGTATCTTCTTCATGGTAATCTCCAAAATGTTAGTTGGTATTATTATATCGAAGTGATTGATTAGCTAAACTTAAGCAAAAATATAAATTTGATAATTATTTAGGGCTTTTGCCCTAAATAAGAGGAGGAAGAATAAAATGAGTTTAAACTCTGGGTTTAGCCACCTAGGAGGGAAGTGGCTCTTTTAAAAATTTGAATTATTTAACAGCAGCTAAAGCAGCGTCGTAGTTAGGCTCTTCAGTGATTTCAGGAACGATTTCTTTGTATGTTACGATACCTTCTTCGTTGATTGCAAAGATTGCTCTACATGTAACACCGGCAAGAACAGAACCACCAAGTAATACACCATATGCGTTAGCGAAATCTTTATTTCTGAAATCTGAAGTTACAGTTAAGTTAGTAATCCCTTCAGTTGAACAAAAACGTCCAGCAGCAAACGGTAAATCTAAAGAAACGATTGTTGGTCTAACACCTTCTAAAGAAGAAGCTTTTGCATTGAAGTTACGAGTTTCAGTAGCACATACGCCTGTATCTAATGAAGGAACAACAATAATAAGTTGTTTGTGCCCTTGCGCTCCACCAACTACTACATCGCCTAAACCATCAGAGTTAACAACTGTAACTTCCGGTGCTTTATCACCTACATTTACCTGATTTCCTAAAAGTTCTACGTCTGTACCTTTGAATTTTGTAGTTGCCATTTTGGCTCCTTGATTTGATTTATTTAATTTATATCGAAAGTTTACTTAAATCGGATAATTTTACTCTTATTTAAAAAAAGAGTGTTTCTTCATAAGCTTTTTTTAAGTTTATAGTTTACTTTTTGGAGAAATACCCAGCTCGTACAAAGAACTAAACATCTCTTTATGATACATCTCCACCGCAACTCTGCCAATCATCGCCGCATTGTCTGAACAGTATTTCAGTTCACTCAAAAGAAGATTAGCTCCATAAGGTTTTAAAAGCTCTTGAATTTGTTCTCGGAGGTAAAGGTTTGCGCTCGCCCCTCCGACTATGGCAAAACTCTTAGGCGGATTTTCTTTAAAATATTTTTTCAATTTTTGAATGAGATGCATAGTCGCTATATGCTCAAAGGAAGCTGCAATGTCGGCATAATCATCTGTCGTCCCTTTTTCAACTGCCAGTCTCACCGCATTTTTAAGTCCGGAATAGGAAAATGAGATAAGCTTGGATTGAGAAAGAGGAATGGTGAAATTATATTTTGTTCTCTCGCCCCCCTTTGCAAGCTCTTGTATCAGGGGACCTCCCGGATATCCAAGATTCATCATTTTGGCTACTTTGTCAAAACTTTCTCCAAAACTGTCATCCATACTTTTTGCAACCGTGGAGATATTTTCAAGATTTTCCACTTCCATCACCTGCGTATGCCCGCCTGAAACCAAAAGGACAGTTAATGGAAACTGCTCTTGTTTTTCTATAAAAAGGGAATAGATGTGTCCTACCAAATGATTCACTCCTATAAGAGGAATATTTAATGCCACAGAAATAGCTTTAGCCATTACAACCCCCTCAATAAGAGTCACCGCAAGTCCGGGAGTCGATGTAACTGCTACCGCTTTTAACTTAGAAAAATAGGGTTCACACTCCTCTAAAATACGGGGGAGTGCTTCCGCGTGGAGTCTGGCTGCGAGCTCCGGAACAACACCGCCATACACCGAATGTTCTAACTCCTGAGATATCTTTTTATGAAACAGAAGTCGGCATGTGGAAATCTCTGTAATAGCGATTGCGCTGTCATCGCATGAACTCTCGATGGATAAAATCATTTTAAATACTTGTCTAAGATAGCTTGTTTTTGCTTTGGAATATTTGCTAATTCCTGCTCTTTTTTTTGCATCTCTTTTTCTATAGTTTCTATTTGAGCAACTATCTTTTTTTGTTCTTCAGGTGATGGAAGAGGAACTTTAAACTCCTCTAATTGTAATTTAGTAATTGCTTCTCTTGATGTTGCACTTTTTCCAATTTCCAACAATTGGGTTTTATACACATTGCTTATTAAAACTTTTTGAAGAAATTGAGGAATAACTTTATCATTTGTACGAATTATCGAGACATGTTGATTTACCCTTGCAGGTAAATAGCTATCATCTACAATGCAACATCGCGCTATGGAAGCTCCTGTAATATTAAACAAAATATCATCTTTTTGTACAGTTACATTATTTAATTTCTTTGCTTGTTCTTCATTAATAAAAGCCAATCCCTTATCTATAAATTTATTATCATAAATATTTTGACTTCTAATTAAACTAATACCACTTTCAAAATAAGAGCCTTCTCCACCTTTTGGAGTTGCTCCGCTACCGATTTTTGTAGTTATATCTTGAAGGCTTATAATATCTCCGGAAGAACGGCTAATTATATTTTCTATCTCTTTCTCGTACTTTTCAATCTCAATCGTATTCTTTTGCTCAATTTTTTCTAAATTTTCAATCTCTTTTACGATTTTTTCTTGAATCTCTTTTGGAGGGAGGGGAATTTTAATATTTCTTAAATTTGCTTGATTTAATTTAGGAATATTCAATCCGGTAACATATGGTGTTAAGTCAAGTTTATTCAATATTTCAACTAAAAATTTATCCAAAAGTTTTTTTCTATTTGGCTTCAAAACATGCGCATGATTATTAACCCAATACTTGCCGTTAACAATAAATGATGAATTTTCATTATCTGACCATTTCGCGCCATCTTCCCCTATTAAAACCAGTCGCTCGTCAAAAATATAATCATCAATATAATCTATTATACCCGTAGCACCATAATAAGGATACCGCCCATTTCTTCTATCTCTTTGACTTAAAGGTATTCTCTTGTTATCAAGTATTTCAATATAATCTTCTATTTTTACGATATCCCACTTACTCTCAATTTTCACTTTTTTTTTAGCATTTAAAGAGATGGTTTTTTCAAAGTTGATTCTGTCAAAACTCATCATATCTACCAAATCTATATAAGAGATATTCTCTTTTAAACTCTCGTCTATCTCTTTTTCTTCGCCGTTAAACGCACCATAAATATAACTGTTTGCTTTCAAACTATTGGTATAAGAGTTCTCATCATAAAGAGAGGTGCACTCATCTATAGATTTGCTTCTAGCGATTGCATGAATACCTTCACTTCCTCGCCTGTTGCTAAACTCATAGCCTAAAAACTTTTTCTCTTCTTGCTTCTCACCTGTTTTTACTACGGTGACTTTTTGAGGATATGCCAAAATAAAATATAAAAGCTTTTCTTTTTCGATTTCTATTATCTTCTGGGCATCATCAAACTTTTTAGTATATTCTTTATATATTTCATGGTTTTGCATAGTTGAATTGGCATTTTTTTCTATTAAAGTTATATAGTCATCAATAGTTACATTTTTCCATACATAAGAGAGATATTTTGAGAGTGGTTTTTCAATACCGTTTATCGTTATATCCTTTTTATTCTCAAAGAGTTTCTCTATTGAAACCTGTGTATTTACATGCTCCATATTGTTTTTTCTTCTTAAGAATAGCACTACCGTATTGGTTCCCGTTGCCATAAATGTGTTTGAACCTAGCTCAGTAATACTTACAATCTCAAAATATCTAAATATTATCTCTCTCGTTTTAGTATAAATACCGCCACCGGTTAAAATACTGCTAGGCAAAATAATCCCTGCAATACCGCCGTCTTTTAAAAGTTGTTTTGTTCGCTCTATAAAGAGAGCCTCTATTTCGCTACTTTGATCGGTTAGTCTGTCATATAGTTCAAAATCATTGCTATCAAATTTCTTGCTTACATTTTTAAATGCACTGACCGAATACGGCGGATTTGAAACTACAATATCAAATTTTTTATTGTCTTGAGAATAGTTTTTATCTTTATGATTCAGCTTGCCTTTAAACTCTTTCGTATTTGTAAAGTTAGACAATCCGTCTCCATGGATAACTTTAGCCAAACCGTCTCCATGTAAATAACACCCCACTTTAGCAGTTTTTACAAGTCTATAATCTTTCTCGATTCCGTAAACATAATCATAAGCCCACTTAAAATGATTAACTTTCCACGCTTGTAATTCATTTGACACATCGCCTATAAATCCCGAATTATCTGAATTTATAATATATTTTTGTATCTCATCCATCGCCTCTGTGATGAAGTGTCCGCTTCCTACGGCATAGTCGATTACATTCGGTAAAAGTTCATCTCTTTCACCTTTTAAAAGCTTTTCTTTGATGATTTTATCAAAAGGGATACTTCTAATTATAAATCTTGCTATCGGCACAGGGGTGAAAAATTGCCCAACTTCTTGTTTGAGTCCTGTTGTTAGAAGTAACTCAAAAAAATCACTTAAAAATTGTTGTTTTTTTGTATATCTGATTTTATAGTTTTGAAGCAATTCGACTATCTCTTTAACAACAATTGCATTTTCGTCAAATGTCTCTTGGTTAAATACATCTTTAATAGCAAACTCATTGTTTTTTTGAAGTCTTATTTTTGTAAACTCTTTTAAAAGCAGTTCTTTTACACTGCTATCAAGTGTTCCAAACTTCTCTTCAAACTCTTTATCGCTTAAGTCTGTCACTTCTTTATCAAGGAACTCTTTCATACCTCTTTGATAAAGGTCGGTTAATCTCTTTTGAAATGTGACATGGTCATCGATTCCTTCAAGCCATTGAAACTCAAGTTCTTCATTTGGTTTAGTATGTTTTTCATCCATGATTTTGCACAAAAATAGGGTGAAGATTTTGTTAAAAGCATTCGGTTTATCCGATACTACATTGTGTCTGAGTATCTCCATAAAGCGGTTAAATATAAAACTGCTGTCTTCTTGTTTTATATCCACCAAATCTTTAGGTGTAAGCGCTCGACTTTTATAATTATAAGGGGTATTCCAATCGTTAAAGACTCCATTATTTTTAGTTGTTTTATTCCATCTCTCATAAAAATCTTTTACATTACTTGTAGCTTTATACTCATCTTCGATTTTAATGATTTCATTTTTATATTCAATATTTTTATTGATGAGTGCCGAAGTATATAAAACCAAAATATCTGCATCTTTATCTTGTTGAAAATATGTAAAGAGTTGTCCGCCGTCTTTGTTGAGTTTGGCAAAGGCTTTATCAAACTCTTTTCCCCAAGTTTTACACTCAATCATCATGTATGCAGTGCCATTATCGCGAGTTACTAAAATATCAAGTCTTCCGCTTGTGCCGTGACCCGACGGATAGACCTTTTCTAGTATTATATTTTTTGGTGCGTACCCTTTTGTTAAAAGTCTATCTACGCATTCAAGTACGACAAAATCTTCTTCTTTTGTGATTTTTTGAATAGAGTTCTTAGAATTATTAAAAAAAATAATGTTTCCAAAATCGATACTACTTTTATCTAAAGCTATTTCTATATTATAATCATTATGATTTGAATATTTTTTATGATACACATTAATATTATTTTCTTTTGGAATAAACTGTAGTTTAGCTATCAAGTTATTTATGAATAAATCAGCTAGCATTTCAATTCACCTTGTTTTTTATTTATCTTAACAGAAAATATGACAAAATAAAAATAATATTTCATTTTGTCATATTTTACGTAAATCAAGCTCTTTATTTAATATTGATTAACTTAATGGATTGGATTTTAGCATAATTGTATACTTCTTCTCACTTCTTTATCAAGCGCAAAAACATCATCCACACTGCTTGGCATGTAGGAAAATTTTTCGTATGCCTGCATAATCGTTTTGGGGATATCCATAAAACCTATTTTTTTTGCTATAAAATGCTCTATCGCCACTTCATTGGCCGCATTGATAACCACGCCCCTAGTAGGATTTTTTAAAAGTTCATTTTTGATTTGCCATATAGGATATCGCTCTTGTGTTATCTCTTTAAATTCCAAAGAGCCTACTTTCAACAAATCCACATGCCCCAAAATATTTTCATTCATCTTATGGTCCAGAGCAAAAGCTATCGGCAGTTGCATATTTGCATTGGCAAAATGCGCCGTTGTAGAACCGTCCTTAAAGTCTATAAGAGCATGGATAAGTGATTTTGTCTCAATAATAGCATCGTATTCGCCCTCGCCAAACAGCCATCTTGCTTCTAAAAGCTCGAACATTTTATTAACCATGGTTGCGCTGTCTATGGTGATTTTTTGACCCATCGACCAGTTGGGATGTTTTTGGGTATCTGCCAAAGTTGCACTCTGGAGTTTATGTATGTCCCAGTCGCGAAAAGCTCCGCCGCTGGCTGTAATAATCATCTTTGAGACAGGCCGCTCCTGCATCAAATACCAAAGACCGAAATGCTCACTGTCTATGGGTTGGATTTTACTTTTATCTATAAAGTTTCCACATGCCACCAAAGATTCTTTGTTGGCAAGAGCCACTCTTTTTCCACATGCCAAAGCGCTGAGCGTAGGTTTCAAACCTAAAAAGCCGACAAGCGCATTAACAACGAGTTCGCTGCTTGAATCTTCTATCACTTTTACAATCGAATCTTCGCCATAATAAACATTTGTATGATTTACTCTTGCAACATCCTCTTTGTCTGCTACAACTACGACCTTTGGAGCGTGTTCTAAAATTTGGGTATTTAACAGCTTTATATTTTTTCCTGCCACTAAAACTTCAACATTGATGTTAAGTTTTTTAGCAACTTCAAGCGCATTAACCCCGATGGAACCTGTTGAGCCTAAAAGTACCAACCTATACCAGACCTCTTAAGAGTATCAGCATAACGATTGCTCCAAACAAATATCCGTCTATTCTGTCAAGAACTCCGCCGTGTCCGGGAAGCATTGTTCCACTGTCTTTTACGCCGGCTCGTCTTTTTAAAGAGCTCTCAAACAAGTCGCCAAAAATAGAGCTTGCAGAAACCATAAACGAGATAACAAGCGATATCCAAAAATCAACCACAATAATTCCGATAAACATACCGCTCAAAGTTGCAATAATGATTCCCCCTGCAACACCCTCCATCGTTTTGTTTGGAGAAGTTTCGCTAAACTGCGTTTTACCGATACTTTTTCCAACTCCATACGCTCCGATATCTGTCATAGCCACAACCACTAAAAGCCATAAAAGAGCGACTCCGCCGTATTCTTGGTACATTGTAAAGATGAAAAGCATGCCGGCTGTCGGGTAGATGAAAGGAAGGAAATGCTTCCATTCCAACTCCCTGTTAAAAGCAACGGCACTTGCATAAACCACCCCTGCCAATACAAATAAATCATCCCCATAAGGATATACTCCAGCAATCAACCAAATAAATACTGCATAAAAATATAAGGAATTGCCCTCCACTTGGAACAAGCGCACAGCCTCATTAAAAGCAAACAAATATATAGCACCCAAAACAAGCCACATAAGAAAAAGGTTATCTATAAAACCAATCAATAAAACGGCGACCAAAAGCGCCAGCCCCGTTATGATTCTTTCTTTGTGATTTAAAAAAACACTCATACAGATTCCTAAATAAAAAATTTACATCATTGTACCGAATCACACTTTAATATCTAATATATGCATGGAGTGCCTCACCTCGGGCTTTTCTTCCTCTTCTTGCTTTTTCTTTTTATTTCGTGCATTTTCCTGATCTGCTTCATTTTTTTCATGCTCCCTATCGGCATCAACCTCTTGATTTTCTTCCGCCGGGCGAACCTCTAAAACTTTTTCCTCTTTTTCATTTGCGGCGGCCTGCGCAGCCACATTTTGGAGGTCATAACGGTTGTTCTGATTGCCATGCGCCGAGGACACGCTCGCAGTCTGCTGATTGACATAAATAGCATTGCCTATGGGACCGATTGCCATCACCGCCTCCTTGGTACTTAAATTTTCCTGCTTAGTGCGTCAACTGCCTTGTGCAATCCCGCTTCTCGTATCGACTTCAATCGTCTTATATTTATTGTAGAGAACATTTGCACCCTCTTGAATGCTTACTTCCCTTCTTGGGGTATAATCGACCAAATATCTGTCTTTTTCAAACATTGTAAAATCAACACAAAGCCTTGCCGCCCCTTCGATGACATTTGAGGGTATATTTTGCTTGTCAGTTGTAACGATTACATGCGCCGATGGCCGCTCTTTCATGTGAAGCCAGATATCTTTGGCTCTTGCATTTTTAAGCAACTCAATGTTTCCTTTTTCGTTTTTGCCTAACTGAACTTTATATCCGTCTATCCAAAATGTTTCAATCGCTTCATTTGGCTTTATTTTTTTATCTTGAAGCTGTTTTGGAAATAAAAGTGCTATTTTTGCTATTGTCTGCGCTTCTTCAACCGTATGTACGAAATGCTGAATATGCTTTATTTTTGAAAGTATCGACTCTTTTTCAATATGCAGATATTTTGCTTTTTGTTTTGCTTTTTTACTTCTTGAAAATAAAGAATTTGCCATCAAAGAAGCTGTGGGATAGGCTTTTAACAAGTCGATTTCAACCCCCTCTCCATCGTAATCGTTTAAACGAATCACCCTTTGGTAGGCTTTAATGATATGCATATTTGACAAAACAAGATTTCCGTAATGCTGAAACAGCTCCGCATCCAAACTTAAACGCTCCTCTTCTTCCAGAGAATCATAAAGTTTTTGCAATTTTTTTAGTTTTTTCTTTAACAAAGAGATTTTTTGCTTCTTAAGCGCGCTTAATTTTTGCTCAAGCTCATCGCCGTATTGCGCAAATAAAAACGCTTCCACATCTTCAAGCGGATACTCTTTTGCAACAAAGGGAGCGTTTGGAATATCAAGAAGTTTTTGCCCCACTCTCACTTCACGAAAAGATGAAAATAAGTCCACATGCCGAAGTGCTTCTAAAACGGTTTCATTTTCATCCAAGATAATTATATTTGTATATTTTCCGGTAAATTCAAACTGTAAAAAAGTTGTCTCTTGTTTATACGCCGAGGCTACGGATGTTTTAAATCTCACTATTTTGTCATTATTTACAAGTTCGACGCTCAGCACATCGGAACGATTAAATCGTTTTGCCAAAAGAACATCAAAAGGAGCATTATAAACTTTTGAACGGGAGTAGGAGGGTGTTTTAAAAACATAAGAGCCGGAGCGGCGCATCTCAAAATAAACATCCTCGTCTCTGTCAAAACTTACTTTGACAATGGTGTCGGAGACTCTGTATATTGCAGAAATTTTTGTAAATTTTTTTAGATACGCTACGATTTGTTTAAGGTGCGATAGTTTCATAAATATTCCGGTAATTATAGATATCAAGATTGTAGCATATATAAAATAATCATAATCTCTCTTAAAGAGTAGGATGGGTGTATCAAAATTCTCTTCTCTCATAGAGTTACAGAAGTAATAAGATATTTCTAACCCAAAAGATGATGAAAACAGAACTTATTATAGAAGGAATCCACCTCGCAAGAGGCGGAGCGTAACATAAATGTTACTCTAAGGTTTTAGTTCATATCCGGCTTTGGAGTTGTAGCAGTTGAAGCTGGAAGTATAGGCAAGGAAAGTGCCGGTTTTCTTCCATCGAGAGCTTTTAGGAACTCTTCAATTGAAGATGCTTCTTTATCTGTAATTTCAGCACCAAGCTGTATGCGTCCCATTTCAACAATCGCCTCTTTTAAGCTCCATACTTGTCCATTGTGAAAGTACGGTGCAGTTTGCGTAATATTTCTAAGTGTTGGAACTTTAACCATACCATTCGCATCCCCTTTAAAATCACCGACATCTTGAAACTTGTATGTTGCAGTAACGTTAAACGCATTCATGCTTTGACCAAGAGAGATACCTGTGTGACAAGTTACACACCCTTTGTCTATGAAAGTTTTCAAGCCCTCTTTTTGTGCAGGTGTCATTGCGTTTTTTTTGCCGTTTAGAAAGTCATCATAAACAGACGGAGTCACAAGCGTTCTCTCAAAAAGACCGATAGTATCTGTGATTTTTACAAAGTTAATTTTTACATCTTTGCCATAAGCAGCCTTGAACTCGGCTACATACTCAGGCATAGAAGTTACAGTTTGCTCAACATGCTCTTGTGTCGCCGCCATTTCAGGGTGCGCTTGAATAGGGCCTTGCGCCTGTTCTTCTAAATCTTTTGCACGGCCATCCCAAAACTGCGCGTCAAAAAATACTGCGTTATAAACAGTCGGAGAATTTAGGTGATGCGGGTTCATTGCCCACTTATGTCCGATTGCCGCTGACACGCCGTCATCTCCGCCTTCACTGAGGTTGTGACAAGTATTACAGCTGATAAGACCGCTTTTTGAGAGTCTCGGGTCAAAATAAAGTTTTTTGCCAAGCTCTATTTTTTTGTCTGTGATGCTATTTTTTGGATCGTTAATAATCTTCATAAGCTCAGGTTTTGACGCAGGGATTGGTTTTAATCCAGCTTCTGTTGCCTGATTAACTAAGTTTGAAGCCATAAGAGAAGCAACTGCTAAACCTAAAGAGAGTACTATTTTCATTCTTTTTTCCTTATAATAATTATCAAGCGATAATTTTTTTCTTTTGTGCAATAGTACAAAGTATAATCTTAAAATATGATAATTATTATAAACTTACGTATAGCTATCTATTTTTTGAATAATTTGCTCCTTGTCCAGCATGGAAAGAATGCGTGTGTCAAAGTTCTCAAAACTCTCTTGCACTTCACGCTCATTTTTATACATTAACATTATTTTTCTCACCGTATATTTGGCTTTTTCAAGAGGTACGCTCTTATAAATAATTCTTGCTTCTTTGGCTTCGTTAGAAGCTTTTCCGCCCAATAAAATATGTACTCCGTAACAGATATTTCCCTCTTCATCTTTTGCTTTGCACCCCTCAAAACCTATGTCTGCTATGCCGTGGATACCGCAGCCTTTCGGGCAGGCCGACCAGTACATTCTCACTTTCGCATCTTCAAGAGGAACTTCTTTATGTAAAAATTCAGCCATTGCGATGGCATCGGGTTTATTCGGTATAACACCAAAAGAACATGTTGCCTCTCCCGCACACGCAATCTGATGAACAAAATACGGATTTTGGTATTTTTCATATTTTTTATACAAAGGTGTTTGCTTGATTTTTTCTATTGTATCCTTCTTGCAAACGATGTAAAAACTCTGTTCAACAGACAAGCGAAGTTCCCCTTGCACCTCTTTGGCACACTCTGCCGAATCAATCAAGTCGCTCCCGCGCAACACACCCGAAGGGATGCTAAAGAGCAATGCCGATTTATCTTCGGTCAGTTCTACACACCCTTCTTGATTTATTTTATGCTCATTTTTTAACAACAACACACCCGCACTTTGCAAAGTCGCTTTGGATGTTTGGGTGATGGCTTCTCTAAAAGCCTCCATTCCAACCGCTTCGATTAGAAAATGAAGTCTATTTTTGTTTCTGTTATCACGAAAACCAAACTCTTTAAAAAGGGAAATGACGGCTAAAAAAACCTCTTTTACTTCATTTGGTTTTATAAAAATACCGCTGTCTTGCGCTTGCATACCGACTCTTCCTCCAAGATAAAGGTTAAAGCCATACTCATCACCCCTTTTAGCGCCTATAAAACAGCAGTCGTGTCCGAAAATATTACAGTCATTTGTCGCCGAACCCAGTATCGCCGTGTTAAATTTTCTTGGAAGTGCGCCTATCCATTCATCTTTATGTAAAAATATACTCTGAAGCTCTTTTATAATCGGCAGACATTCCACAAAACTATCTTTTGAAAGGCCATCAAACGAAGAGGTCACAATACTTCTAAAGTTATCGACTCCCGCTTGAAAAGTTGTTACGCCCACTCTCTGAAGTTTTGTCAGAACCGCGTAAAGATTTTCAAACTTGATGTAGCGTAACTCTATCTGCTGTCTTGTTGTAATATCTATGTGGTTATTTCCGTATTCTTGAGATATTTCACCGATTGCGATGGCTCTTTCTATGCTCAATTGTCCCGCGGGAATACGCAAACGAATCATAAACGTGCCATCATTTTTGTCAAATAAACCAAAACATTTTAAAAAATACTTGCTGTCCTCGTCTTGAAGATTCTCATAACCTGCTTCACAGATATTTTTTAAATTTTCATAAACCGATCTTGGAGTTTTTAACTCTTTTAAACTTTCAATTTTATTTATTTTTTTATTATGCGCCTGATAAGCTTCATGCAATTTTTTCATCGGATTTTCCTTATTCCCAGACCTCGACTAAATCCTACCGCCGGCACTTACGCCCCAGGTAGTTCTCCATCTTGTTTTCACTAAACTTATTCCCATAAGCGCTATCAGTACAACCGCCGCAAATATCATAAATCCTGCTGCGTAACCGTCAAAAGCGCCTTTGCTCCATCCAAGTGTTTTAATAAGTGCCGTACCGCCAAGACCGCCTGCCGCTCCGATAATACCTGTCATAATCCCTATATCTTTGCCAAATCTTTGAGGAACCAGTTGAAAAACCGCACCGTTTGCCATACCGAGGTTTGCCATGATTAAAAAGAGTACAAAGATAGCAACACCAAAAGGAAGGGTCATCGTTGCATTTAAAATCGCTAAAAGGGCAACCGTTCCAAAAAAGATATAAAGTGATTTTATGCCTCCAAGGCTATCGGCAATAGCTCCTCCGACCGGGCGCAAAATTGCTCCTGCGAAGATACAAAGCGCACCGAAATACCCTGCAACAACCTTCACGTTTCCCTCATCAAGCACATCTAAACCAAAGGCGCTCATATCTGCCTGATATGTGCTCATAAGATACACTTTCATATACCCTGCAAAACCAACAAAACCGCCGAAACTCACCGCATAAAAAAGGTTAAACCACCATGTATCTTTGTCTTTAAGCAATTTTCCATAATCTTTTAACTTTTTAGGACGCGCCGTATACACTTCCGCAGGTGCATCTTTTGCCATAAACATATAAGTAAAAAATATGATTGTTGAAAGAACGGCACCCACTAAAAAGACAGCTTCCCATCCCCAGATTTCTGCGATTTTCGGAGCAAACAAGAAGTCGATTACAACACCTATGTTCCCCGCTCCTGCAATTCCCAAAACAACACCCTGAAGTTTCGGCGGGTACCATTGACCTGCCTGAGGAAGCGCAACCGCAAAAGAAGCTCCTGCAAAACCAAGACCAAAGGCTACAAATAAGAGTTCATCATAAGTGATGCTTGCACCTCTGAAGTACGCGTAAAAAAGCACCGCTATAACTACAAACTGAGAAACAAGTGCTGTTCTTTTTGCACCGAACTTATCGACTCCAAAACCAAGAACAATTCTTAAAATCGCACCTGCGAGTATAGGGATAGACAAAAGAGTCGCTTTTTGACCTGCGCTCATGATAAATCCGCCAAGGGCCAAGGCTTCGCTTATCTCTGTTGAGAGTGGCCCGAGCATTGTCCAAACCATAAAACTAAAATCGAAATATAAAAATGCTGCTAAAAGTGTCGGCCAGTGACCTTGACCTTTTAATGCTTTAAATCCTGCCATATTCTTTCCTTTAAACTTAATTTTTCATTAAGTATTATTGATTAGCAAAATTTTATCACTATAAATGCTATTTTTCATCAAATCATTGTATAAAAAATATACAGCTATTATTAATTTTACTTTAATCTAAGTGTTATAATTTTACTATAATATAATATGGAATAAATAGGATTGATACGATGCAAACACCTTTAGAGAGTTTTATAGACTACAAAGCAAACACTGGAATGCAGTGTGGCAACTACTCTATCGATATTCCGCCATTAAAAGAGGGGGAACAGTACAGATTTCACTTTGATGCCACGGCTTGTGTAGGTTGCCACTGTTGCGAAGTTGCATGTAACGAGCAAAACAACAATCCCGCAGAGATAAAATGGAGAAGAGTCGGAGAGATGGAGGGGGGAATTTTTCCCCGGTTTAGCCAACTTTTTAACTCCATGAGCTGTAATCACTGTATTGACCCGGCTTGTCTTATCGGCTGTCCGACAAACTCTTATATAAAGATAAGCGAAACGGGAATCGTTGTGCATGATGATGATACCTGTATAGGTTGTCAATACTGTACTTGGAACTGTCCTTATGGGGTGCCGACCTATCATGAAGAGAGAAACATTGTTACAAAGTGTCATATGTGTCATGAAAGACTCGATGTCGGACAAACTCCCGCTTGTGTTCAAGCTTGTCCATCGGGTGCGATTATGATTGAGAGTGTAAATGTTGAAAAATGGTTAAATGAAGATATGGCAAAAGAGGCAAATATGCCGTTTTTACCAGATGCCCGCATAACAAATTCAACAACAAGATACACTTTGCCTGAAAATTTACCACAAATGAAAGAGCTTGATGAACATATTCTCAAGCCATCTCATCCAGAAATACCGCTTGTTTTTATGACTGTTTTAACGCAAATCTCTCTTGGAGGATTTTTGGCTCTGTTTTTAGGAGATGTGATGAGTCTCTTTGGTTTTGAATCCACAAACTGGATTATGGCACTTTTAGTGATGCTTCCCTCCGCCATAGGGCTTCCGCTCTCAGCACTTCACTTGGGACGACCATTTTTGGCACTCACTGCTATGAAAAATATAAAAACATCGTGGTTGTCTCGTGAAGCACTCGCTCTTGGGGTATTTACGGCTTTGATGAATGTTGTAGTTGTTCTGTATTTCATAGAAGTTCCACATGCCATAAGGCTTTTGGTTGAAGCTCTAACCTTGGCATGTGGAATCTACGGAATTTATGCCCAAAGTATGATTTACCGTATCAAAGCGCGCCCCGCATGGGACAGAAAAACAACAAACTTTAAGTTCTTCGGGGTGGCATACATCGGTGCTTTTATGCTTGCTTTTGCGGCAGTTCTTTTTGGAATGCTTCAAGTTGCCGTTCCGCTTCTGAGTCTTGGAATGCTTGGAGCATTGGCGCAGATGTTTTTTAGTTATGAAGATTTCAGGACTTTGAGCAGTGAGAGTTCAAATGCGTATCAGCTCAAGCGAACAGCAAGACTTTATGATGAAAACTTTAAAACTCTCAAAGTATTTCGCACTCTCTCTCTTGTTTTAGGTGGTGTTCTTTTGCCTCTTCTAGCAATTGTGCTTGTAAGTTCGGCAACATTCGGCGCAGCATCTTTAGTTTTGGTTTTCTCCTTGGCATTCATGTTTGCAAGTGAAATAAGTGACAGATTTTTATTTTATTCAACAGTCGTTCCTCTTGGAATGGCAGGCGGATTTTTTGTAGGAAAACAACGATGATAACAAAAATAAAAGATTTTTTAGGTTTTGACATAAAAGAGGCAAAGTATAAACTCTCAAGCGACCCAATATTTGGAATGATAAGCGATGCAAAAAAACCCGATAAATGGGTATTTTCCACATGCGGATACTGCGGAGTAGGATGTGGACTTTACATCGGGGTGAAAGATGGCAAGGCGGTTTACACAAAAGGCAACCCCAAACACGGTGTAAACATGGGAACACTCTGTCCAAAAGGCTTAAGTGAACATCAGTTAATCAACTCACCCGAGCGTGTATCGCAGCCACTTATTAGAAAGAATGGGAAACTAACACCTGCTTCTTGGGATGAAACCTATACAAAAGTTTCAGAGGAGTTCAAACGCATAGCAAAAACGCATGGTGAAAAAGCTGTGGGTGTTATCTCAACAGGACAGCTTTTAACGGAGGAGTTTTACACTTTAGGAAAGTTTGTTCAGCTTGGTCTTCGTACAAACAATTTTGACGGAAACACTACGCTTTGCATGGCTTCTGCCGTTATGGGCTATAAACAGTCATTAGGTTCAGACGGACCTGTCGGTTCTTATGAAGATTTTGAAAAAGCGAACGTAATTGTTTTGGTAGGTGCAAATATCTCGGATAATCACCCCATCCTTAAACTCCATATTGCCAAAAATAAAAAAAAGCCGAAGATAATAGTAGTAGACCCAAGAGCTTCAAAAACTTCGCAGATGGCGGATTTATTTGTGCCTTTGAAAGCAAGAACCGACTTGGCGCTTTTTAATGGTTTAGCCTACATCATTATGGAGCAGGGCTGGGAAAATGAGGGCTACCTCAAAGCCAACACAAACGGGTACGGCGAACTTAAAAAACATCTTCAAAACTACCCTCCCCAAGAGGTGGCAAACATTACGGGGATTGACGTGAAAACGCTTTATGAAATAGCAAGACAGTTTGCTTCTCAAGAAGCAGTTTTAACTGCTTGGACTATGGGCGTTAATCAGTCATTTATGGGAACAGATACAGTAAGTGCTATTATCAATCTCCACCTTTTGACTGGGCAGATTGGACGTGAGGGTGCCGGACCTTTTTCGATTACGGGACAGTGTAACGCTATGGGAACACGCGAGAGCGGTTTTACCTCTTCTCTTCCTGGATATAGAAACTTCGGTGATGAAAAAGCACTTCGAGAATATGCGGATATCGTGAAAGTTCCAGAGTCAATCATTCCGACACAAAGGGGCTACAAGTATGCAGAAATTATCGATGCCATAGACAGGGGTGAGATAAAAGCTCTCTGGGTGGTTGCAACAAATCCGCTTGTGAGTTTTGTCAATCAGGAGAAACTCCGCAAGATTTTTGCAAAACTTGATTTGCTTGTCGTGCAAGATGCTTTTATGAGTGATACGGCAGAGATAGCCGATGTCGTTTTTGCGGCGGCAACATGGGGAGAAAAAGAGGGAACATACACAAACTCCGAGCGACGATGCAACCGTGCAAACAAAGCGGTGGAACCTCTTGGCGAAACAAAAAGTGACTTTGACATCGTTGTGGAGTTCTCAAAATATTTTTATGAGACAAATGAACTTCTTTTTCCAAACTGGAAATCTCCAAAAGATGCCTTTGAGGAGTGGAAGAAAGTGAGTCGTGGACAGCTTTGTGATTACTCAGGAATGAGTTATGAGTTGATGGAAGAGCGTGGAGGAATTCAGTGGCCATGCAACGAAGAGCGACCTCTTGGCACAAAAAGATTATATTCCCCAGATATCGCTTTTAGAACGAAAGATGAAAAAGCAAAACTGCTCTGCTTAGAGTGGGTGCCGATGGAAGAGCCGATTTGTGCGGAGTTTCCCGTTATGTTAAACACTGGACGCACTGTGGAGCAGTGGCACACCCGTACAAAAACACGCTCCATTGACATACTCAACAACCTTGCTCCCGAAGCTTGGGTCGATATCAATCCCCAAGATGCCGCCAAACTCAAAGTAAAAAGCGGAGACAGAATGTCACTCTCCAATAAACGGGGAAGAGTGGATAATATCGTTGTTCGTGTGACGCAAAGCGTGGCATGTGGAAATGTTTTTGTCCCCTTTCATTTTAACACCCAGCTTATAAACACACTCACATCCGAGACTTTTTGTCCAAAATCGGGGGAGCCGAATTTTAAACAAACCGCCATTCAGCTGCATTCAGATGAAGTTCCCGAGGGCTTGAAATTTGAAGAGCAAAAAATAAGCGGCACGCTTTCGCATGAGCGTATTAAAGAGCAAGAGAATTTAGAATACTCAAAAGAATACGCCTCTTTTTAACAAAAATACATTATTCCCTTTCTGTTATCGTTTGGTAACAGCTAGGTTATTTGCTTCCTCTACTATTCTCCTCAACTTAAATGAGGGGATTCAGTGAAAAAATATATAGCAAAGACGACATTATTATCTTTAACTACAGTGCTTATACTCGGTATGACGGGCTGTGGGAATTCTGATGATTCTAATGCACTATCAAATGTTTCTTACATAGATAATGTTCCTACCGCAGGTTCAAAACTTCCTTATACGGTTCTAGATGCCACAATAGATGATGGGGCAAAGCCCGGCAATACAATGGAAATCCGCAACGGCGGGTTTGGTTCTGCGGCGGCAGCCGACCCAAAGGCTATAAACAGATTTTATGCACTCACAGACAGAGGGCCAAATGCTACTTATACAGGGGTTCAAGGGAAAGGAAAAATGTTTCCTACTCCTGATTATACCCCTCGCATAGGTCATTTTGAAATTCAAGCAGACGGCAGTATTACAAAAGTTGGAGAAATTTTACTCAAAGACACAGCCGCAAACAACATCACAGGCTTGCCAAACTCGGCTGAGTTCGGCGGTACGGGAGAAATTCCTTATGACAAAAACGGCAATGTACTTAAAAATTCTGATGGAAGCATTCAAACGGATGACTTTGGGTTAGACGCAGAAGGTCTTGCGGTTTTAAAAGACGGCACATTTTGGGTAAGCGACGAGTATGGTCCGCATATGGTTCATTTTGATGCTGCGGGTAAAGAGATTGGTCGTATCAATGCTTTTGCAGATGATGCTAGAAATATTTATACACTGCCTGCTGAGTTTAAAAACAGACGTGAAAATCGTGGCATGGAAGGTTTAACAATCACGCCTGACCAAAAAACATTAGTCGGGATTATGCAGTCAACGATGAGCCACCCAAGCAGTGCCGTTAATGCGCTTAATATCACTCGTATTGTTACGGTAAATCTTGAAAACGCAACGATAGGTCAATATCTCTATAAACAAGAACTGGCTGCAAACTCTAACTCTGAAATAGTAGCACTCAGTGATGATACATTTTTAGTAGTAGAGAGAGACGGCACCTTTGCCAAAGATACGGATACAGGACAAAAACACATTTATAAAATCACTTTAAGCAGCGGTACAAATCTTGAAACGGTGACTCTTAAGAGCGGTATGGTTCAAGATCCCGTCCTTGGTTTAATCATAGACGGCAAAACACTCGAAGAATCTGTGTTGGCTTCAAATAAAAACTGGGATATCCTCTCTGAAAATGGAATTGTTCCTGTTTCAAAAACTCTTGTAGCGGATATGATAAAAGAAAAACAATATCCTCATGACAAGATGGAAGGCCTCATTGTTTTTAATGAAAACAAGCTCGGAGTTCTCAATGATGATGACTTTGCCACTTGGGCAACCGGCGGTGTGTTGGAGCAAAAGTATCTTGATACAAATAAAACAATAGCAGATAGCAATACTCTTTATATGCTTGATGTTAATTTAAGCACGGCAAATGTAGGTGTTCCCGCACTTACAAAGTTAGGCTCTTATAAAACATCTTTAAAAGCGGCAAGCGAAATTGTTGCTTATGACAAAACTTCTCATAGAATGTTTACTACAAACGGTGCCGCAAATAAAATAGACATTATTGATATTAGCAATGTATCTACTCCTGTACTTGTAAGCCAAATCGACCTTTTGGCTTATGGAACAGGTGTAAACTCCGTAGCATCTCAAGGGGGAAAAGTTGCCGTAGCCGTAGAAGTGAAATCAACGGATGGTTTATACACAAACGCCAAAGGCAAGGTAGTTATTTTTGATACAAATGGTGTTTTTGAGAGAAGCGTAACGGTGGGTTATTTACCGGATATGGTAACTTTTAATGAGGACGGTACAAAAGTAATCGTAGCAAATGAGGGAGAGCCAAACGGTGATTACAGTGTTGACCCTATCGGCTCTGTCGGTATCGTTACTTTGGCGGATGGTTCTTATGTAGATATATCTTTTTCAAACGCTACCTTAACAGATGCACTCGACGGAACTCCGGTAAGACTTGGAAAAACACCAAGTAACGATAAAGCAAAAGACATTGAGCCGGAGTATATTGCCATTAGCGGAAACTATGCTTATATAACGCTTCAAGAAAACAATGCAATGGCTAAAATCAACCTCACTGACAATACTTTAGAGTATGTAAAATCTTATGGGGCAAAAAGCTGGGAAACCGACTCAAATAACACTATCGATATTGAAGAAGAGGGCGTGATTAAGATGAAATCTTATGCAGGATTATTTGGTCTCTATATGCCTGATTCCATTGCTGCTTATGACGTAGGCGGAACTACTTATATCGTTACTGCAAATGAGGGCGATGGCAGAGAGTATCCTATTTCCGATGTAAATGCTTCTCTAGAAACAGGAGATGCTTTAACAGATGAGAAAAAAATATCTAAATTAAATTTAGATGCTTCAATTGCTTCTGAATATACATCTGAAAACGACTTAAAAGTTGTTACCGATATGGGAGACACGGACAACGATGGCGATTATGACAAACTCTACTCTTACGGAGCGAGAAGTTTCTCCATCTGGGATGCAAACGGCAATATAGTTTTTGACAGCGGTGATGAAATAAGTAAAAAAGTTGCTCTTTATGAACCGGAATTATTTAACCAAGATGATGCTGAAATGGATGGCAGAAGCGGAAATAAAGGTGCTGAACCCGAAGCCTTAACTGTTGGTACAATTCATGGTAAAACATACGCTTTTCTTGGGTTGGAGCGTCAAAATGCAATCATGGTATATGACATCACGACTCCGACAAAAGCTAAATTTGTTGATTACTACAAAACAGGCATTGAGGGGGATGTATCTGCCGAGGGTATGAAATTTATCCCTGCAACGGATTCTCCTAATGGCAAAAACTTGCTTTTAGTTTCTTATGAAGTGAGCGGTTCAACTGTTGTTTACGAAATAAACAACTTAAACTAAACACGTAAACTCTTAGGCAAAAGAAGCTATCAGATAATGAGAAAGTCATTATCTGATGTATGTTTTATTGAATCTCTAAGAGTTCCACATCAAAAATCAGTGCAGCGTTTGGTCCGATGCTCGGAGGAGCGCCACGCTCACCGTATGCCAACTCCGCAGGAATAAGCAGTTGCCATTTGTCTCCGACTTTCATCTTCGTCAAAGCTTCCGTCCACCCTTTTATCACGGCATTTACAGGGAAACTTACAGCTTCTCCTCTCTCGTATGAGCTGTCAAATACGGTGCCGTTCATCAGCGTTCCATGATAATGCGTCACAACCGTGTCCGTAATTTTTGGCGACACTTTGCCCTTGCCCGATTGAAGCACTTTATATTGCAGACCGCTTGGAAGGGTTATAACCCCTTTTTTCTTTTTGTTTGCCAAAAGGAAAGCCTCTGAATCTTTTTTGTTCTGCTTCATAAAGCGTTCCATCATCGCTTGTTCTTTGACCTTTTTGCTCTCTTGATAATTCATCATCGCTTGACGCATCTCATCATTCGTTAGTTTGGGTTTTGTACCCGAAAACATATCTTTAAGACCAATCATCATCGCATCCACATCCAAGTCATCTTTGGAAACAATAAGCTGCTTTCCAAGCTCAACCCCAATCACATAACCGGCTTTTTGTTTCTGCGTAACAAGGGCGGTATCCGCCGCGGCACAACTGCCAAAAAGTCCCAAACATCCAATAACCACAGGTAAAAATTTTAACATTCACATCCTTTTTCTCGACAATCTATCGTGAAAATTATATCGATTGATATTTAAGAAATGATTAGGGTGCGCAAAAATACGGCATGTGGAAGTTCTAAAAGAAACACCCGCGCAAAGCGGGGAACTTCACAAGAGCCTAAAAAATGCATTTTGTTATGAATTTATCCAAAGAAGCAAGAGCAGATTCAGTAGAGTCATCACAATAAATCCCCCCTTATAAAAGGTCAAGGGGGAGCGTTCTATCAAAGAGGTGTTTTTTGGAAAAAACGGTTTTACTTTATGAGGAGACCTAAGTTCATACATCATCTCGGAATAATGGGCATACCGATGCTCTTTGTCTCTCGCTATGGAGCGGAGTATGACGCTGTCGAGCCACTCAGGAATATTATTGTTGTAGGTGCTTGGTTTTTTAGGCTCTCTAAAAGTGGGAGTTTGAAAAGGTTCTATCTCTCCATAAGGGTATTTGGACGTTAAAGCCAGATAGAGGGTAACACCTATGGCAAAAATCTCGCTAGACTCACTGATAGCTTCATTTTGAAACCTCTCAGGGGGCAGATAACTTGGTGTTCCTGCTTTTGTATTTGTAGAAAAAATCTCTGTAATGCTTCCAAAATCTATAATCTTAAAATGAATCCGTCCATCCGTTTTTTCTATCATGATATTTTGAGGTTTTATATCTCCGTGAACAAGGTCGTATTTTAAAAGATATTGAGACATATCCAAAATAGTTTTCGCCAAATTTACCGCATCGTCTATGGTGATGCTTTTATGCGATAAGCAACTCGCCAAGTCTTCCCCTTTAAGGTGCTGCATCACATAATAGCGTGTCGTTCTGTTTTTTGGAATGACCGATTTTGGAAAAAAGTTGGCTTTTAATCTCTTCGCATTCCATGCCTCTTTGACAAAAAAATCTAAAATAGTGTTATCGTCTATCGCCTCAATGGGCGCAAATTTCACTACGTATTTTTTATGTTTTTTGGAGCATAACCACGTTCTGTTGCTTGCTATAAGTGATTTTTCAAGGGTGTATCCGTCTACCACCTGTTCTTTTTTCAGGTTTTGAATAATTGGAAGATTTTGATTTTTCAGTATATCAAGTTCATTTGCATGAAGTATCTCGACCACAACGGCGGTCGTATCGTCCGGGAGGTTGTCCTCCATCAGCTGACTCGCTTTTTTAACCAAAGAGGAAGCACCCAATCTTATGCCGTTTTCGAGTCTGTTGTCGCTCATAATATTATAAAGACCGTCGCTGCAAAGTAAAATTTTGTCATCTTGACGCACTATATTTTCAAAGTAATAAGGCTCCACATCTTTGGATATCCCTATGGCCTGCGTCAAAACATTTTCATAACCCGCTTCATTCATGGAGTGGTCGTAGGAGAGTTGATTTATTTTATTGTCTCGGTAGAGATACACTCTGCTATCGCCAACATTTGCGCCATAGAGTCTGTTTCCTTCTATAACGACAAGCGTCAAGGTGGTAACAAGTTCGGTTCTCTCGTAATTGAGCATAGACTCTTGGTAAAGAATTGCGTTGATGGATTGGATGAAGGATTTGATTGTTTTTTCTATCGTCCATGTTTTTGGACGAATTTTGAAGTTGTTGATAAGATAGTTTGTAACCCGCGAAGCCGCCTGTGCCCCTTCGTCTGCACTTCCGACCCCATCACAGACTATGGCAATGGTTACACTGCCGAGAGTTTTAACATCGTAAAAATCATCACCCTTCAAATCCTTCCCTTTTGCAAGCGAAAAACCTGAAGTTTTTATATTGTTATGAACCATTTTCAATCTTTCAATTTAGATATAGCGGATAGATTATAGCAACTTATCCGCAGATTTCAGCCTTATTCTATTCATCGTCTTTTGCAAATTTTTCATATAAAAAGCTGAGTATTGCTTCTCTGCATCGGATATATTCAGGATTGCTCTGAAGTTCAACTCTGTTTCTTGGACGAGGCAAATTCACCTCTAAAATCTCACCGATGGTAGCTTCGGGTCCGTTTGTCATCATGATAACCCTGTCGCTTAAAAGTACCGCTTCGTCTATGTCGTGCGTAATGATAATGACGGTATTTTTAACATTTTGCTGAATCCGCATCAGATGCTCTTGCAGGTTTGCACGGGTAAGAGAATCCAAGGCTCCAAAAGGCTCATCCATAAGCAAAACTTTCGGCTGTATCGATAAAGCTCTTGCAATCCCTACTCTTTGTTTCATCCCTCCGCTTATCTCTCCGGGAAGTTTATCTTTTGCATGTTCAAGATTTACCATCGAGATAAATTTCTCTACCCTGTCTCGAAGTTCGGGAGCACTCAACTGAGGCATCACTTTTTTCACAGCCATCTCTATGTTCTGGTACACGCTCAGCCACGGAAGCAAGGAGTGGTTTTGAAATACAACCGCACGCTCAGGTCCAGGACCTTCCACATGTTTGTTCTCAAGAAGAATTGCCCCCTTCGTTTGTGCATCAAGACCCGAAATCATGTTTAAAAGGGTACTTTTACCGCAACCGCTGTGCCCGATAATAGCGATAATTTCATCTTTTTTTATTTCCAGATTTACATCCGTAACTGCTATATAATCCTCTTTGCCGGGAATTGGAAATCTTTTTTCAATTCCCTCGAGGCTTAAAAATTTTTCACTCATTACGCTCTGCCTTTTTTTGTATAATCAAAATAATCCGCTATTTTACCCATAACGATATCTAAAATAAATCCAATCAAACCAACCACAATAATCCCTATGATAATGTTATGATAATTCAGATTGTTATATTCATCCCAAATCCAATACCCTATGCCGATACCGCCCGTCAGCATCTCCGCAGCAACGATAACCAGCCAAGCAATCCCTAAAGAGAGACGCATTCCCGTAAAGATAAACGGAACAGATACGGGTAAAATTATCTGCACAATTTTCTCCAAGGGAGAAAATCTTAAAACTTTTGCAACATTCATATAATCTTGACTCACACTTTTTACACCCAAAGCCGTGTTGATAATAATGGGCCAGATTGAAGTGATAAAGATGGTTGAAATCGCCGTCATGTTGATATCTTGAAAGATGAACAAGAGCAAGGGCAGCCAAGCGAGCGGTGAAACCGGCTTAAATATCTGAATAAAAGGGTTCAAAGCATACTGCGCACTTTTACTCATCCCTACAAACAACCCGATAGGAATACCGACAAGTATCGCTAAAACAAACCCTGCAAACACTCTCTCAAGCGAAGCAACGATTTGCCAGAAGATACCTTTGTCGTCTTGGTTATTCACATAAAATGGGTCCGATAAAACACCGACCATCTCATCTCCGGCTTCATTTATTCCGCCAAATGCCGCCACATAGGTGTCGCTTGGAGTTGGAAAGTCTGCAACCACATGCGCAATGCCCGACCAAACCTGCAAAATAAACAGAAAAACCAACAAGGGCAATACTGTTTTTTTAATCATTTCTGAATTCATTTTTTTCCTTTATTTGAATTAAATTTAGATTTGTAAGCACCTAGAGGGTGGCTAATAAATGGAGAAACTTATCAAAACGATAGGGGTAATGTTTTTGTCTCTAGGCACTTACAAATCTAAATTATCCGGCATGTGGAAGTTTTCTTTCCACATGCCAAAGAGGGATGCAACTATTTTTTAGTTACAAACTTAGGGTCCGCACATCCTGCCGGTCCATAAGGACATACATAACTCGGCTGCTCAGTTTTTACTGTCCATGTATTTACTTTCATCAGCTCTTCTTTGCTTACTTTAGGGTTCGTAACTTTAAAGCTGTAGATGTAATCAACCGCTTTGTTAGGGTCATATACTTTAGCATCCATAAACATATTGTAGGTATCTACACCATCTTTTTTCCATGGGCTTGGAGGAAGGCTGTAACCAATCTCTTTTGCAACTTCTTCAAATAAATCAGGACGGTAAACACTTTCTATAACAGCTTTCATATCCACTGCCTGCTCAAGTTGTCCCCATCTGTACATTTGAGTGATAAACCACATACCGTGAGAGTAAAAAGGGTACGCCGCATAGTAGTTTGCAAACACGTTAAACTGTGGATTTGCTTCTGATTTTTGACCTTTGAGGTACTGAAATGTTCCTGTCATAGATTTTTCCAAAATATCCACAGGGGCATTCACATAGTTCTTTTGGCTTAAAATATTCGCCGCTTCTTTTCTGTTTTCCCAAGATGTATCCAGCCACATTTGCGCCTCGATAACAGCTTTCATGACCGCTTTTGTCGTTTTTGGATTTTTAGTGATAAAATCCGCTCTTGTTTGTAAAACTTTTTCGGGATTGTTGTTCCAGATATCATAGTTTGTTACAAGCGTTGAACCTTTTTTCATTAAAACGATTCTCTCATTCCAAGGTTCTCCGACACAGTAACCCTCTATGTTTCCTGCGATAAGGTTGGATGGCATCGTCGGCGGCGGAAACGGTTTGATAGTCGCATCTGCATCCGGCTCTATTCCTGAAGTCGCCATCCAGTAGCGAAGTTCATAATTATGCGTAGAAACCGGGTGAACCATACCAAAACTAAGCGGTTGATAGTTGGAACCCTCCGCCTTATGTTTTGCGTCTATATATTTTTTAAGTGACTCAGAACCAAGCGGACGGGTTTTTTCATCCATCCCGTATTGTTTCATTTTTTCAATGATGTTGTTACCGAATGTAATTCCGTTACCGTTAAAATCAAGACTCAAAACGGCTTGAAGATTCGCATTCCCGTTAATACCCAAAGTAGCGGCAATAGGCATACCCGCAAGCGCATGTGAAAAATCGTATTCTCCGCTTATCACCTTTTGCTGAATTCCGGGCCAACCGCCGCCCTCTTTGACAACATGCACATCAAGGCCGTATTTTTCAAAAAACCCTTTCTCTTTGGCAATAACAATCGGAGCACAGTCAGTGAGTGCAATAAAGCCTATGGTTAATTTTTGCTTCTCTACCTCTGCTAATAATGACGATGCGCCAACGCTAAGAACTAATCCAACAGTAACGATACTTTTAATGAAGTTGGTACTTTTCACTTTTTATCCTTTTACTTAATTTTTTTTGAAACTTTCGCTTTCTGATAAAATTGTATCACTATATATCACGTTATATAGACAGTATATTGATTAAAATTTAATCATATATCTTAAGATTTTCTTGTTGGAGCGTCCTATAATATCTCTAATATATAAAATGTTATTCTACTTTTTAGAAGGAAAAAAATGATTAAATCTGTTTGCGGATACTGTGGTGTCGGATGTGGTTTAGAATTTGAGAATAAAAAACTGGTTGGGGACATCGCATATCCGTCCAACCATGGATTGGTTTGCGCAAAAGGCGTGAGTGAACTCCATACTATAGATACCGCAACAAGACTCTTAAGACCTAAAATGAGAAGCACCTCCACAAATGAATTTGTTCGTATCGACTGGGAGTTGGCCATCAACACGCTTGCGAGCAAAATTCAATCCACACAGCCTCAGAGAATTGGCATTTACCTCTCGGGTCAGTTACTGACGGAAGATTATTACGTGGCAAACAAACTGGCAAAAGGTTTTATAGGCACAAACAATGTTGACACCAACTCCCGCACCTGTATGGCAAGCGCCGTGTATGCCTACAAAAAGATTTTCGGGGTGGATTATGTACCCGTGAGAATGGATGACTTGGATTATTGCGATTTGCTCATCCTCGCCGGTGCCAACACCGCAGAAGCACATGTAGTTTTTAACAACAAAATAAAAAAAGCTATCAAAAGAGGTTTAAAAACTATCGTTATCGACCCTCGCAAAACAGAAACTGCCCTTCAGGCAGATTTGCACTTGCCCTTAAGAGTTGGAAGCGATATTGATTTTTTCAACCTTGTTGCAGCCCGAATGATAGAAGATGAAAAAATTGACAAATCCTTTATAGAGAATCATGTGCAAGGGTATGCGTCCTATTTAAAAAGTATGAAAAAAATCGCCAAACTCAAAATGCTCAAAAGATGCGGGCTTACAAAAGATGAGTTTGAAAAATTTATGCAGTTATTTTATGAAAATGAAAACATCATCTCGGCTTGGACGATGGGACTCAATCAAAGCGCACAGGGTGTCGATAAAAATATCTCACTCATCAACCTGCATCTTTTAAGCGGAAAAATAAACAAAAAAGGAAACGGCCCCTTTTCACTTACAGGACAGCCCAATGCCATGGGCGGTCGCGAAGTCGGAGGATTGTCCACCTCTTTGGCGGTGCATCTGGACTTTGATGAAGAATCCATCAAAAAAGTGAGCGACTTTTGGCAAACAGATAAAATACACGATACAGCGGGGCTCACGGCTTTTGAGATGATAGAAGCTGCCCAGCTGGGAAATTTGGATGTGCTTATCATCTGCCACACCGACCCCGTGTATCATCTTCCAAACAGAAAGAGAGTCGAAGAGGCGATGAAAAAAATCCCCTTTATTGTTGAGATAAACGCCTATGACAACTCTGAGACAAAACCCTTTGCCCATCTCCGACTTCCCGCAGCTCCATGGGGAGAAAAAGAGGGAACCCAAACAAACATGGACAGAACCATCACCAGACAAGAGAGGCTCACGCGCCGCTCTATTGATTGCAAACCTGACTGGGAAATTTTTGCTCTTCTTGGTCGCCGCTTGGGGTTTGTCAAGGAGTTTGGCTACACAAACACCGAAGAGATTTTTAACGAATACTGCCAAATGACAAAACTTAGCAAGGACGGACATCTCAACATCTATGCACTTCTCAACAAAGATTTGAGAAATGACTCTTTTGTTTGGGGGGAAAATTTGTTTCAAGACCATATCTACCACACCCAAACGACAAAGGCAAATCTTTTTTTTGTCGAGAATAAAAGACTCTCCGAAAAAACTTCTCTGCAATACCCCTTCACCCTCATTACGGGGCGCATTCGCGATCAGTGGCACAGCGGTACAAAAACCGCTTTTGTGGATAAACTGTTAAAACACAAACCCTCAAGTTTTGTCGAGATACACACGGAAGATGCCCTGAAGCTTCACATCAAAGACGGGCAGAGCATCAAAGTAAGCACACAAAGAGGCTCCCTCTACCTTCATGCCAAAGTGACGGACAATATACGGGAAAAAACTCTTTTTGTACCTATTACGGAGCGTAGAATCAACTACCTCACCAATGATTTACTCGATGAAGTCTCCAAGCAACCCGATTATAATCACAATGCCGCAAAAATAGAATTAAGCTAATCAATCTTGCTTAAAATTATTTCGCTACAATTGCAAAAAAATAATTAAAAGAGTCCTATGAAACTTCCAAAAGGTTTTGGTAAAAACTATTTTACTCTAAGCGCCATTACTGCTACCGTGAATCAGGTAAGCATCCATGGCGTCTCTTCGAGAGTGCAAAGTTTCCACATGCTGAAATTTTCTGCCGATGAGCTCGAAGCCTTGGAAGAAGAGGAAGAGTTGGCCGCGCTTTGCCCGCTGGAACTCTCTGTAAAACCATGCCATTGCAATTGTTATTATTTAAAAAAAACCAAAAAGACACTCAAACAAAACCATTCCCAAAACAAATACTTCAACTACTTTAAAACACTCAACAACTCTGTATCTCCACCCTTATTTATGCATTATCCAAACAAGAGTTTATAAAAAAAATAAGGAAATCAATTTATGAAAAATGCAAAAAAATTATCACTTCTTCTCTGGCTTTTTAGTTCGCTTTATGCCCAAGACACACTTACGCTCACACCTCTGAGCGTCACCTCAACCGCCATCAAAACGGATGAGTTAAAATCAACCGATGCAGTAGAAATTTACACACAAGACGACATCGAAAAAGCGCATGTTCAAAATGTGTATGAGTTCTTAAATTCTCAAACATCCGTCATCACCTTGCCAAGTTATGGAAATCCGTTTACGCAGCTTATCGATATTCACGGATTCGGAACAAGTAACGGAAATCAAAATATCGTTATTAGCATCAACGGAAGAAGATTAAACAACATAGACAATGTTCCGCAACTTCTTGCGTCCATTTCACCTAGCTCAATCAGCACCATAGAGATTATAAAATCCAGCGGTATCGTAACCGGAGGAGACGGAGCAAACGGCGGGGTTATCAACATTATTACCAAAAAAAATAACAACAAAGAGCTTGCCCTGTACGGCGGCAGCTATGGAGCTGTTGGGGGCTCTTTTTATTTAGGGCACAGCGATGAAAATCTTTCTGTTTGTGCAAGCGGTGAAGCACAAAAAAATGGAGGAATCCGCACCATAGACACACAAGGAAATAAAGACAAAAACAGATTGTCAACCGGAACATTCAACGCGGCCTACACTCCGATTCGAGAGTTGGAATTAAGACTAGGAGCTTCATTTGCCAGAGCCGATGTTATTTACGGAGGGACGATGACGCTGGATGCGTATAATGAAAATCCGACGCAATTGGCAGGGTTTGCTTCCCATCAACTGCTTGATACGGATACGCTCAATGTCGGAGCAAGCTATTATCTCAGTGATGCATTCAGCTTCAACGTAGATGCAAATCATGAAAAGAAAAAATCTGATTATGTTCCTTCATGGGGACCTTCCTATTATGATTACAACACATTTAAGACATCTCTTGATTACATCAGTGAGTCCGTTGCTTTTAGTCTAGGGTTGGATGGTTTTTACGGAGAAAGAACGGCTTCGGCAAACAGCACTTCCAAAAACAATAAAGCCGGTTTTATTATGAGTGAATTTTATCTCGATAACTCCACACTCAAAGCAGGATATCGTTTTGAAGACGTAGCCTACCGCTACACGGATGCCACCAAAGATTTAAACAAAAACGAAACGCTCCACGGTGCAGAACTCGGGTACAACTATACTTTGAATAAACAAAATTCTTTTTTTGCAAACTATGCGCATTCCTATCAGGCACCGAGCATCGATAACTTTTTTGCTACCGATTATTCAAACTGGCCTATCGTCAGTTCAAGTTTTAACGGTTTTATAGAGCCTATGCAGGCGAAGAGTTTCACTCTGGGCTATAACAGAATCACCCAAACAAACAAGTTTAAAATCTCCGCATATTATATTGATTTGAAAAATGAAATCTATCTTCATAAGCCAGATTTTAAAAACACAAACATAGACAAATCGCACAAATACGGAATAGACATCTATGATAAATTTCTCATAAACGAGGCATGGGATATAACCTTCAATTACAATTATGTGCAGGCTATCATTGATGAAGAAAAAATAGACAGAGGCGATTTCTCGGGAAATACGGACGATTATTCAGGCAATACGCTTCCGGGAGTTTCAGACCACAACATCAAAGCAACGCTTCGTTATCTGCCAACTCCACATGCCACGATTGCGCTCACTCAAATTTATAGAAGCCAAGCATACGCCGCAGATGATTTTAACAATAACTTTACCCAAAAACAGGATGCTTACAGGAGTACGGACATCTCCGCAGCGTATGCGAAAAACAATTATGAACTTTTCGCTAAAATAAACAATCTGTTCAATCAGAAAAATGGTTTATGGATACAAGACGATGCGATTTATCCCGTCAATTTTACAACCACTGCCATGGCAGGATTCAAACTCAAATATTAAAAACTCCAGCCAAACTTTCATTCCCAAGTTTGCTTGGGAATACATATCAACTCACACCATAAAGCTTTAAAAAGAGATGCATGACTAAGCCAAACTATATATGCTAAAATACAATATAAAATTTCTTATAAAGACAAATCATAATGTTTGCACAAACTTTTAAAAATATAGATGACATTCTCCACAAAGATGCAGGATGCGGAGGTGAACTTGACTATGTAGAGCAGACCTCTTGGGTTTTGTTTTTAAAGTACCTTGACGACAGAGAGTGAAGAGATTCTCAAAACGATTAAAGGATTATTGTGAGTAACAAAAAATCAATACAACTGTTTGAAGAGCAAAGTGTAAGAACACATTGGGATGAGGATGAAGAGAAATGGCTTTTTTTTATTGTGGATGTGGTAGCAATTTTAACAGAGCAGATAGATTATCAAGGGGCTAGAAATTATTGGAAAGTACTGAAGCATAGGCTTTTAAATGAAGGTAATCAAACGGTTACAGATTGTAACCAGTTGAAAATGCCTGCACAAGATGGAAAAATGCGCCTTACCGATGTCGCCGACACAGAGCAGCTTTTAAGGCTGATTCAGTCTGTTCCCTCACCAAAAGCTGAACCTTTTAAAATGTGGCTGGCAAAAGTTGGAAGCCAAAGAATCGATGAGATAGAAAAAGAAACGGGTGAGTCCATTGTGAGTGCAGTTAATTCTAAAAAGCTTTTAGTGAAGAAAGATACCAAAAATGATAACTAGATTGCTACGAGGGCTATTATGAAAAATATTGACAAAAAAAGTTTGCAAAACGCGTATCGCTTATTTGAAACAGGCGATATTGACAAGATTGAAGTTGGTACGACTAAAGGACTTCAAGATATTCATCACTATTTTTTTGATGGATTGTATGATTTTGCAGGGCAAATACGCACAACAAACATCTCAAAAGGCGGGTTCAGGTTTGCAAATGCTCTTTATTTGAAAGAGATATTGGTAAAAATCGAACAAATGAGCGAAAATAGTTTTGAAGAGATTATTGCCAAATATGTGGAGATGAATATCGCCCACCCTTTCATGGAAGGCAACGGCAGAACGATGCGGATATGGCTCGACATGGTACTCAAGAAAAACCTCAAAAAAGTGCTCAATTGGCAAAATGTCCCCAAAGAGCTTTATCTCCAAGCGATGGAGCGAAGCCCTATCAACGATTTGGAACTCAGAACCTTGCTTGTTGCTCACTTAACAGACGAAACAGACAACAGAGAGATTATTTTTAAAGGGATAGAACAATCCTACTATTATGAAGGATACACAAAAGAAGATGATGACTCCTTTTTAGAGACATCCCGTGGGTAGAGTTTTGAGAGAGGGGTGGGAAGTTCGGAAGCTTGGGGGAGGTTTGCGAGTATGATAAACATCTAACAAACGAGATGATTTACTTTATGTTGGACTTGAGGATATTCAATCAAATACAGGGGTTTTTATTGGACTTTTTGAGCCAAAAAATGTGAAAAGTTCAACCTTCTATTTTAATGATGAACATGTTTTGTATGGAAGATTGCGTCCTTATTTGAATAAAGTATTACTTCCTGATTTTGAGGGGCATTGTTCAACAGAAATATTTCCAATTAAACCAAAGAAAAATATTTTAGATAGAAGATTTTTGTTTCAATGGTTAATTGCAACTGAAACTATGAAGATTAAGGATTTAAGAAATAATACAGAAGAACAATCCTGCAAAAAGCTTTTAACGGAGAGTTGTTATGAGAAACTATGATACAATACTATTAAAAGTACTATTAAGGATACTCTTATGACAATTAATGCAAATGAAGTAAAGACAAAAGGGGTTTCTCTTTTTTCAAATCTTTTAGATAAATTTGATGAACTTATCATAAATGTTAGAGGCAAAGATAAATTTGTCGTTCTTGACATCGAGAGATATAGAGAGTTACGAGCAAACGAACTTGATTTGGCATATATACAGACGATGCAAGACATAGAAAACAAAAATTATAAAACGCAAACAGCAAAAGAACATATAGCAGAACTAGCAGATGAGCTATAAGATAATCATAACTGAGACTTATCTCAAAAAGCTCAAAAAATTTCTCAAGAAGCATCCAAATGTTTTAGAGCGATATATTAAAACCGTAGAGATTTTAGAGGTAAATCCTCAACATCCATCATTAAGACTTCATAAGTTGCAAGGAAGATTAGGTGAATTTCACTCTGTATCTATAAATATGGAGTACAGAGTTGTGATTGATTTTATCATCAACGAGGGTGAAATCATACCAATCGACATAGGAACTCACGATGAAGTTTACTAAAGAGGAAAAAGCTTTATGAATGAATCAGAAACAAGAGCCGAACTTATAGACCCGAAACTCTTGGCATGTGGATGGGGCGTAACGCACGAGTCTAAAGTGCTTCGTGAGAGAGATGTTTGTCGCATAACTGACGGGCGTATTCAAGTGGGCGGTGGCAGAGCTAAACCGCTTGTCGCTGATTATATTTTGGTTTACAAGGGTGTAAAACTTGCCGTAATTGAAGCAAAAAGTGATGAACTTGAAGTAAGTGAGGGCGTGGCACAAGCCAAACTTTACGCACAAAAGTTAGGACTTGAAACTACTTACTCTACTAACGGAAAAGAGATTTATAGTATCTGTCTCAAATCTGGCAGAGAAGAGTTAGTAGAGAACTTTTTAACTCCCGAGGAGCTTTGGAACCTCAAACGTGACGGTGCGAGACGACCACGCATCTTGTTTTTGGCAGACAGAAATATATTAGCAGACCAAGCTTTTAACTCCTTTTGTGCATTTAGCGAAGATGCACTTGTTCGCATAAAACCCAAAGAGATAAAAAAGAGTAAAAAAGTTCCTACAATCGGGAACATTTTTTTTACTATTTTTCAGTCATTTATGAGTAGAGTGAATGAAGATGGGGAGAGTAAACCTTATTTTGGCGCATATCCGCAAGACTATTTTGATTTTATCATCATAGATGAGTGTCATAGAGGCGGGGCAAACGATGAGGGAAAACTATATAAAGAAGAAGACTTCAACAAAATCATAGAGATAAAAGCAAGAGAAGAAGAGAGAGTTAAAATCTTTATGGATGAAGCTAATGAAAATGAAAAACTCATACCGACAGTTTTAACAACTTCGCAAAAACTCTCAACGGGAGTAGATGCAGAAAAAAGTAATCTGTTTGATGTTTTAGAGTATGTATTTAACAGCGATATAAAACCGATAAGCAGAGAAACAAGAGTAAATGACGCAAAACAAACTATTTTAGCACTTCTTAACGATATACAAAAAGTGGCATAATGCAAAAGTTAAAGATAAACATCCACGGGTTCTTAAAGTATAAGTTTTTGAACTCATTTTTTTTAGGACTTTCGGTTGGCAGTATCTTTACGATTTATGAGCCGATTGAGCCCTCTCTTTACAGCCTCGGAGGGATTGCTCTTGCTTTTAGCATGCTTATCATCGCCAAGTTTTACTACAAGATTTTAAACATCTACTATTTTTACAAGATATCGCTTCTTGTGGAGATAGTGGCTCTTGTGATGGTCGGCTATTTTTTACTCTTCTCCTACAATTATATGAGCGCACTTGTGATGTATGGAGGGTATCAGCTCACTTTTGCCTTTGGCTCTTACCTCATAAGAGCGGAGACTCTTTTTTTAAAAAAAACTCTTTTTCTTGAGAAAGTGGACGTTGCAAAACAAACGGGTTACCTTTTTGGTATGCTTCTGTCTTACATGTTTTACAAGTTTTTGGAATATTTCTTTGATATCTTCGAGAAACAAAGTCAAGTCTATTCCCTGCACTTTTTGCTTCTAGGCCTTGAAGCACTCATCATCTTCTGGCTTGTAAAATCATTCAAAGGGAGCAAATGACATATAGGCAATGGTTGGATGTGCATTCCAAAAAACATAAAGCGCTCGTCGATGCTTTGGTTTTAAAAAACTTCACCCAAGAACAAATCATTGAGTATTTTGATTTTGAGAACATGGTAAAAGAGGAAAACGATTTTTGCTTTTTATATAAAGAAAATAAAAAATGCCACGATATAAAAAGCTTAAACTGCTACTTTTGCGCCTGTCCCCATTTCAGATTTGACGATAAAGGAATTCAGACAAAAGGACAGCTCACCCAATACAGTTTTTGTTCCATCCACTCCAAAGAGGGAAAACAGGGTATATTTGGCAACAGCATCCATCAAGACTGTTCTAATTGCAAGGTTCCACATGCCAAAGAGTATGTAAAAAAACATTTATCATTCCAACCCTAAAAAAGAGAGATTTTGGAATTTTGATAATTTTCCAATACAAGAATCAAGTCCTTACTCAATTTTTTTATCTCTTGTATGTTTTCTTCCAAATTATACGCGCTGTTATTTTTATTTTTGATACATTCATTCACTTTTATATGCACATCAAAATGAAGTTTTTCTATCTCCCTAAAAGCTGAATCTTTCCCGTACTGCTTTATGCCTCCGGAATATAACCATTCGCCGAATCGACATTCATTATAATTTTGTTCCGGCAAGAAGGAAAATTCATTGCTTAAAAATGCCAATGTTTTCTCCATCCACGAGGTGTGCTCAACTATTGCATAAAGCAAAGGAAGGTCTACGCGATTGGCAGGAACAATATTTTTCCATTTTGAATCTGTTTTCCAGGTTTTTATCCACGGTCCAATATTTTTGGCAGGCATTGGATGGGCTATGATATATCCTTGTGCTATCTCGCATCCCAATCGCAATAAAATTTCTCCTTGTTTAATACTCTCCACGCCTTCGGCTACAAGGTTGCGGCGGAAAGCGCTTGCAAGGCTGACAACACCGTCAAGAATAGCTAAGTCGTCCGGGTCATGGAGCATATCTCGCACGAAACTTTGGTCAATCTTTAATTCTGAAGCAGGAAGACGTTTAAGATAGGTAAGAGAGGAGTAGCCTGTCCCAAAATCATCCAGAGAGAAAGTAATGCCTATGCGTTTACATTTTTCCATAATCAGTGACACTTGCGAAACATCTTCGAGTGCACTTGTTTCAAGGATTTCAAGCTTCACATCACTCGGCTCGATAGTAGGATAAAATTCCAATAAAGATTGCAGATGTTTTATGATATTGCCTTCGAGCAAATGCATGGCATCAATATTAATACTCACAACAAGATTCAAGCCATTTTCTTTCCATTCTTTGATTTGCTTGAAAACCTCTTCTATGACCCATTCTCCAATCTTTATGCTCAAAATATGATTTTTGATTGTAGGAAGAAAATGCGCAGGGGAAAGAATACCCTGTTGCGGATGGCTCCATCGTATTAATGCTTCAACACCTACAACCTCATCCATGCGCATATTTACCTTGGGCTGATAATAAAGTAAAAATTCATTTTTCATAAAAGCTTGTTCGATTGTCTCAAGCTTTTCATGATGTGTTCGGAGCGTAGCGTCTTGAGCTGCATCAAAAACATGAAAGCGGTTTTTTCCTAAAAGTTTGGCTTGGTACATTGCCTGATCGGCAAAACGCAGAAGTTGGTCAGCGTCAATAGTATCCCCCGAATCAAAAAAAGCGACCCCGAGACTTGCCGTAACTTTCATAGCTATTTCATTTGCATTTACAACTTCAGATGCGGCAATCAGCAGTCTCTCCAACATAGGAATACAATCTTCATGTGTTTTTAAATCAAGAAACACCGATACAAATTCATCTCCGCCAAGACGGGCAATGGTATCTCCATCACGCAGTGTTCTTTTCATTCTATCGGCGAGAATACTTAAGAGCCTGTCCCCGTTATCATGCCCGTACATATCGTTAATCTCTTTAAACCCATCCAAGTCAAGATAAACAACAGCCAGCGTCAATTTATTTCGATGCGTCTTTACCATGGCCTGCTGTAATCTGTCAGAAAGCAAAACACGGTTTGGCAAGCCCGTAAGACTGTCATAATGTGCAATATATTCTAAATGTTTTTGCTGTTCTTTTAATGGAGTAATATCTGAAAAAAGAGCAACATAACGCTTCAGATTGCCCTCATTGTCTTTGACCGCGGTAATTGTTTTCATTTCGGCATACACTGTGCCGTCTCTACGACGATTCCAAATTTCGCCGCTCCAAAAACCCTTCTCGTTTAACTCCTTCCACATCTCTTTGTAAAATCCTTGCGAATGTTCTTTGGAGCTAAAAATGTTTGGATTTTTACCCAAAAGCTCATTTTTGCTGTATCCGGTAATACGCTCCGCTGAACAATTCACATCAATAATCTCATTATCTACGGATGAAATAAGAATACCCTCGCGACTATGGGTATAAACACTTGCCGCTAAACGTAAAGTCTCTTCTGCTTCTTTGCGCTCCGTTATATCTTCTCCCGCACTCAGAGTACCGATGATTGTATCGTTCTCATCTCTCAAATAAGAGTTATGCCAAGCAATTAAACATTCTTTTCCCGAGCGAGTCTTCAGGGCATTCTCGTAGTATTCGGGTCCTTGTATTTTTCCGGCTACGATATCTAAAAAGATAGGATAAAGTTCTTCCATTCCCTCGGGCTGCACCAAGCAGAATTCAAACCACTGCTTCCCGATAAGCTCCTCTTGCGTATAACCAAGGATGTCGCAACCCTTGCGATTTATAAGATTAATAATCCCATCTGCGTCCATAGAAACTATAATAGCTTCTACCGTTTGAAGATAGCGTTCAAATCGGTTACGTTCCATAATAAGGTTTTTTTCAAGTGCTTTTTTTTGACTGACATCACGAGCAAATCCAACTGTTCCAATGGTGTTTTTCTCAAGAATAACGGGAGATTTATAGGTTTCCATCCATACCTCAAACCCTTCTGTACCTACAAGCTCTTCAAGATTTTTGGATTTTCCAGAAGCAAGCACCTGCATATCGTCTTCACGGTACGCTTTTGCCAATCTATTTGGCCAAACATCAAAATCTGTTTTACCTAAAATTTCTTCAGGAGATGAAACACGGCAGGCATCGGCAAAATGTTGATTTACGGCAAGAAATCGGCTCTGTTCATCTTTAAGCCAAACAATAAAGGGAAAATTATCCAAAAGAGCCCTTTGATAACGCTCTTTGCGTTCAAGTTCATCTTGAATCTTTTTCATGTCGGTAATATCTCTAGAAACCCCTAAAACACCGATGATTTCTCCATCAGCACCGTACATAGGTACTTTTGTAGTGTGCAGAACCTCTTTATGTCCATCCTTTGCAAAAGGTACCTCTTCTTCATTGATATTTGGCTTATTGCTTTGCATCACTTTTGTGTCGTTAAAACGAAATAAATCAGCTAAGGCTTTATCGACAAAATCATAATCTGTTTTTCCGATAATTTCTGCCTCCTTTGCTCCGAAAAAATCTTCAAAACGGCTGTTGCATGCCAAATAAATGCCCTCTGTATCTTTCAGCCAGATAAGGTCTGGAATCGCCTGAATCAGTGTTTTTAAAAATCCCCGCTCGTAGGAAAGTTCTGTTTCAGTTCTTTTACGGTCAGAAACATTGCTTAACAGTTTGCTAAAAATACGCAATAAGGTGATTTCACTCTCCGTAAATGTATGGAGTTTTTTTACTGCGTCAAATCCGACAAAACCTATGCAAGTATTGTTTTCAAACAAAGGAAAGGTAACGAGGCTGCGTATTTCCTGAGGAAATAAAAGGTCTCTTAATTTTCCCTCTTGCAATCCTTCAACATCCTGAATCAAGACGTAATCACCTTGGGTATGAATTTCTGCCCAACCGGGGATACAGTCTATAGGAACGTCTTGAAGTTCTTCAATCTGAGGAGTAATTCCATTTGCGCACCACTCATAGGTATTGCTTGTCGTTTGCGCCGTAAAATCGTAATCAAAGATATATGCACGATCAGCACCTACAAATGCAGCCATATTTCCCAACGCTTTTTCAATAACCACTTCAACCTCATCCAAAGGCAAGTTGATAAAAGAGGAGGAGAGTTCTAAAAGCAATTGGCGGTATTGGTCCTGATAAGCGAGTTGCTGCTCATAATGTTGATGATTTTTAAGTTCACGCATTAATTGTAAAGTATTTGAGGACAAGGTGCCGTAAATAGAAAGAATAATTTCAATAAGAATTCGCCCCGAACCGCTCATTTTCTCTTTTGCATGCTCCACTGCCCTGTCAATATCAAACCCTTCCTGCAATGCGACAACAATATGTGCCATATAGCGGTCTGTTTCGAGTATATGAGATGCTAACCAGCGGGCCAAAAACCCTAAGGCTTCATCTGCAAGTTCGGCAAGGGGTTTGATATCTTGTTCTTTTTTTAGGCGTATCACGGTATCTACAAATTCCTGATGAACACGCTGATGTTCACTCTCAAGTGGATTGTTGTTGAGATACCGACTCCAGATAGCCTCTTCGGTTTGAAAATGATAAAGCGTATACTCTGTAAGTTCATCAAAAATTGCATTCAAATCCTCAGCATTTGATTGGTAAGCCACCTGCGTTGCTAAACGATTAAGAAGTGTTACCAACTTGCGATGCTGGGTGTCAATGATTTCTATGCCCGTATTAAAATGATTATCCCACGGAAAAATATCTATATTTTGCATTGTGTAACTCTTTAAACTGTGTTTATTATTGGAAATATTGTATCTAAAATACTCAATAAACATACTTTGTGTAAATTCTAAAGGAAGGGTTGTTTAGGAGAGTGTGTGCATCTTAAGAAGAGAAAAATTGAAGTAAAAGCTATATATTGGAAACAACTCTGTTTCTGCCCCCTGCTTTTGCTCTATAAAGCAATCTGTCTGCTTCTTGATAGAGTTCTTGGGTGTCTTGTATAAGTTCTGCTTTTTTATATACCAGTCCAAATGATGCGGTTACATATTTGCTCACTCCGCTGTTTTCATGTTTTATATGCAAATCTTCAATATTTTTTCTTATTTTTTCAATTAACTCTTTAGCTTCATGCTCGCTTAGCCCTTTAAACAAGATGCCAAACTCCTCCCCGCCCAATCTGAAATAATAATCATCCGCTCTTTGCAAAGAGATGCTTAAAACTGCGGCAATTTTTTTCAGTGCTTCATCACCCGCATGATGCCCGTAAATATCGTTATACAATTTAAAAGAATCGATATCCATCATAACAAAAGATATATTTTCGTATTCTCTTTTTGCACTGTTAATGAGTTTAGGCAAGATTTTGTTGAAATACCTTCTGTTATGGATAGAGGTCAGCTCATCTGTTATGGAAATACTTTCAAGCTTTTTGCGGTTTGTAATATCCTGCCTGATGGCGGTATAGGCGATTTTTTTTCCTTTTTCATCAAAAACCGGAGCCACAAATATATTCACCCAGAAAAAACTTCCGTCCTTGGCTTGGTTTTTTATTTCGCCGGAAAAAGTTTTATCTTGTGTTATGGAATCCCAAAGTTCTTTGTATACTTCATTGCCCATTGCTCTGACTATAGAGTGCGTTTGGCCGATAAGTTCTTCTCTCGTATAACCGGATACTCTGCAAAATGCGGAGGATACATCGATGATTTTTCCATCCAAATCCGTAGTAGATACGATAATATTGTCATCCATCAAATCAAAGTGTTTTTGCAGTTTATGTTCAAGCTTTTTTCCGCTTTTTAGCGCGGAACGCAATCTTGTATTTATAAAAACCATTATGAATACAATAACAATTAAGATAACTACTATAAGCACATACTCCACTACATTTACTTCACTAACGACCATGTCATCAGCCGATAAAGAAAAAGTCAAAAGGAAAATTACAGGAGTGAGTTTTGTCAAGTTTGCCCTATTCTATTAAAATATTTTAAGCAGTCTTATAAAGTTTAACAAAATTCTACATCTTTAAATATTTATTAGAGCTGAATTTTTTAAGAATACAAAAAACCGATATTTCACCGATGTGCAATGGAGTTCTCGCTGAAGCGGTCTTTATAACTGCATTTGCGGCAAAGTTCTTCCACGGCTTTTCCTTTTGAAAAACCCTCACGCATCGCCTGCGAACGTTTGGAATGGAGTATGTCATTAAGAGGTCTTTCATTTAAATTGCCAAGGTTTATTACCCCTTCCCCATCCAAACAGCACGGAACAACCGTTCCATCGGCAAGAATTCCTATATGAGATTTTAAGCCATAACAAGAGCTGTCGCTCTCGTGTGAATTGCCAAGCGAAGGCCACTCAAAGTAAGCTTCAAAGTTCAATAAAATTTTTGAAGCTAAGCGGAGGGATTTTGTTTTATTTGCATATATCGCCTCCAAATCCAGTTTGAGTTCAAAAAAATTCTCTAATTTTTCAAATAAGGTTTTGTTGAACCGGGCTTCCGAAAATGTCGCATCAAGGTTCCATACCCGCAGATTTATAAACGGTTTTGGGAAATTTTGCAACTTTGCCGTACATGCCCTCAAAACCCCCTCCATATACTGCTCAAAACTTAGGTTTAGACTGTTTTTGTTGTAACTGTTGAGGGAGATATTCAGCTGACGAACCGCCTTATGAAACAACACTTCCGCGGGTGTCTTGCCAAGATAATATCCGCTTGTTGTAAGTTCAACTTCAAAGCCGTGTTTATCTGCAAGCTCCAAGTAGGCAAGGAGATTTGAGAGGGTCAAAGGGTCTCCCATTACATGAAAAGCGAGTGCTTTCGTATAGGGGCGCAACTGAAGAAGTACTTTTTCAAAAAAGGGAAGAGACATTGTTTTTGTCGGCTGAAGTTTTGGCGGACAAAAACTGCATGAAAGACCGCAAATATTGGTCACTTCGATATGAACACGGTGAAAATGCATGCGAACTCTTTTTTATGGATTAAGAAGTGTTACTTTATCATAAAAACCATCCCTTATTTTTCTTATTTTACCATCTTATGCTAAGCTGTTAAAAATTTTACTTTGAAGAGACAACACATGTATTTACACAAAAAAATAGACGCTATCGAAGCCGTGCCTCAAAAGGCAGGCAAAGGCGTTGCTATGAAAATGCTTCTTTCCCCTGAGGAATCACCCAACTTTGCAATGCGAAACTTCACCATAGAAGCGGGCGGACACATGCCTTTGCACACCAACATCATTGAGCATGAGCAGTATGTTTTAAGCGGACGTGCAATGGTGAGAATAGGAGAAGAGAGTTTTGAAGCGGTTGAAGGTGATATTTTGCTTATTCCTGCAAATATTGCACATGCCTACGAGACTTTAGGAGACGAGACGTACAGCTTTTTATGTCTTGTTCCAAAGGCGCAGGACTGCATAACAGTTCTTTAAACTTCCCCGGAGGCTGAAAGTTTTTCAGCCTGTCTTCGTAGCCGTTAAAAATATATAATCCCGCCCCGTGAGCCTTAGCCTAAATTTCTTTTGCTGCAAATATTTTTTACAATAATACACATCTTTAAAAAGCAATGATAAATCCGAATCGCTGTAGTTTGGCATTTTCGCTCCATACACCATCTCCCCTCCCATCCATCTTGAGTTTGGAAATCCCAAAATCACCGCTCCGCCAGGGCTTAAATAGTTTTGGATAAGTGCGTTGAAGAAAAGTTTAAAATTGATTCCGGGAGTCTGCAATGTTCCGATGCTTATAATCAAATCAAACCTGCCGAGATTGAGCGTATCTATGGCATTGATGTCGTGCCGGTAAAAAGTTTTATCTTCAAAACGCTCCTGCGCGTAGTCAATAGCCGTTTTACTGTGGTCAATTCCAACAAGTTCCACATGCCTAAACTCTTCATCGCTGAGCAACTCTTTTATAACTTCAAATTCATCGCCTCTGTTAATTCCAAGATTTAAAACTCTCTTTCTCTGCTTTATGTTTACATTTTTCAGCGATTGCGAATATGCTTGTATAAAAACAGGTTCTTCATTTTTATGGATGTTGAAAAAATGGGAGTCGGTTCCGTACTTTTCATCTTTGTTTTGTACAGTGCCTGTATGAAAAGTGGCTTGGGTATCGAGCTTTAAAAAATGAAGACGGATAATGTTTTTCGAGACAACTTCGGGTGTCAGCATTTTGCACGAGAGTATCTCCGCCAAATCACTCCACGCTTTATACCCTCGGTAAATATATTTTTTATTATCAGACGCAACAATCTCACCCGCATAGCAGGAGTGGCAGATATCAGGGTTTATCACTTCAAAATGCACCTTCTCGCAGAACTCCAGCTTCTCTTTGAGCCTGTCTATGATTTCAAGCATTGTTTGTCTCTCAAAGTGCATTTAAAAATCTCCGTTGAACTATTTTGCGGGGGTGATTTTACCATAATGCGACTCTTTCGCTTGACATTGTAATTGTATCTTTGATAACATGGATACAAAAAACGAGTGTACCGAGAG
>JAHJJX010000044.1 GCA_018822665.1 bacterium
ATTCCGAACCCAGAAGCTAAGCCTCTCATCGCTGATAATACTGATCCTTGCAGGATTGGAAACGTAGGTCGCTGCCTAGTTAATCAATTTTTAACTTCAATTCTCTTTTTAATCAAACTTTAGAATCAAACTTTTTTATTCAAACATAACTCCCTCTTATTTAAACAACACTCTTTTATTTAAACAAAACCTATCTATTCAAACAATTTATTCAAATATTATCCCTTTCTTATCAAACCTTCTTAGCAACTCTCTTGAAATAATTCTGGCATGTGGAAATCAATTTAGCAAAGAATTATTCATTTCCCATCTATGAGGTATATTTTCCATATTGACTTTGTGTAGTCTCTTTAAAAAATAATCTCTGCTAACTTCTTTGGCACCTAAACTTTTTAAGTGATTTGTAGGAACTTGACAATCTATAAAATCATATCCCCAATGCTTTAAATGTTCTATAAGAACTGCATAGGCCGATTTAGAAGCATCGCTTTTATGTGAAAACATTGATTCGCCACAAAATACTTTTCCAATAATAATGCCATATAAGCCACCAACGAGGATGCCATTTTGGTAACTCTCGATACTATGCGCTATGCCCATCCCGTATAGTACCTCGTAAGCTTCAATTATATCTTTTTGTATCCATGTGCCATTTTGACCTTCTCTTGGTGTGGAAGCACATTTTAGCATCACATCTTTGAAATGAGCATCAAACGTATAAGTAAACTTACGCATACTTTTTTTGAGTGAACGAGTCAGTTTAAAGTCTTTGAGTTCCATTATAAGTCTTGGATTTGGCGACCACCATATAACAGGGTCATCCTTGGCGTACCAAGGAAAGATTCCATTTTGGTATGCTCTTATAAGTCTTGAAGGATTTAAATCACCGCCCCAAGCGATTATGCCATCTTCGTTAGCATCATTTGGATGAGGAAACATGAGTTCATGTTTTGAGAGTTTTGGAATATTCACTTTTTTTCTTCATAGTCCAATATTAATTCCTTGTCAAAATTTACTTTGACATCTCCACCATTTTTAAGTTTTCCAAAGAGTATCTCATCACTTAGTTTATTAGTTATATTATTTTGAATAAATCTTTTCAATGGTCTTGCTCCCATTTCAATTGAATATCCGCTCTGTGCTATATAGTTAAGTGCTTCATCTGAGATATCTACAATTATTTTTTTCTTTTTAAGAGTTTGATTTAATTCATTTATGAATTTAGTTACAATGCCCCTCACCGTATCCATATTTAATTGCTTGAACTCTACAATGGCATCAAGTCTATTTCTGAATTCCGGTGTAAAAAATGATTTTAATTCTTCACCTTTTGATAATGAACTATCTTTATTAAAGCCCATTACATTTCTTGCGTTAGCTCCTATATTGGATGTCATAATTAAAATAACATTTTGAAAGTTTGCTTTATAGCCATTATTGTCTGTTAAAACTGCATTATCCATAATTTGAAGAAGTATATTGACTAAATCGGGGTGTGCTTTTTCGATTTCATCTAGCAAAAGTAAAGAATACGGATGCTTTTTAATTGCTTCTGTTAACAAACCTCCTTGTTCATATCCGACATATCCTGGAGGTGCACCAACTAATCTGCTTAACGCATGTTTTTCCATGTATTCACTCATGTCAAATCGCTCGAAGTTTATTCCAAGAGTATCACTAAGAGAAATCGCCAATTCTGTTTTTCCAACACCTGTTGGACCTGAAAATAAAAAGGATGCGATAGGTTTATTTTTAGGGGTGAGCCCTGCTTTGGATATTTTTATGGCACGGGCAACTTCTGAGACGGCTTTATCTTGTCCGATAACTCTTTGTTGTAAAGTTTCTTCAAGTTTCATGAGTGAAGAAGTTTCATCTTTGTTTACTTTAGAGTTAGATATACCAATAATTTCTGAAATAGTTTTTTCTATATCCTTGGACGTAATTCTATTTTTCTTAATTTTTTTGAGGTGAAATGAGGCCGCTGTTTCATCGATAAGATCAATAGCTTTGTCAGGAAGAAATCTATCTGTAATATATCTTTTAGATAATTCAACCGCACTTCTAAGTGCTTTATTTGTATAGGTAACTCCATGATGTTTTTGATATTTTTCTTGCAGGCCTTTTAAAATCAAGTAGCTTGTTTTTTCAGATGGCTCATTGATGTCCACTTTAGAAAATCTTCTGCTCAAGGCTTTGTCTTTTTCAAAACCATTTCTGTATTCGCTATAGGTTGTCGCTCCCATACATCGAAGTTCACCAGAAGCAAGTGCAGGTTTTAATTGGTTTGCTGCATCCATAGTTCCGCTAGTTGAACCCGCTCCGATAAGTGTATGAATCTCATCTATAAAAAGAATAGCTTCAGGATGTGATTTAAGTTCATCCATTACACCTTTAAGCCTTTTTTCAAAGTCGCCCCTGTATTTTGTTCCAGCAAGCAGAGCACCTAAATCTAAGGCATAAAGCTCCGCATTTTTAATAATATCAGGAACTTTTCCCGCTACGAGATTCAGTGCTAAACCTTCAGCAATTGCAGTTTTTCCGACACCTGCTTCACCAACCAAGATAGGGTTGTTCTTTTTTCTTCTGCACAAAATCTGAATAACTCTTTTTATTTCATTATCTCTGCCGATAACAGGATCAATTTTTTTCTGCTTTGCTTTTTCCAGAAGATTTATGGAATATTTATTCAAATAAGATTCAGTATCATTATTTAGCGTTACTTTCTCTGTATGTGAGATAATTTCTAAGATGTCAAGTCTTGATATTTGATACTCATTTAAAAGCATGTGTGCGAAGGTATTTTGTTCATCAAACAAGGCAACGAGTAAATCACCCACATCTGCGCTGTTTTGTCCGGCGCTTTGTATATGTTTTATCATATTGTCAATTACTCTGGCAAGAGCCACGCTCTCATAAGGGTCTTGGTTGATTTCGCTAGGAAGTGATTCTATATTGTTTGAGATATAATTTTTAAGTAATGTTTTCATATTTTGCACATCACCTCCACATGCCGAGATTATGCTAGCGCCGTCTTCTGATTTTAGAAGCAGATAAAAAACATGTTCAATAGTTAAATACTCATGTCTCAGCTCTCTCGCAAACAGGATTGACTTTTGAAAAATGTCGTTTAAAGTAGGACTAATCATTATTCTTCTTCCAATGTGGCTTTGAGGGGAAATCCGTTGTCTTTGGCACGTTTATGAACTTGCATAACCTTGGTCTCTGCAATCTCATGTGTATAAACACCGCACAAACCTCTATCTTTTTTATGCACTTCCAACATTATAGCTTCGGCTTCTTGGTAGCTTTTATGAAAAACACCCATCAGCACATCGACAACAAAATCCATAGAAGTGTAATCATCATTTAAAATAAAAACTTTATATTTTTTTGGATACTTGAGTGAAACTTCATCCAACAGTTCATATTCTGTGCTAGTTGCCATTGTTTTCCTAAATAATATATTTTGTTACTCTAACTGTAATCGCTTTTTATCTGGCTTAATGTTAAACTTTATTTTGCAGACATTAAGAAGTCTTCAATTATATCTTTTGGATTTTCAAGTCCAACGGACACACGGATAAGACCTTCTGTTATACCAAGAAATTCTTTTTCATCTTGATTGAAATCTCTATAAATCGTTGAAGCCATATGCAGGGCAAGCGTTCTGCTGTCACCTATATTTGCAGTGAGCGTTGCAAGTTTAGTTCTATTTAAAAAAAGAAAAGCCTTCTCTTTTGTTTGCATATCGATGGTGAGTAAAGTTCCGCAGCCATTTTTAAAATCACTCAAATATCTCTCATGATGCGGATGTTGAGGGAGGCAGGGATGGTTGATAATCAGTCCATTTTTATCCAGCTCTTTGGCAAGGATTTCCACACTGTTGAGAATTCTGTCCATTCTAAGAGGAAGTGTTTCAAGCCCGAGCATAGTAAGATAGCTTGCATTTGCGTTCGCACTCATGCCAAAATCTCTCATTGCTCTTTTTTTAGCATTCGGAATGAGTGCCATTTTCCCGGCACCTTTTATAAACTTAGTCAAAAAATTATAGCGAGGAGTTTTAAACTTATCCTCACCGTCGTTAATGGCGCGAAAAACAACACACCCGCCAAGAGCCGAAGCGTTTCCCGAGATGATTTTAGTCGTTGAGTAAACAACGATGTCTGCACCGAGTTTTAGGGGCAAGACACTCATAGGAGTGATGGTATTGTCCACCATTAAAACAACGCCATGCGCATTTGCTATCTCAGCAATTTTTTTGATGTCGGGAAGTCTCATATTTGGGTTTCCGACACTCTCTAAAAAGATAATTTTTGTATCGTTGTTTATGGCGTTTTCAATCGCTTCAAATGCATCCACATCAAAAAAGTGTGTTTTGATTCCAAATCGGGTGAGCGTTTCGCTAAACAAGGCATACGTTCCTCCAAACAAACCGCCGACGGAAATTATCTCATCTCCACATGCCAAGAGAGACATGACTGCAAGTGTAGTCGCACCCATTCCTGAGCTTGTCGCAACTGCACCGATACCGCCGTCCATCTCCGCCATGATGCTCTCAAGTTTTGCAGTGGTAGGATTTCCCATGCGAGAGTAAAGCGGTTTTTTAACACTTCCATCAAAAATACCCTCAGCAATCTCGGGAGTTCCATAAGCAAAAGAAGCCGAGTTTATTACAGCAGGACTGACTGCCCCCTCTTTGGATCCAACGGACTGAACAAAAGCGGTGCAATATTCTTCAAAATGATTCATTCGTATAAGCCTTATAATAGTTGATGGATTATAGCAAATAAGAGATAATTATAAAATAGGGAGTTTTAATACTTTAGAGTATCAGCATAGCATCGCCGTAGGAGTAGAACCTATATTCATTTTTTATGGCTTCTTTGTAAAGTTCCTGTGCTTTGTCAACACCTATAAAAGAAGCAACTAGCATGAGCAATGTTGATTTTGGCAAGTGAAAATTTGTAAGAAGATGATTGACTCTTAAGGGCTTGTTGTGTGGGTGCAAAAATAAATTTGCTTCACCTTTTGTGGCATGTGGATTTCTGACATAAAACTCAATTGTTCGTGTTGAAGTTGTTCCAATGCTGAGAAGAGGTATGTTTGAATCGAGAAGTTGTTTTGCTTTTTCTGAAATATCATAATACTCAGAATGCATTGGATGGTCGGTTATCGTTTGTGCTTCAACAGGTTTAAAAGTTCCGCTTCCTACATGTAAAGTTATGTAGGCATGTGGAAAATGTTTGCATATTCTTTCGTGCTGTTGCGGAGTGAAATGGAGTGACGCCGTCGGAGCGGCTACTGCACCTTCTTTCATGGCAAAAACACTTTGGTATTCATTTTCATCTTCTTTATTATCTTCTCTTTGTATGTAGGGAGGAAGGGGAACATGACCTATTTTCTCTAGTGTAGGCAACAGCTCTTCAAATCTTAGTTTTTTGTCTTTCGCATAAAAATTTACAACTCTGCTGCCGTCTTCTTTGAGCTCGAGAACCTTGGCTGAAATATTTTCATCGAAGAAAAGAGAAGTCTCTTTTTTTACCTTTCCTCTTATATAGACACTGACATCGTAAGCGTTTAAAGCTCTGTTTATAAGTAACTCTATTTTTCCTCCGCTTGATTTTTGTCCAAATAATCTTGCTTTTATAACTTTTGTATCATTGAAAATTAAGGCACAGTTTTGGGGGATAAAGTTTTCTAAATCATAAAAGTTTGCATGTGTAATAGTATTTGTTGTTCTGTTATAAACCAATAACTTCGCACTGTCTCGGGGGGAGGCAGGATGCGTAGCTATAAGTTTTGAGGGGAGATGAAAATCATAGCTCGATGACAGTAACTCTTTGTTATTCACTCTTCTTCTCTATGGCTATCTGTTCCTCTTCTTCTACATCTTCTTCTTCCTCTTCAAGCGGAGGAGCAGGATTGACAAGTTTTACGATTAAGATAGAAAAACCATATAAAATGACCAGCGGACCGGCCATAAGCAACTGTGTTAAAACATCCGGAGGTGTTAAAAAAGCCGCCACAATAAAAATAATAACAACAGCGTATTTGAAAAAATCACGCATCTGTCTATCATCGACCATTCCAAGAAGTGCTAAAAAATATGCAAAAATCGGCAGTTCAAAGGCAATACCAAAACCAAACATAATTTTTGTAAAAAAGCCGACATAATCTTCGATGTTTATTAGTGGAGTAAATTTGAAGCTACCAAAAGTAATTAAAAAATCAAATCCAAACGGTGTAACAACATAGTAGGCAAAAAGGACGCCAATTAAAAACATAGATGTCCCGCCGACGATAAAAGGGATAATCATTTTTTTCTCATTTGCATAGAGACCAGGAGCAACAAACATCCAAATTTGCGCCAATATGATTGGTAATGCCCCAATGATTGCTGCAAAAAATGCGACTTTCAAAGCGACAAAAAAAGCTCCTCCAACTTGGCTGGTCGTGACCATCCCCTCTGCTGCATGAACGGATTTTTTACCAACTTCTATAAGTGCCGTGTTGAGCGGTTCAACTATCCATTCCAAGAGAGGCTCGTGGAAATAAAACATAACAAAGAACATAACAATCAAGCTTCCTACGGAAATTCCTAATCGCTTTCTTAATTCTATTAAGTGTGGTTTTAACTCATCAAACATTTGTACTATCTTCTTTTATTTTTTTTTCAAAGGTAATTTTTTCCGGTGTTATCGGTGCCTTTGGTGCCGATGGTTTTGGCGATTCAGCCATCATATCGTCTTTTAGATTTGTAAGCTCGGCACCAACTTGTGTCATATCTGTCGCTTTTGATAAATCTTCGCTTGCCTTAAGCAACTCTTTTTTATATGCCAAAGCTTCTTCTTTTATCTCTGACACATTCATCTCTTGTTCTATAGAATCTTTTACAGTGCCTATCGTTTTTTTCACACTTCTAAAAAATTTAGCTACATCCACCATTGCACTGGGCAACTTATCCGGACCCAAAAACAAGATAGCGATAACAGCAATAATAAGTATCTCAGCAAAGCCTAAACCAAACATCTCAAACCTTCAAAATTATAAATTTGTGCATGATTCTAGCCAAAGAATAATTAAAAAACCTTCAAGACGATAAAAAGAGTGTAATCTCATCGGCTAAAAGATAATCATTATTGTAAAATGTATCATTTCTTTGAAGTATTTTGTTTTCATTTATTAATATTTGGGCTCTTTGTATCTCATGTTTATTTAAAATATTTTTATTGACCCCGATGGATGAACGAAACCCTAAAAATATCTGCTCTATTTTTTTATCCTCTTGCGTGAGAATCTCTGTGCGTATATTGAGTGGATTTTTTATATATTCTTCAATGACAGGAGTGGGGTACAATCTCTCCAACCCCAGTTTTCCAACAGCTCCGCTTCCTGCTCCAATGTAATCTTTATATTGCCAATACCCAAGATTATGCGTACTTCTGTATTTTCCAAAGTTGCTAATTTCATATTGAATAAAGCCCTTAGATTGTATTTCGTTAAAAAGCCATGAAGTCAGAGATAAAACCTCTTTTGACATATAAGGTTTTGACTCAAAGGGGGTTCCCTCTTCAATAGTAAGTGCGTAAGCGCTTAAATGGTTAATGGGAAGAGAAAAGGCGATTTGCATATCATTTTTTAGAAGCTCTTTTGTGTCATCGCGTGTTGCATAAATAAGGTCAAGAGAAATATTTTTAAAGCCTATTTTATGCGCATTTAAAATAGCATCTTTGGCTTCTTGTGCATTATGTGCTCTGTTTAAAATTTTTAATTTTTCTTTGTCAAAACTCTGAACCCCGAAGCTTAGACGGTTCACTCCTAAGTTCCACATGCCAAGAAGCCACTCGCTTGTTGCACTGTTTGGATTTGCTTCACTTGTTATTTCTGCTGTAGATGCCAGATACGGTTTGATAAATTTAAATAATGGCTCGTAGAGCTTTGCGGGGATGGTTGAGGGTGTGCCTCCGCCTATAAAAAGGGATTCTATTTCACCATGTTTTGCATCAAATCTTTTTAATTCATAAGATATTTGGGTAAAGAGCGCATGCATATATTGCTCTTTTAAATGGAACTTGTCCACATACGAGTTAAAAGAACAATAAGAACATTTGGAATCGCAAAAAGGGATGTGTATATAAAGTAACATGTGACATTATATCTCTTATTTGCATTTATAAGTTTACTTTAATATGCATGAAAGCAAGCTGCCTTATAATTGTCATATTAAATAAAGTTATAAAGAAGTATTATTTGCTTTTTATGAAGGTTGACGTTGAAAAATTTAATTGAAGATTTACATTATTTAAATGAATTAAACATTTTGTATGTTGAAGATAATCCGGATGTGAAGATTGCGACACTGGAAATATTTCAACGGCTATTTCGGGATGTCCATGTTGCTTCGGACGGTAAAGAGGGGCTTTTTAAATATAATGAATATTTTTTAAACACCAATACTTATTATGATATTGTTATCAGTGATATTCAAATGCCTTATATGAATGGTATAGATATGAGTAAAAAAATCAAAGAGCAAAAATCAGAGCAGATAATCATCCTCATGAGTGCTTATGATGATACAAAATATTTATTAGATGCTATAGAGACGGGAGTTGAGAGATTTATATTTAAACCTATCTCCGATTTTGGTAAATTTATTACTACATTGATTGACGTAGCCAAAAAATTTGCCCTGCAAAAAGAGTTAAGCAAGAAAGCATTTCTCTTAGAGCAAAAAAATAAAATTATTGATGAATATGTATATATGACAGTTTCAAATCTGGATGGCGTTATTCAAGAAGCTTCCCAAGCTTATTTGGATTTTACCGGATACAAAAAAGAGGAGATTGTGGGTAAAAATCATTCTGTTTTTAGAGATGAAAGTTTAGACCCCGAGGTTGTTCAAAATTTGTGGGAAATTATTTTGCAAGACAAAGTATGGAAAGGCGAATTAAAAAATGTTAAGCGTAACGGCGAAGAATACTGGATACATACAATCATTAGCCCGCTTTACGACAGCAATCGCACTAAAATAGGATATACATCCATTAAAGTAGATATTACAGACAGGAGAAGATGGGAAAATCTTTCTATAACAGATTCATTAACCTCTGTACACAACAGAAGATTTTTTGACCATTATATGAAGCGTGAGCTAAAGCGCTCCATCTGGAAAAGAGAAAACTTTGCCTTGCTTATGATTGATGTAGACTGCTTTAAAGATTATAATGATTGTTATGGACATATCCAAGGCGATAAGGCTCTCGCAGCGATAACAACTCAAATGAAAAAAAGTATAGGACATGCTGTGCATGACATCTTTAGAATCGGCGGGGAAGTATTTGCAGTTATAATCCTCAACAAAGAAGATGCGTCCGTAAAACAAATAGCCAATGAGTTATTGCATGGTATAGAATCCTTACAGATACCGCATTCTCTAAATAAAGCATCCGATTATTTGACTGTCTCAATAGGTGCGGTGAATTTAGATGGCAGTTCATGTAATGTCAACAGTGATGATATTTACAATATTGCAGATGCGAATTTATATAAGGCGAAAAATGATGGCAGAAATAAAGTCGTATCGGATGTTGATACAGAATATATTAAAAATTTAAGTAATTTAGACAGTATTACCAAGCTGCCAAATAGGGTAAAACTGATTCATGATATCACTTTTTTGGAAGAAGAAGCGATGTTGATTTTATTGCATGTGAATCAATTAGGTTCGATAAAAGATCTTTACGGCTTAGATATAGTGAGCAATATTATTTTAAAAAGAGCACAGGAATTAACGAATATTTTAATTGATGGAGAAGCATCTTTATACAGTCTTAATTTACAGGAGTTTGCGATACTTGTAACCAACAAGGCATTGTTTGACAAATACTTTTCTCTTCTAAAATATTCCATTCTTTTGGAGAATATCGATGAAGATATGTATAAAAATAATAGCAGCAGTTATATGTTAACCGGTTTTACTGCCGGCATAGCGTATGGAATAAATGAAATATTCAATAACGCCGACATAGTGCTTCAAGAGGCGATAATAGCTAAAAAAGCATATAAGGTTTATAAAAAAAATCAAACAGCCAGACAACTTCAAGAGACAACGCTTGAGAGATTAAGAATTTATAAAAATGCACTCCATACAGATAACATTATTCCCTATTTTCAACCTATCGTAGACGTTAAAGACGGAAGAATTGTCAAGTACGAGGCTCTTGCAAGATTAAAAACTGATGAGGGAGAAATAATTACTCCCTACTATTTTTTAGATTCGGCAAAAGAAGATAAAACTTTTCAATATTTTTCAAGACAGATGATACAAAAAGTGTTTAATGTATTTTCTCGAAACAAAGTGAATATCTCTATAAATTTAACATACGAAAATATAAATTCTATGAGTATGCTTAGTTATATAAAAAATAGATTGGACAAACACGGAGGCAAAGGAATCACCTTTGAAATAGTAGAATCGGAAGATATTAAAGACTATAAGGTGATAGAAGATTTTATTTTAATGATTAAAAAGTATGGCTGTGAAGTGTCCATAGATGATTTTGGTTCCGGATACTCAAATTTCACACACGTCATAAGGTTGAATATCGATTATATTAAACTTGATGGTTCATTGATAGAAAAACTCAATTCAGATGAAAATATAGAACACATGATAAAGGGTCTTTTGTTGTTTGCAAAAAGCTTAAATATAAAAACTATCGCCGAATTCGTCAGCTCAAAAGAGATTGCACAAAGTGTGGAAAATCTTGGAATAGACTATTCTCAGGGTTATTATTTCGGTGAACCCAGAAGTCCCGACTGTTATGGACTTAATTAAGAGAAGATTTGCTATAAATTATATTCTTTTAATTGCTACTTTTGTATAATGTCAAAATTATTTTTCAGGTGAATTTATGAGTAAAAAAGATTTATATCGTCCTAATGTGGCGATGATTATTGTTTCAAATGATTATCCGCTCAAAAAGGATATTTTTATAGCTCAGCGCAATGATTTAACTGACATCTGGCAGTTTCCTCAAGGGGGTATTGATGAGGGTGAAGAGGTTTTAGAAGCTCTTTTTCGTGAACTTAAAGAGGAAATCGGAACAGATAAGGTTAAAGTTATAGCCGAATATCCGGAATGGATATCTTATGATTTTCCTGAAAAAATAGCTAAAAACATGAAACCGTATAAAGGTCAAACACAGAGATACTTTTTGGTTAAACTAAAAAAAAGTGCAATTATAAAATTAGATACGAAGCATCCTGAATTTATTTCACATAAGTTTGTTGATGTTAATGAAGTTTTAAGTTATACGGCGCACTTTAAAAAGCCGGTTTATGAGATAGTAATGGAATATTTTAAACAAGAGGGTGTTTTGTAAATGTTAATAGTACAAAAATTTGGCGGAACAAGCGTAGGTGATTTGCAGAGAATCCAAAATGTAGCAGACCGTGTTGTTAGAACTAAAAAAGCGGGAAATGATGTTGTAGTCGTAGTTTCTGCAATGAGCGGAGAGACAAATAAGCTTGTAGCGTATGCTGAGCATTTTTCAAAAATGCCGGTTAAATCTGAAATGGATATGCTTCTTAGTTCGGGAGAAAGAGTAACGGCTTCGTTATTAGCTATCGCTTTAAATGCGATGGGATATGATGCTGTTTCTATGACCGGCAGAAAAGCAGGAATCGTAACCGACAGCATTCATACAAAAGCAAGAATAGAAGAGATTGACCCAACGGTTATGAACAAAGCTTTGAAAGAAGGCAAGATAATTGTTGTCGCCGGTTTTCAGGGAGTTTCAATGGAAGGAAATGTTACGACTCTGGGCCGCGGGGGGAGTGACCTTTCTGCTGTGGCTATTGCTGGAGCAATTAAAGCGGATTTATGTGAAATATATACGGATGTAAGCGGGATTTTTACAACAGACCCTCGAATTGAGTCAAAAGCAAAAAAGCTAAACCGAATATCTTATGATGAGATGTTGGAGTTGGCATCTTTGGGTGCAAAAGTGCTTCAAAATCGTTCAGTAGAGCTCGCAAAAAAATTAAATGTAAATTTAGTAACAAGAACAAGTTTCACCGATGAAGAGGGAACATTAATAACGAAGGAAGAAAACATTATGGAAAAACCATTAGTAAGTGGAATAGCATTAGATAAAAATCAAGCTCGCATCTCTTTGATGGGCGTAAAAGACAGACCGGGCATAGCATCGGATATATTTAACAAGTTGGCAAAAAGCGAAGTAAACATTGATATGATTATTCAAAATATAGGGCATGACGGTTCTGCAAATATAGACTTTACGGTTGCCGTGGGTGATTTGCATGATGCAAAAAATGTTGTTGAAGGTTTTGTAAAAACAGGCGATATCAAAGAAGCCTCTTATGATGAAAATATTTGCAAAGTTTCTATCGTCGGTGTCGGAATGAAATCTCACACCGGTGTTGCAGCAAAAGCATTTTCAACCATGGCATCAGAAAATATTAACATCAATATGATTTCAACTTCAGAGATAAAAGTTTCAATGGTGATTCATGAAAAATATGCTGAATTGGCTGTGCGAAGCTTACATAATGCATATGAGTTAGACAAGTAAACATTCAATGCAGGATTTTGCCCAATGGAGCTTAGACGCCATCAGAGAAGAAGGCGGCAGTCTAAGCTGGCTTGAAGAGCAGCGGTTTGATTGGACAACAACCACCGCTCAAGCACTCGAACAGATTTTGAGCGGGAAAACTATTATTTTAATTACTGATGAAAAAAGAAAATGGTTTGAATCTTACATTCTGAGTTCACTCAATAATTCTTTAATCGACAGACCTCTTTTGCCTATAGTGAGCGTAGATAGTATTTATCCCCATTACAACAGTATTAACGGTGGTGAAATGATAGATATTTTAGACGATATGATATCTTTGTCCTATAAGGATGATTACTTTTTTTGGTATATAGGAAGAGGTGATAATAAAAGAGCGGATATTGCAAAAAGAAGAGACAATAGCAATTTTTGGATTTTTGATGAAGATTTTCACAATAGCTTTAAATTGAAATCTTATGACCCTTTTTTAGATATAAAACTTTTGCAACTCTTTCGTCTTTTTAATGCATCTTTGAATGCAGCGATGTATGGAGAGGTGGATGTTAGTTCATGATAGCAAAAAAAGTCATATTTTAATTTCAACTAATATTGAGTTGGAGTTTGAAAGGCTTGAAGCTGAACTAAAACCAAACAGAGTTGTCGGGTTTATAAGGGATAAATTTCTTATAGAAGATGCAAGAGCGGTGATTGCCGAATCGTACATAAGTGAATCAAAAATAAAATATATTATTTTAGGCGCACAGGAATTTAATTCTGTTTCTCAAAATTCTTTACTTAAAGTTTTGGAAGAACCACCGCGCAACATAGAATACATTATAATCTCCCCTACGAAATCCAATCTTCTTCCCACGGTTCGTTCAAGACTTCCTATCGTTCAAGGTGAAAAAAACCACGACGTAAAAGAGATAGAACTGAATTTGGCAAAAATAGATTATGCAGTAATATTCGAATTTTTAAAAAAGCAGGCAAGAGTAAGCAAGAATGACGCAAAAGCTTTGGTTGAAGCTTTATATTACAGGGCTACGGTGGTTGACATGCTCATACTTTCATCATCGCAATTAGATAATTTTGATAAAGCATATAGACTTTTAGAATTAAATTCAAGACCCCAGAGTGTTCTGGCAATGCTACTTATGGGTTTTGTGAGTGAGTCAAGAAATGCAAGTTGAACTCTTATCCAATGATATAGATGTAAAAAAATATCTTAAAACCCTTGGTGTAGATGGTGGCGGTATTACTATATTGGCTTCAAAAATAAAACATCATCTTGTTTATATTAGAGATTTGCATGTAGGCGGGGCAAATATATTAAAACAAGATGCTTTGTCTGTCGGCGCCGATTTGGCTGTACCTCGGGGAACGGTTATAGCTTTGACAAAGCATGTGGATTGTATTTTAATAGCGACACATAAGCAGCTTGAAATTTTAAGTAAAAAAGAGCTGGCACAGCCTTTTGGACTAAAAGAGCTGGCAATCAAACTCAAAGAGATAACAAAGATTAAGAAAACTCGGCATGTGGAAATAATGGGCATCATCAATGCAAATGATGATAGCTTTTATGGCTCAAGCAGATTTAAAGATGCAAGCGCAATAGAAGCTGTCATTAAAATGATAGAATCCGGTGCCGATACGATAGATATAGGAGGGGTTTCCTCCCGTCCAAATTCCTTAAAAATAAGTTCTGAAGAAGAGCTAGAGAGAGTGCAACCGATTATCGATGCGATAGGAAAAGAAAAGCTATATGAAAAAATTAAATTCAGCATTGATAGCTATGCACCTAAAGTTATCTCGTATGCGCTGGAAAATGGTTTTAAAATCGTAAATGATATTACCGGTCTTGAAAATAGTGAAGTATGCAAATTATGTGCTGATTATAATGCACAAGCCGTAATAATGCACATGCAAGGCTCCCCGCAAGATATGCAAAATAATCCGAAATACGATAATATTTTGAGTGAAGTAAATGATTTTTTTATTCAAAGAATACAGAAAGCTTCTTTTTTGGGTGTTACAGATATTATTTTAGATGTTGGGATTGGTTTTGGAAAAACGCTAGAACACAATTTGATGCTTCTTAAGCATCTGGAGAATTTTTTGCCACTTGCCAAACCACTGCTTATAGGCGCTTCTAGAAAATCAATGATAGATAAAATCTGCCCTTCCTTAGCAGATGAAAGATTACCCGGCACCTTAGCCTTGCATTTAGAAGCAATAAGAAACGGCGCATCAATACTCCGAGTCCATGACGTGAGTGCGCATGTTCAAGCCATTAAAGTACAAAAGGCTTTGGAAAGTATTTAATAAAATATGCCGTACTTCATTCCACATGCCATGTGGAATTAAATCATGATACCTCTTATCATAAAAAATAAAATTGCTGCAAGTATAGCCGCAGCCGGGACTGTTATTATCCAGGCAGCTACTATTTTTTTAACGGCATCTCTTTTTACAAACTCAACTTTTTTAGCTTCTTTAATGCTTTTTTTAGTTGTTTTAATTATTTTTTCCTCTTCAGCAATATGTTTATAAAGTTCAACTATTCTTTCATAATCTTCTTTATTTTTACCATCTTTAGCCTGTAGGGAATTGAGTTCCTGATGATATGCGTTGAGATTTTTCTTTTCATCTTTGATAATAAGTTTGTCTTCTTGGAGATCTTTATTGCGCGCGCTTGAATGTAGCCATTCTCTTAAAAAACCAACACCGAATACGCCGCCGATTGCTATATGCGTTGAACTGACGGGAAGACCAAGTTGAGATGCCACAATCACTGTAATGGAAGCTGCCATAGCGATAGAGAAAGCTCTCATCTGGTCTAAATCCGTAATCTCATTTCCTACAGTTTTAATTAATTTAGGTCCATAAAGCGCAAGACCTAGAGCAATGCCTAATGCTCCAACTGTCATGACCCAAAGTGGGATATCGGCCTTTGAAGAAATGCCGCCATGCACGATTGCATCATTGATTGCAGCCAATGGCCCGATAGCGTTTGCAACATCATTTGCGCCGTGAGCAAAACTTAGTAATGCGGCTGCAAATATAAGAGGAATCGTAAAAAGCTTATTTACAGAGGCCCTCGAATTTTCCAAAGTTTTAGCTCTTTCTTTAAGCCTTCTTCTTACAAAGAAATACACAAAAACAGCAATAATAAGACCTATGAAAAAGGCAGTTGAAAAAGAAGGTTTTTTTGTTACTTCTACCGCAACAAGAGGAATCAAATTAAATATTTCGATGATATTGGCCCATATCCTCTTAAAACCTTTGAGAATGATATAGGTAACAAAAGCCCATGCCATGACGGCGACAAAGAAAGGAACCCATTTTTTGGCCGATTCAATTTTATCTTCTTTAAAAATTATAGATTTCTTTATAGCAAATAAAAAACCTGCGGCAATGATGCCGCCAAGGATTGGTGAAATGACCCATGATGCGGCAATGGACGCCATGGTAGGCCAAGATACTATACTAAAGCCGGCGGCAGCAATTCCTGCACCCATTACACCACCGACAATTGAATGTGTTGTTGAAACAGGAGCTTTCATCATCGTGGCAAAATTAAGCCATAACGCTGCTGCTAACAGAGCAGCCATCATTGCCCAGATAAAAGGGTCTGTATCTGTCCCGAATGCAGAGATATCGATAATTCCGTTTTTAATTGTCTGAACAACATCCCCTCCGGCAATTAAAGCTCCCGCTGTTTCAAATATAGCAGCTATTATGATTGCCGTACCCAAGGTTAATGCTTTGGAACCAACTGCCGGTCCAACATTGTTTGCAACATCATTTGCACCAATATTCATAGCCATATAAGCGCCTATGAGCGCGGCAACAGCAAGAAACATATTATTAGAAATTCCACCATTGCTTAAAAAACTAAATGTTAAAACACCTATCATAAAGAAGAGAGCAAAACCAAGCCTCGTTAAATCTGTTCCACTTCTTTTAAGTGCTTGTTTCTCAAGCTTATTTATCGTTCTGATTTCCATGTTTCTCTCTTTTTATTAAGTGGCTGATTATCTCATTATTCGATTTATAAATCGATTAAAAAGAGATTTTTAATAAGCTTTGTTGAGCTCATATTTATTGTAAACATCCATAGCTTCTTCAGAATTTGAAAACGCAAGCACTTCTCTGATAAGTTTTGCCGCTTCTTTTCTCGTGCCGCCGGCTTCACCCATGGCGTAAATCTCTGCTAAAGTAACTTTTGCACTCGCTTCTCCTGCTTCTGAAGCTTTGATTAGATAGTGGACTGCCTTTTCAAAATTTTGCGGAACTCCCATTGCATTGGCATACGCAAAGCCAGCACTTACTTGAGCAGGAATAATGCCAGCATCTGCGGCGACAGAGTAGTAAAGAGTAGATTTTTTAAAATCTCTCTCTACCCCTTCTCCGTTATAGTACATAACAGCCAGCGCAAACGCACATCTCGGATTGGTGTCGTCTTGAATCAGATAGTCGTGAGCCTCTTTAAATTTTTTGCTCTCATATGAATTCATTCCAGCATTGTAATAATCAATGGCCATAATTTTCCTTATTTAATATATGCTTTTATTATTTCTTGTCTAAGAAGAGGTCTGTCACCCTCTGAGCTTCCAAGTGTTTGTACGCTATTTAGCTTTTTTAAAGTTTCCATGGATGCGCTTGTTGCTTGACCAAAGATTGTATGATGCCCATTTAGCCATGGTGTGGATGCGGTTGTAATGAAAAATTGACTTCCATTTGTATTTCTTCCGGCATTTGCCATCGCCAAAATACCAACTTTATCGAAAACTTGACCTTTAAATTCATCATTAAAAGATTTTTTCCAAATACTTTCGCCGCCTCGTCCGCTTTCAGTCGGATCTCCGCCTTGAATCATGAAATTTTTTATGATTCTATGAAATGCCACACCGTTGTAGTAGCCATTTTTTACATGAGTTGTGAAATTTTCTACGGCTAAAGGCGCTACATCAGGATAGAGCTCAAGCTCAATCATTCCCTGAGTAGTTTCCAAAATTACACGCGTATTCTCGCTCGCCGCTTGAACATTTAGTGATAATAACAGCAGAAATAACAAGAAGATTTTTTTCATAAAACACCTTTTATTTTTTAGTGAATTATAGCACTCTTTTGTTATAATGATGGCTGTAAGGAGTTGTATATGAAAAAAATAATTTTAATTTTATTTCTGTTTTGCTTAGCAGGAAGCAGTGTTTGGGCTGAGGAGAGGTTGCAGTCGGCATATTTCGGTGTTGCTATTGGAGTGATGGCTGTTCCGGAGAATGTTGATGCAGGAATGGGCTTGGCGCTAAAAGGCGGAGTTGACTTAAACAATGTTTTACAAAATCTTGGAGCTGAGGTAGAGCTTCAAAAATCTATCATAGATCCTGAGTATGGACGTTCGAATGATGTCAACATAGTAAGTTTGGCCGCGTATGCTACATACGATATAAATATTCCATCATCAAAATTTGCGATAAGACCGAGATTTGGCATCATCTTGCCTAATTTAGGGGATAAAGATAGTGTAAATTCTCGTAACTATGGTTTTAGTAGTGGTCTTGATGTTTCTTTTAAGGTTTCAGACGAGTTAAAACTTTATGGCGGTTATACAAATTTGGGAGAGAATGTAAATACGTATTTAGCAGGAATTGAGATTCACTTTTAACAGTGAATCTCAATTTTTTTCTTCAAAATCCAAGCAAACGGAATTAATACAGTACCTAAGACCTGTCGGTTGTGGTCCGTCATCGAAAACATGTCCTAAGTGCGCATCGCAGCTTGAGCATCTGACTTCTATTCTTATCATCCCGTGGGTTGAATCTTTTATCTCTGTAATTGCATCTTCAACTGCCTCATAATAGCTAGGCCAGCCTGTTCCAGAGTTAAATTTTGTGTGTGATTCAAATAATGGAGTTTCACAGCAAATACATCGATACACACCTTCGTCTTCGTTATTGTAGAGTTGACCAGAAAACGGTGCCTCTGTTCCATGCTGTCTACAAACATAAAAAGCTTCTGGACTCAGCAGTTCTTTCCATTCTTTTTCAGTCTTTGTTACTTTCAAATTTATCCCTTAATTCATTTATATAATCAGATTCTTCATCATACAAAATAAAAACAGTATCTTCTCCTAAATTGATAGCATAAGATGCCTGCTCATTTGTAGCTGAATCAATATCTAAGAGTATGACAAACTTTGCACTGATCCCGCTTAGATGATTGTATGTCGAAAGCAAAAGGTTGTCAAGCTTCTGATCTATTAGATTTTGAGAACTATCTAATAAAACTGCTTTATCTCTTATAAAAAATTTTAAGTCGTCATATAATTTTTCTTTGCTTAAGGTGTTACTAACCACTAAAACATCTTTTGATTTATGTATTTCTAAGAGATTCGATAGTATCTGTAATGCTTTGGCATGTGGAAGTGTTTTTTTAAAAATATTTGTTTTATTATTTTGCTTAAAATTTTTTCTAAAAGTGTAAGTACTCTCAGGGATATTTTGATTTTTTACGAAAAGAAGAGCTGCGTTTTTTTGTATATGTTGAAGATAATTGATAAAATCATTTTCAAGTAAATCAGAATCATCACACAGAATCAAATCTGCTGCATTAAATTTTTTATTCATTAAAATATTTTCTACATAAGCAGTAGTTTTTAATTCAGGTTTGTTCAGCTTCCTTAGATGCTTATTTAACAATTCAGTGGGTGTAATAATTTCTATGGAAGTTGCATCTACCTCTATGATTGCATACTCGATTGTATTGATAAGTTTTTGTTTTAAAATATCGCAAGCTAAGACAGTCGGTTCAATGATAAGTATCTTGATGTGTGGATTTTTTAGTTTTTCTAAAAGAGCTTTTAGCAGGATTGAACTTGTTTTTCCAGAGCCGACTTTTGCGCTGAGTGTTTGGTGTCCAAATATTTCAGATTCTATGAAAACTATTTGTTCTGTGCCTGCGAGATGAATTGAATTGTCTTTAGATAATATAAGATATTGAACAAGGAGGTTGCCCATAATATTATCAACAGTAGGCAATTTTTCTTTTGATAGGGGAATTTGCTTGAGTTTGTTTAAAATATCTTCTTGTGATGAATCATTAAACATAATCCATTCTTGAGGCAGCAGTTTTTTAAAGGAATTGTTGAGATGGTCATATTCAAATGTATTGAGGTTTTCCATTAATAAAAAATTAAATAACGGAACTCCGTTACTGTGAGTAATTTCATTAAATTTTTGTCTGATAAAATCATGCGATTTTTCAAAAGCAAGGTTTTCCTCCGCAGAACTTTGATTTGCGGCTTTTTCAACTGAAGCGTTTTTTAAATCATTGTAAGACCACTCTTTGTATTCAAATAAATAAATACCGCGAGAAGTATCCAAAATAAGCAAAGGGATAAAAAAACTTTGAGCATGATGGTAAATCGTTATATTTTCATAAACCGATAAACCGTTCGAGGCACTAACCTCTTTTAGTTTTTTAACAAGTAAAGAATCGGGAAGCTTTAAACTTTTTTTCTTTTTGTTAAATAATAACGATAAAAAAGAAAAATTCATTGATAAGAAACTTTGCCGCAAAGCTTGTCTGTTCGCGGCAAAAACGGATTAATTACCAGCTGCGATACGGTCTTTAAGACCTTTGCCAGCTTTAAATTTAGGAACCATTTTATCTTGAGTAGTATATGTTTTATCAGTGCCCGGAACTTTACCACTCTTACCTTTTTGTAAAGATGATGCAAAGCTGCCAAAACCAACTAAAGACACATCTTCCTTTCCAACTAAAGCCTGAGTTACTGCCTCCGTAAATGCTTTAATAGCTGTTTCAGCTTCTACTTTAGTTTTGTAGTTACCACTTGCTTGTACTAATTCAACAAATTGAGCTTTATTCATAGATATACCCTTGGTTCAAAAAAAATTTCCGAAATCATTTAGGATCAATTCCAACTATTTTGACCATTAAATAATTCAGCTGAGATACTTTATAGTTTATTTGCTTAAATTTTTCTTCTGTTTACAAAAAAGTGTAAATAATTGTGATATTTTTGATTCTTTAAGTCCATATTTTGCCTGCTTGAGGAGGTTTCGCATAGAAAAATGATTATCCCTAGACATAATCAGAGATGATATTTCTTTCAATTTTTTGTATTTATTATGATTGGAATGTATAGATAAAAAAACATCGTCAAGACCGTCTCTTTCTTTTTTAGTTAAAGCACCCATATCTAATCCTCAAGTTTATTTATTTTTCTAACAGCTCTAATAATTTCATCGTCATCCAATCTGCCTAACATTTTCATAACCATGGAAGCAGCTTGCGGTTTTGCTCGCCCTAGTTTCCAATCTTGGTATGTGCGCATAGATACCCCTAGTGAATCAGCCATATCCTGAAGAGATATTTTTTTTCCATTATTCTGAGACTCTAGCGAGTTATGAAGTATATTAAATAGGTCATTTATTTGCATGGCCTAAATTTTACATTTTATATACTTAAATATACATTTTAACTCTTTTAATATATCTTATATATTA
>JAHJJX010000009.1 GCA_018822665.1 bacterium
AAAATATATATCAAATTGAAATTGAATTGCCAAACTCTAAACATAAAGAAAAAGTACTCCTGAATATGGATGAAGAACAGCAGCTTTTACTTCATATCGTCCAATCTGAAATTGGGTGACCCAGCGACGAAGTCAGGAAAATATACCAAGTGATTAATGGATAAGAGGTGGGTTTACACAGTTTATTTTACGGCCTCTTTTTAACTATGGTAGATGATGTAAATTACTGGCAAGAAATTCTTTTTTTCTTGGTCTATTTGAATGAGATGTACTTGTATAAGTTATGTCAAAAAGACCTTTATTAAAAATTGATGTGTCACTATATAAATCCTCTATTGAAGGTGCATAATCATAACTCAACAACCAATTGTATTTTAATGACTTAATGAAGTCACGAAGTTCTATATGATTTGTATCGTTAAAATAAAAATTATATAGTCCTTGTGCTTTATTAACATATGGTGGGTCAAAGTAAATAAATGTTTTATCATTAAAATTCACTAATTCTTTTTTTAATACATCTAAGTAATTACCTTCTTCAATAAATGATATCCTTTCTTTATATGTCGAAAGTATTTCAATTTGATATGTCAATTGTTTTTTATTAAATCTACAATCAATTTTATACTCAGATTTCTGTTGCTGTCCTCCAATTGGACCTGCTTTTAAAATGCCTGAAAAGTTTGTTCTATTTAAAAATAAACATTTTAAAGCCTTTGTTCTTGTCGTTCTTGGTTTATAATTTTTATAAAAATTCCATTTTTCAATATTTACATCAATTTTTTTAACTTCTCTAATTAACCAAGCAGAATCAAAAAAAACTGTCTTCCAAAAAGAGGCAAGAAGTGGGTCTCGCTCTATTAAAGCAATTTTATCAACAAAATCATTTTGTAGTAAAAATAATGAAAGACTTGCCCCACCAGCAAAAGGTTCAATAAACAGTTCAGGTTTCACCTCATTTTTATTCAAAATTTGAATAAATGCATGAGTGAACTTTTGTTTTGAACCTGGATACCGCAAAGGGCTTTTTACTATTTTTTTACTATTTTTTTGCATCATCGATATTATAGAGAAATAAAGAAAAAATGGCCAGATTTTTCTAAAGAATTTTCAAGTCTGCTATAGTAAATAGCATTATTTATTATATTTTTAGTATAATGCATAATAAATATACTCTTGGGGTTGAGAATGAAATGTAGATTTTGCGACATCGTAAATGGCAATTATAAATATCAAGATGTAGATAAGCCGTTCAGTGAAAATGATGACTTTTTTGCAATAGCTTCAATAGGTTCAATGGTTGAAGGTTGGTCTCTGATTATTCCAAAAAAACACCAACTTTCAATGAGAAATGTATATTCACATAAAAATTTTAAAAAAATAATAAATGAAATATTACCTTTGATGTCAGATGAGTATGGCAATATTATTAGTTTTGAGCATGGATCGAATGAAGAGGGCTCTATTACTGCATGTGGAACTGACCATGCACATTTACATTTGGTACCATACAAGAGTAGTTTAGTTAATGACCTAAAAGAATCAGGTCTTAAATGGGAACAATGTTTAAGTTCAGAAATAAAAAATAAAACTGCTAACCAAGAGTATCTATTTTACTCTGATATAAATTCAACTACAAATTGGGAAGATCCAGTTGGTTATCTGCACATATTAGAACATCCTATTTCACAATACTTTAGACATTTACTAGCAAAAAAAATAGATAAAGTAGAAGAGTCAGATTATAAAATATTCCCATTTTTAGAAAATGCAGTGCAAACCAGACTGACATTTAATAGACTTATAGCTTGATAAGGTTTTTAAATGCCTGATAAAACTATTGATAATACTGACTTTCAAGATGAAACCGATGGTAGAAAAGCATATGATTATAAGAGCAAATATGATTCAACAGCAAGAACTGAAATAAGGTATGAAGCTATATTTTTAATGATTCTACTTTTATTTTCAATATTCATCCTTTTTTATACTTGGAAAGGTGGTATATACTCTTTTCTGGATATTGGTGCCTCCCAAGAACTTATAGCAAAAAAATATATTTACTACTCAGCTGCTGGAATGCTAGGTGGAATAATCTTTGGGATGAAATTTTTTTATCGTGCAGTAGCTAGAGGCTTATGGCACCAGGATAGGCGAGTATGGAGACTATTATCTCCTTTGATTTCTGCAATAGTTGCTCTTATAACCGGTGTTCTTATTGATGCAAGCTTATTAAAGACAGAAGAAGTGACAAGTGGAGCGGCAATTGTGTCCATAGGTTTTTTAGCTGGTTATTTTGCTGATGAAGCTGTTGGTAAAATGTATGAAATAGCGAATGTTATTTTTGGAGCTAATAAAAACAAGTAAGGATATTAAAATAGAAGAAAATTTATTTAAACCCATACATAATATCATATATGTAACTAATAAATCTATTGACACCCTACATCCTGATGATATTACAATAGACTTTGTTGGTGAAAAAGCTTTTGGTTTATCATGCATACCAGAAAATTGGACACTTCCTTTCATTGTTGTTTCTGATACCTTTATCAAAGAAGGGGAAGTCTTATCTGAAGCTTGGACAAAAAATATTTACAATGCCTTAAATTTATTAAATATATCTGACGATGATGATATCATAGTGAGATCTTCAAGTACTACTGAGGGCTTAAATGATAGAGGTGAATTGTATTCATTCCCTGGCAAAGTAAATAATTTAAATAACCTCTTAAGTAAATGTTTTCAAAAAATATCATCTGACAATTCAATTAAAAATCATAAACTACCATTAATAATACAAAAATATATAGTTGCACATAGTGAAAAAGGTCATCTTTCTAATGAACGGAGACTAAATAAAGATAAAAGAGATTGGAAATATGAATTAGAAGGAATAAAACACTTTAATAAAGGCTATTCCGCTCTTTCTATTAGAACCTGGCGAAAAGAATTTGATATAGATAAATATAAAAAGAATACATTATTTTGTAATGTATTTGAGAATCTAAAGGAAATATTGAAAATACCAGCTAGTTGGATTACTGACAAGAGGTTAAGAATACATTTTGAATGGGTATGGGATGGGACAAATATATACCTTGTCCAAGCTGATGAAGAGTGTAATAAAGAAGGTATCAAACCAACAGATATTAGTAATTATAACGAATTAACAGATTTCAATCCTCAAGTTTTAATTAAAATCAACCAAGAATATGCTGAAAAGTATTCTAAAATAAAAAATGTACTTATATATCAAAAATTAAACCTACCAATTGCTCCACTATATATCCTTGATAATATTGAAATAATAAAACAATTGGCAGAAGAAACTATATCAGAAGATTTACATGATGATATTAAAGCGTTAATGCAAAGTTCTTTAATTATTAGGATGGATGTTGATACAAACTCTAAAATTATTAGACAATCATTACCAAGAAAAGAATTTTATGATTTAACAACCGCTTTAAATTGGTTAATAAAACAATGTGTCAAAATCAAAGAGGAAGGATTAGAAGATAAAATAATTTTTATCTTTCATAATTTTATTCCAGCTATTTCTTCTGCATTTGCATATGCATCTCCAAATGAAAGAAAAGTTCAAATTGAAGCACTATGGGGTCTGCCGGAAGGCTTATATTTTAATGCACATGATAAATATATAGTAGATACAAAAAATACGGAAAATATTGATAATTTCGATATTCACAGAAAAATAATATATAAACATTATTTAGTTTCTGCAGATGCGGATGGGAACTGGTCTACTAATGTTCTTCAAGCACCATTTGATTGGAAAGATTCGGTAGGAAATGATAAATGGCTTAAACAAATAGCTTTAGACTCCAAAAGGATAGCTATTGAAGAAAATAAATCATTAAGTATTATGTGGTTCGTTAATGTACCAAAAGAAGTATGCATTACTCAAGTCTTTCCTTGGCACCATGAAGATATTGACCTAAACACAACCAATATGACACATAAATATCGCAAAAAAACTCACCATGATAGGTCATTTACAATCTACACTAATGATGATTTAGAATATCTGAGAAATGAAGCTAAAAATGAAATCTCTTCTATAACGCGTATTCATATTCAGCCAAAAGAAGATAGTTTGCTTAGAAATAAACATATCTTACAGGAAATAGGTGAGTTAAGTAAAAAGATTGATGCAGTTATCGTGTTAGAAGGGGGGACATTGTCTCATGCTTATTATCAATTAATGAAAACGGATGCAATTATAGAACTATCTCATTCATTTGGTGATTTTGAAGATAAGCAGGAGTTTAATAAATTAGTTAGGGATAAAATTCCTGAGAATATAGAAAGTGGCGGCGAAGTTGTAAATACGGCTAAATTAACCAAAATCTCCATGCTTCGTGCATTAAAAGATAAATTAATAGAGGAAGCATTTGAAGTGTTTGATTCAGATGAAGATTCATTGTTAGGAGAACTTGCAGATGTAAGTGAAGTCATTGATGGGATTTTACATCATTTAAATATTGATAAAAAAGAATTACTAGAAAAACAAAAACAAAAATATGAAAAAGTAGGTGGATTTAAAGAAGGGCTTATTTTATTAGATACTGAAAACCCTATACCGACACTAAAAGAAGATGTACCTAATTCACTATTTAAAGATGATATATATCATGAACATTCAAGTATAGATTATGAAGATTTACCAACAAAAAAAATTCATTCATACAAGGATAAACGAGAGTTAATTGGTGAAGATGAAAATCTTATTAGACTAACGATACCAATGACACAAGATTCTTGGAATACTACAGTGATGGATTTAGATTTATCTAAAAAACAAAAAACAAAATTACAACTATCCGGTAAAAGAATCGATTCATCATATCAAGTAGAACTTTCTGTTTTTACCAAAAAAGAAAATAAGCAATTAGTTATAGAGTTTGAATAGTTATATTTCTTTAGTACCATTAATCAGCTTTAACTCTCTATATTTCGCTAAAAGGAGCAGTCCTGAACCAATAATAAAAAATATTCCAACAATATAGCTAATTATTTCAGTTTGGTTAGATGTCATTTTAAAACTAGTATCATCCTCTGCTTTTGTGTATTCTCTAAATGAAATAGGATTTGTCCAAATATTTACTTCTGTTACTTCAGGGTGTAGTTTTTGATAGTTGGAAATACTCGCATTATATATCATATCAATCTTTTTTTCAATTTTATAACGAATAGAATTATTGGTAATCGTTGAAGATAAATTCAGTAAAAATAATTGTGAAAATGAGGAAATCAATATTAATATTAAACCGGTTAATTCCAATCGTTTGATAATTTTCATATCAATATCCCCACTCTACTAAATACATTCTAACACTATACAGTAAAGTTAATTAAAATTATTTTTTCAAAATATATCCATTTTATCAGTAATCTCAACAAAAATACTAAAAACTCCTATAAATAAAATAAAAAGGAGTTCTCATGAACAAATCCGATTTAATCAATCAAGTAAGCCAATCAACAGGTCAATCTGTACGCGCGCATCTCATTTGGCCACCCCGCGCATTTGCATTTGGCCAGCTGACGCATCAACACTTGGCCACCTCGCGCATTGATTATTTGGCCGGCTAAATGAGTGTGATGCGCGGCTAAGCTAGAGTTAAGTTAAAGAATATTCTTCACTATAATACACCTAAAAAGGTGTGATAAATGAGGAAAGTATGTATGAGTAAAATCAAAGAGGTGTTAAGATTAAAATATCTTAACCAACTATCCAACAGACAGATTCAATCTATCACTGGAGTATCACGAAACAGTGTTGCCAACTATGTAAAAAGTTTCATAGAACTATCCGCTCCACTTGAAGATGTACTCGAACTAAAAGAGACAGATTTAGAACAGCTATTCCATCCAAATAAACCGACACACACCACTAAGCAAGTCAAACTAGCCCTTATTCACCCAGATTGGAATCATGTAAGAGAAGAGCTTACTAAAAAAGGGATGACGAGGGCTCTACTGTATGAAGAGTATAAAAGTGCCCAACCAGATTTATATAGCTATAGCCAGTTTAATCGTTATTATGCAAAATTCTTAAAGAGTGTTAATCCATCTATGCGTCAAGTACATTATGCGGGTAACAAACTCTTTATCGACTATAGCGGACTAACAATGCCCATAGTAGACCAAAAAACAGGAGAGATATCAAAAGCTCAAATATTTGTATGCGTTTTAGGAGCAAGTGGATACACATTTGTTCACGCCACACCTTCACAGAGCACCAAAGATTTCATCAATTCTCATGTCTTAGCCTTTAGTTTTTATGGTGGTGTTCCAAATATCTTAGTACCTGACAATCTAAAAGCAGCAGTCATCTCTCATAAAAAAGGAGTTGTAAAACTCAATGAAAGTTATGCGGATATGGCAAGACACTATGGCGTTGCAATAGAGCCGGCACGCCCCTATAAACCACAGGACAAATCTAAAGTTGAACTAGGTGTAAAAGCCATACAGCGATGGATACTGATGAAACTGCGTCATCATACCTTCTTTAGCGTAGATGAACTTAACCAGCAGATAAACTTACTTCTTGATGGCTACAACAATAAAGTCATACGAAGATTAGGTAAAAGTAGAACAGAGTTGTTTGAGATGCTTGACAGGCCTTTACTGCATCCGCTCAGAGCAAACAACTACATCTATAAAGAGTTTAAAACTGCCACAGTAGGAATGGATTATCATGTGGAACTTGATGGCAGTGGTTATTCGGTTCCTTATAAATATCTCGGTAAAAAAGTAGATGTGACATACTCCTCAACCTCTCTTACCATTGCATTTGGAGGAGAAGTCATAGCACACCACCCAAAACTCTCAAAACCCTATCATGATTCGACGCTACTAGAGCATATGCCCAAAGAGCATGAGTACCAGCATGAGAAGTGGAATCCAAGAAGAATACTTGGTTGGGCAAATACAATAGGTGCCAATACAACAGCGCTTGTCCAAAGTATTATGGACAAGCGCTCTCATCAGGTCAGAGGATATAAATCTTGTATGGCTATTCTTAGTTTTTCAAAAACATACGGTGCTGATGCACTAGAGATGGCATCACAAGCAGCATATGAATTAAACATTCATAAAGTTGCATCTATAGAATCAATGCTAAAAACAAAAAGTTATTTGCTTCATAACCCACAAACCAGTGCAAATAATAATATATTTCTCAACAACCATAAAAACATCAGAGGCAGTGAGTATTACTCACAGATAGACAATAAAAATACAAAGGCAAAAATATAATGATTACAACATCAACACTACTAGAGCAAACCACAGCACTGAGTCTCTCAGGTTTTAAACAATCACTCCTGCTCCAATCCGAAGATACAAAGTATCACTCGCTCTCATTCGAAGAAAGGCTCTTTCATCTCTTTGAAGCAGAGATAAACCAAAGACAGGATAAACGAATCAAACGGATGCTCACGCAAGCTAATTTCAAAGATAAGACTGCTTCACTCGAACAGATACAATATCTTCCAAAAAGAAAGCTAGATAAGTCACTGATTCTCTCTTTAGCCAATGGAGACTTTATCAACAAAAATCAAAATATTCTTCTCAACGGTGCTACAGGTACAGGTTATGTAAAGTAAATTGATATGTAAAGTTTTTGGCAATAGTCCCATAAATCGGTTCTTCTTGCTTTAAAAACTTTACATATATTTTTCAACATAGATTCTATAATGAACTGCCTAGCAATTGCTAGAGTATGTATCAAAGGATTTATTGTGGAAGCAAAACAAAGAGTTATAGAGGTTAAAGACCTTATCGACCAAACACTTCAGTCTATGTTGAATATTGGATATTCAGAGAAATATCTTAAGCAGTTTAGATACTCATATAAACTATTTTTGGAGTATTCACTAAAAAATAGTTGTCAATATTACAATGAAAAACTCGCACTGACATTTTTAGAAGAATACTGTAGTATCTTCTCTAATAAAGATGTGCAAAAAAACACTTATAAAAAAAGAAAAAATGCTATATCTAAACTTGATGAAATGCATAAATATAATAACATAAGTTCAAGAAAGCAGTTTTCCAGAAAAAAGTATCAATTTTATGGGGCTTTACAAAGCAGTATAGAAAAATATCTAATCTTCAAAGCAACTATTGTATCAGAAGCCAGAATAAGATCAATAAAACTATATCTTGAAAGATTTAGTCTATTTATTTCAAAGATAGATACAATTAAACAAGTCACAGATTTAACAAATGAACATATAATCAAATTTATTGAGTCTTGTTCAATTTATAGCGATCATACAATTTATGCCACAGTTACATCTGTACGTCAATACATTGCTTACCTTGAAAAGAATGAGTACATTCGAGAAAAGTTATCTGCAAGAATCCCTAAAATAGCTAAAAAAAGAGAAAAATCTTATCCCAGTGCTTTTACAAAAGATGAAACAGAAGCACTCTTAAATAGCATAAAAAGAGAGAACCCTAAAGAGCGAAGAGATTATGCTATGTTGCTTTTAGCTGCAAGGATCGGATTAAGAGCTTCCGATATTGCTAATTTAGAGTTTAGAAATATTGATTGGGATAGGAATCAAATAAATATAGTGCAACAAAAAACCAAGACACCGCTTACTCTTCCACTACTAAATGATGTTGGTAAAGCGATTATTGATTATATAAAAAATGGTAGACCAAAAGTTGATGAACCACATATCTTTATTAGAGAAAACAAACCCTACATAAAAATAAATGGATCTTCTTTACATATGATAGTTGATGAATATTTAAAACGTGCAAATATAAAAGTACCAATAGGTAAGAAACATGGCCCACATGCTTTAAGACACTCTATTGCAACACTTCTACTTGAAAATAACATTCCAATATCCACCATTAAAGAGATTTTAGCACATAAAAGCAGTGAGACCACAAAAGTCTATCTCAAAGTTGCTCAAAAGCAATTGCTTGAATGTGCTTTAGATGTTGATTTTTCAGCTAATAATGGAGATAAATCATGTATTCAATGAATCTAAATTATAAACTACTTATAGATGATTTTTTAAAATTTAAACGATCTTGTGGATATAAATATATATGTGAGCAAACTACGCTCAGAGCCTTTTATATTTATACGACAGATAACTCAGATTCAAAACTTGGTCTTAGTAAAAGTTTTTTAGAAAAGTGGAGTATGCCCAATGTCAAAGAGTCTAGAAAAAGCTTATCAAATAGAGTAAGCGTAATTAGAGAATTTAGTATCTACTTGAATCAGGTAGGGTATAAAACATATGTCCTAAAAGCTATTAAAAATAGCACAAACAAATCTTTTATTCCTTATGTTTTTACACGTGTACAAATGAAGCAAATTTTTACAATAATAGACACTTGGCCAAAATCTAGTAGAAATAGCTATAACAGTAATGAAGTGTACCCTATACTATTTCGTCTACTATATGGATGTGGATTGAGAATATCTGAAACTTTAAATTTGAAAATAAATAATGTTGACACTGAGATGTAAGCCTCCCCAAAAACTGTACCACTGAAAACGGAATAATTCTGATAAAATAAATCAGGAGTATTCATGCGAAGAAGTAAGTTTAGCGAGAAGCAAATCATAGAGATTTTAAAAGAGATAGAAGATGGTGCACCAGTTGTTGAGACCTTGCGAGCTAAGGGTGTAAGTAAAGACACATACTACAAGTGGAAACGTAAATACAGTGGTATGGAAACTGGTGATGTAAAACGCATGCGAGAACTAGAAAAAGAGAATGCCAAACTTAAAAAGCTTTATGCAGAGATGGCATTGATAAATGATGCACTTAAAGATGTCATTGAAAAAAAGCTCTAAAGCCTGATGATAAACGAGAGCTCGTAAAATATGTAGTTCAGCATTGTTCTTTGAGTATCAATCAGGCTTGCCAAGCACTCATTTTAAGTAAATCATCATACTACTATGAGAAAAAGTTCAAAGATGATGGAGTCATTATTGATGCTCTAAACACACTTATTGAAGAACATCCAAGGAACGGTTTCTGGCTGCTATTTAATCGTTTGAGGAAGCGTGGATTGCATTGGAATCATAAACGGGTATATCGAGTCTACAAGGCACTAGGACTTAATTTTAAAAAGAGAACAAAGAAAAGAATTCCAGCAAGAGTACAACATCCGCTACAAGAGCTGTTTGAACCCAATGAGCAGTGGTCTATGGATTTTATGTCTAATACTCTTTTTGGTGGTAAGCGCTACCGTATCCTAAATATCATGGATGAATTTAATCGTGAGTTTATAGAGTTTGAGGTTGGAGTTTCATTACCTGCAATAAAAGTCATACAAGCACTACAACGAGCAGTGGAGTTTCGAGGTAAACCAAAATCTATACGAGTAGATAATGGGCCGGAGTTTATCTCTCATAAACTTGAACAGTGGTGTTATATTCATTCGATTGAGTTAAAATTTATTCAACCTGGATCTCCAACTCAAAATTCTCGAATGGAGAGACTTAATGGATCTATGAGAAGAGAGTTTTTCGATGCTTATCTGTTTGACACATTATCTGAAGTAAAAATAATGACCCAAGAGTGGGTCTATGACTATAATAACTATAGACCTCACTCAATTTTAGGAAAATTAAGTCCTATTGAATATTTAGATAAGTACAATTTAGAGAAGAATTATTCCGTTTAAGCTGGTTCTAGTTTAGGGGAGGCTTACAATAGAGGAAGCCAATATGCATCCTATGAGCATAAAGATTTACTACAAAAACATGGGATTATACAAAGCATGAGCAGAAAAGGAAATTGCTGGGACAATGCAGTAGCAGAAAGCTTTTTTCATTCCTTAAAAACTGAACTTGTTTACCATGAAATATTTGAAACCAGAGCACAAGCAAATCAAAAGATATTTGAATACATTGAAGTGTTTTACAATAGACAAAGAATGCACTCATCCAATGGTAATCTCTCACCGGTTGAGTATGAAGAAAAAATGTTACTTAGAGAAACGGCTGCTTAGAATGTTGTATTCTGAGTATGATATAGGGTTGACAGATCAATTACTATCATCTTTAAAATCCTTTTTGATTTTTTCAATAAATGCAACAATTTCTTCAGTAGGTGAAGTAAAATTTATAGGAACTAGAAATGTATTCTTATCTATAAGATGCAAATTAAATGTTTGTCTAATAACACTCACATCAAATACGTCATCTCCTTCAAATACTCCCATACTAATAGTATAATCATCAAACTGTTTCTCTTCATACCTATATTTAAGTTCTTGCTGATTACTTGGATACCACCTCATTTTTTTAGGATCAATTGAATTATGGGTAATTCGTTGCATTAATATTCTGCTTGATTCAGGTGTCACAATTTTATTATCTTTTGGAACAATAAGATATGCTTTTCGCAACTCATCTTCAAAATCGTCAATCATACTATTAATGTTATAAATGCCAGTAGATATGTAATACTGGTGTACTTGTATAGATAAGAAATTTGGAAACCTAGAGTGTAGCTTTTGTATAGCGCTTTCCTTATACTCTGTATTTGTCATGAATTGAAAATTTTTTTTGAGATATTTTAAATACTTTAATGCATAAAGTATCTTTTTTACCACTTCGTTTCTAATAGCCATCTCATAAGCCAAAGAATAAGTATGCTTATATGGAATTTCAATATTTTTATAGATTTGATCATCTCTACTTGGCATTCTTAATATTTCACATTCTTCAGAATATGATTGAATTAACATATTTTTCAAGCTATCATACTCTAGCTGAAACTTTTTCTTTTTATCCTCAGCAAGATATGTATCTAATGTACTATTGGGAGATAATTTAAATGGATTTTCATATTCCATAATAGATTTTTTTGGAGTAAATCTTCCTTCCTGGAATGTTAGAATAATAAACTTCTTGTGAGACTGATTTTTCTGCAACACCATTTTAGGTCTAATTTGTTCATCCACTAAACGAGAGAAGCTTTCTTCATCACGCTCGTGAATATTCACTAATTGATCTTTTTTTAAATCTTTAGGTATTTGAAGCATATTGTGCTTCCATCTGATAGTAGTGCTTATAGTGTTCTTTCTAGGTATAGTGTTATATTTTCTATCATGTTCAATATCAAAATGAAGCCATACTTCTATATTCTTTAATGCCTGTTTATATCTAAATCTTTGATTACGTTTTATAGATTCTTTACGTAATAGGTGCGCAATAGAACTTCTGCTTAGAATATTAAACTCTTTTCTACATTGCTCACATTTAAATTTATAAAGATGTGACTGTGCATCCATCTTATAAAAGTCTTGAGAATTACAGTAGGGACAATGAGACATATAGCCCAATGCCTGATTTAATTCTTCTTGAGTGCAATTGTTACTTATGTAGTTGATTAACTGTTGAACTTGTTTGTTTGTAAGTTTATAAAATGAAGGTTTATTTTTATAGAATTGACTAATATGAAGTTTATTACTCATTTATTATGTATCGTAAAATATTAATAAACATTTTCTCTCCGTTATTTGAAGTGATTATAACATTATTAGTGATTTTTTTAATAAATTGTATAAGTTTTAAAACGTATTCAGAATGTAAAAGTGAGACCTAAGATGAGACCTAATGATTTCTTAAAGCTTGAAAGTATTTGTTTTAGGGGATTTGAATGGTGGACCCTCAGAGATTCGAACTCTGGGAGGTATAACCCTCGCCGGTTTTCAAGACCGGTGCATTCGACCAACTCTGCCCCAAAAGTACGCTGTTTTTATCCGCTTTGATAAAAAAGGTACACAAAAAGGTACACATCGACTTTATGAGTTCACCTAAAAGGGCACTCATGCAAATCCAATATCTAACTCAAAATAGCAGTGGTATATACACCTATAGAAGAAGAACTCCCACTGAGCTACAAGAGATTCTTCAAAAAGACACGATAAAAGTTTCTATTGGCAAAGATTTATCTTTAGCTATCTCCAAGACAAACCAATTCACACAAGCCATTCAGCAGTCTATACAAGTTCTTCAAATGCAAACGCAGTCTAAGGACAAAAACGAACTCATAAAGAACATCTTAGAGCCTATTGGCTTTAAAACATCTATTAAAGAAGTTGTTACACCTCTTTGGGAGCTTATATGTAAAGATTATCTAAAATCTGTTGATGTTTCAGCAGATGAACTTAGAGATAGAAGTTATTTTTTCTTTACCATAGCCCCTATAATCTTTAAAGCTGTCCTTAAAATTGATAATCCAAATATAAATGAGATAAGCTTTAATAATATTTTAGATTTTCAACACCTCATCGCTACATTGCCAAAAAGAAACATTCAAAAGTATAGAGATATGAACTTTTCACTTTTAGTATTAGGCATCAAGCAGAACAAAATCAGCATCAAAGATGATGAACTTCTCTCAACCCGTACCAAAAACAAATATATCAAATGGCTCAAAGCTATATTCAGCTTTGCAGATGTTAGAGATTTAATAACAAAAAATGTTACAAAGTCTATAGTCTTAAAAAATACAACCAAACAAAGAGAAGAACGAGAAGCACTCAGCAAAGATGAGCTCAAAATATTATTTACTGCAATTCAAAATAATGAAATTTCATACCTTTTTAGAATTTTACAACTAACTGGCATGAGACGCTCAGAGCTCTATAAGTGTTCTATCAAGCATTATGACGGTGTGGCATGTTTCGACCTCTCAGCGAGCTCCGAGAAGCTTAAAACAGCCAGTTCATACAGATTGATTCCTATCCATTCAAGCCTTTTGGCGGATATTGAGAAGTTTGAAGCTATCAGAAAAAAATATAGTGGCAATTATCTCAGTCAGTATTTTGCAAGATTAATTAAACTCACTTTAGATGAAGCAGAAAATAAATCGCTCTATTCTCTTCGTCATACATTCGCAACTCAGCTTATAGCAAAAAGTGTTGCTCCTGAAATTGTAAGTGAGTTAATGGGTCATGCTCACGCAACGATGACAATGAGCAGATATGTCAAAAGTTACCCCGTTGAGATTTTGAGGGAGGCGGTTGAGAAATTGTAGGTAACCAATCATAACAATTGTGGTTATGGTAAATTAAGCTAAAGGTATGTACAATCAGAAGCATATTATCATTATAATAGAAAACTTATATTTTAGGAAACAAAATGTCACAAATTGGAAAAATTACAAGTTTGGATACAAATAATGGCACAGGAACAATAATCCTTGAAAGTGGAGATACTAAAGATTTTAGCATGAAGGATTGGATTGATTTTAATAAGATGCCTGAATATGGATTGAAAGTTCAAATAAATGATGAGTATAAGTTATTTGCAGTTCAAGAAGAAGTCAAAATCCAAGAAAATGATTCGAGTAACTATAAAGAACGAGCAGAGCAATTTATAATAAAGTATATTAAAGATGGTTGGAAACTAGAATACAATAATGGCACTTCATTTTCAATGTCACGAAAACAAAATATTAATATTTTGAAATTGCTATTTCATACTTTTTGGATATCAATTATATTAATTATGATTTTTGGTCCATCTGGAATTATAGTCGCCTTAGTTATCGTGGTAATGATAACAATGAATAATTCTTCTGATGTTCTAGTAAGTAGCTATGATAAAGACAGAAACAAAATTCTTATAACTATCAATAATGAAACGCCCTTTGTTATTCAAGACAAGTTTGAGCTAGATAAGAAAAAAGCAGATAAATATCATAAAAATGGTGGTTTTAATGAATTATTTCATAAAGAGTTGTTAGATAAAGGCTATCAAATAGAAAGCAACATTGAATTATCTAAGCAAATTGGGCCATTGGTAGTTGATAGATATACTACAATAATGGACTATGATAACTACTTATTCCTTGTTGTTGATAAAGCAGGGAATAAAGTTGATAGTTTTAAGTATGAGTTTTAGAAATTATATAGTCATTAATGATTGTTTAATATACTTCTCTGCTCCTATGCAAAGAATGAGAGTACAGATTACAGTCATCTTTTCAAATACATGACGTACGGGTGTTTTAGTAAGTAAGTCGGCAGAAAAGCCGCAAAACAGATTTAAAGCATACTTATACTAAGCTATGAGCGTGTTTTAAAAATATAGTCGTATCTTGCTAAAGTATTTCTTCTTCATACTTCACCATAAGCCCTAGCTCTTGCTCAATTGTTCGCTCAAGGTTATGATAATCTAAGCTTTGCTCAATTATGAATCCATCATGCACAAGTAATAATATATTTGGAAACTGTCGTATTGCTATGTTTAAAATTTGTCGCTCATGATAGAAATAAATCTCAGACAATACAGAGGCTTTACTTCTTTTTATTTTTTTGCCTTTTGTATCTAGCTTTTTTTTATATGGGTCTATTTTAATGCTGTCATATAAAATATTTCCACCTGCATCTATATTTTTTGCAATGACTTCGTAAAGCTTATCAAACATTTCTTTGGCTTCCTCTGCAAGTGCTTTGAACCCTGTATTATTTTGCATGAGAGATACTCTTGTTGTGTAAAACATTTCTACATTGCTTTGCTTATTGAGTGGATTTCCTCCGTAAAATATTGCCGTAATAAGCTCTTTCACATCGGTTTTAGCCTTGTTAAAATCTTTGTAAGCCTCTGCATGGTTTCTTAAAAGATGGTTCGCACAATCGCCTCTGAGACTATTCCTATCGGCTATATAAGCTTTAATCGCAGGGAGTTTCTTCTTGTCACATAGCTTTTCGTAAAGCTGATGCAATATAGTAGGTGCAGCGGCTGTCAAGTCATACTGATAAAACCCCGTAAAGAGTTTTTTGCGCGTTTCCTTTAGAAGTCCTTGTAGTAGTGGTGCAGTGTTAATTTTTGCTGTAGCATAAAGGCGATGTTTTTTTTCTTCATAGAATAGATAATTGCTATTGCCTGAGTAATGTATTTTTATCGCACATAATATATAAGCATCAAGTCCAACGGCGGCTGCCAACATTTTGTCAAGCTCTATGTTGTTGATGCGGATATGTGTGTTGATAGTCTCTTTTCGTTGTTTCGCAGTTGGAATCTTTGGCTTATAGGGTTGCGTTTTACCCAGTCGCTTTACCTCAAAGGTATATATTTTTTTATCTTCTGGGAGGTCTCGTATTTGCCTAGCCGATAATCCATGTTCGTAATAGCTGAGGTCTTGCTTGTTTGTGAGTAAAACGGATGATTGAGCTGTTTTATCTATAAAAGCGTATTGAGCTTCTTGAACTCCAACTTTGTCTATAAAATTCTTAAAAAAAATTTTATCCAATATTGTTGATGTTTTAAAAGGAACCGAACATACTTTTATTTTCTGAGGATTTACAAGGTTAATTTTTAATGGTTTAAAGCAGTTTTTTTGTCCTAGCTTTTCAATGAGTAGCACTTGAGCATCTAAAATAAATTGTTTCAAGAAAATATAGGTTTTATGTTCCATTATTTTTCTTTTATCACGCTCATGGTTAGCTATAAAAAAGCTGTTTATATAGCTTTTGTAATGTTCGGCACTTCCAAACTCAGCAAACTCTTTTTTAGATATTGGAATGTATATATGCGGATTAGTATCATCATGTTTAAATTTACTTGTAATGAGAAAGTCGAGCAGCTGTAAAAATTGCCCTAAGCCGTTAAACTCATGGTGCGTTTTTGCTTGAAGAAATGGCAGATGTTGATGCAAAAATAATATGAGTTCCCCGTTTTGTAATGTAACCCAATTGTTGACCGTTTTTGCCAAATCGTCCCCTTTAGTATATATCTATATATGGTATATATTATCATAATATCTCTCTATAATATAAGTAAAAACAATCTCGTATACCACGTGGGGGAGATTGTTATAGAAAAAACATATATAAACCCATAGAATAGGAGTTTGAAGCGTACAAAAATTTCATCATAATTTAAATCTGTCAGTAAATGACTTATGATTATGTACGTACACGTTGGTAAAAGTGACACATAAACTATAAGGGAGAGAAGAGATATAAATTACTTTGGGCTCTAGTTTAACCCACCCCATTAATAAAAAAGAGGTACACAAAGAGGTACACAAAAACAAGTAAAATGTAAAAATAAATGCTGATTTTGAAGAGTATTTAATGTGTGTTTTGGTATAATCAGTGACCATAAAGTTGTTGTAAGTATCGTAAAATAAGGAGGTTGTGTAAGATAGGTGGTGGACCCTCAGAGATTCGAACTCTGGGAGGTATAACCCTCGCCGGTTTTCAAGACCGGTGCATTCGACCAACTCTGCCAAAGATCCACGTTTGTTGTAATAAAAGTAATTATAAAATTGGAGGTGCCACCCAGATTTGAACTGGGGATAGCAGCTTTGCAGGCTGCGGCCTTACCACTTGGCGATGGCACCAGTCAATCAATTACCAATGGTGCCCGAGGCCGGACTTGAACCGGCACAGTATTACTACCGGGGGATTTTAAGTCCCCTGTGTCTACCGATTTCACCACCCGGGCATCGGGGGATTTTCAACAATTTATAATTTTAATGGAGCGGGAAACGAGGTTCGAACTCGCGACCCCAACCTTGGCAAGGTTGTGCTCTACCACTGAGCTATTCCCGCAGTTTTAGACGTACTTAATATTTAAGTGAGCGGAATTATAGCGGGTTTATTTTCATTTGTAAAGGGGTTTTAGGATAAAAATGAAAATAAATGATACAATTGCACTTATGATTTAAAGTAGAAAAGGATTTTTATGAGAAGTGATACTATTAAAAGAGGATTTGACAAAACTCCTCACCGTTCTCTACTTAGGGCTACCGGATTAAAAGATGAAGATTTTGATAAACCGTTTATTGGGATTGCAAATAGTTATATAGATATTATTCCTGGACACTTTTTTTTGCATGAGTATGGTGAAATAGTTAAAGCAGCTATTCGTGAAGCGGGGGGCGTTCCTTTCGTATTTAACACGATTGGTGTGGATGATGGAATAGCTATGGGGCATGATGGTATGCTTTATTCTTTGCCGAGCCGTGAAATAATCGCAGACTCAATAGAAACTGTTATGAACGCACATAAACTTGATGCGATGATTTGCATCCCAAATTGTGACAAAATTGTTCCAGGTATGATTATGGGTGCTTTGAGAGTAAATGTTCCAACCGTATTTGTTTCAGGCGGACCTATGCAAGCAGGACATAAAAAAGATGGAACTCCGATAGATTTGGCAACTGCTTTTGAGGCGGTCGGACAACACTCTGAAGGTAAAATGAGTGATGAAGAACTTTACGAAATAGAATGTGAAGCTTGTCCCTCGGGAGGAAGTTGTTCAGGTATGTTTACTGCAAACTCAATGAATACGCTCTGTGAAGCCATGGGCATCGCACTCCCTGGAAACGGAACAGTTCTGGCGATGACTCCGGCACGTATAGAGATGGTTAAAAAAGCTGCCAAAAGAGTTGTTGAAATGGCTAAGGCGGATGACAGCAAGTACAACCTTCGCAATGTTTTAAATGAAAAAGCTATTCATAATGCTTTTGTTGTAGACATGGCAATGGGCGGAAGTTCAAATACTGTTTTGCACATGTTAGCTATTGCAAAAGAGGCAGAAGTTGATTTTCCAATAGAAAAAATAAATGACATTGCAGATAATGTAGCCCATATTGCAAAAATATCTCCATCATTAACAACAGTTCATATGGATGACATAGATAAAGCAGGCGGTGTGAATGCTGTTATGAAAGAGGTAAGCCGCAGGGGAGGATTGCTTTATCTTGATAATCCTACCGTAACGGGAGAAACGCTTGGCGAGAGAATAAAAGACGCTAAGATTTTAGATGAGACTATTATTCATACAAATGAAAATGCTTACTCGAAGGTGGGTGGATTGTCTGTCTTGTTTGGTAATCTTGCCGCTGAGGGCGCGGTCGTAAAAACAGCCGGCATTACAGGAAATATGAGACAGTTTAAAGGAAAAGCAATTTGCTTTAACTCCCAACCGCAGGCAATTGCCGGAATCGTATCTCACAAGGTAAAATCCGGCGATGTTGTAGTTATCCGTTATGAAGGCCCAAAAGGCGGTCCTGGCATGCAGGAAATGCTAGCACCCACTTCGCTCATCATGGGAATGGGACTTGGTGAAAGTGTTGCGCTTATCACAGACGGCAGATTCAGTGGCGCTACGCGCGGGGCAAGCATCGGACATGTTTCTCCTGAAGCTGCTGAGGGTGGGCTCATCGCTCTTATCGAAAACGGAGATGAAATAGAGATAGATGTGGATACGCATTTATTGCAATTGAATGTAAGTGAGGATATTCTTGCTATTAGACGTGCTGCATGGAAACCTCATAAAAATGAAGTGAAATCTAAATGGCTGAAGCGTTATTCTTTACTGGTTTCTAATGCTTCAAGTGGAGCAGTTTTAAAAACTGAACTTTAATATTTCATACATATTAAAGAAAAAATTGGGCATCATGCCCAAAAATGATATAAAAAAAGAGATAGGATAATTATACGTGGACGCAATCGCAATAAAACACAATGACGAGATTATTGATTTACAAACTGCTAAAGAGATAGGTTTTGAGGGAGAAAAGATACTTCTAGACAACTCTGTTGACTCTTTAAAAGTTCTTCGTCACTCTACGGCTCACCTTATGGCTCAGGCTATAAAATCACTTTATTCAGATGCAGAATTTTATGTTGGACCAACAGTCAAAGAGGGGTTTTATTATGATTTTAAAACTTCTCATGTCATTGGTGAAGGCGATTTGAAAACAATAGAGAAGCAGATGCTTTCTTTTGCAAAGAAAAAATATGAAATAGAAAAATATGAAATATCTATGGATGAGGCAAAAGAGAAATTTAAAAATGATCATTTAAAACTTGCTGTCATGGAGCGTATCCCAGGGGATAGAATTTCTATTTATAAACAAGGTGAATTTGAAGATTTGTGTCGTGGACCACATTTGCCAAATATAGGACTGATTCGATACTTTAAACTTACGAAAATATCTGGCGCTTATCTTGGAGGAGACTCTAAAAATGAAGTGCTAACTCGCATATATGGTATAGCATTTGCAGATAAAGAAGCTCTAAAAGCACATTTGGACATGATTGCAGAAGCTGAAAAAAGAGACCATAGAAAAATTGGTAACGAGATGAAGCTATTTACTTTTCGTGAGGAAGTTGGAGCCGGCTTTCCTATCTGGCTTCCAGCCGGCGGAAGACTTCGCGCAAGATTAGAATCTCTTTTATTTAAAGCGCATCGTAAACGCGGTTATGAGCCTGTACGCGGACCTGAAATGCTTCGTTCGGATCTTTGGAAAACATCAGGACATTATCAAAACTACGGCGAAAATATGTATTTCACAAAGATTGACGATATCGAATTTGGTGTAAAGCCAATGAATTGTGTTGGGCATATTAAAGTTTATGAGGAAGATTTACATTCTTACCGTGATTTACCACTTAAATATTTTGAATATGGAGTAGTTCACCGTCATGAATTCACAGGAGCTCTTCATGGGCTTTTCCGTGTTCGTGAGTTCACGCAAGATGATGCCCATATTTTTTGTACATCCGATCAAATCGAAGAGCAAATTATTGAAGTAGTAGATTTTGTAGATAAAATCATGAGCAGTTTTGAGTTTAATTATAAAATGATGATTTCAACGAAACCTGAAAAAGCTGTTGGAAATGATGAAGTGTGGGAAATATCTACACAGGCATTAAAAAATGCCATGGATAAAAATAAATTACCTTATGAGATAGATGAAGGCGGCGGGGCTTTTTATGGACCGAAGATAGATATTAAGATAACAGATGCAATCGGACGTGAATGGCAATGTGGAACAATTCAGTTGGATTTTAACTTACCTGCGCGTTTTGAACTTGAATATAATGATGAAAGTAACGATAAAATTCAGCCAGTTATGATTCACAGAGCAATTTTAGGTTCGTTTGAGCGTTTTATTGGTATATTGACGGAACATTATGCTGGTGAGTTTCCAATGTTTATCGCTCCGACACAAGTTGCGATAGTCCCTATAGCAGAAACACATAATGGATATGCTAAGGAATTATTCGATAAACTTATGGACATTGGTGCTGACAGTGAGATATACTCTAAAAATGATTCTTTAAATAAAAGAATCAGAACAGCAGAAAAGGCGCGTGTTCCTATGATTATTGTCTTAGGGGATGAAGAAGTTTCCGGAAGAACAATAGCAGTGAGAGATCGTAGAACGAGAGAACAATATAACTTAAGCGAAGAGGATTTTTTAACGCTTATTAAAACTAAAATAAATGAGGTAAATTTTTGATTAAAAAAGCAGACCGCGTCATAATGAATGACGATATCCGTGTTTCAGAGGTGCGTTGTAACGTAGATGGAGCGGAATCCTTAGGTATTATATCTACTGATGAAGCTATGGAAAAAGCAAATGAAATGGGGTTAGACTTAGTTTTAATCGCTCCGGATGCCAAACCGCCTGTTGCAAAAATCATGGATTATGGTAAGTATAAGTACCAAGAAGAGAAAAAATTAAAAGAACAAAGAAAAAATCAGACTAAAGTGGATATAAAAGAGATTAAGCTTTCTATTAAAATAGCTGAGAACGATATAAGCTATAAAGTAAAGCATGCAAGGGAATTTTTATCTGAAGGTAAGCATGTAAAATTTCGTGTTTTCTTAAGAGGTCGTGAAATGGCGAACCCTGATGCTGCGAGAGATGTCCTTTTAAAAATTTGGCCAATGGTTGAAGACCTTGGAACAATGGATAAACCGCCCCGTTTTGAAGGCCGTTATTACAATATGTACATTATTCCAAATAAATAGTACTATTTAATATCTTCGCACTTGAAGATGATTTCTCTTATGATTTCATCTTCATTATCTCTTCCTTTGCCTTTTTCGCTTATGTACTTCAGATAAATCGCACCGTATTTTTTTGCTATCATATTCTCATCGCCGGCGAAAGCTTTAAAAGGGTCAATCAGAGTTTTATAAAGCTCATAATCTCTCGGTAAAGTTTCAAATAAAAAAATCAAATCCTTAACTTTTAATTTGGAATGACATGAATAAATAAAAATAGTTTTGATCGCATCTACGTGCCTATCTATTGCATTGTAGTTTTTCGTATGCACAACATTGCAAGCATACGAAAAATCTTCTTCAGCTTTTTTAATATAGTCTTGTACTATTTCATTCATAAGCTTTCCTTAATAAAGCTAAGTCTATGAAAATAAAATGTGAAATATATGTAGATTCCACATGCCATCAAAAAATACCTTGGCATGTGGGAATAGATTTTTGCAGAGAAGATTTATTTAGCTATTTGTGCTTTTAAATCATCTTCATTTATTGCTTTTGTAACGTATTTTATAACAATAAGATTTTCTGTTTCATTTATGTACCATTCCGCGATATGTTCGTGTTCTAGTGATTCGAGTTTATTTAAATCTACAATTTCTTGTTGAAGATAAAGATGAGAATATTTTGTAGGGTTTTGTAATTTTAAAGTCCAAAGCAACCATACCGTAGCGATAATTGCCAATACTATACCGATGCTCTCTCTATCACTAATATCTAAAAATAAACCAGCGAGAGTACCCCCTATAAATGTAGCAAAATAAGCAACAGAATTTGACATGCCAAGGGCAGCGCCTTTTTGGTGCACTTTAGCAAATTTTGTTATCATTGATTGGACAAGCGGCTCCATCATATTAAAAGCAACAAAAAATAAAACAACGCCGATTATAAAAACCGTATCTGAAGTAGTAAGCCCCATAATTAAAAAAGAACCTATGAAAAGTACAATAGAAAGCAAAAATATTTCTTTAGGTTTATTCTTTTTTTCTCCAAATACAGCAGCTGGTCCCATTGCAATTAGACCAAAAATCATTGCAGGAAGATATGCTTTATAAAGCTCTGCCTTTTCCCATGAAAATCCATACTGTTCATTTGTTAAAATAATTGGAATCAGTACAAAAGCAACCGTCATAAGACCTTTTTGCATCGCATTAATAATAATCATATTTAAAAGATTTGAATCTTTTAGTATGTCTGAAGTTTTTGATTTTGCATGATAAATGTGTTTAATTCTTGGAGGTGTAGGAACTTTTGTAAAAAGAATAATCATGGCAAGTATGGACAATACCGCTGTAATTATAAATAAGGTGTCTACTCCGTAGTGCGCTCCTATAACAGGACCAACTCCCATGGCAATAGCAAAGCTTATTCCTATAGAAGCACCCATGATTGCCATAGCTTTACCTCTGACTTCCTCTTCTACTAAATCAGAAATCATCGCAGTAATTACTGAGCCTATTGCACCGGCACCCTGAAGAAATCTTCCAATCATCAGAGTGTAAATATCTACGGCAAATGCAGAAATTATGGAACCAATGAGGAAAATTATTAGACCGATTAAAAGAGTTGGTTTTCTGCCAATTTTATCACTCAAAGTTCCAAACGGAACTTGAAAAATTGCTTGAGTTAAGGCATATCCTCCAACAATTACACCGACTAAAAATGGAGTAGCACCCTCAAGTTCTAAAGCATAAACAGACAGAACAGGCAAAACAAGAAACAGACCTAAAAATCTAAGTGAAAGAATAGTGGAGAGGGGAAAAACTTTTTTAAACATAAGGTACCCTAAATTTTAGTATATAATGTCAGAATTATAGTAAAAAGAATGTTTATAGAAACTTTGTGCGCTATAAAGTTAAATGTTTAAAGATAAGTATAAGGAATGTGATTTTGAAATTAGTTTTAGCAACATCAAATAAGGGAAAAGTCAGAGAGATTAAAGCACTGTGCAAAGATTATGAAGTTGTTGCCTATAGTGAACTTATAGATGAATTTGAGATTATCGAGGATGGAAAAACATTTCAAGAAAATGCGCTCATTAAAGCAAGAGCAGTTTATAAAGCTTTAGGAAATGACACTTTTATTGTTTTAGCTGATGACAGTGGAATCAGTGTTGATATTTTAGGCGGAAAACCTGGAATTTACAGTGCTAGATATGCAGGTAGTGAGGCTGATGATAAAGATAATTTATATAAATTAATAAACGATATCAGAGAAAAAAATGTGGATTCTTCTCCTGCGCATTATACTGCTGCGATTGCTATTGTGACAAAAGATGGTGAATACTGTGTTCATGGCTGGATGTATGGAACCGCTTTGACAGAAGTTATCGGAATTGGCGGCTTTGGTTACGACCCTATGTTCATACCTAAAAACCACACTCAAACCTTAGGTGAATTGGATGATGAGATAAAGCAGAAATTATCTCATCGGGCAAAAGCGTTAGGCTTGGCTAAAATCATTTTACAAACCTTATAAAAATTTACGACTCAGATTATAAAAAGATTGTTCTATTCTTCCAAGGAAAATGTTTAATTTATTAATAGTTCGCACAGGCTACCCTTTAAATCATTTACAAGGGTAGGAGCAAATTATATACCAAAGTTAAAATATATAAAGTAAAACAGCCCCAAAAAGAATTCTATATACCCCAAATGCGACAAATGTAAATTTCTCCAAAAACTTTAAAAATAGTTTGATAGTCAGGTAAGCCACTAAAAAAGAGACTATAAATCCAACGGCCAAAGTGATAAGGTTTGCATCGTTAAATTCATGGTAATGTTTTAATAAGTCATACGCCGTAACGGCACTCATCACCGGAAAAGCAAGTAAAAAGCTAAATTCTGCACTCGCTTTTCTGTTTAAGCCAACAAGCAAAGCGCCGATGATTGTCGAACCGGCCCGGCTCGTTCCTGGGATGAGAGCAAATATTTGAGCTACTCCTATGATGAGTGATTGTTTGAAACTTATTTTTTCGACATCATCTATTAATTTTGATTCATCTTTTATAAAAAACTTCTCAACCACAAGAAAAATAATCCCGCCAACAATAAACATTATAGCTACTATTTGTATGCTAAAAAGCATTTTTATTTGATTTGAGAAAATGTATCCAACTGCCCCAATAGGAATAAAAGCTAAAAAAACTTTACTCCATAAATCTATCTTTTTTATACTAAACTTATCTTTGTAGTTAAATATAACCGCAAGAATAGCGGCAAATTGTATGATAACCTCATACGCTTTTGTAACACTACTTTGATCAATTCCAAGTAATTCGCTTGCTACAATTAAATGTCCAGTCGAAGATATTGGTAAAAACTCCGTAAAACCTTCGATAATTCCTAAAAATATTGAATCGACTATTGTCATTGAAACCCTTGTATTATTTTATAAAATCATAAGGAAAGCCGAATTTTTTGCAGCGAACCTATTTTCATAATTTTAACACACTAAACTCGGAATCAATTACAAATAAGTTAAAAATCATGATTGCCTCAAAGAGCCATTGATAGTTATACAAGAGAGTATTCAAGTTTTTTAGATATAATACCAGCATTTTAAAAAAATATAATCTTTAAGATGGAACAAACTTAAAGACACATAGGAACTGATTTTATGTTACTTTTCACCCCAGGCCCAACTCCGGTGCCGCAAAATGTTCGTAATGCGATGTCTGAGGAGACAATGCACCATCGCACTCCAGAATTTGAAGCAATTTTTGAAAAAACTAGAAAACATCTTTTTAGCCTTTTTAAAAGCGATGAAGTAGTAATGTTGTCTTCGAGCGGAACAGGCGCGATGGAGGCAGCTGTTATCAATTTATGCCACAACACGCTTTTGAATGTTAACTCAGGTAAATTTGGTGAGCGCTTTGGCAAAATTGCTGTGGCAAATGGACTTTCCAGTGTTGAAATTAAAAATGAGTGGGACACGACAGCAAGTGTTGCATCTATAATTGAAGCTGTGAAAAATAATAGTAATATTGATGCTATCGCAGTTCAAATAAGTGAATCGGCAGGAGGGCTTCGTCATCCGGTGGAGGAGATTGCAAAAGCAGTTAAAGAGATTAATCCAAATATAATGATTATAGCGGATGGAATTACTGCTGTTGGTGTCGAAAAAATTGATATGACAAATATAGATTGTCTTATCGCAGGAAGTCAAAAAGCGCTTATGCTTCCTCCAGGATTATCAATTTTAGGTCTTAGCAATAGAGCATTAGAAAAGATAGGAAGCGGAAAAGGTTACTATTTTAATTTGGCAACAGAGATAAAATCTCAAAGAAAAAATACGACAGCTTGGACTGCAGCTACAACTTTAATTATCGGTTTATTAGAAATTTTTGAAACAATTGAAAAAAACGGCGGGCTAGAGAAACTCTATGATGAAACAGCGCTTAGAGCAAAAGCAGTACAGTTTTCTCTTGAAGCGATAGGGTTACATATTTATCCAAAGTCACCTGCAAAATCTATGACTACCGTTGATGACGCAGATGCTTCAAAAATTAGAAAGATGCTTAAAAATGAATTTAGTGTAAATGTGGCTGGCGGACAAGATCATTTAGAAGGTAAAATCTTTCGTATAAATCAGATGGGACTGATTCCGGTTTATGAGATGGCGTGGGTTGTAAATAGTGTAGAGTTGGTGCTTGCTAATCTGGGGCGTAGAAAATACGATGGAACTGCAAATAGAGTTTTTAACGAAATATTTTTTGATAAATAAAGAAGCATTATGATACTTGAACAAACGCTTTCTTATGAGCTAGTAAAGGTTGGTATATAGATGATACTTGAACATGAAATTCCAAATGGCAGTAAACTTTATTTCGGTGATGCTGCTAAAAAGAAAAGAGAGATAGAAAAGGTTGCTAGTGATATTCTGTACAGCTGCGGCTTTGAAGAAATCGTAACCCCGATATTTTCATATCATCAACACCAAAGCATTGCTGATGAAAAAGAGCTTGTGAGGGTGAATGATGAAAAAAACAATAACATTAGTCTTCGTGCAGATTCTACGATTGATGTTGTCAGAATAATAGATAAAAGATTAGGGCAAAATACAGAGCATAAAAAATGGTTTTATATTCAGCCAGTTTTTCGCTATCCAACACATGAATATTATCAAGTTGGAGTAGAGTACATTGGTGAAAAAAAGCTTTCTAGCGTTTTAAATATAGCTGTAAATATTTTTGACAATCTTGATGTAAAACCTTTGATTCAAATATCAAATATTAAAATACCTCAAATTCTGACAACAATTTTTGATTTAACTTTGGATGATTTTCGTCATATCAATATTGAAAAGTTTTTAAATTTAAAAGTTGATTGGCTGGAAAAGCTAGTTTATCTTCAGTATGTAGAACAAATTGAGGAACTCCTCGAGATTGTTCCATCCGAGATAAAAACAGAACTAATTAAGATGAAAGAATTGTGCTCTGAAATGTCATGTAAAAATAGTGTATTAGCACCTTTATATTATGCTGAAATGCTTTATTATGACGAACTGTTTTTTAGAATAATAGATAAGAACGAAGTATATGCACGAGGCGGAAGATATAAAAATATTGAATTAACATCTGTTGGTTTCGCTATTTATACAGACGTTTTATGTGAAACTTTAACTAATTAAAGATTGAAAGTGAAAGAGGGAAAAATGAAAGCAGATTTAATAGTAGGTATCCAATGGGGAGACGAAGGAAAAGGCAAGATAGTAGATAGGCTTGCTCAGCAATATGATATGGTTTGTAGATCTCAAGGTGGACACAATGCAGGGCATACCATCTGGGTTAACGGCGTCAGATACGCACTGCACCTTATCCCATCCGGTGTTTTAAACCCGAAAGCTATAAATGTTATAGGAAATGGTGTTGTATTGTCTCCAGAATCTATAATAAAAGAGATGATACAGTTTGATAATTTAGAGGGCAGACTTTTTATATCAGATAAAGCACATCTCAATCTTTCTTATCATTCTTTAATTGATCAGGCTCGTGAAAAACTCAAAGGTGATAAAGCTATCGGTACAACAGGTAAGGGTATCGGACCTGCGTATTCAGATAAAATAAATCGTATCGGAGTGAGAGTTGGAGAACTTTTAAACCCACCAAAACTTTGCGCATCCATAATGGAATATTTTGAACAAAACAAATCTATTTTTGATGTGCTTGAAATATCCACGCCAAATGAATCTGAACTTTTAGTTGAATTAGAATCATATAAAGACAAGCTTGGTTCTTATATCATCAATACGACAAATATGATTTGGAAAGCGCTGGACGAGGAAAATAAAAAAGTTTTATTGGAGGGTGCGCAGGGAACGATGCTCGATATTGACCATGGCACGTATCCGTATGTGACTTCATCATCAACCGTAAGTGCGGGAGCATGCACAGGGTTAGGGATTAATCCTAAAGATATTGGGAAAGTGACAGGAATCGTAAAAGCGTATTGCACTCGTGTCGGCAACGGACCATTTCCTAGTGAAGATTTAGGCGAAGACGGTAAAAGGCTTGGCAAACAAGGGCATGAATTTGGTACGACAACAGGTCGTGCTCGCCGTTGCGGTTGGTTTGATGCCGTCGCATGTAGATATGCAAGTCGTTTAAACGGATGTGATGAACTAGCGCTTATGAAGTTAGATGTTCTTGATGGATTTAAAGAGATTAAAGTTTGTGTTGCTTATGAAATAGACGGCAAAGAGATAGACTATTTACCAGAAAACTTAGATGATGTAAGACCTGTGTACAAAACATTTAAAGGTTGGGAAAAATCTGTTGGTGCAAGAACTATGGAAGAATTGCCGGTTGAAGCAAGGGAATATATCTCTTATTTGGAAGAAATAACTAAAACAAAAGTAGGTATCATTTCTACTTCTCCAGAGAGAGATGACACAATAATTCTTTAGGAAAACAGAATGAAAACTCGTTTTAGCTCTTTAGTAAGTTTGAAAAAAAGTACTATGCAACAGAGTGAACGAGCTGTTCAAAAAGCAAATGCAAATCTAAATAGTGCCGCTTTGGCTCTTGAAATTTCTTATACTTCTTTAAAAAATATACAATCCCCGCAAAGTGGAAGCATGGCAGAAATGTTGGCTGCGAGAACACTTTTAAAATCACAAAGAAATATGATAAACGATAATAAAGAATGGATAGATTTTGCTAGAAGTCAGGTAAATGAAGCGAAAGAGCAACTTAAATCCGATATGATTGAGCACGAGAAATTTAAATATTTAGAGTTAGACGAGATAAAGAAAATACTCAAAAAAAGAAAACTTCAAGAAACAAAAGAGCTGGATGAAGTGGCTTTAATGACTTATGGGACAAAGGATAGAAAATGAAGCTATTTTTGCTATGTGTTTTTATTACATCTTCCCTTTTTTCTTTGCAAACTAGCGATAAACTCTTTGAGTGTACGGCAATTTTCAAAGAAAGAAAAAGTGAATTATTGGTAGAACTTGAAAGAATAGATGAACAAAAACAGGCATTAAGCGCTCTTAAAACGGCAACGGAAGAGTTGCTGAGGAAAAAAGAAAGTGCATTGGCCGCTAAAGAGGAAGCTATTGAAGGAAAATTGGCTGAAATTTCCGAGAAAGAAAATTCAATCAAAACAAACCTTAAAAAAAATGAAGAAATTTTAAAAGAAATCAAAGAAATTAAAATGAACAAAACTGCTCAAACATTTGCAAAAATGAAACCAGCTGCAGCATCAAAAATATTGTCCGACATGAATACGGATGAAGCAGCTGATATACTTAGCTCGTTAAAGCCAAAAACAGTCGGTCAAATACTCACAAAAATGGATGCAAAAAAAGCATCTGAACTGACATCTATTTTGAGTAAATAGCTAAGCTCTAATCGTATCTTTACCTTAACTATTGTAAAATATCTGAATTTATTTTAACACTTAGGGCCCATCAATGAAAATATCATTAAAGACAATACCTCACATAGCAAGCAAAATAGCAATCGATTTAAATCTTAGTGGTGCGGTAACGATGACAAAAGGGCTTGAAGCTGTAGCGCATGAAGCAGAATTAATATTAGTTGATAATGTGAAAAGAGAGATGGCTCTTGAAGAAAAAGCTCATGAAATATGTGATGAGAATGAAGAAGAGATAGATTTTATGCTAGCAGATGAGAGACAATTATTTTTTATGATTAAAAAGAAGCTGGCACCTGAGTATGGAGTGATTTTAAATTATGAAGATAGATTTTCAGATATTTCACATAAAATTTTAGATGAACTCTATGAAGAAGATTTAATCCATTTTGAAGTAACAGAAAATAGAATAAAAAATATAATTTACAATGCAATTACATCGTTTATAGCAGATGATTCACAAATTCAAAATGCTGTTATTGATAAAATTAAAACATATAAAAGGAAATTTATTCCCGGAACTGATGATTTTGAAATTTTATATGAAAAACTTTACAAAGAAGAATTGACTAAAAGAGGGATGGAATGATGAAAACAGAAATGAATAAAGTTTGGATTTATCTTGAAAACGGCACATTTCTAGAGGCTAATAGCTTCGGAGCAGAAGATACAAGCGTAGGTGAAATAGTTTTTAATACATCTCTCAGCGGGTATCAGGAAATTATGTCAGATCCATCGTATGCAGGTCAATTTGTAACATTCACAATGCCGGAAATTGGTAATGTTGGCGTGAATGACCAAGATATGGAAAGCTCTAAAGCACATGCGAAAGGGATGATTGTCCGAAATTATCAGCCTAGATATTCAAGTTTCAGAGCGCAAGAATCATTAGAGAGTTTTTTAAGAGAACATAATATTATGGGTATATGCGATTTAGATACTAGATATTTAACAAAAATGATAAGAACACAAGGCGCTATGATGATGGTAGCCTCTACGAAAATCAGCGATAAAAATGAACTTAAAAAGATTTTAGAAAATTCTCCGAGAATAGAAGATATAAACTACATTGAACAAGTGAGCACAAAAGTATCCTATAAACATATTTCAGGGACTTACAGTCAAAGTAAATTTGAATATGAAGAGTCTCCAAAAGCAGAAGCTAAAATAGCAGTGATTGACTTTGGAGTTAAAAGAAATATTTTAAATGAGCTTGTGAGTGCAAAAATGGATGTTGAGGTTCTTCCAAATAATTTTGATGCGGACAAGTTGATAAGCCGTTACAAGGCAAAAGAATTAGATGGTGTATTTTTATCTAATGGACCAGGGGATCCTTTAGTTTTAAAAAAAGAGCAAGAGCAAATAAAAAAACTCATCAGCGCTAAAGTCCCGATGTTTGGAATTTGTTTAGGGCATCAATTATTATCTATATCGCATGGTTATGATACGTATAAGTTAAAATTTGGACACCACGGCGGAAATCATCCTGTAAAAAATGCTAAAACCGGTCTCGTTGAGATTACGGCACAAAATCACAATTACAATGTTCCGGATAATATTATTGAAATTGCAGAAGTAACACATACTAATCTTTTTGATAATACTATTGAAGGACTAAAATATAACAATTCACCAATTTTTTCTGTACAACATCATCCCGAATCAAGTCCTGGACCAAAAGAAAGCAGATATATATTTAATGAATTTCTGTCTTTGATAAAAAGATAATCAAGATACCTTTTTTAAAAGGTATCAATAAACTGCGTAAAAAGAGTAAAAAGCACTTTCTTAATTTTTTTTTAAATATTAAAAGTAAACAAAAAGATAATAAAAATTAAATTTTGTCACGAATCCGTCACGAATTAAGATTATTTAAACAAATGTATTGATATTATGACAACGTTAATTAGTCTAATATTTTATTTTAAGATGTTGGTCTTAATTGCTTTGAATCTTTAAGGAGGCTATATATGGAGAATCGTCCATTAGAGTACGACTATACAGTTGCAAAGATGTTCATGTTCACAACGGTTGTATTAGGAATCGTTGGTATGCTCGTCGGTGTAATATTAGCATTTCAACTTGCTTATCCAGAGGTTAATACAATCTTGGGAGAAGGTCTTGCTGAATATACAAATTTTAGTCGTCTTCGTCCACTGCATACTGATGCAGTTATTTTTGGTTTTACTTTTAGTGGTATTTGGGCTACTTGGTATTATGTTGGTCAACGTGTATTAAAAGTGTCAATGGCAGAGTCAGCTCTGTTGATGTTTTTGGGTAAATTACACTTTTGGTTATATTTAGTTGGTGTTGCAGCTGTTGTAGTTTCATTGCTTATGGGTATTACTACTTCAAAAGAGTATGCTGAGTTTGAATGGCCAATTGACATCGCGATTGTTGTTGTGTGGGTAATATGGGGATTAGGTTTATTTGGTCTTATAGGTATTCGCCGTGAGAAGTCATTATATATCTCTATTTGGTATTATATTGCTACATTCTTAGGTATAGCTATGCTTTATCTTTTCAATAACATGGAAATACCTACGATGCTAGCTACAAATGCGGCGGGTGAGTCTGGTATTGGCGCATGGTATCATTCGGTTTCAATGTATTCTGGTACGAATGACGCTCTTGTGCAATGGTGGTACGGACACAATGCTGTTGCCTTTGGTTTTACTGTTCCTATTGTTGCAATGATTTACTATTTCTTACCAAAAGAATCAGGGCAGGCTATTTACTCATATAAACTATCATTGCTTTCTTTCTGGGGACTAATGTTTGTATATTTATGGGCTGGCGGACACCACTTGTTATATTCAACTGTTCCAGATTGGATGCAAACAATGGGTTCAATTTTCTCTGTAATTCTGATTTTGCCTTCTTGGGGTTCAGCAATTAACATGCTTTTAACAATGAAGGGTGAGTGGCAACAAGTTGCAGCTTCTCCATTAATTAAATTTATGGTTCTTGGTTCAACTTTCTATATGTTCTCAACACTAGAGGGTCCAATTCAAGCTATTAAATCAGTTAATGCTATCGCTCACTTTACCGACTGGATTGTTGGTCACGTGCATGACGGTGTTCTTGGATGGGTTGGCTTTATGATTATGGCTGCGCTTTTCCACATGGCTCCTCGTGTATTTAAGAGAGAAATTTATTCTAAGTCTCTTATGGCTACACAATTCTGGATTCAAACATTAGGTGTTGTTTTGTACTTCACTTCTATGTGGATTGCAGGTATTACTCAAGGAATGATGTGGCGTGCTCACGATGAATTTGGTAACTTAGCTTACTCATTTATCGATACTGTTACTGTACTTCACCCTTACTATACTATTCGTGGTGTAGGCGGTCTACTGTATTTGGTTGGTTTCTTAATGTTTGCTTATAACATGTATAAAACTATGTCTGCTCGCCCTGTTGAAGAGAGCGAACTACAGTCTGCTTCGCCTATGGGCGCTTAATAGAAAGGATTTAATATGTTTCATTGGTTAGAAAAACATCCGTTCTTTTTTGCGGTAGGTGTATTCTTAGTAATTTCGTTTGCGGGTTTGATTGAAATTCTTCCAAACTTTGCTCAAGCGTCTCGTCCGGTAATCGGTACTGCTCCTTACTCTACATTAGAGTTAACGGGTCGTCACGTTTATATTAAAAATAGTTGTAACGCTTGTCACTCACAGCTAGTTCGTCCATTTAAATCAGAAACTGACCGTTACGGTCACTATTCTTTAAGTGGTGAGTATGCTTATGATCGTCCATTCCTTTGGGGTTCAAAAAGAACTGGTCCAGATTTGTGGCGTGTAGGTAACTACCGTACTACAGATTGGCATGAAAACCACATGAAAGATCCAGCTGGTGTTGTTCCGGGTTCAATTATGCCTGCATACACTTGGATGTTCACGAATAAAGCTGATGTTGACACTGCTTATGCAGAACAGTTAACAGTTGCGCAGTTCTTTTCAGTTCCTTACAACAAGCCAGTTCCTATGAAAGATGGGTCTGCTAAAGTTGTTAAAATGGGAAATAGTGTTGCAGAAGCAAACGCCTTAGCATTAGCTGAAGCACAAGTAATTGCGGCAGATATGAAAGATCAAAATGTTAAAGATGCAGTGGCACGTGGTGAAATACCAGAAATCGTAGCTTTAATTGCATATTTAAACAGTCTTAAATAATAAGGGTTTGTAGTGGGTATTGCTGAATATCAAGCTTATGGTTACTTTGGGCTTACGGCTTTTTTAGTGTTTGCACTTTATAGTTATATATATCATTTGTATAGCACTGATAAAAAAGATGGTGGCCATGATTACGAAAATTATAGCAATATAGCACTGAATGATGATATTAGTGATGCGCCTGTATCACCAATATCAGATGATAAAGAGAAATAGGAGAGATATATGAATAAGCTTTATCTTTGGGGAATTATCATTGCCGCTCTAATGTTACTGTTCACGTACATGTCAGTAGCGGGGTCTGAGGGTGGTTTAAATGGTGATATCGTCAATATACTTGCAGTTGCAGGTGCTGTGGCGCTTGTAATTATAACAGTATTTGTTGTAATCAAGTATGTTCGTCAAATGCAAACAGATACTGCTGATGGTCAGTTAGCTGATGAGCAGTGGGACGGTATAGGTGAGTATTTAAATAATGTTCCAACGGGTTGGGCAATTATGTTTTTACTTACAATGGTTTGGGGTATGTGGTACTTTATTATAGGTTACCCTGTAAACGCATACTCACAAATAGGTGAGTATAATGAAGATACTCAAGCGCATAATGAAAAATTTGAAACACAATATGCTTCTATTACTGGTAGTAGACTTATAGAAATGGGTGAATCTGTTTTCTTGGCTGAGTGTAAAATTTGTCACGGTATTAGTGCGGATGGTATTGATGGAAAAGCTGCAAATCTTAACAAAAGATTAGAAGCTAAGGTTGTGAAGCATGTTGTCGAAAATGGTTCAAACAATCATTTATTAGGCACTGAAATGCCAATGCCTGATCGTAACGGTTTGTTTAACAATAATACCGGTGCTTTAATTACAGATGCTGAAATTGACGCTGTATCTGCGTATGTTGCTAATGGTATGCGTGGAGCAGGTGCTGATGTTTTTGCTGGTGCGTGTGCTGCTTGTCATGGTGAAGATGGTAAAGGTATGGAATATGTAGCTCCGAATGTTGCTGCATTTACTACTGAACTTGTTGCAAACGTTCTTACTCACGGTAAAAAAGGTGCAATTGGACAAATGCCTAAATTTGATAGACTTAATGCTAAGCAAAAAGAAGCTGTTGGTGCTTATATCACTAGCTTAAGTAAATAAGGAGACAGGTATGAATGAAAATAGAAGTATATTTGCTCTTGATGGTATAACGGGTATGTTGATTGCAACGGTTTTGTTACTTATTATCTTAGCTGTACTTACAGTTTGGGGACTTGGAGTGCAAAACGCAAGTGCAACTAATTTTTATGACATTAAAGATGAGCAATCAATCAAAATGTTTAGCACTGAAAATGCTAAACATGTTGTTGATGTGAAGTAAAGGGATACGCAATGGAAAAAATAATTTCTTGGGGCCTAGTCGTTATGGCACTTTATACACTTTACGCGGTTGTAACACCAAATCATCTTTTTGTCGGTTAGGAAATTTCATTGAAATTTTCACGAGGGCTTGCGGCCCTCATCCTCGCAGTATTTTTTCAAACAAGTTTAGTAGCAGAATATTTATATAAAGACGAAGTGATTTCAAATCCTGATTTTACGGTAGAAGTTGAAAAACTTGGGCTTGAACTCTATGAAAAAACCGGTATATCTTTAAGGCTTATAATGCTTAGAGAATTGCCCTTAGGCAAAAGTATCGTAGAATATGAAAAAGAGTTAATGAAAAACTTTAGTGAGCCGACTATATTGCTTACTTTTTCAGAGCTTGATTCAAAAGTGGACATTTTGGCACATCCAGCTTCTTTATATGAGTATTTTGACAAAAAACAAGTACTAAGCCCTGTAGCATCTCCAATCCAAGCATTTTTAATGGCACTCTTTTATAGTAGCAGTTTTGAAAGTTTTAAAGAAATTGCAAGCAGCTCAGGAGGCACGATATTACCGTTATTATCTCAAAAAGCCAAAGATAACCAACAGTTAGGCAAGTACTCAGGCTCGATGTATAATGGTTATGTTGATATAGCAGAACAAGTTGCGGCATATAAAAATGTAGTGCTGGATAACGCCGCAGGCAATGCGAATAAGAACAGCATATTTATTGTGAAGTTATTCTTCTACGGTTTTATAATGTATGGTATATTTCTGTATATAAAAAGAAGATTATATATCAGAAGGCAAAAAAATGAAAAAGAGTAGCGGAAGAATTTGGCCATACGCAATAGGTGCTTCAATTGTGTTAGTTTTTGGTGCATGTGTAGCTACAATAATTGTGGCAAATACATTGCCGGTTGAACCAAGTGATACGTATATGATGAATTATCATGATGCTGATGCTCAGGCAAATGAATTGATAGAGTCGAAGATAGCTTTTGATAAGAACTATAAAATATCCTATATCACGGATGGTTTAAGCAGAGAAAAGAGTGTCATAAAATATAAAGTAACGGATAGCGGCTCAAACACTGTGAATAATGCTCAAATAAAGGTTGTGATTACCAGACCTAACAATCATAAATATGATAAAGAATTAGTGAATCCAACAATACAAGACGGAATCTATACATTTGAGAGCGTAACACTTCCAATAGATGGCAGATGGGATGTTATGGCTAAAGTAAATATTGGCGAATTTAATAGATTTTACAATGTGAAGGCCGATACCAGAGCTAAAGAGGCGTTTGAATATTGATTCATCATGAATGAAACAACTATAGTCCTCCCCTCCGCTCGTGCAATCAGACACGAGCAATTAAAACTCAGCTCTTCAACTCTTTTCTTACCAAACTATATCACGATGTCGGAGTTTGTCAGCAAGCTTTGTGTCGTCAAAGATTTTTCATACGCAGATGACGATACCAGAGTCCTTTTACTTCTTGAAGCATCTCATTTTAACTCCTTTGCAAAACTGCAAATAGAGAGAAACTTTTTCACATTTACAAAAAATTCAACGTATATTTTTAAATTTTTTGAAGAATTAAGCGCTGAGATGTATGACATTGAGAAGCTCGATACCTCTGATATTTATGCAGAATATGAAGAACATATCATTATATTAAAAGAGCTCTATAAAAGATACGAACAAATCTGCTCTGAAAGAAAACTGCTAGATAAAATATTTTTACCAAAGCTTTATACATTCAATTTCAATTATGTCAAAAGACTCAAAAAGATTTGTATTCAGGTTGACGGACATCTCACAAATTTTGAACTCGAACTATTGGAAAAATGCTGCATGGAAGCAGATGTAACTTTGATATTTAATACCACGAAGTTCAATACTAAAATGCAAAATAAACTTCTCAATTTAGGAATAGAATTAGAAAAAAATTATCAATATGAAATATCTTTAAATGATAAAAATGTAATTGATAAAAAAAAGATAATTCAACAGCAAAATATCGTTTGCGAACCTTTTAGCGAGCCGATTTTGCAGGCTGCATTTATAAAAGCAAAAGTTTATGAATACGTAAAAAAAGGGTACAACCCTGAAAAGATAGCTGTTGTTTTGCCTGATGAAAATAGGGCTGAAGTGTTGAAAATTTTTGACGATAAGGCAAATTTCAACTTTGCAATGGGTGAACCGTTTGTCAATACGAAGTCCTATGAAAAACTTTATTCCACATGCCAGACTATTGAGCAAGACAGTAAAGAAAACAACAGCAGGTTGCTGCGAGTCGGAGATGATTTATATCACTTTCTTTTTTCAATTTATTATAAAACTATTGAAGAGGCAGATGTTGTAAATTTTTTGAAAATATACAAAGAGACCCTTTTAAATAAGGCAGAGATTAAAATATTTGATGAAGAGATTTACAATTTTAAAAATATTTTACCCTATATGAAAGAGATGTCTGTAAAATCGCTTTTAGCCTTGTTCATGCAAAGATTGGCTGCAAGAACGATTGATGATGTTCGAGGAGGAAAAATAACGGTTATGGGCGTACTAGAAACGCGTTCAATGGAATTTGACGCTGTTATCATCGTTGACTTTAATGATTCCAATGTTCCAAAGAGAAGTGATAAAGACATGTTTTTAAATACGCAAATAAGAGAAATCGCTTCTTTACCGACAATGAATGACAGAGAAAATTTACAAAAACATTACTACGAGATGCTTATCAACAAAAGCAAAGAGGTAGCTATCTCTTTTGTAAAGTCCAATCAAAGCAGCGCCTCAAGATTTTTAAAACAGCTAAATATCAAAGAAAAGAGTCTTCATTGGGAATTGGATTATGCAGCGATTCTTTTTGAGAGAAAAAAGCATACTTTCTTGAACGAAAAAGAGATAATTTTAGATTACAGTTTTAAAGATAAAAAATTATCTGCAACAAAGTTAAAAACTTTTTTAATATGCAAAAGAAAATATTATTACAAATATATCCAACAGATAAATTCGCATGAAATACCAAAAGAGATGCCGCAGGAGTGGGAAATCGGAATCGATGTACACACCGCTCTCAAAGAGCTTTATACTAAAAAGAACAGTTATAGAGAGAGAATGGAATTAAAAAAAGACCTGCATTATGAACTTGACATGGCATGTGGAAACAGCGAACTTGAGAAGTATCTTATCAGCATGCAAAAGAGAAGAATGGATATTTTTTGTGAAGAAGAGATACAAAGGTTTAAAGACGGCTGGCATGTGGAAGTATGCGAAAAAAATCTCAATTGTGAATTCGCGGGTATTACGCTTACGGGCATTATTGACAGAGTAGATAAAAGAGGGGATGAAATATTTGTGTTAGACTATAAGACAGGTAATTATCCGATATACACGGCAAAAAATTTTACACAAGCGACGGACTTTCAATTAGAGTTTTATTACTTATTGGCGCAAAGCTTGGGCAAAGTCACGGCATGCGGATATTACGATTTAAAAGAATCTAAAATAGTCCATGAAGCATTTCTGCAAGAGAAACTTGCAGTTTTAGAATCCAACATAAAAGATTTACTTCTAAATGACGAATTTGATTTTAAGAAATGTGAAGATGTGAAAAACTGCCTGTTTTGCGAGTATAAAATTATTTGTGGCAGGGAATAGAAAATTAATATTTCAATACATAGTAAAAAATATGCTACAAATATTTTAATCAATTGAAAAGAATAGGTTATTGCAAATTCTTTCATATTTAAATAAGTCTATTATAATGGACTTATATAAATATTTATAGTATAATACAAAAAACCAATTAAGGTTGTGTTGCATGCTAAAACTTCTTGAAAATGCAAAAAGACTCTCTGCTCTAAAAGCAAATCAGAAACTCCCAAATTATAAAAGGTATATTTTTGATTCTCTTTATAGTTCACCGGCGAAAATAACGGCTATTTACGGAAGCAGAGGCATTGGTAAAACAACAACTCTGATGCAGTTGTTGCAAAGTTCAGATTTACTAAGCAGTTCTAAACTATACATCTCATGTGACCATGCGATGTTTCAAGATGTGTCATTGTTCGATTTTGTAGATGAGTTCAGCAAGAGAGGCGGCGAGCTTATTTGTATAGACGAAGTGCATGAGGCTTCTAATTTTGAAAAAGAGTTAAAGTCAATCTATGATTTTTTAGATATCAAAGTCTATTTTACAGGCTCTTCTGCCCTGCATCTTACAAATCCTGATTTTGCAAGAAGATACTCTATGTACCATCTTTATCCGCTTAGCCTCAAAGAGTATCTTGAACTTACTCATAATATTTTATTAAAAGCATACACCCTTGAAGAGATATTGAAAAATCATGAAAACATAGCAAATGAAGTAATAGCATCTTTGCCAAACAAAAAAATACTGAAGTTTTATGATGAGTTTTTAAAAGTCGGAACTTACCCGTTTTATTTTGAAGACAAGAGCAAATATATTGATAGAATCATAGAGACAATCAATACTATTTTACACACTGATTTAAGCAAAATATTTTCAATTCAACCAGATAAAGTAGACACTTTAAAAAAACTTTTGCTCACCATTTGTGTATCTAAACCGCTTGAGTTCAGTATAGACAAATTAGCCGCAACAGTCGGCATCACAAAAACCACACTTTACAAGTACATGGGCTATCTCGACGATGCTGAACTTATCAAGCAAATAACACATGAAGGCAAAAGATTTGCAGCGATACGAAAATCTGACAAACTTTACCTTGCAAACACAAATCTTTTTGAAGCACTGTGTGTAAATCAAGATATTGGAACCCTTAGAGAAACATATTTTGTAAGCCATGTATCAACTAAACATAAACTACACTATGTGGATAAGGGTGATTTTCTGATTGATGAAAAATACACAGTTGAAATAGGCGGAAAAAACAAAGGGTTTGAACAAATAAAAGATATCCCAAACTCTTATATAGTAGCGGATGATATTGAAGTGGGATTTGGTAATAAGATACCGCTCTGGCTGTTTGGATTTTTGTATTAGTCATGATAAATATCCTATACGAATATAGCCAAATCAGAGATGAAGATTTAAAGCAATATATTTTCGATACTCCGAAACTTCACAAATATTTCAAAGAAGATTGGGGTGTTTTTGTGATTTTAGTAAAGATACGGCAAAATGAAATATTTTTGTGGGCTTGGTATTAGATTGTGTTATTATTTTGCAACAAAAAGAATGAATTATTAATTAAACAGAGATTGAAGGATTAAAATGAAAGCAAGTGAAATCAGATTTGAAGAGTTTTTGTCACAGCCTAAAACAAGTTTTTTAATACCTGTTTATCAAAGAAATTATGATTGGCAAGAAGAGCAATGCAGGGAGTTTTTAAAAGATATTGAGTTATTGGCTTCACGAGAGCGAGATTCTCATTTTATGGGTTCTAGTGTTTACATAAAAGGCGATGACATAGAAGCCTTAGAATCTGGCTTAAAAGAGTATATTGTTATAGATGGACAACAAAGAATTACAACTAGTATTTTATTTCTAAAAGCAATATATGATTTAAGTGATGATGAATTTGATAAAAAAGAAATTTTCCAACATTATCTAATTAATGAGATAAGAGGTGGCAATAAGCTTAAATTAAAACCAATCAAAGATGATAATGACATTTTCGAAAAGTTACTAAGAAATATTGATATTAATGCAGATAATTATTCAAAAATATATTTAAATTATCAATTTTTTAAACATCACTTGTCAGTATCAAATATAAAGATAGATAAATATTTTAAAGCATTTAAGCAACTGTGGATTGTTTATATTGAACTTGATAGAACAAAAGATGACCCACAACTTATATTTGAAAGTATTAATTCAACTGGTCTGAGCCTTAGCGAAGCCGATTTGATTAGAAACTTCATCTTAATGGATAAAAAACACGATGTACAGAACTATTTATTTGAAGAGTATTGGTCACGAATAGAAAAGTTACTTTTAAGTGAAAATATATCTGCATTTATTAGAGACTATTTAACTATGAAAGAGGGTGTTATTCCAAATCAAAACAGAGTTTATAGTGCGTTTAAAGCCTTTGTATTTAAATCTAAAATCCAAACAGAAGCATTGTTGGAAGATTTACTTTACTTTGCAAAAATCTATTCTAAATTTATATTTTTGGATTTTGAAAACAAAGAGATTGAAAAATTACTAAAAGAACTTAAAGAGTTAAAAGTTACGGTTGTTTATCCATATCTTTTAAATCTCTTTTGTGATTATGAGAAAAATGTAATTTCAATAGATATTTTAAAAAAAACACTTAAACTGATAAGAAGTTATATTTTTAGAAGATTAGTCTGTGAATACAATACAAATGCACTCAATAAGGTATTTATGTCCTTACACAAAGAATTGATAAGCATAAAAGATTATGAACAAAATTATTTTGAATGCTTGTTGAGTGTGCTCAGCAACAAAAGAGGGACAGCAATGTTTCCAAGAGATGATGAATTTAAGGAATATTTTACAACAAAAGATATTTATAAATTTAAGAATAAAAACTATTTATTATACACACTTGAAAGTTTTGATAACAAAGAACTTGTAACATTTAAGGAGTTGACAATTGAGCATATAATGCCTCAAACATTAACGCCAAAATGGAATATTGAATTAGGGGATAAATGCACGCAAGTGCATGAAAAATATCTCAATAATATTGGTAATTTAACTTTAAGCGGTTACAACTCTGAGCTATCAAATAAAAGTTTTTTTGATAAAAAAGATATTTTGAAAACTAGCGGAATAAAACTCAATAGATATTTTGAAAATCTTCAATCATGGAATAAAGAAGAGATAGAAAAAAGAGCATTAAACCTCTTTCAAAAAATTGCTTTAAATATTTGGGATTTTCCTGATATTGAAGAGTCGGTTTATATCAAACTCAAAAACAGGACTATTTTACTTTAGATGATAATTTTGATGCAACCGGCAGTAAAATAAAAAAATTAAGCGTTTTAAACAATATCGCAGTTACAAGTAGTTGGATAAATTGTTTTGTAGAGTTTTCAAAAATTTTATATAACTTTGATGAAGCTATGTTTAAAAGTTTTATTTCAGATGATGATTTTCAAGGAAGAGTGCAAAGAATAATAACCGACAATCCAGAGTTGTGTAGAAAGCCTATTCAATTTTATGAACATGTAGAGATATATTTAGAAAGTAATCTAAGTGCAAATGGAATCTTAAATTATTTAAAATTAATAGCAGAAAAATATGAGCTAGAAGGCGATGATGTTATTTTCTATATTAGCTAAAATTAACCCCAGATTCTTCACTGTAAAGATACAGAATAGGAGTTGTCTATGGACTACGGCAGAATTATACTTTGAAATATTAAAAAAATCCAAGGAATATAAAGTGAATAAAACAGAATATGCTCAACAGGATAAAGCAACATGAACAACATTGTAATCGACAACCAAACTATCCAAAACAAAATCTTTACTATCAGAGATTTACAAGTAATGCTTGATGTAGAAGATGAAATCTTGAAGTCGAAAATTTCGACCTTTAAATAAGGCTAAAAATGGAACAATCATTAAATTTAAAAACTCTTGATGAAAATAAAAATAATATTGTAATTTATGAAGATGGCGAATTTGAGCTGAAAATTGAATTTGATGGTAATAATGTTTGGCTAAGACAAAATGAGATTGCCGAGATATTTAGTAAAGATAGAACTGTTATAACGAAGCAAATAAATAATATTTTAAAAGATAAAGAGATTGATGAAAAAAGCAATGTGCAAAAAATGCATATTGCAAATTCTGACAAACTTGTAAATTTTTACAGCCTAGATATTATACTGGCAGTTGGATATAGAACGAACTCTTCAAAAGCTATAAAGTTCAGACAATGGGCTACAAAAATACTAAAACAATACCTGATAAACGGTTATGTGGTAAATAAAGAGAATCTGCAGCAGCAAAAGTTTTATGAGTTAACACAAACTTTAGAACTTATAAAACAAAGTATAGAAAATAGAGAATTGGATATGAGAGAGTCCAAAGGCTTTGTAGAGATAATATCGAAATATGCGAGAAGCTGGGCACTGCTTCAAGGGTATGATGAACAAAGTTTAGAAGAGATTGTAGAGCAGAAAGACATAATCATCAAGCTTATCATGAACATGCTCTATGATGGAGACAAATAGATGTCTTTTGTAAACAATCTAGCCTACGAAGCAAGTGCCGGCAGCGGTAAGACTTTTATGCTTGTTGTGCGTTATCTCAGTCTTCTTTTTAAGGGTGCGTCGCCTTCTAAAATTCTGGCGCTCACTTTTACCAACAAAGCGGCGTATGAGATGCAAGAGAGGATAGTTCTTACTCTTGAAGAGCTGGAGAGTCGTGGTGAGTTGGATGAGATAGTTCACGTCACGGGTTTATCAAAAGAGTACCTTCTTCAAAACCGTCAAAAGATTTTAGATTTGTTTTTAAGCTCCAATACTAAAATCATGACCATTGATAAATTTTTTACCCAGATACTCCGAAAGTTTTCTTTGTATGCCGGTTTGATGCCGGATTTTTCTATTATGAGCTCCCAGCATGAGCTGAAATTGCTTTCACGATTTTTAAAAGAGGTGAGTGTGGCGGGTAAAAGGGAAACGCTTATTGCCCTTTCTTTGCAGTCAAAAAAAAGGCTTGGAGATATCTTTGAACTGCTTGATGAATTCTACACAAAACAAAAAGAGCTGAGTCATCTTAGCTTTTTAAAAGTAGATTTTTGGCAGTACGAACAAGAGGCAATGGATAGTTTTGAAGCCCTTAAAAACTTAGTAGAAAACTGTACGGACGCTTCTTCAACTGTAAAAAATGCTGTTACGGCAGAGAGTTTTAACGATTTGCTGACGAAGAGCTGGATTGGCAGGGAGTCGTTAAATTACAGAACTTTTTCAAAATGTTTCTCTCCTGAGATGGATATACATCTTTCAAAAATCAATGAAGCGATAAAAAATCAAAACCGCGCCAAAGAGCAAAACTTTTTTTATGCGCTAAATGCACTTGTAGATATCTATGTGAAAGCGAAACAGGCGCTTTATACGGATGATGGCGAATTAAGTTTTAACGATGTTACGGTGCTTGTATATTACCTTTTAAAAGAGCGCATTGACAGCGAGTTTTTGTATTTTAGGCTCGATTCGCAGATAGAACACATGCTGCTCGATGAGTTTCAAGACACAAGCATCTTGCAGTATGAGATTTTAAAACCGCTTATAGAAGAGATAGTTTCGGGCGAGGGGGTTTTTAATGATGGAAGCTTCTTTTTTGTGGGAGATGTAAAGCAGTCTATTTACAGGTTTCGCGGCGGAGTGAGTGCTCTTTTTGCAAGCGTTGCAAAAGAGTGTAACACCCATGTGGAACCGCTTCTTACAAATTACCGTTCACAAAAAGAGATTATAGAATTTGTCAATAAAGTTTTTAAGCAGAAAATTAAAAATTATACCCCTCAAAAAGTAAGGGAAGATGCGAGCGGCGGTTATGTTGAGGTTATCGGCAGTGAAGAGGTTTTGCAAGAGTGTGTTGGGCAGGTTCAAAGATTGCTGTCTCTTGGAGCGAATATCAATGAGATAGCAATTTTATGCGCTACGAACGGCGATGGCGAAGAGATAAAACAAAAACTCCAAGAAGAGAAGATAGAAGTTGTAACGGAGACAACAACAAAGCTCATAAACCAAAAAAGCATCAAAGCAATTTTGGAGTATTTAAAATATTTATACTTTTTGGAAGATATATACAAATACAATTTTTTCGCACTTATCAATCAAGAGGTAAAAGAGATAGAAAAAGTTGATTTTAATAAAGTAAAACTTTTAGATATTGTAAAAAAAGCAATACAAAAGTATGCCCTCTTTAGCGATGATTTTCACCTCATAAGGTTTTTAGATGCACTTTCCAAGTACCCGAATATAGAGGCACTTCTTTTTGAATATGAAAGGCTTGATGCCAGCGCCGCCGCTTCAGATTTGAGCGGTGTGCGCGTGCTTACGGTTCATAAATCAAAAGGTTTAGAGTACGAACATGTCATCGTGATGGACAGACTGAAAAAAGCTCCTCCGGCGCGCGATGCGATAATCTACGAATACGATGACATCACTTTAAAAAATGTATATCTGCGAATAAAGGGAAGAGAAGAGCTTGAGGGTGATTATGCAAATGCTCTCAAAAAAGAAAAAATACTTGCAACAGAAGATAGTCTCAATGCTTTATATGTTGCATTTACAAGGGCAAAAGAGAGCCTGTTTGTTATCTTAAAGCCAAAAGATTCTTCGTTTGATATTTTAGACTTGGCATGTGGAACCGATGGGCATTTAATATCTCTCAAGCACCTTGGCAATCAGACAAATGGGAAACATGAAGAGCGAGAAAACTATCAGCCAATAGAGTACAAACCGTTTTATTACGGAACCCAAAGCGATATTTTAGCGCTTGAAGAGATCCAAGAGGAAGATTTAAAATCCATAAACTTTGGTTTGGCGATGCACTACATGCTTGAAATGCTTGGTGAGTTTACATCTTTAAACATTCCACATGCCAAAGATATGATGATAAACAAGTATGGTTATATCTTAGAAAAGAGCGAAATTGAAGAGATAGAAAAAAGGGTGTCTCTGCTTTTAAAATCAGAAGAGTTTATGGCTTTGGTAGAGGGTGAATGTTATAGAGAAAAGGCAATACGATATAAAAATAATCTTCGCTATATTGACCTTCTTGTGGAATGCAATACACAAAAAGCCGACCCGCTCTCTTTGTTTTCGCAGGGCATGTGGAATATTATTGACTATAAAAGTTCTTTAGCCTTTTCAAAACACCATCTTAAGCAGGTTCGATATTACATAAAAGCTATTCAAGAGATTACCGGCGATGAGGTTCACGGATACATCTGTTATCTGCTTGAAGACGAAGTGAAAATAGTCAAAATATAAACCTTAAATAAACCAAAAATTAAGTTAATTATAAGCTTATATAGATATACTTTCGCCACTAAAACAAACATTCAAAATGTTTATTTAAAATTAAAAGATGAAGGGTTCAAGAATGAAATTTACGAAAATTGCAACTCCTGAACAAATCGATCAAAAATGGGTTTTGATTGATGCGGAAGGTAAAACATTCGGTCGTATGATTACAGAAGTAGCTACTTTGCTTCGTGGTAAAAATAAAACATGTTACACATCAAATATTGATTGTGGTGACTTTGTTGTTATCGTTAATGCTTCTAAAGCAAAATTTAACGGTCTTGGCAAAATTGCTAACAAAGAATACTTTTCATACTCTGGTTACTTCGGTAGCACAAAAAGTATCAAAATGACTGAGTTATTAGCGAAAAATCCTGAAAAGCTTTACAAATTGGCTGTTCGCGGTATGCTTCCTAAAACTAAGCTTGGTGCTAAAATGATTAAAAAATTAAAAATTTATGCAAGTGCTGAACACCCTCACACTGCACAACTTGCTAAGTAAGGATTGACATATGGCAAAAATATACGCAACAGGTCGTCGTAAAGCTTCAATAGCAAAAGTATGGTTGACTCCAGGAACAGGTAACATCACAATCAACGGTCTTTCTTTAGACGCTTGGTTAGGTGGTTTAGAGGCTAAAAAACTTCGTGTTAAGCAACCTCTTGCATTAACAAAACAAGATACTTCGGTAGATATCGTAGCAAGCACAATGGGTGGTGGTTTCGGTGGTCAAGCGGATGCACTTCGTCATGGTATTTCTCGTGCACTTGTTGCATTCAACCCTTCATTAAGAGCTATCTTAAAACCAGAAGGCATGATGACTCGTGATTCACGTATTGTTGAACGTAAAAAGCCGGGCCGTCGTAAAGCACGTCGTTCTCGTCAGTTCTCTAAGCGTTAATCTCAAGATTTTCTCTTTTTTTCCAGTGCTTTTTGGCACCGGGAAAACTCCTCTTTTCTACAAAAAACAACAACTGCTGATTTTAACTTTAGAATATTTGTATATAATTATACAAATTTACTTTAAGGTTTCAAAGAATGAAAAAATTACTTATATTCCTATCTACTATTGTCGGAGCAGTTTTACTTCTTCCTGTTTTGGGGAATAAGGTTACGGAAAATGAACTTAAAAACAAGATAGAAGTTTTAACTTCCTATGGAGTGGAAGTAAGTAAAAGCGACACCGATTCAAGCTATTTTCGCACAAAAAAACATTATGAATTTTTACTTCGCGATGCGGATAAATTTGTTGTCTACATCAACCAATTTTCCGGCAGTCAGCTTCCTCCGTATGTAAATGCAATGCTTGGAGGCGTTATGGTTGGTGTGGATATTGAATATAGTAATTTTCCATTGAGTGAAGCAGTTCAAATAGACATATATCCTCTCTCTTTGTCAACAAGCATGATGAATGACATTCAAGCATCGGATATAAAATTTTACAAGTATTTAAAAGAATTGTTTCAAAGCAAAGGGATTTTGTATCACATAAATTACAACATGCTCAGCAGAGAGTTTGACGGATATATGAAAAATATTTCCAAAGAACATATTTCTAAAGACAACACAAAAATCACTTTTAAACTATCCAATGCACTTTTTGACGGTTCCGGACTTCTTATCGCGCCAGATACTTTAAATACTAATATCGAGTCAATTTTTTTACAAGTTGAAAAAGAGAAGGAGATATTTACGCTGAATATAAAAAAAATGCTCTCAAGCGCAATTTTCGAGTCGCACAGTACGCATGCGTCAAGCATTAAATTGCAAACTTTTGATTTGCGCATGAGCGGTACGAAAGCAGATGATATTATCTTAAACGTAAATGACATAAGCATTAACATCTCTTTAAATACGCAGGGCAGCAAAGCGGAGTTTTATACTAAAAGCACATTTGGAGATGTAAAAATCATATCCAATGCATTAAATTTAATGGCATCAAATTTTAATTATGACATTGCTCTAGATGGGATAGATAAAGACAGTTATGAAGAGTTTCGTTTATTGGTTTCCAAAACAAAAACCCAGCAGGCAGATGATGTTTTGCAAAAAGAGATATTAGATAGTATGATTAAAATTTTATCCAAAGGTTTAATCCTCAGCATTGCAGATTTTTCACTTGATACGGTGATATTAAATAATAGACAAGATTTGGACGGCTTTGCTTTAAAGGCAAAACTTACTTTAAAAGAAGATGCAGACTTTGGTAAAAAAATGAATTCATCCCCTTTGGAAATGGCAAAAAATATTGATTTTGAGTTAGTTCTTAAACTTTCAAAAACTATGTACGGTGCTATAACTGAAATTGTTCCGGCAGCTGTTTTAATAAAAGGATATGCCAAAGAAGATGCAAAAAACGTGGTTTTTGATGTTAAATTGAATAATGGGCAATTAAGAGTTAATGACAAAGCATTGTAAATCTAGGATATAATCACTCTTAAAAAAAAGAGTGGTTGTGCGATATATATTATTTTTATTTCTTTCTTTAAATCTATTTTCCTCTACGCTTCATTTAGCAACTTCTGCCAATCCCTCACGGCTCAATCCAATTTTAGCAACAGATTCAAGTTCCTCTGAAATAGCAGGTTTTTTATTTAACGGGCTTGTAAAATACGATAAAGATTCATCCACGATTATAGGTGATTTGGCAACAGATTTTTTTTATGAAAATAATACAACTTTGATTTTTAAGCTCCATCCCCATGTCACGTGGCATGATGGTGTGAAATTTACCTCAAAAGATGTTGTTTTTACCTATGAAACACTAATTTCTCCCAAAATATCCTCCCCTTACAGTGCTAATTTCAGATTTGTAAAAAGCGTTGAAGCAATAGACGCATACACAATAAAAGTAAGCTATATAAAACCCTATTTTAAAGCGCTTGAGACGTGGATGATGGGGATATTACCGCATCATATTTTAAAAGATGAAAAAAATCTTATGAACTCCGGTTTTAATACAAACCCAATAGGAACGGGAGCCTATAAACTTTACCAGTTGGAACACTCTAAAAATATAATTTTAATCGCAAATGATGATTATTTTGAAGGAAGAGCAAAAATAGACAGAATATCTTTTCATGTCATTGCAGATCCAATGACAAGATTTATGATGCTAAAGTCCTCCGCTTTGGACATAGGAGGAATTGAAGCCATGCAATATGAAAGACAATTAAATGACGATTTTTTTAAAAAATTTAACGTCTATGAGGAGATATCGCATTCATACACATACCTTGGATTGAATTTAAGACTGGAGAAATTTAAAAATCCAAAAGTGAGACAAGCTCTTTCTTTGGCAATAGACAGAGAAGAGTTGGTAAAAATCTTATTTTTCAATCATGCACAAGTTTGCACAGGTCCTTTTCTCCCTCGAACTAGCGCTTATAATTCAAATGTAAAGGCACCAAAACAAAATATTAATGAGGCAAAAAAACTTCTAAAAGAAGTCGGATATGATGAAAACAACCCTTTTTGTTTTGAAATTGTAACCTCAAACTCTAGCGAAATAAGACCCTATGCGGCACAAATACTTCAGCATCAGCTCAAGCACGCAGGAGTGATTGTTACCCTAAGAGTTATGGAGTGGCAGGCCTTTTTAAATATGGTAGTTTTTCCTAAAAATTTTGATTCGGTTCTTCTTGGATGGGGTTTGTCCCCAACTCCGGACCCCTATCTTTTTTGGCATAGCGAGAGTGATAAAAAAGGCGGATTTAATTTAGTTGGATACAAAAATGACAAAATTGACAAATTGATAGAAGACTCACAAAGTATCATCGATGCAGATATATTATCTGGCATGTGGAAAGAGATGTTTGAAACGATAGTTGAAGACAATCCGTATTTGTTTTTATATATTCCAAGTTCGATTACAGCCGTAAATAAAAATATGAGAAATATTGAACCCGGTTTGAGCGGTATATGGCATAACTATATCCAGTGGGAAAAAAATTCAAAAATAGAGGATAATGAATGATTATACTTTTTGATTTAGACGGAACACTGATAGACTCGACTGAGGCAATTTTGGAGAGTTTTCATCATGCTTTGGATACGCACGATTATCCAAGGCAGCCAGATGAAGATATCAAGGCATTAATAGGTTATCCTTTAGATATTATGTTTACAGAAGTAGGAGTAAATGAGAAAAATGTATGGGATTTTGTAGCAACATATAAAAATCATTATCGTGATATTTCAACACAAAAAACTATTCTTTTGGATTGCGCCAGAGAAGCGGTGCTTAAGGCAAAAGATTTTGCAACACTAGGAATTGTCACAACAAAAACAGGTTTATATTCTAGAATATTAATGGAACATTTTGAATTGATGGAACACTTCGATGTTTTAATCGGCAGAGAAGATGTAAAACACCCAAAACCGCATGCTGAACCGATTTTAAAAGCTATTGAGGCTTTGAATCTGGATTCAAAAGATATTTGGATGATAGGTGATACGAAATTGGATTTAATTTCTGCAAAAAATGCAGGGATAAATTCGGTGGCGGTATTGAGTGGATATGACAGTTATGATACACTAAAAGAATTTTCAAATATTATTTTTAGTGATGTGCTTGAAGCTGTGGGTTATATTTATGAGAGGAAAATATCACACAACAAACTTAGTAATACAATTGTGTAGTATGTTTCAAGCTTTATTTAAGAGCAAGTTGCATAAAATACAAAGATATAGAATTTCAGGATTCTTTTGTAAAAAATTGAAGGAGAATTTATGCTAGAAATTAGATGGCATAGTCGTGCTGGACAAGGCGCTGTAACAGGGGCAAAAGGGTTGGCAGATGTTATTTCTACAACCGGTAAACATGTACAGGCTTTTGCGTTCTACGGATCGGCTAAGCGTGGAGCTGCCATGACGGCATATAATCGTGTTGATGATAAAATGATTATGAATCATGAAAAATACATGAGACCTGATTATGTTTTTGTTATAGATCCTGCATTGGTCCACACTACTGATGTTACTATTAATGATAAAGAAAATACAGTATATATTATCACAACTCACTTGAGTACAGAAGAGCTTGTAGCTGCTCAACCGAGATTGGTTGGAAAGAAAGTTTTTACGGTTGATTGTATTAAAATAGCGCAAGAAACTATCGGACGTCCTATTCCAAATACACCGATGCTTGGTGCATTTATGAAAGTTTCCAAAATGTATGAAATGGACTTTTTCAAAGAGAGTATGCAAAGAATTCTTGCAAAACTACCGCAGAAGATTGTTGATGCAAATATGATTGCTATTCAACGTGCTTTCGACGAAGTGAAATAAGGAGCTGATGATGGCAAATAAAGGATGGAATGAGTTTGAAATCGGAGCTATGCTTCGTACTTTTGACGGCAAGATAGATGATATTGCTGGAACTCGACAGGAAGACCGTGCATATTCAGAAAATAGCTCTTTTGTCGCAAGTGTTGCTGACTGGAGAATTGAAAAACCAATTTTTAGTAAAGATTTTTGTATAGATTGTCAATTTTGTTGGATTTATTGTCCGGATATGTCTATTATTGCAAGAGATAAAAAAATGATTGGTGTAGATATGGATCACTGTAAGGGTTGCGGTATCTGTGTTGAGGTTTGTCCAACAAATCCAAAATCACTCTTAATGTTCCCGGAGCAGGCAGATGAAGAAACAGAGCTAGCACAATGGCCTGCAAAAGATGAGGAGAAGAAATAATGGCATTTGATAAAATGGAGTTAAGAGACATAGAAGTATGGGATGGAAATTTTGCAGCTGCACAAGCTTTAAGGCAGTGTCAGATTGATGTTGTTGCTGCTTATCCTATTACTCCATCAACACCGATTGTTGAAGGTTATGCGAAATTCTTGGCAGATGGTTATATTGAAGGTGAATTCGTAATGGTTGAATCTGAGCATGCTGCAATGAGTGGCTGTATTGGTGCTGCTGCTGCGGGTGGACGTGTTGCAACTGCTACTTCTTCTCAGGGTTTTGCACTTATGGTTGAAACTCTTTATCAAGCTTCAGGTATGCGTTTGCCGATTGTACTTAATGTTGTAAATCGTGCTTTAGCTGCTCCTCTTAATGTAAATGGCGATCATTCAGATATGTATCTTGGACGTGATAGCGGTTGGATTCAGTTTGATGCTTATTGCCCTCAAAATGCGTATGATTTAAATTTTATCGCTTTTAAAGTTTCTGAAGATCATGATGTAAGACTTCCGGCTATGGTTCATCAAGATGGTTTCATGACTTCTCATACAGCCCAAGGTGTAAATACATTAACGGATGATGAGGCATATGGATTTGTCGGTGACTTTAAACCAATGAACGATATGCTAGATTTTGAACATCCTGTAACGCATGGTGTACAAACTGAAGAAGACTGGCATTTTGAGCATAAGGCGCGTCAACATAATGATTTAATGACTAAAGTTATGCCTAAAATCCAAGCTGCATTTGATGATTTTGAAAAATTAAGCGGTCGTAAATATAATATAGTTGAAAGCTATGATATGGCTGATGCGGATGTTGCTGTTATCTGTATGGGTACTTCAGTTGAAACTGCTCGTGAGGTTGCTACTGAAATGAGAGCAAAAGGAATTAAGGCAGGCGTGGTTGGACTTCGTGTAATCCGTCCGTTCCCATTCTTTCAAATTGCAGAAGCGCTGAAGGGTGTAAAAGCTATTGCTACACTTGACCGTTCATCACCAAATGGTGCTCCAGGCATGTTATTTAACGAAATTGCGGGCGCACTTTATAATACGGGAGACAGAGCACTACTTTCTGGTTATGTTTACGGTCTAGGCGGACGTGACTTAACTAAAGCACATTTAGTGTCTCTTTACAATGAGCTTCAAGCAAATGTGGATGCTGGCAAAGTAACAACTCCATTACAACAGTTTATCGGTGTTCGTGGACCGAAACTATCATTTTTATAAGGAGAAAACTATGAGTGAAATGAAAAAAATTAAAAACTTAAAAGAGTTTTCAACATCAGCTGACCGTTTTGAAGGCGCTAATCTTTTATGTCCGGGTTGTGCTCACTCAATTATTGTTCGTGAAGTATTAAATGCTACGAATGATGATTTAGTTCTTTCAGCTTCAACTGGTTGTTTGGAAGTATGTACAGCTGTTTATCCTTATACTTCATGGGATGCTTCTTGGATTCATATCGGATTTGAGAATGGTTCAACCGCAGTAGCAGGTGCTGAGGCTATGTATAACGCACTTAGAAATAAAGGTCGCCTCAAGCAGCCTGACCGCAATCCTAAATTTATTTCTTTTGCAGGTGATGGTGCATCTTACGATATTGGTTTTCAGTGGATTTCAGGTTGTATGGAGCGTGGTCATAATATGATGCATGTTGTTCTTGACAATGAAGTATACGCAAATACTGGTGGTCAAAGATCATCTTCTACTCCAATCGGTTCAAGCTCAACAACAGCTCCAGCCGGTCGTGTGAGTTATGGTGAGAAAAAAAATAAAAAAGACATGGTGTCTATAATGGCTTCTCATGGTATTCCTTATTCAGCGCAAGTTGCTCCAAATAAATGGAAAGACATGGTTAAGAAAATACAACATGGTTTTTCAGTAGATGGGCCTGTATTTATTAATGCTGTTTCACCTTGTACGACTGAGTGGAAGTTTGACCCTAAAGATACAATGATGTTATCAGACCTCTCTACAGATTCTTTGGTATTCCCACTTTATGAAATCATTGACGGACATGAGTTAAACATTACTTATAGACCTAAAAATGTTGTTCCTGTAGAAGAATATTTAGCTGCTCAAGGCCGTTTTAAGCACCTGTTTAAAGATCAGTATAAATATTTGATAAAAGAATGGCAAGAAAGAGTAGACGCGAAATGGGCTTACTTGAACCGCCGTGAAGAAGCGAGAGTTTAAAAGATTCTAGCTTTACCGCGTCTTGCACTGAACTTAAGTCACGGCATACTATGAGTATAGCCTTAGACTGAGTTCAGCACAATCTACACCAACTCTAAAACTTTTGAAGTTTTAGTAGATTTCTGATTTTCTCTTTCTTGAATCAAAATAGTTTCCACATGCCAAGATGATTTTTTCATTTAATCTTTCAGCTTCAACATTTTTACAATTTAAAACGCTAAAATACTTTAATTATTAAAAGGATTTCCACATGCCATTATTAGACAGTTTTACAGTTGACCATACCATCATGCCGGCACCTGCTGTTCGTCGTGCAAAAAGTATGAAAACACCAAAAGGTGATAATATTACTGTTTTTGATTTAAGATTTGTTAGGCCCAATGAAGAGATTTTATCTGAAAAGGGAATACATACTTTAGAGCATCTATTTGCCGGATTTATGAGGAAGCATTTGAACTCAAAAACTACGGAAATTATAGATATCTCACCTATGGGTTGCAGAACAGGATTTTATATGAGCGTTGTTGGGACACCAAGTGAAGAAGTTGTTGCGCAGGCATGGGAGGATTCTATGCAAGACGTACTGAATGTTAAAGAGCAAAATGATATACCTGAGTTAAATATATATCAATGCGGAACATATAAAATGCATTCACTCGATGAAGCAAAAGAAATAGCTTCTACGGTTCTTCGCCGTGATATCGATATTATGGATAATGACGCGTTAAAACTTGATTTGAAAAAAGTGGGTGCATAGTGTATTTATTAGTACCGATGGATTGTGAGGATATTCAAGAAGCCAAGTTGACAAAAGTGTATGATGCGAAAGTATGGGCTCAGATTTTTATAGAAGAGGGCAAGATTGTTGAGATTTTACATAATGAACACTATAACGGTTTTGATAAATACTCTGAAGCAGTTGTTTTAATGGACGATGCAGAAAATCCTATGCCTTTTATAGAAATGAGCATGATGCCTCTCGTTGCGCATACACAAAGAAACATTGATGATATAGTAGAAGCTTATCTCTTTAGAGAGCTTCACGATATGGCATATTAAGAGTAGATTTATGGAGTTAAAACAATTTTTACAGCTTTTTAATCCATTGCCGGGAAATAGGTATTTGCAAGTCACTACATCTATCGATGAAACAACAAAAGCGCTTTACGATCTATTGGAAAATAAAGACGGTGAGCTTAGAATAGCCTACTATGCAGATGAAGAATTAGATATCAGCGAACAGTTTCCACATGCCAAGATACAGTATGTGAAAAATTTTATTCATCCCTTTCGTGCTATGCCCCGTGACCATGACATGGTAATTATTAAAGACCTTTTTTCTTTGCACCATAACCCCGAGATACTATTAAAAACGGCATATACAACGCTCGCAAATACTGCCGAAATAATTATTATGGAAAAAAAGGGAACAATGAATGTCGAGGCTATCAAAGAGTTACTGGAAAAGCTTGAATATCGCGTAGGAAACTATATAGATGTATTGCCTGAATATGATTTAGTTATTGCTAAAAAAATGCACATGTGGGGTAATGGGTTATAGTGTTTGATGATGCGTTGCACACAATGACTTTGAGTGAAGACGGGAGTTACACCGCCTACTCAAAAGAGTATAATGAACATTACCACTCTACAAAAGACGGAGCTCTTCATGAATCGCTTGTGAAGCATGTTGTTCCTGCATTTAAAATCAAGCAAATACAAGATGAGGTTAATATCTTAGATATATGTTTTGGTTTGGGTTTTAATACTTTGGCTACTTTATATTTTCACAAAAAAAATAATTTTAATTCAAAACTCAATATTTATTCCCCGGAACTTGACGCTTCGCTTGTTAAATCTTTGAAAAATTTTACATATCCAAAAGAATTTGATGCACTTGAACATATCATTTTAGAGTTGGCAGAAAATGGAGTTTACGACGATGATTTGTGGCATGTGGAAATCTTTTTGGGTGATGCAAGAGAGTACATTAAAAAGTTTGAAAATAAGTTTGACATAGTTTATCAAGATGCTTTTTCACCCTCTTCAAATCCAATGTTATGGACCAAAGAGTATTTTGCAGATATAAAAAAAGCCGCCAAAAAAGATGCAATTTTAACAACATATTCAATATCTCTCTCAACAAGGCTTGCTTTGCATGAAAACAGTTTTAACATCTATTTAAACAGCGGGGAGAACTTTAGAAGCTCTACGGTTGCTTCTTTTGAAATATTGCCGGAATTTGAGAAAGTAGATATGCTTCACAAAATCTCATGCAATCCACATGCCAAGCCTTTGCGGGATTAGGTTCTGAATTCTTTTTCATTTTTCATAAGCCATATAAACACATCTGCAACTGCTTGATAAAGTTTATGCGGTATTTCATGCTCTATTTCTAAATCTATGAGTGAGTTTACCAATTGTTCATTTGCAAATATGGGAACATTAAATTCATTTGCTTTTTGCAGAATTTTTTTTGCCAATTCGCCTTTGCCAGATGCTACAACTTTTGGAGCACCGGTTTTTTCTTTGTCATATTGCAGAGCAACGGCTTTGCTCTGAGAGGTAAGAGTGTTTTTTTGTTTTACATCCGGCATGTGGAAATCTAGTATCTCGCAGAAATGGAATCAATGTCATCCCATGAGAGCGCATTTTTTTGGTGAGAAATAATATGTGAAACATATCTTGCGAACATGTCCGTTTCAACATTCACTTTTGAACCTTTACGATAGTTTTTAAAAAGAGTTTCTTTCATTGTGTGAGGAATAATAGTCAATCTAAAACTATTTGTGCGCACATCATTTACAGTCAAGCTAACTCCGTCTATGGTAATCGAACCCTTTGGAACGATGTAGGGAATAAACTTAGCATCAACTTCTATAAAAACATCAAAAGAGTTGCCATTGTTTTTAATCTCTTTGATGGTGCCGATAGCGTCCACATGCCCTTGAACAACATGACCCTCAAATCTGTCTCCCATCATCATAGCCGGTTCAATATGCACCTCATTTTTATAGTTTTCTATAGCAAGGAGTTTTTGGCTCTCCGGCGAGAGTTCAACGCTAAATCCATTTCCAGATACTTTAATAACAGTTAAGCAAGCACCGTTTATTGCAATGGAATCGCCAAGTTTTGCCTTATGTTTCGCACGAATCGTAAGCGTACTTCCTGAGAAGCTTTGAACGTTTGCGATTTCCCTTATGAGTCCTGTAAACATTATGCCCTTCTCCTAAAAAACAATTTTGCCATCTTCTTGCAATCCTTTAATAATTGCTTTTGCTTTTTCATGCCCTTTGTAAGCTGCTTTTCTGCATAAATCGAGCGCTTTGTCATGGTCCGCCTCACAGCCTATTCCCTGGTCGTAAAGTTGACCAAGATTGTAAAGTCCCTCGGCAAGGCCTCCGTCTGCTGCACGTGAGAAACAGATAAAACATCGCGCATCATCCACGTTTACTCCATGCCCCTCTTTGTAAAGAACACCAAGATTATTGAAACACTCCAAGTGACCTCTTTTGGCTCCCTCTTCATACCAAAAGGCTGCCTCAGAGTAGTTTTGAAGACAGCCTAGGCCGCGTTCTAGCATAAGCGCAACCTCATACATAGCAGGCGGAACTTCTCTGAGTGCTGCTTCCATAAAAAGATGATGGGCTTCAAATTGGTCATGGGCAACTCCGCCCAATCCATTTGCATAAAGAATTGCTAAGTTAAAAAGGGCATAAGGTTGTTTTGTTTGACTTGCTTTTGTATATAATTCAAGCGCCCTCGCTTCATCTTTTTCGCAGCCTTGAGCATTCTGGTACATGAAGGCAAGCGATGTTTGGGCATCTGCATCTTCCATGTCTGAGAGTTGTATATACAGCCCTAGTGCAGTTTGAAAATCTCCTGCATTATAGGCCTTATGTGCTTTTTTTATCATTGTGTTTCATTTTCCGTTCTTATGGGTTGTCTAAATGTCGTTTTGTTGGATTTCCTCGCAGCTTTGGCTTTTCTTATTTTTTCGAGCAAAGCTTCTTTTACGCTCAGGTGATTCTCTCTCACCTGATATTCATCCGTTCCGTCCACATCTTCATCATATTCCAAAACCTCCGGAACATAAGCTTTTAAATCTTCTTTTGTATATTCTTTGGCCGTAATTTGTATTTGAGCATCAAGGCTTTCTTTCTTCTTTGTTTTTGTTCTCTTCGTTTTGTGTAAAATTTTTGAATCTTCTTTTACGTCATACTCTAAAATCTCAGGCTTATATTCTTTAAATAGCTCTTTTGCTGAAATTTTTTTATCTTCGGGCATCTTAAAAACCTTTGGTTAATTTTATATATTTTATGCAAACTATACTTAAAAATGATAAAATCCGCTTTAAATAAAAGTGTAACATGGGAAATGTAATGAATTATGATGTAATCGTTGTCGGTGGCGGTCATGCAGGGGTAGAAGCCGCATTGTCCTCTGCAAGAATGGGCAGTAAAACTTTAATGATATCTATGCTTGCAGAGAATGTTGGCGCTACGAGTTGTAACCCTGCTGTGGGCGGTTTGGCAAAAGGGCATTTGGTACGCGAACTTGACGCTTTAGGCGGAGAGATGGGTCTTATCACCGATGAAGCAGGGATACAGTTTCGTATATTAAACCACACAAAAGGACCGGCTGTTAGGGGTTCAAGAGCTCAAATAGATATGGATAAATACCGTATCATAGCCAGAAACACAATCCTTAGCACTCCAAATCTAGATTTAGTTCAAGAGATGGTGGATTCACTTATCGTTGAAGATAATATTGTCAAGGGTGTAAAAACCAACCTCTTAAATGTGTACGGAGCAACCTGTGTGATTATTACAACCGGAACATTTTTAAAGGGTGTTATCCATATAGGCGAGATTAAGCAAGAGGGCGGCCGTTTTGGAGAACAGAGCAGTATCGGTCTTAGTAACTCTTTGGCGGCATGTGGACTTGAAATGGGAAGACTCAAAACGGGTACGTGCGCTAGAATTGACAGTTCTTCGATAGATTTTTCTCTCATGGAGGAACAAGCCGGAGATGTGCTTCCAAACCCTTTTAGCTTTAGAACAGACAAAGAAAAATTTGCCAAAACAAAAAAACAGCTGCCATGTTTTATTGCTTACACAAACGAAAATACGCATGACATTATTGAGGGTAACTTTTACAGAGCGCCACTTTTTACGGGTCAAATAGAAGGAACCGGACCGAGATATTGTCCAAGTATAGAAGATAAAATAAACCGTTTTCGTGACAAAGACAGACATCATCTTTTTATAGAACCACAAACGATGGAGAACACGGAATGCTATATAAACGGTATGAGCACTTCCCTCCCGCCTGATGTTCAACAGCAGATGATTCATTCTGTCAAAGGTCTGGAAAATGCAAAAATTGTTCGTTACGGGTATGCAATCGAGTATGATTTTGTGGACCCAAGAGAGTTAAAACACTCTCTTGAGACTAAAAAAATCAAACATCTTTTTTTAGCCGGACAGATAAACGGAACAACGGGTTATGAAGAAGCGGCAGCACAAGGTTTGATGGCAGGTATAAACGCCTCTCTTCTTATTCAAGCAAAAGAACCTCTTGTTTTAAGACGTGATGAAGCGTACATAGGTGTTTTAATAGATGACTTGGTAACAAAAGGAACAAAAGAACCCTACCGTATGTTCACCTCACGTGCAGAGTACAGACTTCTTTTACGCGAAGAATCGGCAGATACAAGGTTGAGCCATTATGGGCATGCACTCGGGCTTATAAGTGATGAGGTACATAAAAAAGTTCAACAAAAAGATATTCAGATAAAAGAAGGTGCAAAACTTCTTGAAGATACAAAGTTTACCCCAAACAAAGAGTTTATAGCATTTTTAGATGCAATGGAAGAGTTGCCAATAAAAGATATTTCTACGGCGCAGCAATTGATTGCACGAAAAACTTTTGATGTTAAGAAAATGCTAAAGTTGATTCCTGAGTTAGGCAAATATGATTCTTATATACAAGAAGAGATTTTAGTAGAGGGAAAATACGCCCGCTACATTGACAAACAATCAGAAGAAATAGAGAGAATGAAGAAATATCTTAAAGTTGAAATTCCTGCAGATTTTGATTTTAAAATAGTGAGCGGATTGTCTAAAGAGATAATTGAAAAACTAGAAAAATTTAATCCTCCTACCCTGCAGGCAGCTTCACAAATCAGCGGAATTACTCCAGCCGCAATTGAGATAATGCACATCTATATAAGAATGGCTGTCAAAAACAAGAAAGTTTGATAACGGCTAACAAAGATTGATAATATGAGACATAAAGTTTGAGAATGGATTTGTAAAGGATGGAAATCTAAAAATAGATGCAAATATATTGTAAAGATTTTTAAATCATTACATAGATGAAAATATATTGATAAATGATATAACAAATAAGTATAATAGCAATGATGACATAAAGTTTAAAACTAAAAATTATGAACGGGGTAGTGAATAAACTCAAGCTATTTTAGTAAGATGGCTAGTTGGGATTTTATGTATAATTAATTTCAAATACGCTGTTCTGGATTTTTTAGAATAGTTTTTGTTATGCTTATAGCTTTAAAGTAAGGAGAATTATAGTGAATATACAACATTACATTGATCTGTTCTCAGGTTGTGGTGGTTTGGCGTTAGGACTACATAATGCTGGGTGGAAAGGTTTATTTGCTGTTGAAAAAAGTAAAGATGCATTCTCAACTTTGAAACATAATCTTATAGATAATAACTCAAATTTTGATTGGCCAGATTGGCTACCAAAACAAAATCATGATATAAACAATATTATTGAAGAACATGAAGAAAAATTAAAATTATTAAGAGGTAAAATTTCTCTTATAGCAGGTGGACCACCTTGTCAAGGTTTCTCAATGGCAGGAAGAAGAAGAGAAAAAGATGATAGAAACAAGCTTATAGATTCGTATATTAAATTTATAGAGCTTGTGCAACCAGAAGTTCTGTTTTTTGAAAATGTAAAAGGTTTTACGATTGGTTTTAAAAAAGGCAATGAAAGAGGAGAAGCCTATTCTGTTTATGTTGTGAAAAAATTACGAGAGTTAGGTTACAACATACATGGAAAGATTGTTGATTTTTCTGAATACGGAGTGCCGCAAAAAAGACAAAGATATATTTTAGTCGGTATGAAAAATGGAGAATCAAAAGAGTTTTTTGAAGCTATAACTCAAAATAGAGCAAAGTTTTTTAAATCAAAAAATTTAGAAAAAGATACTACATCCTTAAATGACGCTATATCAGATTTGCTCCAATCCAACGGAACAAAAGAATCACCAGATACAAAAAATTTTCAAGCAGGTGTCTATGCTAATGCTACAAGCTCTTATCAAAAGCTGATGAGACAAAATAGACCTTTAACAAATCAGATTGCAGATAGTCACAGGTTCGCCAAACATAAAGTAGAAACTGTAGAAAAATTTCAATATATTTTAGATAATGGTATCGCAAATAAAAATATATCTGATGATATAAAAGAAAAATACAGCATGAAAAAAAGAACAGTTGTTCCACTTTGTAAAATTTCAGCCACACCAACGCTTACAACTTTACCAGACGATTATATCCACTACTGCGAACCTAGAATTTTGACAGTAAGAGAATACGCAAGAATACAATCTTTCCCGGATAGTTACGAATTTAAAGGTGGCTACACAACAGGTGGTGAGCGAAGAAAAGTCGATGTTCCTAGATATACGCAAATAGGAAATGCGATTCCTCCTCTTTTTGCTGAGCAAGCTGGGATTGTTTTGAAGGATATGATTTAGATGAATACTGAGTGGGAAAATGTATATTTTTTATCACATGTAAATATTAAAAATATTATAGGTAAAGAGCTTATCAATAATGATAATGTTGCCGTCATGGAACTTGTAAAAAATTCTTATGATGCAGGTGCTAAAGAAGTAACTGTAGAATTTAAAAAATTAAAAAGCCAAGATAGAAAACTTCATGAAATTATAATAGCAGATGATGGAATTGGTATGTCTAAAGAAGATATATTGCATAAGTGGCTCAATCTTGCTTACTCCATCAAAAGAGTGCAAAATGCACAAAATAATAGACTTCAGGCTGGAAATAAAGGTATAGGGCGATTTTCTTGTGATAGACTTGGTAAAAAGTTAGATATATATACAAAAAAAGATTCTAAAGCATATCATTTGAAAATAGATTGGGAAGATTTTGAAAATGTACAAGATTATAATGTACAGATTAATCAAATTCCTATGAAGTTAAAAGAAGTATCTGATGATGAGATATATCAAGATACCTCTTGTAACATTGGCAAAAATGGGACAATAATCAAAATATCTTACTTGAGAACAAGGTGGATAAAATTTAATGAAAATAGTTTATTTAATGAAGTGTTGAACTATCAAAAATTTGTTTCACTCAAATCTACATTAGAAAAATTAATTAACAAAAGTCAAGTTGAAAGTGATAATTTTAAAATCTTTCTTAAAGTGCAAGAGATAGATGATGATAATGAAGATTCTTATAGTAAAAAGATAAATGGAGAGATAGAAAATAAGTTTTTTGAAAAGTTGGATTTTGATACAACATATATTCATTCCGCGATTAGTAAAGATGGTAAATATATCATCACAAAGTTAAAGGATAGAGATAAAATTATTTTTAAAACAATTGAGCGAAATAGAGAATTTCCTGATTTAAAAAATATTAAAATCATTTTAATGCACCTAAACTTTTATGGAAAAGCTTATTTCATGAAACAAATGGGTGTGAGAAGTGTAGATTTTGGTTCTGTCTATCTTTTTATTAATGGTTTTAGAATACCACCTTATGGAGAAATTGATAATGATTCATTTGGGATGGAAATGAGAAAAGGACAAGGACAAAGAAGATATTTAGGTGGCAGGGAAATTATTGGCAGAATAGAAATAGAAGATAGAACAGAACAGTACCCAATAATTTCAAGCAGAGAAGGAATTGTTCAAAATGAAGCATTTCGTCAGTTAATTCATAAGTCTACAAAATCTACAAAATCTCAAATTAAAAATAATGGTTTTTTTTATAAAACACTTAAAAGACTTGAAAGATATGTGGTAGAGGGACTTAAATGGGATAGTGTTCCAAGGAGTGTGACAGAAGTTACAATAAATAAGATGATAAAACAAAAAAATTGGAATGTGGATAAAGAAATCTATCTTATAAACAGAGAAGAAAAACTAAATAATGTTAGTAAAAAAATTTTTCAAATAATGAGTATTGATTCTGCTGGCATAGTAGATTTAAATATTAATGATGAAGTTTTATCACACTTGATTGAAAAAGACACTCTAAAAACCCAGAAAAATATCACACAATTTTTAAAAGATTTTAGCAAAGTTCCAAATTATGCTGTCGATGAAAAAACTAAGCAATTTGTAAAAAAAGCAATTGAAAATATTGGGGATGAAACTTTATTGAAAAAAGTTGATTTTGTTTTGAATAATAATGTGAATAAAATTGATAATTTATTAAATAAAGAAGAAACATACAATCAGCTAGATAAAAAAATAAAGATTTTGGAAAGTGAACAAGAAAATTTAAAAAAAGAGTTAGAACAAAGTGAAGAAAAAAATAAAAATTTAAAGCAAGAATTAGAAAAAATAAATTTAGACTTAGAACAAAAAAAGAAACATAACGCTTTTCAAGGTTCAATACTAGGTACAGAAAAAAAGTATATTATGGGACTTCAACATCAAATTAAACATTCAACCAGTAGAATAATCAATAACTTACAATTATTTTTAGAGGAGAAAGGGGTTGATAATTTAAACAATGATGAAAAATCTTTTTTAAAAGTTATTTCAATGGAATCTTCTAAAATTTTATCTATTGCCAACTTTATTACTAAAGCAAATTATAACTTACAAGCGAAAGAAGATGAAGAGGATATCGTCAATTTTATAAATCATTATATTAATGAAATTTATATTAATGAATCAAAGATAATTGATACAGATTTTGATGAAATAAGAGTTCATACAAATGATATTGAATACAAATGTAAATATATACCTTTAGAAATTACTACAATAGTTGATAATTTTATTTCTAATGCCGAGAATGCAAAAGCAAAAATTATCTCATTTGAATTTTTTAGAAATAACAAAGAATTGGTGATAAAGATTACAGATGACGGCAAAGGAATAAAATCGGATAAGATTGACGATATATTTGATTTTGGAACTACTACAACTGGTGGCTCTGGAATAGGATTATATAATGTAAAATCTACAATAAAAAATATGAATGGTTCTATTTTTGTAGAATCAGATGGTTCTAGCTTTTCTACATTTTCAATAAGGATAAATAATGAAATTAGAGTATAAAATTCTTTGGCTTGATGACCATATTGAAGAATTTATAGCAGATAGACATATTCAAAGTGTAGAGAAATTTTTAGAAGAAGAAGGTTTTGAAGGCGAGATAGTAGCAGTAAAAAGCATAAGTGATTTTTTTGACAAACTAGATAATAGCTTTGATTTAATACTTACTGATTTTCACATGAAAGAAATGAATGGTGATGAAGTTGTAAAAAAGATTAGAAGAGACAGCCATATCTTCACAGAAATATTATTTTATACAGCTCAAGGTGGTTTAACTAATACTGATAAGTTAGATAGAATATCATTCTTGCAAACTACAAAAAACCATCACAAACAGGTTGTTGATAAAGTTAAGGATTTGATTAGTTTGACAGTACAAAAGTTTCATGATATTGTTGTTATGCGTGGGATGATAATGAACGAAACAAGCGATATGGATAATCAAAAACTTGAAATGATTAAACAATATATTAACAATTTAGATATTGAAAAAACAAAAGATTTAAAACTGGATATTTTAAATCAAATTAATGAGCATTTTAATCAAAAACTAGAATGTATTGATGGAGATTGGAAAACAAAAGATAATGGTTTAAAAAGCTTAATGAAAGATTCTTTTGTATTTAGTGCTGATTATAAAATAAAAACTCTTAGTTGGATTCTAAATGATATGTCAGAAGCAGATTTTTCGGAAGCGTATCAAGAAGAGATTATTAAAATCAGAAATAAATTTGCTCATTCAAAATTAGAAATAGATCTAGAGACAGGTAGAAAATATTTTAAACATGGTGAAGATGGATTAACATTTGATGAGATTTTATGTAAAACTATTCGAGCGAATATAAAAAAGCATAAAGGAAATTTGAAAAATCTCAATGATAAAATAAAATGAATAGACTTATAATTTATGGCGATATTCACGGCTGTTACAATGAATTAATATCTCTGCGTAAAAAAATAAATCCTCAAAAAGATGATATCGAAGTATGTGTAGGAGATATTATCACAAGAGGTAAAGACTCCGTTAAAACACTGCGATACATTCAAGAGCATAATATTAAATCAGTTCTTGGAAACCACGAAGATAAAATAATTAGATACCTTCAATATGAAAAACAAGCAAGTAAAAATCCCATAATACTCGATGAAGATGAGCAAAACATAGTGAATAATTTAAACTCAAAAGATATTGATTTTTTGATGAGTTTGCCATTATTTATGAAGTATGAAAATATAACTATTTTGCATGGTGGTCTAAAAAATAGTTGTGATTTAGACAATTTAACAAAAAATGAAAAGTCAAAGATACTTAGAATGAGATACCTTGATAAAAATCAAAATTTTATAACTTTTGGGAAAGAAGATAATAATTCTATTTTTTGGGCAGATTTGTATGATGGAAATCAAGGGTTTGTTATATATGGGCATCAATGGCTTCTGGAAGCAAAAATAGATAAGTTTGCAATAGGGATAGATACAGGATGTGTATATGGGAATAAGCTTAGCGCAGTTGTATTTGACCAGGCAGAGTATAAATTATATGAAGTTGAAAGTAAGGTTAATTAATTATAGAACCGCTGGATAGATAGTGTAAGTAATTATTATGTAGAATCATATAAATTATTAAAAGGTTGAAATTTTGAATTAATCGTTATCGGATACTATTAACAAAGAGAGAAACAAAACTAGGAAATTAAAATGAAAACTTATTATTACGTACACACGGGACACAGGATAGGATTGGACAGATTTAGAAGAGCTGCAACAATAATCCGCTCACTTGGTGATGTAGATATTACTTTGCTTTGCTCAGATTATCGTATTGCGCAAGTTGCCCGTGAGTTTGGAGTAAAAAATAGCTTAGGACTTGATGTCATTAGAAATATACCTCAAATATCACATCATGGCGATAAAATTATTTTTGATTCAGATGAAGCTAACCCTATTATGCTTGAGGACATGAGGAACTATTTTTCAAGGTTTATAAGAGTCAGTGATTGTCCAGATGATAAAAAAGAAAATAAAGAACTTTTGATTTCTCCATATTTAAATGGCGAGGGAATTTGCAATAGCTATGTCATTGATGACAAATATTTTGAGCAGGCAGAAAAAAGTATAGGAATATCTTATTTTTTTGGTGATGATGATTATGAAAAAGATTTAGAAAAAAATTTATCCTTACTAGAAGGAATAAGCCCTGAATTACAGCTGGGATTTTATTATTTTCTTGATTATGAAGAGATGCTCAAAAGCAAGTTTGTTCATTATCATGAATTTGAAGAGTATGATGAGATGATTAAAAAAACAGATATTTTGATAACAGCTTCGCCTCAAGCAGTTTTAGAAAACCTAGCATCGGGGGGAAGGCCTATTTATATTCAAAGAGAAGACTATACTCGAAATTTTCAAAATCTTTTTACAAGTTTAAATATTCCAATTGTTGATAATTATGATAAAAATAAATTAACATACGCAATAAAAACAATAAATAATAATAATTATCTTAAACCGAAACAATATTGTAACAAAATTTCCAAATTTATAAAAGAAAACTTAAATTTATAATTAATTAAAACTTTTTTGGTATATAATAAACCTTTTAAAATTCACAATAAGTGAGCAAATATGATGAATGAGAGCCGTAGAGGTTTTATGGGTAAAGCATTTGGTGCTGTTGCGGCAGTTGGTGCGGTGGGCTCACTAGTTGCTATGAAGAAGACTTGGGACCCGCTCCCAAGTGTTATGGCGGCTGGTTTTACTACCGTAGATTTAAGTAAGTTATCTGACAATAAACTTGAGATTGCAAAATGGCAGGGTAAGCCAATTTTCATACTTAGATTTGGCGCAGATATGCCTGAAGTAGAAAAAAGAAGTGTTAAAGTTGGGAATCATTACTATTCCGTAATGATTGGTTTATGTACGCATTTAGGGTGTATACCGGCTTATGCGCAAGAAGAACATAAATTTAAGTGTGCTTGCCATGGTGGTGAATTTGACTCAGCAGGAGTGCACACATTCGGTCCTCCTCCTCGTCCATTAGATATTCCGCCTTTTTCAATTAAAGATGAAAATACTATTGTTTTAGGTGAAGCTGGTCCAGAGTATAAAGCGTTGATAGCTCGTCTTTCAACAAATAGTAATATAGCATAAGGGGAGTAGAGTATGGCAGAATTTGAAAAAGCTAACTCTGTAGGTGAGTGGTTTGACCAAAGACTAAATACAAGTGGTTTTTGGCGTGTAATGATGACGGAATATTGGATTCCTAAAAATATTAACTTTTTATGGGCGATGGGTGCACTTCTTGCGATGCTGTTTGCATTATTGCTTGTAACTGGTATTTTCTTACTTATGTATTATAAGCCGGATGTAAATATGGCATTTGATAGTGTAAACTATACAATAATGCAAGAAGTTGCCTATGGTTGGTTGTTTAGAAATGTTCATGGTGTTGGTGCATCTGTTGTTTTCTTGGTAATTTATATACACATGTTTACTGCTATTTATTACGGTTCATACAAAAAAGGGCGTGAGATGATTTGGCTTTCTGGTATGTTGCTATTTGTAACATTTTCAGCAGAAGGTTTCTCAGGATATATGCTACCATGGGGTCAAATGTCTTATTGGGCTGCGTATGTTATTACTGAAATTTTTGGCGGTATCCCTTTTATTGGTGATGAGCTTGTCGTATGGATTCGCGGTAACTTCTATGTTGCAGATGCTACGCTTACGCGTTTCTTTATGTTGCATGTTCTTTTAATTCCAATGGCTATTTTAGGTGCTATTGTATTTCACTTTTATACGCTTCGTTTTCCTCACGTTAATAATGAAGAGGGTGAATTTTTTGATTATAAAGAAGAAAGCCAAAAATATTTGGCAGGTAAAAAAGCTGAATCTAAAGTTATCGCATTTTGGCCAGACTTTTTATCTAAAGATTTTATGGTTATTACTATTTTTATGATCTTTTTCTTTTATCTTGTTTTTTACCATAATGCATTTGCAATGGACCCTGTAAACTTTGATAAAGCCGATGGCATGAAAACTCCGGCACACATTTACCCAGAGTGGTATTTTTTATGGTCTTATGAAGTTCTTCGCGGATTCTTCTTTGATATAGCTGGAATTTCCGGTAAGTCTTTAGGTCTAATGGCATTTGGTTTTGCTCAAGGTATTTTCATGGTACTCCCATGGTTAGACAGATCTCCAATGGTAAAACCAGCGAATCAAAGACCTGTGTTTAAATACTGGTTCTGGTTGTTGATGGCAGACTTGTTCGTACTGACAATATTTGGAAAACTACCTCCAACAGGTGCTAATGCTTGGGTTGGTTTCTTCGCTTCTATGACATTCTTAGTATTGTTTATAGCGTTACCATTCTTGACCAAGTTAGAAGCTAAAATAGTAGGGGGTAAATAATGTTTTCTTTAATCGTAGGTCTTGTAGTAGCAGTACTGCTAATTGTTTTAAACATTGTACTTTCTAAAATTTCTATTGTTTCAAAAGAGATGAGAATCTTGTCGATTGTGGTTATTATGGTTGGTTATATTTATTGGGGATTTGAGCCGTTCGCTCACCATGAAATGCATCCTCATGTAGCAGATGCTTCTTATACTTTTGACGGTAAAGGCGATGTTGAAGCTTTAGAAGAAGCTGGTAAAGACGCAGCAGAAACTAAAGAATTTTGGGCAAAAGTAGTTGCCGCTTCTCAACTGAACGGAAATGCAGATACAGGTAAAGAGTTAGTTGCTGCAAACTGTACAGGATGTCACTCTATGACGAGCGAAGACTTCCCTGTTCTTATGAGTGATGCAGATGCTGCTGCTTCTTATGGTGTAACACCACCAGATATTTCAACAGCGGGTAAAATATATGACAAGAACTATCTTGTAGCACTTATTATGAACCCTGTAAAAGCTATGCATATTGAACATAAATATCCAGTTGGAGGAGAGAAAGTATTTCCTATGCCTTCATCTGATTGGATGGCACCTCAAGAGATAGCTGATATGGTAGCTTATTTAGCATCTGCAGCATCAAAAGTTTCTGCTCCTGTTGCAGTTGAAGGTGCAAGTGCATTTGAAGTATCAAAAGCTGCAAATAAAGAAGTATTTGAAGCGGCTTGTGTTCGTTGTCATGCAATGTCTTATGCAGGCATAGAAGCTGGCACGCCAGTAGATTTGATGAGTGCATATATTGGTGCAGTACCACCTGATTTATCTCAATACACAAGAAGTAGAGGTAATGAGTATTTACACAATTTCATTAATGACCCACAAAGAAAATTACATGGAACAGGTATGCCTCGTGTTGGTTTAACTGAAGAAGCTCAAAAGCAAGTAGTTGAGTACATGGAGCAAATCGGAGATAGCAAAAAAACTGAAAGAGAAGAACTTGGTCCAAAAGTTCTAATTTATTTGGTAATCTTGGCTATATTCGGACTCTTATGGAAAAAACAAATATGGAGAGATTTGCATTAAATCTCTCTTCGTTCAAAATGATGTAAACACATCATTTTGAACTAATTTTAAACTTATTATCATCAAGATGAATATTTCTACTCCACATGCCAAACATAATCAAAACTTAAATAATTAAAATAAAATACTTTTTTTAACAAATGCCAGATGTATATAAGAAAAATATATACTTTAACTCCCATATATTGCAAAATAGTTAATAAAATGTAAATATAGACACTACTTTAAACTTAGATTAAAAATTGGCAATATATAATATTCCGTAATCTTAGTTTATCACATTCTTAGAAGTGATAGTAAAGTAACAGGTGTTGTTATTTTTCTATCACTTCATAAGATGTGGTACATTAAAACAAAACAGGAGAAATGAATGAAAAAAATTATCGTATCTGTTGCTGTTGCAGCAATAGCACTTTCTACAGCTGCAAGTGCATTAGAGGACATTAAAGTTAACGGTCAAGCTAAAGTTTGGTATGAGACTGATAACAAAGGTAACGGTACTCGTGAATTATTTGATACTAAGGCAGCTAGTGGGGAGGTTGTATTTAAACTTGGTATGACTGGTAAACAAGGTGATGTTGGATTTGGTGCTACTGTATATCAAGGTTCAACAATGGGTCTTGAAGGAAACTTAGTGAATGCTGTTCGTACAGATGCAAATGAATTATCTAATACAAGTGGAAATGCTGATATGTTCGTTGGCGAAGCTTACATTACTGCACCTGTTGCTCCAGACACAGTTCTTAAGCTTGGTAAACAAGAATTAGATACACCACTAGCATTTACTGAAAAATGGAATGCAATGCCAAATACATTTAATGCTGCTGTTGCAATCAATAGTTCAGTTGAAAATGTAACATTAATCGGTGCATACGTAGGTCAAGGTAATGCTGCAGCTACATCAACTGGTACAGCTGGATGGAAAGCTACTGATAACTTCGGTCAATACCATGGTGGTGCTTTTGCTTTAGCTGCTTTATATTCTGCTGATGGCTTAGGTGTAAATTTTTGGGCTTACCATATTAATAACGTACTTGGCGCTGGCGCTCTAGCTGGTGGCGGTGTTTCTGCAGAAGCTGCATGGTTAGATGCTGGTATGAAAATAGCTGACGTTAATGTTAAAGGTTATGCAGCACACGTTACTCATGATGGTACTGGCGCAACTGGTACTTCTGCATTTGCAGCATCAGCAGACACGAAAGTATCTGATATAGCTCTTTTTGCCGCAGTTTCTGGTGTATCTTCAGGTGATATCCCGGTAGCAAATACTGCAACTGGTTTCAAGAAAACTAAACTTCCAACTGCCGGTGTTTATACAGACGGTCTTTATGTGGCTCAACCGGGTGCACAATCTGTTAAAGTAAAAGCTTCAGGCAAACTAGGTGAAACTGGTATCACATTGCAAGCTGTTTACAATGATAACAGAGGTGACAAAGGTCAAGTTATGGGTATTACTAATGGGTTCAAAGCTGAAGCAATGAAAACAACTGAAATCGATTTAATCGTTTCTCAAAAAGTTGGAGCATTTGACTTAAAAGGTATCTTAATGAACCGTAGTTTTGACGATACTGCAGCAGAAAATGCAGCAGGCGGACAATATTTCCGTGTTATCGCTTCTGTAAACTTCTAAAAATTTCATTTTTAAACTTCATTCCCAAGTTATCTTGGGAATGAATCTCTTCTCTTCCTTCTTTTTTGCTTATTGTATTTAAACTTTTAATCTTTTTTAGTATAATCTTGTATTAAAATAAAAGGAAATTAAAATCATGAAAAAAATCTTTATCACTCTAGGCTTGATATTCTTCGGCATTCTCTTTACTGCATGTGCGAAAATACCATTTAAGGAACAAGCCCCACTTGAAAATGCAGCTTTGGTTTATATTTATGTTATGCCTGATGAGGGTATTAACGATACAAATAGAAAACCTTCTTATAAAGTAAGTATAAACAACAAACAAACGAAGGGTGTTATCTTGATGTATGAATATATGGTCTTTAATCTTAAGCCATCACAAATAGATATCTCCGCAACTCGAGCCGATATAGAAACAAAAACTATTCGTATGGATTTAAAAGCCGGTGAGACATATTACCTAAGAGTTCAAAGTTTTTCTGATGATTTTGCGAAGTTTGAATTAGCAGAAGTTGCAAGCAGTGTTGGTAAAAAAGAGATACGCAGTACTGATTTAGCAGGTTCTGTCGATAAACAAAAAGAAGAGGTTATAGAAGAGATTCTAGAGCCTCTCAGCGTAAAGAGTGAAGAGTCGGTTCTTTCTTCAACATCTAAAACAGATGAGATTCAAAAGGCTTACAAGCTCAAAGAGCAGGGTATCATAAGCGAAGAAGAGTTTAATGCGCTTAAAGCTGAAATATTAGCCAAATAGTTGCATGTTTGCTGATGTGAGACTCTGAATCTCCCATCAGCATGGAAGTGGCTGAAAATCTAAAATATCCATGAACTTATACATTGTATGACCTACATCAACTTCTCTTTACATTCAAAAGATATAATACATCCATAAAATAATCATAGGAAATTAAATGCTCATTGATAGCTATGACAGAGTAGTGGATTATCTGAGAGTCTCCGTCACGGAGAGATGTAATTTCAGGTGTCAGTACTGCATGCCGGAAAAACCGTTTTCGTGGGTTCCAAAAGAAAATCTACTCTCTTTTGAAGAGCTGTTTGAATTCATGAAAATAGCAATAGACGAAGGTGTAAGAAAAATCCGCATAACAGGCGGAGAACCGCTTCTTCGTGAAGATTTAGATAAATTTATTAAAATGATATACGATTACGAGCCCAGTATAGATTTGGCAATGACTACAAATGCTTTTCTTCTCAAGGGAACAGCGCAAAGACTTAAAGATGCCGGACTCAAAAGAATCAATGTATCTATAGATACGTTAAAGCCCGAAGTTGCTAAAGCCATAGCGGGAAAAGATGTTTTAAAAAATGTTTTAGAGGGTGTGGAAGAAGCTTTAAAAGTAGGTTTAAAAGTAAAGGCAAACATGGTCCCTATGAAGGGGATGAATGCGGATGAGATTACAGACGTATTGGAATATTGTAAAAATCGAAATATTAGTATAAGATTCATAGAATACATGGAAAATTCTTATGCTTCAAAAGATATCTCCGGCATGAAATCTACCGAGCTTTTAGAGATACTTCGCAAAAATTATGAGTTTAAAGATGATGGTTTTGACGGAACATCTCCCTCGCATTATTTTACAATGACAGATGGGTACAGGTTCGGGGTGATAGAGCCTTATGCAGATGATTTTTGCAAAAAATGTAATCGTATAAGATTAACGGCAGAGGGACAGCTTATTCCTTGTTTGTATTTTGATGAAGCGATGAGTATCGCTGAAGCTATCAAAAGAGGTGATATAAAAGGTGCAGCTTTGGTTTTAAAAGAAGTTGTTCGCACAAAACCGGAAAAAAATCGCTGGGGCGGTGAAGATTCAGAAGTATCGAAGCGTGCATTTTATGAAACCGGTGGGTGATATTTGTTATATTTAGTTGAACATTTTTATAGTATTCAAGGCGAAGGCAGATACACGGGTGCTCCATCGCTCTTTTTTCGTTTTGGCGGATGCAACATGAAGTGCGAAGGTTTCGCATGCGTTGAAAAAGCAGCGGATGGAACTGAAGTTTTAGGCTGCGATACGGTGTATGCGGTCAATAAAGAACATTTTTCACACAACTGGATACCGATAAAAAGTGCCAAAGAGCTGTTAAGTATTTTAGATTTGTATGAATTGCCTCGGCATGTGGATATCGTTTTAACAGGGGGAGAACCGCTTATCTATGCGAATGATGAAGTGTTTATAGAGTTTTTATCGGCTTTGCATCAACATGGGCATAAGATAACGTTTGAAACAAACGGTTCTTTGGCAGTAGATTTTGAAAAATATCCTATTTATCAAGAGTGTATTTTTGCACTTTCTGTGAAGCTCTCCAATTCTAATGAACCTCTGCACAAAAGAGTAAGAGGAGAGATAATTTATTCTATTGCTTCAAAGGCGAAAGAGGCTTTTTTCAAGTTTAGTATTGATGCCGATTCTATCGATTTGGGGCTTGAAGATGAGATTGAGAGTATTCTTTTGCATTCACCCAGAACGAAGGTCTACTGCATGCCTCTTGGCGGTTCAAAGGCAGAAGTGGAAGCAAATACAGAACCTCTTATAGAGTTTTGCAAGTCTAAAGGGTATAATTTCAGCGACAGACTACATATTAGAATATGGGATCAGAATAAGGGAGTTTAGATGATAATACGAAAACTTTTCAAATTTGAAAATGCTCATATCGTTCGAGGATGTTCGAGTGTAAAGTGTAGAAGTTCCCTGCACGGACATTCCTATAAGGTCGAACTTTTATTTGAATCTAATTTTTTAGATAATGGTCAAATGATATATGATTTTGGACTTATGAAACAAAACATGAAAGCCTTGGTTGAAAGTTTTGATCATTCTGTTGCCATTTGGAATAATGACAGCACAGAATATATAGAAGACATGAAAAAACATTCCCACAGATGGGTGGAGCTTCCTGTTTCCCCCTCTGCTGAGCAATTTTCACGTGTTATTTTTATTATGATAGATACGCTTTTAAAGCTTACAAACAGCGTAAACGGGGAAAAAGAGGTCACACTTAACAGCGTGATAGTGCATGAAACAGATACAGGATATGCACAGGCCTTTGGATATGACGCGTATTCAAAAAATATGGGTGAGATAAAATTAGAAAATATAATTTTCTCAAACGAAATTATGCAAGACTGGCAAGATGATAAGCTTTGGGAAAAGATTAAAAAAAAGGAACGGTTCGTAAATCCAAAAGAAGTTTAGGAATTGCTTACTAAACTCACTTGCTCTTTTGAATTAAAACTAAATCTTGTAGGAAGAACCTTTACATTGCTTCCACATGCCAAAAATCCACATGCCTCATCTATCATAATGTATCCGTTTGAAACGGAGAGCGGTGATACCATTCCGGGTGCAAACTTTTCACAAGGCGTAAAAAACTCTCCATCAAAAAAACCTGGGACAAGGGTTCTTCTACCGGCTTTTAATCTATAATCATGCTTCATTTTTGCGTGAATTGCATTCAGATATTTTGCAGAATCTCCGCTGAGTGCCAAGATAATACTTTGTGCGAAAAGCTCAAAATTGAGGGCAGCTGCCAGTGGATTTCCGGGAAGGTTGAGTACGTAAGTATTTCCAATACGGCCAAATGTTGTCGGTTTGCCCGGTTTAATTTCTATTTTATCAAAAATATTTTCATACGCAAAAGCTTCAAATGCTTCTTTTGTGAAATCGGCATCGCCTACGCTGATTCCTCCGGAGGTAATGATAAGATTGCTATCAAGCGCACTTTGTATATAAAGATTTATCTCTTGGAGAGTGTCTAAAGAGGTTCCTATAAAATCAACCTCACAGCCAAGTTCGCAAGCGCGTGAAAAAAATGTGGGTGTGTTTGTATTGTAAAGTTGATAGGCTTCAACATTTTCAAAGTGCATTTTAAGCTCATTTCCGGAAGCAAAAAGTGCGATGCGAGGTTTTTTGTACACCTTGACGTGGCTTATTCCCTGAGAAGCTAAAAGCGTGATGTGATGGGCATGAAGTCTCTCTCCGACGCTTAAAAGTTTTGAGCCGCTTTGTATATCTTCTCCGCACATACGGATGTGTTTGGATAAAACTAAATTATCCGGAAGCAAAACACCGTCTTCACACTCTTTTGTATCTTCCGCAGGAACGATACACTGACAGCCTTGGGGTATTCTTGCACCCGTCATAATTTTTATTGCAAATCCACATGCCAACTCTTCATTGGAGTTGTCACCCGCAAAAATGGTGTGCTTAACTTGGACACATTTTCCCGAGTCGGATATTTTAACCGCATATCCGTCCATTGCAGAGTTGTCATAAGGGGGTAAATTGTGGGCAGCTTCTATTTCTTGTGCTAGCACATGACCTAAAACTTGTTCGATGGGGAGTATTTTTATAGATTTATTGACGACATGTTTGTATATTAAATGTAATGCTTCTTCAACTTGCACAGCCATTTTTATCTCCGATACAAAAAAATATAGTAGAATTTCGTTATGAATGAAATGTATGAGATGAGTATTGTAACACATAACTTTGGAGTTATGGGAATATTGGGTGTGATTTTAGTTAATATCGTGATGCTTGTAATGGCGCAGGATATTCGTATTTACGCAAAAAAAATGCGTGTTTTTATGCCAATCGGGGCAAGTTTGATTGCTGTAATTTTATTTACAGGTGCAGTGATGATGGCGGCAAAACACTTAAGCTTTAGTATAGAAAATATTATTATGATAGTGTTTGGCACTTTTCTGATTTTCTTTGAACTTACAAGATATAAGAAGCTGAAGCATTTAAATTTGGAGCAAGAAAATCCGTTAGAAACGTATAAAAAAGGTGCTTTTAAAATCTTGCAGATAGAATTTTTTATAACATTGGCTATTTCTGTTTGGATGTTAATTTGATATATATTTTGCATGAGAATGCTTCAAAAAACAATTTCAATATAAAAGGTGATTTGTATAAATATCTTGTAAAAGTTCGTCGTCATAATATTGGAGATACAATTGACTTTAGAACGAAGACGGATATAAACACACTCCACACCTACACAATAACAAATATTGGTTCAAAAGGGTTGGATGTAGAGCGCATTGCTTCAAGCGTGAATGAAGTTCAAAATAAAAAGAGTTTGCACATTGCATGGTGTGTCATAGATGCAAAATCGATTGAGAAGGTGTTGCCTTCGCTCAATGAAATCGGAGTAGAGAAAATATCTTTTATTTATTGTGAACGCTCGCAAAAAAACTTTAAACTTGATTTTCAAAGATTTGAGAGAATTTTGGAGAGTTCGATGCAACAGTGCGGAAGAACTTCATTTATGAAGTTGGATACATACAAAAGTGTAAAAGATTTTTTGGCAAAATTTCCTGATACGAAAGTTTTTGATTTTTGTGACAAAGTTTTGAGTCAAACGGAGGGTTTTAACACGGTTCTTATAGGGTGCGAAGGCGGTTTTTCAAAGATGGAGAGAGAATATTTGAGCGCTCAAGAAGTTTTCAGGCTAAACACTTCGATGGTGCTTCGTTCAGAAACTGCCGTCATGGCCGTAGCAAGCAAGGTGTTGTTGTAAATTCAAATTAATTTAGATATACTTTCACTCTTAAAAATCCGCCCCCATACGGATTTAAAAAATATATAGATATGCGTACACAAGACGCTTATCAAAAGGCAAAAAAATGAAAAAAAATCTTCACCCAAAATCAGTAACGTGTTCAGTTACATGTGCATGTGGAAACGCATTTGAGACAAAAAGTCAAAAAGAAGAATTAAGAATAGATATTTGTAATGAATGTCACCCGTTTTTCACAGGCTCTGAGAGAATGGTAGATACTGCAGGACGTATCGATAAATTCAAAAAACGTTACAACTTAAACTAAGGCGAGAACTCCTTTCTTGCTTCAGCTTGTTCCAACACCAATTGGAAACATCGGCGATATATCACTAAGAGCCATGACGGCTTTAAGTGATGCGGATGTACTTCTTTGCGAAGATACACGCATAACGAAAAAGCTCTTAAATATTTTAAGAGAAAGACACCCTTTCACTACAAAAGAAAATCAAAATTTTATATCGCTTCACTCCCATAATGAAAAAGAGTTTATTGCTAAACTTGAACAATCTTTTTTTGATAAAAACATAGTCTATGTCAGTGATGCAGGGATGCCAGGCATTAGTGACCCTGGACAGAGTCTGGTTCGATATGCAATTGAAAATCATATAAAATATGATGTTCTTCCCGGGGCAAATGCCGTTTTAACCGCATTTGTAGCCAGCGGCTTTGTAGGTACGCAAATGCTCTTTTGGGGATTTTTACCTCATAAAGGAGGAGACAGAACAACTTCTTTGCTTGGCGCCCTGCATAGCGGGTACACAACAGTTTTGTATGAGTCTCCTCATAGACTGGAAAAACTTTTGCTTGAAATAGATGCGCACGAAAAAGACAGAAAAATATTTTTGGCAAAAGAACTTACTAAAAAATTTCAAAACTACTTTCATGGAACTGCAAAAGAGATTTTAGAAAGGCTCTGCGGCAATCACAAAGGGGAATGGGTTGTTGTTGTAGAAGGCGGACAAGCGCAAGCAAGCAGTGCAATTTCTCAGAATGATGTTTTGGAACTTGATTTACCAAAAAAAGTGCAGGCAAAGCTTATCAGCAAAATAACCGGTGAGAATACAAAAGCTTGTTATCAAAGAATATTGTCGCTTTAAGTTATTTAATAATAAAAAGTTGTTAAATAACAAAATATTTAAATTTTTTAGATAAAATACTTCTCATGTTAATATACGCAAAACAACCAATCAATTATGTTATAGAAAATCACCCAAGTAAAATTAAGACTCTCTATCTTGCAAAAGAACTCGACAAAAAAGAGTATTCTCGTTTAATGAGAATGGGTTTTGAAATAAAAAGAATTCCAGCAGAAGCCGCAGGAAAGATGTGTAAAAATGGAAACCATCAAGGCTTTTTGGCTGAGGTTGAAGATTATAATCTTCAACAATTTAAATCCTTTTTAGATAAAGATTTTATTTTAGTTTTATCTGGTCTGACTGATGTCGGAAATATCGGTGCTATTGTGAGAAGTGCTTACGCTTTGGGCGTGGATGCAATCGTGGCATGTGGAATTAAAAACCTCAATCTTGAACCTGTCCTGAGAACGAGTACGGGAGCATTGTTTGATATGCCTCTCGCGCTTGAGCACAATATTCATGATGTTTTAAATGATCTTAAAACATCCGGTTACACGCTTTACGGTGCGGATATGGGCGGCAAAGATATACGAGATGTTAAGGTAAAGCAAAAAAGAGTTTTGGTTTTGGGTAGCGAGGGTGAAGGTTTGACTTCGCGAGTCGTGTCTAAACTTGATGAGACGCTTAGCATAAAAATGTCGCACGGATTTGACTCTTTAAATGTGAGCGTAGCCGGTGCTATTTTGATGGATAGGATGAGAGTATGAGCGGTGGATTTGATAAATTAAAAGATATTGGTGCTCAAAAGATACATGAAAAAACGCATATAGCAAAGCAGCATGTGCAGGCAATTTTACATGAAAGCTTTGACGGTATGAGCAGAGTTCAGTTTTTGGGTTTTATCTCTATACTCGAGAGAGATTACTCCATTGAACTGGATGATTTAAGAGCGAAGGGGCTGAATTCTTTACAAAGCAGCTCAATCCTCGCGCAGTCTCACAGTGTGTTTATAACACCTAAAGAAAAGAAAAATAATAAAATGAGGTATCTTCTTACGGCTTTATTTGTTTTTGTCATTGCCGTATCTATTACGATGATGAATGATTCGTCGCAAATGGAAGATGAGATTCAACATATAGATAATACCACCATAGAAAATACTATGAGCACGATAGAACCGATAGAAAACATAAACCAAGAGATGCAAGATATGAATGCAAGTCTTGAAGACAATAGCTCTGCTGTTGATGTAAATGAAACTGTTGCGGCAGTTGCGGAAAAAGTTATTGTAAAATCTTTAAAAATTTTGCCAACAGTAAGTTTATGGATGGGTTATATTGATTTAGCTACACATGAAAAATACCAAAAACTTTTTAGCGATGAACTCGTTTTAGATACAGACAAAAATTGGCTTTTGTATCTGGGTCATGGAAACATAAAAATTGAAGTTGACGGTGAAATTGCAGAGTATCAAGAAAACAAAAATTTAAGATTTTTATATAAAGACGGAATTCTTAAAAAGATAGATACGGAAGAGTTTATGAGCCTCAATAAAGGCCGTAAATGGTAAAAGTTTTTTATGTTTTAATTTTCTTGTGTACTTTAGTCTTTTCTGATGATATAAATAAAGAAGACCTTTTGATACAGAAAATTAAAACATTGTTAGATGCGAGTGTTTATAAACAAAATAGTGCGTACATAAATATTATTTTTTCTCCAAAATCTGATTATTACATTAAAGAAAGAGTGGATGTTGTCAAGGTGGTTGAGACATTAAAAGAGAACGGTCTTTTAAATCTTTTTTATAAAAACCCAAGTGAGTTAAAACTTAGTTTTAAAACGAGCGGTTCCCCTTTGTTTTTTGTAAAAATTATGGGAGATACTCTTAGCAATATAGGCTATTACAGGTATGTAACAACAGAATCCACTTTGGATAATTCAGAATTTACATGGACGATAAGTCTTACATCGGAATATGCGACCGACCCGTTGATTTTACAAAAAGAGCTGCAAAAAAGTGGTTGCGAGCTTGTGGATATCAAAAGAAATTCTTCTGTTGATTGGACGTATACTGTTGATATGCGAGAGGGGCATTTGAGCCTTGAAACACTTACTGAGGGAGCGCAAGTCAATTTAAAGCGCTCTCTTTATGCGCATTGGCTCAATGTCTCAAAAATACAAACATTAAAAATCACAAGCTCCTCAAGAAATGACTGGTACCCGTATATAGTGTATTATGACAGTTCCCTGCATTTGTTAAAAGTTTTAAAAAGAGATACAAAAAGAGATGAGATAATATTAAATATACCAAAATTTGCAGAATATATGAAGATATCAGATTTGTATACACTCAAAAATATTAAAGACGACTTGGTTTTAAAACCGATGGGTGCGAGATAAATTTATTCACTAATAGTAAATTTTTTTGCTAAAATGTCGTTCATAATTTAAAAGGCGTAATAAGCCTTAATAATCAGGAAACAGAATGTTTGACGAGATAGAATTTGACAGAATAAAAAGACTTCCTAAGTATGTTTTTGCGGAAGTAAATGAACTTAAAATGGCTGAGCGCAGAGCTGGTGCGGATGTTATAGATTTTTCTATGGGTAATCCAGACGGAGATACGCCGGAGCATATTCGTCAAAAGTTAATTGAGTCGGCGCAAAAAACTAAAACGCACGGCTATTCAACTTCCAAGGGTATCCCAAAACTTTTAATAGCTATAGCAGACTGGTATAAGCGTCGTTACGGATGCGACTTGGACCCAATGACAGAGTGTGTTGCTACAATGGGTTCCAAAGAGGGCTATGCCCACTTGGCTTATGCTATTACAAATCCGGGCGATACGACAGTTGTTCCTGACCCTACGTACCCGATTCACTCTTACGCTTTTATTTTGGCGGGCGGAAATGTTGTTAAATTTGGTTTGGAATTTGATGAAGATTATAAAGTAGACGAGCCTAAGTTTTTTGAAAACTTGGAGAGAGTTTTTAAAGAGACTTCTCCTCGACCAAAATATGTCTTAGTCAACTTTCCTCACAATCCTTCTACTGCTACGGTAACACAAGAATTTTATGTAAAACTTGTAGCAATGGCCAAGAAAGAGAGATTTTATATTATTTCTGACATTGCGTACGGGGATATAACTTTTGGCGGCTATGTTACTCCGTCTATTATGAGTGTAGAAGGGGCTAAAGATGTTGCCGTTGAGAGTTTTACACTTTCAAAAAGTTATAATATGGCAGGCTGGCGCGTAGGTTTCTTTGTTGGAAACAAAAAATTAATCGGTGCTCTGCAAAAAATTAAATCATGGCTAGATTACGGTATGTTTACGCCAATACAGGTAGCGGCAACAATCGCACTCAACGGTGACCAGCAGTGCGTGAAAGATATCGTAGACAAGTATGACCATCGTCAAGATATATTGTTGGATGCATTTGAGAGAGCCGGCTGGCATATAAGAAAAAATCAGGCAAGTATGTTTGTTTGGGCGAAGATACCGGAGTGCGCAATACATTTAGGCTCCCTAGAATTTTCAAAAAGATTGCTAAAAGAGGCGCAAGTGGCAGTGGCTCCCGGAATAGGTTTTGGTGAATACGGAGAGGGTTATGTGCGTATAGCTTTGATTGAAAACGATAACCGTATCCGTCAAGCAGCCAGAAATATCAAAGAATTTTTAAGACAGTTTAAAGACGAAAAAAAATAGCTCTTCATCTTTATTATGGGTGAAACTTGAGTTAAAAAAAGGGTAGAGATGTTAAAAGTAGGCATAATAGGTGTTGGTACTGTTGGAACAAGTGTAGTAAATATTTTAAAAGACAATGCTGACATCATATCTGCCCGTGCCGGAGTTGATATAGTTGTAAAAAGCGGGGTTGTAAAAAATCTCTCAAAAGATAGAGGTTTGAGCATCCCCTTAACAGATAACGTAGATGATATATTGAACGATGACGAAATAGATGTTGTTGTTGAACTTATGGGCGGGGTTGAAGAGGCTTTTGAAGTCGTGAAAAAAGCACTTCGCAGCGGAAAGGCCGTAGTTACCGCGAATAAAGCACTTTTAGCATATCATAGATATGAGCTTGAAGACATAGCAAAAGATATAGCCTTTGAATATGAAGCGAGTGTCGCCGGAGGTATTCCTATTATCAATGCGCTTCGTGATGGTTTATCAGCAAATCATATAGAGTCCATTATGGGTATTATGAACGGCACGTGTAATTACATGATGAGCAAGATGATGAATGAGGGTGTCGACTACGACAAAATACTTCAAGAAGCGCAGGATTTAGGTTATGCGGAAGCGGACCCTACCTTTGATGTGGGCGGCTTTGACGCAGCACATAAATTGCTTATTTTGGCAAGCATCGCTTATGGAATTGATGCCAAACCTGAAGATATTTTAATTGAAGGGATACAAAATATATCCCAAGAAGATATCGCATTTGCAAAAGAGTTCGGTTATGTCATCAAGCTTTTGGGCATTGCAAAAAAAGAAAAAGAAGAGGTTGAGCTGAGAGTTCACGCTTGTTTGATTAAAAAAGATCAGATGATAGCGAAGATTGACGGTGTTATGAACGGCATAAGCGTGGTTGGCGACAAGGTGGGTGAGACACTGTATTATGGGCCCGGTGCTGGCGGTGATGCAACGGCAAGTGCGGTTGTGGCAAATATTATAGACATTGCTAGAAGTGGAAAAAGCAGACCGATGCTTGGATTTGACAAACCTTTGGAGGGTGAATTAAAACTCAAAGCGACGGAGGATATCGAATCAAAATATTACCTTCGCATAAACGTTTCAGATAAAACGGGAGTTTTGGCTCGCATAGCTAAAATTTTTGAAGATAATAATATTTCAGTGGAGACAATGCTTCAAAGACCCGCCCTCAACTCTTCCGCAAATCTGCTGATTTCTACGCATACGGCAGTAGAAAAAGATATTCAAAACATGATAAAAGAGATTGCCTTGCTTGACTTTGTGAACTCGACTCCCGTAATGATTAGGATTGTATAAAAACATTTTTTAATCTTTCAGTATATATTAATAGAGCACCCCTTATCATTAGTGATGATTATCCATGTATGCAAAGGGGTCGACAGATGAGAATAGCTATTGTTTTAAGTTTATTTTTTTGTGTATTAATGTACGCAGATATTCAACAAGTGCAGAGCTTGTATGATTCGGGTGACTACAAAAAGGCCGTAGAAGAGGCTAAAAAATCTAAAAACGAATATTCCAATCCGCAGCTTCACTTCTTGTGGGCAAAAAGTGCTGAAGCTCTTGGTAACAGCAATGAAGCTATGAGCGCTTATGAGAGAGTTATTCTTTTGGACGGTGACAATGTGGAAGCAAAAATTGCGCTTGTAAAGATTTACAAGGACACCAACAGAGATGAATTGGCTTTGCAGATGAATAAATCTTTACAAAACTATCAACTCACTCCAAACCAAAGAACTTCCTTAGAACTTTTACAAGATACAAATATCTACTCCCTTAAAGCTTCCGCTTCTCTTTCTTTAGGTTACGATACCAATATAAACGTAAACCCTGGAAGCGGTGCGCTGGATGATTATTATATAACAACGGGAAGTATAGGGGAGCTTTCCACTGCGCTGAGCAGATTTATCGCAAACATAAGTTACGTCAACGAACTGGAAGAAAAAGGCGGCTGGTACCTTCGAGGTGATTTAAAAGCGTATTATCAAAATAATATAGATGAGAGTTTTTATAATATTTTTTCAGGGACTATTGAAGCCGGTATCGGGTATTCACAAAGTGATTACAGCGTATATATGCCTCTCTCGTATGACAGAGTCCATTATCTGGAGCAAGATTTATCACAACAAATACGTTTTTCTCCAAGAGTTAATATCTCTTTTTCAAATAATATAATTCTTCATCTGAATGCAAAATATACAAAAAGAATTTTTTTCCCGGAGTTATTTAAGAGCAGAGATGATACTGCTTTAGCCGGTGGGTTTGGCATCTATTACCTTTTTGACAAAAATTTTGTATTTTTTAATGCAGGTTATGAAAATTTTAGTGCCGACAAAGATACTCCGGGAGTTAAATTTGTCAATAAAGATTTTTTGACTGCATCTGCGGGTGTCAATTACAATCTGAGCGCATGGCTTATCGGTCGAGCAGATTACAGGTTGAGATATGGTAGCTACGAAGATGACATAAGTACTTTATTTGTTGTAAACAATTCAAAAAGAAGTGATACTTATCATCAGATTGAGTTAAAACTATCCCATTATTTTGCAGAGAATTTTGAACTTTATATTTCAGAAACTTATGCAAAAAACAATTCAAATTATGTACCTGCGGAGTATGACAAAAATGTTGTTATGCTTGGGCTTGGTCTAAATTACTAGGGGCTTGTCATGGTTAAATTATTTTTATTATTTTTATTATGTGCAACTGTCTGGGCTGACATCGGCAATATCGTTGCGCTTAAAGGCGATGCATCCTTAAAGCGCTCGGAGCAATTACTAAAAGCAAAAAGCGGCATGGAAATCTTAAGCGGTGATGAGATAATTACACAAGCCAAAGCAAGAGTTCAGGTACTTTTAATGGATGATACGGTCTTGACAATCGGTCCTGATTCATCTTTTGAATTTGAAGCGTTCAGTTTTGATGGTTCAAGCAAATCAAAAGTTTTTATGAAAGCAAATCGCGGTTTTTTCCGCTCAGTGACAGGGAAGATAGGAAAAGTTGCCCCCGAGAGATTTAAGGTTCATACAGCTTCTGCAACCATAGGAATCAGGGGAACGGATTTTTCCGGCAATATAGCAGGAAACAGGGAAATTATAAAGTGTTACAGCGGCGGCATAAGCGTGGAATACAAGGGTATTTTGCATGATGTTGCAGCCGGAATGATGATAGAGCTGACACCTTCTCATATTGAAGTTAAAGAGATGGATACATTCAAGGAACAAAGAACAGAGAATGAAAATACGATGAATGATATCGTGGAAGCACAACAGAATAAAGTTGAAATCCCAATGGAAGATATCGCAAATATCACACAGGAATCGGAAGCTCCTGCGACCCCTGATGGCATAAATAAATTAATATATTAGATGAAAAACTCACTTTTCAAAGTCGGTGTCGCTTTTGTGCTTGCACTGCTTTTGTCTTGGGCATATCTTTTTATGCCGCAGGCTTTTTTTTCTATTGACAATAGGCTGCGAGACTTTTTATTTGTTTTGCGTGGCGAGCTTCCTAAAAATGAGGCTATTGTTATTGTCGATATAGACGAAAAATCTTTAAAAGCGCACGGGCAATGGCCGTGGCAAAGAGATCTCTTTGCAGAGTTAATTTACAAACTGAGTGATGCAGGAGCAGGCATTATCGGTTTAGATATTGTTTTTGCCGAAGAGGACAGAACCTCACCCCATAGATTTGCCGCGCAGTTTCCTGAAATCTCGAAAAAACTTTCTAATTATGATGAGATTTTAGCGCAGACTTTTACACAAACACCGGTTATCGGCGGCTATATTTTTACTTTTGAGAAAACTGAGGAGCAAAATACACCTATGGTTTCGGGTGTGTTTATTGAAAAGGGGATGCTAGGAAACAGCTCTATTTTGGAGCCCAAAGGAATTGTTTTAAATATACAGATGCTTCAAAACTCTTTATACTCAAGCGGATTTTTTAACAACACCCCCGATGAGGGAGGCATGATAAGAAGTATCCCTTTGGTTATGAAATACGAGGGAATTATTTATTCTTCCCTTGCTCTGGAGCTGGTAAGAATTTACAGCGGTGCAAATACGCTGGAGGTTATCGGCGATGAAGCGGGGGTTAGAAGGATTGAGTTTGCGGGGTATAAAATTCCGACAGATAACGTAGGAAGACTTGTTGTCAATTTTAGAGGTGCAGGCAGGCATTTTCGCTATATAAGTGCGGCTGATATTTTGAGCGGAAACTTTGAACTTCAAGATATAAAAGATAAATTTGTTTTAGTAGGAACCTCTGCCGTTGGACTTTTTGACCTTCGTTCCATCCCTTTTGACAGCGCAATAGCCGGAGTTGAGGTTCACGCCAATGCGATAGACAACATACTGAGCGGAGATTTTTTATACAAACCTGCGGATATTGTAATTTATGACCTGCTGATTCTTTGGGGTATCGTTTTTATATTTGTATTTGTATTTTCTTTGATTAAATCTTGGCTTCTTATCCCCTTTGCGATGTTGATTTTATATGTTTTGTTTGAGTTGTTTTTTATTTTGCTTTTTAAATACGGAATGGTATTTAACTTAGTATTTCCCCTTGCGGCCTATTCGCTCACGCTGGTTCTATCAGTTGCAATAGATTACGTCATAGCTTCAAGACAAAAAGAGCAGGCAAAAAGAATGTTAGGCAAAAAAGTTTCACCTGCTGTTATGAACTATCTGCTTGAGCACTCGGATGAAGATTTGGTCATTTCGAGGGAAGTAGAGGCAACGATATTTTTTAGTGATATTCGCTCTTTTACAATGATTTCGGAAAAAATCGGCTCGCCTGATAAGCTCATTCACATGCTCAATGCCTATATGACACCAATGGTGGAAAATATAATACGTCATCAAGGAACGATAGACAAGTTTATAGGGGATGCAATAATGGCCTACTGGAATGCACCTTTAGAGGTTCAAAATCATGCAGATGAAGCACTGCGCAGTGCCATTGAGCAGATAGAGATGCTTCAGGAGATAAATAAAACCATAACCCCAACTTATGATGTAGAGATAAAGATAGGAATCGGACTTCACACGGGAGTGGTAACGGCAGGAGATATGGGCTCTTTTGGTCGCTCAGATTACACAATTATCGGGGATAACGTAAATCTTGCCTCAAGGATGGAAGGCTTAACAAAACAGTATGACGCACAGATATTAATCTCACATGCCACGTATTTAAAACTCCAAGGTGTCTACAAAATCCGTCCCATTGACTTAGTGGAGGTCAAAGGAAAAAAGGAGGCTGTTGAGATTTTTGAAGTGTTGTGCAATAATAAAATAATATCCGAGGATGAACTTATGAAATACTCAGAAGCTGTAAAACTCTTTAGAAAAGGCAATGTACGCGTGGCATGTGGAATTTTTGAAGAACTCCGGATTGAAAATCCCTCAAAGCTTTACGAATTTTACATAAGCAGATGTAATTATTTTTTAGATAATCCACATGCCGAGTTTACACCCGTGCTCAAGATGACTACAAAATGAAAATTTTAATTACAGGTGCGAGCAGCGGAATTGGTGCGGAGCTTGCGAGGCTTTATGCAAATAAAGAGAACACGCTTGTTTTATTGGCAAGACGCGAAGAAAGACTTCAAAAATTACAAGCGGACTTAATTCCACATGCCAAGAGCGTGGAGATAATCACGGCAGATGTTACAAAGTTTGACGTACTTCAAGAAAAAATAAAATTGATGGGGCATGTGGACATGGTCATCTTAAATGCCGGAATATCCTTAGGACATAGTTACGATATTACCCCTTTTGCAGATTTTAAAAACCTTTATGATGTGAATGTGCTTTCCAATCATGCGATTTTGGAAATTTTACTGCCGCATTTCAAAGCCCGAAAAAAAGGAAAAATAGTTTTTATCTCTTCCCTTGCTTCGCTTATTTCTATGCCGAGCTCCAAAGTTTACAGCTCTTCAAAACGCGCTTTAAATGCTTATGCCCAAGGGATTCGCTACAAATACAAACCGCATGGAATTGATGTTGTCAATATTTTGCCCGGTTTTATACAAAGTGAACTGACGGATAAAAATGAATTCCACATGCCGTTTCTTTTAAGCACGCAAGAGGGTGCGAAACGGATATATAAAGCAATTGAAAAAAATAAAATCTTTTATCCTTTTCCTTTTAGATTTTATTTAATCATTTTGCTATTGAACTTCCTTCCAAACTTTTTAAGAGATAAAATTGTAAACTCCCTCAATAAATAAAAGCAGGAAGTTTTTGTGATGGAAAATATTGAAGTAATTGACAGCGTCTGTACCTACTGTGGAGTTGGTTGCGACATTGCTGCCAATGTGAACGTAGCAGAAAATAAGATAATAAGTATCTTCGCACATCCGGACGGGGTCGTATCACAAGGAAA
>JAHJJX010000010.1 GCA_018822665.1 bacterium
ATAATAATTATTTATATATTTTATATAGCATTAATTACCCATTCGATACAATTCGGAAAAAATTTAATACCTAAAAAAATGGATGATTTTATATGTTTACTTTAAAAAATTACGATACTTCAAATACGAAAAATGATGTTCTCTCCGGTACAGTTGTTGCCGTAGCTCTTGTCCCCGAAGCAATAGCCTTTGCCTTAGTCGCAGGCTTTAGCCCTCTGGTCGGTTTGTACACGGCATTCATCCTCGGTCTTATAACGGCGCTTATCGGCGGGAAAGCGGGAATGATAAGCGGTGCCACCGGTGCGATGGTTGTTGTCATGGTTTCTCTTGCGCAAAGTCATGGCTTGGAGTACGTTTTATGGGCAACTATTTTAACCGGACTTATTCAGGTTGCCATTGGGATGGCGAAACTTGGAAAATTTATCCGTTTTGTTCCTCAGCCTGCTATTTTCGGCTTTGTGAACGGTTTGGCCGTTGTTATTGCAATGAGTCAATTTCAGTTTTTTAAAGATGCGGGAATCATGATGTATGTCTTGGTCATAACAACGATGCTTATCATGTTTTATCTTCCTAAATATACAAAAGTAGTTCCTGCGGGTCTTGTGGCCATTGTTGTTTTAACCCTTATTGCTTATTTTGCAGGGTTTGATACAAAAACTGTTTCAGACTTGGGAAATATCAGCGGAGGCTTGCCGACATTTGCATTGCCTGATGCACCGTTTAGTTTTGATACCTTGATGATTATTCTTCCTTATTCCGTTATTTTGGCTCTTGTGGGTTTAATAGAATCACTTTTGACGCTTTCAGTTTTAGATGAGATGGGAGGCAAAAGAGGAAGTGCCAACAAAGAGTGTATAGCGCAGGGTGTGGGAAATACAACATGTGGTTTTTTTGGAGGTATGGCAGGATGCGCCATGATAGGTCAGTCTATCATTAACTTCACTTCAGGCGGGCTTACGAGGCTCTCTAGCGCTGTTGCGGCAATTTTGCTTATAACCTTTGTCGTCTCTCTCTCAGATATTATAGGTGTTATCCCCATTGCTGTTTTAGTTGGAATCATGTTCATAGTCTCTATGAATACTTTTGAATGGGCAAGCGTGAACCGTCTCAATAAAATGCATAAATCTGATGCCTTTATCTTAGTGACGGTAACTGTCATTACTATCTTTGCCGACTTGGCAATTGCAGTGATTTCCGGTGTTATCATCTCTGCTCTGGTATTTGCATATCAGCATGCAAAGATTACAAAAAGAACAAGAATGGAAGAAGACGGCACAAAAGTATATGAACTTGAAGGTCCTCTGTTCTTTGGTTCGGCCGTGCAGTTTAGAAACGAGATATTCGATATAAACAATGACCCTCAAAGCGTAGTGATTGATTTTAGCAACACAAGAGTTATGGATTCAAGCGGCATTGAAGCAATCGATAAAGTAACAAAAAAGTATACAGAATCGGGCAAAAGATTAAAACTGAGACATTTAAGTGATGACTGTATCGAAGCTCTTTCAAACGCAGGTGAGTTTTGTATCCACGAAATCGATAATCCAACATATAAAGTTGTAAGAGATTTTTAAATTTTTATAATTTTATTACATTTCGTACTTAATTTTGTAAAAATTAAGTACGATGAGGGTAGAATTCTATTCTTCAAAAAGGACAGTTGGGAGAGCGGTCGAATCTACTACCTTGGAAAGGTAGCGTAGGGTAACCTACCGAGGGTTCAAATCCCTCACTGTCCACCAGCCACCAGAAACGCAAGAAATCCCCAAAAAACCGCACTATCACGAGTATCAACAGAACATTTTTGAAACAAAATACAAAATATTTGTGGCATTATTAATACTTTAAAAATAAATAAAATGCTAGAATCAGCTTACATATAAAATTGATTTTTGTTATAAAAGATTAAGCGGTTCATGACATTGGAGAATAGATGGCAAAAGAAAAACAAGAAGAGTCGATAGAGAAACAACTATGGAAAGCCGCAGATAAACTACGAAAAAATATTGATGCCGCAGAGTATAAGCATGTGGTTATGGGGCTTGTTTTTCTAAAATATATCTCTGACAGTTTTCTTGAGCTTTATAACCAACTCAAAGCTGGTGAAGGTGATTATGCAGGAGCAGACCCCGAAGATAGAGATGAGTATAAAGCTGAAAATGTATTTTTTGTTCCTCCTACTGCTAGATGGTCGTTTCTTCTTTCAAATGCAAAACTGCCAAATATCGGAAAAATTGTTGATGAAGCTATGGATGTTGTCGAAAAAGACAATCCATCGCTAAAAGGTGTCCTTCCAAAAGTATTTGCAAAAGATAATCTTGATAGTAAATCTCTAGGTGGACTTATAGACCTTATAGGGAATATTGCCTTTGGAGATGCAAAAGCTAGAAGTGCTGATGTACTTGGTCATGTGTTTGAGTACTTTTTAGGTGAGTTTGCACTTGCTGAAGGTAAGCAAGGTGGGCAGTTCTATACTCCAAAAAGTGTTGTTGAACTTCTTGTAAAAATGTTAGAGCCATACAAAGGCAGAGTTTTCGACCCTTGTTGCGGCAGCGGTGGTATGTTTGTACAATCTGAAAAGTTTGTCACAGAACATCAAGGAAAAATAAACGATATTTCTATCTACGGACAAGAATCAAACCAGACCACATGGCGACTAGCAAAAATGAACCTTGCCATTCGTGGTATAGATAGCTCACAGGTAAAGTGGAACAACGAAGGCTCATTTTTAAATGATGCTCACAAAGATTTAAAAGCCGACTTTATCATCGCAAACCCACCTTTTAATGTAAGCGATTGGAGTGGTGATTTACTACGAAATGATGGAAGATGGAAGTATGGAACTCCACCAGAGGGAAATGCTAATTATGGTTGGATACAACACTTTCTCTATCACTTAGCACCAACAGGAACAGCAGGTTTTGTACTGGCAAAAGGAAGTCTCACTTCTAACACTTCAAATGAGGGAGAGATAAGAAAAGCTCTCATCGAAGCCAACTTAATCGACTGTATAGTAAATTTACCTGCAAAACTATTTTTAAATACTCAAATCCCCGCTTCAATATGGTTTATGAAACGAGGACGAACAACCAAAGATATTTTGTTTATTGACTCACGCAATATGGGAGCACTTATCAACAGACGGACAAAAGAGTTTAGCCATGAAGACACAAACTATATAGCTAAAGTTTACCACGACTGGAAAAACCGTGTCATTGCGAGTGAAACGAAGCAATCTCAGTATGAAGACATAAAAGGCTTCTGCGTATCAGCAAGCCTCGAAAAAGTACGAGAAATGAATTATGTTCTTACTCCTGGGCGATATGTAGGACTTGAAGATGTTGAGGATGAATTTGACTTCAAAGAGAGATTTGCTTTTCTACAACAAGAGTTAAAAGAGCAGATGCAAGAAGAACAAAGCCTAAATGATAGAATCATGGCAAATCTAGCCAAAGTAAACTTGGTGGTAGAAAATGAAGCCAACTAAGATAATCTCATCAGAGTATAAAGAGTGGATAAATGAGATAAAACAAAAGTTTCAAAGATCTCAAATAAAAGCATCAATACAAGTTAATAGCACTTTGTTGGAGTTTTATTGGAACCTTGGAAATGAAATAGTTGAAAAACAAAAAAATAGCACTTGGGGAAGTGGTTTTTTACAGCAACTAAGCAATGATTTAAGTGCAGAATTTTCTGATGTAAAAGGGTTTTCATATACAAATATAAAAAATATTAGGCAATGGTTTTTATTTTGGCAACAACTTGTTGGCGAATTGAAAACTCAAAAAAGCCAACAACTTGTTGGCGAAAGTAGCATAGAAAATACGAAACAAGTTGTTTCGCAAATTTTACAAATACCATGGGGACATAATATCGCCATCATTCAAAAATGCAAAAGTGTAGATGAAGCCCTATATTATGTGCAAAACACTATAAAAAACGGTATTAGTAGAAATGTACTTATTCACCAAATAGAAACAAATCTTTATGCAAGGGATGGAAAAGCTATCACAAATTTTGAAGTTACATTGCCACCTATTCAATCTGATTTAGCCAAAGAGATTACAAAAGACCCTTATAACTTTGATTTTCTAAGTCTTACAAAAGGCTACCTTGAAAAAGAGTTAGAAAATGCTCTCACGGACAATATCACAAAATTTTTACTAGAACTTGGAAGCGGATTTGCCTTTGTGGGCAGACAGTATAAGCTCCTAGTCGGTGGTGATGAGTTTAGAATAGATTTGCTTTTTTATCATATCAAGCTTAAATGTTATGTGGTAGTGGAGCTAAAGGTAGAAGAGTTCAAACCAGAGTTTGCAGGAAAACTTAGCTTTTATACATCAGCAGTAGATGGTGAGCTAAAAGATAAAAATGACAATCCAACCATAGGGATACTCATCTGCAAATCCAAAAATGACATAGTCGTAGAGTATGCACTCAAAGATATAAATAAACCTTTGGGTATTAGTGAATACGAGCTCACGGAAATATTGCCTAAAGAGTATAAATCATCACTTCCTAGCATAGAGCAAATAGAGGCACAGTTAGAAGATGAGAATGCAGAGGCGGTGGGTGATGAGTAAACAATTCAAAGAGTGGAATCAGTTAAAAGAACAATTGCACAATAGTGATAATGAGCAATATTTCAAAGAAAGAGATATTTTTTGGGCAAGTATTGGGATAAATATCGGCTATGAACAAGATGGCAAAGGGGAGATATTTTCAAGACCTGTTCTAATTGTTAAAAAGTACGGGAAAAATATATTTTTCGGTATTCCACTTTCTACAAAGATCAAGGAGGGAAGTTTTTTCTATTCATTTGAGCTGAACGGTCAAACGAGTAGTGCGTTATTGGTGCAAGCACGAATTTATGACAGCAAAAGACTTGAAAACAAGATAGGAAAAATATCCACTGAAGAGTTTAAAAAATTGAAAATGAAACTTGGAGAATTGCTTAATGTGTAGATTTTCTCCCTCTGAGAGATCAGAGGGCATCCCGAAGGACAATTGTACAAGCATTATACACTTTTTTGACAATCGTGTCAATGAGGCGGTGGGTGATGAGTAGTTGGAAAGAGTGTAAGTTGGGGGAAGTTTTAGAATTAAAATATGGGAAAGACCATAAAGCCTTAAACGATGGTAATATTCCAGTATATGGAAGTGGTGGCATTATGAGATATGCTGATTCGTTCCTTTATGATAAAGAATCAATTTTAATTCCAAGAAAAGGCACTCTAAACAATATCTTTTATATTGATGGGGTAAAACCATTTTGGACTGTTGATACTATTTTTTGGAGTAAAATTAATACTGAAAAGGTATTCGGGAAATTTCTTTTTTACTATCTAAAAATAATTGATTTCGCAAATCTCAATGTCGGGTCAGCAGTTCCTAGTCTAACTACAAAAGTTTTAAATGAAATTGAAATATCTATCCCACCCCTTGAAGAACAAAAAGCAATAGCAGAAGTTCTAAGTAGCCTTGATGATAAAATTGACCTTCTCCACCGCCAAAATAAAACCCTTGAAGAGTTAGCACAAACACTTTTTAGACAATGGTTTATTGAAGAAGCTAAGGATGAGTGGGAAATAACCACATTAGGTACTCTGGGAAGAGCTGTTACAGGGAAAACACCAAGTACTAAAAATACAGAATTTTGGGGAGAAGAAATATATTTCATTACTCCAACAGATTTTAAACACTATGGCAAATATACGACTTTTGCTGATAGAAGTCTTTCTCTTTTGGGAATGGGGAAAGTCAAGAGTTCTGTATTACCAAAAAATTCTATTTTAGTTACATGTATTGGTTCAGATATGGGGAAAGTAGCTATAGCACAAAGTCAATGTGTAAGTAACCAACAAATTAACTCTTTGATAATTAAGGATAGCTTACTAGTTGAGTATGTGTATCAACATTTAAAATACATCTATCCTTTACTTCGTGCCATAGCAATGGGCGGTACCACTATGCCAATAATTAATAAAACAGATTTTGAAAATATAGAAATAACTTTACCAACATATGATTTGATTGAAAAATTTCATGAAATCACATCTTTTTTTAATGAAAAAATTATTCAAAATACAAATCAAATCAAAACCCTTGAAAATATGAGAGATACACTTTTACCTAAGCTTATGAGCGGTGAAGTTAGGGTCAATTATTAGAGATGGAAAAGCTAAAATCTCTAATTAAAAACTACGGTAGATGGAAACCTTTAGAAGATTATATTTTAAGAATTGAGACTTATGTACATAGTGATTTTGGTTTAGCGTTAGAAAATGCAAAATCTATTTTAGAATCAATTTCAAAAGAAATTTGTAATGAAAAGTCAATAGAACTTGGCAGCACTGAAAGTATAAGTGGCTCATTAAAAAAAGCATATAAAGCGATTGGGTATAACGGAGGAGATTTAGAAACTCAATTATCAACCTCTATTGCAAACATTGGTCAGCAAATGGGAAATTTGAGAAATGAACTTGGTGCCACATCACATGGTAGAACAATGGAAGAATTACAAACTAGAAATGATGGAATAGATGAATTAACAAAAGAATTTTTAATTAACACAACTGTTTTGGTTGCATGTTTTATGATAAAAGCATTTGAAAATGAAAATCCACGAACTTTGAAAAATATAGAAAACTTAAACTATACACAAGAAGAAGAGTTTAATGAATTTTGGGATGAACTGAATGGTGAGTTTTCAATGGGAGATGACTATACCTATTTAGCAAGTGAAATTTTTTATAATGTAGATTATCAAGCTTACAAAACTGAACATACAAATTTTATAGAAAACAATAAAATAAGTGAGGAAGAAGGTGAATGATTTAAAAAAGCAAAAATTTCAAATTCATTATTATTTTGATGACGAATCACATAGTATGAATGCTTTTGTAAGAAACAAAGCTGAAAAAGACATGTTAGAAGCTATTAAGCAAGTGGGAATATTATTGGATAGTGAGTTAAGCCTTGAAACAGAAGCTTATCAGGAAGGTGGACTTAAAGAGATAATTTTGATTGGTTTTCTGGCAACCGGTGTAGCAAATTTTTTAGCTCCTTCAATAAATAATATTATCACTCATTATTTTATAAAAGATGCAGAAGATAGACAACTTGATAAAAAAATTAAACAAGAAACTTTAAAAGGTTTAGAGTTAGATAATGAAAAAAAAGAGCAAGAATTAGAAAAAGAAATCACTTTAAAATTAGAAGATAAACACACCATTAGATATGTATCAAACTTTTATACAAAAATAATTAACTATGAAAAAGTTCAGAAAATCGGTTTTAAAGATATAGAAAATAATGAAGAGGAATATATTGTTGATAGACAATATTTTAAAAACTTTATATTAGAAGATAATAAAGAAATAATAGAAGATGAAAATGCAACTGTTGAAATCATTTCTCCTATATTAAAAGAAGGTCGATTTAAATGGAGAGGTATATATAGTACTGAGAAGATAGACTTTAGCATGGGTGATTCTGGCTTTAAAGAAGAGGTTATCAATGGTAAGCATACATTCTCAAATGGCAGTTTTATCGAATGTAAATTACAAATTACGATTACTTATGACGAATTTGGAGATGAAAAAAGAAAAGATTATTCTGTTAAAGAAGTTTATGCAGTACAAGCCTTAACTCTTGGTGATGTAAAACTTCGTGAAAGTGGAAGAAAAAAGAAAAGAAAAGAATGGATAGAAGAGCATCAAGGCTCACTATTTGATTTAGATGAGGATATGTAGATGATCAAAACAACAGAAGATGAAATAAAACTCTTCATCATTAAACTTTTAAAAAAACTTAGATTCCACTATTTCTATGCAAAAATTAAAGTAAATATAAATCTAGAAAAGTATATACTTTTTTCTAGATATTAATAAAAATGGAACCTATGTCTAGCCTCTATGATAAAGCATTTTATTTCATATCAGGACATGGTAGGGGGTGGGCATTTTCATCCAGTGATTTACTTGCTAAGTTTAGTAGAACACAAGCAGACAACCTTCTCTCAGAACTTCTCAAAGATGGCAAGATACGCAGAGTTAGCAGAGGTATTTACGACTATCCAAAATATAGCGATTTTTTAGAACAGAATGTAAGTCCTGATATTGACCAAGTAGCAAGAGCATATGCAAGAAAATTTAACTGGAGAATAGAAATCTTAGGTGATAGTGCTTTAAATATGCTTGGTTTATCTACACAAGTCGTCGCTAAGTATATTTATCTCAATGATGGGGCAAATAGAACCTACGATATATTAGGCACAACACTAGAATTTAAAAAATCTACTTTAAAAGATATCGGGTTTAAATACAAAGAGAGTTCATTGATAGTTCAAGCTCTTAAAACTTTAGGTAAAGAGCGTATAACTGCTGATGTTATAAAGCAAATTCAAAAAAATATTGAACCTAAAATGTATGAGAAAATTTTAAAAGATACTCAATCTTCAACGACATGGATTTATGAAACGATTAAACAAATTTGTCAGGTTGCAATGTTAAAAGCACTAAAGGGAAAAATACATGCCTAATCAACTTCAACCAACCACTCCTCAGCAATTTCAAAACTTTGTCATCTTCAAAATAGATAATGCAAAAGTAAATATAGATGTGTTTTTTCATGAAGAAACTTTATGGCTTACACAAAAGCAGTTAGCTGAACTTTTTGAAAAAGGAAGAAGCACTATAAGTGGGCATTTAAAAAATATATTTGAAGAGAAAGAACTTGATGAAAAAGTGGTGTGTCGGGATTTCCGACATACCACTCAACATGGAGCTATTGATGGTAAAACACAAGAAAAAAGTGTAAAGTATTATAATCTAAAAGCAATAGTTGCAGTAGGTTATAGAGTAAATTCTCATCGTGCGACAGAGTTTAGAAAATGGGCTACAGAGGTTTTGCATGAGTACATAGTCAAAGGTTTTGCTATGGATGATGAAAGACTAAAGCAGGTTAAACATTTTGGTAAAGATTATTTTGATGAACAGTTAGAGCGTATTCGTGAGATACAAGCGAGTGAGCGAAGATTTTATCAAAAAATAACAGATATTTATGCTCTTAGTGCTGATTACGATAAAAATGATGAGATAACACAACAGTTTTATGCAACAGTACAAAATAAAATGCACTGGGCAATCTGCGGAAAAACAGCAGCAGAAATTATCTATAGTGAAGCAGATGCTACTAAAATCTACATGGGACTTAAAACTTGGAAGAATGCACCAAAAGGAAAAGTACTAAAATCAGATGTGACTATTGCAAAAAACTATTTAGATAAACAACATATAAATAAATTAGACAGAATAGTCGTTGCATATTTAGAGTTAGCAGAACTTAGAGCATCTCAAGGTATAGTTATGAATATGAAAGATTGGATAGGGTTTTTAGATAGGTTTATTGAGCTATCAAGCTACCCAATACTTTTAGACAATGGCAAAGTCTCAGCACTAGAAGCAAAGATAAAAGCTCACAGTGAGTATGAAAAATACCGAGTGATACAAGATAGAGAGTATTTAAGTGATTTTGATAAACTTATTTTAGATATGGAAAAAAAATGATATCAAATAAAATAACCGAAAATGAAATAGAACTGTTTGCAATTGAGCTTTTAGAGAAACTAGGATTTGAGTATATCTATGCGCCAAACATAGCGCCTGATAGCGAAACTCCTATGAGAGAATCTTTTGAAGATGTTATCTTAAAAGAGAAGCTCCAAAACTCACTTACCGCTATCAATCCTACTTTAAACTATGACTTAATAGAATATGCAGTAAAACAATGCCAAAGGCTGAGAACAACAGAGCTTTTAACAGATAATGAAGCTTTTCATAAAATGCTTACAGAAGGTATAACCGTTGAAGTTCAAAGAGACGGTGTCGCTCGTGGTGAGATAGTCAAACTCATAGATTTTGATGATGTGAGCCGTAATGATTTTGTAGTAACCAATCAATTTACCATAGTAGAAAATGGTATCAACAAGCGACCTGACTTAATTCTTTTTGTAAATGGTTTGCCGTTAGTGGTGGTTGAGCTTAAAAATCCAGTGGATGAAAATGCTACAATCAAATCAGCTTATAATCAAATACAAACCTATAAAAGTCTCATACCTTCTCTATTTACCTACAATGCTTTTTGTATCATAAGTGATGGACTAGAAGCCAAAGCAGGAAGTATATCAGCAGGGCTAACAAGGTTTATGAGTTGGAAAAGTAGTGATGGAAAGAGTGAAGCTTCAAAACTTATTTCTCATATGGAAACTCTTATAAATGGGATGTTAAACCCTATAACTCTTTTAGATTTAGTCCGTAATTTCATCGTTTATGAAAAAAATACAAAAGTAGATAGTAAAACACAAATCACTATAATTGAAACAGTTAAAAAGTTAGCGGCTTATCATCAGTATTATGCAGTCAACAAAGCAGTTGAAAGAACTACACAAGCAAGTAGTATTGACGGTGATAAGAAAGGTGGTGTCGTTTGGCATACACAAGGAAGCGGTAAATCACTTTCTATGGTGTTTTATACCGGTAAAATAGTTCTTAGCTTGAATAATCCAACTATCTTAGTAATCACAGATAGAAATGATTTGGACGACCAACTTTTTGATACCTTTGCTAGTTCACAGAGTTTATTAAGACAAGAACCAATCCAAGCACAAGATAGAGAACATTTAAAAAGTCTTCTTAAAGTTGCTTCAGGTGGTGTAATATTTGCCACTATTCAAAAATTCTCGCCTGAAGAAGGAAATATTTATGATGAGCTTTCAGACAGACGAAATATCATAGTCATAGCTGATGAGGCACACCGTACACAGTATGGGTTTAAACCAAAAACAGTTGATGACAAAGACAAAGACGGTAATGTGATAGGTAAAAAAATCGTTTACGGATTTGCCAAATATTTAAGAGATGCCTTACCAAATGCTACTTATCTTGGATTTACAGGAACACCGATTGAAAGTAGCGATGTTAATACACCTGCTGTATTTGGCGATTATGTAGATATTTATGATATCTCACAAGCAGTTGAAGATGGGGCAACAGTAAAAATTTACTACGAAAGCAGACTTGCAAAAATAACTCTAAGTGATGAAGGGAAAAAGCTTGTAAAAGAGTTGGATGACGAACTTGGGAATGATGATTTAAGCGAAACCCAAAAGACCAAAGCAAAATGGACGCAACTTGAAGCACTCATAGGAAGCCAAAACAGAGTAAAAGAAGTAGCGAACGATATTGTAAATCATTTTGAAGCTCGTCAAGAAGTATTTGACGGCAAAGGTATGATAGTATCAATGAGCAGAAGGATAGCTACAAGATTATATGAAGAGATAGTAAAACTTCGTCCTGAGTGGCACAGTGATGACTTAAGCAAAGGTGATATAAAAGTCATTATGACTGCAAGTAGTAGTGATGGACCACAATTGGCAAAACACCATACTACCAAACAACAGCGTCGTGATTTAGCAAATCGTATGAAAGATACAAATGATGAACTAAAACTTGTAATTGTTAGGGATATGTGGCTCACAGGATTTGACGCACCATCTATGCACACACTTTACATAGATAAACCGATGAAAGGTCACAACCTTATGCAAGCAATTGCAAGGGTAAATAGGGTTTATAAAGATAAGCCGGGAGGACTTGTTGTTGATTATCTTGGAATTGCTAGTGATTTGAAAAAAGCTCTCTCATTTTATAGTGATAGTGGAGGTAAAGGTGACCCAGCACTTGCACAAGAACAAGCGGTGGCACTTATGCTTGAAAAACTTGAAGTAGTATCTCAAATGTATCATGGGTTTGCTTATGAAAATTATTTTGAAGCCGATACACGAGTGAAACTCTCCTTAATACTTGAAGCAGAAGAACATATACTTGGGTTACAAGATGGTAAAAAAAGATACATTGATGAAGTCACTGCCCTTTCATCTGCATTCGCAATAGCAGTTCCACATGATGAAGCTATGGATGTAAAAGATGAAGTATCATTTTTTCAAGCAGTTAAAGCAAGATTAGTTAAATTTGAAAGCACTGGCGGTGGAAGAACAGATGAAGAGTTAGAAACTACGATACGACAAGTAATAGATAAAGCACTTGTAACTGAACAAGTGATAGATATTTTTGATGCTTCTGGTATTAAAAAGCCCGATATTTCTGTTTTATCGGAAGAATTTTTACTTGAAGTTAAGGGGATGAAACATAAGAATATTGCTCTTGAAGTTCTTAAAAAATTACTCAATGACGAGATAAAAACGAGGATGAAAACAAATCTCGTTCAGAGCAAATCTCTTATGGAGATGTTGGAAAACTCAATTAAAAAATACCATAACAAAATCATTACTGCGGCTGAAGTGATAGAGGAACTTATCAAACTAAGCAAAGATATTCACAAGATGGATGAAGAACCTAAAGCGATGGGTTTAACAGATTTTGAATATGCATTTTATACAGCTGTTGCAAACAATGAAAGTGCAAAAGACTTAATGAGTAAAGATGTCCTAAGAGAACTTGCCGTTGTTTTAACTCAAAGAGTAAGAGAAAATGCCTCTATTGATTGGACGATAAAAGAAAGTGTAAGGTCTAAACTAAAAGTGATTGTAAAAAGAACCCTACGACAATTTGGTTATCCACCAGATATGCAGATGTTAGCTACTGAAACAGTGCTAAAACAAGCTGAGATGATAGCTAATGAACTTTCAAGTGGTAAGTAGAAAAACGAATTATTTTCGTTTTTTTATAAGTCATGTTTAAAACAGATTTGTACAAACGAAATAATTTCGTTTCAATTATAGAATCAATTTTGACATGAAATCAACTAGGAAAAACATGTCTAAAATCCCTACAATATGGGGCTTTTACGACTTAGCGGACAACTGGCAACTAATCCCTCGCTGTCCACCATCCTATCATAGAATTTTTAATCTGCCAAAAACATATATCCCTGCCCGTAAACACTTTTGATATTTACAAGGGGAAGTTTTTTTCTTAGGCGGCTTATTATTAGCGAGACCGCATTATTTGAAAGATACTTATTGGAGTTAAGTAAATATTCTATATCGCTAATCGACAAAAGCGTATTTTTATTTTTAATAAATAATTCCAAGAGTGAAATTTCTTGGTCCGTCAATTGTATAACTTCGTCGTTATGCCTGATTGTTTTTGACTTCATGCTATAGTATATATGGTCGTATACTCTGATTTCGTCGGTCGATTTTTTTAACAACTTTTGATTGAGCAATCGCATATTGTCTTTTTGTGCTAACTCTTGTTGAAGAGTTATGACGGCAGTCAAGTCATTGTGCGCACCCAGCATTCTTATGGGATTGCCTACTTCATCTTTTATTGCAATGCCTCTGCAGCGCACCCATACGGTTGAACCGTCTTTGTGTTGATATCTCACAATTTGGTCGTAGGGATGATTTGAATTTTCAAGGTGTTTATGAAAATTTTCCGTTGCAATTTTTAAATCATCTTCAAAAATAATGTCTTGCCACTCGGAAGTGAGATGTTTCATATCTGCCGGATTGTATCCCAGTGTTTCCCAAAATCTCGGGCTCATCCATATATTTTCAGGTTTTTCCAAGTCCCAATACCAGATGCCGTCCAAGGAACCATTTTGAATAAATTCAAAATAGGAAATATCAGTTTGAATGAGTTTATAGAGCTCTTGCTCTAAAAAATGCGTATCTAATAATTTGTTATTCATGAAGCAATTTTAACACAATATGTTAAAATTCAGTGGTATTATTACAATAATAACAAATAAATTGACGTTAAATTAATGAATATTTAAGTCAGCTAACATTGTTTTGACAGATTTTGTCTTTATAATAATAAATTAAATTTTAAAAGGGAATAAGGATGGCAGAATTAAAGTTTGCAGAGGATGAAATTATTGTCTCTAAAACAGATATACACGGAAAAATAACCTATGGGAATGAATTGTTTTTAAAATTGGCAGGGTATGCTGAAAAAGATATTTTACATGCCCCTCATAATATTGTGCGACATCCGGAGATGCCAAAGATTATTTTCAAATTGCTATGGGATACGTTGAAGCAAAAAAAAGAGATATATGCTTATGTGATAAACAAATCCAAAAGCGGTGATTTTTATTGGGTTTTTGCAAATGTAACACCCTCTTACGATAACAAAGGAAAAGTTGTCGGTTATTACTCTGTTCGCAGAAAGCCCACCGAAAAAGCGCTCCATATCATCAAGCCGCTCTATAAACAACTTTTAAGTGCAGAAAAAAGCGGTGGAATAAGCGCATCTGAAAAGATACTTCACGATTTACTAGAAAAAAATGGGGGTCGTTATGACAAATTTATCTTATCTTTCTAAATTACAAATTAATTTCTTAGTTTTTCTCATTATTTTCGTCGTCGGGTATATAACTAAATTTTTTATAGACGGGTTTAGCACCGTTGATACTCTTTTGTTGGTTATTTATCTAGGGGGAGCCTTTAATATAAATTTTATTCTTACATCTTTTAAGAGATGCATGAGCAAATCAATCAATGTGTTGAATGATGCAGTCAAAGGAAATCTTGAGAGCAGGGCTACAGAGATTACAGATAGCGGACAAGCGGGTCAAATTTGCCATCAGGTCAATAACCTCATAGACCAAATGGAAACTTTTATGCGTGAGATGAAAACTTCTATAAGTTACGCAGGCGAGAATGAATTTTTTAGACGATTCAATACTTTGGGATTAAACCCGGCTTTTACTTTTGCGGGTAACAGCATCAATGAAAGCATAGATGTTATGGGAGCCAATTATAGGGGTCAGTTGCGTGTACAGTTAAATGAAGATTTGAGCAAGGTCAATAAAAACAATGAACAACTCCAATCACTTCAAGTAAGTTTTAAATCAAATACTGATAGATTAGAGGCTATCTCAAGCCATGTGAATATAGCAACCCAGATGAGTGTTGCAAGAGCGCAAGAAGCGCAAAGTGTAGGAGATAAGCTAAGCGGGCTCAATGAATTGCTTGATGCGAATGCACACTCAACCCGCTCCCTTGAAGAACGTACAAAAGAGATAACGACCGTGATAAACCTTATAAGTGACATCTCGGACCAAACAAATCTGCTTGCACTCAATGCGGCAATTGAAGCGGCGCGCGCAGGAGAGCATGGAAGAGGTTTTGCGGTTGTAGCCGATGAAGTCAGAAAACTTGCAGAGCGTACTCAAAAAGCAACGGCCGAAATTAGAACAACGGTTCAGGTATTACAGCAAGAGAGCACGGAGATGTCGGG